>NZ_JAMJWE010000015.1 GCF_023554105.1 Brucella sp. 21LCYQ03
GCCCGGTAGCTCGTCAGGCTCATAACCTGAAGGCCGCAGGTTCAAATCCTGCCCCCGCAACCATCTCTGATTGCGATCCTTGATCGCGCACATCAGCCGCCCCATCCGGGCGGCTTTTTTGTGTTCGCAAGTTCTGATTTGAGCCGGTCCCCGCAACCAACTCTATTTGCGAAGAGCCCGCCCTTGTGGCGGGCTTTTTCGTATTCAGGGATATGGCCAGGATGCCAGCCAGATCCCCACGAACGTCGATCAGAAGCTCGTCTTCGCCCGGCGCCAGGATGATCTCTTGCACCAGCGACCGGATCAAATCGGCCGCGGTCATCCGCTTGGCGTCCGAATCCTCCTGCAAGGCGTCGTAAAGCTCTGCGACCTGAATGCGATAGTAGGTTGCCATGCTGGGGTGCAGAAGGGGAGGAGGTTCATCGGCCTCAGCCAGAAACTGCTCTACTTCCTTTTTCCGACGTTCAAGGCTGACCATCTTCTCATTGAGACGGTCTGCTGCGCCACCCCTCAGGATCAGGTTGAGAAGCGTGTCCAGCTCGCGATCAATCTTTTTGACTTCGGCTTCGGCCGAATCGATCGATGCACGCCCTTCCATCCGCAGCCGATTCATCTCGCGGGTGAACTCGTCGCAGAACTCCTTGAACAGGGCCGGGTCCATCAAATGGTGGCTAAGAGAGTTGAGCACGCGTGCCTCGAGGCGATCGCGGCGAATGTTCTTGCGGTTGTCGCAGGTGCCCTTGTTGCGCGCAGTTGAGCAGCCGACCAGATCGGCGGAGATCATAGAGTAGCCGCCACCGCAGCAGGCGCATTTAGTGAGGCCGGAAAAAAGGTATTTGGGGCGACGGCGCTCACGGAAATGGTTCTCCTTTTCCCCGACGTCGCCTCGTGTGTGCTTGATGGCGGCTTGGCGGTTCTTCGCGCCGTTCCACAGATCCTCGTCGAGGATACGAAGCTCAGGGACCTCCTGAATAATCCATTCGGATTCGGGGTTCGGGCGCGCCTGGCGCTTGCCAGTGTCCGGGTCCTTGATGAACCGCTGACGGTTCCAGACCAGTTTGCCGATATACATCTCATTGTTGAGAATGCCGTTACCGCGCTTGGCGTTGCCATTGATGGTGCTGAAGCCCCAATCTCCACCACCCGGCGCAGCGATGGCGTCGTTGTTTAGCTCGACGGCAATGCGCTTTGGCGACTTGCCGGTGTTGTAGTCCCTGAAGATGCGGCGGATGACGTCGGCCTCAATCTCGTTGATGGTGCGGTCACCGCGCACTGGCTCGCCATTGCCGTCAAACTTCTTGACGACATCGTAGCCGTAGCAGTTACCGCCGCCGGACTTGCCCGCTTCCACACGACCGCGTTGTCCGCGTCTCGTTTTATCGGCAAGATCCTTCAGGAAGAGGGCATTCATCGTGCCCTTGAGACCTACGTGAAGATGGGTGATTTCTCCCTCGGAAAGGGTGACGATCTTCACGTCCGAATAGGTCATGCGTTTGAATATACCGGCAATGTCCTCTTGATCACGAGACAGCCGGTCCATTGCCTCGGCAAGGATGATATCGAAGCGTCCACGGTTGGCATCGGAGATCAGTGCCTGGATGCCGGGGCGGAGCAGGGAGGCGCCGGATACGGCGTGATCGGTGTATTCCTCGACGATATGCCAACCTTGCTTTTCAGCATGAAGGCGACATATGCGCAGCTGGTCGGCGATGGATGCGTCCCGCTGATTGTCTGACGAATAGCGTGCGTAAACGGCGACTTTCACGATGTAATCCCCTGGGTGTTGATCAGGAGCGCTTTGTCTGGCGTTTCGTTCTCTCCTGCTCGTAAAGTTCGGTTGCAGCCCGACGCGCGAGAAGGCGAGCCATTTCGATTAGGCGCGGATCTGGGCCAGTGCCAACGCGTAGGAGGGTGAGTTCGGGCTGGCCGAACTCCTTCTGCTCCTTCCGCCTGGTCTTGGTATCCCGTGCCATATTCGCGCTCATCCTGTAGGTCACAGAACGACAATGGCGCGAAAACCTCTCTGGTTACAGAGAAGCAGACGGCGGTGAATGACCTTGAAACGGTTGACATGTCGGACAACGGCGTAATCCTGCGAAGCATAGCGTCGCGCAAATACTGGCGCGAAAAGTGCAGCTACAGGCTCACAGGGATAATGAGTGTCATCGTGCACACGATAACGCTCCAGCCATATCTTTGTGCTGACTGTATCTGAGAGGGGCCTATTGCTCAAGGCCTGTTCAGCCTGCTGCCATATCTGCGCCACTTTGTTCGCTCGTAATTGTGGCGGCGTTATCCTTGCGACAGCCGGCGGGCGGATCTGCCCGGCTCAACACTCCCGCGCCCTGCCGTCCCCCAGCTCTGACGGGATGCCCGTCGATGTTCCTGGAGGGGGCGTGAAGCCTGAGCTGGAAATCATCAATGCTCGACGGACGCGAGAGCGCCTGGCTTCTATCGATCCAACGCCGACCGACGCCCCCAGCATGTCGATCAGGATGAAGAGATCGCTCAGCTGAAAATCCCCTTTTATCAAACCGAAGTCTCGGGCCCGCACCAGCGGCGCGGACAGAAGCTCGACGACCCGCTGCCTCAGGCTGTTGAGTTGATCTTGGTGCGTTTGTTGTCTCGTCAATCCTTCCACCAGGCCATAGTCGCTGGCGAACATGTCGGCCAAAGCATCCAGAAGCAGCGCAAAAGCGTTTGGATCACTTTGTAGTCGCGTTGCCATGTCTTCTAACTTCACGATGTTCCGCTCGAAAATAGCGAAGCAAAGTGCCTCCCGGTCCTGGAAGTGTCGGTAAAACGTCATGCGGCTCACGCCAGCCGACTTCGCTATGGCATCGAGCGGAACATCGAACCCCTCATCCGCGAAAATGGCTTCGGCAGCCTCGATCAGGCGTAGCCGATTTTCCCGGCCGTCCGCACGTTGGCGCATTCACTGTCTCCTTTACCTCCGGCACTCATACACGAAATTTCTTGACGTTCGCAAAGTTATAGGTCTAGTTATCGATAAATGTTACATCGTGTAACGTTTATTTTGTTGGAACAGCACCGGCGGTCCTGCGTGGCGGGGTGCAGGAGGAACAAGTCCATGAGTAAAAGGTTGGTGGGCAAGACGGCGATCATAACGGGCGCCGCGTCACTGAAGGGAATGGGATTTGCGACTGCGCGCCGGTTCGCTGAAGAAGGCGCAGCCGTATTGCTCACGGACATCAGTCAGGCTGGCCTCGATGAGGCCCTCGCAGCACTGGCAGGATTGACCGACAAGGCCCTGGTCCACGCCATGGATGTCAGCGATCCGGCGGCTTGGGATGCGGTCGTGGACCTGGCGCGCAGCCGCTGGGATTCTATCGATATCCTCGTCAACAATGCCGGCATGTTCCGTGGAGATACCATCTCCGAAACGTCGCTTGACACATTCGACAGGCTCGTGGCGGTCAATCTTCGCGGCGCTTTCCTCGGATGCCGTGCAGTGGTCCCGCATATGCGCGCCAAGGGCGGCTCCATCGTCAACATCTCTTCGGTCTCTGCCCTGATCGGCGTCCCCGGGACGGCGGCCTATGCGGCAACGAAGGGCGGGGTGCGCGCATTCACCAGGGCCATGGCCGTCGATGAGGCGCGCCATGGCATTCGTTGTAATTCCATTCACCCTGGAACCATCGACACCGGAATGGTGCAGGCGGTGATTCCGGACGATGCCTCCAGACGCGCGACGGCCGCGGCCATACCGCTGGGCCGCCTCGGGAGGCCGGAAGATATCGCCAATATGGCGCTTTTTCTCGCATCGGATGAAGCAAGTTTTGTCACCGGCGCTGAATTGGTCGTCGATGGCGGGGCGACGGTTGCGTAGCTTCGCGCCGGAAGAGCGCCCTTACCCGATCTTGTCGCAGTGCAGATCCAACCCGTCACGAGAGAGAGTGAACCATGATCGCAGGCGATGAATACACCTATGATGTTGTTATAGCTGGCAGTGGGGCCGCAGGACTGACCGCCGCGATCACTGCGGCGGAACGCGGCTATTCGGTCCTGGTCCTGGAAAGCACCGATCGCTGGGGTGGAACGTCTGCCATCTCCGGTGGGGGAGTCTGGATACCGAACAACAGCTTCGGCAAAGCGAAAGGCCTGAAAGACAGCCGGGAAGAGGCTCTCACCTATTTGAAGGCCATCGTCGGTGATTATGGCGCGGCGACGGCGCAAGGGAGATTGGAAGCTTATGTCGATCACGGACCCGAGATGGTCGACTATCTGGCTCGCCTCGGGCTCAAATGGGTCGCCATAGCACCCTATCCTGACTACCACCCGGAAAAGCCTGGCGGAAAAATTGGCCGAACGCTTGAAACTGCCATCGCCAATGGCAAGGAGTTGGGGTCATGGCTCAAGTCCATGCGGCAGCCCGACCGGGCCCCGCCGATAGAATTCGCCACGACATTGGCGCCGGCGATGCTGATGGCGACCTCTTCTCTCAAGGGGTTGCTGACGGGAGCCTACGTGATGATGTTCAACACCCTCTGGCGTCTGACAGGGCGTGTGCCGCTATCGCGCGGCAAGAGCCTTGTCGCAGGCCTTTGGCAGATCGCCGCGAAACACGGTGTGGAAATGTGGCTCGCTGCTCCCTACGACGAGATTGTTTTCGATGGCGACCGTGCTTCCGGTTTCGTCGTACACCGCGACGGCAAGAAGGTTGTCGTGAATGCCCGGGAGGCAGTAGTGCTTGCCACCGGCGGCTTCTCTAGAAACGAGTCCTTGCGCAAAAAATTCCACAATCTGGGCGAGCGTTACTCTATGGCTCCTGAGGGTATCGACGGCAAAGCCATTGAGGATGGATTCAAGATCGGCGCCGACATGGCGATGCTGGATATCGCCTGGTGGATGCCAACGGTTCTCGATGAGAACGACGGACGCGACATGCTCGCGATCGAGCGCGGCATGCCGCACTCGATCATGGTGAACGAGGAAGGCCGACGTTTCATCAACGAAGCTGCCGACTACATGACCGTCGGCGGCGTTCTGGCGGAGATGAACAGGGAGCGGGAGGTGCCGGTCTGGCTGCTTGCCGACGCCAGGTTCAGGAAGAAATATCTTTTCGCCAACTTCCCCGGTGGCGTCACCCCCCAAAGGCTGATCGACAGCGGTTACTTCATCAAAACTGATACGATCGAGGAGCTGGCGCGCAAATGCGGCTTGGAGGCTGATGTGCTCAAACAGGAAATTAGCAGATTCAACCGTTTTGTCGATGCGAATGACGACCGGGACTTTCATCGCGGAGCCTCGGCTTTCGACCGTTACTATGGCGATCCGGGCATGACAAATCCCAACCTTGGAAAGATCGAAAAAGCGCCATTCTGGGCGGTCAGAGTCTATCCGGGCGATATCGGGACCAAGGGCGGCGTCGTGACCGACGAGATCGGTCGCGTGCTGCGCAATGGCGCTCCGATCGAGAGTTTGTTCGCATCGGGGAATGCAACGGCTTCGATGATGGGAGAGAGCTATGGAGGTGCGGGCGCCACGATTGGTCCGGCCATGGTGTTCAGCTATCTGGCGATGAAGTCTCTTCCGATTGGCGGCACGGCCAGCCTTTCGATTGAGAGAGAACTCAGGATCGACGCCGAGAAACTAGCCAGCGCAAGAAAAGGGTATGGAACAGATTGATGAGTTCAGAAGTAGGACACTCTAAGCGCATTTTGGTGGTTGGTGGCGGCGTTGCCGGTCTCGAAATTGCGACGCAGCTGGGACGAACTGCCCGGCGAAACAGGCAGTTCGAGGTGACCCTGCTTGATGCAGACAGTGCGCATATCTGGAAACCAATGCTGCATACCATCGGTGCCGGCACGCGCGATGTCTACCAGCAGCAGGTCGCATATGCTGCGCAGGCCAGAAATAGCGGATTCATCTACCAGCCTGGCGCGATGTGTGGGCTCGACCGAAAGGCGAAGGAGGTGCTGGTCGCGCCGATCTCGGCGCCGGACGGCAGGTTGATGATGCAGGGGCGACGGCTGCCGTACAATGTCCTGATCATGGCGCTGGGCAGCCAGGCTAACGACTTTAAAACACCGGGCGTATTCGAGCATTGCTACATGATTGACTCGCGCGCGCAGGCTGACAATTTCAATCAGGAACTGCGCATCCGGATGCTCCAGAGCATGGAGGAGCAAAGCAGGCTGTCGATCAGCATCGTGGGGGGTGGCGCCACCGGCGTCGAACTGGCGGCAGAACTTGTCCATCTGGCGCAGACTGCGGATTTGTACGGCGCTGCTGGAATGTCTTCCCGATTGAAGGTCTGCCTGATTGAAAGCGGCGATCGATTGCTGGCCTCCTTCCCGGCTGATATCTCTCAGTCGGTGAAGAGCCGCCTCGAAGAGCTAGGCGTTACAGTGCTCACCGGATCGAGAGTTGGCGCTGCTGAAGAAAACGGGTTTCGTTTGTCAGGCGGTGAGTTGGTAGAAAGCTCGTTGATGATTTGGGCCGCTGGTGTGAAAGCGCCAAATTTTCTCCATGAGTTGGATGGGCTGGAGACTGCGAGAAATAACCAGCTTGTGGTGCTGCCAAGCCTGCAGACGACGCACGATCCGGCGATTTTTGCCGTGGGTGACTGTGCAAGCTTCACGCCTGTCGGGGAACAACGCCCATTGCCTCCCACTGCCCAGATCGCCCATCAGCAGGCGCGCCATATGATCAGTCATCTGCCTGCTTGGCTGAATGGAAAGCCAATACCCGGTTACGCCTACCGTAACTTCGGAGCACTCGTATCTCTTGCCCAGTACGACGCCTTCGGTTCGTTGGGGAAATTCGGTTTTCTCGAGGGACGTTCCATCAGAGGTCATCTCGCGCAACTCAGCCATGCCATGCTTTACCGGGCACATCAGTCTCGCATTCACGGCTTTTGGAATGGCAGTCTTATATGGCTAGTGGACCGGCTTAATGCCCGATTGCGTTCACGCATCAGACTAGACTGATAAACGCGCTACACGGTTTGTTGGTTAGTCTGATTGATGAAACTCAGGGAAGTGGCAACACGCTCATTCGGGCATTATCGCTTGGCCATTGCATCAGCAGATCTGCCGCCTGAGAAGCTTATCCGCTGGTTGAGTTGAGAAATATCTTCCATCGATATTCAAAAAACTGTGTTCTGGTGGCAATGCTTCCTTTCATCAACCTATCAAGATTTCTAATCTGGCGCCCACCGTGGATCAGATCCAATAACAAGTAGCTCAACTCGCTTGTGTCTATTACGGGTAAGAATTTGTCCTTTTGGGCAGCGGAAATCAAGGAAATGACGGGAGCGAGGGCGACGTCTTCCCACTCAATGACCTTTTCTCGCAGTTCCTCAGAAAAGCTCCCCTCAGCAGACAGGAAATTTGCAAAACGAGTATTGTAAGTGCTCGTATTATATTCAAACAGACGAAACGCTGTGTTTTTGAGCTTTGCGATTGTGGTTTGGGCAGGTTCAGCACCATTTAGCCATTCATGAAACCGTAAAATCTCCCGCTCGACAACCGCATCCAGCAAGGCATGCTTGCTTGGATAGCGGCGATAAATGGTGCGTTTTGTGATGCCAGCACGATCGGCAATGTCATCCATCGATGCGCCCGCAAACCCTTTGGCTGAGAAGAATTCGCACGCCGTGTCCAAAACGGCGTTTGTGATCTGAAGCATCTGGGCTTTCGTTGGCCGACCCGTCAGATGCAAGGTTTGTTCCGTCAAATCTAAACCCCTTATGATGAAAAAAGTATACTGATCAGTTGCGAAAATGGCAAACTTGAATTAGTACACTTATCCGTATCCTTTCTGGCTGCGCGCGACGTAGCGATCAGCGGGCTAAAAACGGCAAAGCAGTCAAAATTTACGGCCGCCAGATTACGACAATTGGAGTAGCAATGAGAAATCGTTTCGTGGGCATAATGGTGTGCTTCGCCTTATCGGCCGTATTGTTCGGCTGCCAGAAAGATGAACAGGCAGCGGAAACGCCGCCGCCGGCTAATATTGGTATTGTGGAGCTACGCCCAGAAGCGCTGCCGATAAACAAGGAACTCCCTGGACGTATTGCGCCGACACGGCTAGCGGAAGTTCGTCCACGTGTCACGGGGATAGTTGTCGACCAGGTTTTCCAGCAGGGATCTTTTGTCAAGAAAGGTGATGTTCTCTACAGAATTGACCCAGCCCAATTCCAGGTGCAGGTCGACAGTGCGGACGCGACGCTTAAACGCGCCGAAGCCTCCCTTTTGCAGGCCCAGCAATCAGCGGATCGCGCAGAGCAGTTACGCAAGTCAAATGTTGCCTCCCAGCGAGATAGCGAGACCGCCATTGCAGCACTTGCGCAGGCGCAGGCGGACGTAGCGGTCGCACAGGCGGGATTGGCACAAGCGCAGCTGAACCTGCAATATACCAACGTTTCAGCGCCTATCTCCGGACGTATCGGTCGCGCATTGATTACTGAAGGCGCGCTGGTGAGTGCGAATGGGTCGGAAAATCTTGCGACCATTCAGCAACTTGATCCGATTTATGCCGACTTTACGCAACCGGCTGCAGACCTGATACGGTTGCGCAAGGCATTGCAGGACGGTCAGCTTATGACTGGTCCGAATGAAGCAACAGTTCATCTGATCCTCGACGATGGTACGAATTATCCCTTGGATGGTCGGTTACTTTTCTCAGAAGCGGCAGTTGACGAGAGCACCGGACAGATAACGCTGCGTGGCGAATTTCCAAATCCCGATGGCGATTTGTTGCCCGGAATGTTTGTACGCGTTGCGATCGAACAGGGGATACAGCGCGCAGCACTCGCGGTTCCGACACAGGCGGTCCAGCGGGATGCCGGTGGTCAGGCAAATGTCCTCGTTGTCAATGATCAGAATGTCGTTGAACAGCGCCGCGTTGTCGTGGGTCGTATGGTCGGTGACCGTTGGGTTGTCGAACAGGGACTGAATGAGGGTGACCGCGTTGTTGCCGAAGGGTTTCAGAAGACAGCTGCCGGAGCAACCGTCAACCCCGTCGCATGGAAGTCACCGGAGTCCACTGCTGCTGTTCGGTAACGAATGTCAGTCTCGATAATTAAGCTTCAAAGGCAGTCGTCATGGCGCAGTTCTTTATTGGTCGACCGATTTTTGCGTGGGTCGTTGCGATTTTCATCATCATTGCGGGGTTTCTAGCGATACCCTCCCTACCTGTCGCTCAGTATCCGAATGTGGCTCCGCCGCAGATATCGATCTTCACGACTTACCCCGGTGCATCCCCGGAAGATATTTATCAAAGTGTCACTGCACCTATTGAACAGGAACTCAATAGTGTTGATGGGCTGATCTATTTTGAATCCACGTCTGACTCCTCGGGCACCGTACAGATCAATGTGACTTTCGAACCTGGAACAGATACGTCGCAGGCGTCCATTGATGTTCAGAATGCTGTGCGCCGTGTTGAGTCCCGCTTACCCGAGGTGGTCTCTCGTCAAGGTGTGCAGATACAAGAGGCTGGCACTGGCTTCCTGATGCTTGTCGCCCTCGTGTCAACCGACGGCAACACAGACGTTATTGGACTAGGCGACTACCTGAACCGAAATGTTCTTGGCGAAATACAGCGCATCAAGGGCGTAGGACGCGCGCAGGTCTTTGCGAGCCAGCGTGCCATGCGGATCTGGATTGATCCGGATAAAATGGTTGGTCTCAAACTCTCGACGGCCGATATAAATAATGCAATTGCGGCGCAAAATGCACAGGTTGCAGCCGGACGCATTGGAGCGCGTCCCAATCCGATAAATCAGCAGATTTCAGCGACCGTGCTTGTTAAAGGGCAGCTGACCACCCCCGAAGAGTTTGGCTCTATTGTTCTTCGGGCAAACTCCGACGGCTCATCCGTTCGCCTTCGTGATGTTGCAAGGATTGAGGTTGGTGGGGAAGCATATTCCTTCTCCAGCCAGATCAACGGAAAGCCGGCAGCCGCAATTGCGGTCCAGCTTTCGCCGACAGGCAATGCGATGGAAACCGCTACCGCCGTTAAGGCTAAGATGGAGGAGCTATCAAAGTATTTTCCATCTGGTATCGAATATCTGGTCCCATACGACACATCTCCATTCGTCAAAATTTCCATTGAAAAAGTGATGCATACACTGATCGAAGCGATCGTTCTCGTCTTCATCGTGATGTTCATCTTCCTCCAGAATTTCCGCTACACCATCATCCCGACGCTTGTGGTGCCCGTCGCCCTGCTGGGGACATGTGCGATCATGTTCGTAAGTGGGTTTTCGATCAACGTTCTCACAATGTTTGCGATGGTTCTGGCAATCGGTATTCTTGTCGATGATGCCATTGTCGTTGTCGAAAACGTCGAACGAATAATGGCGGAAGAAGGCCTGTCGCCTAAGGAGGCGACGCGGAAGGCAATGAGCCAGATTTCCGGCGCTATCATTGGCATTACGATCGTGTTGACTGCTGTGTTTATCCCTATGGCGTTCTTCCCGGGCGCAGTTGGAGTGATCTATCAACAGTTCAGTCTGACAATGGTCGTTTCCATTCTGTTTTCGGGCTTTTTGGCACTTTCGCTTACGCCAGCCCTTTGCGCGACATTTCTTAAGCCGATCCCTCAGGGTCATCATGAAAAGAAGGGCTTTTTTGGTTGGTTCAATCGTAAGTTTGACGCCGGTACCCGGCGCTACTCGAATAGCGTTAGCTGGATTGTCCAACGCACCGGCCGTTTCATGATTATCTATGTCGTGATTGTAGGCGGGCTGGCATACCTCTTCTTGCAGCTTCCGTCATCATTTCTACCGAATGAAGATCAGGGCTTTGTACTGGTTGATATTCAAACACCTCCCGAAGCCAGCACAAACCGAACCGACACTGTTGCCACAGCGATTGACAAGGTTTTTGCCGCGGAGCCTTCGGTCGAAGACCGTACCATTATCCACGGTTACAGCTTTTCTGGCTTCGGCGATAATGCCGCGATTGCGTTCGTAACACTAAAGGATTGGAGCGAGCGTGACGCAAACAACAGCGCTGCCATGATTAGTCAAAGAGGCAATGGCAGCATGGCGCAGCTACAAGACGCAATCGCCTTTGCGCTATCGCCTCCGCCAATTCAGGGCCTCGGCAATTCGGGAGGCTTTACCTTCCGCTTGCAAGACAGATCGGGAGCGGGCCAGATCGCGCTAAACAGTGCGGCAAACCAACTTATGGCTGAGGCTCAGAAGAGCCGGGTGCTGAGCGGCGTGCGAACTGAGGGCATGCCCGCTGCAGCTCAGCTCATCATCAATATTGACCGGGAAAAAGCCAATACATTTGGTGTCACTTTTGCGGAAATAAACGCGACAATATCTGCCAATCTTGGATCGTCCTATATCAACGATTTTCCAAACGCCGGCAGGATGCAAAGAGTGACCGTCCAGGCCGATGATCAGAAACGTATGACGCCTGAGGACGTGCTCAATCTGAATGTTGCAAACTCAAAAGGTGGCATGGTTCCGTTGCAATCGTTCTCTACAGTCGAATGGTCAAAGGGTGCTGCACAGATTGTTGGTTATAACGGCTACCCGGCAATACGCTTCGCAGGCGATGCAGCTGCCGGATATTCATCAGGAGCTGCAATTGCCGAGATGGAGCGGCTTGCGCAGCAACTCCCGGAAGGATTTGGTTACGAATGGTCCGGCCAGTCGCTGCAGGAAATTCAGTCCGGGTCGCAAGCCCCCTTCCTTCTCGGCCTGACTGTTGTATTCATCTTTCTGCTGCTGTCGGCGCTCTATGAAAGTTGGTCGATACCGCTATCCGTGATGTTGGTGGTTCCACTTGGGCTCATCGGTGCTGTGCTGGCCGTTATGCTGCGTGACATGCCCAACGATGTTTATTTCAAGGTTGGTCTGATCACAATTATCGGCTTGTCAGCAAAAAATGCCATTCTGATCGTTGAGTTTGCCAAGGATCTGAGAGCTGAAGGCAAGCCTCTGCTCGAGGCAACCATTGAAGCGTGCAAGCTTCGGTTCCGGCCAATCCTAATGACCTCTCTCGCCTTTACGCTTGGGGTAGTCCCACTCGCTATCGCAAAAGGCGCGAGCGCGGCAAGCCAGAATGCGATTGGCACTGGTGTGATGGGCGGAATGATTACGGCAACCGTCCTGGCAATTTACTTCGTGCCGGTGTTCTTCGTGTTTGTGATGAAGATGTTCTCCAAGGACAATGTCGCTGAGAGTATTCCGGGGGACGGCGGAGGAAAGGCGATTGAAAAGAACTAAATCAGAGGCTGCCCTTACAAGGGCAGCCATACTGGAAGCCGCTGAGCTGCTCTTTTATAGCAAGGGCGTGGAAAACTGCTCCTTGGATCAAATCGCTGCTCAAGCGGGAGTCACACGGGGGGCTTTGTACTGGCATTTTCGGGGCAAGGATGATTTGCTTCATGAGCTTTTTGCTGGTCTTCATGTCAATCATCTACAGGAAATTTTTGACGAAGATGCCAGGGGTGCAAGCTTTGAACCTCTCGGCTTTCTGGAGCAAAAACTTCTCTCGTGGTTTGATTGTTTGGGAACGATCCCGCATCTGAAGCGGATGTTCACGATCGTATTACGCATTGATCTCCAGGCCAAGCCGGATGCGTTACAACGCGTTATCAGGAAGTTGGAAATAGAGGAAAGATGGGCGATGGAGTTTGCGTTTCTGCGCGCCGCAGAACGAGGTCAGTTGGGCAACGGGCATTCTCCAGAGACCTCTTTTAATACGACGCGATCGCTCGTTAAAGGATTTGAGCGAGAGATTCTGCTTTCCGAACGCAGTGACCGTGTTGTGGCGAACGCAAAGAAAAGCATCACAGGTCTCTTTGCTTCATTTCGACAGGATTTAACGCATTGAACAGTCGCACTTATGAGCGTTCGATCAATCAGATCTGAATGCTATCGTTCGTAAAAATCAAAAAAACTTTGGAAGCTAGCTATGACGCCGCCAGAAAAACTTATTGAAAGATGCGCTGTGGAGCTTTGGCGCCATCTTAGCATAAGCCTCTACGGTCACGTGACGAAGCGTGCATGGGCTGAACTTGCTCTCGTGGAACAGCTGAAATATGTGCGTGCGGTGCACGTCGTTCTTAATGAAGCCGGACATGATCTAGATGGGACGCGGGATGGAGTTCCGAAGTTCCACGCATTGAACGGTGAAGCTGTGCCCGAAAAGTTCATGAAAGACGACACAGTGCACTTTCAAGAGAAAGTAAGGAGTGTGCAACCAAAGCTCACCGCCAGGCAGTCGAGAATTTTGCGACGCCTCACGCAAAAGCCTGACGGTGCCGACATTAATTATGTCAGCGAAACACTTCCGAATGGTCATCCATATCTGGCTAAAGCATCTGCGCGCGATGGCTTGACGCGGCTTTCACGAAAAGGGCTTTGCGAGCTCATCGCGTCAAAGCCAACAGTTTATCGAATAACGCAACGTGGTTTAAACGCTCTCAAAGAGGCTTCATAAAACCATGTTTTCTTATCAAGTGATTATTGGCCGTCGTTCTTTATGCAGCCGATTCAAACGTCAGCGGTCGACTTTTATGACAGGCCTGGTAATTGTGGCGGTTCTAACGGGCTGTGCCGGGCGCCCGACAGGCGTCTTGCAACCAACAGGGAAAACGACACCAGAGGCTTCAGTAGTCGATGTTTTGGTCGCCACAACACGAAAACCATCCGACGATAAAAGCTTGGCTTTTACAGGGGAGAGGGCTGATCAACTTGCTATTACCGAAATCAAGGTTTCCATTCCACCGGCAAAGAGCCGAAAGGTTGGACAGGTTCAGTGGCCGAAGCGGCTTCCTGCCAATCCTGCGACTGATTTTTCCACCATTAGCGTTAAGTCGATTGAGAGTGATGAAGCAGCTCGTGGCTGGCTCAAATCTCATATGCCAGCCAGCCGACGTGTGATGATCTTTGTTCATGGCTTCAACAATACCTATGAAGCCGCTGTCTACCGCTTTACCCAAATCGTGCACGATTCAGGCGCAGACGTCGCGCCGCTGATCTTCACGTGGCCGTCGCGTGCCAGCGTGTTTGACTATAATTACGATAAGGAAAGCACCAATTACTCCAGAGACGCGCTTGAAGAAGTCCTGCGTCAGACAGCCGACAATCCAGCGGTTGGGGAAATCACGATTATGGCGCACTCGATGGGCTCCTGGTTAACAGTCGAAGCCCTTCGACAGATGGCAATTCGAGATGGCCGTGTCGCCTCCAAGATAAAGAATGTAATTCTCGCTTCTCCTGATCTCGACGTTGATGTGTTTGGAAAACAATGGCAGTCGATGGGTGAGAGACGACCGAACATGACAATATTTGTTTCGCGTGACGATCGTGCGTTAAGCTTGTCGCGTCGTATTTCAGGGAATATCGACAGGCTTGGACAGATCGATCCGTCCGTTGAACCCTATAAGTCGGAGCTTGAGAAGTCTGGAATAGCAATCATCGACCTGACTGCTCTGAAAAGCGGCGACGGATTAAATCACGGGAAATTTGCGGAAAGCCCGGAAGTTGTCAAACTAATCGGATCCCGGTTGGTGACCGGACAAACGATTACAGATTCGGAAATTGGAGTTGGAGATCGCCTTGGTGCGGTGGCGATTGGTGCTGCGCAGACAGTTGGCGGAACTGCTAGCGTTCTCGTCAACGCGCCAATAGCGGTGTTCGATCCTCAAACTCGGCGGAGCTATGGGCAGCAAATCGACCGCTTGGGACGAGCAAGCGGCAATACCATCAACTCCGTTACCGGACAATAATTTGAGCATCAATAAGCGCCTCGACTGCTGAACCGCGTTCAAGCGGAAACGGAAAAAGGGAGATTTCAAGGGCGGTGAGAATTCTTTGTCCAAGACGATCCGCCGACCTACAGGTGTCGTGCAGATCACTTTTGCGGCAGTCAGTAGATGGCGACTAGGGCCAGATGGGCTTAAGCCGAATACCCCATTTGACCCTAGACTCTTGCGATCGTCTTTCCGACCATCACGGCTATTCCTGATCTTGTCGGGCTATCAAAAGAACTCGAAGCCTGCGACGATATACAACTCGACCAATACGATGAAGACAGCTTTGTCTGATCGGGCTTTCGGTTGAATGTCAGCGGAAAGCAGTTGTGGGTAGCGGGCTTTGGTCCCTTTGAACACTTTCCGGCAACACGGCGGACTGGACTGCGCCGTCACATTGTAGTAGCTTCAATAATTGAAGTTAATGGAATATCAGATCGGTGCGGTTAGCTGCGGAGCATCGAAATGTTCTTTGGCGGCCCAGATGTGGCGCAGTTTCTTGATGTCGGCTCGCTCGAGGCGCACCGCTTGAGAGGTGGAACGGGAGATGAAGACGAAATCTTTTTCTGGTATGCGCTGCTCGATCGCTGGAGCATTAGAAATGATCGGCGACCGATGGGCGTTCTTGGTTTTACGCGACCTGTCGCTCGGGCTTAGCCGATATGATGATCTGCGAGCCAGCACAGGAATTCCGGCGGCCACGCTTTCAGCGCGGCTAAAGCATCTAATTTCTTCCGACATCGTAGAGCGTGTTCGCTACCAAGACCGCCCGCCGCGTGATGAATACCGCCTGACGAACAAGGGTCGGGACCTATGGAAGGTCAGTGTTGCCTTGCGTGAATGGGGCGATCGCTGGGATGCGACCGGATTTGGAGCCCCGACCATCGAGCTGGTTGATCGAGAGACCGGACGACCCGTAACCCTAGCGCTGGTCGATGCCGTGACAAACGAAGTTTTGCCGCTCGAACGCGCTCGGCTACGGCCAGGACCGGGAGCCGACGCCGCTGTTCACCACCTTCTCACTGCAACAGGAGCCGACTGATGTCTCGCACCGTCGAATTCTTTTACGATTTCCGCAGCCCTTACTCATACCTGGCGTTTACTCAGCTGACCGAGTTGGCCTCCTCAATCGACTTTAAGCCTATGAAGGTGCTCATCGTCATGGAGAAAGTCGGAAACACGCCTACTACAATCACCTGTGCCCCTAAGGGTCGTTATGCCCGTATCGATCTCGGCCGATGGGCGAACCGCTATGGACTGAGGTTTAATCCTTCTGACATGCGAACGAATGACGGAGAGGCAATGGCACGCGCGGTGATCGTCGCTGAGGTAGAGGATCGGGCGGCCGTAACGCTAGCACTGTTTCGTGCCATCTGGAGTGACGGCCGATCGCTCGCGACATCACAAGCTGTCGTCGAGGAACTCGCTTCAGCGGGCATCGAAACCGCTGTTATCGCTGCTCGTATCGATACTGAAGAAGCCGTAATGCAGCTCGACAAACTTACTGATGAAGCGGCAACGCGCGGGGTGTTCGGTTCACCAACCATGATCGTTAACAATGAGATGTTCTTCGGAAATGACAGGATCGACTTCTTGCGCGAGGAGCTTGCACGGGTGGAGGCCGCCGCATGAGCAATATTGACAAGCCTCTCGCGCTCGTCACGGGCGTTGGACCAGGGACCGGAACAGCGACCGTTCGTCGTTTTGTAGAAGGGGGTTATCGTGTGGCGATGCTGGCCCGCAATGCCGACCGACTCGCTGCGCTTGAGGACGAAATTGCGGATACGATTGCAGTACCCTGCGATGTGGCAGATCCTGAGGCATTGGCAAGCGCAATTGATCGGGTGGGAGCGCCTAAAGTGGTGGTCCACAACGCGGTTGGCGGAGCATTCGGGACCTTCGATAAGATAGATGCAAAGACGCTGGTTCGAAACTTCGAGATAAACGCCATGGCCCTATTCCATCTCGCCCGCTTGACGGCACCATCCATGGTCGAGAAAGGCGAAGGCGCGATCATTGTGACCGGAAACGGCGCGTCTCAACGAGGCAAAGCGGCCTTCGCAGGCTTTGCACCCACAAAGGCAGCACAGCGTATCCTTGCCGAATCCCTGGCGCGTGATCTCGGACCCAAGGGCGTCCATGTCGCCTATCTGGTCATCGACGCAGCGATCGACGTACCGTGGCAGCGCGAGCTTCAGCCGACCAAGCCGGACGACTTCTTCATCTCGCCAACGTCGATCGCGGCCGAAGTGTTCCACCTCGCACATCAGCCACGAGATGCTTGGTCGTTTTTGGCCGAGGTGCGACCGTTTCACGAGCCATGGTGAGCAAATAATGAGCGAGGCGGACGACAAGCCACTGAATGGGCTAGCCCAACTACGACGCTTGCTTGCCGCTTTACATCGCCAATACCAATCGCAGCAGAAGTGTTCCACTTGGCACATAAGCCCCGAGATGCCCGGTCGTTCTTGGCCGGGGTACGACCGTTCCATGAGCAATGGTGAGCAAATAATGAACAAGACCGAAGATAACCGCCCGGATGGGCTGGCCCATTTGCGATCCTTGCTTGCCGCTGGCCGGCGAGCACCGATGGGTGATACCCTGAATTTTCACCTGGTCGAGGTCGACCGAGGAAGAGCCGTATTCGAAGGAATACCCGACGGCAGGGCGTATAACCCGCTGGGTGCGGTGCACGGTGGCTATGCGGCTACTTTACTCGACAGCGCGTGCGCGATTGCCACGCATACAGTTATGGAACCCGGACGCGGCCATACGACGCTTGAGTTGAAGGTATCCTACCTGCGCGGACTTAGCGCCGAAAGCGGAACGGTTCGCGCCACAGGACGAATTGTCTCCTGCGGGCGCCGTGTTGCCTTTGCCGAGGCTGAACTTCACGATGGCGCCGGAAGGCTTTGCGCCACAGCGACTTCGACGCTTTTGGTTTTCGACGTTGAGTCCGGGGAACGCGGTGCACTTGAACCACTGGAACCGACGGGAGGCGATCAATGAAGGCCTATGCCCTGGATCGCTATGGCGAGCCGCTAACCGTCCACGACCTGCCCGAGCCGATCGCCGGTCCGGGCCAGGTGGTGGTTGACATCGCGGCGAGCAGCGTCAACCCGCTCGACGAGAAGCTCCGCACGGGCGCCTTCAAAGCGATCCTACGCTATGACATGCCGCTGGTCCTTGGGCATGATCTTGCCGGCATCGTCGTTGCCATCGGCGATGGCGTGCGGCGTTGGCAGGTTGGCGACCGGGTATTCGCCTGCGTTGGTGGCGACCGCATCGGCACCTTTGCAGAGCGGATCGCGGTCGCCGAAGCGGATCTCGCCCCCATGCCGGCGAACCTCGATCCGTCGGCAGCGGCGGCGCTGTCACTAGTGTCGCTCACCGCGTGGCAAGTGCTGGTCGAGCGCGCGAACGTCCGGGCGGGACAGCGAGTGCTCGTCCATGCCGGTTCGGGCGGCGTCGGCACGGTGGCTATCCAACTTGCCAAGCATTTGGGAGCTCATGTCGCAACCACAGTTGGAACCGCCAACGTAGCGCTCGTTCGCGATCTTGGCGCCGATGAGGTGGTCGATTACCGCCAGGAGGCATTTGAAGAGCGCCTGAGCGGCTATGACGTGGTGCTTGATACGCTTGGCGGCGAGGTGACTGTGAAGTCACTTGATGTTCTCAAACGCGGGGGAATGCTGATCTCGATCGCTGGGCCGCCTGATCCTGCCTTCGCGGAAACGGTCAACGCCAACTGGTTGGTCAAGCAATTCATCAGATTTGGAAGTTATTCGATCCGTAAAAAGGCGCGAGCACTCGGCATCGATTACAGCTTTCTGTTCATGCGCCCGGAGGGTGATCAACTTACGGAAATCGGGAGGTTGATCGAAGTAGGCGCTCTGCGGCCAGTCATTGACAGCGAGTTCGTGTTCGAGGAGACCGTTGCAGCCTTGGAGCGATCGGCATCTGGCCGGGCGCGAGGAAAAGTCGTCATTCGGCGAACGGAGAGTGCGTGAGACAGGCGGCAGGAACAGCAAAAGGCTCTGACGGTCGGCAGTTCAAATGGCTGGATTGAATGTCCGCGTCTTCTGAGACTAACACTCGCCCAGGCTCGCAAGATTGATGCGGTAATGGTAACAGAGCTTTCGCACTGGGGCCATCAACGGTGGGTCTCCTCCACACCCGTCGCGAACTGGTGGGGTGGAAAGTGTCGTTCGTTGCCACGAATGGGATGGCAAGGTCATGAATATTGGTCCTTGCTTATGAAGGTTCAAATATTCAGTGTCGCCAAAATTCACTAACCGTATCACTGCCGCGGAGACATCTATTCCTGTTAACGTGTGATCGGCAAATCGCTCAAGCAAAAGGCATCCGCGTCATGCTGTGACTGAAAGGCTGGTTGAATTCGCTGAAATTCTGGAGGGGCTCGTTGGAAAACTAATCTTGTACGCTTTCAAAGATTGCCGCAATCCCTTGCCCGCCCCCGATACACATGGTCTCCAAGCCATATCGCACACCACGGCGGTCCATCTCACGTAAGAGGGTGGCAAGTATCCTTCCGCCTGTCGCCGCGAGCGGATGGCCCAACGAGATACCGGAGCCATTAACGTTGAGACGTTCAAAGTCGTCTTTGCGAAATTGCCACTCCTGCGTGCACGCCAGCACTTGTGACGCAAAGGCTTCATTCAACTCAATGAGATCCATATCAGAAAGCTTCAGTCCAGCCTTATGAAGCGCACGTGAAGTTGCGGGCACGGGTCCAATACCCATAGCGTTGGGTGCCACACCGGCGGCACCCCAAGAAACGAGGCGCGCGAAGGCCTTCAGGCCAAATTGATCAGCAATTGCCCTCGTCGTGACAATTGCAGCCGAGGCGCCGTCATTTTGTCCGCTGGCGTTACCAGCCGTAACTGTCGCTTCCGGATCAATTCCGCTCAAAATCGGCTTCAGAAGGCCTAGAGACTCAACTGTTGTCTCGGGACGGGGATGCTCGTCGCGGGTAAAAAGAAAGGCTCCCTTGCGGTCTCTCACCGTGACTGGGATGATCTCATCATCAAATCGCCCTGATTCCTGCGCAGCGACCGCCTTGAGATGTGAATTGAAGGCAAACTCATCCTGTTGATCTCGCGGAATGTGGTATATCCTTCGCAAATTTTCTGCAGTTTCGACCATTCCATCAGGAACAAGATAGTTCTTCCCGCCAGCGGTAACTCGGCCTTTCGCGAGAGCATCATGAAACTGCATCGACGCTGACTTTACCCCCCACCGCGCGCTATTGGAATAAAAGGGTGCATTGCTCATTGACTCTGTGCCGCCCGCTAGGACCACATCGGATGCACCTGTCGCGACCTGCATGCTGGCATTGATCACCGCTTGAAGTCCCGATCCACACCGTCGATCAAGCTGCCACCCGGGGACTTCCACAGGTAAACCGGCGTCAAGCGCGATGACTCGGCCAACCGCTGGAGCATCCATTGTCGGGTAACATTGTGCGAAAATCACATCATCGATGCGGTCTGCAGGAAAACCCGTTCTTTCAAGTAACGCGCGCACCACGGTTGCGCCAAGCTCTTGCGCTGCCAATGCGCGGAACTGGCCGCCAAATCGGCCGACCGGGGTGCGAACAGGTTCGCAAATTACTGTGTCGCGCATGAGATATCTCTACTCGGGTGTTGTCAGGGAAATGTTCAATGCGGCCCGACGACGAAGCCAAAGGCTTGGCCGATAACGCGGGTCGCCAGTCTGCTCCAGCAGGCGAACGAGTATGTGCATTATCCGTGCAGGACCAATAAAGTCGCCCAAGCTCAAGGGCCCCTTGGGGTATCCCAGGCCGAGCCTGACGCCTGCATCGATATCGTTGGGAACAGCGACCCGTTGCTGGGCAATCTCGCAGGCGATATTTACAATTGTCGCGATCGTGCGCTGCGCAATGAAGCCCGGAGAGTCCGAAATCCGCGTCACCTTGGCACCTGCTTTCAGAAGTGCCGCATTCACGATCTCGGTTGCCGATCCAGTCGCAGGGGTCGGCATGAGAGTGAGCCGTCCGCCGTCCTTGTAGGTTTCCAGGTGAAGTGGATCGATGGCCACTACCTTGGTAGGGTCATATCCAGCAGCTAACGCCGCTGTTGTAGCATCCAGCCCGTAGGGTGCCAGAACGACAGCAGTCGCTTCCTCTGCCGAGTTCGCCTTGATCAGACCGCCGGCTGTCAGCAGCTTTGAAAGGGTCATCTCGATGGAGGAGTTTGTTGGGTCAACGAATACAGTTCCACTCGATTCCAAGCCGCAATACTGCTCATCTGGCTCGACCTTTCTGCCGTTGTCATATTGATAAAAGCCCCGTCCAGCCTTACGGCCGAGTAGTCCTGCTTCGACACGGCGGTAAACGAGGGGGGAGGGACGATAACGTGGATCCTGGAAAAAGGCGTCGTAGATTTCCCGCAGCACACGACTGGAGACATCAAGCCCCGTAAGATCGAAGAGTTCGAAAGGCCCCATAGGGAACCCGGCAGACTCCCTCATCACGCGGTCGACATCCGCGAATGTCGCAACGCCCTCCTGAACGATGCGTAAGCCTTCAGTAACAAGCCCTCGTCCCGCATGATTAACCACGAAACCTGGCGTGTCCGCGCAGATTACCGGATGATGACTGGTCGCTGCGACCAATGCGAACAGTCGATCAATGACTCTCTGTTCTGTCAGTTCGCCCTTGATGATTTCCACTACCTTCATCAAAGGTACCGGATTGAAGAAGTGCAGGCCTGCCACTCGTTCGGGGACTCGACAACCCGTGGCGCAACTGGTGACCGACAAAGATGATGTATTCGTGCACAGAATTGTGTCGTCGGAGACGACCTGCTCCAGCGTCATGAAGAGATCACGTTTGGTTTTAAGATCTTCTAGAATTGCTTCAACCACGATATCGGACGACGCGAGGTCACCGAGTTCATCGGCAATCTGTATACGCTCCATGGCGTCATGCCTTTGTTCGGCAGACATTCGCCCCTTTGAAACTGCTCGTCCGAACATGTCCGAAACAAAATTACAGGCTTCTGTTGCAGCACCCTTTCGCTGATCGAAAGCGATGACTTTTGCTCCCGCCTCTGCGGCCCATTGAATGATACCGCGGCCCATGGCACCAGTTCCAACGACTGCGACAGTAAACATACGATTATCCACCAAATTATCTCATTACGGTTGAATTCTCAGCCACGCTTTATTTCCGAATGCTGCTTATGCGCATGGACGACTGTTGCCCTCAAGGGAGAGGTTATCGGCGGTTTTGCTGTCGATCGGCCGCGACCACTGCCGCTCGGGCGGGCGCATATCCAGGCAATCCCGTCATACGGTGGATTGCGGCCGATACATCGAAATGACGCGAGAGGCCACCTCGTGTTACCCGCTCAATCGGGCCGTCTGGATATCCTAGGCCCAGGCAACATGTCTTGTCCATGTCCTCAGCCGAGGCGAGGCCTTCATCGAGAAATCGCAACGCATCATTGTATTTCGGACGAACTAATCGATCCACGATGCGTCCGGGCAAATCTGCACAGATTACTGTTCGAAAACCTGCCTGCTCGAATATTGCTCGAGCACTATCCACCGCTGCCGCAGAGGTTTTCGGTTGACGTACAATTTCTATCAGATTTGAAGGTGCATCTGAACCGTTTCTATATCGCGCAAATCCTACGACGTTGGAGCCTTCACGACCCGAATCCTCTCCTGTGTGGAAGCCGAGGCATTCGGTGCCCAGTTCAACGATTACCGCAACTTTCGCAGGGGCAGGTGAAAATGCTCCGCCGAGGCATACAGTAACCTCTCCACCATCAGTGGCTCTGGTCAAAAATGCATCGCCCAACGGAAATGAACGGCTCTCGTTTTCTGATTCTATCGAGAAGGATTTAGCCTCAGTTGAGGGAGCACGCTGCTGGCCGGTCAACAAGCCTCTGCCAGACTTGTTTCCAAGACGACCGGCCGCTACCATTCGTCTCAGGATGGGAGGCACAGCCGCACGAGGATCCTGCGTGATGGGATGGAATGCCTCCCCCAGACGTATTTGTGTATCGAGACCAATCAGATCCAGCAGCGTGCATGGACCCATTTTGTAGCCGAGCGCTACACATATTGCGGTATCAATGTCCTCAGGTGCGCACAGCCCGGCCTCGATCGCGCGCAGGACGTCGTTGTTGAAAGGAACCAGCAATGCGTTCAGGATAAATCCTGGCTTGTCCTGGGTTTCGATCGGCAGTTGTCCAGCGGCTTCGGTCCAGGCCCGCGCAGCCCGAAAAGTTTCATCAGAGGTATTGATGCCTCGCGACATTTCGATCAGTTTCATCAGTTCAGCAGGCAGGCAAAAGTGCATACCCACGACCCGGTCTTCGCGACCGCAGCCGCTGGCGATTTCGGTGATCGACAGGGTGGAGGTGTTTGAAGCGAAGATCGTCTCCGGCTTGCATATCGCGTCAAGACGCGAAAACAGTTGCCGTTTCGCATCAAGATCCTCGAATATGGCTTCAACGATCAGGTCACACTCGGTCAGCGCGCTCAGATCCGTTTCGTCCTTCATACGCCGCATGATCTCAGTTTGCTGAGCTGCCGTCATGCGGCCACGTTCGACGGATTTGGAGAAGAACCTCTCAGCGTGGGCTCGCGCATGTGTCAGGCCCTCGATCGACTGATCGAAGCATATCGTCTCATACCCGGCGCGCGCTGCAACTCTTGCGATACCGCTTCCCATCGTGCCGCCAGCACCACATACGCCAACCCTCAAGATTTTACTCATTTGGAAACGAAACTCCGTCCTATCAGCTGCCTGTGAATTTGATTGGTGCCTTCCCAGATCTGGGTGATTTTCGCGTCGCGCATCAGGCGTTCCGCGCGATAGTCCTGGCAGTAGCCGTACCCGCCATGGAACTGGACGCACTCCATCGCCATTTTCATCGCGAGGTCGGTCGCTCTCAATTTTGCAACTGACGCCGCCAGGCCGATATCCTCTTCGCCCTCGTCAACCAGGGCCGCGACATGGTCGATCCACCGTTCAACCAGGACAAGCTCACAGGCGAGATCCGCGAGGGTGAACTGGTTACCCTGATACTCAAGAACGCGTTTGCCACCTTGGGCCCGCTCATTTCCGTAGGCGACCATGTCTTTGAACGCCGCACGTGCAATGCCACGTGCATGAGCCGCGATAGAAGGTCGCGACTTGTTAAGAGATGCGAAAAGAATCTTCAGGCCGTCGCCCGGTGCACCAATGAGGTTGGCGCGGGGCACACGGCAATCATCGAAAGAGATTGCGCAAGTCGATGAGCCGTTGTGGCCCATTTTGTGTTCCTTTGAAACCACGGAGAAGCCAGGCGTGCCCTTCTCGAATATCAGGACGGAGATCGCCTTCTTAGGATCACCGATCTCCGCCCACTTGCCAAAAAGCAGATAAAGATCCGCAACGTCGCCGTTGGAGATGAATGTCTTCGATCCTCGAATAATGATCTCGTCGCCATCAGGAGTGAAGCTTGTTTTCATGCCGGTCGCATCCGAGCCCGCCGAGGGCTCAGTAATTGCCAGAGCACCAAGTCCCCCTTCTGCAATTCTGGGTAAAAGGCGTTCTTGCTGCTCGGGGTTACCGAACTGAACCAAAGGTTTCATGCCATGGAAATTCGTCGCGTAGATGATACCAGTGGAGGCACACGCCTCCGAGATGATCGAAACAATCTCGAGATAAAGAGCGTATGACATGGGAACGCCGCCAAACGCCTCGGGGACAAAAATGGCATTAAGTCCCAGCTCGTTGAGTGCCCTGATGTTCTGCCAGGGGAACTCGCCTGTGCGGTCAATACGAGCAGCATTGGGGGCGATAACCCTGTCTGATACCCGCTGAACCTGTTCCAGCATCTGTTGTTCTATATCGGTCCAACGGCGAGCGTCGGAGGTCTGTTGGTATAGCTTCATCAGTGATTAATTCCTTGGCCGCCGTCGATGTAGATGGTCTCGCCGGTAAGATACGCAATGTTCTCGATTATCAGTGACGCAACGAGCTGTGCTACGCTGTGGGGCTTTCCGGGAGCGCCGGTTGGAATGCGTGAGCCCATCCATGCCTGCACCTTGGCCTTCGCGAGATAATCTCTGTTCAAGTCCGTCTCGATGTATCCTGGAGCGACGTTTATGACGCCAATACTGTGGCGCGCCCACTCAACCGCCATAACCCTCGTCATCGCTCCGACAGCTGCTTTTGAAGCGCAGTATGCAAGATTGTCTGGTGCACCGATGCGGTCAAAGAAAGATCCGATGTTGATGATGGTGCCACCATTGTCTTTGAGGTGCGGAAAGACCTCGCGAGCGGCAACCATGACAGCCGTCGCGTTCAAGGCGATCGTTCTGTTAAAGTCGGCCACGGTGAGAGCGGCTGCGGGCGCACTGGTGTGGACGCCAGCGTTATTCACCAATCCGGCGATGGGACCGCGCTCGGCAATTGTGAGCATTGCCTGCCTGACGGCCGCTTCATCCGTCATGTCACACCTGATCTGATGTCCCGCAGTGCCGTCGCCAGACCGGGACAGGCAAACGACATCGCGACCCCGGCGGATCAGTTCGTCTGCGATGGCAAGCCCAATGCCTTTCGAACCTCCGGTAACAATTATCTGACCCTCAGGCATCCTTGAACTCCGGTTTACGTTTTTCCTCGAAAGCTGCCATGCCTTCTTCTGCATCGTTAGTGCGGTACGCCATTGTCGAAAGCTCCGCCTCGACTTGCAGGCCTTCGTGAAGCGTAAGATCGCCGGCGCGCTGTATCGCGCGGCGGGCGAAGTTCAGAGCTGGCAAGCTGAAACCTGAGAAGCGGCGCGCGAAGGCGACACCGGCATCCAGAAGTTTACCCTCCACAACCTGATGGACAAGGCCGATATGAGCGGCTTCCTCCGCTTTCACCGAGCGCCCGGTAAGGATCATTTCCAGGGCGCGTCCTTCTCCGATCAATCGGGGCAATCTTTGAGTGCCACCATATCCCGGAATAAGTCCAAGCTTGACCTCAGGCAGACCAAAGACCGCATTGGGTGAGCAGAGACGAAATGTTGCCGCGAGGGCGAATTCCATGCCGCCGCCGAACGCATAGCCTTCAACAAGAGCCACGGAGGGTACTGGAAAACGATCGAGTTTTGAGAAGATGCTCTGACCAAGTTCAGATCCGCGCAATTGCTCCGTGAGCGATCTGTTGCGCAGTTCCTTTATGTCAGCACCCGCACAAAAGGCCCGGTTGCCGGCTCCGGTCAACAACAATGCACGAATACCAGCAAGAGAAGCGGCTTCATCGATCGCCTCGCCGATCTGGCCAAGGATATCAAACGAAAGGGCATTGAGTGCATCGGCGCGGTCGAGCGTCAGCAGCGCAAATTCATCCACTCGCTCGAGGATTACATGAGTCGTCAACGCTTGTTCCTCGCTTGAAATCGAACTGGTAATGGCGTGATCTCGCCGTTTCCGGCCATCTCGATCAGGCGCCGTTTAAGGACTTTCCCACTGGCGGTCAGCGGAAAGCTTTCCATGACGACATGCCATTCAGGCATATCGAACTTGGACAGACCTTCCTGAGCCAGATGCTTGAGCAGATCGCTGGGCGAGACCTTGCCTATCGTCGCCAGGCACACTTGCTCGCCGAGACGATCATTTCGCACAGGGAATGCGGCTGCACCGGAAATGTCGGGATGGGTCAGTGCTATTGCTTCGATCTGCGACGGATAGATATTGTGGCCACCGCGAATGATGACGTCCTTCAAGCGCCCTTCAATCCGAAGATTGCCCAAGCTATCAAGCGAACCGAGATCTCCCGACATCATGTAGCCGTGCTTGTTGAAGACTTGCTCGGTCGAGCGTTGATCCCCGAAATAGCCAAGCATTAGAGCAGCGCCACGGCCACCGATCTCACCTGTCTCACCCAGCCGCAGTTCACGATCAATATTGTCTGGATCCCAGATTTTGACTTCGTAGGAACGGCCGCCGCGACCACACGTCGATACGGCAATATTGAGCGGATCGCCCGGATGCGTGAATTGATGAGAGGAGTTTTCGGTCATCCCGTAAACGTTCTGCGGTGAAATGCCCTGCTGGAAGAACGCATGCGCGATGGTATCGGGAATAGGTGCCCCGGCCATGTAGAAAATGCGCACGGAACCGAGATCCTTTATACCGCGCAATTGCTGCTCGGCGAGAATATCCATGGCGTGAGTTGGCACCCCCAAAACGTAAGATGCATTCGTTTTGATGATCCAGTCCAACCGGCTTAACCCGCTTGGAGGGTCATCGACCACAAGCTCAGCCCCGATGACGAGCCATTGCCCCACGGCCACCCAGGCGATGTGATGTGAAAGCGGACTTAACGTCAGTAGTACGTCGCTGCCAGAAATCTTCCACTCTCGACTTAAGTCCCGGGCGTTGGCGAGAAGTGTGTTGGACGAATGCATCACACATTTTGGGCGCCCGGTTGTTCCGGAGGTGAACGCCAAGTATGAAACCGAGTCGGAATTGGAGTGATAAGTTTCCTGCAATTGAGTGATATAAAGAGGCATGTTCGCGGGCTTGTAGACCTTCTTCAGGAACGGAAGCCTGTCGAGCATGCTGGACATATTTGTCCTGTCGGCATCAGCTCCCCACCCGTCTTCGGTCACGAGCGCACTTGCTTGCAACTCAGTAAGCATGTCGATCACTTCGGCGCAGGTGAAAGTGCGATGCAGCGACGGATTGCAGGCTGCACCGACGCGTGAACAGGCAAGAAATGTCACAATCGCTTCGACACGGTTTGACATCCATATCGAAACCCGGTCGCCTACACCGATCTCGCGCTCAATGAAGTCGTCAGCAAGAGCATCGACTCTGGCTTTGAGACTGCGCCAATCCAGATGTATGCGACCATCCCGAAGGGCTTTGGCGGATGGCATGTTTTTGGCATGCTTCCGCAAAAGAGAGTAGAAGGTGTCCGACGTCCAGAGACCTTGCTCGTAATAGGTCCGGGCGGTCGTGGGATCGTGCAATGTGAGGTGTGGACGCATCTTTCCCTCTAGCGACCGAATTTGGTCGGGTCAGGCTTTCGCTTCTCGTTGAACGCAGCGCTCAGTTCATCGTGCTCGTCAGTGGTTAGATACTGACTGAGAAGCAAATCATGCGTTACGCGTGACAAGCCGCCAACCCCACCGTGGCGCGCATTGAAGGCACCTTTGATTGAAGCAAGCGCGAAGGCCCCGCGTTCAGCGATCTCCAGTGCAAATTCCCGAGTGCGGTCTTTGAGTTCCGGATCGGGAACGACCCTGTTGATCAGCCCAATCTCTTTCGCCTCGGTGGCAGAAATCTTCGGGTTTGCGTACCAGATTTCCTTCGCCCGCTTCTTGCCGACCAGATCCTCGAGATACCAGGTGCCGTAACCAGCATCGAACGAGCCCATCATAGGTCCGACCTGCCTGAATATCGCCGATTCCTTGGCGATGGTGACGTCACAAACCATTTGCAGGACATTGCCACCGCCTACGGCGAAACCGTTTACCGATGCAATCACCGGTTTTTGCAACCGGTCAATCGCTTCGTATATCTCCAAGGTCGGAAGCATCCCTGCATAGAGGCGCGTATCCTCCATGCCGGATTTCTCACCCCCAATACAGAAAAAGCGGTCACCGGCACCCGTTAAAACAAGCACCCGAGTGCGCGTTTCGCGTCGGATCGCTTCGATGCAATCTCTGATCTCATGGCACATCGTCTCGGTGAACATGTTGCCTTTATCAGGTCTGTTCAACGTAATCGTGCCGATTGGACCGTCTTCATTGTACGTGATTTGCGTGTATGTCATCTTTGCTTTCCGAGGTGCTTTTCGTGTTTGTTTCACTGTGCTTCAGGTCAGAGAGCACTTCCTCTGTGTGTTGACCAAGCAACGGAGGAGCCGATCTGGGAACAGCTGCGGTATCGTTGATACGAATGCCGAGCCCGACTTGCGGGACGAGCCGCTCACCATCCTTCAGCGTGAAAAACATCCCGCGGTCCTGCAGCGGGCCATCGTGAGCAGTTTGATCGACACGATTGATCGGACCCGCCGGTACGCGTGCGTCTGCGAAAAGATCAAGCCACTCTTGTCGCGTTTTCGTGCGAAGGATCGATTGTATTCGGATGACGATTTCTGCACGATGGTCCCGGCGCGCAGCGTTCGTGGCAAATTCAGGCCGGGAGCCCCAGGTGACGTCTTCGACCGCTGCCCAGAAGCGCGCCCAGATCGCGTTTGATCCGATGCCCAGGTTGATTGGCTCGTCGGCGGTATCAAAGCTCTGATAAATCGCGATCACACTGTCGGTTCCCCCCGACCGGATGGGCACTTCTCCGGAACCAAGATAACTCATGATCCGGCATGCGAGCAGACGCGTCATGCTCTCAACCAGACTGACATCGATCTTTGCACCCTTGCCTGTCTTTTGGCGAGCGAAGAGAGCAGCCATGGCGGCCATAGCAGCATCCTGACCAGCGAGCATATCTGCAGCGGGAGCGCCCACTTTCTGGGGCGCACTGCCTGCGGCACCGGTCACATCCATAATGCCGGAATATCCCTCGGCAATCAGATCGTACGATGTGAGCTCCGACCGCGCACCGTCCAGACCGAAGCCCGTGATAGAGACAAAGACGAGGTCACCCTTGATCTTGCTGAGCGTCTCATAGTCGAGGCTGAACTTTCGCTGGATATCCGGCGGCTGGTTGGTGACGACGACGTCGGCACTTTCGATGAGCGCGAGCAAGTCAGCCCGCCCTGTCTCTTTTCTGATATCGAGAACGACGCTCTTCTTGTTGCGGTTTACGGCGGTGAACCACAGTGCCTGACTGTCAAGAAACGGGGGCCCCCACGCGCGGGCATCATCACCCTCCGGGCGCTCGACCTTGATGACCTCGGCTCCGAAGTCAGACAGCAGCATCGTCGCGTAAGGTCCGGCAATCGAAGTCGTCAGGTCAACCACTCGGCAGCCGGAAAGGAAATCACAACCCGCTCCAGCGTCAATAAGAGGCAGTTGGCGCCACGGCATTTGGTTCTCTGCACGGACCGTTCCAGCCAAAGTCTTCTCCTTTGCGTCTCTTTGTTTTGAGAGCCGCAAGACGCATGCCAAAAGACCGCGGGTGGAAGCTTATTCTCCCAACTTTTTGTAGAGATAGCTTCGTGAAATCCCGAGGTGCTCGGCGACCTTCTTCTTGTTGCCGTTGAAGCGCGCCATCGCCTCGGCCATTAGATCATACTCGTACCTGTCCAGCGCTGCCCGCAATGTACCTCCGGATGCGTCATTGTTTACGCTATCCGCTTTCACAGGTTCGGTTTTTCGGGGGGCAGCTGCTTCGGAAAAGTTTGAAAGTCGCAGACGACCGTGCTCGCTGAACACGAAGGCGCGTTCCACGACATGGCGTAGTTCACGCACATTTCCAGGCCACTGTCGTTGAATAAGATAATCGAACACATCGCTGTCTATCTCGGGGACATCCTTGGCATATTGTGTTGCCAGTTCATTCACGAACGCAGAGACCAGAAGCGGGATGTCCTCGAGGCGCTCGGCAAGCGTCGGCATGGGGATCACGAACGGGCTGATCCTGTAATACAGGTCCAACCGAAACTGCCCCTGTTCGACGAATTCCTCGAGATTCCTGTTGGTTGCCGAACATAAACGGAAGTCAACTTTCCTCGGCTTGTCGCCACCAACACGCTCAACGACGCGATCCTGCAGGACGCGCAAAAGCTTCGACTGAACCTCAATAGGCATGTCGCCGATTTCATCGAGAAATATCGTACCTTTGTCTGCCTGTTCGAACTTGCCCACCCTGCCTTTCTGGTCCGCCCCGGTAAATGAGCCCGGCTCGTAGCCAAACAATTCGCTCTCAACCAGCTGTGCTGGAAGAGCTGCGGCATTCACCGTCACCAGCCGATTGTCCCGTCGGGAACTCATGATATGCAATGCCTTGGCGACGAGTTCTTTGCCGGTCCCGCTTTCACCCTGTATCAATACCGGGATATCGAGAGGGGCGACCTTTCGGATCAGATCACGAAGTCTGATTACGGCAGGGCTTTGACCGATGATTGCTTCAAGGGCACTCTCCGCACGTGAGTTTTCTTTCGCCTCATTCCGGTAGGTTTCAATCTCCCGTTCGAGTGTGTTGACGCGGCGCGAAAGCGCCTCCACCTGCTGTGGTCCTTTGAACATCACGCGACCGATCGCCCCAACCACGTCGCCGTTGTGACGAATGGGGTGACGGGAAACGACCCTTTCGCGTCCATTCATTTTCTGGATCTGACCCACTTCCGCGACCCCGGTGCGAACCACATGGTGCAAGCGAGTGTTTTCAATCACATCACGGACCTTCTTCCCCACACCTTCCCCGGCCTTTAGTCCGAAAAACTTCTCATGGATGGGTGATACAAAGACCAAGCGTTCCTTCGCGTCGATCACCGCCATGGCGTCGAATGGGTCGGTAAGCAGATGTTCAATGATGTCGTTGGCAAACTCGACATTGAGAAAGAATTGTAATGACGTCTCTCCTGCTTCTCCCAGCATAATGGCAATTCGCGTCTGCTGCGAGGAGACGACGAGAACGATATGGCTTGCATCAACGAGCCTTATAATCCCCAGCTTGCGAGCTTCTGCTTCTTTCAACCATGCGGGATCGGATAACATCGCTCGCACCCGGGGATCGGACGCTGCACCCGAGTGGAAGGCTAACTTTCCACTTGGATCAATCATTGCTAACCCGCGAATGCCATTTTCGGAACTCGACATAGAACCTCCCTGTCTCCCGCGCATACACCTTCTATCGTTGTCGGCGGAATTTGTTCTCATTGAAGACATACACCTGGTTTGCTGACCGACGCAATATGCGACAAACTGGCGAAAGAGGAGGTGGCATGGATGTTGCACGGCAAAGGTGCCCGATCAATGCGTGGGAGCGATCGGTCAGGGGAAATGGCGACTGGAAAAAGCGCCGGGAGGATAAAATGAATATTAGCATGACGGTCAACGCGAGCGTCCGCCAGACGCAACAGCTGACACGGCAAGCGATACAGGCTGTTGAGATGCTGGAATTCGGGCAGAGTGAACTGGAGAGTTTTCTGCACGATCAATGCGAACGCAATCCCTTGCTCAGCCTGGATCGCCCACCGGATGCAGATGACCGCCCGTCCAGACCAACGCCGTCCGGGCGGCAACCATCGAACCCGGCAGTCGCTGCCAACAGTGATCGTCTCTACTCGCTGGAAGCTGTGTTACGCTACCAAGTCAGCCTACGAGAACATCTCCAGCAACAGGTAACATTGGCTGGTCTGCCAGCGAACACGCTCCTCGCTGCTCAAACTATTATCGACTATCTGGAACCGGATGGCTATTTTCGCCAAGATATAGGTGAGATGGCTGATCTGACAGATTTGCCTGTTTGTGACCTCGAACGGGCGCTTGAGGAGGTGCAGAAGCTCGAGCCGGTCGGCGTTGGCGCGCGAAATCTGAGAGAATGCCTGTCTCTGCAGCTCCTCGATAGAGGGCCAGTCTGCGAGAGCATGGCAGCATTGATTGACAATCTCCACATGCTTGAGCGCGGTGAAGTCGCTCAGCTTTGTCGTCGATGCCGGATCACTACGGATGAACTGTCAGACCTACTGCATCAACTACGTCAATTGGAGCCCAAGCCCGGGCGGGCCTTTGAGCTTGATCCTGTCTGCCCGGCATTGCCGGACATCCTCGTGACAACTCATGGCGGTGATCGCATCCGCGTCGAGATGAACCCGGAACTTCTGCCCCGTCTGCTACTCGATCAGGAGTATTATGAGGATCTGTCTTTGAGGACCAACCGCAACGAAGACAAGGAATTTCTCCGCAGTTGCCTTCGTGATGCACGTCATCTGGTGCGCAACCTCAATCAGCGCACTGTCACCATGCTGAAAATTGCGAGTGCGGTGGTGAGTCATCAGGAGGAGTTTTTTCGCCTTGGCGACGAAGGATTTCGTCCATTGTCCCAGCGGCAGATTGCATTGGCAGTAAAAGTGCACGAGTCTACGGTCAGCCGGGCGATCGCCAACAAAAGCCTGCTCTGCGACCGTGGGCTTTTCCCGCTCAAATCGTTTTTCTCTGACGGGGTCGGTTCGGAAGACGGCGAGGAAGAATTGGCGTCGACCGTCATCCGTCACCGGATCAAGACACTCACCGCGGAAGAAACAGCCGACAACGTGCTGTCGGACGATGCAATTGTCTCAATGCTGAAACGCGACGGTGTAGGAATTGCGAGACGAACGGTTGCGAAATATCGAAGCCAAATGCGTATCCCCTCATCGGCAGAGCGAAAGCGTAGTCTGCAGCTTCGCCAGCTTGTTCCTGGTCGGACATAGTAGGGTGCACGCTCTCCACCTGAAAAAGGACACTAGATCATGAATCAGAGCAGTCGCAATGAACTACCCTTGAAAGACCTTCTCGTTCTTGATTTCAGTACCTTGCTGCCCGGACCTATGGCGACGCTTATCCTGCGGGATGCGGGGGCGAATGTGATCAAGATTGAACGCCCGCATATGGGTGACGAAATGCGAACATATGTGCCTGCAGTCGATGGAGAAAGCATCAATTTTGCGATGCTCAATCGTGGCAAGGAGAGCCTTGCGATAGATTTGAAACAATCTGGTGCGCGGGCAATGCTCTTGCCGCTCATTCAACGCGCTGACGTGATTGTCGAACAGTTTCGCCCGGGTGTGATGGAACGGCTTGGACTTGGCTACGAAGCTGTCAAGGCAATCAAAAAAGACATCATTTATTGTTCGATTACCGGGTGGGGCCAGTCCGGATCAAAAGCAACGGAAGCAGGCCATGATCTCAATTATCTGGCGGAAACCGGAGTGCTTGGTCTCACTGTCGGTCCTGATGGTGCGCCAATCCTTCCTCCAATCCTGGCTGCCGATATTGCCGGCGGCACTTATCCAGCGGTCATCAACATTCTTCTGGCCCTACGCCGTCGCGACCGGACGGGCGAGGGCGCTTGGCTTGATGTTGCGATGGGCGAAAATCTCTTTCCTTTCCTTTACTGGGCGTTGGGCAATGCCAATGCTCTCGATCAGTGGCCGGTCAGTGGCGGAGAAACGGTTACAGGAGGCTCACCACGCTATCAAATCTATCGTACGCGCGACGGTCGCCATATTGCGGCTGCGCCGCTTGAGGACAAATTCTGGGCCAACTTCGTCGCCGTTCTGGAACTCCCGTCCGAACTAGCCGATGACAGCCGCAATCCAGCGGCGTCTCGCGATGCCGTGGCAGCACGGATTATATCGAAGGATGCTTCGGAGTGGATGGAAGCCTTTGCCGGGAGGGATGTATGCTGCTCGGTGGTGCTGACTCTGGAAGAAGCGGTGCAGGATCCCCACTGGACCCAACGCAACACCTTCGACCGCAAGCTAAAAATTGCAGGCCGCTCACTTCCGGCTCTGCCGTCGATCGTGGCACCCGGGTTACGTGAGCCCACTATGACAACGAACGCCCCCGATTTGGGGACATTAAATGCTACCCTTTCCGGACGGTCTATCTGATTTTACCTGACTATATTGATGCAGGGAAGCAAACCGAAGATCCGGGCGCCAAACCGTTTCGAACACTTATCGGGAATTGCACCGGCTCCGACTGCGATGGCATGATGTTTGCGTATTACAAGGCGACAGGATGGTTGCCATCTCGTCGTTCGGCGACCGCATGTCCCGTTCGTGTCCGCGACCTATGGAGACGCCGCCCACAAGCGGACCCTGGGACCAGAAAGGAGCCGTAATGCACCAGAATCAACAAGAATGCGCTTTTGATGTTGTCATCGCCGGAAGCGGGGCGGCGGGCTTGACCGCTGCGGTGACAGCGGCCGAACGAGGGTTTTCTGTTCTGGTGTTGGAAAGCACTGACAAATGGGGAGGCACCTCCGCAATATCGGGCGGAGGTGTCTGGATTCCCAACACGCGCCCCGCCAGAGAAAAGGGGCTGAAAGACAGCCGCGAAGAGGCGCTCACTTACCTGCAAGAACTGGTCGGCGATCACGGCCCCGCCACTTCGCAACCACGCCTTGAAACCTTTGTGGATCGCGGTCCGGAGATGGTGGAATATCTGGAGCGGCTTGGCTTCCAGTGGGTCTCGATCCCGCGCTATCCAGATTATCATCCCGAAAAGCCGGGCGGCAAGATCGGGCGAACGCTTGAAGCCGCTTTGTTCAACGGGAAAAGACTGGGCAAGTGGCTAAAAACACTGCGGACGTCAGATGCGATGCCGCCTGTGGAATTCGCAACGACGCTGGCACCGAACATGCTCCTCGTCACCCATTCTCTGAAGGGTTTCACCACCGGCATAAGGGTGATGCTGCTCAATGCGTTTTGGCGTGGCACAGGTCGCACACCTCTGTCACGCGGGAAGTCGCTGGTTGCCGGATTATGGACGATTGCAGAAAAACACGGTGCCAAGTTGTGGCTAAATGCGCCTTACGAAAGGGTTCTCTTCGATGAAGATCGAGCCGTCGGGTTGGAGGTGTCGCGGGAAGGCAAACGCATCGTCGTGAAGGCGCGCAAAGCCGTGGTGCTGGCCACCGGAGGCTTTTCCCTAAATGCCGAACTGCGCAGGAAATACCACAATCTGCCGACCGTCCATTCCGTGGCTCCCACGGGCCTCGATGGCAAAGCCATTGAAGAAGGCTTCATCATAGGTGCCGACATGGGGTTGATGGACACGGCTTGGTGGATGCCGACTGTTCTCGACCAGGAGGGTGGAAGTGACATGCTGGCAATTGAGCGCAACATGCCCCACTCCATCATGGTCAATGAGAACAGTCGCCGATTTGTTAACGAGGCCGCTGACTATCTAACCGTTGGCGGTATCATATGGGAGATGAACAGAGACAAGGAGTCACCTGTCTGGCTTGTCGCCGACAGTCGATATCGCAGAAACTATTTATTTAACAAATACCCCGGGGGACTAACGCCGAAGAAGCTCCTGGAATCGGGTTATTTCATCAAAGCCGACACGCTCGACGCTCTCGCTCACAAATGCAATCTCCCTGTGGCCACCCTGAAGGAGGAGATTACCAGGTTCAACGGCTTCGTCGAGAACAATTATGATGAAGCGTTCCAACGCGGTGTTTCTGCCTTCGATAAATATTACGGCGATCCGGCGCTGCCGAACCCCAACCTTGGCAAGATCGAGAAAGGTCCCTTCTGGGCGATCCGCATCTATCCGGGCGACATCGGGACAAAGGGTGGCATGATAACCGATGCCGTTGGCAGAGTCCTTCGCGATGGAAAGCCCATAATTGGGCTCTACGCCTCTGGTAATACAACCGCCTCGATGATGGGCACATCTTATCCTGGCGCAGGAGCCACGATCGGCCCGGCGATGGTGTTCAGCTATTGCGCCATGCAGTCCCTACCGAAGTAAGTGAATGAATAACCCCATTGGAGAAACGAAGATGATTGCTCGACCTCTTGGCCTCAACCATATCGAAACTGTTCATCGCCCTGGCGACAAGGATGTAGCGAGGGCCGTATTCGAAATACTTGGCTTTTTCGTCGCGGAGTTCACGACCAACGTTGGTGGAAAGGATATGGTGTTCCTTTTCGCATCCCTTGATCCGGCAAACGCCAACGGTATCGACAATGTCATATACTGCTCAGAGGTCAGGCCAGCACAACTGGCACTGGAGCAGGCCATGAAGGCCGCGATTGTAGCCGACGCCAGCTTCAAGGCCGCTGCGGAGGAATACCGGCGACAGACATCCGGCCAGCCACAAATCTTCCCGCACTTCGGGTTTTCTGTTCCGTCTCTGGACGATTGGGAAGCGCGGGTTGCGCGGGTGCGGGACGCCGCAACGAACCATCCCCTTCTGGCCGGGCGGATCGAGATCGCAGGGATTTACCGGCTGAACGACCCCACCTCGGTTACACCACAGACGCAAGCTTTCATTAGAACGGATGCCTTCTCGCTCGGCTTGCTGGAATTCCCTGTCTATTTCGAGATACAATATTCAGGTCAGGAGGCAATCGACACCTACCGCGCTTTCACGCCAGCGGGCCAGGCTGAGATCGCGGCCACTTGAGTGGTTGAAAACGGGCCGCAGCCAACAAGTTTCGGCACGGAGATTTTATCCGCAGTACGGGGTGACGCCCGTATTGCATCGCTTGATTGATTTTTGGATTAACTTGAGCAGCACATCGATGAAAACTTACGAGTAATCAATACGTTGGGCATTTCTCGCGCCTGCTTGGACAAGAATTGCCCAGCGCACGTTCTCATTAGCGATTTCGGTAAGGTGATTAAACGACGGTCAGGATTTCGGTGTCACGCTCCAACAGCCGCCGCGCTTTCATGCTGGCGGTTTGACAATCTGTAGATACCAACCGCGACTCCGACCCGTCTGGTCTGCTGCAACTTCTTTTGCGACCGACTGATCCCACGTAGTTTCCGTTTCTTTGCCAGGTTTTCCGCGGCCACAGTCCCGCCGACATTTTTGCTTTACCCTTATTTCTTTTAGCTCAGCCACCATGACACCGGTAACCGATTCAAGAATGTGAGCGTCACGCTCGTCATGCGATGCAGGTGCCCGCGATGTGGACAATGTTGCCCGCACTGTGAACAGTGATGGGCTCTTCTACTGCATTTGCCGGACGGAGCACGTGATCATCCGTGTGTACGTGCTGATTATGTTCATTAGGCGGCTGATACGTCGTCATGCGACGGGATGGCACGCATTTTGCGAAATCCTTATCGGGCGCTCTCTTGCAAACACAATGGAACCGTGCAGGCGAGCAGTTCTTTCGATCTCTAATAATTCGAGGAGGGAATTATGGAAAAGGTGGCAATACGTTCAGGGAGAAGCTGGACACGGAGGCCTGATCAAGACAAGCAGATCGGATCACGATATCAGGACAACCTTGCTGAAGATAAGCTCGTCCCGCCGGATGCCGTCATTCGGCCGTCCTGGGACGCCGAACTGTTGAACTTCAGATTCACGCGTCACCGCTATGTGTCGAAGGAATTCCATGATCGTGAGGTGAGAGGGCTCTGGGAGCACGTGTGGCAATTTGCATGCCGCGAGGAAGAAATTCCCGAAGCGGGCGACGTGTATGTCTACGAAATAGCTGGAGCTTCTTTCATCGTCGTGCGAGGGGACGATCTCAAAATCCGGGCGTTCCGAAATACTTGCATGCATCGCGGCATGAAGTTGTGCGACGCGGACACCAGCATCAGCAAACTACGCTGTCCATTTCACGGCTTTACCTGGAATCTTGAAGGCGATTTGATTGATGTTCCCATGCGCTGGGATTTCCCGCACATGACGGATGAAGCTGGGCATCTATCGGAAGTACGTGTGGGCCTGTGGGGTGGATTTGTGTTCATCAATCCCGATCCCGACGCTGCCTCACTTGAATCCTTCCTTGAAGTCCTTCCTCAGCACCTGAGCGGCTACGTCGATCACTCTGAAAAGTACATCAAAGCACATTTCAAAAAGGTTCTGCCCTGCAACTGGAAGCTTGGTATCGAGGCATTCATCGAGAGTTTGCATACGCTTTCGGTGCATCCCCAATTCGCTGGGTTTGCCGCCGATGAAAACGGTCAATACGATATTTTCGGGGATCATGTCAGCCGCTTTTGCATCACAGTTGGCCAACAAGCCATTGCAATCTCGGAGACTTTGTCAGAGCAATCAATCGTCGACGAATTCTTCGAGGCAAACGCTTTGGGGGCAGCGCCTCCCATACCAGAAGGGATGACTGCCCGCGCATTTCTAGCCGAGCAAATGCGCCAGGTTTACGCGGCCCAGTCCGGCCGCGACTATACCTCCTGCCCTGAAGCTGAGCTGATTGATTCAACACAGTATTCCCTTTTCCCGAATCTCGTACTCTGGCGCACACTGATTTTCCCCGCCGTCTACCGGTTCCGGCCCAATAACAATGATCCACATAGCTGCATCTTCGATCTTTATTTGCTCGCAGACGTTCCCGTTTCCGGTGCGCGACCGCCCGCAGCCGAAGTGCTTGACATGGGTGATCGGAGTTTTCAGGAAGTTCTAAAAGATTATTCGATCCTTTTGGGACAAACTTATGATCAGGATTACGCGAACCTCGGTCCGCAACAGCAAGGTATGAACTGCGCTCCGAATGTACCGATGCAGTTTGCTCAAACGCAGGAAATCAGGATCAGACACCTGGAAAAAACCCTGGATGAATATTTGACGCGCTATGCGCCAGAATAGCCGCCAAACCAGCTACTAATATTTCTGAGGTGATACTATGATACGTGGCATCCATCACATAGCAATCCATACCAAAAATTTCGAAAGAATATGCTCCTTTTACGGAGAGGCATTTGGATTCACTCCAGTTATCGATGAATTCGCTTGGAGCAAAAGCGATTTTTTCGACAGCGTCATTGGCCTCGAAGGGACCGCTGGCCGAGTTATCATGCTCCAAGCCAATAATATGTACCTCGAGGTCTGGGAATATACATCTCCTCAAGGACGGGAAGCAGCAGCACTCAATCCAAATGACCTAGGGTACACCCACTTTTCCGTCGATACAGACAATATCGAGGACGACTACAAACGCCTGGTAGCGGCCGGCATGACTTTCCACCGAACCGTCCCTGACGAAACGGACGGGATCCGTGCCGTCTATGGGCGCGATCCGGATGGCAGGCTCATTGAGCTCCAATATGCTGCGCCAGACCATGTGTTCTCGCTGGAAAGGCTCAAGATGCTTAGGTTAAAGGCGGATCAATGACTGAGTTTCTCCGCGTTCTCAATGAGGCAGACCTTCCTGTAGGATCGAACAAAGCTGTTGACGCGTTTGGGACATCGGTTTTGTTGTGCCGAACCACCGAAGGCATATTCGCGGTTGCCAACGAATGCACCCACCAGAACTTTGCTTTGGAAGGTGGCCGAATTCGAGGGAACGCCATTTTCTGTCCAGAGCATGGTGTGCGCTTCGACTTACGCACAGGATGTCCGACGGGCACTCTCACAGAAAGGCCCGTACGTTGCTTCGAGGTGCGAGTGTCTGAGGGCATTATCGAGCTGGCGATTCCAGTGCCAAGCTAGATCGCCGTGCGTCCTTCCGGACGCATAAAAGACGGGTCTCAACTATTTTATCTGCGCATTGGCCCGAAAATCATCATTGATTTTCGGGCCAATGCTATAGAGCCTGATCGATGGGGGCAGCTAATCACGCGTGAGTGTGAAGGGATGTGGTGGCCTTTCACGGGCTTAAAGCAGTCTCGACCTGAAGATACGCCCTCTGCTGCCGACATCTTGAATAGGCCACGGTTCTTCGCCGACCATAGCAAGTGAGATTTTCTTTCGTGGAAGAACGCCGCAATCCAATATCAGTGCACCACCGATGCCAGACTATTGGTGTTGCGTCTCGTGATTAGTAACCGCCCGATTGCCACCGCCTGCCAGCCATCGCCTGCCAGCCATCGCCGTAATGGACTAAGACACGTGCTTAACGACGTGTCTTAGGTGGGGATTGCAATGCGCGTTGAGGTTCTTGGGCAGGAACGGCGGCGTCGTTGGCGAGACGAGGACAAGCTCGCGATTGTCACGGCGGTTGGGGAAGCTGGAGCCACGATCACAGAGGTTGCTCATCGTCACGATGTGACGCGGCAGCAGATATACGCTTGGCGTAGCGAGCTCAAAAATAAGGGGCTGCTCTCGCTATCTGCGAATGCATTGTTCATTCCTGTCGATATGAATGCCGTGCAGACCGATGTCCCTGAATGCAGGGAACGCGGCTCCGGGATGATCGAGCTACGATTGAGCTGCGGCCGCACGCTTCGTTTCGAGAGTTCGGTGGACACGGGCGCCCTGACGCAGCTTATCAGGGCGGTGGAAGCAGCATGATCGGACCTGGGACCGGCGTTCGGGTGTATCTTGCGTGCGGGATCACGGACATGCGCAAAGGAATAGAAGGCCTGGCTGCGCTTGCGCAAGATGTCTTGCGCCAGAAGCCGACGGGTGGGGCGGTCTTTGCATTTCGCGGTAAGCGTGGCGATCGTTTGAAGCTGCTCTATTTTGATGGCCAGGGGTTTTGCCTGTATTACAAAATCTTGCAGAAAGGGCGGTTTCCATGGCCTTCGGCGGCCGACGGGGCAGCCCGGCTGACGTCGGCCCAACTGGCGATGTTATGGGAAGGGATCGATTGGCGTCGTCCGGATTGGGGAGCGCCGCCGGCCCGCGTCAATTGATTTTATCTCACTGAAACTGCTAGCTTTTATGGAAATTTCTCCTTACTTATGATAGTCAGGATCATGTCAAACGCGACGTCAAATCTTCCAGATGATCCCGCCTTTCTCAAGGCGATGATTGCCGCTTTGCAGGCGGAAAACGCGAAGATGTCGGCTACGTTGCAAGCGCATGACCAGTTGATCCAAACGCTGCGGCTGCGCATCGCCAAGCTGAAGAAACAGGTCTTCGGCAAATCTTCCGAAAAGATCGAGCGTGAAATCGAGCAGTTGGAACTGGCGCTTGAGGATCTGTTGATCGCCGCCGCTGAGGGCAATACGGCGCCTATTGATGAAGCTGATGAGGCGGCGTCTGTTGTGCCCCTGGCAGATACGTCGGAAAAGATCATGCGCCGACGCACACGCGTGTCGGACAAGGCGGTTCTTGAGCGCCGAGAACTCGATCCTGGCTCTTGCTGCCCGGAATGCGGCGGTGAACTGCGTCTTGTCGGTGAGGACGCGAGTGAAATCCCCGACATGATCGCTGCGCAGATGAAGGTCATCGAGGTCGCTCGATTGAAGAAATCCTGCCGCTGCTGCGAGAAGATGGTGCAGGTGTCGGCTCCCAGCCGTCCGATACCGGGTAGCATGGCGGGGCCGGGTCTTCTGGCCTACATCCTGGTCTCCAAGTTCGACGACCATTTGCCATTGTATCGCTTGAACGAGATCTTCGCCCGCATGGGCGCCGACATTCCTGACAGTACGCTGGTCGATTGGTGTGGTCGCGCCATGCTGGTGCTTCAGCCTTTGATCGGGCGGATCGAAGCGGCAATCATGGACAGCGACCTCCTCCATGCCGACGACACCCCGATCCGGGTGCTGGATCGTTCGCTACGAGACAAGGGATTGGGCAAAGGCGTGAAGAAAGGCAGGATCTGGGCGTATGTCCGTGATCAAAGCCCCTGGGCGGGCGCTGCACCACCTGGTGCAATCTACTATTTTGCTCCAGACTGGAAAGAAGAGCACGTCCACCGTCACCTGAGACAGACAAGCGGCATTCTTCAAGCGGACTGCTACAAAGGCTATGGCAAGCTCTATTCGCCTGGAGCAGATGGGACATCTCGTTTCCAAGAGGCTGCCTGCTGGGCGCATTGGCGACGTGACTTCCACGATATATGGACGTCCAACAAATCCGAAATTGCTCGCGAGGCTCTCGATCGTATCGGCGCGCTTTATGACATCGAACGAGACATCACCGGCCAGGTCGCCGAGATCCGCCTTGCCGCGCGCCTGAAGCAAAGCAAACCAAAGGTCGAAGCCTTCCGCCTCTGGGCAGAAGCGCAACTGACCCGCATCCCTGGTAAGGGCGATCTGGCGGCGGCCTTCCGATACGGTTTGAGCCGATGGTCCTCGTTCTGCCGGTTCCTGGAAGACGGCCGTGTCGCGATCGACAATAATGCCGCCGAGCGGGCATTGCGTCCGATAGGTGTTGGAAGACGCAATTGGCTCTTCGCTGGAGCCGACACGGGGGCGGAGACCTTGGCTCGAGCCATGACGATCATCGAGACGGCAAAGATGAATGGCGTCGATCCGCAGGCTTACTTGGCCGATGTGCTCGACCGTATCCACGATCACAAGATCAATCGACTCGACGATCTGCTGCCGTGGAATTGGTCGCCGCTCGTCACAATCTCCGCCGAGGCAGCCTGATGGCAACAATCACCTACGTCCGTACGATCAAATATGTTGCTGAAATTCTCGAAGAAGATCCGGAGCTGCTGCAGGCAATCGTCTCCAACGACGATAACCTGTCTTACGGTAACATCATTAGCGTCCATACCGGGGATGACGAGTCCGTCACTGCGCTCACAGACGACGGCATGGAGGAGCTGGAGCAAATGCTCTCTCACGCTCGCCGCTCAACCGACGAGTGGAACGATTTCCTCGACAGCTTTGTCGACGACAAAGAACTCATCGCCCGCATCAAGGCGAAATCTCCGCGGTAACAATCGGCCGGTTACCGTGATTATCGGGCGTGTTAGAGAGCAATATCATCTTAAAACAGCTTGGTGAACCTTAACAGAAAGGAAGGATTCGCTTCGAAACCGCCTTTGACTGCGAAGTCCTTATTTATCTGGCCAAGAACATGAAGTGTGGGGCTGACCCACATCGACACTGCGGCGCGCACCTGCTGACGGTCGGAATCGAAGCCATTTGACATTCCGTTCAATTTTTGCTCACCGCCCCACGAACCGCCCCAACCGGCCGAGAATGACAAAGTCGGGGTCGCCGCGTAGCTAACCCAAAGCTGCGCGGCATAAGTGGGCTTCTGTTCCAGCACACTGTGCGCATCACCGACATCCTTATTGTCCTGGAAGAAAGAAACGTCCAATGCACTTTCCACCAGCCATTGGGATCCAAAACCGTAGGAGCCGCCAAGCTGCAGTGTATAGAAGGCCCGATTATTCCCAGGATTTAATGGATCTCCAGGTTCATATTCGCCCGTTGGAATGCCAACATAAGCCGAAATGTTCAGATGACGCCTGGCTTCCTGCTGGCTATATAGCCAGTAGGTCGCCGCGAACGTCGTATCGCCTATACCACTGGTGTCATTGAGCGCGTTCCCGGCTATACTTCCATCCCTCAGATCCAGGTAAGGAACAACGCCGGTGACCATGGCGGGCTGCCCCAGAATGTCGAAAAAATACGTCAGACGCTGCCCAACGAAAGACGACCTGAGATTACCGCCAACCTCTTCTCCATCGAAATATGTGGTCCGATTTGCAGCAGTGTAGAGCGACGTCGTCCAGGCAGCAGTTCCTGATGGGGCCGGCAAAACGTCAAACGGCTGGACGTCCAGTGCTTGAGCTGGACCAATTATTCCTCCAAACACAATTATCTGCCCTGATAGAGCGTATATCAGCTTCATCATTCACTCCTCCCAAAGTGCTGTTGTGCTGTTATCTCTGGCGAGCGCGCCGTGCGTCCTTCCGGACGCACAAGGCGCGCGTCTCAACAATTTTATCTACGCATCGCGCTTGGCCAAAATCGTCACCAATTTTCGGGCCGAACTGTAGGTGTGTTATGATCATACGGGGTTCCCATCGGGCCATTTCTGGCCTCTAGTTCTCTTTCGCCTTGTGATTTCATGAGCGGACTAACGTCTCATGCGCACTTACTCGACCGATCTTTCTAACTAACTCTGTGATCGCGGAACGAGGCATGAGATTGGCTGCACACGTTTCGACGCTCTCGGCGAAACATGTTGCGCAAGTTATATGCCAAGCTTCAGCAGCCGAGACTGATCACGCAGATGTCCAGTCCGTTGCTATTTTTCTGATAATGGATTATCGACGCCGTCATAGGACGACCGGGAAGCGTGGAGGATGTTCACGTCACCTACCTCCACGCCGTGATCAGGTCGATCTTTGCAACAGCTCCCTTACTGGCCGGGGACATGAACCGCCAGACCGTCCAGATCCGGTGTCACCGCGACTTGACAGCCTAAGCGGCTATTGGGAAGCCTTTCCGCAAATGTGCCGTCCAGCATGTCGTCCTCGTCCTTTGTCATCGGGGCGAGCCTGTCTATCCAAGCGAGATCAACATAAACATGGCAGGAGGCGCATGAGAGACATCCTCCGCATTCCCCCGGGACACCACTAACGTTATTGGCTATGGCTGCCTCGCGAATCGTAGTGCCTGGCTGGACATGCAGCACGTGTTTTCTGCCGTCAGACTGAGTGATTGTAAGATTGAGCATCATAGACTTTCCATTCAATTAAACCGACACAGTGATTAAAACTGCCTTGACGCACAATCTGTGCAGCTTTCTTTCCGGGTCAGAACTGCGGACGAAGGCTTCAAGTCAGGGAGCTGCCTCGAACTTGCCGTCCTTGACCATGACGATGCTTTGTTCGTAAATCGGAACACGTTCCGCATCCAATGACCAGGATCCTGCACCGAGCACCGTTGGCGTATCCTTCATCGCCGCAATGGCATCACGCACCTTCTCTCGCGTGGGATTGGGAAGCGACGCCTTGATTGCATAGGCAGCAAGCAATGCTTCGGTGTAGCCAACGGCAGCCCAGCTGTCAGGCGTAGCCGAGTATCGGGCCTCGTAGTTTTTGACAAAGGCGGCAATACGCGGATCGGCGCTCTGAATGTTGAAGTCACCCCAAAAATACGTTCCGTCCACGGCCGAGCCACCGGCTTCCAGATAATCGGTTCCCAGACCGGCGGTGGTGAAAATTTTCAGGTCAGGGCGCACGCCAGCGCGTTTCAGCTGAACGACCAGGTTTGCAGCCTGTGCACCGTAAGCCCCGATCCAGATTGCATCCGGGTTGGTGGACGCGATCTTCGTAGCGATGGCCGAAAAATTGGTGTCCGACACAAGAATGCTCTCGTTTGAGACGATGCTCACGCCATGCTCCTTCGCATAGTCGCGAAAAATGTTGGCACCAACAACGGCATTTTCGGCGTCTCTGGTAAAGACCACAGCCAGATCCTTGATCTGGGCTTTCTCGACAGCATATTTCGCGATGGTGGTCACTGACTTCGGCGGTGAAGTGGTGCTCTTGAAATACCACTCGCTCAATTTCAACGGTTCAACGGTTTGCGCCGTGCCAAACATCGGGATCTTGAGATCGTTCAGCAATGGCGCAACTGCGATGGCATGAGCACTCCAGATCGAACCCAGATAGATCAGCGTATTAGGATCGGCGGCGGCCTTATTCACCAAAGTGATCGTCTGACCGCGATCGTTCGCATCGTCTTCAACCGTTACCGAAAGCGTGTCTTCTCCAAGAAACTTCTCCGCATTCAGTTCGTCGACCGCCATGCGGATAGCATTGGCCTGCGGCACCCCAATAAATGCCAGATTACCCGTAAGGCTCTTGCCCACGGCAATATTGTAGTTGTCCGCTGCTGCTTGCGAGGCGCTGCCGATCAGCATCGTCAGCACCGCCGTGCCAAGGACTTGAGTGTACTTCTTAAAGGCTTGCATATCTTTCCTCCCTACAAATGCGTGATTGAGCTTTCAGAAGATGACTTTGCGTTGCCGAGGTAGTGCTCGGCGACGCGTGGATCTGTCAGCAACTCGGCGCTTGGCCCTTCCAGGACCACCCGGCCGCGCTCCAGGATGTATGCCCGTTGCGTATAGGTGAGCGCTCTCAACGCGTTCTGCTCGACAACGAGGATCGTGAGACCTGTCTCGTTCAAACGCTTGAGGGTCTCGAAAACCTGGTCGGTGATGAGCGGCGACAATCCCAGGCTCGGCTCGTCGAGCAACAAGAGCCCGGGATTGGCGACAAGCGCGCGTCCAATCGCGAGCATTTGTTGCTGGCCACCCGAGAGATCGCCAGACCGTTGCAGGCGCTTTTCTCTCAGAATTGGAAAGAGACCATACACATCTTCGAGGCTGAGCCGCGGCAATCTTTTGCCGAGTGCAAGTGTGCCGATCTGTAGATTCTCCTCGACCGTCAGATCCACCAGAATTTGCCGTCCCTCGGGAACGTGTTGCAGCCCCAGTTGCGATATCCGGTATGCAGGCGTTTTCGTTATGTCCGAGGCCTGGAACAGGATGGAGCCTTCCGTCGGTCGGACTAATCCCGAAATGCAGTTGAGAAGGGTGGATTTACCGGCGCCGTTTGGTCCGATGAGAGCGACAATCTCGCCAGGCAGGACTTTGAGCGAAACGCCCTTAAGGGCTTTGATGCCGTCGTATGTAGCGGCAAGTTGATTGATTTCAAGCATTATATGGTCCCCAGATACGCTGTTCGGACCAAGGGGTCCTGCAAGACGTCATGTGGCGTCCCACTTGCGATCATTCTACCGCTGTCCAGTACATAAACCTCGCTGCAGAGGTCACTGACAAACCGCACATTATGCTCAATGAGCAGCAGTGCCATGCCGTCCGCCACGAGCTCCTGAAAGATGCGACCCATCTCAAATGCCTCGACATCGTTCATCCCGGCGACAGGTTCGTCAAGGATCAGCACGGCGGGTTGGCTGGCAACCGCCCGCATCATCTCTAGTTTTCGTTGGTGCCCATAGGCTAACCCGCCTGCAGGCAATTCGGCAAAATTCTCCATTTCGAAACGCGCCATGAGCTTGCGGGCTCGCTCGCGCAATTCACGTGTTTCGCGGCGGCTGGATGGAAATCCCACGATCTGGGCCGCAAGAGTGGAGCGCTCGTGACGGTGAAAGCCGATCATGATGTTTTCGACGGCGGTCGCTTCGGGGAGAAGCCGGATGTTTTGAAACGTCCGGGAAATCCCCATGCCCGCGATGCGATGTGGCGGCTCTGACCCAATGGCGATGTTGTCGAGAGCGATCGAACCGTCACTGAGAGCAAGAGTACCCGTTATGAGATTAACGATGGTCGTCTTCCCAGCTCCATTCGGACCAATAAGGCCGGTGATTGCTCCTTGGGGAACCGCCATCGAGACATCGGAAACTGCCGCAACGCCGCCAAAATGCTTGGAAACCTTTGTAAGAACGAGTGTCATAGCGCGGGAACCTTGGCTGGATTGTTGGTTTTTTCCGCCGCCCGGCTCCTTCGAACGACCATCTGTAAAGTGTCGACGACGCCCATCGGCATATAGTTTATGACGACAATCATCAGGGCGCCTTGAACCAACATCCGAAACTCGGCCAACGGACGGGCGATTTCCGGAAGCGCCGACAATATGGCGCAGCCTACAAGCGGTCCAAGAACTGAGTTGCGTCCGCCCAGAACGATATATGCGAGTACCGCGGTGAGAAACGCGAAGCCGAAATGCTCGGGCGTAACACTGAATGACTGAAGCGCGAGAAACCCGCCAAACAGACCGCCCAACAGCCCACTGATCACGAAGGCGATGGTCTGGTATCGAACAATCGAGACACCGAGCGTCGCGGCCACCATTTCGTTTTGGCGGATTGCATCGAACGCACGGCCCATTCCGGAATGAGCGATCGAGAATGTCAGATACATCGTTACGCCAACAGCGAGCAACAGGTGCCAGGTTTTGACCACCTGCGGAATTCTGTTGATACCGAGCGCGCCCCCGGTCAATGGCTCGGCATAGAACGCGAAGGCCATGACGACCTGAACAAAGGCGAGCGTTGCGATCGCCTGATAGACACCGCGAAGCCGCACGAGGGGGATGGAAAGCACAGCTCCAACAAAGCCGCCAAGAGCGGCCGCAATTCCGATGGCCAGAACCGGGTGCAGCGCGTACCTCGTCACAAATATCGCCGCAGCATAAGCACCTATCGATGCAAAACCCGCTGTTGCGATAGAGAACACGCCAGCGCGCAGCACAATTTGCTGGCTATAGGCGAACCCGACGCCAATCAGGAAGAGCTGGAATTGGGCTTCGTAGATTGAAAAGAAGCTGGCCATCAGATGCGCCCCACTTTGACGGTGGCGCCGGTGTTTCCGAACAATCCCCCGGGGCGGACAATCAGGATTACGAACACCAATGAATAGAAGATGATGTCGGCGAGACTGCCGGTGAAGTAAGCGATGGAAAATGCCTGGACAATACCGAGCAGGAAGCCAGCTACCACGGCACCATAGACGCTGCCCAATCCGCCTAGAACGACGATGACGAACGCTTTCAGCAGATATGGATCGCCCATCATGAAATGCACGGAATTGAACAACAGGCCGATGAGAACGCCCGCGTATCCGGCAAGAGCTCCCGATATGGCGAAGACGATCAGATAAACCCGGGTTGGATTGACACCGAGCAGGACGGCAGCCCTTTCGTTGCCGGCTGTGGCCCGGATCTGACGTCCGAGGCTCGTTCTGTAGATAAGAAGAACGACAAGCGCTAAAATCACCGCTACGGACGCGACAGTGACGATCTGGAGCAATGAAATCCTTACCCCGAGCACGTTGAAATACTCGTTGGGCACCAGATCGAATGGGTAGACAAGCACCTTGGTCTTGGAGATCGACTGGCCAAGGCTGGTCAGGATCAGGCCGACACCGATCGATGAGATGATTGCGCCAAACTCGATTTGTCCCATGGCACGGAGTCTTCGAAACGCGATCAGGTCAGTCAGACAGGCTATCAAAGCGGACCCCGCCATAGCGAGGAGTACGGCAGGCACGAACGAGAGGCCAATGCGGGTTGCGTAATAGCCGATGAATGCGCCCGCCATGAAGACCGCGCCATGTGCGAGATTCAAAATGCGTTGTGTTCCGAACACAATCGTGAATCCGAGCGCGAACAGCGTGTAGACCGCACCGGTGGTTATACCATTGAGAAGTTGCTGAAGAATCATGTCAGGCGCTCGCCTGAACGATCGACCCGTGATTAAATGTCATCTTCGTTCCTCCCAATACTATCAGCCGCCAAACGGGCTTTGTCTTTCCCGGAGTACTCGCAAACTCCGTGCCACGCAGCAGAACATCGATTTCATCGATCGGAGTGTTACGCAATCGCCCGATGGTAAAAATATGTCGCGCCGAACTGTCTGCGATTAAGTCACGATAAGCGTCTGATGTCCTCTATGACGACATATCTTGTTGCCCATACCATTCCTCAAAGGAGTGACGGGCACCGCTGACGAAAGAATGGTGCTAAACAGGACGAATTGGCACGCGATTTGCGCCGGACCTTCGTGACGTTCGTCAAACGGTCATGTGTGCCTGAGGCGAGACAATTTAAGTGGTGGAGCAACAAATATAATGAGCGACAGGTTGAACCAGGCGCAGAAGCTGCAAAGGGCATTCGAGGACTTCTCCTTGGGGGAGGTTACCGTCACCGACGGCAGGACAATCGAAGCTTCGGATATTTCCGCATTCGCCGGGCTAACGGGAGATTTCTTCCCGCTACACGTCGACGAAGAATATGCAAAAAAAACGCCGTTTGGTGGCCGGATAGCGCATGGTCCGCTGACCTTCTCGATTTCGTCGGGGCTAATGTACCAGTCCGGCTATTACGGAATGGCCATCCAGAACATGCTTGAATGCCAGAATATGCGCGCCCTTCGGCCGGTTCGCCCCGGCGATACCTTGCGTGTTCGCGCCGAAGTGGTGGGGCTGGACGAATGGAAGCGTCCCAATCTCGGCAAGCTCACTGTCGCCTATAGCGTACTCAATCAGAAGGACGAGGAAGTGATGACCTATAACATGGTGATGTTGGCCAAGCGCCGCAACTCGGAGCAGGCCCATGGCTAAACATGACCGCAAGGCTGCGTTCGTCGGTATCGGCGAGCTTGAATCAGGCCGGTTCGCCGATCGGACATTCATGGGCGACCTCACCGACGTTGCGTTGCTTGCGCTTAAAAATGCCGGTCTTACTCCAATGGATGTCGATGTAATCCTGTTCGGCGCGCCGATGTTTTCCTCGGACGCACAGGCAGACCTGATCTTCTCGCGCTTTGCCGAGGAATTTGGGGTCCTTGGCAATCTGACGACCAACATGCTCGTCCATTCGGGCGGCTCGACCAGTGATAATCTGGCCCGCGTCGCGTCGAGCTTCATCGAGTCGGGGGAAGCCGAGACGGTTTTGGTTCTGCAGGCAGAACGTTGGGCAACGCTGCCCGTTGAAGAAATGGTGGAAATGCTTACCCATAACGGCATTCCGCGGGAGTGGGAGAAGCCTGCGGGCCTGTCCTTCAACGCTATCGGTGGGCTTTTGATGCAACGCTACATGCATGAAAGCAAATCGACGCCAGAGGAAATGGCTGCGGTTACCGTGGCATTGCGCGAATGGGGCAACCTCAATCCCAATGGGGCCTGGCGTGACAAGAAGCTTACAGTTGAAAAGGTTTTGAGCTCACGCATGGTGGCCGATCCTTTGCACAGTTTCGAATGCCCTATGATGGCGGACGGTGGTGTCGGATTTGTCATGACGACGTCAGAACGGGCCAGGGAACTGAAGCGACCCGTCATTGAGATCGTGGGTGGCGGCGGTTCGGTGACGCATTTCAGTATAGGTCAGGAAAGGGATCTCGGGACACTCGGCTGGCCCAAGGCAGCAGAACGCGCTTTCGCAAAAGTGCGCTGGAATGCAGCAGACGCCGACTTCGCCCAGGTCTACGACTCATATCCCAGCGTGCTCACGGTGGGCCTTGAGGGTTTGGGGTTGGCTCCAAAGGGGGAGGCGGCCCGGATGTTTGCCAACAAGGAGTTTTCTCCGGGCGGGCGCTTCCCCGTCAACACCAATGGCGGTCTTATCGGCGCCGGTCATATCGGTATCGGCGGTGGATTGGCGCTGTTGGTGGAGGGTGTGCGGCAGCTGATGCATGAAGCGCCGCCGGAAAGGCAGATCAAGGGTGCGGAACGTGGAATCGTCGGGGGTACCGGGGGCAGCTACAGCGATGCCCAGGTGCTGCTGATGGAACGTGTAGCTTAACAGGGACGATCAGATGTCGCTTCAGTCAGAATATCAGCAACACCTCACCAACGGCGAAATGCACGTTCAGAAATGTGACTCGTGCAGAGAACTCAATATGTATCCCCGCGCGCGGTGCCCCCATTGCTATTCATCGGATCTCTCTTGGGTCCGCGTCTCCGGTAAAGGCGCCTTGCTAAGCTATACGGTGGTGAGGGCAGCCTCGCCCAAAGCCTTTGCCGAGGATACCCCTTACGGTATCGGCATCGTGAAACTCGACGAGGGTCCGCAGCTTATGGTTCGGCTGCCGGCGGACGCAGACGGCGAGTTCTCGTCTTATAAGTGCGATATGGCGGTTCAGTTCAAGTCAGTCACTGCCGAGGAAATCGAGCGTCGCCCAGTGGCGTGGTTCGAGAAGGCCTGAACCGCCTTCACTGAGAATATTTTGGGAGGAATTCATGACGCAAACGCTCCTTCGTAAATGGACCGAGCGAACGCCGGACAAGATCTTTGCTCTGTTTGAGTCCGGCACACAATGGAGTTATCGCGATGCGCTCAACTTATCTTGGCGTGTAGGTGGCGCTTTAGCGAAGCTTGGTGTCAAACCGGGCCAGCCAGTGCTCTCCTTTCTGCCGAACGGTGAGGAGGCTGTTCTCGTCTTCTTTGGTTCTAATGCGGCCGGGGCCGTCTATGCGCCCATCAATGTCGCCTACCGAGGCGCTATTCTGCAGCACGCCTTGAACTTGCCTCGGGCGGAAGTGCTGGTAATCCATGCCGACCTTTACGATCGGCTTGTCGGTCTCGATCTGCCCCACATCAAGACCGTGGTGGTCGTCGGCGATATGCCCCCCCACACCCTCGCCGTCGATCATATCGCCTGGCAGGAGTTACCGTCCAGTGAGGCCACCGAACCTCCCTCGAACTGCGCGCGTAAACCCGTCGACGATATGGTCTACATCTACACCTCCGGTACAACCGGCCCTTCCAAGGCCGTGCGATGCTCTTACGCTCACCACGAGATTTATGCCGATTGGTATGGCAGGGAACTGAATGACGCTGATCGCTGCTTTCTGTGCCTGCCGATGTTCCATGTCGGAGGCACCGGTTGGCTCTACACCATGTTGGTGCGGGGCGGTTCCATTGCCGTGGTCGAGCGGTTCCGCACCGAGGATTTCTGGCCGGCGGTCAAGCGTATGGGTGCGACAACATGTACCTTTATGGCTGCCATGGCTCGTTTTCTGTTTCGTCAGCCTGCAGGGCCGGACGATGCCGATAATTCAATCAGGGTCGCGTGTCTGGTGCCTTATATCCCTGAGACCGAGGAGTTCAGCAAACGCTTCGACGTTGAACTCTTTACGGGATATGCGATGTCGGAAGTGCCTGGCCCGCTTAGGACGGATGCCGGGACAAACAACATGAATCGTGCCGGCGTGGCGGCATCAGCCGATTGGCAACTCCGTCTGGTGGATGCCGATGGCTTTGACGTTTCCCAAGGCACAATTGGCGAACTCGTCGTCCGGTACACGGGGCCAGCTGTGATAACCCGAGGCTATCTGAATATGCCGGAAGCCACGGCAGAAGCGTGGACAGATGGCTGGTTCCATACCGGCGACCTGTTCAAAATCGATGCCGAGGGCAACTATCACTTTGTCGACCGAAACAAGGATGCGCTGCGTCGGCGTGGTGAAAACATCTCATCGATCGAGGTGGAGGCGGAGATTAACCAGCATCCTGCTGTCTCCGAGAGCGCCATCATTGGCGTTCCTTCGACTGAAATGGAAGATGACGTTTTTGCCTATGTCGTGAAGAAACCCGGGATGGAAGTGCGTCATGAGGAACTGTTCGACTTTCTTGTCGGCCGCATGCCTCATTTCATGGTCCCTCGATATATTGAATTCATTGATCAGCTGCCGCGCACGCCCAATCACAAAGTCGCCAAAGGAGAGCTCCGCAAACTTGAGCGCAGCCGGGCAACCTGGGACAGGCAACAAGCGGGTATCAAATTGTCGAGCAAGGGGGTGGTGAAATCGCAGCCTGCCAGCGGGAACCCAAAATTGGTTATGGAACGCTGAATCGAACCGGCGGAGGCACGCTGGGTCCGATTGTAGTGCCTTAAGGAAACGAGATGAACGACAGATACGATATCGTCATTGTGGGCAGCGGTCACGCGGGGGCGCAGACCGCAATTGCCTTGCGCCAGCGACAATTTTCGGGGAGCATTGCCATTATTGGCGAGGAGCGGGAACTGCCGTATGAACGACCGCCACTGTCCAAGGCATATCTTGCCGACGAAAAGCCCTTCGAGCAATTACTGTTGCGACCTACCGCGTACTGGCGAGATAATTCGATAACCTTGCTGGGCGGGCAGCGCGTGGTGGCGGTTAATCCCCGAACTCATCTCGTGGAACTCGATGACCGTTCCCAAATAGGCTACGGAAAGCTGGTTTGGGCAGCTGGCGGGCACGCGCGTCCACTGAATTGTGAAGGTTGGAATCTTCCAGGTGTGCATTGTGTGAGAGCGCGCGCGGATGTGGAATCGATAAGGACGCAACTGCGCTCGGTCGAGGATGTTGTGATTGTCGGAGGTGGTTATATTGGCCTTGAGGCAGCTGCGGTTCTTAGCAAGCTGGGCAAGAGGGTCACAGTACTAGAAGCTATGGAGCGCGTGTTGGCACGTGTTGCTGGAGCGGAGCTTTCACAATTCTTCGAAGACGAGCATCGCGCGCATGGCGTGGATATTCGCACAAATGCGCGCGTGGTTTCTTTGCGGGGAAACGAACGGGTCAACGCGGTCGTTCTGGATGATGGCACGATCTTGCAAGCTGATATGGTTATAGTCGGTATTGGCATTATTCCATCCGTTGGACCATTGCAGGAGGCAGGGGCCACGGTAACGAATGGGGTGCTCGTTGATAAGTGCTGCCAGACAAGTTTGCCGGATGTGTTTGCTGTAGGTGACTGTGCCGCGCACCCTAACGGCTATGCCAACGGTGCGGTGGTTCGTCTGGAATCCGTGCAGAATGCCAACGACCAGGCAACCATAGTTGCTCGCCGAATCCTCGAGGAGGATGTTCTGTATGATGCCCTTCCGTGGTTCTGGTCGAACCAGTACGATGTCAGATTGCAGACGGTTGGTCTATCGACCGGATACGACAGGACTATCGTGAGGGGCAGCCCCTCAGAGCGGAGCTTTGCTGTTCTCTACCTGAAGTCCAACCAAGTCATTGCTATCGATTGCGTCAATCGTCCGAAAGATTACGTGCAAGGTCGTAAAATCGTAATGCAGCCGTTGAATCGCACTCTGCCAGAACTGGCGGATGCCGACATCCCACTTGCTTGATCGACCGCAACGAGCTCGACAGCAAGTAAAATCAGCAAAACTTCGATAAGGAGAAGGCCATGGCCGACGCATCTCTTGCGGGGGGTACTAGCGAAACTCAGCGGCTTTCCCGAAAAGCAATCCTGCATGTTGGTCTACTGCTCGGATCGCTTGGGCTTGTTGCGTACCTGGATCGGATATCGGTGGCGTTTGCCGGGCCTCACGGCATGAACCAGGATCTTTCCCTTACGGCGACCGCCTTTGGCTTCGTCGTCGGAATCTTTACGATCGGATATGTGCTTTTCGAGATTCCTTCAGCAGGCTTTGTTACGAAATGGGGACCCCGTCGCTGGATCGTGCGAGTGATGTTAACCTGGGGAGTAATTCAGTGCCTGACAGCATTTGCTCCCAATTTCGAGTTGATGCTTATAGGGCGCTTCATGCTCGGGGTTGCGGAGGCCGGCTTCACGCCCGCCGTATACTATCTGTTCTCAAATTGGTTTATCCGCACCTACCGCCCGTTGGTTCTCGTCATCTACAGCGCTTTACTCGGGGTTGCCTCGGTACTTGGCCCTACTATCTCAGGGCTCCTTGTCGAAGGCGGTAACAATCTGGCTATTTCAAGCTTTCCAGGATGGCGCTTCCTTCTTTTCGTCCTGGGTGTCCTGGCGGTAGTCGCGGCAATACCCGCAAGATTGTTCATCGTCGAAAGTCCGGCCGAGGCTCGGTGGTTAACGTCGACCGAAAAGGCCCGCTACCAGGCGATTTTGGATGCCGATGCTGAGGAGGCGAATGTTCCTTCAGTGTCATTCTGGCAGGTAATCAAAGACTGGCGTCCGTGGGTGATGGGGACTGGTTTTTTCGCGATGTTCTACGCAACCTATACGATAACGGTTTGGGCCCCAACCATCGTTCTTGGCTTCCAACAACAGTTTGACACACATTTCACTACCTTACAAAGCTCTTTGATCACTGGCATTCCAATGTTTGTTGGAGTTCTTTGTGCTTTCGCGGCAGCCATTCTTGCCGGGCGAACGGGCCGTAGTGCGCCGCTTGCAGCAGCAGCTGCACTGATCGGCGCGGTAGGGTGCATCAGCATCACATTCGCGATCGGTCCATTTTCGACAATCGCTTGCCTCAGTATGGTGGCTCTCGCGGGTCAGGTAGGAGCTAATCTTTTTATTCCGATTGTCACCCGAGTCTTTGCGGGCTCTGGAGCCTACGCGGCAATCGCCCTCGTCAATTCAATGGGTGCATTCGCTGGTTTCGTAAGTCCGACCGTTACCGGATGGCTAGCGGATCTCACATCGAATCAGAATAGCGGATTTTACGTTATGTCCGTGGTTCTCATGTTTGGAGCAGTAGTGGTCATATTTGCCGAACAAAAGGCGCGGAATATTGAGCGAAGCCAAGTGACGTATGCTGTCTGAAGTACCAGCTTATCAACGTCTTTTGGGAACTGCAAATCAAGCAGCAGCCACGTATGTCTCAGACGGGCCCACTCTTTGGCCATTGGGTTGGTCGGTTATCCCGGCTCCTGTGTGTGTTGGATCCAGACCAGGGCAATGGCGGCCAAGTAAATCTTTTTTCCGCCGAGACTACGGCCTACGGCTGAAAAACAATAGCGCGCCCAAACACCGCAGCGGAAAAACAGGACGCAGCTATCTGTCCGCACGCCTGGGTCTTCGATCTGACCGCATACGGCATTCCAACTGGAAGAAAATATGAACCGGTAGCCGTATTGGCCAGACATACAGGCTGTCTGTACATCGGCATGAGAGCAGGGGCACACCCGACATAGATGTTGCCTGGATAAATGGCACGAAGCTTGCGCGTCAGAAAGACAGGGCCGCAGCAACACGGCCAAGCAATGGTAGGAGGCTAAGAATATGGATCAACAGAAATACGAAGGACGCCCCGTTGGAACCGCCGTGATCATCGGCGGAAGCATTGGCGGGTCAGTTGCAGCAGCTGCGCTGAGCGGTAGCTTTGAGCGAGTCATTGTTCTGGACAGAGATGAACTGCCCTCAGAGCCGCGGCGCCGCAAAGGCACGCCGCATGGCCATCAATTTCATGCGCTGACAATTGGCGGCAGAGTATTTATCGAAAAGCTATTTCCAGGCTTTAGCCAGCAGGCGGTCGAATTGGGAGCGCAGCTTATCGATAGGACCCAGGATATTGCCTATTTGTCCAAGTTCGGGTTCTTAAAGCGAGGGCCGTCCGAACACAGGAACCTGCTTGCGACGCGAACCTTCCTGGAATGGCGAATGCGGGCACGCACGCGTGAACTCCACAATGTGGAAATCATTGAGCGTACGACTGTGACGGGCCTTGTAGCTCAGGACGGAATCGTCGTTGGCGTGGAGGTGGTAGATGCCGAACGCAACTCGCGGACGATAATGGCCGACCTCGTGATCGACACCAGCGGCCGGTCGTCCCTGGCGCCGAAATGGTTTGAAGACATGGGTTATCCTGCCCCGGTAGAAACGACGATCGACGCAAAGTGGGGCTACACGTCTGCCTATATCAAACCGGACCCGAGCTGGAACCCGGATTTTGAGGTTCTTTATGTGTCGCCGACAGTTACGGGCGAGGGGCCGCAGGCTACGCGGGGTGCAGCGATGTGGAGGCAAGAAGGTGGCGTATGGGTTCTGACTGCACAGGGATGCGGAGGCGACCTGCCGCCGAGCGATGAAGCAGGATATCGCGATTTCCTCGGGAGCTTTGGTCGAGGGGAGTTCACGGACCTTCTGGAGGCAGGTCAAATGATCGAGCCCCCGGTTTCCTGGCGGACGACGACCAATCGTATGCGCGATTTCTCTGGTTTGGCTACACGACCCGAGAACTTCATCGCGCTCGGGGATGCTGTCGCGGCATTTAATCCGGTTTATGGCCAGGGAATGGCATCAGCGGCGCAGGGGGCCTTGTTGCTCTCCAGCGAATTACCCGCGTGGTTCAAAAAGAATGGCCAGGACCTTCGCGGCTTTGCCGCGCACTTCCAACAGTGCCTGCACGACAACGTGCTGCAGCAGTGCTGGGCACTTTCAACAGGCGCTGATCTGCAAATTCCAGGTGTCGAGCTAAACGGGGAGCCACAGCAAGTGCAGCGCACGGAGCGCAACGACTACATGGACAGGCTGATGGCGCTTTGCACCGAAGATTTGGGGATCATGACCAAATTCGCTGAAACCACCGGCATGTTGCGAGGTATGGATTGGATTTTTGCAGAGGAAACCCGCAACAAGATTACGCAGAATTGGGACCGTCTGGGCAAAATCAAGCGGTTGGATGCCGAATTGGGCGTGGCATGAGCATCATACCCTATAAGATAACGACCGATCCTGACGATCTTGCGGATCTTCGACGTCGGCTCTCACAGACCCGCTGGCCCACCTCGATAGACGGCGATGGATGGTCAAGTGGCACCGACCTCGGCTATTTGCAGGATTTATGTGCCTATTGGCAGAATGAATACGACTGGTTCCGCGCTGAGTCAGCGTTGAACCAATGGCCGCAATTTACCACGATCGTTGATGGCCAACAGATTCATTTCCTGCACGTGAAGTCAGCGACAGGTACTGGCCGGCCGCTGATGCTACTGCATGGGTGGCCGAGTTCTGTCTTCGAATTCACTAAGATCATAAACCCGCTTATCGATCCGGCGGCGTACGGCGGAAGCGTTCACGAGGCTTTTGACGTCGTGATCCCTTCGCTTCCAGGCTACGGATGGAGCGGTCCAACAACAAGTCCGGGATGGGACGTCAGCCGTATCGCAGCCGCAATGGCTGTCCTCATGCAACGGCTCGGCTATGATCGATATGGGTTGATGGGCGGGGACTGGGGATCCCTGATTGCTTCACATATGGCCACATTGCATCCGGATCGAATTTCGGGGCTTTATCTCACTATGGCCAACGTTCCTCCGATCGCCGCTGCTGAACAGCCGACCGAACAGGAACAGCAAATCGCTTCGGAGCGCGAACGCTATCGTTCTACAGAAGTCGGTTATATTTTCATCCAGGCGACAAAGCCGCAGAGCTTGGCCTATGCACTCAGCGACTCTCCTTCAGGCCTTGCGGGCTGGATCGTTGAGAAAATGCGTGCATGGACAGACTGCGATGGAAATCTGGAAACCGTCCTGAGCCGCGAGGACATTCTCGACAATATCACGTCCTACTGGCTTACTAATACGATTGGCTCTTCCATAAGGCTTTATCGGGAATCGGTCACTCTGGCGGGATCTGCCGGACCTATAAACACGCCGACCGCAGTTCCTACAGGGATGGGCGTGTTCCCCAAAGAGATCAACCGCGCGTCCCGCAGGCAGATGGAACGATTTTACAACATTGTGCACTGGACTGAAATGCCCCGAGGGGGCCACTTTCCGGCACTCGAACAACCTGAATTTCTGATCCCCGACGTCAAAAAGTTCTTTCTAGGTCGGGACTGATACGAGTTGTCTTGGTTGATGATAAAAGGATCCTAAAATGACGAGTTCAGCTAGAACACGTATTGAGCAGATGCGAGAGCTGGGAAGACAGGCTATGGGAACGATGGTGATGTCGGTCGATCCCATGACTACGGCCATTGCCGGCTCAGTGGGGCTCGACTTCGTGGTCATCGACATGGAGCATGGTCCGTTGACCATAGAGACCGTTTCGCGCCATGTTTTGGCCGCGCGGTCTTGTGGCATGATCGCCTTCGTTAGGGTGCTCGAGAACCGCCCCACCTTAATTCAGGCGGCCATGGACGCCGGGGCGGACGGAGTAATCGCACCCAAAGTGCAATCAGTAGACGACGCCCAGAGGCTCGCTCTCGCCGTACGCTACGCTCCTGGGGGGCGCGGCGCCTGCCCTACCGTATTGGGCGCAGGTTTCAGCTATGACAACTGGGACGACTACAGGCAGACGAACAACGCCAACGTTCTGGCCATACCGCTGCTTGAGACTGTTCAGGGCCTGGATTGTATTGATGAGATCATGGCCGTCGATGGTATAGATATGGCATTCTTCGGGCGCGTTGATTTTGCGCAGGATAAGGGGTGCGCGCTGGATTCACCGGAAGTCCTGCAGGCGGCGAAGTCCGTCAAGAATGCAGCGAAGGCAGCGGGAAAGCTCGTCATGACCGTTCAATTCAACTCCGAGGATGCAGACCTGGTGGTACACAATGCCGACCTTATGCTGTTGCGCAGCGCGTACAAGGATATCGTTACTACCCATCGCGTCCGACCGATCTAGCCGAGGCGTAGCTGAATTATCTTGTCATGGAGTGCTGAGAAACCATGCAATACAGTGTACTCGGCCAGACCGGGGTCTTTGTTTCCAGACTTTGCCTCGGGACGATGACGTTTGGCGGCAGCTTCGATTCCAGCAACGGGATCGCCGGTGTAGACAGGCAGCAGGCTGAGCGGATTGTCGGTCGTGCCTTGGACAGCGGCATAAATTTCGTCGACACGGCAGACGTTTATACAGATGGGCAGTCTGAAGAGATTCTTGGCGAAATCCTTCTTGGCCGCCGAAGAAACGTTGTGCTTGCAAGCAAGGTTCATGTGCGGACGGGGCAGGGACCGAACGACGTTGGGCTATCCCGGTTACATATCATGCAGTCGCTGGAAGACAGCCTGAAGCGTCTGCGCACGGACTACATCGACCTTTACCAGATACACAGATGGGATCGGCTTACGCCAATTGCGGAAACCCTGCGGGCATTGGACGACGCAGTTCGACAGGGTAAGGTTCGCTACATCGGGGCGTCCAATCTGGCGGCATGGCAGCTGATGAAAGCACTAGGTGTTTCCGATAAGGAGCGGCTGGCTCGCTTTTGTTCGGTTCAGGCCTACTACTCGCTTGTTGGCCGCGGCGTCGAGGACGAACTTGTGCCGGCAATGTTGGATCAAGGCGTTGGCATGATGTGCTGGAGCCCGTTGGGCGGCGGCCTTTTGTCCGACCGGATTGCAACCGGTCAGGCAATTCCAGAATCTCGGCGTGGCAAGAGAGGAGTAGTCAACCAATTTCCACCAGTCGACGAAAATAAGGCTTCCGAGATAATTACCGTTCTGAAGCATATAGCCAACCGATATGAGGTGTCCATCTCACGAGTTGCACTCGCTTGGCTCCTGACCCGCCCGGCAGTCACAAGCGTCATCGTGGGGGCCAGAACCGAAACGCAGCTTGTTGAAAATATGGGAGCTGTCGACCTTGATCTCGAAGCGGAGGATATAGCGCGGCTCGACGCAGTGAGTGCCGAGCCGATACGGTATCCCGCCTGGATGTCCACCTTCGATCTCGCGCGTCGCTTCCCGGACCTAAATCATTACGATGGTCCTAGCTGGACAGCGGGGCAGAAACCTTTACCCGGCTAAGAGCGTTTTTCATCATCGGGCGTTCTGCCTGTGTTTAAGCGAGGAAAAGGACCTCGCTGCGGAGAGTAGCGACACCTCTGAAATAGGGTGACAACAGACTCCGGTTTGAAGTTTTTGTTTTAGATACTTGTGGTGGAGACGAACCCAAGCCATGAAAATTCTCGTCCCGGTGAAGAGGGTGGTTGATTATAACGTGAAGATCCGCGTCAAACCGGATGGATTGGGCGTAGACCTCGCCAACGTCAAGCTGTCGATGAATCCGTTCGATGAAATCTCTGTCGAAGAGGCGCTGCGGCTGAAGGACGCCGGCCAGGCCGAGGAGGTGGTCGTCGTCTCGATCGGTCCGGCCAAGGCGGAAGAAACATTGCGCACCGCGCTCGCCATGGGTGCGGATCGCGCCATCCTGGTCGAGACCGACGATGCAGTTGAGCCGCTCGCCGTCGCCAAAATCCTGAAGGGTGTTGCAGACGCCGAACAGCCGGGCCTGATTATCGTCGGCAAGCAAGCGATCGATGACGACAGCAATCAGACCGGTCAGATGCTGGCGGCCTTGCTCGGCAGGCCCCAGGCAACCTTTGCCTCGAAAATCGAGATGGGAGATGGCAAGGCGCAAATCACTCGCGAAGTCGATGGTGGTCTGCAGACGATCGACGTCAAGCTCCCGGCTGTCGTCACCACCGACCTTCGCCTCAACGAGCCGCGCTATGCCTCGCTGCCGAACATCATGAAGGCAAAGAAGAAGCCGCTCGACAGGAAGAGCCCGGCTGATTTCGGCGTTGACACAACGGCTCGGCTGAAGGTGCTGAAGACCGAAGAGCCGTCCGGCCGCAAGGCTGGCGTCAAGGTCAAGTCGGTCGCCGAGCTTGTCGAAAAGCTTAAAGTCGAAGCTGGCGTCCTCTAGGGTTCGAGAAAGGATTTACGACCATGGCCATTCTTCTTCTGGCTGACCACGACAACGCAACCCTTTCTGACCAGACCGGCAAGGTACTGACAGTCGCTTCCAAGATTGGCGGCGACGTTCATGTGCTGGTCGCCGGCAAAGGCGCCAAGGCTGCTGCTGATGCGGCCGCCAAGCTCTCAGGCGTCTCCAAGGTCCTACTCGCCGAAAGCGACGCGCTCGCCAACAATCTGGCAGAACCGCTCTCCGACCTGATCGTTTCGCTCGCAGGCAGCTACGACACGATCATCGCGGCCGCGACCTCGAACGGCAAGAACGTCCTGCCGCGCGTCGCCGCCCTTCTCGATGTTCCACAGATCTCCGAGATCATCGAAGTCGTCTCCGCCGATACTTTCAAGCGCCCGATCTATGCCGGCAACGCCATCCAGACCGTTCAGGCAACCGATGCCAAGAAGGTCATCACCGTGCGCACGGCTTCCTTTTCCTCGGCCTCCCAAGGCCCAGCTGCTGCCGTCGAGGAAATCTCGACGGCAGCTTTTTCTTCCAACCTTTCGACCTTCATCAAGGATGCATTGTCGACCTCCGACCGTCCGGACCTCACCTCCGCCAGGATCATCATCTCCGGCGGACGTGCGCTCGGTTCTGCTGAGAAGTTCAAGCAAGTCATCCTGCCGGTCGCGGACAAGCTGGGTGCAGCCATCGGCGCCTCGCGCGCTGCCGTCGATGCAGGCTATGCCCCTAACGACTGGCAGGTCGGACAGACCGGCAAGGTCGTCGCACCGCAACTTTACATCGCCTGCGGCATCTCCGGAGCCATCCAGCACCTCGCCGGCATGAAGGATTCGAAAGTCATCGTTGCCATCAACAAGGACGAGGACGCGCCGATCTTCCAGATTGCCGACTACGGCCTCGTCGGCGATCTCTTCGAGGTGCTGCCCAACCTAGAAAAAGCTCTCTGAGGCCAACAGATTCATGACCGTAACGATGCAGGCGCCGGGTGCCCAGCTCCCGACGCGGGACAACAGCTCTAACGCTCGTGGACAAAGGTTGACTGCGGAAACCAATTTTTGACTCAAGGCTGCCATTTGGAGGCAGCTTTGAGCGGGGAGATGTTCGAACGATCTGCGCTCGCTGGACCCTTCAATCACGCAATCCGCTCCAATATCAATGTCGCTTCGACGCCAATTTGGTAGCGCTTTAGGAAGGGCACCTTCCTGCGCGCATGCAGCACGATTAAGGAAAGCGGCTGGAGCCAGGATTCGGGCAGATGATAGAGCATGTGCATGGCGATCACGGCATCGAAGGTGCCGTCTTCAAAAGGCAAGGCCGCCGCTTCGGCCTGCTGGCCCGTGACCGATGCAAGTGGCAGGGTTCCGCATCGCTCAACGGCCTCCTGCACCATCCCGGGAGAAAGATCGGAGAGCGTGAGATGTAGGCTTTCCGCCAGGTCGTTTGCGGCGGCAGCCCAAAACCAGCCAGGTCCGCATCCGGTATCCAGGACGCGTGACCGGGCTTGAGGGGAAGCTGTCTTGCGACCCAAGGAAACCAACCCGTTTCGGCAATCGTATATTCGCTGTTCAGGCGAGCGCGAGCCGCAAGATTGCGGCTATCGCCATACTGCTCTGCATTACCAGACGTTATTGAGTTCCCGCGTTTCCTCCATCGTTCCTTCCCTCAAAACCCAATCAACACCCGAGGATCACTGTCGGCACGCGTCGAGCCAAACGTCCGAAAAGCCCGCAGGCGGGCACGCTCCGTCTGCAAGACGCGGGATGCGGGCCGCGCGTTTGTAGAGCTTGGCGTCGCTTCGAGCGAGATCATAGGAAGACGGCGCTATCAGCATTGCCGCGAGGCGGATGAAGTCGGCTTCGGTCAATTCGACTGGAGGCCGCCCATAGATCGCTGAGCGTGCCGAATGGAAGCCGACCACCCAGCCATTGGGATAGATTGTAAGAATCATAGGGGCAGACTAACTACGATCACGAATAAAGGCTGCAGCTCTCTCGCCTATCATCATCGCCGGGGCGTTGGTGTGGGTGCCGATAATTGCAGGCATGATCGAGGCGTCGGCGACGCGGAGCCTTCGCACACCTCGGACACGCAATCTTTCGTCGACGACCGAAGCCTCGTCGCTGCCCATCCGGCAGGTCCCGCACAGATGAAAAGCCGTGGCGCCAGTCCTCGCGGCGTAATCCAGCAGTTCGTCTTCCCCGTTACTCACTTCTTTGCCGGGAGCGATTTCGTGAACTACATGGTCGGCCAAGGGAGATAAGCTGTTAATCGTGCGGAGCAACCTCAGGGCGGCAACGACGACTTTGCGGTCAAAGTCGTCGGTTAGGTAGTTGGCCACTAAAGAAGGCTCTCCGGTCGCTGTCAGATGAACGTGGCCCTTGCTACGCGGATAGCTCTGATAGCAATTGAAGCTCATGCCCGGCGCAGTGTCCAGAACCGCCTTCAACTGACCTCGCACCTGCTTGAACTGATAGGTCATGGCATTGCTGTAGATTTCAAGGTCCTGTGGCCCCTCCGTGCCGAACAACCTGACAAAGCCGATCAGTTCAGAAGGAGTACGGCTTAATGGCCCACTCCGGGCAAGGAGATAACGAAGTCCGCTGGAAAGCGCCCGCATCCCCCTGTCCGTGCCATTGAGGGACTGAAGGCCCCGAAGGCGAAGCTTGGTCTGCAATAACATGTGATCGCTGGCGTTCTCACCCACTTCCGGACTCTCGGCACGAACCTGGATGCCAAGACTGCGGAGCCGCTCAGGCTGACCGATACCGGCGCTTTCCAGTAAGAGTGGAGACCCAATCGCACCCGCACACAGCACAACTTCGGCATCGGCGAAGAGCAATTGTCGACTCCCCTCCCGTTCGATCTCGACACCAATCGCAGCTCCATTCTCCAGAACCACACGTCGCACGGTAGCGTCGGTGACAATTTCCAGGTTGTTTCTGGAGGCTGCGGGGGAAAGGTAGGCCCGCGATGTCCCCTGCCGGATTCCGTTATGTACGTTGGTTTGCATGCGCCCCACACCGATCGCATCTGGCGCATTGGGATCGGGCATTTCTGGCAGACCGAAGGACGCACAGGACTGGCGCAAAAGCTCTATGCAGTCATGCCGACCCGAGTTTACCTCGACCTTTACCGGCCCGCCCTTGCCGCGATGCGCACCGCCTTCGGGGAAATCCTCCAGCCGCTTGAGAAAAGGAAGGACTTCCTCATATCCCCAATCGCCGCAACCTGCATCTGCCCATCGCTGGTAATCGTGCCGGCTGCCCAACGTCCAGGCCAATCCGTTGATCGAGCTCGATCCGCCAAGCCCTCGTCCCCGCGCATAGTGAAGCGTTCGGTTCATCAAACCCGGCTCCGGCCCCACCTTGTACGACCAGTCGTAGCGCGGGTCACCGATGGTCTTGGAGTAGCCGATAGGGATGTGCAGCCATGGATTCCGGGCCCTGCCTCCCGCTTCTATCAGGATCACCCGTAGGCGCGGGTCCTCACTCAACCGGGCAGCGACAACGGCCCCGGACGAGCCGGCTCCCACCACCACGTAGTCAGCTCTGGTCATGTTTGCAGACACCATTAAGTTCCTTTGTCGGATGGCACGCCTCTGTTCCGGCTTGCAGTACCGGCACCTTTGTTCAAACTCAGCCCGAACGTCCACATCCTGCCGTACTTTTCTGAAACGTTTGCGGATGTGGTAGAGGCACCAAGGGAACATCCCTCGGACAACTTGGCTCAGAGGCGAGTTTTCTGTCGGTCTACGGCGCTGCTAGGTATTTGATACAATGCAGGTGCCCGTTTGCTAAGCGTACCAATCTTTGCCTCCAATCCGGCGAGGCGGCACATATCAGCCCTCCAGTGCATTGCACTTCACCCCGTTCCAATTGCTTCTGCTTCAAATGACGACGTTACCGGGGCGTAGGGCCACTTTAATCGGCCGCCCGTCCAGTTCATGAGCTGCAGCCTTCAGCGCTGTCTCTGCCTCCTCGAGGGGATAGGTTTCGCTGACCCAGTCGGCAAGATCGACGCCACGCTTCTGAAGGTCGAGCGCCAATTGCAGCCCCGCTTCCACAAAATTGGGATGAGATGCAAAGCTGAGCAAACGGATTTCCTTCATTAGCAGCTCTACCCAATCGATCTGCTGAACGGCCGGCGACGATATGGCGACGTTCACAAACGTCCCCATTTTGGCAAGCAACCGGAACGCCAAACGCTTCGCAGGGACGACACCTGCCAGATCGATCACCACATTGGCCTGACCGCTACGCGCCAGCAGATCTTGCGCGACCAGATCGGGGTCGGCATCTCGCGCCATGGCCAGTGTCGTGGTCACTCCCAATTGCCGAGCCAGATCCAGGCGGAGTCCATCGGTCTCAAGGCCAACCATGGTGACCTTGGCGCCGAGTTCCATGGCAGCGATAGCACAACATAATCCCTGTGGTCCGGGACCTATAATGGCGACATGATCGCCAGCCTTCACTCCCGCCGAAGTAACCCAGCGCATACCGTTGGCCAAAGGGGAGCCGCCAACCAATGCTGCACCATCACTGAGCCCATCGGGCAATTTGTATGCCAGTGCCTCCTTGGGCACAAAGACATGCGTGGCATATCCACCCCAAAGCTGGGGAGCCTTCCTGTTGGAGGTAATTCCGTAGCCGGTGCCTTTGCCCTTCTGGTCACAAAGATAGTATTGCCCTGCCCGACAGGAGTCGCAATTGTGGCATGGCCAACGAGCTTCCAGAATCACCCGGTCTCCGACGCTCAAACTTCGTGCGCGGCTGGCGGACGCACCGATTGCCTCAACGGTACCGACAATTTCATCACCGAAGGTCAGGGGGGCGAGGTCATTGATCCACCCAAGTTCGCCCCGATACATGTGCAATTCAGAGCCATCGACACCGCATAAAGCCACACGGATAAGCATGTCCTCGGTGCGCATGTCCGGTAGAGGTACCTCCCGCATTGCGAGTTCCCCCGGAGAGAGGTATTCGACGATCTTGGCCGTGGCGCGCGCCACAGGCATTGAGCTGTGAGAAGCGTTTCCCATGTTCTATTCCTGCGGCGCAACTTGAAAGCGCATTTCCTTTAGAGTTTCGTTAACCCGGATCTGACAACACAGGCGCGAGCATTCAGTATAAGCTTCCAAGACCTCAAGCATCTCGGTCTCGGCTAGCGTCGGCGCCGGTAACCGACTGATAGCAGCGGGTTCAAGATAGACATGACAGGTGGCGCATGACAGCTCTCCACCGCACTCTCCAATAATGCCGGGCACTGAATTCTGAACCGCATTCCACATCACGGAAGTGTCTTCGACTGCATCTACGGTTAGCTCGCCGCTCTCTGTTACAAAAGTTATTTCAACCATCGGCCACGATCCTTTGTTCATTTGCTAAGGAGGTGGGGGCAGTCACTGGAATTTGACCATCAACTGACTAAGGCCAGTGACCTGATGGTCCACAACCCAGTGCGGTGTGTCATCGCCGGCGAATTCGATATCGGGAAAGGCAGAGAAGATCTTGGAGAACAGTACCTTCAGTTCCAACCGCACGAGAGCGCGTCCCAGGCAGGCATGAATGCCTTCTCCCAGCGAGAGATGTTCATTCGGCGTGCGACGGATGTCGAACTTGTGCGGATTGTCGAATTTGCGTTCATCCTTGTTGCCAGAAACCGCGAAGAGGACAACCCAGTCCCCAGGATTGATCGTTTTGCCGTGCATCTTATAAGACGCGCGGGCGACCCGGAGCCGTCCCCTTGCCGGAGTGGTCCATCGCATAATCTCGTCTACGGCGCCGTCGATCAGCGTTGGATCATCGATCAGCAACTGTCGCTGCTCCGGATCCTTGAGAAAACACCACATCCCGACCGAAATTGCATTCCGGGTGGTTTCGAGCCCGCCTAAAATGAGTAGAAGGAACCAGCCCGCGATTTCGTGCTCATCAAGCGGCGTGCCGTCGACCACCATACGCGCGATGATCGAAGCCAGATCATCGCGCGGGTTGGCCAATCTGTCTCGCGCCATGCGCATGGAATAGTCGCCGATCGCTTCGATCCCGATAAAAGACGTTTCTTCGTGAGTTTTTCCGGGGATTGCACCACGTGGATCTGCGGGAGAGAAAGCCTGCCACGCGAAGCGACCGAGCTCATCCCAGTCACTCTCGGGGATACCCAGCATCTTGAACACCACATGCATCGGCAGAACGGCTGCGAATTCGTCGACGACATCCGCCGTCCCCTTCTTGCGGATATCTTCGATGATCTCGTCTACGATCTTTTCAATATCGGCGCGCATGCGACCGACCATGGGCGTACTGAAGTGCTTGTTCATGGGTTGCCGCATAACTGTATGAAGCGGCGGATCCATGAGTGTGACGCTGGCGTCCCACATAAGCTTGCGCCTCTGCAGGGTAGTTAGTCGACGGCCCGATCGTGGTATACGACTGTCAAAAGACGAGCTGAAGGTCATGGCGTCGTTAAGGATGGCCTTCATGTCGTCGTAACGTGTAACGACCCAAAAATTACGCCCATAGTCATCTGGTTGCGCCCAGTGCAGCGGGTCTTCGTCGCGCAGACGACGAAATATCTCATGATGCTCACCAGATGGATACCATTCGGGCCGCACAAGGTCGGTGTCATAGCTGCTGAGGTCCTTTTCCATAGTCTACCTTTTCCCAGTGAGTACTATTGCGCCTGGCGATTGGGCGCGGATGTTTTACGTTGCAGTGCAAGCTCGCAAACTCTGTGCCAAGTCCGCATCTCTGCTCGTCGATGCAACAAAAGCCTGTGCACTCCAGCAGCCGCCGCGTCACCGAATGCCCGTTACGAATTGTTGTTGCACAACAAACACGCCTATGTGTTTGACGGCGGCACTTTTCCCGAACACTGCATGCGCCAAGGACATCATCTTCCGAAATGCATGCTTCAGCATGAACTCAGTTATCTGTGGCACGGACTTTGCGTGACAAACATCAAGCCTCGCTCAGATGTTGCTGAGGCCATAGATGAGAGGCGCTACGCTTGGAAAATTTTGTCGGCAGGAACGCAGTCGTAACGGGGGGCGGAAGCGGCATTGGTCGATCAATCTCGCGCGCACTTGCCGGTGCTGGCGCAAATGTCCTGGTGGCCGACATCGATGCGCGCGCAGCTGAATCAGTTGCCGCTGAAGTGCGCGAACTAGGCGGTGCAGGATTGGCTCAACAAGTCGATGTGTCAAATTTCGATGACGTAACAAAGCTTGCGACGCACGCATTCGGCGAATTTGGGTCGGTGGACGTCCTCGTGAACAATGCAGGAGTGACACTAAGGCCATTTCGGGCATCCTGGGATACAAGTCTCGAAGATTTTCGCTGGATCATGGATGTGAATTTTTGGGGCGTGGTTCATGGTCATATGGCTTTTGTTCGATCCATGATCGACCGGCCGGGCGTAAAGCACATCGTCAACACATCATCGGTCGGGTCGATCGTTTCCGTTGCAGGTCACTCTGCATACTGTGCCTCCAAATCGGCGGTGGATGGATTTTCCTACAGCGCCAGGGAAGAGCTTCGCGGCTTCGGCATCGGCGTCAGCTTGTTGCATCCGGCTGGTGTCAAGACAGACATAATAACGAGCGAACGCTGGCGGCCTGAAATAGACAGATCGGGTAACCGCGATGTTGTCCCCTGGTCGCGCTATGTGAGCAAGGTCGTCAACCCCTCGATCGACGATCCCGCCAATGCTGCGAGGCAGTCTCCTGTCGAGTTTGCCACGGAGCCATGGCAGTATATCTGGCCTGAGGATGTCGGGCGCATCGTCATCGAAGGTATCCGCGCCAACCGATGCAACATCCTGACTCACCCGCCACTTACAGAACGCATCCGTGCTCGTGCTGAGACCATCATTGCCGGTGCTCCTCAGCCACCGTCGGTCTAGGAGTTTGTTTTGAACGTTTTTAAAAAGAAGAACCTGCGCCAGCGCCTGAGCGAACCCGGAGCGATTTACATGCCGGGTTGCTATGACGCACTGTCAGCGAAGCTGATAGAAAGTGCGGGCTTTGAGGCCGCGGCTATCAGCGGGTTCGCGCTCGAAGGTGCTCACTTAGGTGGGCCTGATATCGGGTTAATGACGCTGACGGAACTTGTGGAGCAGGCGGCTCGCATCACCGACGCGGTCAATATTCCCGTCATTGCCGACGTTGATACCGGATTTGGCGGTGTGCAGAACATTTACCGCACCGTCCGCCTGGCCGAGCGCGCTGGCCTGTCGGGCATTCACCTTGAAGACCAGACACTGCCAAAGAAATGCCCGTTGCTTCCAGGGCGGAAAATAGTTCCACTCCAGGAAGCCATGGATCGCTATGCCGTGGCTCTGGAGGCCAGGAGTAATGCCGACTTCATCATCATTGCCAGGACCGATGCAGATATCATGGGTTACGACGAACAAATCATGAGGGCCAACGAGTACCTGACAACGGGCGTGGACTGTGTCCTGCCTATGATGATCGAGTTCAACGGCGCATCCTTCCACGATCTGCCGCCAGATAAGCAGATGAAGCACATTGAGCGGGTCGTCACCGATATCGATGGCCACGTGATGTATGTGGGGCCTCCTCCAGCTGGCTATACCGCCTTTGATCTGGGCGCGATCGGAGTAAAGCTGATCTCTCTCTCAGCTGGCACAATCAATGCTGCGGCGACGGCAATGATGATCGCTCTTGGCGAATTGAAGGCCAAGGGCAGGGTATCGTTGTTTCAAGAGAACCCAAAGCGTCTGGAGGCCAGCTCCGGGCTGCTGCAATTCCTTGGGGTGGATTTTTATCTGAATCTCGAGAGGCGCTTCATGCGCGACTAACCATATCCCCAAGAACAGCGCTGGGAAGACGAAACCAGCCAGAGGAGCGGATTTTCATGTCTCAAAAAGCAATCAGCAGCCAGTCTCATGGCATCCGGCAACCCGGTGCGTTTTATATAGGTGGCGAGTGGGTGGCACCGGAGTCTGGTGATCATCTCGATGTCGTAACCCCTTCAACGGAAGAGGTTTTCGGCCGGTTCGCAGCGGCGAATGTACAGGATATCAACAAGGCGGTTGGAGCTGCACGCATTGCGTTTGACGAGGGGCCATGGCCTCGCATGACACACGCTGAACGGGCCGAATATCTCAGGGCCTTATCGAAAGAACTGTCTTCACGCGTTCCGGACCTGAGCAATATCTGGACATCCGAGGTGGGTGTGACATGCAGAATTGCAGATGCTTCCGTGCCACGCTCTGCAGCCGTCTTCGACTATTACGCCGGGTTTGCCGAAAGCTTTCCCTTTGTCGAAAAGCATCAGCCGCGCAGTGGTGGCAACCATGGTTATCTTGTGCATGAGCCAGTGGGCGTCGTCGGCGCGATCGTCGCCTGGAACGGCTCGCTGGGGCTAACTGTCTGGAAGTGCGCGCCAGCCCTGTTGGCAGGTTGTACGGTTGTGGTTAAGGCGTCCCCTGAATCCCCCGGCCCGGCCTGGGTTATCGCTGAGGCCGCCGCTGCGGTTGGCATTCCATCTGGCGTGTTCAACGTCGTGCTCGCAGATCGCGAGGTTTCGGAGCATCTCGTTCGCCATCCTGATGTCGATAAGATAACATTTACGGGCTCGAGTGCCGTCGGCAAACGGATTGCTTCCATTTGTGGCGAACGTATCGCGCGCTGCACGCTTGAACTCGGGGGCAAATCGGCTGCCCTCATTCTCGACGATTACGATATGGAGAAGGCTGCCTTATCGATTTCCCAATCCGCACGTGTGTTGTCGGGACAGATTTGTTCGTCACTTACGCGGCTCATAGTGCCACGGGCGCATCAGGACCAGCTCATTGAAGCCCTTTCGGCAGCATTTCTGTCTACAAAGGTCGGCGATCCCTTCGATAGCGAAACAGATATGGGCCCCCTTGCCTCTGCGCGCCAACGAGACCGCGTTGAGAGTTACATCGCCAAGGGCCGGGACGAAGGGGCAAGACTGGTTGTAGGCGGAAAGCGCCCGAGCCAATTGAATAAGGGTTTCTACGTGGAGCCGACTGTATTTTCCGATGTCGATAACGCGATGACGATTGCCAGAGATGAGATTTTCGGCCCCGTACTCAGTGTAATACCGGTCGACGATGACGAGCAAGCTATAGCCGTTGCCAACGATAGTCCTTACGGCCTCAATGCGTCCGTATTCACCGATGACGCAAACCGCGCATGGGAAATTGCGCGGAGGCTGCGATCTGGCACTGTAGGACATAACTCCTTCCGCACCGATTTTTACATCTCGGCGGGTGGCTTCAAACAATCAGGTCTGGGCCGTGAAGGCGGCAGCGAGGGTCTCAGGGGCTTTCTGGAACCAAAAACCATCATCCTCGACGCGGAACCGACGAGGGGAAGAGAACAGGCAAATAGCACGGGTGCCTTGGGGTAAGGGCGCGCGATCGCTCTTTTGTGGGACGTCCTACAGGCCGCGGAAACGGTGCTTCCGGTTGGATCAGGATAGAGTTTTGCTGAACAAGGCACGGGGCCGCCAGTCTCCGCGGCGATGGAGTGGCTCGGCCTTGTGTTGGCGGTGATGAGCCGCCCTCAAGCCGGCGTGACGGCAAGCCGTGGGTCCTTGAGAAGAGCTGAATTATCGGATGCGACGTTTGGCCCAGATCGGCGGCGCTGAATAATTTGCTTTGCCCAACCGACGGGCCGTTCGCGAGTTGACCCAAAGACCATTCGTGACATCAGAAAGACACTGCGAACGGCGGGGAAAGAAATAAGCCAATGGCTTGGATGAAAAGATCCGATGTCTCTTGGCTTCAACTTAAATCAAAATCTTGGGAGGGGTTGAAATGACGTTTTTGAGATACACGTTTTGGGGGACATTGTTCGCGTTTTTTGGCTTGGCAGCAGATAAGTCTCACGCGATTGATATCCAGCCATATGACGTGCTGACGGCGCCACCTGGAACTGCCATTTGGACGCAGTATTTCAATTTTGGCAAGTCAAACAGCGCATATCTCAATGGCACTGAAGTTGGCGGATCACTTCAGTCGTTTGCGATCGCTCAGCGCCTGACCTACTATTTCGATACCCCAGGCCAGAAGGCGTTGATCACCGGCATTATCCCTTATGTCCACTTGCGAGATGGAAGCCTTTCGGGCGTTCCACTCAATGAGACGGATGGTATTGGCGACACGACGCTCGCCTTCACTTACGGATTATACAACGATACAGAGACGAAGCGTAACCTAGACTTTATCGCCTATCTGGGCGTCCCGACGGGTAAATACAATGGGTTCAACCCGCTCAACCCGGGAGCCAATCGAACGTCGTATGCACTGCAAATGAGCGGTTCCTATGGGGTGGGTGATAACTGGCTCCTGGAAGGCGCGATCGACGTGTCCTTCTATCGAGACAACAAGAATGCCGATGGCAATGGTAGCGTTCTGGCGCAGGATCCGACATACGCCGCCCAAGCCTGGCTCAGCTATGCCGTAACTCCCACGTTGTCACTCTCAGGCGGCTGGGGCACCTCGTGGGGCGGGGAGCAGAAGCTGAACGGCAATGCCAGCGGTTTCAGCTCAGAGCGACAGCAAATTCGCGGCGCGATATCCTATTGGGTCACTCCGACGTGGCAGATTCTGGGTCAGGTCAATCATGATTTCAATGTGAAGGGTGGGTTCCAGGCTGACACTTCATATCTATTGAGAGTGAGCAAACTTTTCTGACGATCGCCTCGCCGAATATCTGATACAGCGGCTGACACGTCAGGCAGTTGGTCGCTCCATTCAACTGAGGCCTTAATACGACATAGCCACAAAAGTCTTTCGCACTTAAATGCGACCCAAGAAATTATGCATGTGACGCAGGTATTCGCGGGAGTATCGTCCGTGACTACCGAAGAGCGGCGTGGTCCGCTTCTTCTCCGGTGCCAGCGCCTAGCGGATACTTCGCATCGTCAAGGATGCCTTCGTGAGGCATGACGGAATGCTCTGGCGTGAACCAAGGGCAGGTAGCGCTTGTCGGAGCGTTCCTTGCGGGTTTCGGTGTCCTCTCGAAATGATCGTTTCCCAAAACTTGATCATCAACATCTCCTTCCGACGATCGGAAGGAGTATCGGCGATTATGGTGGAGTGAATAGAGACTAAACCGCTCAGATGAGTTCGAAAGCCAGAGCGATGCCTTGTCCGCCTCCGATGCAAAGCGTGACGACGCCTTTGGAGAGGCCGTCGCGGCGCAACGAATGTAGCAGACGGGTTGTCAGGATCGCACCAGTTGCACCGATCGGGTGGCCATGGGCAACCGCACCGCCATCGACATTGACGATGTCTTCAGGCAGCCCCAATTCCTTGATGATTGCGAGTGGCACAGCGGCAAAGGCCTCGTTGATTTCGAAACGCTCGACATTCCCAAGTGACCATCCCGCCTTGTCGAGGGCGCGTTGCACCGCCGGCACAGGCCCTAGTCCAAAGAGACCCGGTTCGACCGCGCCAACGCCATAACCGGCAAGACGCGCGACAGGCTCGACGCCAGCTCTTTCGGCAAAGCCACGCTCCGCCACGACCACTGCTGCCGCACCGGCATTCAGACCAGGGGCATTGCCCGCAGTGATGGTTCCGTCCTTGCGAAAGGCAGGCTTCAATTGGGCAAGCGTTTCAATGGTGGTGTCAGGGCGCGGCGCTTCGTCGATCGCGAAAATTTCCAACCCTTTCCGACCCTTGATTTCCACGGGCACAATTTCGTCGGCAAAATGTCCGGCTTCGCGGGCGGCGGCGAAACGTTGCTGGGACCGTGCCGCAAAGGCGTCCTGCGCCTCGCGACTGATCTCTAGCTTGGTCACCAGATCCTCGGTATGCCAACCGGAGTGCTCGCCCGAGAAGGCATCATTGAGGCCATCGGTCAGCATACTATCGAGAATCTGTGCAGGTCCCATGCGATATCCCCAACGCCCGCCATCCAGCAGATAGGGCGTTCGATCCATATTCTCCATGCCACCAGCGATCGCAGCCACGCTATCACCGGCAAAAATTTCCAGAGCGGCTGAAAGAATGGCTTGTGCGCCGGAGCCGCAGACACGATTGACCGTCAGCGCCGGAACGGAGACTGGCAGGCCGCCGCCGATAGACGCCTGACGTGCCGGGTTCATCCGGTTACCGGCCTGGACCACATTGCCGAGAACGACGGCGCCTATTTGCCCGGCGTCGAGACCTGATCGCCGTAAAGTTTCGCGGACCACGAGCGCGCCAAGTTCGGTGGCCGGCACACCTTTCAGCCTGCCATTATAAGCCCCGATAGCGGTGCGAACTGGGGCTGCGATGACAATTTCTGGGATGGACATAAAGGGACCTTTCAATCGTGTTGGTAGTCAGGGCGACGATGCTGTCGCATCGGCAAGATCTCGGTCGGCTGTGACCGGAGTGTTTGCTCTTAGTGCCAGCCGAGCTCTCCACCGCCGAGCGCCGTTACATCTTCTCCGACGGCATCGCACAGGGCATATTCGCGACGTATCCTCTCGTATTTGCTGTCGATTACACGTGCATATTCGGGCTGTGGAATTATCAAGAACTGACGACTGCGAAGGGCGCTCAAAACGTCGGCGCCGAGGCGGTCGGGAAGAAGGGCACCGCGATCGCCAATCCTGCTGGAGGGCTGTCGAGGCAACGTGGGAACAATACCGCTCAATCGCTTGTGGAGCTCTCGATCTGCCGCCAGAGGTGTTTCGACGAATCCGGGACATATAACTGATACCTCGATCAGTGTACCAGAAAGTTCCATGTGCAATGCTTCGGACATGCCGACCACTGCGTATTTGCATGCGACATAGTCTGCCGCGTTGGCGGTAGCAAAAAGGCCTAAGACGGAGGCGGTGTTGATGATATGCGCGGGTTTTCCGGCCCGCTTCATCGAAGGTAGCCACGTCGCTATGCCGTTGCGAATCCCATTCAGGTTGACACCAACGATCCAATTCCAGTCTTCGTTAGAGATTTCTTCGAAGGGAAGATTTGCTGGTGCGACACCAGCATTGTTGCAAAGGATATCGACTCCACCGAAGCGGTCCTCCGTTTGCGCACGAGCCGATTTCCACGATTCGATATCGGCAACGTCGAGTTTGACGCCTAACGCTTCCGTTCCGTCACGGTTAAATTTTACGACGACCTCCTCAAGTCGCGGACCGTTGATATCGGCCAACACCAGTTTTGCGCCCACCGATGAAAAAGCCCGCGCCAAAGCGAGGCCTATCCCCGAGGCCCCGCCCGTGATGAATGCAATCCTGCCGGCAAAGTCATCCATAACACACCGCTGTCTGTTGTTCTCTGTCGAGACGTTGTCACATCGCGCAGTTGCGTCCTAAGTCAGCTAGTTCAGGCCGAACTCCGGAACCGGTACCTGCCATCAGACGCTGTTCTTTCTATGCTTCCCTCTGGAAAACCGCGGGACGCTGCCAATGGTCATGAACAATGGAGGAGCCAAAACGATCAACACCGAGAGCCCTAGAAACACTGCGCTAATCGGACGTTCCACTAATACCGAAGGGTTGCCTGCAGAGATAAGCATTGTGCGCCGAAAATTTTCCTCGATCATCGGTCCCAGTATAAAACCAAGAAGAAGCGGGACGATCGGGTAACGCATTGCGGTAAGGGCATAACCCAACACACCGGCGACGACACAGACCGCTACGTCGAAGGTGCTGCCTCTGATGCTGAACACGCCAATGCAGATAAAGAACAACATGGCCGGATATAGGACGTAATAGGGTATCGAAAGCAATCTTACCCAGATGCCAATCAATGGGATATTGAGTACAAGCAACAGCACGTTTCCAACCCAAAAGCTTGCTACCAGCCCCCAGAACATAGCTGGATGTTCTGATATGAGCTGCGGCCCCGGTGTGACCCCGTGCAGCAGCATAGCACCCAGCAGTATGGCCATGACGGCGTCACCAGGAATCCCAAGACTAAGTGTAGGAATGAAGGCAGCCTGGACAGCAGCGTTGTTTGCAGCTTCTGGCGCTGCGACACCTTCGATTGCACCCTTGCCAAATTGTTCAGGATGCTTTGCTATCCGCTTTTCAGCAATATAGGAGATGAATGTAGCGATTGTAGCGCCGGTACCAGGCAATATTCCCATGACTGATCCGAAGAACGAACCTCGCAGCGTTGGCATGAGCGATCGTCGCATTTCTGATCGCGTAGGTATCATCCCGCGGACTGTGATTGATTTCGGATCCACCCGAACAGTGTATTTCTTCCCGATTGAATTGAGAATTTCCACGACGCCAAACAATCCCATGGCCAGGGCAACCAGGCTTATGCCGTCGGTAAGCTGGAATAAGCCAAATGTGAAGCGGAAGTAACCTGAAGTTACATCCGTGCCAACCAAACCCAAAGCGATGCCCAAAAGCACCATTGAAATGCCTTTGATCGGGCTGCCGTCTCCGGCACTCGACGAAGCAACCAGGGCAAACAACATCACGGAGAAGTAGTCGGCCGAGTTGAAATGGATTGCTACTCTGGCCAACGTGGGCGCAAACAACATGAGCAGGATGATTGCGAGAGATCCGCCTACGAATGATGCAACGGCCGTGATGAACAACGCTTGTCCCGCGCGCCCCTGTTGCGCCATCGGGTAACCGTCCAGGCAAGTCACGGCCGCCGTCGCAGTACCGGGGATGTTAATCAAAATTGACGAAATTGAACTGCCATATTGCGAACCATAAAAAATACCCGCCAACATGATCAAGGCGGTGGTCGGCTCTAGATAGAGTGTTAATGGCAGACACATTGATATTGCTGCCAAGGCTCCGATGCCAGGAAGCGCTCCGACGAAAGTTCCGATCGTGACGCCAATGAAGCAAAATAATAAAGCCTCAAACGAAAATGCGACGGAAAAGCCAGCGGCAATGCTTGTAAGGTCCATGGTCACATCCAGCCGAACGCACGTATGGGAAGGCGAAATCCCAAAATGAAAACGAGGTATCCGATCGCTGGAATGGCAATTGACAGCGCTAGGGTCCGCACTGGATTGACAGGGCTGACGCCCAGACAACTGATAACGACAAGCAGTGCCGTAGCAGGCACCAATCCAAGGAAATTAACGGTTGCTGCCCAAATCAGCATGGCGGCAATCACGCATACCGACGCACGCCGTGATATTTGAGGCTGTTGCGTTTCGCTCCGGCGTTGCTTGATTCCAATCAGGATGGAAAACACGGACAGCATGCCCCCGATTGCAAGCGGGACTGCGCCCGGGCCGAGTTGCCTGAGTGTACCCAGGGGATACCGGAGGCTTTCGATCACGATAATGGCACCCGTTGCGAAAAGGAGAGCTGCCGTTCCTATCTCCCATAGGTTGCGGGGTTTCCCTGACGATCGAAGCGAAGTCCTATTTGGGGTTCCCTGCATTCAATCCTCCTTCACACGCTCATAGGGTGCTGCTTTTGAATGTCGTGAAGCGGAAGGAATGAATTACGCCGCCCTCCGCGCTCGTCTAGATGCCAGTCTCAGACTACTGTTGCACCGCTCCCGATGCTTCAACGATCGGACGCCACCTCTCCAGCTCAAGGGAGATCAGCGCTTGGAGACGTTCAGTGGACGGATCACTCGCGGGGAGCATTCTGAGTTTTTCCAGCGCTTCCAGCCATTCTTCTGTCTTACTGATATCGATAAGTGCAGCGCTGATTTTGGTCACGACATCCTCAGGTACACCAACAGGCGCCCAAAGAGCCCACCAGTTGTCAATGGTGACATCTACGACCCCGGCCTCTATAGCGGTTGGTACCTCCGGCAAGCTTTCGAGCCGCTTTTCGGTAGTCACAGCTATCGCCCTCAGCGAGCCATCCTTCACGAAGTCGATGCCTGATGGAGGCCCAAACATCATGGTTGTCTCACCGCCAGCAAGGCCTACGAGCGCAGGAGACGACCCCGTATATGCGATCGGTGTGAAGTGCGCACCGACCGTCTCATTGAGGAGAACACAAGACAGGTGCTGAGAAGATCCGACACCGGCATGCGCGCACGTTACGTTTGAGCCATCGCGCTTGCCAAACGCGATCAACTCGTCAAGGGTCCGAATATCGCTACTTGACGGCACGAAAACGATGCTTGCACTGGAAGCCACTTGGCCCAGAGGTTGGAAATCAGCCTTTACGTCAAACGGAAGTTTGCGCATTGCAGGCAAAATGGTCGAGGTACTTATCGTTCCCAATAGCAGCGTGTAGCCATCCGGGGCTGCCCTCGCAACATACTGAAATCCAATCGCACCGCCAGCGCCCTCCCGATGCTCGACGACGAAATTTTGGCCGAGCCTTTCCGCCAACTCGTTTCCCAACAAAGTTGCAACCGTCGTGCCAAGGCCACCAGGCGCAAATGGCATAACAACCGTTACCGGCCTTTCGGGATAATCCTGGCTGGCTACACCATCAGAGGCAATAGTTGCACCCAGGACTGTTGCGATAAGCAAAGCTCTGCGAGATAACATTTTCTTCCTCCGGTAATCGTTGCCCATCGTTCTGACAGCTTGAGCGCTGTTTGATAGAAATTACCGCAATAACCATGCCAAATATCGACTGGCGATCGGGGTTTTGGTGCGAGAGGACTCGACGAATTTGCTTCATTCCAGCGATGCGCCAGATCAGACAAAATGTATTTGTTGCAGTCACAATGCTGGGCATCTGTCCCTGACGAGGACAGGGGAGGTGGTTAATTTCAGCTCCGGTTGCTTAATCGGTTCACATGGCGAATGAGGCCCGCCTCTGGCTCGGGATTTGCGACTTTCAAATCTGCTGACACCGCTGCTTTGCGGATATAGAGACACAACGTGCATCGATGGGGTGCGGTAATGTCTGGGTGATGAAGCAAAGCGACATTGGGGGATTAGGCATTCGCTGACGTTCTACAGTGCGGTTTAAGGAAGGGAGCAGACGTTGCAGAATTATGAGAGCCTTACCATATCGCGCCGAGGACGGATTACGACCGTTGCACTGAACCGCCCACAGGTACGCAATGCTACCGATGCAACGCTCCACAGAGAGCTTGCGAAAATCTTCTATGATCTGGACAGCGATCGGGAAACCGATGTGATTATTTTGACCGGAAATGGCTCGGCGTTCTGTGCCGGCGGGGATGTTGAATACATGCAGAATCTCGTCAGGGAACAAGCATTCTATGATTGCATCATTCCGGAAGCAAAGCGCATCGTCGGTTCCATTCTCGACTGCCGTAAACCCATCATAGCAAAGCTGAATGGTCACGCGACAGGCTTCGGCGCCACTCTGGCACTCTTCTGTGACGTCGTCTTCGGGAACAGGGCCGCTAAGATCGGCGATCCTCACGTTCTCGTGGGGCTTACAGCTGGCGACGGCTCGTCTGTGATCTGGCCGCAGCTAATTGGTCACGCGAGAGCCAAAGAGTACCTTATGACCGGTGATCTCATCACGATGGCGAAGGCTGCCGAAATTGGCCTGATCAACCACGCACTACCGCTGGAAGATCTCGATTCAGCGGTTCAAGCGTTCGCGGACAAGTTGGCTCGCCTGCCGCAACTGGCCATTCAGACCACTAAAATCGCGGTCAACATTTCTCTGAAGCAGCTCGTCGCCAGCATATTGGACGCGTCCCTCGCATATGAGGTAATTTCCAGCGAGCGGGAACCACATCGAAAAGCCGTTGAAGAGTTCATTCGCGGCGGGCCCCTTTAAGGCTTTGACCAGAGCGTAAAGACGGAAGCCCCACCCGGTATGAATGCGCTTTGGATCGATCCTGCTTTCTCAATGTTCGACAGTCGGTGGTCTTTGGCACAAAGCTTGCGCTGTCTCAGGTTTGAAACAGAGCGATCAATATGCGCTCGGAAATGCATTGATAGGATCTGCGACATCCTCCTCGACTTGGTACGCCAGATAATCGCATTGGAGTGTTAGAGACTATGGGTTTGTTCAGCACCAGACTGTTTAATGGAAGAGCACAATGAGTGAGATTTTTGTTGTAGGCGTGGGTATGACGCCATTCGGGAAGATGCTTGACCGTTCCGTCAAGGATTTGACGCGCCAGGCGGTCGAGGTTGCCATGAGCGACGCGTCAACGAGTGCAGATTTGATCGGATCGCTGTTTTTTTCGAATTCGACCCAATCGATCATGGAAGGCCAGCATATGATTTCTGGCCAGATTGCGCTGCGTGAATTGGGGTTTCAGCGAAAGCCAATATTCAACGTCGAGAACGCATGTGCCGGGGGCACTTCGGCTTTTCATCTGGCCTATGTCGATTTGCTCGCGGGTCAGTGTGAGGTCGCGCTTGCTGTCGGCGTCGAGAAAATGGTTCACACGGACAAGGCGCTGAGCCTTTCGATCTTTGATGGGGCCTGGGACGTCGCGACACGAGATGAAACGTTTGAGATCCTTTCCGCACTCGGTCAGGATATGGCCATCCCCGGGCCATACGAGAACGCCCCCGGTAACCGCAGCGTCTTCATGGATATGTATGCGTCGATCGCGCGCCATCATATGGCGAAGTTTGGTTTAACCCAACGTCAAATCGCCATAGTCGCCGCCAAAAATCATCAGCACTCGACCCAAAATCCGTTCGCACAGTATCAGAATGCCGTGTCCGTCGAAGAGGTGCTCTCTTCTCGAGTGATCGCCTGGCCTTTGACCCTTCCGATGTGCGCGCCCGTCTCCGACGGGGCCGCTGCGGTTATCCTTTGTCGTAAGGAAGCGCTACACAAGTTCGACCGAAGCCGCGCAATTCGCATCGACGCTTCGGTTATCGGAGGCGGAACCGATCGCGATGCCCGTGATACCAGCAAGCATATCGGGCGATTGGCGGCCATCGAGGCCTATGAGCGTGCCGGCATGGAGCCATCTGATATGCACCTTGCCGAAGTCCACGACGCGTCTGCTTTTGCGGAAATTCTCCAGACGGAAAACCTGGGTTTCTGCGACATCGGCGAAGGCGGGCGTCTGGCGGAAAGCGGGGCAACGATGATCGGCGGGCGCATTCCGGTGAACCCATCGGGAGGCCTTATCTCCCGAGGTCATCCGATCAGTGCCACGGGGCTTGCTCAGATCAATGAACTGGTAATGCAGCTCCGCAAGGAGGCTGGACCTCGCCAGGTAGATGGGGCTCGTGTCGCAATCGCCGAGAACGGAGGCGGCTTCTATAAGTACGAAGAAGCCGTTGCCGCGATTAGCATCTTAAGTCGCTGAAGGGGCCAACTATGAACATTGCTCAATTCCTGCCATCAATCGCCCTGCAATATGGAGACAGGCCCGCCGTATCCAGCGGCGCCAAGCTGCTTTACAGCTATGCTGATCTTGAGAGACGTGTCGGACAACTGGCCTATCAGCTTCGTCACAAATTCGGTCTCGGGGTCGGCGACCGTGTCGCGCTGGCGATGACAAATGGTCCAGCCTACATCGAAGTTCTGCTGGCCTGCTGGCGCGCCGGACTGTGCGCAGTTCCCATGAACCCGAAGCTTCATACCAAGGAGTTGCTCTACATTATCGAAAATGCGGAGGCTTCTGTTTGTTTTGCCACCGAGGACCTCGCGACGGGACTGGCGGCTGGAACGCCAGCCTGCCTGAAACATGTGATCAATGTCGATGGTGAGCCATTCCAGTCGCTGGCATCCGGGCCGTCGCTTGCAACGGTCGACGTGAATGGGTCCGATGTGGCCTGGTTGTTTTACACTAGCGGTACTACGGGCCATCCCAAGGGAGCTATGCTCAGCCATGGCAATCTGCTTGCAATGACCCTGCGCTACTACGCCGACATCGAGCAGGTGTCGGAAAAGAGTTGCTACCTACATCTTGCGCCGACGTCGCACGGTGCCGGGCTTTATGCATTGCCCCATTTGATGAAGGGGTCAAATCAGGTAATTCCAGTCAGCCGTGGCTTCGATGTTGACGAACTGATCGATCTTCTTGGGACATACGAAGGTGTCACCTTTTACGTCGCGCCCACCATGCTGACCAGACTCACCAATCATTCCCGGGTGGGTTCGATACCCGTCGAACACATCAACACCATCTTCTATGGCGGTGCCCCGACTTACGTCGAGGACATCAAGCGTTCCATTAATGTTTTCGGGCCGAGGCTCTACCAAATCTACGGACAAGGGGAGTCCCCGATGACCGGCACTGGTTTATCGAAAACCATGCACGTCGACGCCTCGCATCCTGCATATGAGCAGCGTCTGGCGAGCGTCGGCATTCCGAGGACGGGTATGGAAATCCGCGTTGTAACTGCGGACGGTGAGGATTGCACAACCGACGAACTCGGAGAGGTAATTTTCCGCAGCGACGTAACGATGCTGGGATACTGGAAGAATGAGGAAGCAACGCAAAAAGCCATCCAGAATGGATGGCTTTACTCGGGCGACATTGGATCACTCGACAGGTGGGGCCTTCTCACCTTGCGGGATCGTTCAAAAGACGTCGTGATCAGCGGCGGAAGCAATATCTATCCCCGTGAAGTCGAAGAAATATTGCTGATGGACGAGCGCGTTCTGGAAGTTTCGGTCGTGGGCAGACCTCATCCGGATTGGGGCGAGGAAGTCGTCGCCTTTGTCGTGCCACGTCCTGGTCAGACGATTGTCGAGAGCGATCTGGACAAGCTTTGCCTTGATCACATAGCCCGGTTCAAGCGTCCAAAGGACTATATCGTTCTCGACGCCTTGCCAAAGAGTAATTACGGCAAGATCCTGAAATCCGAGTTGAGAAAACATTTTCAGCCGACCGGGCTGCAAGCATGAATGAAGCGGTGGATTTCCATGAAGAAAGCCGGGGGTTACACAAGCTTCTCGATGGGAAAATGGAGATACTTCAACACCTTCCCACGCAATTCAAGCAGTGGACCATTGCTGACATCGTCCGGCACCTGCATGCATGGAACCTGGCAGCGTTACTCACCACCCGTAGCGCGGTAGACTTTGAGACCTATTTCACTCGGGCAAGGCCATATATAGAGCAACAGAACGTGCGGCAGTTCGAGCGCGGCGAGTTTGGCGGGCTTTACGGCGCTGGCCTGCTTGAGGAGTGGTGGCTTGGCGCTGAACAGGTCACCGCGACGTTTCGAAGTATAGATCCCCGACAGCGGTTAAGCTGGGGTGGGCCCTCTATGAGCGCAAGATCCTGCATCTCCGCTCGGCTCATGGAAACGTGGGCGCACGGGCAGGCGATATATGATTTGCTTGGTATCGAGCGGCAGGAAACCGACCGGATCAAGAGCATTGCGGTTCTGGGAATGAACACGTTCGGATGGAGTTTTTCCGTCAAGGGAATCGAGCCCCCCGCCCAGCGACCGAGTGTCCGCCTGACTGCGCCGTCGGGGGCAGAATGGGCCTGGATTAACGAGCACAGCGAAGATGCCATATGCGGCGATGCGGTAGCCTTTTGCCAAGTAGTTACCCAGACACGGAATATTGCCGATACATCATTGATTGTAGTCGGTAGCGATGCCAAACGGTGGATGGATATCGCACAGTGCTTTGCCGGACCGCCGAGCTATCCACCGCTTCCAGGCACGCGCCGATATAAGGCGGCCGAGGACGTTTTTCCAGTTGATGCCTGGCCGTCAGGAGGGTTTGGAACCGAGCGGGGGATGTAGATGTGGAGTTGTCCGGCAGTTGCGTTGATCAACGTTGAAAAAATGATCTTCCACTTCATTGGGGACACACTCCGCCCATATATCACCAATACGATTTATTTCTCGGTTGTTATTGAGCAGAGGACGGCCGAATGAAGTTTGAATTTCGCCATTTGCGATATTTCCTCGCGGCGGCGGAACAACGGAGCTTCAGGCGTGCTGCGCGCGCCCTATCCGTCGAGCCTTCGACGGTTAGTCGGCGCATCCGTGATTTGGAGGATGAAATTGGCGCTGCCCTGTTCATTCGCGGGCATGGCGGCGTCAGCCTTACGGGTGCGGGCGAGCGATTCATCGGCAGGGTGCGCAAGGCGCTGAACCATCTCGCCCGTGCAGCCGCAGATGTTGACGTCGTCGGGCGGGGTCAGGAGGGCGTTGTTCGGATTGGTCTGATGTCCTCGATGGCCTCCGGCTTCATTGCCAATTTGGTGGACACATACGGCGAGAGCCATGTGGGAGTGCAGATTGATTATGCGGAAGGAGATGCGGCGGACCATATCACGGCGGTTCGGCAGCATCGACTGGACGTCGCGTTTCTGACGGGAGGTCCAGCGGCCGAGGGTTGCGATCTTGCGCATCTTTGGAATGAACGCATCTATGTAGCGATGTCAGAAAAGCACGAACTGGCCGAGATTGTTGATTGCCGCTGAGAACTGACCCAGTTTGGGGTGATATTTCCATTTAGAATTGACCCATG
>NZ_JAMJWE010000150.1 GCF_023554105.1 Brucella sp. 21LCYQ03
TCCTGGCTTAATGCCTGGGATAAAACCACCGTTCTGCTTCATATCTTCCGACATCTGCTGCGGATTCACCATGATTGCAGTATAAAAGAATGTGAATGCAATAATCAGGATGGCAAACACCATGTTGTACGTGAATGACGTATAATTACTCAATGACCGAAGGAATTCGGATTGAATATCCGGAAAGAACTGAATCAGCGACATTGGTAAAAACATGATGGCTTGTGCGAAGATGATCGGCATTACACCCGCTGCATTTACTTTCAACGGAATGTATTGTCTAACTCCACCCACCTGATTGTTTCCAACGATTTTTTTAGCATACTGTAACGGAATTTTCCGCACACCTTGTACAACCAAGATGGTAAAGATCACCACAAACAATAATGCTACAAACTCGACCAATAAAGCAATCGGACCACCTTGGCCTCCCATACGGGATACCGTTTCTGCCGAGATACCGGCAGGAAGCTGGGCGATAATACCCGACATAATGATCAAGGAGATACCGTTTCCTATTCCTTTATCTGTAATCCGTTCACCTAACCACATGACAAATAACGTACCCGCTGTCAAAACAATCGCTGCCAAAATAGTGAACATCGGATCAGCAATCAATTTTGCATCAGGAGTAATTTGCGTTCTGACGTAAGCAATAGCCTGCACCACCGTAATTGCTACCGTTAGGTAACGGGTGATTTGGGTTAGTTTCTTACGGCCAGATTCTCCCTCTTTCTGCATTTTCTGA
>NZ_JAMJWE010000151.1 GCF_023554105.1 Brucella sp. 21LCYQ03
TGATCAAAAAGGGTCGGATTTTTTTAAACCTTATTTTGAAGAAGTCAAGCCTGTTAGGAGCATTTATAATCCTTATGCAGACGAAGAGGAGCAAGTTTGGCAAACTATCTTCATTTGTAAAAGCCCTCAACAAAATTTCAACACACTAAAGAAACTATTCGAAAATAGAGTATTTGAATAAAAAACTGCATACGAAATTGTATTTGCAGTAGGCGGGCAGAACGACTTGGTATTAAATTCAGTGATGGGAGACCGTTTAAGACTTCTAAATCCGCTCTTTTGCCAAGCGTCAAACTGTCAATATCTCATTCTTACATCACAGAATTTTTATGCTAATAGCATTGTACTAGGAACGAAAACATATGTCAAACTGGTGAGTAGGAAAAGGGGGATTTGTAGCATACTAATGAATAGATTACTACCCATTAGGCTCTATTCGTGTTTTCCTTACACAAACCCACCACTATTTTTATTCCTTAAAAGGAAATTAGTTGTATTCTAGTATGGGCATATCCGGCAGAAAAATGTATTATTGAGAAATAAAAGAGTTTCAAATCACAGTTAGCTAACGCCATTTCATCACAAATGCTGGGATTTGTACTTTCAAAAAGCCAAATTTAAATACTAAAATAATGGATGCACAAAAAGTCGACATGTTTGTCATGACAAATAGTAAATTCTTTGAAGCTCACCAATTGAATTTGATAAGAGAACGATTGCTTGCGCTTGATGATTCACATTGGGTCA
>NZ_JAMJWE010000152.1 GCF_023554105.1 Brucella sp. 21LCYQ03
AGCCTCATAGTGGGGCATCAGCATCGGCCGGAGATTAGCCGACATTATGCCTATGCAGGTTGTGTCGAATATTTGTTGGGCAATACGTCAGACGCCAAAGCTTTTCGCGACGAATACTATGTATACCTGATTCCGGTAGGCAATCCTGATGGCGTAGATGGTGGCCATTGGCGCGCGAATGCGCATGGGGTTGACCTGAACCGCGACTGGGATGCATTCCACCAGCCCGAGACCCGCGCTTTTCGCGATTATTTCCAGAAAGAGATCAAAGAGCAGGATCGCGAACTCATTTTCGCCATCGATTTTCACTCTACCGCACAGGATATCCATTACACCGTGGACCCTTCGTTACCCAGTCGCTTCCCCGGCTTTGTGCCAGATTGGATAGCGGGATTGAAAAAAGCGATACCAGGATACGATCCGCATATCAAACCTTTGTATTTTGAAGGCCCAACTTTCACCGCATATAGCTATTTTTATAAAAATTACGATGCAGAAGCCTTGGTGTACGAAATTGGAGACGATACCGAGCCTAGGTTTATTGACCAGAAAGCGCGCTTGTCTGCGCAACACCTGATCGAAAAGTTAATCGCCGTCGATACGGCTCAATAACCATAAAGTATGAAGATAAAAAGCATTTTTTTAGCCGTAACCGGTCTTATTATTCTCCACCCACTGCTTGCGCAGGAAAATAAAATTAAAGTCAGTGATCTGAGGAAGATCAAGCAGATCACCGATCTAAAGGCA
>NZ_JAMJWE010000153.1 GCF_023554105.1 Brucella sp. 21LCYQ03
TTCAGTAATTCCTTCGCCCGCAAACCATACTCATCTTCTCCATATCCTGACTGCTGCACCAGGTTGGTCTCTATCAAACGGTTTAATATAGATGGGTGTGCACCCTCTGCGTAATCATTTTTAAAATTATACATATCGTGGCAAGCCGTATACTGTGGCGCTCAAAATTGCAAAAAAAGGGTTGGAATATCTTATTTGGTGCGATTAAAGTTTGAAATGATTTGATCGGCGAAAGCGCTTGTCTTCAATAAGGTGGCATTATCCATTTGATTGTAGAAATCAATAGTTACGGTTTTCTCCTCGATCGTTTTGGCCAATGCCTGTGTAATAATCGAAGCCACTTCGTGCCAGCCCAAGTACTCAAACAGCATCACACCGCTCAGGATCACGGATGATGGATTCATCGTATCCGTATTGGCAAAGCGTGGTGCTGTACCGTGTGTAGCTTCGAAAATAGCATGTCCGGTTTGGTAATTAATATTAGCACCCGGTGCAATTCCGATTCCGCCAACGATGGCAGCCAGTGCGTCAGATACATAATCTCCATTTAAATTGAGCGTAGCAATCACAGAATAGTCTCGAGGTGCAAGTAGGATTTGTTGTAGAAAATTATCTGCAATGACATCCTTAATAATCAATTTACCTCCCTCTTCAGCGATTTGCTGTTCCTTATTTGCTTCCTCCTGCCCTTTTTCCGCCTTTGTTTTCTCCCACTGTCCCCAAGTATAGACCTGCTCGCCAAACT
>NZ_JAMJWE010000154.1 GCF_023554105.1 Brucella sp. 21LCYQ03
CTGATCGAGCGGCACAACGTGTATGCGGAAGGTTTTGATATCAAAACAATGAAGGAACGTGCTGTGCCGATCTTGACCATCCGCTACGCGGAAGGACAGGCGCCGCAGGTGGAGCTGAGCTTTCGCTATGGTGACTACGTCTTCCCTCCCAGCATTGAACGCCCGATAACCGTACGGCTGCAGCACGATGAAGTACAGGATGCTTATACTTTTACACGGATCAAACGATCGATTAAGTGGGAGCAAAATCAGGAGGCAAAGCTTATCGAACTGGGTTTACATTCTAAAGACCGCCTGTTCGGCTCCTTTGGCGTTGCTGCTTCTTCAGGAGAAAACAGCTTTTCTATCTTCGAATGGCTGAATAAGCATGTCGAACAGCTAGCCGATTTAGGATTTGTAGTCGAGCAGCAGACTGGCACCAAGCGTTTTTTTATTGGCCTGGCCAGTGTAGATATGACGGTGGAGGAAAATAACGACTGGTTTGACCTCCAAGCTTTCGTTTCTTTTGGCCCGTATAAAATACCTTTTGTGCAATTGCGCGATCACATCCTGAATAGGATCCACGAGTTTGTATTGCCTAACGGCGAAATTGCGGTGATTCCGGAAGCCTGGTTCGCGCAATATGAACACCTTTTTCATTTTTCGAGTACTACCGACGGGCTGAAATTGAATAGAATGCATGTGGGCATTCTACAGGATATTAGCGAACATACCATGGTATCCTTCCAACGGAAGCTGGAGAAG
>NZ_JAMJWE010000155.1 GCF_023554105.1 Brucella sp. 21LCYQ03
GTTCGATAAGGTAAATACCCACTTTCCTTCTTTACCCTTTTGCTTGGCAGTAGCCGCTGCTGCAGCGCGCACGCCCTCAGGTAAACCAGACAGGTCTTTCTCATCCTCGATTACCAGTTCGTATGTTTTCGCTTCTGCAGGCAAGTTTTCGCCAAATGAGTTAGTTAGTGTAGACAGTTTTGAATTGATTCCCTTCAGTTTTTCTTTACTTTCTTCAGGAAGGTTGGCTCCCGAACGAACAAATCCCTTGTAGGTTTCTTCCAATAGTTTGATGTCTTCTTTATCCAAACCCAAATGATCCTTATGATCGTATACCGCTTTTACGCGAGCAAATAGTTTTGCGTTTAATTGGATCTCATCTCTGTGTGCAGAAAGCACCGGAGCCATGTCAGCTGCTATAGCTTGTAGAGAATCTGTTTTGTTCGCAGAGTTCAGGTTGCCAAATATCACCGATACCTGGCTCAACATAGATCCCGCATTTTCCAAGGCAACAATAGTATTTTGAAAGGTAGGGTCTTCCTCATTGTTAAGAATAGAGTCTATCTCTGTGTTGTGAAGTTTTATCGCTTCATCATAAGCCGGACGAAAATGTTCGTCTTTGATTTTATCAAACGGCGGGACATTAAAAGGAGTGTCAAAGTATCCTAACAAAGGGTTGTCCGTAGAGTCATTTCGGTTAGACTCTCCACAACCTACTACAATAGATGTTACCACCATGCAGATAGGAAGTAATCGCTTTTTA
>NZ_JAMJWE010000156.1 GCF_023554105.1 Brucella sp. 21LCYQ03
CGATGTGAGATCATTAATGATTCTCAATACTACTATCTCAATACACATATCGCTCATCGCAATACGCTTCTCGCAATACTATTTGGTAGTCCCGAGCAGATTTGAACTGCTGACCCCTACATTATCAGTGTAGTGCTCTAACCAACTGAGCTACGGGACTAGCTATATCTCTCTTCTCTCTCGGGTAATACTACCGAACCGTAATCTCTTAGGGTGGGTGCTGTATTTCCTTGTAGTGTTCTGTTTCTTCTTTATTTTTAAAGTAATGTCACGATGCATGGCAAGAATACGTTTCCGCATCTCTAGAAAGGAGGTATTCCAGCCGCACCTTCCGGTACGGCTACCTTGTTACGACTTAGCCCCAATTATCGGTTTTGCCCTAACACGCTCCTTGCGGTTACATGCTTTAGGCACCCCCAACTTTCATGGCTTGACGGGCGGTGTGTACAAGGCCCGGGAACGTATTCACCGCGTCATTGCTGATACGCGATTACTAGCGAATCCAACTTCACGGGGTCGAGTTGCAGACCCCGATCCGAACTGTGACCGACTTTTCGAGATTCGCATCCTGTTGCCAGGTAGCTGCCCGCTGTATCGGCCATTGTAGCACGTGTGTAGCCCCGGACGTAAGGGCCATGATGACTTGACGTCGTCCCCACCTTCCTCTCCGTTTGCACGGGCAGTCTGTTTAGAGTCCCCACCTTAACGTGCTGGCAACTAAACATAGGGGTTGCGCTCGTT
>NZ_JAMJWE010000157.1 GCF_023554105.1 Brucella sp. 21LCYQ03
ATCGCCTGGACCACCACGCCGTGGACCTTGCCGTCCAACACGGCTTTGGTCGTGGGTAAAAATATTGACTATGTAAAGGTGCGTACGTTCAACCAGTATACGGGTGAGCCGGTTTCTGTTGTGCTAGCGCAAAACTTGATTAACAAACACTTCAAAGCCGAAGGAAAGGATGCATCGTTTCCGGATTACAAACTGGGCGACAAAGTAATCCCTTGGGAAATTGCCGCCACATTCAAAGGCGAGCAATTGGTTGGATTACGCTATCTTCAGCTCATGCCCTACATCACTTCGGATGAATTGATCGAAAAAGCCTTCCGCGTAATTCCCGGAGATTTCGTTACGACGGAAGATGGTACTGGTATTGTACATGCCTCTCCTACGTATGGAGCGGACGATTTTCGGGTAGCCAAAGAACACGGTGTGCCCGCTATTTTGGTGAAAGATGAAAATGGCAAGGATGTGCCTACGGTAGATCGCACGGGTCGTTTTGTAAAAGAAATTACCGACTTCGCTGGCCGCTTTGTTAAAGAAGAATATTACACCAACGAAGAACGTGCTGATAAAGACTTCCGCCCGACAGATGTCTTGATTGCGATCAAGCTCAAGGAAGAAAATAAAGCATTTGACGTCAAGAAATACGAACACACCTACCCGCATTGTTGGCGGACGGATAAACCGATCTTATATTACCCGCTGGATAGCTGGTTCATCCGCACGACCGCGGTGAAAGATCGTTTGGT
>NZ_JAMJWE010000158.1 GCF_023554105.1 Brucella sp. 21LCYQ03
CCGGCTACAGCTTAAATAAAGCTCCAGAAGATATTTACTTAGCCCAGGTCATGCGTCTTATTGATGGACCTATTGCCTTGCTCCCCTGCGTTAGTCTTAACTTTTATCGCTCCTGCGACGAATGTATGGAAGAGCGCGTATGTGGTATTCGCGATACATTTACCGATGTACGTAATGCCATGTTACAGATTTTGAACGATACGAGCATTGCTGCGCTGATCAATAAAGAAAAAGAATTAGACCTCCACGTTCCAGAAGAATAGGGTTCTCAAAATGCTCGGAGCGACATCAAGCGCCTAAAGCGTCTCCATCAACTTTTCAAAAGCCATTCCTCTTGAACCTTTCAACAAGATAAAGCATCCTGTTAGTTGCTTTTCTTTCAAAAACTCCGCGGCTTCATCCGTTGTAGCGAAGAAATGGTCTTGACCATTGTCCTGCTGATAAAAGGCTCTTCCTACAAAAATCCGCAAATCTGCTGGGATTGTTTCGGCTTGGCGGATCACCGTACGATGCTCGCTAGCACTTTCCTCCCCCATTTCAAACATATCGCCCAGAATAACTACTTTTTTATCGGCAGATACGATTTCCATATTGGTCAATGCGGCCGCCATACTGCTTGCATTTGCATTGTAAAAATCTGCAATAACCGTATTACGCGTAGTCTTACTTACCTGAGAGCGATTATTCTGTGGTGTGTATTTTTCTATTCCTTTCTTGATTTGATCCGCAGAAA
>NZ_JAMJWE010000159.1 GCF_023554105.1 Brucella sp. 21LCYQ03
TATCATACATCCTAAGACAGAAATCGTGGGTGGAGTATTAGAGTCAGCATGTAGCGAGCTCATACAATCATTTTTTCGTAATAAAAGACGATGATGGTCAATAGAAAGAGTGCTTTTCAAACATAAAAACCAAACATTTGTTATCTTCGTAACGCAGCACATGCAGCATTGATTTATACTAAAATTATATAATTATGGCATTCGAATTGAAAGCGTTACCATACGCTAACGACGCATTAGAACCACACATTGATAAAGATACGATGGAAATCCATCACGATCGTCACCATCAAGCTTATGTAGATAACTTGAATAAAGCTCTTGCGGATACCGATGGAGCTGGCGCATCTTTGGAAGAATTGATTAAAAATATTAGCAAATATCCAGCAGCGGTACGTAATAATGGTGGTGGTCACTTCAACCACGATTTGTTCTGGTCTGTACTAGGCCCTAACGCGGGCGGCGAGCCTACAGGCGAGTTGGCAGATGCTATCAACGAAACTTTTGGTTCGTTTGCTGATTTGAAAAAGAAATTGCAGGAAGCAGGAGCTACACGTTTCGGCTCTGGGTGGTCTTGGTTGATCGTTGGAGCAGATGGAAAGTTAGCCGTTACTTCTACGCCAAATCAAGATAATCCATTAATGGATGTGGCAGAGGTGAAAGGTACGCCAATCTTCGGGATCGATGTATGGGAGCACGCTTATTACCTAAAATATCAAAACAAGCGCCCGGC
>NZ_JAMJWE010000016.1 GCF_023554105.1 Brucella sp. 21LCYQ03
CATGGGTCAATTCTAAATGGAAATATCACCCCAAACTGGGTCAGTTCTCAGCGGCAATCAACAGGGTAAGCATTAGTCCGTCTCAGTCACAAGCAATTCGATCCATTATTAACCCGCAAAAGCAGTCTGGCAGACAGTCGATGCGAAAGAGTTTTGGAAAGTGTACCGTTGTTCTGAAATTAAACGATAATAAAAACAGTTAGTTATCCGGCTCAAAAACCGTAGTTTGCATGGTTTACAAACCAAAACAGCAGAAAAAAGAGTGTAAAAAACGGAAAAAACTTAATGAAATCAAATGGCTGGGGAACCTGGATTCGAACCAGGACTAACGGAGTCAGAGTCCGTGGGTCTACCGTTAACCTATTCCCCAGCAGGGTCGCGTTTCAGTTCAGTGTAACTGAGAGCGATTTCGACAGAGGCGAGATGCTTCATTTGTCGGTGGCCACCATCTAGCGAACTCAAACGGGTAGCGCAAGCCCTTCTTTTAAAAAATATGGCAAATTCAGTTATTTCTTTATCGCACAGCGAGAGCATTGGCTGTCCATCGCAAATTCATCTGGCCGCGCATAAAAAAAGCCCGGCAGCAGAGGTGCGGCCGGGCAAAAGGGCAGGCTGGCCGAGAGGGTGCCCGGCTGTGAAGGTGGCGCCCGCCAGATGTTCGTTCAGCAGATGTGACGCGTGGCCTCCACGCGTGCGCGTGCATCTGCAAGTGCGGCCAGAACGCGGGTCGGATCGTCCGTCACACGTGTATGGATCGCGGTATAAATATCGCCACCATGAACTCCGATGTCTTTAAGCAGGTAACTATCGAGCTGATTGAGGTGGACGACATGACGCCGGTTTCGGAAAAGCGTCCAGCGACGCATAACCGACGCAAACACGAAATTCACCATCTGGCGCAGCACGGAGGTTGAAGTGCTGGTTGCGGGTAAATGTGTCATGGTGGTCTTGCTGATCGCTGTCATTGCCGCTCTCCTTTAAGCGCGCGTTTTCAAAATGTTTCTATCGTCAGGTCATTCGCTTTCGCGTCTCCATTCTCTGCGACGCCAGCTTTATCCAATAATAGAATTGATTGTTCCAACGAATGTTTTTAATGTAATAGTTCAATAATTATGATGGATCGTTTCGATGAGCGCGCCTTTAGATCTAGACCAGTTGCAAACCTTCATTGCTATTGCGGATACGGGTAGTTTCACCAAAGCGGCCGATGCTGTTTTCAAAACACAATCAGCAGTTTCCATGCAGATGCGTCGCCTTGAAGAGCGTATTGGAAAGCCGCTTTTTGAGCGGGATGGGCGCATTAATCGCCTGACCGAAGATGGCGAGCGGCTGTTGCTCTACGCGCGGCGGATGCTGATGCTTAATGGTGAAACCATCGCGGCCTTTGATGATACGCAACTCGAAGGTCATGTGCGCATTGGTACGCCTGATGATTATGCGGATCGGTTTTTGCCCGAAATCATGGCGCGATTTGCGCGCTCAAATCCGCGCGTTGAGTTGTCTGTGGTTTGTGAACCGACGGTTAATCTGGACGATATGATCCGTCGCGGCACGCTCGATATTGCACTCGTCACCCAATGCGATGATAAGCGCCGGTCTGAAGTGGTACGAACCGAACCGCTTTTGTGGGTGACTTCGGCCACGCATGCGGTGCATGAAGAGGCGATGTTGCCGCTGGCGGTGGGAAGACCCACATGCATCTGGCGCCATGCCGCGATTGATGTCCTTGAGCAGGCAAGTCGCGATTATCGCATTATCATCACGAGCTGGTCGGCGACCGTTCTGGCGGCGGCGGTTCTTTCGGGGTTGGCTGTTTCTGTTTTGCCGGAATGTGCGCTGCGTCCCGGTATGCGCGTGCTAGGCGAGGCTGATGGCTTTGGTGCTTTGCCGGAATTTGGCATCGGCATCATGCGCGGACACACCAAGCAGAACGCAATTGTGGATGCACTGGCACAGCATATTATTGAAAGTCTTGATAATATTTCTTCACCCGCTCCGGCAGCTCTTGCCTCAGCTGAGGTTGCATCTTTCCCATCCGTCCGAACGCGTCGCGTGCGCAGTAACGAGTTGTTACCGGGCTGGTGAGCGTTGAACGTGCATAAGCTTAAAGAGTGGCGTCTTGTCCCGTTGACCCAAAATCCTTGACTGATACCTATTGCAGGATGAGCATGGGTTTCGATTCTGATCCTAAGGGCACCGCTTCCAATGTAGCGGAATATAGCGTTTCTGAGATTTCCGGCGCTCTGAAGCGCACGGTGGAAGATACGTTTGCGCATGTGCGTGTGCGCGGCGAAATTTCCGGCTATCGCGGACCGCATTCGTCGGGACATGCCTATTTTGCGTTGAAAGATGACCGCTCGCGGCTTGAAGCCGTGATCTGGCGCGGCTCGATGGGGCGTTTGCGCTTTCGTCCCGAAGAGGGCATGGAGGTTATCGCCACTGGCAAGCTGACCACCTATCCGGGTTCATCCAAATATCAGATCGTCATTGAGCAGATGGAACCTGCGGGTGCCGGTGCTCTGATGGCACTGCTTGAAGAGCGCAAGCGCAGGCTTGGTGCTGAAGGTTTGTTCGATCCCGCTGCAAAACAGCTTCTGCCGTTTATGCCGCGGGTGATTGGGGTTGTTACATCACCAACGGGCGCTGTTATCCGCGACATCATTCATCGTATTTCGGACCGCTATCCGTTGCACGTGGTTGTCTGGCCCGTGCGTGTGCAGGGCGAGACGAGCGGTGCTGAAGTGGCGGCTGCGGTTGATGGTTTTAACGCATTGCCGGAAAATGGAGCAATAGCGCGGCCTGACGTGCTGATTGTCGCGCGCGGTGGTGGCAGTCTTGAAGACCTGTGGGGCTTCAACGATGAGATCGTTGTGCGAGCGGTTGCGGCTTCACATATTCCGGTTATTTCGGCTGTCGGCCATGAGACCGACTGGACGCTGATTGATCTTGCAGCAGATGTGCGCGCACCTACGCCGACAGGTGCAGCCGAAATGGCGGTGCCTGTGAAGGCTGATCTGGTAGCAACAGTTGCCGCGCAATCGGCCCGCCTTGCGTCTGCCATGTCGCGTTTCATTGATCTGAAGCGTCAAGCCTACCGCGCTGCCGGTCGTGCGCTGCCATCCGCCGATCAGCTGCTTGCCCTGCCGCGTCGTCGCTTCGATGAGGCTGCGTCTCGCCTCACACGCGGTTTGTTTGTGAATACACAAAAGAAGCGCGTACAGTTTGAAGGCCGTGCGCGGCAGTTGTCGCCACGTTTGCTGCAACGTGGCTTTGACGAGCAAAAGCGTCATATGAAGCTGCTCGGTCAGCGATTGCCGCGCGCGCTGGAAGCATTTTTGCGCGAGCGCCGCATCGTGTTTGCACGGCGTGCCGATCGGCTGACGCCGGAGCCTTTGCTGAGGCGGACAACGCTTGCGAAAAATGCCATGGAGCAGCTCGATCGCCGCCGCGATCAGGCGATTAACATATTGATTGAGCGCACCAAAAGACGCGGGCAGGAACTGGAACGACTGATGCGAACGCTTTCATATGAAAGTGTGCTTGATCGCGGTTTTGCGGTTGTCTTTGATGCGGAAGGCAAGCCAGTGAAGCAAGCGGCAAGCGTTGGCAATGGCGATGCTTTATCGATTCGATTCCGCGATGGTGATGTTTCTGCAGTGGCTGGGGATGCTTCAGCAATGTCTTCAAAGACCACAAAGCGAAAAGCGACGACACCCGGTTCCGACGGGCAGAATTCGCTATTCTAGCAATAGTTTTATAGTGATTTTACGTAAGCTGCATATCTCTTAAGGCTGACTTAAGTTTGGTCTTCTCTTTCAGGACGATGTGAGTCGATTGGCTCAATCGGATGCAAATGAAAGAGTTTTAATGTCGAATAAATCGTCTCAGGTCAGTGGGGTAACGAGCCGCCGTGCTTTTCTGATTGGTGCCAGCGCTGTTGCATTATCAGGCTGTGTTTCGACAGTGCAGCAGGTGGCGCCTGCAAAAGTAGCTGCGCCGGTGCGTGCCGTGCCACCTATGTATGAAGCAATGCCTTATGAGCAATTTCCACTGCCTGCGGTGAATGTGGCTAAGGTTGATCCGAAGTTCTGGCGGCAGGAAGTCGATTATTTCACCGATGAAGCACCCGGCACAGTTATTGTCGATACGCCGAACAAATATCTCTATCATGTCCGAAGCAATAGACGCGCCATGCGGTATGGTATTGGTGTGGGGCGCGATGGTTTTTCGTGGGCGGGCCGCGCGATCATCGCCTATAAGCGTGAGTGGCCGCGCTGGACACCACCGGATGAAATGGTCGCTCGTCAACCAGCGCTTCAACCCTATAGCATTGCCAATGGTGGTATGCCTCCGGGCCTGAAGAACCCGCTCGGATCGCGTGCGCTTTATATTCACAAGGATGGCCGCGACACGATCTATCGTATTCATGGTTCTCCTGAGGAATGGAGCATCGGCAAGGCCGTGTCGTCGGGTTGTATTCGCCTGCTCAATCAGGATGTGATCGATCTTTATAACAATGTGCGTGATGGCAGCACGATTGTCGTTATTCCTGATCCGAGTAAGGGAACACAGGTAACGGCCTGATAAATAAAAGGCGCGGAATTCCGCGCCTTTTGCCTTTCAAAGAATCTCCACTTTGGGAGATAAGCCTAATATACATATTCGAGGAATATCGGCTCAATTGATCCGGCCCACACGCTATTGTAAGCCTTGAGCATGCGTTCTGCATCCGTTATTCCTGCGGCAACGATTTCTTCCAGCGGTGCCAGAAAATGCGTTTCGTCAAAGCCGTCGCTGTTCAACTGTTTGCGGTTGAGAAGACCAAGGCGCGAAATTTCCAGTGTTTTGCGCGCGATCTGTGCCACTGGCTTGCCACGGAACGTAGCATTAAGCGCTTTCGCAGGCACCTCGTTGCGTAGCGCCAGAACCTCTTCATATGTCCAGTCTTTCGTCAGATATTCTGCAGCATCGAGCGCTTCATCATCATAAAGCAGACCAACCCAATAGGCAGGCAGAGCGCAGATGCGACGCCATGGGCCACCATCGGCACCACGCATTTCGAGGAAGCGCTTGAGGCGCACTTCCGGGAACAGCGTGGAAAGATGATTGGTCCAGTCGCCCATATTCGGAACCGGATCGCTAACTTCGCCCTTCAAAGCGCCATTCATAAACTGGCGGAAGGTGACATGCGTGCAGTCATGATAGCGGCCGTCACGCAGGATGAAATACATCGGAACGTCGAGCGCCCATTCGACATAATCAATGAAGCCGAAGTTTTCCGAGAAAACAAATGGCAACACGCCTGAACGCTGGTTGTCGGTATCGCGCCAGATGTCCGAGCGCCATGACTGAAGGCCGTTTGGCTTGCCTTCGGTGAAAGGCGAGCTTGAAAAGAGCGCAGTCGCAATTGACTGCAACTTCATCGAAACCTGCATTTTGCGGCGCATGTCGGTTTCGGAGCTGAAGTCGAGATTAACCTGAACAGTCGAGGTGCGGTACATCATGTCGAGACCTTCATGCCCGACTTTCGGCATGTAGTTGCTCATGATCTTATAACGCGACTTCGGCATAACGGGCGTTTCTGCCAGCGTCCATTTCGGGCTACCGCCAAGGCCGAGGAAGCGAATGCCGAGTGGTTCAGCAATCTCACGCACCTGCGAAAGATGCGCATTCACTTCGCGGCATGTCTGATGAATGGACGAAAGCGGCGCGCCGGAGAGCTCAAACTGGCCACCCGGTTCGAGTGAAATCGCACCCTGTCCGGTTGGTTCAACGAGGCCAATAATATTGCCTTCATCGATGATCGGCTCCCAGCCAAGCTTGGCTTTCATGCCTTCGAGAATGGCTTTAATACCGCGCGCTCCATCATAGGGAACAGGGCTGTTATCCACGACATAGAACGGAAATTTTTCGTGCTCGGTGCCGATGCGCCAAGCATCTTTTGGCTTGCTACCTTCAGCGAGGTAGGCTGCGAGTTCTTCAACACCAGTCAGTGCTGTTTCATCGGTCGTGTCGCGCGCCATATAGTTTGTCCCTAGTCGAATTTGTCTTTGTCAGCGTGATTGGACAAATTTGTCAAATCGCGCAAGTCAATTTCATTGATGATTGAATTTTCTCGAATTCATGCTGGTGTTTTCCAGTCGCCCAACACGGCTTGAACAAGTGTCAGTGCCGCAACCGCTGCGGTATCAGCGCGCAGAATGCGTGGTCCAAGCGGAACGGCGGTCACAAAAGGCAGGCTGCGCAATTGCTGGCGCTCGCCTTCAGAAAAGCCGCCTTCTGGCCCAATCAGCACCGCATAGGGGCCGGGTTTCAAACCGCTGAGAATGGTTAGCGGATCATCGGTCTCATGACCTTCATCGCAGAAGATCAGGCGACGTGAATGGTCCCATTGTTCTAAAAAGCGGTCAAAGCGCAAAGCATCGCGACATTCTGGGATTGCCAGCACGCCGCATTGTTCCGCGGCTTCAATCGCATTAGCTTTGATGCGGTCGGTGCCAAGTTTGGGCACTTGTGTATGCTGCGTGACCACGGGTTGCAGCACGCCTGCACCCATTTCAACGGCCTTCTGCACCATATAATCAAGCCGACCCTGTTTGAGCGGTGCAAAACAATAGATCAGATCGCAGGGCGCAGGCTGCGGGCGGGTTTGTTCAAGCGCCTCGAGAAAAAGCCGCTTCTTGCCTTCTGGCCGAAGCCTCACTTTCCATTCGCCGTCCTGCCCGTTAAAGGCCAGAACTTCGTCGCCTTCCTTCAACCGCAGCACATGCATCAGATAATGGGTGGCTTGGGTTTGGGCTTCGACGCTTGCCCCTGTGGCAAGGCCAGCTTCAATATGAATTCGTTGCATTTTATAATTTGCGCGCATTCCGCATCGATGACAGAGGGCAGGGCTAATGGTCAAGCCTTTTGGTCGCGCCCAATGCATCGGGAGCGACGTTACACGTTTAATTGATACCAATAAAAACCAGTTGAAATAAACTAAATTGTATCCATATAGATATGAACCTATCTATTTGAATGGAACTTAAATCATGAAACAGGCCTGGGTCGAATTTGCACCGTTGCTCTCAGCCAATTCGCGCGGATGGCGTAAAGCTTTTGACGCGGCAATGGCAGAGCACAGTCTTTCGGATGCAAAAGCCATTCCGCTCATGACCCTTCTGCGGCATGGCGACTGCATCCCGCAGGGTGTGCTGGCTGAACGAGTTGGCATTGAAGGCGCAACAATTGTTCGCGTGGTGGATGATCTGGAAAAAGAAAACTTGATCCGCCGTATCGCAGACGACTCGGACCGCCGGGTAAAACTTATTGAGCTTACCGATGAGGGCCGCGCGCTCGCACAGAAAGTCGAAAAGACTGCGGCGCGGTTGCGCACAGCCTTTCTGGGTGATCTCGATCCGGAAGCCGTCGATATTGCGATGGATGTGCTGCGCAAGCTTCATGAGAAGTTTCAGAACCAGCCTTCCTGAGCAGAACACGCTTCAACAACTATAGCTGTAAACAAAATGATTAAGCCCGCTGAAACATTGCCACGATTTTGGGACGTGGTCTTCTCATTGAAGACCTTTGCGGCCGCTATGCTTGCATTGTGGATCGCCCTGATAGCAGATTTGCCCAATCCCTATTGGTCGGTGGCTGCGGTTTACATCGTGGCGCATCCGCTTTCGGGTGCGACAACGTCAAAGGGTTTTTATCGACTGATCGGCACAATCATTGGTGGTGCGGTCACGATCCTGTTTGTGCCGCATCTGGTCAATTCGCCTGAGATTTTGACACTGGCCATAGGCTTGTGGATGGGGCTTTGTCTGGCAATCAGTTTGCTGGATGGCACGCCCCGCAGCTATCTCTTCATGCTGGCTGGCTATACGGTTGCGATTGCAAGTTTTGCTGTCGTTTCAGCGCCTGAAACAACATTCAATTATGCGCTGGGACGCGTTGAGGAAATCGCTATCGGCATCATCTGTGCTGCGGTGGTCAATCGTCTGGTCTTTCCACGCCATAGTGGCCCGGTTCTCGTGGCGCGCATTGATAATTGGCTGCGTGATGGTTCAAAGCTTGCGGTTGCCACATTGCGTGGCGAGGGCGACAGCCCTGAATTTCTGCGTGACCGTCAGCGACTTGCAGCCGACGCGCTCGAACTGCGCAATCTCACAACGCATGTTGCTTACGACACATCGTCTATCCGCAATGTGGGAACGCTCCTACATGTGATGCAGCAGCGCATGGTGGCCCTTTTGCCCATCGTTTCAAGCTTGCATGATGTGCTGGTGCTTAAACCCGGCGAAGGTGAAAAGCCTCGGCATCCTGCGGTTCAGAAGCTTCTCGATGAAGCCTGTGACTGGCTTGAAAGCGGAGAAAATCTGACTGAACAGCGCCGTGCAGTTCTGCTTGGCTATGTCGAAGAAATCGAACAGCATGGCAAAAACGCTGACAGCTGGGACGAATTGCTGCCATTCAATCTGGCGGCCCGTGTTCGTGATCTTGTGCAGATCTGGAGCGACTGTATTACCTTGCGTCAGGATATTGTTTCCGGCTCACGGCATTCGCTGCGCTGGCGTCGTTATGATGCTCATCTGAAGGGGCGTCCGCAGCACAGAGATTACGGCATGGCTTTCCTGTCAGGTTTTTCAGCCTTTCTCTCGACCTGTATCGCGACTGCGTTCTGGATTGCGACTGGCTGGGCACAGGGCAGCGTTGCCGCCATGATGGCTGGCATCTTCTGCTGTATTTTTGCAACGATGGATGATCCGGTTCCGGTTATGCGCAAGTTTAGCTGGCTACTGCTGATCGTGATTGTTACAGCCTTCATCTTTGAATTTGCGCTGTTGCCGCTGGTTGATGGTTTTTTCCCGCTGATGCTGGTGCTGGGCCTGTTTTTGATCCCCGCTGGTCTGCTTCTTGCAATACCATCGCAGTTTCTGCTGGGCATGGTTCTCTGTGTAAATTTGCCAAACCTGCTGATGTTGCAGGGGCATCTCACCCATGATTTCGTCAGTTTTGCCAATGCCAATCTGGCAACGGTTCTTGGGATTGTTATTGCCGCTGTCGTGACCTCGATTGTTCGTTCGGTGGGTGCTGAATGGAGTGTGCGTCGTCTGGTCAGGACGGGCTGGAACGATATCGTGCTGGCAACGGAACGTCAGCCCGGACGTCATCGTCGTCAGCGGATGAATCGTCTGCTGCTGAAAATGATTGATCGTATTGGCATGATGACACCACGCCTTGCACTGATACCAGCCGCAGACATAGCCAAGGTCGATCTGCTGCGTGATCTGCGAAACGGCATGAACACCATCGACTTGCAGCAGTATCGCGCAAAGATGCCAGAGCCGCTGCGTGAGGCAGTGGACCGTGTGCTTGATGGCGTTGGTGTGCATTATAAAGCGCTGTCACGTGAAGCAAGTGAAAGCGTGCGTCAGGAAATTGATGCGCGGCTGCTTGTGGCCATTGATGATGCGATCAGCGCAATTATTGAGAATGGATCGCCAGCCATATCGAAAAGACCGCGCATAGCGCTGGTTGGCTTGCGTTTTAACCTGTTTCCGAAGGCGCCGCCTTTTGAGTTGCCACCACAATCGCAACTCGAACTGCCGCAGGCCGCCTGAGACGAACTGGACGGATGGAATTAAAATTATGAGACCAGAATTCGACATCTATGGAATCTACTTGCCGAGCCTCGCGGTTCTGGCATTGGGCGCCTATTTCGCAAACTCGCTGATGCAACGCTTGCTCGCGCGTGTGCGCTTTTATCGTTTTGTGTGGCACAGGCCTTTGTTTGATGCAGCCATGTATTTTTGCATTCTCGGCGTAAGCGCCGTTATCTTGAACGGAATACCACTATGAAGAAGCTTTTTGCACATTCCGGCCGGGTCTTCCTAACCCTCGTCATGGTTACAATGGCAGGGCTTCTCGGCTGGCATCTCTGGGATTATTATATGAATGCGCCGTGGACACGTGACGGTAAGATTCGCGCTGACGTGGTGCGCCTTGCGCCCGATGTTTCAGGTCTTGTGACCGAAGTTCTGGTGCACGACAATCAGGACGTCAAAAAGGGCGATGTGATTTTCCGTATTGACCAGGCACGTTACAAGCTGGCTCTTCAGCAGGCAGATGCAAAGCTCGCCAGCAGCAAGGCAGCGCTTGATATGGCCAATCGTGACCTCACACGCTATCGCAAGCTCAATGATACGACTGTTACACAGCAGAAGATGGAGCAGATCGAAACCACGACAATGCAGGCTGAAGCCACATATCGTCAGGCCGAGCTCGACCGCGATCTGGCATCACTCAATCTGGATCGTTCTTCCGTGAAGGCGCCGGTGAATGGTGTCATCACCAACTTCTCACTCCAGCCGGGCGATTATGTAACTGCCGGTTCTGCGGTGACGGCGCTGGTCGATACAGACTCATTTTATGTCTCCGGCTATTTTGAGGAAAACAAGCTTGAACGTATCAAGATTGGCGATCCCGTCGTCATCGATGTGATGGGCAGCAAGGTGCAGCTCAAAGGCAAGGTTGAAGGCATCGCTGGTGGCATCGAGGACCGTGAGCGTACTGACTCCACAAGCCTGCTCGCCAATGTTTCACCGACCTTCAACTGGGTGCGCCTGGCGCAGCGTGTTCCGGTGCGTGTCAAACTGGAAGATATTCCAGCAGGTGTTCATCTGGTGGCTGGCCGCACCGTCAGCGTGTCTGTCGTTGAATAAAAGTGCGTCAATTGGAAAGCAAAGCCCGGCTATTGTCCGGGCTTTTTTCATGTTAGCGATTGTTCATGAAAAATCGGGGGCTTGAGCCATGCGTGTGTTGGTCATCCAAAATTATCCGGACTCAGGTCTTGGCCAGATTGAGCCAATCCTGATTGAAGCAGGATACGCAATCGATCTCATATACGCTTATAACGGCCAAACGCTTCCCGAAGACGATAGCAATCACAAGGCGCTTATCGTGCTGGGCGGTGACCAAAACGCACTTGCCGATGGAGAGTTTCCCTACTTCCCAAATTTGCTTAATCTGATCCGAGCATTTGGCGACCACGATAAGGCAGTTTTGGGCATTTGTCTTGGAAGCCAGCTTATAGCGCGCGCTTATGGCGGCGAGAATATTCTCAACCGCCCGATGGAATTTGGTTGGCATGAGGTTCGGCTCACAGAGCAGGGTGCTGCGGATCCGGTTCTTTCGGCAGCAGGCGCGGCGTTCCCTATTTTCCACTGGCATCGTGATACGTTTTCACTGCCTGATGGGGCGGTTCATATGGCAACGAGTGATATGACGGTCAATCAGGCTTATCGGATCGGGCGTGCGACCTATGGCACTCAGTTTCACTTCGAGGCTGACACCAAGCTGGTCTCGGAATGGAGCGGATCTCTGAGTGAGATGATTGCCGGTTTCGATTCTCAATGGGCGGCTGAATTTCCGAGAAACCTACAACTGTCAGGTGTTGCTGCTGACCGGGCAGGGGCTGCTCTTGCACGGGCGTGGGTCGGTCTGATCTAATAAATCGTTGCCACTTTGCCACAGGTGAAAACCATTTGGGTTTTTCAGTCTGAAAGCAACAATTGTAACTCTGACGTTCAGTTGCGGGTAACTTTTTTCAGGTGTAACTGAGGCCACGTTCCGGGTGGCAAATGGTCGGACAAGGTGCAAACCTTGCCCATTATGAAAGCTCGGTCTCCGACTGTCCGGTAACCTGTCCAAAGAGTTTTCGATTATGACCGCTAAGCATGCTGCACTTCTCACAGTTCTGATGGTTTCTGCGATCGTGTTCATGGCAGTTGGCATTTTTACCGTCGATGCTGGCAACAGCATGACCTCGACCGACGGCTACGGTATTTCCAGCGCGCGTTAAACGTTGCTACTAGTGGCTGGGCCAGTCGCTTCCAGAAAGTGCTTTTCCGGGCCATCGATCACGATGGCCGACAGCTTTCCGTTTTTCCATGCATATGTGTCGAGATTGACCCGGTTGGGCTGAACATCAACAATACGCTGCGGTGTATGGCCGTGGATAATCACCTTGTCTAATGGGTCGGTCCATTTCAGAAACAATGTTCTGATCCACATCAGGTCATCACGGTCCTGCGCATCGAGCGGGATCACCGGGTTCACGCCCGCGTGGCAGAAGAAGAAATCTCCGAAACTTACCGAAGAAGTCATCGAGCGGATATAGTCGATATGCGCTTGCGGAATTGCGTCGAGCAAGAGCGGATATGCGGCTTTTGCCGATGCGGGGTCGGTGTAATCGACCTCCACACCGTAGGAACGGGCAGTGTCGCTGCCGCCATGCAATGCAAAAATGCCATTTGTATCGCCGGTCGCAAGGTAATGCAGAAATCCATCATCATGATTGCCGATCAGCGAGAGAATGCGCGGATCGTGCGTTGAAGCATGGATCAAAAAATCCAGCACGCCTTTGGAATCCGGTCCCCGATCGATGTAATCGCCTAAGTGAATAATGCGCCAGTCATGCGTGGGATGACGGTCAATATCGGCGCGGATCAGCCCATGCATATCCTGCAAAAGGTCGAGGCGACCATGCACATCGCCAATGGCATAAAGCCGGATACCTTCCGGTCCTTTTGCGTCCCGTAGGGTAATGCCACTCATGAATCGCCGCTCTCTTTCACGTCTTTTCCAGCCCGCTGACGATAGCGCAGTCGCGATACGCGTTCACGCTCGTCGTTGAGTTCGCGGTCGTTGGTTGCCTGTTCGACAAAACGGATATGTTTTTGCACCGCTTCGCGTGCCGCTTGCGGGTTGCCCGCAATCACGGCGTCGTAAATGGCGCGATGCTGTGACAGCAGCATGTCAGCCACGCCGGGATAGCTATAAATCAGGCTGCGATTATAGAAAACGCCGTCTTTCAGCAACTGATAGCAGGAGCGCAATGTGTGCAGCAGCACGATGTTGTGCGCGGCTTCACCAATGGCATTGTGAAACTCAACATCGAGTTGCGCACCCTTATCAAGATCATTAGCGCTGTTCGCATATTCCATCGCTGTCATGATCTCAGCAAGCAGTGCCTTATCGGCAGAGGTTGCGCGCAGCGCGGCATATTCTGCGGCGATGCTTTCGATTTCGCGACGATATTCGAGATAGTCAGTCGTGGCTTTTCGGTGTTCTGCAAAAAGCTTCACCACTGGCGGACTGAAAACCTGTCCGATGACATCGGCGACAAAAGTTCCGCCGCCATGACGGGATGTGAGAAGACCTGCATTTTCCAGTCTTTTCAGCGCATCGCGCAGGATCGGGCGGGATATGTCGAGCTGCAGCGCAAGATCGCGCTCACCCGGAAGCTTATCGCCGCCGCGCAGAACGCCTTCGAGGATCAGGCTCTCAATCTGATGCACAACATCATCTGCCGTACGGCTAGCGAGAATGCGGGAAAACACTGGTTCGGTCATGGTCGCAAACTAGCCCCAAGCGGAGGTTACGGCAACGGGTCTCTGAAATGCATAAACAAAAACCCCGGAAGCGATGCATCCGGGGTTTGGAAATGTTTAAGTCTGTTATCAGGCGGTCTTACGCTTGCGGGTTCTCACGAAAACAACGACGCCGGCGACAAGGCCAAACATTGCCCATTTGAAAGGCAATACATCGGCGGTTTCGCTGCGGATTGGAAGCACGGTTACAGTACCCGGACGGCTTTCGAAGCCTGTTTTTCCTTCAGCTTTTGCCTGTTCGATCTGCTGTGGGGAGACAACCCATTCAGCGCCGCGCGACTTGTCGTAAAACATGAAGCCGCAGCCAACGATAACAGCGGTGACGATTGCGAGAATAAGGCGGGGAGCTGTGTTCATTTTCATTCCTTAATTTTCTTTGGCAGCAGTTTTGGCTAGTGCATTGCCAACCGACGGCGTTCATACGCAATCATGTCCGCGTCGTCTATTATTTAGACATGCCTTGTGGAGTACTGCCGCTTTCCCAGTAAGGGACTGGGCCGTAAAGATCGGCCAGATAGTCGATGAAAAGTCTGACCTTGGCGGGCAAAAACTGCTTAGATGGATAGACTGCATGAACGGCGACATTTCGCGACGCGGCATAGTCAGGCAATACCTGTACCAGCTTTCCAGCGGCAAGGTCTGGTCCGACATCCCAAGTTGAACGTTGCGCAATGCCAAGACCTGCAAGCACAGCTTCGCGCACCAGTTCGCTCGAATTGGTTTGAAGCGGGCCGACCGGGCGAATGGTGATAGGGCCTTTTGGGCCTTCTAGTCGCCAAGGATCATTGTTGTGTGGCGCAAGACAAATGTGTTCGGAGAGGTCTTCGATTGTCTGCGGTGTGCCGCGTTCAGCAATATAAGCGGGGGAGGCCACAAGAATTCGGCGCACAGGTGCAAGACGGCGCGCCACCAGAGTTGAGTCGGAGAGTTCGCCAATGCGGATTGCGAGATCATAACCGTCGCCGACAATATCCACCATCTCGTCCGAAAGCTGCATATTGACGGTGAGGTCTGAATTGGCGCGCATGAATGGCACCAGATAAGGCGCGATATGCATACGCCCGAAGGTAGTAGGGGCTGAGATTTTCAGCGTTCCACGTGCATCCGCTGACCGGCGGGCAACAAAGGCTTCCGCTTCTTCGATGTTGCCTAGAATGGCCAGCACGCGCTCGTGATAGCCCTGTCCTGCTTCTGTAAGAGCAATCTGTCGTGTTGTTCGCTGGAGAAGGCGAGTGCCGAGGCGCTCTTCAAGTCTGCCGAGTCGTTTGGAAACGACAGCTGGTGATAGCCCAAGATCGCGTGCCGCAGCTGACATGCTGCCGGTTGCGACAACACGCGCGAAAATCTCCATATCGGCCAGACTGCTCATCATGTTAGATTCAAATGCTCCCCGGCAGATATACGCATGCGCTCATCTAGCCGAGGCTTTGCAGAAATCGCAAGGCGATTATGCCGCAGCGTTAAAACTGTTTCGCCATAGGCATGATTGGTAAAATTAGTTTACCAGTTATGTGAAGTCGCTGGGAGGCGGAGGAGTATATGAGCGGATTGATCATGCCAGAGCCGGATGCGGCCGTCTTGCAAAGACGTGCTGGCATCGTTGCCGACTTGCGCAATATCGTGCCCGGTGAGGGCGTTGTCGATACTGTTAATGCGATGCGCGTGTTTGAAAGCGATGGGCTGACAGCACATCGTTCCCTGCCGCTGGTCGTTGTCCTGCCCGAAACTGTCGATCAAGTCTCAGATGTTCTGCGCTATTGTTATGACAATGGCATCCGCGTGGTGCCGCGCGGAGCTGGCACATCGCTCTCTGGTGGTTCGATGCCGCTGGTCGATGCTGTGCTGCTTGGCATGTCGCGCTTCAATCGTATTCTTGAAATTGATTACCCCAATCGCGTGGCTGTCGTGCAGCCAGGCGTTACCAATCTGGGCATTACCAAAGCTGTTGAGCATGAGGGCTTTTACTACGCACCTGATCCATCCTCGCAGATTGCCTGCTCGATAGGCGGAAATGTTGCAGAGAATGCAGGTGGCGTGCATTGCCTGAAATATGGTCTCACCGCCAACAACGTGCTTGGCATTGAAATGGTGCTGATAACTGGCGAAGTCCTGCGCCTTGGCGGCAAGCATCTGGATAGCGAAGGTTATGATCTTCTCGGGCTGATGACCGGCTCAGAAGGTCTGCTTGGGGTGGTGACGGAAATAACCGTCCGTATTCTGCAAAAGCCTGAAACCGCGCGTGCTGTCATGGTTGGCTTTCCTTCAAGTGAGCAGGCGGGGCAATGTGTGGCCGATATTATCGGCGCAGGGATCATTCCGGGTGGTATGGAAATGATGGATAGGCCCGCTATTCGCGCAGCCGAAGACTTTGTTCGTGTTGGCTATCCGCTTGATGTCGAGGCGCTGCTGATCGTCGAACTTGATGGGCCGCCGATTGAAGTTGACCATTTGATCGGAGCGGTCGAGAGCATTGCGCTTAAAAATGGCTCGACCACGTGCATTCTGTCGCAGTCGGAAGAACAGCGACTGGCTTTTTGGGCGGGTCGTAAAGCGGCGTTCCCGGCGGTAGGGCGTATTTCGCCGGACTATCTCTGTATGGATGGGACCATTCCACGCAAAGAACTGCCGCGTGTTTTGTCCGGCATGCGCGAGCTATCCGAAAAATATGGGCTTCGGGTCGCCAATGTGTTTCATGCAGGTGATGGCAATCTGCATCCGCTTATCCTCTATGATGCAAATATTCCCGGAGAGCTCGAGGCTGCTGAAGATTTCGGCGCCGACATTTTGCGTCTTTGCGTGAAGGTTGGCGGCGTGCTGACGGGCGAGCATGGCGTGGGTATCGAAAAGCGCGATCTCATGCCGGAGATGTTCAACGAAATAGATCTCGACCAGCAGATGCGTGTGAAATGTGCGTTTGATGCCAAGCACCTGCTCAATCCCGGCAAGGTCTTTCCGCAATTGCGCCGCTGTGCCGAGCTTGGTCGTATGCATGTGCATCGCGGCGAGCTGGCCTTCCCCGACCTTCCGCGTTTCTGATCTGTGGCTATGAAAATGACTGATGCAAATACCTTAATACCGCAGGATGAATCGGGTGTCGTCGAGGCGGTCCAGTGGGCACTCGGCACGTCAACGCCGCTGGAGATTATCGGCAACGGCTCAAAGCGTGGAATAGGTCGCCCGGTGCAGGCTGGGCATGTTCTGGATGTGTCGCAGCTTGCAGGCATAACACTCTATGAGCCGGATGAGCTGGTGCTGTCAGCGAAGGCTGGCACACCCGTTTCTGAGATCGATAAACTGTTGGCGGCAAGCCACCAATGCTTTCATTTTGAACCGATGGATTATGGTCCGCTGCTTGGTGGTGAAGCAGGTCGCGGCACAATTGGCGGTGTGTTGGCTGCCAATCTGTCGGGGCCGCGTCGGTTGAAGGCGGGTGCTGCGCGCGATCATATTCTGGGCGTGCGGGTGGTTTCAGGCCGGGGCGAATTGTTCAAATCCGGCGGGCGTGTCGTCAAGAATGTCACCGGCTACGATCTTTCCAAAGGCATGGCCAATTCCTGGGGTACGCTGGGCGTGGCAACCGAAGTTACATTCAAGGTTCTGCCCAAGCCTGAGACTTCTGTGACGCTTGCTGTTCGCGGGCTGGACGACGAGCAGGCCGCTCGCGTCATGGCTATGGCGATGGGATCGCGCGAGGAAGTGGCAACAAGTGCTCATTTGCCGCCCACTGTCGCCAATCGTTTTCTCGATGGCAAGCTTGGCTGGGAAGCTGCAACCATTCTGCGGCTGGAAGGTTTTGCGCCGTCCGTCGCACATCGAAGCAGACAATTACAGACTCTGTTAGGTGGGGCAGGGGCAATCGAGGTGATTGATGAGCCTCAATCGACACAGCTCTGGACAGAAGTTCGCGACGTGCTGCCCTATGCGCAGGCTGGTGATACGCGTGTGGTCTGGCGTGTTTCAATGGCACCGTTGCAAGGCTGGCGTATGATTGATGAGTTTCGCCGTCATGCAGGTGTTGATGCCTATTATGATTGGCAAGGTGGTCTGATCTGGATGCGGATGGAAGCCGAGCCGGAAGCAGGCACGCTGCGGAAGCTGATCGCCAAATATGGCGGCGGCCATGCAACGCTGATACGCGCACCAGAATTTGTGCGGGCCAATACGGACGTATTTGAGCCGCAACCAGTAGCGCTTGCAGCACTTTCACAGCGGCTAAAACATCAGTTCGATCCGGAGAACATTCTTAATCCGGGACGTATGTATCCTGAGCAGGCGGGAGTGTGAGCCATGCAGACCCATTTCAGCCCTGAACAATTGCTCGATCCCGGTGTCAACGAAGCCGATAAAATTCTGCGTAAATGCGTGCATTGCGGCTTCTGCACAGCGACCTGCCCGACCTATGTGACGCTTGGCAATGAACTCGATAGTCCACGCGGACGCATTTATCTTATCAAGGATATGCTCGAAAACGGACGTCCGGCGGATGAAGAAGTCGTGCGCCACGTTGATCGGTGTTTGTCGTGCCTTTCCTGCATGAGCACCTGTCCGTCGGGCGTCAATTATATGCATCTGGTTGATCATGCGCGTGCGCATATCGAAAAGACCTATAAGCGTCCATTTATGAACCGCTTTCTGCGCGGGGTGTTGGCGCAGGTTCTGCCCTATCCGGGCCGGTTTCGGATGGCACTCAAGCTCGCCAAACTCGGGCGACCATTTGCTCCGCTTATGCGGAAAAACGCGAGCCTGACGCCTATCGCAGCCATGCTGGAACTCGCACCGCAAAACCTTCCCGCCAAAGCTGATCCTCTACCAATAAGCGTGGCCAAGGGCGAAAAGCGCGGGCGTGTTGCGATTTTGAATGGCTGCGCGCAACCTGTGCTTAATCCCGGCATCAATGTCGCGACATTGAGATTGCTCAATCGGTTTGGCATTGAAGTGGTGGCGCCAAAGGATGAAGGCTGCTGTGGTTCACTCGTTCACCACATGGGGCGCGAAGAGCAGGCGCTCGATCAGGCCCGGCACAATGTCGATGTCTGGACGCGGGAGATTGAGACGGGCGGTCTTGATGCGATTATCGTGACAGCATCGGGCTGCGGCACGACGATCAAGGATTATGGTTATATGCTGCGGCTCGACCCAGCCTATAAGGATAAGGCCGCGCGCGTATCATCGCTCGCCAAAGATATCACTGAATATCTGACGACCATCGAACTGCCGCAACCCAAAGAGCCGAAGGTGCTGACAGTTGCTTATCATTCGGCCTGCTCCATGCAGCATGGCCAGAAGATTATGCGTCAACCGAAAGACCTGCTTTCAAAAGCGGGTTTCACGGTGAAAGAGCCACTGGAAGGCCATCTCTGCTGCGGTTCGGCGGGCACCTATAATATTATGCAGCCGGAGATCGCGACCAAACTTCGCGATCGCAAGGTCAGGAATATTGAGGCGACCGGAGCCGAACTGATTGCGACTGGCAATATTGGTTGTATGACGCAGATTGCAGCAGGCAGTAAGCTACCGATTGTGCACACGATTGAATTGCTGGACTGGGCCTATGGCGGGCCAAAGCCCATTGTGCTTTCAGGTTCCAGCCTTCACTGACCGGGCATGTTTGAGCGGAAAGCCCTTGAAGCTTTTCGTTTCCTTCAACACGAAAGTTGTCTGCATTTCCTTGATGCGGGGTAAGCGGCGCAGCGTGGACATTGCAAAATCTGCATAGGTATCGAGATCGTACGATACGACTTGCAGCAGAAAGTCGGCGTCACCGGCAATACTGTAACAAGTGATGACTTCATCAAGGCTCATCAGTTCAGCCGCAAACTGCTCGGCTTCGGCTTCGCTGTGACTATCAATTTTGATGCGGACAAATGCCAGCACGCCAAGCCCAATTGCCTTGCGATCAAGCGTGGCGCGATAACCCTGTATCACGCCGTCTTCTTCCAGTTTGCGAACTTTGCGCCAGCTTGGAGACGTGGACATGCCGACCTAATCTGCGAGGGCCTGATTTGTGAGGCGACCGTCATCTTGTAAGGCTTCGAGAATCCTGATGTCAGATGGATCGAGTGTGTTCATGCAGATTTACCTCAGAATCGCCCATTACTGGTAAAGTCTACCATAAATTTATATAACGCGGGAGAGATAGGCAGGATTGACCTCGTGATGCGGTGTATTCCTCGGTGAGAGATTTCTGTTTCAGGAGCCGTTATGCACGAAGATTTACGCCTCGCTATCATTGTTAACCCGGAACTGCCGCTGGGCCTACTCGCCAATACAGTTGGCGCGATTTCAATTGGGCTGGGTTCGAAGTTGCCCTTCATTGCCGCCCGACAGTTGGTCGATAAAACGGGCGTTGCAATCGACATAAGCTCGGATCGCCCAGTGCCAATCCTTCAGGCTGATGCGGAAACTATTCGGACTATCGCATTAAAAGCAGCAGGCTTTGAAGAGCGGCAGGCTGTTGTGGCCTTCCCAGCCTTTGCACGTTCGCTGCATGTTTATGCAGAATATGAAGCAGCTTTTCCTGAAAAGGAACTTGCGACCGAGGTGATTGATGGACTGGGAATTGCAGGCCCATCGAAATGGGTTCGCTCGTTAACGGGTAGCTTGAAACTGCTGCGATAAAAAAAGCCCGGAGTTTTCTCCGGGCTTTTCATTTCCATTAAACCACTGAGAACGTCGCAGGGTTCGGCCCGATACGACCGTCTGTCTTGTCCAGCTTGGTGATTGCATCATGGTCTGTGCCATTGAGGCTGAAGTCGAAAACTTCAAAGTTTTCCTTGATGCGTGCTGGTGTAACCGACTTTGGAATAACGATGTTGCCGGTTTCGATATGCCAGCGCAGGATGACCTGAGCGACTGATTTGCCGTGCTTTTCAGCAATCGTTTTCAGGGTTGGGTTTTCCAGAATGGTCCCTTGGCCGAGTGGGCTCCAGGCTTCGGTTGCAATGTCATGCTTGCTGTGGAACAGGCGCAACTCATCCTGCTGGAACTGCGGATGAAGTTCGATCTGGTTGATAACCGGAACAACATCGCTTTCTTTGAGAACACGCTCAAGATCAGCAGTTTGGAAATTCGATACGCCGATTGATTTCGCGCGGCCTTCTTCTTTAATTTTGATAAAGGCGCGCCATGTGTCCATGAACAGGTCTTTGGATGGTAGCGGCCAATGGATCAGATAAAGATCAACATAATCTGTGCCGAGTTTTTTGAGACTTGCGTCAAAAGCCTTAAGCGTTGACTCATAACCCTGTTCTTTATTCCAGAGCTTTGTCGTCAGATAAATATCGCTGCGGGCAATGCCGGATTCGTTGATTGCCTTGCCGGTGCCTTCTTCATTGCCATAAATGGCTGCAGTATCAATGTGTCGGTAGCCTACTTTCAGCGCTTCACTGACAGCCGTGACGGCCTCGTCATTGCCAACCTGCCAGACACCGTAACCGAGCTGCGGGATATGATTGCCGTCGTTCAGTTTTACCGCCGGTACGGTCATGTTCAGTCCTTCCCTCTTACATATATACTGTTCATTTTGCTTGCACAGCATATGGGTGTTCGCATGAAAAGTGAAAGACCTTTCGTCTGCCTTTGTGCGTTAAGGCGGACGCTTTTCCTATAAAAACGCCAAAAATTTCAATTCGATGACAAAAAGGCCGTTGTCACTTTATGCGACAACGGCCTGAATTTGCGATCAATCAAGGGTTTTAGTTATCGAACGACCACGCGTGTGCCGACAGGGACGCGACCATAAAGATCGCTCACATCTTCGTTACGCATACGGAAACAACCGGAAGACATGGCTTTGCCGATGGTCCAAGGCTGATTGGTGCCGTGGATACGGTAAAGCGTGGAGCCAAGATAAAGCGCGCGCGCACCAAGTGGATTGTTTATGCCACCTTTCATTTGAGCCGGCAGAATACGGCCCTTTTTGCGTTCGCGTTCGATCATCGTTTTAGGCGGTGTCCATGTCGGCCATTCGGCCTTGCGGCTTACTTTCTGCGTGCCTTTCCAACCGAAGCCTTGTTTGCCGACGCCAATGCCATAACGGCGGGCCTGACCATTGCCTTCGACGAGATAAAGGAAGCGCTTGCCGGTATCAATGACGAGAGTTCCGGGCTTTTCGCCACCGGAATAGGAGACAACCTGCGGCAGGAACATCGGGTCAAGCTGTTGCTTCTTGCGGACAACCTTTGCCGGATTAGCGGCAGGACGCTGCTGGCTCACATGTTGAATGCGCGCTTCTGACGACTGCTTCTTTTTAACAGTGGTACGTTTCTGAGGCTGTGCAGGCTCGGCTTGTGGTAATACGCGTACAGCAGGGCCGCCGAGTTGCGCGAGCCAGCGCTGCGATGTTTCACTATCGACCCGAACCGGCGGCTGGGTTGCATAACGATCATTGGCAAAAGCCATGCTGGTCGTGACGATGGAAACGGTGATTGCCGCAATTGATCCGATTAAAAGCAGATGACGTGGTTTCATAAGCCAAATCCGTCTATTCTGCGTCCTGCATTCGCGCTGACGCTGTTGCCCTTCATATCCCTGACACGTCCTGTCAGGAGTACGAACCCGAAATTCATGAGGCTATTGTGCCGGGCAATGGAATCATAAAGGTAAATTTTGGGCCGTCTGGTTCGACAGATGGCTTCAAATTGTAGTTGTGGTTAGCGCAAGGTTGCGCGACATGATTAAGAGTTGATGAAAGTTCAGGGGAAAGACATGAGCGGTGCAGTGCAGGAAAAGACCGGCTTGATCGTCAATGCAGATGGTAAGATGCGTTGTTTCTGGCCGGGAGAACTCCCTGACTACATCGCTTACCACGATGATGAATGGGGCGTGCCTGTTACCGATGACCGCCGTCTGTTTGAGAAGATCTGCCTGGAGGGTTTCCAGTCCGGCCTGTCGTGGCTGACGATCCTGCGCAAGCGCGAGAATTTTCGCGCGGCCTTTGATGGCTTCGATTTCAATCGGGTTGCGCAATATGATGACAAGGATATCGAACGTCTGCTTGGTGATAAGGGCATCGTACGTCACCGCGGTAAGATCGTCTCCACCATCAACAATGCAAATCGCGCCATTGAGTTGGTGAAAGAAAAAGGCTCGCTTGCTGCCTATTTCTGGTCGTTTGAACCGGGGGCGGATGATCGCCCTGCCGTGGTTGATTATCCGACCCTGATTGCCAATCCTACAACTGCGACTTCAACGCGTATTTCAAAAGATCTTAAAAAGCGCGGCTGGTCTTTTGTCGGGCCAACGACCGTTTATGCGTTTATGCAGGCCATGGGGCTGGTGAATGACCATATCGAAGGCTGTCATTGTCGCCCGCATATTGAAGACCTAAGAACGTCGTTTGAACGCCCTTAGGCATTGATTGCGTTTGCATTATTTTTCTGGCAGAAAGCCGCGACAGGAGAAGAAAATGGATCTGACATCGCTTGTGGTTTTTGCCGGTATTCTGGTTGTTGCGGCAGGCACGCCGGGTCCGAATGTTGGCGCTTTGGTTGCGCGGGTTATCAGCCGTGGCCACAAGGGCGTGTTTCCATTCATGTTTGGCCTTTGGCTCGGCGATGCTATCTGGCTCTCACTGGCTGTATGGGGCCTGTCGGCAATTGCTAACAGCTTCCACACTGTTTTCCTTGTGCTTAAATATCTCGGCGTCGCATACCTAATCTATCTTGCATGGAAAATGTGGATTGCACCTGTTGAAACAACAGCAGATGAAAGCGCAATTCCGAGCTATGGCGAAGCAAGAAAGCTGTTTTTCAGCGCACTGGCGATAACGCTCGGAAATCCAAAAATCATGGTGTTTTACATAGCGATCTTGCCGACCGTCATCGATATTACGCATGTTTCGGTTGTCGGTTGGCTCGAATTGCTGTTGGTGATGTTTGCGGTTCTGGCTGCAGTCGATAGTGCTTGGGTGGTGCTTGCAGCACAGGCGCGCCGTTTTCTGCGCAGCCCGCGTGCTATGAGAATTGCCAATCGGACAAGTGCCGGGATGATGGCAGGCGCTGCGGTTGCGATAGCCACGCGTTAAGCGCGTCTTTTTAAAACTCTTCCTGCACTTGCCGCACCCCGTTTGATGCGTTAGGAAACCGGCAATGAATTTGCCGGTTTTTCTGGCGTAATATGAACAAAATCAGTGATCAGGCGGGAAAAATGGCCGACAAAGCGGACAAGATGAAGGCACGGTTGCCACGCGGGTTTGTCGATCGGGTGCCGGATGATCTGCGCGCCACCGAAAAGATGACCGCGACCATCCGCGAAGTTTACGACCTTTATGGTTTTGAGCCGGTGGAAACACCGCTTATTGAATATACTGATGCACTCGGAAAGTTCCTGCCCGATCAGGATCGCCCGAATGAAGGTGTGTTCTCGTTTCAGGATGATGATGAGCAGTGGCTGTCGCTTCGCTACGATCTGACTGCACCGCTGGCGCGGTTCGTGGCTGAAAACTACGAAAGCCTGCCGAAGCCTTATCGCAGCTATCGCAATGGCTGGGTTTTCCGCAACGAAAAGCCGGGTCCGGGCCGCTTCCGTCAGTTCATGCAGTTCGATGCCGACACAGTTGGCGCGCCGAACATTTCTGCTGACGCTGAAATGTGTATGATGATGGCTGATACGCTCGAGCGTCTTGGCATTGCGCGCGGCGATTACGTGATCCGCGTCAACAACCGCAAGATTCTTGACGGCGTGTTGCGCGCCATCAAGCTGGATGGCGATGAGAATGCAGGCCGCCGAATCGGTGTTCTGCGGGCCATTGATAAGCTAGACAAGTTTGGTCCCGAAGGCGTTAGGCTTTTGCTTGGAACGGGTCGTAAGGATGAGAGCGGCGATTTCACCAAAGGCGTCGGCCTTTCGGATAATCAAATTGATTATATCATAAGTGTTGTGACGGCGCGCACCGCCGCGGAACTCAAAGAGCGCCTGAATAATATAACTGTGTTTAATGGGGGTGTTCCTGATCCGCTGGGCGGAATGGATTACCTTCCATATGATGACGCATTATACGAAATGATTGAACAGTTTGAACCTCTTGTCCGCAGTGCAGGTTATGGTCCTGATCGAATCAAGATTGATCCCTCATGCGTCCGTGGTCTCGAATACTATACCGGTCCTGTATTTGAAGCCGAACTTCTGTTTGATGTCACCAACGAAGATGGCCAGAAGGTTGTGTTCGGTTCGGTTGGCGGCGGCGGTCGGTATGACGGTCTGGTTTCGCGCTTCCGTGGCGAGCCGGTTCCGGCAACGGGTTTCTCCATCGGTGTTTCGCGATTGATGACAGCGCTGAAAAACCTCGGCAAGCTTGATGTGTCCGATGTCGTTGGCCCGGTCGTCGTGCTGGTCATGGATAAAGATGCGCAGAGCCTTGGCCGTTATCAGAAGATGGTTTCGGAACTGCGTCAGGCAGGTATCCGCGCTGAAATGTATGTCGGTGGTTCCGGCATGAAAGCGCAGATGAAATATGCGGATCGCCGCGATGCGCCTTGCGTCATCATTCAGGGTTCACAGGAACGTGAAGCAGGTGAAGTTCAGATCAAGGATTTGATTGAAGGCAAGCGCATCTCTGCTGAGATCGAAGACAATGCAACCTGGCGCGAAAGCCGCCCGGCGCAGGTCACGGTCAAGGAAGAGGGTATTGTTGCGGCAGTTCGCGAAATCCTTGAAGCGCAAGCTCGCGATCGCGCACAGCAGGCGAAGTGACGGATAACATGGCAGGTCAACGCACATCTCTAGTCTTCACGACGCTTCGCGGGCAGCTTGGTGCCAGCGAAGCTGAGCTTGTCGATATTCCGCTGATCCAGCCTGCCGATCCGTTTTTGGATATGGCGGGCGAAGATTTGCGCCGCCGTATCTTTCTCACCGAAAATGAAAATGGCGACAGCCTTTGCCTGCGTCCAGAATTTACTATTCCGGTCTGCCGCAATCACATTGCGCTGAATGCTGCAACACCGAAGCGTTATGCCTATCTTGGTGAAGTGTTCCGCCAGCGTCGCGATGGCGCGGCTGAGTTTCTTCAGGCAGGCATTGAGGATCTTGGCGCGACGGACGAAGCGGCATCGGACGCACGTTCGATTGCTGATGCGTTGGCCTGTGTTCATGCCGCAGCGCCCAATGCCAAGCTTGAAATCGTGCTGGGCGATCAGTCTGTTTTTGCCGGTATGTTGAAGGCTTTGGGCCTTCCGCAAGGCTGGCGCAAGAAACTGCTGCGTGCTTTTGGCGATGAACATACAATGGAAGCGGCTTTTGCCGAGCTGACAGGCGAACAGCGCAGCGACCCGTTGCCGGAAAATCTGGCTGGACTTGTGGCGCACGGCGACGAGGCAGGTTTGGCGCGTATGCTGGAAGCAGAAATGCTCGAAGCTGGCATGTCACCGGGTGCTGGACGCACGCCTGCGGAAATCGCCCGACGTCTGATCGAGAAGGAAGATCTGGCTGCGGCCCGTTTCCCTTCATCTGCGCTGGATGTGTTGAAGCGTTTCCTTTCGACCCGCGTTTCTCTCGAAACAGCAAGCATTACGCTGCGCGCTTTTGCGGCTGACAATGCGCTCGACCTGAGCGCGGTCCTGCAAAAGTTTGAAGCCCGTACCGACGCGATTTATGCTGCTGGAATTGCTGCCGAAGATATTGTTTACGATGCGTCTTTCGGGCGTCCGCTCGATTATTACACCGGTCTCGTTTATGAGATCCGTCAGGCGGGTGGTGACAAGGATAAGGTGCTTGCTGGTGGCGGTCGTTATGATCGGTTGCTGACCATGCTTGGTGCATCTGAAAACATTCCGGGCGTTGGTTTTTCGATCTGGCTCGACAGGCTTGAGGCGCTGAGCGGAGAACAATCATGACTGTAACGCTCGCACTTCCGTCCAAAGGACGGCTGAAAGAGCAGACGCTCGCTGTGCTGGAAAAGGCTGGTTACAAGGTTATTCTGCCGGATGACTCACGAAATTACCGTGCGCGGGTTGAAGGCGAGAATGATCTCGACATTCTGTTTTTGTCGGCGTCGGAAATCGCGCGCGAGCTTGGCTATGGCAGCGTTGATCTGGGCGTGACGGGTGAAGACCTTGTTCGCGAAACGCTCGCCCATGCCGATGAACGCGTGGCGATTGAGGCAGAGCTTGGCTTTGGCCATGCTGACGTTGTGGTTGCCGTGCCTGAAGTCTGGCGCGATGTGACGACGATGGCCGACCTTGATGATGTTGCTGCCGATTTCCGCCAACGTCATGGTCGCCGTCTGCGCATTGCTACAAAATATTGGCGTCTGACGCAGCAGTTCTTCTCGCAAAAGCATGGTATTCAGGTCTATCGCATTGTCGAAAGTCTGGGTGCAACCGAAGGAGCACCTGCGGCTGGTTCGGCAGATATGATTGTCGATATCACCTCGACCGGCTCAACGCTGACTGCAAACAAGCTCAAAGTGCTTGAAGATGGTATTATTCTGCGTTCGCAGGCTTGTCTTGTTTCAGCCCGTCGCAGCGAAGCCAATGCAAAGGTAGCAGAGGTCGTTTCGCGTATCCGCAAGGGTCTCGCGGGCTAATAACCGAGTGCTGAATTTAAAAAGCCGGTCTGAAATTCAGACCGGCTTTTTTATTGTTAGTTTTTGGGCTTGCTACCGACAAGGCCATAATAAGCAATGTAGATGTAGCAGATGATTGGCATCAGGAATGCCAGATGAATACCAACGCTATCAGCCAAAGCGCCCTGAATAAGCGGAATGATCGCGCCGCCAACAATTGCCAGACATAGAATGCCCGAGCCCTGACTGGTGTGCTTGCCAAGACCATGCAGCGCCAGACTGAAAATCGTCGGGAACATGATCGAATTAAACAGACCAATCGCCAGAACTGACCACATGGCGACGTGGCCCGTGGTTGCAACGGTGATAAGTAGCAAGATGATTGCCATGGCTGCGTTAAACGCCAGTGCCTTACCGTCATCGACATAGCGCATTGCCGCTGCACCAATAAAGCGGCCAATCATGGCTCCACCCCAGAAATAGGCCACATAGTGAGCAGCTTCAGCTTCGGCGAGGCCAGCGACATTTGGATCGCTCAGGAAGTTGACGAGGAAGCTGCCCACGCTGACTTCAGCGCCAACATAAACGAAGAGGCCGATGGAGCCGAGCACGAGATGGCGATATTGCCATGCCGAGCCGTCTTCTTTGGTGATGACTGCGGTTTCCTCTTCCTGCACATCAGGGAGTTTCAGGATAGCAAAAACCACTGCGAGAACTGCGAAGGCGAGTGCAAGCAACAGATAAGGAAACTGCACAGCATCCGCGTCTGCTGCACTTGTTGCGTCAGAGGTTGCTGCGGACAGGATCAGGAACGCACCGAAGAGAGGCGCAACCGTCGTGCCGAGCGAATTGAACGCTTGTGTCAGTGTCAGACGGCTGGCTGCTGTTTCTGGCGCACCTAGAATAGTGACATATGGGTTTGCTGCCACCTGAAGAATGGTAACGCCTGATGCCAGAACAAATAGAGCGCCGAGGAAGAGTTCGTAAACGCGATAGGACGCAGCCGGGATAAACAGCGCGCAACCGATGGCCGCGACAACCAGACCGGTTACGATGCCCCATTTATAGGAAATGCGTTTGACCAGAGCGCCCGCAGGCAGCGATACAATGAAGTATGCGCCGAAGAAGCAGAACTGAATCAGCATCGACTGGAAATAGTTGAGCTGAAAGACGCCCTTGAGATGTGGGATCAGAATGTCGTTGAGACAGGTGATGAAGCCCCACATGAAGAAGAGCATGGTAAGGCTGGCGAGAGCAAAACTGTAATTCTTGCTCGAATGGGAGTCAGCACGAAGCTGAGCGTTCGTTGTTGGGGAAACGGCCATTTTTTCTCTACAAACTAAGTTATGAGACACGTCTGGGAGGACGATATGTCTTTCCAAAATTAAAATAGGCGGTTGCATTAACTTACAAGATAACGCGATGCAATCTCTGCGCGTTATAAGTAACAGTTCCGTGTCTTGATAAAGCAGATACTAAAAAAGCCGTGCTGAGGAGGCACGGCTTCTTGAATTTGCGTAAAGAGGCTTTGCTTAGCCGCGCTTTGCATCGATCGAGATCGAACCTGCACCCTGCAATGTCAGAAGGATCAAACCGCCAGCAATGGCAAGGTTCTTCTGTGCCATCAGAGCGTTCATGCCTTCGGCAAAGTTCATGTGAGCAACGAGCGTTGCACCGATGGTGAACAGAGCGACGATTGCAGCAGCAAGGCGTGCCTGGAAACCAACGAGAATTGCGAGGCCGCCGACAAATTCAATCAGGCCAACAACAATTGCGGTGATGGTTGGAGCTGGAAGGCCGAGACCAGCAAAGTAACCGGCTGTGCCGGAAATCGCTGTCAGCTTGGCGAAGCCAGCGAGAATGAACAGGATCGAAATGAAAACGCGTGCGACGAGTGTGGCAACGCCATTGCTCTGAGGAATAATCGAGGACATCAGGGGGTATCTCCAAATTAATGTGAGCTACCAAATACATGCCTCAAACTGTCAAGGAAAGATAGCTATTCCTCGACAGTTTGTTCGGTTTTTGTGAACAGTTATTCCGGAGCGATCATTTTCTCAGCGCGAACAAGCCGTTCATAATCTTCTTCTGAGACGTGGCCGCTGTTTAGCGCTTCTTCACGCAAGGTCGTGCCGTTTTTGTGCGCGGTCTTTGCGATCTTGGCAGCATTGTCGTAGCCGATGGCTGGAGCCAGAGCGGTGACGAGCATTAACGAGCGTTCCAAAAGATCTTTGATACGGGATTCATTGGCCTCAATACCTTCGACGCAGTGGTCAGCAAAGGAAACCATGGCATCGCTTAAGATTCGGATCGACTGCAACACGTTATAGGCAATGACCGGCTTAAACACGTTCAGTTCGAAATGTCCTTGGCTTGCAGCAACCGTCACAGTTGTCTGATTGCCGAAGACTTGCGTGGCAACCATGGTCAGAGCTTCTGCCTGTGTCGGGTTGACCTTGCCGGGCATGATCGATGAGCCGGGTTCATTTTCTGGCAGCGAGAGTTCGCCGAGGCCCGAACGCGGGCCGGAACCAAGGAAACGAATATCATTGGCGATCTTGAAGAGGTCAGCCGCCAGCGCGTTCAGGCTGCCGTGGAAATTTGCAAGCGCACCGTGGCTGGCGAGAGCCTCAAACTTGTTTGGTGCGGTTTTGAAGCTCAAACCAGTGATTTCGCTCACAGCATCGGCAAAGCCTGTATCGAAGCCTTTAGGTGCATTGAGGCCCGTACCAACAGCCGTGCCGCCCTGCGCCAGCAGGAAAACGTCAGCGAGCGACTGTTCAATGCGATGGCGCGCATATTCAAGCGCTGCGCGATAACCGGAAAATTCTTGTCCGAGTGTGACCGGCGTCGCATCCTGTGTATGGGTGCGGCCAATCTTGATGATGTCCTTGAATGCTTCTTCTTTGACTTTGAGTGCCTTGGTCAGATGCTCAAGCGCTGGATAGAGGCGGTTAACGGCTTCAACAGCGGTGGCAATATGGATTGCTGTCGGGAAACTGTCGTTAGACGACTGGGCCATATTGACGTGGTCATTCGGATGCACTGGCTTCTTCGAGCCAAGTTCTCCGCCCAGAAGCTCAATCGCGCGGTTCGAGATAACCTCGTTGGCGTTCATGTTCGACTGCGTGCCGGAGCCAGTCTGCCAGACAACCAGTGGGAAATGATCGTCGAGTTTACCCTCAATGACTTCCGATGCCGCAACAGCGATGACTTGTCCAAGAACCGGATCAAGCTTGCCAAGCGCAATATTGGTTTCAGCTGCCGCGCGCTTCACAACGCCCAAAGCATGGACGAGGGGCAGTGGCATACGCTCGCCACCAATTTTGAAGTTCTGCAAAGAGCGCTGTGTTTGCGCACCCCAGTAACGGTCCGAGGCAACATCAATCGGTCCGAACGTATCTGTTTCGGTACGCGTGGCAGTCATTTTCAGTCTCCGGCTATGGTTTCAGGCAGCAAACGCCCGCTTATCGATTCGAGAATAACAGCATTGCGCGATTATGGGCTAAGCCATGCGCACATGGTAACGCTAAATCACGTAACCATTTGATAAAATATGATTATAAAAGTCAAATTTTATTGAGCGTTATACCGTATCAAAACCTAGTTATCTTCACTGTCGTCATCACCGTCATCGGTTTCCGAAATCCACGCAGTCGGCTCGACTTTTTGCTGTGTCTTGCTATCGGTGAAAATCCACCAGCCAGCGTCCGTTTCATCCCAGTCACCGCCGCCAGCCTTCAGTTTGTCGAGCGACCGATATTGGCCAACCGACTCATTGCGCTGATCGTCGTCATCAATCCAGACCACAGTTACTTTGCGACCATCTTGTGGGGCTGTCGCTATCGGTAGTTCTTTGCGCATACGATTATCCAATCTCAGTTAACTTCATATAATCATAGGGCGAAACAGGATTGCGACAAGCCGGGATAGTCCGGCTTGTCGCCAAATAATTATCCGAGGCGAGCGGCTTTCAAAGCGTGACCCCACCATGCCAATTGATCGAGCATGTTCTTTGCCGCTTCAGCGAGATGTGGGAAATCATCCAGCGTGTTCTCTTTTTTGACCACGGCGAGATAGTCCGGGAACAGGATATGAACGCCAGTCTTGACCGACATTGAGGACATTTCAACGGCAATCATGCGGAGCTGTTCAACCGCGCGTGCACCACCAACGCCGCCATGACCGACAAAGCCCATTGGCTTCTGAATCCAGTCACCATAATCGATGGCGTTTTTCAGAACTGCTGTCGGTGCATGATTATATTCGGCGGCAGTGAGTATATAAGCGTCGAACGCGCGGAGCTTGGTTTTCCACTTATCCGCAGTTTCGGCCTGTGCAGTTGTCGTGGCACTATCGCCATAAAAGCCCATCGGATAATCGGCAAGATCCAGAACTTCAACGTCGAATTCAGGGCGTGCGGCTGCGACCTTCGCAATCCATTCTGCCGATACGGGCGAGAAACGCTGCTCGCGGGTGCTGCCGATAATCACAGCGACTTTTAGCTTGCTCATGAATGTTTCCTTTTTGATGGTAACCAATGGAAACTGAGGCTATACTGGTGACTGGATATGGCGCAAGGAGGCACTTTTATGAAACCCGGTGACTTCAAGGAAACCAGTGCTTGCAGGGCTGTGACCGATATTCTGTCGCGCGTGGGCGATAAGTGGACAGTTCTGGTTGTGAGCTATCTTGGCAATCGGCCAATGCGCTTTAATGAACTACGCCGCACGGTGAATGGTATTTCCCAGAAAATGCTGACAACGACGCTGCGCAATTTGGAGCGCGACGGGTTTGTCTCGCGAACCGTTTTCCCGACTATCCCGCCCAAGGTGGAATATGAATTAACTGATCTGGGCCGAGACTTGCTGAAGCCGGTTCGTGCATTGGGCGAATGGGCCATTGCCAATGAAGCGCATGTCATGATGGCGCGGGTGCATTACGATGCGCGGGCAAGCAGTGATGATCTGCGGGCAGAAGCGGCTGAATAGGGATCAATAAGCAAGGGGCATAAAAGTGGAAAGGCAGGCTTGCGCCTGCCTTTCCTGTTGCCTGAGACAAGACTTCCAAGTGCGGGGGCAAATAGGAAGTCTATCTCGTATTACACTCGCGATTGACCATGAAAGTCGGGGAATGTAAATCAGAAAATTCTAAAATACAGGGTCTATCTACCGAAAAGCTCGATTTAGATGAATTTTCTATAAATCACAAAGAGTTACGCAATGTAAAAAAGGCGACCCGAAGGCCGCCTTTTCTATAGTTCAGAGCATGTTTTATAGACTTATTAGAAGTCCATACCGCCCATGCCGCCCATACCGCCAGGCATGCCAGCAGGAGCTGCATCCTTCTTAGGCAGTTCAGCGATCATAGCTTCAGTGGTGATCAGGAGACCAGCAACCGATGCTGCGTTCTGCAGAGCGGTGCGAACAACCTTAACCGGGTCAACAACGCCAGCCTTGATCAGGTCGCCGAATTCGCCATTGGCTGTGTTGTAGCCATAGGTGTCCGAGCCGTTTTCAAGGATCTTGCCAACGATAACCGAAGCTTCTTCACCAGCATTGGTCGTGATCTGACGAGCAGGAGCCTGCAGAGCGCGACGAACGATGTTGATGCCAGCTTCCTGGTCAGGGTTTGCACCCTTAGCAACGATCTGCGACGAAGCGCGGAGCAGAGCAGTACCACCACCAGCAACAATACCTTCTTCAACCGCAGCACGGGTTGCGTTCAGGGCGTCGTCAACGCGGTCCTTCTTTTCCTTAACTTCGATTTCAGTTGCACCGCCAACGCGGATAACTGCAACGCCACCAGCGAGCTTAGCAAGGCGTTCCTGAAGCTTTTCACGGTCGTAGTCAGAAGTGGTTTCTTCAACCTGCTGCTTGATCTGCGAAACGCGCGCGTCGATTTCAGCCTTCTGGCCTGCACCATCAACGATCGTGGTGTTTTCCTTGGTGATCGAAACTTTCTTCGCACGGCCGAGCATGTCGAGCGTAACGGTTTCAAGCTTGATGCCGAGGTCTTCGGAGATAACCTGACCGCCGGTGAGGATCGCGATGTCTTCGAGCATTGCCTTGCGGCGATCGCCGAAGCCAGGAGCCTTAACAGCAGCAATCTTCAGGCCGCCACGCAGCTTGTTAACAACGAGAGTTGCAAGCGCTTCGCCTTCTACGTCTTCAGCGATGATGACGAGTGGCTTTGAGGTCTGAACAACAGCTTCGAGAACTGGCAGAAGAGCCTGAAGGTTCGAAAGCTTCTTTTCGTGCAGAAGGATGTATGCGTCTTCGAGATCAGCAACCATCTTGTCTGGGTTGGTTACGAAATATGGCGACAGGTAGCCGCGGTCGAACTGCATGCCTTCAACGACTTCGAGTTCGGTTTCAGCGGTCTTGGCTTCTTCAACCGTGATCACGCCTTCGTTGCCGACTTTCTGCATCGCTTCAGCGATCATCTTGCCGATTTCGGCTTCGCCGTTGGCGGAGATGGTGCCAACCTGTGCAACTTCTTCCGAAGTGTTGATCTTCTTGGCCTTGCCGAGAAGGTTTGCAACAACTTCAGTCACAGCCAAGTCGATGCCGCGCTTCAGGTCCATTGGGTTCATGCCGGCAGCAACAGCTTTTGCGCCTTCCTGAACGATAGCCTGACCGAGAACGGTCGCAGTGGTCGTGCCGTCACCAGCAGTGTCGTTGGTCTTGGAAGCAACTTCGCGCAGCATCTGTGCGCCCATGTTTTCGAACTTGTCTTCGAGTTCGATTTCCTTGGCGACCGATACGCCGTCCTTGGTGATGCGTGGAGCGCCGAAGGACTTGTCGATAACAACGTTACGACCCTTAGGGCCGAGCGTTACCTTAACAGCGTCAGCGAGGATATCGACGCCGCGCAGCATCTTTTCGCGCGCTGTGCGACCGAACTTTACGTCTTTTGCAGCCATTTTACTCTCCTGGGAAATGTCCCGGTCAGATTATGGTGAATTGAAATTCAGGCGGTAACTAATCTGTGGCTTCGCCGATACCGGCGCGAGCCGGAAAAATTAGCCAACGATGCCCAAAATGTCGGATTCTTTCATGATCAGCAGGTCTTCGCCGCCGATCTTGACTTCTGTGCCCGACCACTTGCCGAACAGAACCTTGTCGCCAGCCTTAACTTCGAGAGCAATCAGCTTGCCTGCTTCGTCACGAGCGCCAGCGCCAACAGCGACGATTTCGCCTTCCTGTGGCTTTTCTTTAGCGGTGTCAGGGATAATGATGCCGCCAGCAGTCTTAGCTTCCGATTCAACGCGACGAACGACGACGCGGTCATGAAGCGGGCGGAACTTGATATCAGCCATGGTATAACCCTTGGTGTTATAGACGTTGAACCCTGTTTACGGATCGAGCCGATCCGCGCTTGTTAGCACTCTGTCTGTGTGAGTGCTAAGCTGCCAAAGAGATAGAAGTGGTCCTATTCTTTGTCAAGGATCGTTGCCGTTTTTTGACAAAAGCAAAAATAATTTCTGCCCAACGATGCTTTCGCGCTGTGAAAGCCCGATGGCAACGCATGTGGGGACTATAATGACGCGTAGCAAGGCAGACAGAAGAATATCGTCCAAGGCATTGCTAGGGGCGGGGTTATGGTCAGAAATCGGGCAGTTTGGTTAACGACATCTGCGCCTGTAAAGCCCTATTGGTGAAAGCCGGGATTGAACACAATCCGTTCATTTGGACGCAGAGCGGCGCAAGCGTGGTGACAGAACCGGCTCATTCTTGTAGAGGAAACCGCATGGTGCGCTTGCGCATCGTCCGATTTAACCGGCGAGAGGCCGGACCCAGCATATTGAGGAAAACAATGAAGCTGCCTGAACGCCTGGACGATCTGACGGATGGATATGATGCGATCTTCTGTGATGTCTGGGGTGTTCTGCACAACGGCGAAGTGGCGTTTGCTTCTGCGGTCGCAGCACTCAAGCGTGCACGCGCTAAGGGTATCACCGTTATTCTCGTCACCAATGCACCGCGCCCCTTTGGCAGCGTGATCGCACAGATGACGCTGCTTGGCGTGCCGGAAGACGCCTACGACCGGGTTGTAACCTCCGGTGACGTCACCCGCGATCTGATTGTCGAAGGCCCTCGCAAGATTTTCCATATCGGCAGCGAGCGCGAATTGGCGATCTATGAAGGCCTCGATGTGGAACTGGTCGAAGAGTTTGAAGCTGCGGGCGTCGTCTGCACAGGGCTTTATGACGATGAAACCGAGACGCCTGAAAATTATGCGGAATTGCTCCAGCGCCTGCGCTCCCGCAATCTGCCGTTCATCTGTGCTAATCCTGATATTATGGTCGAACGCGGACCACGCCTCATCTGGTGTGCGGGTGCAATCGCACGCGAATATGGCCAGCTCGGTGGGCGCACACTGATTGCAGGCAAGCCGCATCGTCCGATTTACGAAGCTGCATCGAAAGCCGTTGAAGAAATTCGCGGACAGGCCGTTGATAAGTCTCGCATTCTTGGTATCGGAGATGGCGTGCTAACGGATGTGAAGGGCGCTGCGGATTACGGTCTCGATGTGCTTTACATTTCGGGTGGCGTTCATGCTGCCGATTATGCGCTGGATGGTAATGTTGATCTCGACAGAATGACTGCTTTCCTGCAAAAACATGGACATTCTCCCATCGCCTCGCTTTATGCTCTTGTCTGATACCTGTTTCGAGAATCTGCTTCGACCATGACAAAATCTGCTTTTCAGCGTCTTTCAGGAACAGATGCATTGCCGCTTACGCTGCGTGATTGCGTGGTGGCGATTGGCAATTTCGATGGTGTCCATCGCGGTCATCAGGCTGTGCTTGAGCGCGCGCTGGAATTGGCAGATCGGGATAATCTACCCGCAGTTGTTTTGACGTTTGAGCCGCATCCGCGCAGTTTCTTCAAGCCTGACGAGCCTATCGAACGGCTCACCGATGCGGTCGAAAAAGCGGAAATCCTTCGCTTGATGGGGTTTGATGCCGTGGTCGAGCAGCCATTTACGGCTGAGTTCTCAGGTCAGTCCGCTGAAGATTTTGTGCGTAATATCCTCGTCGATCGGCTGTATGCCAGCCGTGTCGTGACTGGTTATGATTTTCATTTCGGCAAAGGTCGGCGCGGCACACCGCAATTTCTGGAAGAGGCCGGTCAATCATCCGGTTTTAGCGTTTCCCTAGTCGATGCATTTAGCGATGAGGGCGGCAACCTCGTTTCGTCGACGCGTGTTCGCTCGCTATTATGCGCTGGCGAAGTATCAGAGGCGGCAGGCCTGCTTGGCTATCGTTATCGCGTGAGTGGCGAAGTCATTCATGGTCAGAAGCTTGGCCGCACCCTTGGTTTTCCGACTGCCAATATGGTGATCGACGATCATGTCAGCCTGAAACATGGTATTTATGCAGTCAGATTCCGCAGAGCTGATGGCGTGCTGCATGATGGTGTTGCGAGCTTTGGCCGACGTCCAACAGTGGCAAGCGATGGAAAGCCGCTGCTTGAAACCTTTGTTTTCGATTTCACTGGCGATCTCTATGGAGAAATCGTTGAAGTGTCGTTCTTCGGCTATTTGCGCGGTGAAGTGAAATTCGATGGTCTGGATCCGCTGATTGCGCAGATGAAACGCGACGAAGAAGAATCACGAGCGATTTTGGCGAGTGCAAAACCTTTGTCAGAACTGGATCGACTTCTGTCATTTCCGGCATATTAGTGTTTACTTGCAACACTTGGATAAAGATGTGCTGATGTTTCTACCTCTGATTTAAGTTTAATTTTACATATTCCGTTCAACAGTAATAAATATCCCTAAATTTTATGGGGAACTGTTTTTCGGAGTTTCATGTGACGCGTATTGTCTCTCTCGCCTTTGTTACAGGCGCCGCATTGTTCGTTGGTCCTCTTTCGGTCATTGCCGCAGATATGCAGCAGACAGATGTTTATGCGACTCAGGAAGTGAAGCCTGCCCGCAAATATCCATGGTCGGGCGACTGGTATCTCAAGGTCGGCGCAGCCGGAATGATTGCGCCAAAGTTTGAGGGGTCCGATAAATATCGCTTTTCAGCGCAGCCACTTATTTCGCTCGGCCGTCAGGGTGAAGCAGAACGCTTTTCCTCGAGAAACGATAATGCGTCGTTTGCATTCATTGATACAAAGCATTTCCGTGCGGGTGCTGCTGGCAAGCTGATGTTTAAGCGCGATACCGATATTGATGGTATCAAGGAAACAAAGTTCGGCGGTGAAGCCGGTGGCTTCGTTGATGTCTATCCAACTGACTGGCTGCGTTTCCGTGGCGAAGTGCGTCATGGTATTCGTGCGCATAAGGGCTTCGTTGCAGATATTGCCGCTGATGCGTTTTATGACGTGACGCCAGTTGTGCGCGTTTCGGCTGGACCGCGCGCGACCTTTGCTTCCAAAGATTATATGCGCACCTATTATGGTGTGACGGCAGAAGAAGCTGTGGCTTCTGGTCTGAAGGAATATCGTCCGGGCGGCGGCTGGGAATCAGTCGGCGTTGGCGGTGCTGTGACCTGGCGGGCAACAGACAAGATCGATACCAGTCTTTTTGGCGAATATAGCCGTCTTCAAGACAAAGCCAAAAACTCCAGCATCGTGAAAGAACATGGTTCGCCGAACCAGTTCACCGTCGGCGTGTCGGCGACTTATCGTTTCGATTTCTCGCTGGATTGATCAAACCAAGTCAATCTGTAAAGTTTTCAATCTGTGAAGTTTATTGGGGCAGGGCTGCAAGTTTATTGCGCCCTGCCTCTTTATTCCTGCGGAGGTCATTGCTAAAAGCGTGTCCATGATGACGGATTTTCGGCATATTATTGCGGCCATACGAATTATTGGCCCGGCCTTCCTTTAAGCCTTAATGGCGCTGCTTGATGCAGCGCATGGCAGGAAGGTCCGGGAACGGCCTGCTGCGCCTTGCAGCTTTACTTTATTTCCAAGCATCTCACCCGCTATGTTTCCGTGCGGGATTACAGGCAAATGATCAAATGACCGATACGACCGCCAAGATCGATTATTCCAAGACGCTCAATCTTCCGCAGACCGAGTTTCCGATGCGCGCAGGCTTGCCAGCACGCGAGCCGCTTTTTGTGCAGCGCTGGGAGGAAATGAACCTCTATAAGAAGCTACGCGAAGATGCGAAAGACCGTCCGCTTTATGTTCTGCATGATGGTCCTCCATATGCAAACGGCAATATCCATATCGGTCATGCGCTGAACAAGATCCTTAAGGACGTCATCACGCGCTCGTTCCAGATGCGCGGTTTCAACTCGAATTATGTTCCGGGCTGGGATTGTCACGGCCTGCCGATCGAGTGGAAGATCGAAGAAAAATACCGTGCGCAGGGCAAGAACAAGGACGAAGTCGCAATCAACGAATTCCGTAAGGAATGCCGTGAATTTGCTGGAAGCTGGATCAAGGTTCAGGCGGAAGAATTCAAGCGCCTTGCAATCTGTGGCGATTTTGAAAATCCATACACGACGATGAACTTCCATTCGGAAGCGCGCATTGCTGGCGAGTTGCTCAAGTTCGCAGCCTCCGGTCAGCTTTATCGTGGTTCCAAGCCAGTCATGTGGTCGGTGGTTGAACGCACCGCGCTGGCAGAAGCGGAAGTTGAGTATCACGACATTGAGTCGGATATGATCTGGGTGAAATTCCCTGTTGCAGGCACGAATGATCTTTCCGGCAGCTCTGTCGTGATCTGGACGACGACTCCATGGACCATTCCGGGCAACCGCGCGGTTTCTTATTCCAATCGCGTTGCTTATGGCCTTTACGAAGTTGTTGCTGCTGAAAATGATTTTGGCCCACAGGCTGGTGAAAAGCTGATCTTCGGCGATAAGCTCGCTGAAGAATGCGCAAAGAAGGCCAAGCTTGAATTCAAGCGTTTGCGTGATGTGTCGTTTGAAGAGCTAGGTGCTGTCGCACTCCATCATCCGCTGAAAGGCTTTGCCTGTGGATATGAGTTTGTGATTCCATTGATCTCGGGTGATCACGTTACTGACGATGCCGGTACAGGTTTCGTTCACACAGCTCCAAGTCATGGTCGCGAAGACTTTGAAGCATGGATGGATGCAGCGCGCGAACTCGAAGCGCGTGGCATTGATGCAAGCATCCCGTTCCCGGTTGGCGATGACGGCTATTACACCAAGGACACGCCGGGCTTTGGTCCTGATCGTGAAGGCGGTCCTGCACGTGTTATCGACGATAACGGCAAAAAAGGCGATGCGAACGAATCTGTTATCAAGCAGCTGATTGCGCATAACAATCTGTTTGCGCGCGGTCGTCTCAAGCATTCTTATCCGCATTCGTGGCGCTCGAAGAAGCCGATCATCTATCGCAACACGCCGCAGTGGTTTGTCTATATGGACAAGAACCTTGGCGACGGCACCACGCTGCGCTCGCGTTCGCTGAAAGCGATTGAAGAAACCCGCTTCGTGCCTGCTGCAGGTCAGACACGTCTGCGCGCAATGATCGAAGGCCGCCCGGATTGGGTGCTGTCGCGCCAGCGTGCATGGGGCGTGCCGATCTGCGTGTTTGCCGATGAAGAAGGCAATATCCTGCAAGACGATGCCGTCAATAAACGCATTCTTGAAGCTTTCGAGGAAGAAGGCGCGGACGCATGGTTTGCCGATGGTGCGCGTGAGCGTTTCCTTGGCAATCGCGCCGGTGAAAGCTGGACGCAGGTTCGCGATATTCTCGACGTTTGGTTCGACTCGGGTTCGACGCACACATTCACGCTGGAAGATCGTCCGGACATGAAATGGCCTGCTGATGTGTACCTTGAAGGCTCGGATCAGCATCGCGGCTGGTTCCACTCGTCGCTGCTGGAAAGCTGCGGAACGCGTGGCCGTGCACCTTACAATGCTGTTGTTACCCATGGTTTTACTATGGATGAGAACGGCAAGAAGATGTCGAAGTCGCTCGGCAACACTGTGACACCACAGGACGTCATCAAGGATTCTGGCGCCGATATTCTGCGTCTTTGGGTTATGACGACCGACTATTGGGAAGATCAGCGTCTCGGCAAGAGCATCATTCAGACCAACATCGACGCTTATCGCAAGCTGCGTAACACAATCCGCTGGATGCTTGGCACGCTTGCCCATGATGAAGGCGAAACGCTGCCGCATGCCGATCTGCCTGAGCTTGAGCGTCTGATGCTGCACCGCTTGGCAGAACTCGATGAAGTCGTTCGTTCTGGCTATGACGCGTTTGATTTCAAGCGGATCGCCCGCGCACTGATCGATTTCATGAATGTCGAACTCTCGGCTTTCTATTTCGACATTCGCAAAGACGCGCTTTATTGCGATGCGCCGTCCAGCGTTCGCCGCAAGGCAGCACTTCAGACAGTTCGTGCGATCTTTGATCGTGTGACGACATGGCTTGCACCAATGCTGCCTTTCACCACGGAAGAAGCATGGCTTGATCGCTATCCGAACGCGGCTTCGGTGCATCTGGAGCAGTTCCGCGAAATTCCATCGGAATGGCGCGATGATCTGTTGGCTGAAAAATGGCGCAAGGTTCGCAACGTCCGTCGCGTTGTCACTGGCGCTCTGGAACTTGAACGTGCCGACAAGCGCATCGGATCTTCGCTCGAAGCCGCGCCAGTCGTTTACATCGCAGACAAGAGCCTTGCCGATTCGCTTGAAGGTCTGGATTTCGCTGAAATCTGCATCACAAGCGATATTTCGGTGAGTGATGCAGCAGGTCCTGAAGGCGCATTCACGCTGGATGACGTTAAAGGCGTGGCCGTTGTTCCTGTTCGCGCTGAGGGTGAGAAGTGCGCGCGTTCGTGGCGTTATACAACGGATGTGGGTTCCGACTCGGAATTCCCGGAAGTTTCGGCCCGTGATGCGGCTGCCTTGCATGAACTGAAAGCTCTCGGTAAGCTTTCTGCATAATAATCAAAAGCCCGGTTACCACGATTGGTTCCGGGCTTTTTCGCTATAAGGCTTGCTTTATAACGTGAGGACATGGTGAAATAGCGGTTAATATCGCGATTGCCCGTAGAGATGGTCTCATGTAAAAGGCTGTCTTTGAGATAAACTTGCAATCTGCCTTGGAGTTGCCGGTTTTCTGAGGCAGAGGAGTGAAAGCTTCTCTCACAAAGAGAAAATCGACAGGCGTAAAAGAAGTGGCGCTAATGAAGATTGAAGGACGAGTTCTGGTTTTGATGACGGCAGTTGCGGGTCTCGCACTGTCGGGTTGCGTGTCGTCGCCGACCTACGGTACCGACAAAACCGCGGGTGCGCAGCTTCTTGACGATATGTCGAATATGGCAAGCTTCGGTCAGGGCAAGAGCAAAGAGCGTATTAATTATAAGCCGCGTCCTGATCTTGTGCGTCCAGCACAGGGCGACAAGGGTTTGCTGCCTGCACCGCAGGAAAGTGTTGCAAGCGCCGGTGATCCTGCTTGGCCGGAATCGCCTGAAGAACGCCGCAAGCGTCTTCGCGATGAGATTACTGCGAACCGCGACAATCCGAATTTTGTTTCTCCAATTGATCAGGATGTCGCGGTCGCCTCTAATGCAAGGCAGTTGCCAGGCGGTAACAGTCGTCGCGAAGAGTTCGAAACACGCACCCCGACCGCTGATCCTGCACGTATTGCAGAGTTGAAGAAGGCACGCGAGCAGCAGGCTCAGGGTTCTTCTTCGACGCGTAAATATTTGAGTGAGCCGCCTTTGGCTTATCGTGAGCCAGCATCGTCTGCTACGGCAGGTGAACTGGGGCAGGATGAAGCGCAGAAGGAACGTGAGCGCAAGAAAGCCGCTGGTGGCGGCGGCAAGAGCTGGCGTGATATGCTGCCTTGGAATTAATGATTTAAAATACTCTTGATAATTATTTAATCAGTCGAAAGATTAATCTTTCGGCTGATTTTTTATGCAGAAAATACTGTCATTTTTGCGTCACATTTAATCTGGGTATTCTGTAATATTAATTATTTTTAATGTTGGTTGTTCTGAACAATATTTGATTTCAATCAACGAACATATTCTGTCAGAGCGTAATCTGCTTCTTTTCGGAATGTAAGGTGCTTATTATGATTAGATCAAAACCTATTTGGGACACTCCAAATGGTTACGGCTTGGTCAGCCGTTACCTGCACTGGCTTATGGCCGTGCTTTTTGTCTGGCAGTTCATTTCAACGATCCTTCGTTTTTTTGTGAAGGATGTTCCGGTCTATAATTTCATCTGGCCAACGCATTCTCAGGTGGGGTTTGCGTTATTGCTGCTGGTTCTTGTCAGAGGTGTGTGGGGACTGCTTAATATTTCCAAGCGCCCGCATAAGGCCGGTTTGAGCGGTAAGCTCGCAGGTCTTGGGCATCTGGTCATCTATGCACTGATGTTCGTCGTTCCAGCACTTGCACTGCTGCGTACTTACGGCAATGGCCGTGGGTTTACATTTCTCGGGATGGAGATTTTTGCGAAAACCGGTGTTCAGGATGCAGCTTTAACTGCTCCCGGCAATGCTGCACATGGCCTGTTGGGCTGGGTGTTGCTGGCCGTGATTGCTGGTCATGTGATTATGGCGCTGCTTCATCATTTCGTGCTGCGTGATAACACATTGCGTCATATGACAGGGCATCGTGTAACCAATTAAGTTGGTTCAACGTTTCTCGCGAAAGAATTCCCGCAGTAGAGTCTGGGATTCTTCTTCCGAGAAACCGGTATAGACTTCAGGAACGTGATGGCATGTGGGCTGTGTATAAAAGCGCGGCCCATATTCAACTCCGCCGCCTTTGGGGTCGGCGGCTCCATAATAAAGACGGCGAATACGTGCAAATGAGATCGCGGCCGCGCACATCGCGCATGGTTCAAGCGTGACATAGAGGTCGCAGTCGATAAGCCGTTCCGATTGGAGTGTTTCACCGGCCTGACGGATGACAAGCACTTCTGCATGGGCTGTGATATCGTTCAATTCTCGCGTTCGGTTGCCAGCACGTGCGATGATTTCTCCGTCATGGACGAGTACCGCACCAATCGGCACCTCGCCACGAAGGGCGGCAGATTTGGCCTCTTCAAGCGCAATATCCATAAACGTAGCGCCGTTTTGGGATGAAATATCTGCAACCTTTTTCAATCCAACCTCATTTCATGGCCGGTAGAGGGAAATTTCGCTCGCAAGCTTATGAGCGATTTGTTACTGCATAAGTCACGAAATCAAAACCGATTTGCAAACGGATTTATACAGCGCTCTTGACCGGACCGTTCTTTGCCAGCTCCCCAGCGGCCAGAGACACCACGGCGGCGCTGCTGAGAGGCTAATATCAGATGAGTATAGAAGACGACAATAAGGGCGGTCGACGTCCTCCATTTGGACGCGATGGTCGCGATGGACGGGGCGAAGGTCGCGGAGATCGTGGTGAACGTTCGGGCAGCACGCGTGGCGAACGCGGTGAGCGTCGTCCGGGATTCCGCGAAGATCGTCCCCGTGAAGGTGGCTTTCGCGAAGATAGACCGCGCCGCGACGATGACCGTGGCGCTCCGCGTAAGTTTGGACCACGCGACACGCAGGATGGTGAAGATAGCGGTGAACGCATCGCCAAGCGCTTGGCGCGTGCAGGCATCGCCTCGCGTCGTGAAGCAGAGACGATGATCGCGGCTGGACGCATCACAGTAAACGGCAAAGTGCTTTCGACACCGGCTGTCAACGTCAAGCGCACGGATGTCATCACGGTTGACGGCAAGCAGCTGAAGCAGGCTGAGCGCACACGCCTCTGGCTGTATCACAAGCCTGCTGGTCTTGTGACGACCAATCGCGATCCAGAAGGTCGCCCGACAGTGTTTGAAGCGCTGCCGGAAGAAATGCCACGTGTGCTTTCTGTTGGTCGCCTCGATATCAACACCGAAGGCTTGCTGCTGCTCACCAATGATGGCGGTCTGTCGCGCGTTCTTGAACTGCCTTCAACGGGCTGGTTGCGTCGTTATCGCGTCCGCGCGCATGGCAAGGTTACACAGGCGCAGCTTGATACGCTGAAAGAAGGTATTGCCGTCGAGGGTATTTTCTACGGCAGCATCGAAGCGACGCTTGAGCGCGAGCAGGGAGCCAATGTTTGGATTTCGATTGGTTTGCGCGAAGGCAAGAACCGCGAAGTTAAGAATATTCTTGGCGCGCTTGGTCTGACCGTTGGTCGTCTGATCCGTGTTTCCTTCGGTCCTTTCCAACTTGGCGATCTCGAAGAAGGTGGTGTGCGTGAAATTCGGGGCCGTATTCTGCGCGATCAGCTTGGAGAAAAGCTTGTTGAAGAATCGGGTGCTGACTTCGATGCGCCAATCGTCAATGAGTTCTCGAACGCTGTCGTTCAGGGACGTACCGCACGTGAGATGGAACAGCGCGAGCCGGAAGAGGAGCGTCGTCGTCCGCAGCGCGAGTGGATTTCCAGTCAGCCGGAACGCCGCAAGCCGAAAGAAAAGAAAGACGACAAGATTGAACCGCGTCGTCGCGGTGGTGTGAATGTCTGGATGGCTTCTGGTGCGCGTCCACAAGGCGAGAAAGCAGCAGCAGAAAAAGCAGCACGTGCAACAGCACGTGGTGAGCGTGCAAGCCGTTCCGATGGTGATTTGCAGTCGCGTCCGCGCCGTTTTGAGCAAGGCGATCAGCGCCGCGAAGAAGGTCGTGAGGATCGTCCACGTCGTTTTGATAAGCCAGCTGGCCGTCCAGAGGGCCGTTCGGAAGGACGTCCACCGCATCGTGGCCCGCGCAGCGAAGGTGACTTCCAGTCACGCCCACGCCGTTTCGGTGATGGTGAGCAGCGTCGTGATGAGGGACGTGATGATCGTAGGCCGCGCCCAGAGGGCCGCAGCGATGATCGCAAGCAAGAGCGTCGTCCGGGCAAGCGCGAACGCGCTGAACTGAAGGCAGAAGGCGGCGAAAGATCATCGGGCGGTTATGAAGGCCGTAGCTTCGGTAAGCCTTCTGGCCCTCGCGGTGAAGGCCGTTTCGGTGGTGGCAATGCTGATCGTGGTCCTCGCAGTGGTGCACCACGTTCCGGTGAAGGTCGTGGCCCGTCAAAGGGTCCGGGCGGTTTCGGCAAGGGACCAGATCGTGGCGGTTCGGGCGGCAACAGGCCGAATGATGGAAAGCCACGCGGTGGCAAGCCTGGAGGCAATGGTGCGGATCGTCGGCGGTAAATTCCGCGGGCGCGCGCTCGTTACACCCACAACAAATGCGATCCGTCCCACGACGGATCGCACCCGCGAAAGCCTTTTCAATATTCTTGCGCACAGCTTTCCAGAAAAAGTGGACGGCGGTCGTGTTCTCGACCTGTTTGCTGGTACTGGCGCGCTGGGCCTTGAAGCCCTTTCGCGCGGTGCCCGCTATGCTGTGTTTGTCGAAGAATCGGCGGAAGGTCGCGGTATTCTGCGTCAGAACATCGAGGCTTTCGGTCTTCAAGGCCAGACCAAAGTGCTGCGTCGTGACGCCTGTAAGCTCGGTGAAGCTGGCACAATGGAGCCTTTCGATCTGATTTTTGCTGATCCGCCTTATGGTCGTCGTATGGGCGAGAAAGCACTTTTATCAGCACTTGAAGGCGGTTGGCTTAATCCTGACGCACTTATCGTGCTTGAAGAGGAAACTGAAGCATCGCTTGAGCTGGATGAACGATTCGTCGTGCATGAAGAGCGCAATTATGGTGGCACCATCATTCGCCTTATCCAATTGAAGCAAGGCTGAAAATCGGCCTGCCCCGGAGACGGGACAGGCAATGATATTTGATATTGATTTTGAAGCATTTCGACCTTTTGAATGGGCGAAATGAAAACTGATTGGAGATGTCGTTTGGTGCATAACCCCTCACTCCGGCGCTTATTGTTGTCTACGGCAATCGGTTTCGCACTGGCTTTGCCGCTAGCAGCCGTTTCTGTTCAGGCGCAGACACCCGCTCCGGCTGTATCCACCGAAGCTGCAGCCGTTCCGCCGGCTCAAAATCTTCCGGAAATAACGAAATCTGACGACATCAGCAGCTTCACGCTGGAAAATGGCTTGAAGGTTGTGGTCATTCCGGACCATCGTGCGCCAGTCGTTACGCAGATGATCTGGTATCATGTGGGCTCCGCCGATGAAGCGCCCGGCAAATCCGGTATTGCGCATTTTCTTGAGCATCTGATGTTCAAGGGCACCAAGACTTATCCGGCTGGCGAGTTTTCCGCAAAGATTGCAGCCATCGGCGGTCAGGAAAACGCCTTCACGTCCTATGATTATACCGCCTATTTCCAGCGCGTCGCGCCTGATGCGCTGGAAATGGTGATGGGCTATGAAGCCGATCGCATGGCCAATCTGGTGCTTGATGAAGAAGCTGTCACGACAGAACGTGAAGTGATCCTTGAAGAGCGCCGTATGCGTGTGGATTCAAATCCCGCAGCGATGCTAATGGAAAACACTGATTCCGTGCTTTTTTATAACCATCCTTACCGCGTGCCGGTTATTGGCTGGCGACAAGAGATGGAAAAGCTCAGCCTCAAGGATGCGGTTGATTTCTATCAGCAATATTATACGCCAAACAATGCAACACTGGTGATCGCCGGTGATGTCACGCCGGAACGCGTGCGTGATCTGGTCATGCAAACCTGGGCGAAAATTTCCAAGCGTGCCGATGTGTTGCCGCGTGAGCGCCCGCAGGAGCCTCAGAAACACGCAGCGCGTGTTGTGACATTACATGATGATCGCGTCAGCACGCCGTCGTTCCGCATATCGTGGCTTGTGCCATCATATGCAAATGAAAAGCGCTTTCCGAACGTGAAGGCGGGCGATGCGCCAGCACTTGATTTGCTTGGTGAAATTCTGGGCGGCTCACTGCGTTCGCGTCTTTATCAGGAACTGATCGTCAAACAGGGCATCGCGTCCAATACGGGTGCGAGTTATGATGGCGATCCGCTCGATGACGGCACATTCTCGGTTTATGGCTCGCCACAAAATGGCAAGACACTGGCAGACGTAGAAAAGGCCGTTGATGCTGAACTTGCACGTATTATCAAAGATGGTGTGACACAAGATGAGCTTGATCAGGCGCGCAATCGCTTTCTGAAAGCGATTACTTTTGCACGTGATAGCCAGTCTGGAATGGCCCGTATTTACGGTTCGACCTTATCGATTGGCCAGAATATTGAAGATATCCAGAAATGGCCGGATGTTATTAAGGCCGTGACGGTCGACCAGATCAAGGATGCAGCGGGCCGTTATCTTGTCAAAGACCAGTCAGTGACGAGCTACCTGCTGCCACCCGATACTGAGCCAGAAAACGCCCGTGAAAACCCTAATGCCGCCGCAGGCGGTGCAGTTGGTCAAGGCGCAGAAGGAGCAATCCAGTGATTAAGGTTGTTGTATTGAGCATTCTGCGTGCGAAAAATGCCGTTGCTGCGGTTGTTGGTTCGATGTTGCTGCTGGTGGCAGTGAGCCTGCCTGCCAATGCTATTGAAATTCAGGAAGTCGTTTCACCCAAAGGTATCAAGGCCTGGCTGGTTGAAGATAATTCCGTACCGCTCGTTTCTATGCGCTTCTCATTTAAGGGCGGAGCTTCACAAGACCCATCTGGCAAGGAAGGTCTGGCCAATCTGATGACCGGGCTTTTCGATGAAGGCGCTGGCGATCTTGATTCGGATAGTTTTCAGGAACAGATCGATAATCTCGGTGGGGAAATGAGTTTCTCAGCGTCCCCGGATACGGTTTCAGGCAGCATTCGTATGCTGGCTGAGAACCGCAAACCTGTGACTGATCTGCTAGCGCTTTCGGTCAACAAACCGCGTTTTGATCAGGACGCGATTGATCGTATCCGCCAGCAAGTGGTTGCAAGCCTCGAAGCATCGCAGCGCAATCCATCAACCATCGCATCGCGCAAATTTGCAGACGTGCTGTATGGCAATCACCCCTATGCGCGTCCGGATGAAGGCACGGTTAAGTCGCTGCAATCAATCACACGCGATGATCTGGTGAATTTCCACCGTAAGAATTTCGCGCGCGACAAGCTGACCGTTGGCGTGGTCGGTTCGATTAATGCGAAAGACCTAGGCGAGATGCTCGATGAGGTCTTTGGCGATTTGCCAGCAACGGCGGAACTGGTGCCGGTGCCGGATGCGAAGCTTGCGCTTGGCACCACAACCAGCCTCAGCTTTGACATGCCGCAGACGTCGATCAGCTTTGTTTATCCGGCTGTGCCGCGCAAGGATGATGAGTTTTTCGCGGCCTATCTGATGAACCACATTCTTGGTGGCGGTTTCACATCGCGTCTTTATGCGGAAGTGCGTGAAAAGCGTGGCCTCGCCTATTCGGTATCGTCGTCCATGTCGTTGCGTGATCATGTTTCGGCACTGACAATTTCGACTGCTACACGACCAGAAAAAGCACAGGAATCGCTCAAGATTATTCGCGAGCAGGTTGCTAAGATGGCAAATGATGGCCCAACAGAAGCTGAACTTGCTGCCGCTAAAAGCTATCTCAAGGGCTCTTATGCTGTGAACAATCTCGATTCCTCCATCTCGATTGCCGACACACTTGTTGGTCTTCAGGAAGCGGATCTTGATCGGGACTATATCGACAAGCGCAATGAATTGATCGATGCGGTGACGCTTGATCAGGTCAAAGCTATTGCCAAAAAGCTTTTGGAAGCAGAACCTGCAATTCTGATTTTCGGACCTGCGCAGTCCTAAAGCATGTCACGGAAAAGTGGGAACCGGTTTTCCGATGACGACATGCGTAAAAACAAGGAGCTAGAGCGAGCGCTGTGAATACGAATAAGCGCGACACGCTCTAAGCGCATACGGCGAGAGAAAAGCTTTATGGATATGACACTACCAACATCTCCGCGTATCGCCGTCGCTTTTGGCGGCGGTGGTGCGCGTGGTATCGCCCATATCCATATTATCGAAGTGCTGGACGAACTTGGCATTAAGCCAGTGGCGATCGCTGGCTCGTCCATTGGTTCGATCGTTGGCGCTGGCATGGCCAATGGCATGAGCGGTGCTGAAATTCATGAATATATGGCGGCGATTTTTAATCGCCGTTCTGAAGTCGCCCGTCGCATGTGGCAAGCGCGGCCTGAACGCTGGGTGGAACTGCTTAAAGGCGGCTTCCGCGTCAGCCAGTTCAATCTTGAGAAGATATTAGACGTCTTTCTTCCGGCATCATTGCCTGAAAATGTCGAGCAGCTGAAAATTCCGATGAGCATAACGGCCTCTGATTTTCATGCGGCAACAGAACTCAAGATTGAACAGGGTGATCTACGTTCAGCCATTGCTGCATCCTGCGCTATCCCGCCTGTTTTCAGGCCCGTGCGTCGCGATGGGCGTATTCTGGTTGATGGCGGGCTGCTCAATCCGGTTCCGTTTGATCTGCTGTTCGATAAGGCAGACATTGTTATCGGCATAGACGTTGTTGGTGCGCCGGTTGGCCCCGATGATTATATGCCAACCACGATGGAAGCCGTCATGGGAGCCAACCAGCTCACCATGTGCTCCATCATTGAGAATAAGTTCCGCAACCGTCCGCCGCATATTTTCCTGCGTCCGAATGTGGAGCGGATTGGCCTGCTCGATTTCCTGAAATTCGAGCAGATACTGTCGCAAACAGCACCCATTCGCGAAGAACTGAAACAGGCATTAGATACGGTTTTGAGCGGCAAGCCAGCGGCTGCCGCTTCCTGATTTATTCAGCCGCGACCGCGGCTGAAGATGCGCTTTCATCCATATCATGTCCGCCCTTGTCGATACGCTGACCTTCGCGTGCGGGTTTCACCAATGGTTCCGGTGTAACTGGCTTGTTGAAGAGCAGGTGGCGGCCTGCCATGATCCCTTCCGATGCCTGCACATGCAGACGATCTTCGTCGCGCTGGCGCACATCTTCGCGAATGTTATAGGCTTCCGCTTCCGATACGCCCAAGCCTTCCAAAGTGCGCTGACCAAACAAAAGGCCCGACTCAAAAGTTTCGCGCAGTTCATATTCCACGCCTTGCGCACGCAGTTGCAGCGTGTGTTCACGGTCATAAGAACGAACAAACAGACGTACATCCGGATATTCAGACTGGATCAGATTGACGATGCGGTTGGTGATTTCCTTTTTATGCGTACAAACAGCCACGAGTTTAGCCTTACGTATGCCTGCCGCTTCCAACACATCCTTGCGGGTGCCATCGCCAAAATAAATGCGGAAACCAAATTTCCCGGCAGCACGAACGCGATTGGGCGAGTTGTCGATCACCGTCACATCTATGCCGCCTGCGAGCAGTATCTGCGCCGAAATCTGTCCGTAGCGCGAAAAGCCGATCATTAGAACGTCAGCGCCCGCACCATCGAAATCTTCTTCGATAATCTCCTCGGTCTTTTCCTTGATAAGGAGTTTCGAGCCGATGAGAACAGAGAGCGGAGTTAGTGCCATCGAGACGGTCACAGCTGCAACAAGTTCAGAACTCAGTGCATTTGAAATGACGGCTGCGGCGGCTGCTGCCGAGAAAAGCACAAATGCGAACTCGCCGCCCTGCGGCAGAAGAAACGCAACCCGGATGGCATCATTGTGCTTCGAGCGGAATATACGGCACAAAATGTAAGTGATTGCCGCTTTGACGATCATGAAAATCGGAACAGCAATCAGGATTGTCTGCCAGTATTGCAGAATAACTGTGAGGTTGAGCGAGAGACCGACAGCCACGAAGAACAGACCAAGAAAGATACCGCGGAACGGTTCAATATCGGCTTCAAGCTCGTGACGATAGGACGATTCAGCCAGAAGCACGCCTGCAATAAACGCGCCCATAGCCATTGAAAGCCCGGCGGCTTGCAGCAGACTTGCCGACCCCAGCACTACAAACAGGGCGGCTGCGATCATGACCTCGCGCGCGCCAGTATTGGCAATAATCCGGAACATTGGGTTGATCAGATAGCGCCCGGCGATAACAAGCGCCGCAATGGCTGCGATAGCCGTTGCAAGATGAAAACCCGCACTGGCTTGGGACGGTTCATTTGGGGAAAGTGCTGGAATGATCGCCAGAATCGGCACAATTGCGAGATCCTGAAACAACAGAATCGCGAAAGCGCGCTGTCCATGCTTCTGGTTGGTTTCCGCGCGGTCTTCCAACACCTGCATGGCAAAGGCCGTCGATGACAGGGCAAGACCAAAGCCGATTATAATCGCCGCTTCAGTGGTCAAACCTGCAAGGTAGATGCCGAGTGCTGCAAGGGCTGAACCTGTGAGTATGACTTGCGCCGCACCAAGACCAAAGATTGCATGACGCAAAGCCCACAGACGCGAGGGCTTTAATTCAAGCCCGATGACGAACAGTAGAAAGACGACGCCAAGCTCTGAGAAATGCAGCAAGTCTTCGCCATCGGAGATGAGACGTGCCACCGGGCCGATCACAATACCCGCTGCGAGATAGCCGAGAACAGTCCCAAGGCCGAGCCGTTTGAACAGCGGAGCCGCGATAATCGCGCCGCCCAGAATCATCAGCGCTTGTAAGTAGAGACTTCCGCCAGTTGGGACCATGATATGCTCTTGGATTCCGAAGAATGTGAGGGCTTCCCTTGAAGCCATCGGATTTCAGCAATATAGAAACACGATATGTCTCTAATCAGTCCGATGTCGAATAATTTGACATAAGTTTTTTGCAAATTCCGATTACGGCTGGTTACATAGCGTGGTTTCCTACTGGACCCAACGTTAATTTCAATCTTGGATTATACAATGATTTCAGACAGTTCATCGGGTAAACTTGTTGATCGCGCAGCGCAGCTGGTGGCTGCTGCAAAGCGCGCCGGAGCAGATCACGCTGACGCAGTTGTGATCCGCGCCCGCTCGGTGAGTGTCTCGGTCCGGCTTGGTAAGGTTGAGGGAACCGAATCGTCCGAAAGCGATGACTTTTCTCTGCGGGTCTTTGTCGGTCGCCGCATTGCCAGTGTTTCGGCCAATGCAGGCAGCAATCCGGATCAACTGGCAGAGCGTGCTGTGGCCATGGCGCGGGTTGCACCGGAAGATCCGTTTGAGCAATTGGCTGATCCTGATCTGCTGGTGAAACAGCCGCGTGATCTCGATCTTTATGACGCGACCGAAATTGATACGGCACGGCTGACAGCCGATGCGCTGGCGACAGAAGAGGCAGCGCGTGCGGTTGCTGGTGTGACCAATTCGGGTGGCGCAGGCACATCGCGCAGCATGGGTGGTCTGGTGCTTGTCACATCGTTCGGGTTTTCTGGTGAATATGCGGCAACGCGTTTTGGCCGCTCGGTGTCTGCGATTGCAGGCGAGGGCACAAAGATGGAGCGCGATTATGATTTCAGCTCGCGCCTGCATTTCGCTGATCTTGATACGCCTGAAAATATTGGCCGTAGTGCTGGCGAACGCGCTGTTCGTCGTCTAGGAGCGCGGCAAGCCAAAACAGGACCAGTCAATGTTGTGTTCGATCCGCGTTTGGCACGCGGTATTGCAGGGCATCTTGCAAGTGCGATCAATGGCGCGTCTGTCGCGCGTAAGACCAGTTTTTTGCGCGATAGTCTCGGCAAGCAGATTCTGAAATCAGGCATCAATGTCACCGATAATCCTTTGCGCATTCGCGGTTCCTCGTCGCGTCCGTTTGATGGCGAAGGCATTGAAGGCCAGCCGCTCACAGTGGTTGAGAACGGTGTACTCGCACATTGGCTGCTTTCCGGGTCGAGTGCACGTGAACTTGGTCTTGTTGGCAATGGGCGCGGTGTGCGTTCGGGTTCTGGCGTATCGCCTGCCTCAACCAACTTTGCGATTGAGCCGGGTCTTGAGACACCGGAGGCGCTCATTCGTGCGCTTGGCACCGGCTTTTACGTGACGGAAGTCTTCGGTCAGGGCGTCGATATGATCACTGGACAATATAGCCGTGGCGCGTCGGGCTTCTGGATCGAAAACGGAGAGCTGGCTTATCCGGTGAGTGAGGTAACGATTGCGTCCAATCTCAAAGATATGTTCCTAAACATGACTCCCGCTTCCGATATTGACCGGAACTTTGGCATGACGGCCCCGACACTCGTGATTGAAGGCATGACCCTTGCCGGAAATTGAGAAGCGAAAAGACATTCAGAACGAACTTGAACTTCTGCGTCACGCAGCGCGTGAGGCAGGCCGCATAGCTATGCGGTATTTCGGCCAGTCGCCGGAGGTCTGGTTCAAGGAAGGTCAGTCGCCAGTTAGTGAAGCCGACTTCGCGGTCGATACCTATCTAAAGCAGGTTTTGCTCGAAGCACGGCCTGATTATGGCTGGATTTCAGAAGAAACGACAGATGATCGTGCGGATGCGGTGCGCCGTCGTTCTTTTGTGATTGATCCGATTGATGGAACACGCGGTTTCATTAATGGGCAGTCTCAATGGTGCGTAAGTCTCGCAATTGTCGAAGATGGCAAACCGATTGCCGGGGTGCTGCAATGCCCGGTGCTAAACGAAGTTATTGAAGCTGGCAAAGGCTTTGGTGCCTCGCAAAATGGATTGCCGGTCCAGACGCGCTTGCCGCCGCCCGGTGAAAAAATTGCGATGGCCTCGGCAAAACGCATGGTTGATGTGTTGCCGGAAGGCTGGCGCGACCGCGTGATTGTCCATCCATATGTGCCATCGCTTGCTTACCGGATTGCGATGGTGGCACGCGGCGATATTGCTGGCACCTTCATTCGGCCAAATTCGCATGATTGGGACTTGGCTGCAGCTGATCTGATCTTAAGTGAGTCGGGCGGGGCGTTGCTCAATCACGATGCTCAGCCGCTTCACTATGGTGGACCAACGTTGCAACACGGAGCATTGGTGGCTTCTAGCGGAAACCTTTTGCAGGAAATGTTGAGTGTTGTAGCCGACTGGCCATTGAGCTAATCATGCCGCAAAACAAGTAATTTCAAGGGATATTATAATGAGCGTCGAAGGCGACAAGAAGCAGCTTCTTCATCTGGTATTTGGCGGCGAGCTGAAAAAGCTTGGGACCGTTCAGTTCCGCGATCTCGATAATCTAGACGTCGTTGGTATCTACCCGGATTATGAATCGGCCAAGACTGCATGGAAATCCAAGGCGCAGCAGACCGTTGATAACGCACATATGCGTTATTTCATCGTGCATTTGCACCGTCTGCTTGATCCGGAAGGCGTCGATCTGAAAGCGGAATAAACGCTTGTCTGGTTCACGCGACCGTTCTGATGGCTTCGCCAAGCGCTTGTGGCGCCGCATTCGCGGCCCGCTTGCGCGTTCGGCTGTGGTTAAATCTGCGCTTGTGCAGTTAATTTCAGCCTATCTGAAATTCGTACGCCTGACCAATCCGCCGCGCAAAGGTTCTGCGGATATCAAGGTTCTTTTGCGCGAGAATAGCCCCTCGATCATAACCTTCTGGCACGGTCAGCACATCATGGCGCCTGTCGTGCGTCCGCATGATTTGGCTGTCGTTGCCATGTTTTCGCGCAGCGCGGATGCAGAACTGAACGCGCGTATTGCCGAGAAATTCGGTTTTATCACCGTGCGCGGCTCTGGTGGACGCGGCGAAGGGAATTCAGCGAAAAAAGGTGGTGCGCGCGCACTTCTGACATTGAAAAATGCGTTGAAAAAGGGACAATCGGCATCGATGATTGCCGATATTGCTCATGGCACGGCGCGGGAAGCGGGTGAGGGTATTATTTTGCTGGCCAAGCTTTCTGGCCGACCAATAATGCCTTTTGCATATGCTTTTTCGCGGAATCATGTTTTGCATAAGACATGGGATAAGACCACTATTCCATTACCGTTCGGACGCTCGATGATTGTGTGCGGAGAGCCTGTCTGGGTGGATGAAAATGCCGATGAGGCACAACTGGAAGAAAAGCGCATGGAACTGACGCGACAGCTGAATGACGCGACGAACAGAGCCTATGCTGCATTGGAGGCAGGTAAATGAGTGAACGATGGGCGCGAAACATGTTGTCGGCCTATCGCATGCTCGGCTCTGCCGCTTATCCCTTTATCGGAACTTATATTTCTTACCGGGCCTCGCGTGGCAAGGAAGAACGCGCACGTCGCGGCGAACGCTATGGCAAGACCTCTATCGCTCGTCCGCAAGGTCCGGTGATCTGGGCGCATGCTGCCAGTGTGGGTGAATCGGTTGCGATGGCACCACTGATCGAAAGCATTGCCTCGACTGGCATCCATATCGTTATGACGACCGGGACAGTGACTTCTGCAAAGCTTGTTGCCGATCAGCTCGGTGATCAGGTCATTCACCAATATGCGCCACTTGATCTGCAACCGGCAGTCAATAATTTTCTCGATCACTGGAAGCCTGATCTGGTTATTGGCTGTGAATCCGAGATATGGCCTGCAACTGTGCTTTCACTTGGCACACGGCATATTCCGCAAGTTCTCGTCAATGGTCGCCTTTCCGACCGCTCGTTCGCGTCATGGCAGAAGCGACCGGAACTAGCAGAGGCACTGTTTGAAAATTTCGCGCATGTGATTGCGCAATCTGAACTCGATGGTGAGCGTTTCCGGACACTTGGCGCACGGCCTGTCAGTGTTTCTGGCAATCTTAAGGTTGATACAGCTCCGGCTCCAGCCGACCCGCGGGTACTGGCTGCATTCCAGCATCAGATTGGTGGACGTCGCACCTGGGCAGCGATCTCGACACATGACGGTGAAGAGGAAATTGCCGCCGAAGTGCATCAGATGCTGAAAGTACGTTATCCGCGTTTGGTAACAATTATCGTGCCGCGTCATCCAAATAGGGCAGAGGCTATTGAAGCTATGCTTGCTGAAAAAGGCTTGAAGGTTGCAGCGCGCAGCCGTGGCGATGTGATTGAAGCAGACACCGATATTCTGCTGGGTGATACGATCGGCGAAATGGGGCTTTATCTGCAACTCACTGAAGTTGTCTTCATCGGTAACTCGTTGACCAAAGAAGGCGGTCACAATCCGCTGGAACCGGCGATGATGGGAACTGCTGTTCTTACTGGCAAGAATGTTCAAAACTTCCGTGATTCTTTCCAGCGCCTCATTAAGAATGGTGGCGCGCGTGTTGTGAAAGATCGCAATATGCTCGCAGGCGCAATCAATTTTCTCTTCAACAACCCCGAGCACCTGAACACGATGATCCGTGCGGGTGCTGATACGGTTAAAGATATGCGCGGTGCGCTTAATCGGACGCTTAATTCGCTGGAACCATTCATTCAGCCGTTGGTGTTACAAGCGCAGTTGCCGGGAAATCGCAATGAAGCGGCTTTCATCCATGGCGGCATCTGAATATGGCGAGCGAGGCACCGTCCTTCTGGTGGGGAAAACCCGACTGGCGTACGCTTAGTCTCGCACCGCTTTCGTGGGTTTACGGGGCTGTCGCTGGTCGCAGGCTTTTGAAAGCGGAACCGCCAAAGATCGCTGCTCCAGTTCTGTGCATCGGTAATTTTACCGTTGGCGGTGCGGGCAAAACGCCAACTGCAATAGCATTCGCAAAAGCTGCAAAAGAAAGTGGCCTTAATCCGGGCATCGTTTCACGCGGATATGGTGGCGATTACAAGGGGTTACATATTGTCGACCCGTCAAATGATAGTGCCCGTCATGTTGGTGATGAGCCGCTTTTGTTGGCACGTCATGCACCTGTAGGACTTTGTCCCTACCGGCTCAAATCAGCGCAGGAATTGCTGTCACGTGGCTGTGATTTCATCATTATGGATGATGGCTTTCAAAGCGCGCGGCTACATGCCGATTTTGCGTTGCTGGTGGTTGATTCCACGCGGGGCATTGGTAACGGCAAGGTTATTCCGGCAGGGCCGTTGCGCGCACCGTTGACTGACCAGATGCGCAAGACCGATGCTGTGCTGCGTATAGGTGAGGGAAGTGAAGCGGATTATGTGGTGCGACAGGCATCGCGTGCCGGGCGCGCCGTCTATGACGCGCTATTGATACCTTCATCATTAGCGGAAGTATCAGGCAAGCGCTGGCTGGCTTTTGCAGGAATTGGCAATCCGTCCAAGTTTTTTACAAGCGTTCGGCAGGCTGGCGGGGATGTTGTGGAAGGCCAGACATTCCCGGACCATTACAGCTATCAGTCTGACGATATTCGAAGACTGATCGAAACCGCAGAAAAACTTGGCAGCGGGCTGATTACAACCGCCAAGGACCATGTTCGACTGGCAACTATGCGTGATGTTCCCGACGAGTTTATGCGCAAACTAGCCGTGCTTGATGTCGATCTGGAGTTTGAGCGCAAAGATGCGCTGAGCCAGATTCTCGATAAGGCTATTGAGCGGTTCAAAGCCCGCTCATTAGAGCGCCATGCGCCTACTTAGGCGCATCAAGGTCGCTCTAACTCTTTATGAAATAAGCGTTTTTTAAGCTTTCTTACGGCTGCGCAGTTCAGGATTAAGCTCCAACTCACGCTCATAGGAAATCAGGCCGGATGCATAGGCTTCCTGTCGCGCAACGCTCCAGTATTTTAGCTCATCAAGCGGAATTTGTGCTGCCGATACCGCGCAAACGACATATGAGCCGTGTTTGACGATTTCAAAATCGCCATCAAGATAACGCAGGACGGCTTCGGAAGAGCGCGGTGATTCAAATTTGTTCATTGTGTAATTCCCTGATGCAAGAAAGGTCTTAGCGCCTTCCGAATAAGCGTTCAATATCAGTAAGTTTCAGCTCGATATATGTTGGGCGACCGTGGTTGCAGGTGCCCGATCCAGGTGTTGATTCCATATCACGCAAGAGCGCGTTCATTTCTTCTGGTTTCAGTCGTCGCCCGGAGCGCACTGAGCCATGACACGCCATGGTCGCAGCAACATGGTTGAGCATAGCTTTCAGACCGTCAGACGTATCATGGTCAGCGACCTCATCGGCCAGATCACGGATGAGTTGCTGCACGTTCATCTCACCCAGCATCGCAGGCGTTTCTCGAACGGCAATTGCGCCGGGACCAAATTGTTCGATCCCAAGACCGAAACGCGCCAGTGTTTCCGCGTGGGTAGCCAGTCGCTCGGCATCGTCTTCGGCCAAATCGACAATCTCGGGAATGAGCAACATTTGTCCGGGGATTGGACGCGAATGCAGCGCATTCTTCAACGCCTCATAGACGAGCCGTTCATGGGCTGCGTGCTGATCGACAATGACGAGACTGTCATCGGTTTGCGCAACGATGTAATTTTCATGGATTTGCGCGCGGGCAGCACCGAGAGGCTTCTGCATCAGCTCGACCGGGGCGTCCGCGATTGTGGCGCGCGCATCGGCGGCAGGCGCTGTAAAAGTTGAAATCGTAGTCTGTGATTCTTCGCGAAATGCCGGAACATGATCGAAATTGAGTGGCTTATGTGCCGGGTGTGCCGTTTGCGGTGACCATTCGCTGCGGGGGGCAGCGGTGGTTGCTGGTCGCCATGCTGGTGCCGCGTAATTGTTGGTTGTCGCGCGCGGTTGGAAGCCTTGAGCACGAAATGCCTGTAACATCGCTTCTGCGCCACTGGTTGCCGGGCGTATGCCAGATTGTGCAAGCGCCTGTTTGATCGAGCCGACGATCAGCCCACGCACCAGCCCCGGATCGCGGAAGCGCACATCGGCTTTTGCAGGATGCACATTTACATCGACCAATGCCGGATCAATTGTCAGAAACAGCACGGCTACCGGATGGCGATCACGAGCAATCACATCGGCGTAAGCACCGCGCAATGCGCCGAATATCTGCTTGTCGCGGATAGGGCGTCCGTTCACATAGGCAAACTGGTGAAGTGCATTGCCGCGATTAAATGACGGAATGCCAGCAAAACCAGCTAATCTTACACCGTCGCGTTCGGCATCAATATGCAACGCATTATCAGAAAATTCGTTGCCAAGAATCTGTCCGATACGTTCTAACGTAGCATCGACGCCGGTTCCGGTCGCAGGCAGTTCAAGCGGGGTACGGTCTGTGCCTGCAAGAGAAAAGCGCACATGAGGGAAGGCAATGGCCACGCGCTTGATTACATCAGTGATCGCGGTTGCTTCTGCGCGATCGGTCTTCATGAATTTGAGACGGGCAGGGGTCGCGTAGAAAAGATCACGCACTTCGGCAATCGTACCGCGATTAAGCGCTGCGGGACGCGGACCTTCGAGACGTCCGCCACTCACTGTCACTTCAAAGCCGGATTCTGCATCCTGCGGGCGGGATTTGAGCGATAGTTTCGAAACCGAGCCGATGGAGGGCAATGCTTCACCACGAAAGCCAAGGGCACGAATATCGTTCACATCATCTGTAAGCTTCGAAGTGCAATGGCGTGAAACGGCAAGCGAAAGTTCGTTCGATGGAATTCCAGAACCATTATCGGTCACACGCAGCAGCGTTTTGCCGCCACCTGCGGTGACAACTTCAATGCGGGTTGCGCCCGCATCAATAGCGTTTTCGACAAGTTCCTTGATCACACTGGCGGGGCGTTCAATCACCTCGCCAGCCGCGATCTGGTTAATAATGGTTTCGCTCAAATGCTGGATCGTCATGTTGCGATTATAGCGGATTCGCTTATGCGAAGAACCGCTAATTCGTCATCATGTCGATCAGCTGCGTCCATAAATATCCTCGAAACGAACAATGTCGTCTTCGCCGAGATATTCACCGCTTTGTACTTCGATCAGAACCAGTGGCAGAATGCCGGGGTTTTCCAAGCGATGTTTGAAGCCGCATGGAATATAGGTGGACTGGTTGTTGGTGAGCAGGATTTCGCGCTCGCCATTGACAACCTTGGCTGTTCCAGAAACCACGATCCAATGTTCTGAACGGTGATGATGCGCTTGAAGGCTGAGACGGCTGCCGGGCTTCACTTCAATACGCTTGATCTTAAAGCCATCCCCTTCTTCAAGGACTGTATAGGTGCCCCAAGGACGGTGTGCGGTGCGATGCAGCTTTGCTGCTTCATGGCCCTGTGCGCGCAGCTTGTTGAACACTTTTCGAACGTCTTGCGCCTTGTCGCGATGGGCAACCAGAAGCGCATCCGGTGTATCGACAACCAGCAGATCATGAACGCCGACGAGACTTATAAGCCGGGTTTCGGAAAGAACAAAGCTATCGGTGGTGTCCTCAAGAACGGTTTCACCACGCAATCGATTGCCTTCTGCGTCAGGCTCAATCAGATCTGCCATTGCAGCCCATGAACCAATGTCCGACCAGCCGCAAGATACGGGAACGCAGGCAATGTTGTTGGCCTTTTCCATAACGGCATAGTCGATTGAAATTGCGGGTGTTGCGGCAAAATGGTCTTTTGCAATCTCAAGCGTTTTCGTTTCGCCGTTGACGCCTCGACGCGCAGCATCGAGGGCTGTTTTTACACCAGCCAGAACTTCCGGTGCATGGCGTTGCATTGCGTCGATCATGGTTGCTGCTGTGAAGCAAAACATGCCAGAATTCCAGTAGTAGCGTCCGCTATCGACATAGCTCTGTGCCGTTGCAGCATCCGGCTTTTCAACAAAGCGCTGGACGTCTTCGCCATTGACCTCAATATAGCCAAAGGCTGTTTCCGGATGGTCAGGCACAATACCAAACGTGACGATCCGACCCGTATCTGCAAGCTTGCGAGCTTTGAGCACCGCTTCACCAAATGCTGCTTCATCTTCAATCAGATGATCGGCGGGCATAACCAGCAACATTGCGTCAGCGCCATAGGCTGATGCTGCCTGAAGAGCTGCAAGTGCTACGGCTGGAGCTGTATCGCGACCAAGAGGCTCCAACAGAAATGTGTTGTCAATCTTGCGCGCATTTGCGGCCGCATAGGCATCCAGCGTCAAAAACAGGAAATCTCGATTGGTGACAGTCAGGATTTGATCGACACCTGCAAGATGTGATGCGCGCGCATAGGTTTTGCCAATGAGCGTGCCGCCGTCAGGCAGTTCAATAAAAGGCTTTGGGTGTGCGTCGCGCGATAGCGGCCAAAGTCTCGAACCAGAGCCACCGCTGATGATAACCGGAATAAAGCTCATTTGCTGTTCTCATCCTTCGTTACGTTACGGGCGATCTCAAGTCCCATGGTCAAAAGTTCGGCGGCCTGCTCTTCAGTTGCGGCTTCTACGTAGCAGCGCAGTTCTGGTGCATTGCCCGATGCGCGATAGTGAATTGCGTTGCCGGATGCAAAAAACAGTTTCACACCGTCGATTGTTTCCAAACGAATAATTGCGTCCGTTAAAGGAAACAGGTTTAAGCGTGCCTCCTCCTGCGTGATGACAGAAAGGAATGCGGCAGTTTTTTCTTGAGCAACGTTTTGCAAGCGGTCGCTAAGCGCAATGCGGAAACCGTAGCTCTGGGCGATTTCAGAGAGTGGCTTCTGCGTTTCCTTGATCGTGTTAAGGCAAGCGAGAATTGGCAGTAGCGCATCGCGAGTCGGCAATGCAGAGAGTTTATTCCCATTCTTCTCAATGTCGCTTCCGAGCAGCACGCCGCCATTGGCTTCGAAGCCGATCACAGTTTTAGCATTTTCGCTCAGCGCTTGCCGTATACCAGCAATCACATAAGGCGAACCGACGCGGGTGCGCAGAGCACGGGTGAATTTTCCGCATTCTTCCAAAGCGGCATTGGAAGTAACGGGTGTGATGATCACATCAGCGCTTGCCCATGCCGCCGTAATTGCACCGACAAGATCGCCTCGGACAAAATGCCCATTTTCATCGGTAATAAGCGGACGATCAGCATCGCCATCGGTTGAGACGATAGCATCGAAGTGATTCTCGTCTGCCCATTTAGCGAGAAGCGATACGTCTGCCGGACGCAGCGCTTCAGTATCAACCGGCACGAAAACATCAGAGCGGCCAAGGGCGGTTGTTTTCGCGCCAAGAGCGTCGAGCACTTTCGTGAGAAGATCACGGGCTACTGATGAGTGCTGATAGACGCCAACTTTGAAACCTGCGAGGCTGGCTGTATCGAGCAGCGTAATATAGCGCTCGGCATAGGCATTGATCGCCTGATCGCTTGTTGGCAGATTTTCAGCTTTGCGCGCCACAATATCTAGGGGAAGGGCGTTGTATGCAACGCTGATTGCCGCCTCGTCATCCTTGTCGATTTCGCCGTCGGCACGATAAAATTTCAGACCATTGCGGTCATCGGGAATGTGACTGCCGGTGATCATGATGCATGGCGCATTTTGCGCCATAGCAAAATAACTCAGAGCAGGAGTCGGAAGGACACCACAATCAACCGGTGTCAAGCCTGCATCTTCGATAGCGCCCATTGTAAGGGCTGCAATATCCGGGCTTGAAGGCCGCAAATCCTGCCCGACAAAAACCCGGTCGCCAGCGTTCAGATTGCCGCGTGCCTTTAGCATCTCAACAAATGCCAGCGAATAGGCATAGGCAGGCAATCCGTTAAGCTCGGTTGCAAGGCCCCGAAGGCCGCTTGTGCCGAATTTAAGTGAATTGCCTGTCATGTCTTGCTCAAACCTGTTTTAGAGATGAATATCAATATACTGCGCCGCGTCTCCTATCGCGTATATCCGAGATCGTTTCAATCGTTGCATGTTTATGTGGTTATCGAGAACTTTCTACCTACACGTAATCTCGATGTGCAGGCAGGTTGAGATCCGGCAGGCTTTCGGCCTGTACGACCGCACGGGCGACAGCCTGGGCCATCACGGTTGCCGCAATTGCGCCGATTGCCGTTACATCAGCTTCAACTCCTGTTGCCTTGCCTGTCGAGAGCGCAAAGATAGTATCACCATCCCACATTGTGTGGATCGGGTTAATCGTTCGTGCAAAGCCATCATGCGCCATGCCAGCAATTTTTTTCAACTCGGCTTTGTTAAACGGGACATTGGTTGCAATTGCACCAATCGTTGTATTGGCACCTGCTGACTTTACAACATTCCGGCCCTGCATGATCGCATCCATAATGTTGCGGAAGCCTTTGCCATCTTCGTTGCGGGCACCAGCGAGAATCTGCTGCGAATTGGGCGCATAAACATCGGCCACGGCATTAACGGCAACAATCGCACCGATTACAACGTCAGTGCCGGGAACTTTATAGCTTGCGGTGCCGAGTCCGCCTTTCATGGCATAGTCCATGCCAAACATTTTGCCGACGGTGGCACCTGCGCCTGCGCCGATATTGCCTTCGTCTGAGGGTTCCGCTTTGGCGGCTTTACAGGCAAGATAGCCCGTTTCGTCATCCGGGCGGACCGAAAAATCGCCAACGCCCAGATCCATGAGAACTGCTGCTGGAACAATCGGGACAACGCCCTTGCCGATCTTAAAGCCGAGGCCGTTTTCTTCGAGATAGCGCATGACGCCGGTTGCAGCATTAAGACCGTAAGCGCTGCCACCTGAGAGCATGACTGCCTGCACGCGTTCAACCAGATTGATTGGGTCGAGCAGGTCAGTTTCACGCGTGCCGGGCGCAGAGCCGCGGACATCGACACCTGCTGTTGCGCCTTCTTCGCAAAGCAAAACCGTGCAGCCGGTCGGGCGCTTGGTCAGCGTGTGATGGCCAAGCTTTATTCCCGGCACATCGGTGATGCTTCCGCCCATCAATTCCAGCATTTTGGTGTCTCCCCCGCTTGAGGCTTTGGCCTGCCCGACAATGAACGGCATTGTCCCAAGCCCTGCAAGTGATTTCGTGAATGTTCGTCTGTCCATAGCTTGTCCCCCCGGATGGATTTTAGTCCGTCGTAATATTCTTCTCCTGTGAACGACGAAGACGCAAGACGTCAGCGACAAAAGTGCGGGAAAGAGCGTGATAAAGTGGCTCATGAGAAACGAGCCGCGCTGTTCCATAGCCGAGCATCGATGCACACATCAGCGGAATCACATTGTTGTGGTTGCCGGTCATTTCCAGAATGATCACAAAGGCCGTCATCGGAGCCTGTACGACGCCTGCAAAATAGCCTGCCATGCCGAGTACAGCCGCGAGGCTGGCACTGGTGCCGAGCATTAGCCCGATGGTGCTGCCAAGGCCTGCACCCACAGAAAGGGAAGGGGCAAATATGCCGCCGGGAATGCCTGAAACCATTGAAAGAAGCCCGGCTACGAGCTTCTCAATGAAATAAAAGGGCGGCAGCGAAAGACCTTCGACTGCAGAGCGTGCCTGATCGTAACCCGTGCCAAAGGTTGCCCCGCCGGATGCAATGCCAATGGCAGCAACAGCAAGGCCGCATAATCCTGCTATCATGACGGCGCCGCGAAGCGGAGCTTTTTGTATGCGTCGTCGTATGCGCTTTGTAAGGCTGAGCGCAAAAGCACTGAAAGCAGCGCCAAAAGCGCCACCAATCACGCCGCAGCTTACTACGAGAATCCAGTCCGTATGACTTCCTACTGTAACAGTTGTGAGGCCGAAATAATTATAATTCCCCACAAGCCCGAGTGAGGCCAGACCCGCGAGAATGACTGCCGATAGTACAAGCCCATTGGTGCGGGCAGCATAGGCGCGCCCCATTTCTTCGATGGCAAAGACAATGCCTGCAAGTGGCGTGTTGAAGGCCGCAGCAATCCCTGCCGCAGAGCCCGCGAGAATGAGTCCTCGTGCCTGCTCCATGCTGCCGATACGGGCTGATAGCAACATGATCGAAGCGCCAACCTGTACGGTCGGTCCCTCACGCCCGATTGATGCGCCCGAGAACAGTCCAACAATTGTCAGTATGATTTTTCCGAATGCGATTCTGAGTGACAGTAGGAGAGAGCGGTCCTCTGGATTGTTGAGGTGTCGTGCTGCAATGGCTTGTGGAATGCCGCTGCCGCCAGAGCCAGGGAAATACGTGATTGCAATCCACGAGCAAAGCATGAAGCCAAGCGGCGTAATGATGAGCGGCAGCCATGCCCGCCATGTGCTTTCTGTGCCGTTAGTAAGACTTTTGAAAAGACTCTGGGCAATATCGGCAGCTTCGGCGAAGGCAACGCTGATCAAACCTATCGCAATAGCCCCGCACCAGAATACCAGGCGCGGTTTCCATAAGCGCGGGTTCATCCACATCGCATGAGAGCGCCGAAGCAGCGGTAGTCGTTGATATGATTTACGCATTTGGGCCCCTTTTGGGCTAAATTCTAAAAATATGGCCAGCGATTTATCATAGAAATTGTGATGAGTAACTCAAACTTGTCCGCAAAAGACTTTTCAATCAGTCATAAGCGTGTTACCAGCCGGTGCCAATTCAATATGTAACGAAGTGCAGTCGCAGCTCCCGGATTCTTTTCCGGCGGAGGCGGCTTTTCTCATTCGGTAAAACCGGTAAAGGAATTGGCAATGGCTAAAATCGTGGAATCTTCCACTGGCGCGCTCGCTCTCACCTTCGATGATGTGCTTTTGCAGCCCGGTCATTCCGAGGTTATGCCGGGTCAGGTTGACCTGCGCACCCGTATTGCCAAAGATATTGAACTGAACCTCCCGCTTCTTTCGGCTGCTATGGATACGGTCACGGAATCGCGTCTCGCTATCGCGATGGCACAGTCGGGCGGTATCGGCGTTATTCATCGCAATCTTACCCCTGAACGTCAGGCTGAAGAAGTCCGTCAGGTGAAGAAGTTTGAATCCGGCATGGTTGTGAACCCTGTCACCATCGGACCAGATGCAACACTGGCTGATGCGCAGGCGCTGATGAAGGCGCATCGCATTTCCGGCATTCCGGTTGTTGAGAACGGTGCGAAGGGCCCGGGTCGTCTCGTTGGTATTCTGACCAACCGCGATGTGCGCTTTGCCTCTGATCCGGCACAGAAGATTTACGAGCTGATGACCCGCGAGAATCTTGTCACGGTTCGCGAAAACGTCAATCAGGACGAAGCCAAGCGCTTGCTTCATGCACATCGCATCGAGAAGCTGCTGGTTGTTGACGATAAGGGCCGTTGCGTTGGCCTGATCACTGTCAAGGATATGGAAAAGTCGCAGCTCAATCCAAATGCCGCCAAGGACGCGCAGGGCCGTCTGCGTGCCGCTGCTGCAACGAGTGTTGGTGAAGATGGTTATGAACGCGCAGAACGCCTGATTGATGCGGGCGTTGATCTTCTGGTTGTCGATACGGCGCACGGTCATTCGCAGCGCGTTCTTGATGCTGTTGCACGTATCAAGAAAGCCTACCCGAATGTTGCTATTCTGGCCGGTAATGTCGCCACCGCTGGCGGTACACAGGCATTGATTGATGCCGGTGCGGATGCCGTGAAGGTCGGTATTGGACCGGGATCAATCTGCACGACGCGTATTGTTGCAGGTGTTGGCGTACCGCAGCTTTCGGCGATCATGTCGGCAGTTGAAGCAGCCCATAAGCACAACATTCCGGTGATCGCCGATGGCGGTATCAAGTTCTCCGGCGATTTCGCCAAGGCATTGGCCGCTGGTGCGGTTGCCGCCATGGCGGGCTCGCTGCTTGCCGGTACTGAAGAAAGCCCAGGCGAAGTCTATCTGCATCAGGGCCGCTCGTTCAAATCCTATCGCGGTATGGGGTCGGTTGGCGCAATGGCACGCGGTTCTGCTGACCGTTATTTCCAGGCAGAAGTCCGTGATGAGCTGAAGCTCGTCCCTGAAGGCATCGAAGGTCAGGTCGCTTACAAGGGTCCGATTTCAGCTGTTCTGCATCAGCTTGCTGGCGGCCTGCGTGCTTCCATGGGCTATGTGGGCGCCAAGACGCTGGAAGAATTCCGCGAGAAGGCGACCTTCGTACGCATTTCTAATGCTGGCCTGCGTGAAAGCCATTCGCATGGCGTGGCAATCACGCGCGAAAGCCCGAATTATCCGGGCGGTATGTAATATCATACCATCTGTTATACTATATCAAGGCGGCCTTCATGGCCGCCTTTTCATGACGCAAGGTCTGCGAGCTCCACGTCATTAACGAAAAGGGTTTCTGCGCTTTCCACGATGCAGTCTGCCAGCGCCTGAAAGTCTTTGCGACGTTTACTCTGTCTGCGCCAGAAAAGAGCAATTTCCCGCTTCGGCTGCTCACCGTCAAAAGGGATAATGCGCATATGATTGCTGCGTGCTTCTGCGCGAACGGCGATTTCGGGAATAAGTGTCAGCCCCATTCCGTGACTGACCATTTGCAGCAAAGTGGTCATGCTTGTTGCTCCATACCGAACCAGTTGCCGCTGTGATGGCAGCGAGCAGACTGCAAGTGCCTGATCGCGCATGCAATGCCCCTCTTCAAGCAATAGCAGCCGGTCAAGTGCCGCATTGTCCTGCGTCATTGGCGAGGAGAGGACGGTATGGTCATTGCTCGAGGTGGCGATCAGAAAGCGGTCATCGAATAGCTTGAGATATGCGAGACGATCATCAGCAATTGGCAAAGCCGCAACGATCGCGTCGATTTCGCCAGCATTCAACTCATCCAGCAGTTTTGCTGTCACACTCTCACGCAATTGCAGACGAAATGACGGGTGCTTGTCTCTGAGCAGTGGGATGAGATGCGGCACCAGATAGGGCGCAACGGTCGGGATGATCCCCAGCCGTAGCTGAGTTTGCAGAAGCCCTTTGCTCTGCGCTGAAATTTCTTCAAGTGCATGAAGCTCTTTCAGAATGGTTCGAATGCCGGGCAGCAGGTCACGACCAAGCTCCGTCATGATGACTTTACGTTGCGAGCGCTCAAAAAGCGGCGCTCCCGCCACAGCCTCCATTTCAGCAATCTGTGCCGATAGCGCAGGTTGCGAAATATGCGCGAGTTCAGCGGCTTTTCTGAAATGCAGGGTGGTGGCGAGCGCATCGAAATAGCGCATTTGTCTGATCGTAAACATGATAAGGAAATCCTATCAATAATAACAAAAAAAGCAATTGGAGATTATATTTGGAATAAGTCTAAACTGCGTGCGTTACCCAGCCAGTGTGTGCGGCCGACGAATAGCAACACACAAAAGCCAGGCTGAATGCTGGATCGACCAATAGATTTTTTAGGAGGGAAGTTCCCATGGCAGACCGTCCGATTATGACTACAAGCGCTGGAGCGCCTATTTCGGATAACCAGAATTCCCTTACCGCTGGTGAGCGCGGACCCGTTTTATTGCAGGATTATCAGCTGATCGAAAAACTTACGCATCAGAACCGCGAACGCATTCCTGAGCGCGTTGTGCATGCCAAGGGCTGGGGTGCATTTGGTACGCTGACAATCACCGGCGATATTTCGAAATATACCAAAGCCAAAGCATTGCAGCCGGGTGCAAAGACGCCAATGCTGGCGCGGTTCTCTACCGTTGCCGGTGAACAGGGTGCCGCAGATGCTGAACGTGATGTTCGTGGCTTTGCGCTGAAATTCTACACCGAAGAAGGCAACTGGGATCTGGTTGGCAACAACACGCCGGTGTTCTTCGTGCGTGATCCGGTGAAATTCCCGGATTTCATTCATACTCAGAAGCGTCATCCTAAGACCAACCTGCGTTCGGCAACGGCCATGTGGGATTTCTGGTCACTTTCGCCGGAAAGCTTGCATCAGGTGACAATCCTGATGTCAGATCGCGGTCTTCCAACGGATGTGCGCCATATCAATGGTTATGGTTCGCATACTTATTCTTTCTGGAACGATGCGGGTGAGCGTTATTGGGTTAAGTTTCACTTCAAGACCTTGCAGGGCCATAAGCATTGGACCAATGAAGAGGCTGAACGTGTGATCGGTCGCACGCGGGAGTCTACGCAGGAAGACTTGTTCACCTCCATCGACAAGGGCGAGTTCCCAAAGTGGAAAGTTCAGGTGCAGATTATGCCGGAACTCGATGCTGATAAGACGCCTTACAACCCATTCGACCTCACCAAGGTCTGGCCGCATGCTGACTACCCGCCAATCGATATTGGTGTGATGGAATTGAACCGCAATGCGGAAAACTATTTCACTGAGATTGAAAACGCAGCCTTCTCACCGTCCAACATTGTGCCCGGCATCAGCTATTCGCCGGACAAGATGTTGCAGGGTCGCTTGTTCTCTTATGCAGACGCTCATCGTCATCGCCTTGGCACGCATTATGAGAACTTGCCGGTCAACCAGCCAAAGTGCCCAGTGCATCATTACCATCGCGATGGCCAGATGAACACATATGGCGGCATCGCGACGGGTAACCCGGATGCTTATTACGAGCCAAACTCATTCAATGGTCCGGTCGAACAGCCATCCGCCAAAGAGCCGCCGTTGCGTATTAGAGGTGATGCGGATCGTTACAATCACCGCATCGGCAATGATGATTATTCGCAGCCGCGCGCATTGTTCAATCTGTTTGATGACGGACAGAAAGCGCGCCTTTTCTCGAATATTGCAGCAGCAATGGGTGGCGTTCCGGGCTTTATTGTCGAGCGTCAGCTGGCGCATTTCAAGCTTGTTCACCCCGACTATGAAGCTGGTGTTCGCAAGGCATTGCATAACGCCCATGGATATCAGGCCAATACGATTGCCGTTAATGAGGAAGTGGATGCAGCGGAATAACCGCCCATTTTCTTCATTTTGTGAAAAGCCGGATGCCCCCGCTCCGGCTTTTTGCTTTTCACCAAGACTTTAAATCCGCTGCAACTGATTTGCTGATTGCCTTTTCCCATCAAGGAAGGCTATGCCCGACGTAATAAATATGAAGGAGCAGAAATGCGGCTTGGCGGACGCCTTCAGGCGGCGATAGAGGTTTTAAATGATATTGAAGCGGGTAAACGCCCTGCTTCCGACGCGTTGAAGGATTGGGGTGCATCGCACCGCTTTGCTGGTGCGGGTGATCGTGCCGTCATTGGCAATATTGTTTATGACGCACTGCGCCGCAAATTGTCTATTGCATGGCGTATGGACAGCGATGATGCGCGCGCATTGGCCTATGGTGCGCTGGTGTCCGAAGGCGGCTTGGATTTTGCAGCCATTGATGCAGCGCTCGAAGGCGATAAATTTGCTCCTGAAGCGCTGAGTGCAGCACCACGTGAAGCATGGGCAAGCCGTGATGTCGCGGATGCTCCTGCCTATATTCGAGCCGATGTGCCAGAATGGTGTGTTCCTTCGCTTGAAGCGCAGTTCGGTGATCGCTGGGTGAATGAGGCCGAAGCTCTTTCGACACGTCCGCCTGTTGATCTTCGCGTTAACCTGCTCAAGGCAAAACCCGAAGCGGTTATTGAAGCATTGGAAAAGGCGGGTGTTGGTAAAGCGCCTTTGCTAGATCAGGCTTTGCGTATCCCGCCGATTGAAGCGCTTGGTCGACATCCGAATGTGCAAACCGATCAGTCGTTTTTAGATGGCTGGTTTGAGGTGCAGGATTTGGGTTCGCAACTTGCCGCTTTGTTTGCTAATGCGAAACCCGGCGAGCAGGTGTTGGATTATTGTGCAGGTGCGGGCGGTAAAACCCTGGCTTTGGCCGCAGCAATGGGAAACAGCGGGCAGGTTCACGCTTATGACGCAGAGCGCGCACGCCTTTCACCGATGCATGATCGTTTGCAGAGGGCAGGGGTTCGTAATACGCAGATCCACGGAAACCTGGATGCGTTGGCGCCGTTGATTGAACGTATGGATCTCGTTCTCACGGATGCTCCTTGCACAGGTTCTGGCACCTGGCGGCGTAGACCTGACGCAAAGTGGCGTCTGAATGAGCAGCAGCTTGAACGCCGCGTGCAGGACCAGAAGGAAGTTCTGGATGCTGCAAAGCATTATGTAAAGCCCGGCGGACGACTGGTTTACGTGACATGTTCGCTTTTTGCGGAAGAAAATACGCGGCAGGTGGAACGTTTTCTCGGTGAAAACAGCAATTTCTCTGAAGCAGATTCACAACATCTCTGGCAGTCAATTATTCCTGATGCTGGTGTGATTTCACCTGTTTTTCCAGCTCGCGGCAGTGTATTTTCACCGTTGTCGACTGATACGGATGGTTTTTATGTCAGTGTTCTGCATAGAAATACTTAAGTCCGGATGCGGATGTATCGGTGTAGTTCTGTTTTCAAGTTAAACAGATCAGATACTTTGTGATTTATAAGAATAAATCATAATTACGGCGCTAGACAGGCGCCGTAATTATGAAGCATACTACGTATGTTGGCGCACTGTAGATTTTGCTGTAATTGGCTAGCTACAACGCGCCTGTGATCACTTTGTTTTCCCCGATGAGTGTGGTTGCTATCCGCTCTGATAAGTTCAAAACGTCGGAGTAGAAGTATATTGCTCGTATTGGGCAAAGTTTTGTTGTTGTTGAGCAGAAGCTGTTATTCGCGAGCAACGCAGACATGGTGGTTGCGCAGGGTCAAGGGGCGACAGAGATGATCAAAACCATTGCAGGCAAACGTCTTCTTTACGTCATGGCGACGGAAGCGGAATATGGTCCTTATTTGAGTTCGCTCTTTTTGCCGCTGATGATCGGTGTCGGGCCAGTCGAAGCAGCAATCAATCTGATGCGTATTCTCACGGTCTTTGAACAACAAGGCGAGCTGCCAGACATTGTAGTGTCAATCGGCTCCGCTGGATCGGCGAGCTTGCCTCAAACAGAGGTATTTCAGGTTGCATCTGTTAGCTATCGCGATATGGACGCGTCACCTTTGGGTTTTGAAAAAGGCTGCACACCGTTTCTCGATTTGCCTAAAGTTGTCGACATGTCGTGCATTATTCCGGGTCTGCCGCGCGCATCGCTTTCGACTGGTGCGAATATCGTGTCTGGCAAAGCCTATGAAACCATCGACGCCGATATGGTTGATATGGAGACCTATGCGTGTCTGCGTGCATGTCAGGCGCATGGTGTTGATCTGATCGGCTTGCGTGGCATTTCAGATGGTGCGCGTGAGTTGCAACATGTTGATGATTGGACCGAGTTTTTAGACGTCATCGATGAGAAGCTCGCGACTGCCGTTGAGGCGCTCGAAGCGGCGATTGTTGCTGACGAACTGACACTTCCTGACAAGGATGTGTCAGTATAGGGCAAGTTTCTTCGTTTGTTTGTTGAAACGTGGCACTTCGTCCATTGCATTTTTGCCGCTTTTTATCTAGATGCTCGGCATGAGCACCACAGCAAATCCTGACACTATCCTTATCGTCGACTTTGGCAGCCAGGTCACGCAGCTTATTGCACGCCGTGTACGTGAGGCCGGAGTTTATTCCGAGATCGTTCCGTTTCAGTCTGCGGAAGATGCCTATAAGCGCATCAATCCGAAGGCGGTAATTTTGTCGGGTAGCCCACACTCGACAACGGACATTGGCAGCCCGCGCGCGCCACAGGCGATTTTCGAGACTGGAATTCCAGTTCTCGGTATCTGCTATGGTGAGCAGACCATGTGCGCCCAGTTGGGTGGCAAAGTCGAAAGCGGTCATGACCGTGAGTTCGGTCGCGCTTTCCTTGAAGTTCAAGAAGATAGCGCGCTGTTTGCTGGAGTCTGGGCAAAGGGCACCCGTCATCAGGTTTGGATGAGCCACGGCGATCGCGTTACTGCGCTTCCTGAAGGCTTCAAGGTTATCGGCACTTCGCCTAATGCACCTTTCGCGGCCATTTCAGATGAGAAGCGCAAATATTTTGCGGTTCAGTTCCATCCGGAAGTCGTGCACACGCCTGATGGTGCAAAGCTTATTCAGAATTTCGTTCACAACATCGTCGGCATTAAGCCAGACTGGACAATGTCTGCATATCGCGAACAGGCTGTTGAGGCCATTCGCAAGCAGGTAGGCAAAGGCAAGGTTATCTGTGCATTGTCCGGCGGCGTTGATTCTTCTGTCGCCGCTCTTTTGATCCATGAAGCCGTTGGCGATCAGCTGACCTGTATCCTTGTTGATCATGGTTTGATGCGCAAGAACGAAGCTGCCGATGTGGTGGCTATGTTCAAAGAACATTACAATCTGCCGCTCATTCTCGTGAATGCGCAGGACCGTTTCATTGAAGCTCTTGAAGGCGAAAGCGACCCGGAAAAGAAGCGCAAGACCATCGGTCGTCTTTTCATCGAAGTTTTTGAAGAAGAGGCCAACAAGCTGGGCGGCGCAGATTTCCTTGCGCAGGGCACGCTTTATCCGGACGTCATTGAAAGCGTTTCCTTTACGGGTGGTCCTTCGGTTACGATCAAGTCGCACCACAATGTTGGCGGTCTGCCAGAACGCATGAACATGCAACTGGTTGAGCCCCTGCGCGAACTCTTCAAGGATGAAGTGCGCGTATTGGGCAAGGAACTTGGTCTGCCTGACAGCTTCATTGGACGTCATCCGTTCCCTGGTCCGGGTCTTGCGATCCGTTGCCCGGGCGGCATCACGCGCGAGAAGCTCGAAATCCTGCGTGAAGCCGATGCGATTTATCTCGATGAAATCCGCAAGGCTGGTCTGTACGATGCAATCTGGCAGGCTTTTGCTGTTCTGCTTCCGGTTCAGACTGTTGGCGTGATGGGCGATGGTCGTACTTACGAATTCGTTTGCGCCCTGCGTGCGGTCACTTCAGTTGACGGTATGACTGCCGATTTCTATCACTACGACATGAACTTTCTTGGCAATGCTGCGACCCGCATCATCAATGAAGTACGTGGTATCAACCGCGTGGTCTATGATGTCACCTCGAAGCCTCCGGGCACGATTGAGTGGGAATAATTTGGCGTCTGGTAAAGACCAGCACCAAAGAGCATGAAATAGCAGCTAAGCCCGCGTAATTGCGGGCTTTTTAGTTTTTTGGTGCTGCATTGTCTGGCACCGTTTAGCACGTCCAAGAAGAAATATTTCATGGCATGGAAAAGGGCATTCCGAAGCTTGATGCCATGTCTCTGGCTCAGTACCATGACGGCCAAATCGCCCGCCTCATGGTATTGGAAATCCATAAGGCATTGATAAAAAATAGAATTGCCTCTGAAAACTGACGCATGCGGATCATGGTATTTTGAGGCAGAAAGACGCTTTGAAGTGCTCACCGATACCAAGCTACGCAATCTGAAACCACAATCCAAGCTTTACAAAGTGTACGACCGCGACGGGCTATATGTGGCGGTGACGCCAGCCGGTTCGATCTCCTTTCGCTACAACTACGCCATTCACGGACGGCAGGAGACGGTCACTTTCGGACGCTATGGTGCGAGCGGCATCACGCTGGCCGAGGCCAGAGAACGGCTGAACGAAGCGAAGAAACTCATCGCGGCCGGGAAATCTCCGGCCAAAGAAAAGGCGCGAGACAAGGCACGTCTACGCGGGGCTGAAAGCTTTGCGGAATGGGCCGAGAAATGGCTACGCGGCTATCAGATGGCCGAGTCTACGCGCGATATGCGCCGTTCTGTCTTCGAACGCGATCTTAAATCGAAGTTCGGGAGCTGGAAGCTCGCAGAAATCACCCATGAAGACTTGCGCAACCATCTCGATGCGATTGTAGAGCGCGGTGTACCGGCGACAGCAGTCCATGCTCGCGAGGTTGTATCTCAGGTGTTTCGGTGGGCCATCGAGCGTGGCCAGAAGCTGGATAACCCGGCCGATTTGGTTCGCCCGAATAGCATAGCCAAGTTTGAGCCGAGGGACCGCGCTTTAACCCCGGACGAGATAGGGCTGATGTACCAGTACCTTGAGCGCGTTGCGACTGGCCCCTCGTTCCGCGCTGCCGCCAAGCTTCTGCTGCTGACAATGGTGCGCAAAAGCGAGCTGACCAATGCCACCTGGAGCGAAATCAGTTTCAGTGATGCGCTTTGGACAATCCCTAAGGAACGGATGAAGCGCCACAACCCGCATTTGGTTTTCCTTTCGCGGCAAGCGCTGGACATCTTTATAGCGCTGAAAACGTTCGCGGGTGGCTCTGATTACGTTCTGCCATCGCGATATGACACTGACGCCCCCATGAGCAGCGCCACGCTGAATCAAGTGCTTACGCTGACCTATAAGGCCGCACAGAAGGACGGAAAGCGGCTTACAAAATTCGGCCCTCACGACCTGCGCCGCACCGCCAGCACGTTGCTGCATGAGGCGGGTTACAACACGGATTGGATTGAGAAGTGTCTTGCTCACGAGCAGCGCGGCGTTCGTGCCGTTTACAACAAGGCTGAGTACCGAGAGCAGCGCACCGAAATGTTGCAGGATTGGGCCGATATGATTGATGAATGGACAAGTAAAAATCGGAGCTGATCAGCAGTCGTGATTTGCTCATTCTGACAAATAACCCGCAATTTTCACGCCGCATGGCTAACTCTAGGCGGCATTTACGTGTCCGTAAAACCCCCGTTTCTCGGACAGTGGATAACTTTTGAACCACTGAAATTAATCACCAATCAAAACATAGACATGCATCGTTTTTTCTGTCCGGAAATTGACGTTTTATGGACAGAAGCCATTGAAATAATTATATAATTTTTTATGAAATGCCTAGCTTGTCCGGGCAGATGCGAGCAATAATCGAACCTCAAATATACGCATACGAGGTATTCGAAATGAAAAAGGTAAACAGAAACAGAGAAAAGACGCTTATTAATCGCAAGACCCTCCTCGATATAGTGCCGCTATCCGACAGAACTATTTACAACATGGAGAAGCGCGGAGATTTTCCGCGTAGAATTGCTCTCACAAGCCGGAATGTTGTTTGGGTTTTAAGTGAGGTCGAGCAGTGGATTGAAGCTCGTAGAAACTCTGGTGCGCAGGCTCCCCGTCCGGGAATGGGAGCGTGATGCATGGCAATCAAGCCCGAAGGGCTTCGCCAAATTGATGCCTCTACTCTAATAGGCCGAATTGAGAGCGCTCGCCGTGCCAACGCGGCGCGCGAGCAAACCATTTCGAAGGGTGCTGGGGCAACAGGCCAGAATGAGTTTGATAGTCACGCGACTATAAATTCTTCCAACATATCGACCGTTCATGAGCAGATGGCGCGGCTTAAAGAGCGTGACAAGGCGCTCTCTCTTGTACGAAACGCACCAAAAGGTGACGATCAGGCTGACTTTTTTGTGCCTGGCTTATTTGATGTTGGCGGACGCGATAATCGTTCAATTATGGACGTAGCGCCATTTCGCCTTTCAAAGCGCGATAAGCGTGCAGGGGAGGTTATCCGCCATGAATTGCCAGACGGCTATGTTGAAGTGAAATCTGGTCCCGACGGAATGGCGTCCGTATGGGATTACGACATCGTTTTGATGACGATTTCTCACCTCACCGAAGCCGTGAACCGCTGGCGCGACTGTAAGGGTGAAAAGCCGTCCCGCACCTTCACGCCGCACGTTTCCGACATTCTGAAATTTGCCAGAAGGGGCGACGGGAGCCGTCAGGTCGAGGAACTGGAGGCTGCATTGGATCGCCTTAAAGGGACGACCATCAAAACCGTTCGTGACCGTCAAACCAGTGACGGAAAAACTATGCGGGAGGTTGAAGCCGAAGGACTTATCAGCAGCTATCGGGTTGTGTCCCGGACGGACACTAAAAAGCTTAGTATCGTTGAGATCGAAGCTCCGAAGTGGATCTATCGCGAGATTGTAGAGGGTAAAAGCCCAGACGTGCTAACCGTTCACCCCGATTATTTTCTGATAGATCCGGGCATAGGCCGGTTCTTATACAGGTTGGCTCGGCGGGCCGCAGGAAGGCGAAATGCTAAGTGGTCGTTCCGCACGCTCTATGCGCGCAGTGGCAGCACCGGTAAGTTTAAGGATTTTTCTCGTCATCTCCGAAAGGTGATAGCTGCCAATGATTTACCTGAGTATCTCCTTCGTGAGGAGCCGGGGAAAAGCGGACCACAGGTCGTAATGATGTATCGTGAAATGTCCGACATCCAGCCGCCAAGCAGGAACGAAGGTGGTTAATAGACGGAAGATAACTGCGATTGATGTTCAGGTAGAGTTGATGACGGTCCTTCGGGGCCGTTTGCATTTGGAAAAGATTATCAGTTTAAGTGGAGAGCAGTCTGTGGATAGTCCGTCTATTAACCACCCTGCCTCCGTCTATTAGCCACCCGATGCCGTCTATTAACCACCGGCCTCTCTCGTAACCAATTGTATATAAATGATAATTAGGCGATTTTTTCGCCTAAATCTTTTAAAGCTAATTAAAACTTATATTCTTAAAACCCGTTTGCATGTGGATAAGTCGTAGGCGCTAGACGCCGCATGTTTACCGGTTTATTCGGCCGCAACCTTTTTATGCGGTCTTATGTGACCGTGATATTGTCGAGAGATCCATCGTGGCACTGCCTCTTCAAGAGAGTACAAATGATCGAAACGAAGCGTAACCGCCTGCGCCGATATCTTATTTGCGTGATTATGAGCGCGCTCTGTGCTGCATCTATGAATATCAAATCGGTCACAGCCGAGCCGATAGACATGACGGCGGAAAAGCTCCTGGATATCTGTTCTTCATCCACTGTGCAGATTGCAGGGACAAAGGGTGACGTGCTTGGCTGGCAAAAGATGACAGATGCCGAAAATGACGAACTACGTAGCACTTTAGGGGATCCAAGCTCGACTGAACTTGTGGGCTGGCGTCGCAGCGGAACCGGCCGCCCTGAGTTCCTGTGGTTTGCCACCCATGCAACTCATGTCATGACTTGCTGGTATACAAAGCCGGACGCTACAGGCTTACTCGACAGTTTATCTGAACACCTGGGTTCCCCTGATGAACTCGATAGAAACGATGCCGCAAATAGCATCACAGCATTATGGTTGCGAAACGAGCTCGAATATTCATTCGTCCAGTTCCGATCCTCGGCAATCGTCACGATCGGCTCACAACGCTGAAGCGATAGGCTGCAAGCCTAGGAGAAGGCCTTTCCTGAAGAAATCAGCTATGTTGGCAGGGGAATGGCAAGCTCCGCGCTTAGGCGGTGACGTCGTGGAGATGATCATATTCCTTAGTTGACGCAAATAAGTTGGCACCAAAGGAAAAGCAGGTGAAGCAAATCAGTACGATGACAGCGCTTGAGCAGGCTTTCGAGCAGGTCGACAACAGCGAAGCATTAAGGCTTCTCAGTGAAGGATATCCAATCGTCTACAGGGAGCCAGACACGCCCGCAGGGCATGTTATCCAGCGCTACCCGGACGGGAGACGCGAGCTGGTGAGGTACGAAAATCACAAGCCGGTCGTAGTGGCCGAGCTGTCGACCGTTTCCCCGGAGCTTAAATCCGCGAAATACGATCCCAGAGACCTGATAAGCTGCGAGGACGATTAAAGCGCCTGAGAGCTATGGAGAGCCGTTTTTATGGATAGGGCCATGGTGTTGGGTAAAGTGAGGCAGAAAAATCGCCTAAGCGCCGTACAGGCGCGAACTTAGCCCGTCTATTACCCACCAACCAGCTTAGGAATGGCTCAGAGGCTTAACCTGAAGCATACGAAGGCGTTTTTTCGAGCAAATGCAACGTCTTGTCCCGGAGAGGCCAAAATCCCGCGAGACCGCGCCACAGGCGGCGTGAGGCGGTGGGTAATAGACGGTATCGCTAATTTCAGGCACAAAAAACCCCGCGCGTGGCGGGGTGTTGGTTCATTGAATACCTTATTTTTCTTCATTTCCGCGACGGTAAGCGGCCCGCATTTTTTCCGCCATTTGCGCATGAGCTGCCGTAGCTTGTTTGCTTCCAATAAGCGGAGCGCGTGTTAGAGCCGATGCACCACCAAGAAGCGACATTCCTATCCCAAAGCGAAAGGCGTTGATCTTGTGTTCGTTGGCTTCGATATAGGCGTTCACCCTGTCCAGTTGCGGACCATATCCTGCTTTCACCAAGATGTAACGCAGGCCGAATACACCGAAAGCGACTGCGGTGCTGACTGCGACAAAGATTGAGAATTTGATTATTGGTTCCATGGTCTGTCTCCTAAGTCGTTAGATGCACGGCTCGATGGCCGTATTGATTATTTCTCTGGTGCCGGTTGTGCAGGACGAATAACGTTGCTGTTTTCGCTTGCTGGTTCATTGCCAGTATCTTCCTGCTCAGGCGTGTCCTCAAAGCCGTCAGCCGGGGCAGTGGAAATGTTTCCAAGCGAAGACGCGCTTTCCATACCCGGAACGCTTAGAGCGACCATAGAGCCTGCGGTTTTCATCGCAGCTCCAGCCAGCCTCCGTCCTTTCTCGCCGGATTGGCCGGATGTATTCGGAACATTGGAAGGCGAGCCGCTTGAACGTGCCGGACTGCCACCGCCTCCGGTTATAGTCGAGGCTGGACTTGTGTCGGCCTCACTCTGAGGGCCTTGCGGAGCATTACCGGCAAGACTGGAGCCAAGACTTTTGGCTAGACTGCTAATACCGCCACCGGCCGAACTTGCGGCACCGCCTGCGAGCGCGCCTGCCCCAACGGCGAGACCAGCAGCACCGGCTGCGCCCGCCATTGCAAGCCCGCCGATTGCAGAACCGCCGCCTAGTGATGTTCCGTTTATCATTCCAGCGATCAGTTCCGGTATCGTCTTGGTCAGATAAGCGCAGATGATCGCCAGTCCCGCAATTGTCAGGGAGGATGCGGAATCCTTAGTGTAGGCCTCGACCCACGCGTCGGCGCTGGCCGAGATCACTGAAACTATCAGCGTCAGAACAAACAGCTTTGCACCAACAGAGACGATGTATTTAAGCGGTGAAGTAGCAAACTCACGTGTCCAGGATGAGCCGCCGAAACCCATCAGAAAAACGCCTGCACAGATAATGATGTAGGATTCAACGAGCGTTACAAACATGAACGCAGCTATGAACGTGAAGCACAGGAGCACGATCACGGACATGAAGGAGTTGAAAACGGCGGTACCCGGAGACAGGGTGAAAATGCCATCAGCCACGGTATTGGACAGCGTTACAGCGATTGCCAGCACGTCGCCGGGATAGAGCATTTTGCCCATCCCTCCCGCACGCCCTGCCGCTTCTCGGAAGCTATCGACCATCAGCCCGCCCCAACTTGGAAGGTACGTTATCATCATGGAGAAAAACGATGTGACCATGATTAAACGTAGAAGGTCGGCGATGACGCTTCCAAGCTCCAGATTGCTATCAAGCGCCTTCAATCCAAACGTCCAGACCAGCTGGATGAGAGCAAGACTGAAAAGCAAATAGGTGGCATACTTGCCAAGTTCTCCAGTCCAGCTATTCGCTGTCTCGTGTAAGAGGTTGAGGAGCGAACTCGCTTCGGCGCTAGGATCAGCCAATCCACTACCTTCTGCTGCAAAAGCGCCTGTACTCAAAATCAGAAGTAAAGGCACGATGAAAACAATCCAAAATGTGTTTTTCGTCATAATTAAAACCCTCGTTTAGGGCTGCGAATAGGCTCGCGTGAAAAGAATTCTTGATCTGCTTTGGTGTCATGCACCGAGGCTTCACAGGTTCCGAAGCTCGCGCCAAAAATGGTCGCAGTCGCACCACCCAAAAGTGCCGAGGTGAGGCACAGGCTCAAAAGAACAATCTTTGAAATGGTCATAGTCAGAAACCTACTTTTTCGCTGCGTACAGGCTTCCTTTCAAAATACTGCTCATCGGCTGCCGCCTTGGCAGTTTCCTTTTCCGTTGTTGCCGCGATGTAGTTGCTTTGCAGCGTGATTTGCGTTGCGGTCAAATCTCGCAGCTTCTGGAGCTGTTGGACGTTCTGCGCTGCAATCTCGTTACCCGCCTGAATGGCTTGCAATCGTCCGGTGGCGTTTTGCGACTGCTGCACAACGCGATTGAGTGCCCGATCTTCCTGCTCGAACGCGCCCACGTTCATTCCTGCTGCCCGCATGGCAGACGTCGCGTTGTCGAAGCCCTGCTCTGACCATTTGCGCTGGCGTTCGCTGATGTTGCCGCCGTCAAACTCACCGGCCGATTTCAGATAAGCGTCGTAATCCTTGAATTGTTCGCGGAAGCGCTTGTCCAGATCGCTGATGTCGCGCCCCAAGGTTTTCGTATTGGTGTAAACATCTGCTACGCGTCGAAGGTCGCCAGTAATGGACTGATAAAGGCTTTCAGGCAGGGCAATGCCCTGCTTAATCATGTCGTCGTACTGGCGCATTTGCGTTTGCAGCTGCTGCGCGGTGTTCAGCGCCGTCTCAACATCTTTCGCGTACTGCAATGCCTGCTGCATTGTCGTTGAGCAGTTGGTGCAATAGACCGTGAATGCCTTCGCTTCGGGAGCATAAAAAGCAGCAACCGGAATGAGAGTGGCAGTCAGCGAAATAGAGAATGCAGCGCCTGCTAAAAATCGAAGTGATGTTTTCATTTTGTTCTCCAGCGTATTGGGCCTGTCACTTAAGGCCGGGTCATACTGTTTTGGATTTTTCCTGACGCACGCGGCTCAGGTAGGTACTCAGCTTGGCGGGCGTCATCTGGACGCCCCGTTTTGCGAGAATCTCGGTGATGGCTTTCAGTGGAAATCCCTTCGCCTGCAAGGATGATATTTCATCCTACAACTCACGAATGACGTCCATCTGGCTCATCCATTGCGGGCCGGGTGTTGCATCCGTCGCTTCCCTGAGTTGGACTCTCAAACCCTCGATCACTTTGTTAGTGATACGCGGGGATATGCTCATATAAACTCACTCCTCGTAGATATGAATGTTATCAAAACTCATGAAATAATCTTACAGGATTGAATATAAAAATCGACTTGTGTGGCGTAAAGTTATGTAAATCCATATATTGGATTGTGCAATCCAATATAATTTTCTTATTTCAGAATATTAATTACGCGATTATTTGCGATTAAATGCAATAATGCGCGATTTGATGCGATCATATGCGACGATGCGCGAATAAATGCGATTTAACGGTTTTTCTGTACTAAGAATGGAAAGTGAGTTGCGCATCGCGTAAAATCGCAAGCAGAATGATGGCAAGATGTGTATTGTACCGGTACAGGCTACGCCTGTCCCTGTCCAATACCGCACCTTACTCGCCTGCGGCTCGACGGAATCTTGCTCTGCGAGGCTGGCAGTCGCTACTGCGACAATGAGAAATCTGACAATTTGGAGGCTCTATGAAGAATGTGGCGGATCGTGAAAGCACGCCTATCGAAGCTAGAGGTGGTCGCCCAAGGAACCGGCGCATCGAGGTTTGGTTGACACCAAAAGAGGAAGCGGAACTGGCGGAGCGAGCCAATGAAACCGGACTTTCGCGCTCGGCATATCTACGCAATGTTGGCCTTAACCACCCGATACGATCCGTGGTCGATTTGAAGGCCGTAGCAGACCTAGCCAAAGTGAATGGAGACTTGGGCCGCGTCGCAGGCCTACTCAAGCTATGGTTGGCCGAGAAACGCGGTCAGGGGGCAAGACCGATAGAGGTTGAAACGATGATGCATGACTTTCGAAAGCTGCAACAGCAAGCGCATGAAATAATGGGGCATATAGTTCATACACCCAATTTTGGCCGCAGGGGTTCTTCATAAGATAGCGCCCCACATCAACCGCGGTGCGAACGGTGTTTCACACTCAGTACGAAATCTTCGAACCCCCACGTTAATTAGGCATTAGCCATTCAGGTTTCTGCGAGCAGCCTATCAATTTGGCGGCATATGTGCGCTTCCATGCGTACCGAAATCCAAAATGAAGGGCTGTTACCTTCGGGAAGATTCCTTGCCGCTTTTACCACCTGATCACACCCCCATGAATCGTTAATCGGTGTAAAACTAGAGTCCGCTACAACTAACTTTGCAGCATCCCTGTACATCAAACTGCGCGGAGAAAGCAATTTCTTCGCAACCTTGTCCACCTTTGGCTCAACCCTATGATAAAAAATCGTATTCCTATCAGTCGGATAATCAATCCGTGCCCGCATAAAGATCCCAGGACCGCCCATAGCGTCGTTTCGCTCAGGGTTTATTGATCCGTAATCGCCATACCCAACGGGAAAGTTCTGCAGTCGATTGAGCTCTTTATTCAGCTCAACCTCATTTAGACGGAATTCATCCCGCAGCTCTCCCCCAATGCGAGTTACGTCTTTAGGAAACGAGGTGCCTACACTAAACACTTCCACATTAGGAATAATTCGATTGACCTCGCGCACCAGTTCCGCTGCATAGCTGGCCTGGATTAAGGCTGTACCTGGACTGATGTACTCGAAATCAAGCAAGACTCTAAACCTGCCGCCCTTTACGATAAAATTATTTACTTTCCCAGCAATTATTTCTAAGTCCTGAATAAAATCAGGATCATGCAGTACCGACACTCGATAACTGATATGATCAAAAACTTCAGAGAAAGCATTAAATTGTGAAATTATATCTGATCGATAGACATCAATACTGTCCCCATCAGACGGATTTATAATTATAGTAGGTCTTACTGCCTTATTTTTTTCATGCAAAGATTTCACTGCGGAAACCCACGCACTATATCCATTCGAAGATTTGGAAAGATTATTTGTCTCGACAGATGAAAGACTGCTTTCACGGGTGATGTCTACGAAAACCTTGCTACACGGCGATAGTTCTTTCGATATCCATTCGTATATTTTGCTTATATTGTATTCGATGGGTGCGTTCGCGTCGTTATTCTTTTTTTTGCGACCACGGGTAATTTCGCAGTGGATCTCTACCGAGGATTTCCTGGCAGCGGATAGATTTTTCCAAGCACGAATTTCTGCATCGGCAGATTTTAATAGGAGTAAGTATTTCATTTTACTTTATATCCTAACGCTTCCGCTCTATAGAGGAATGCCTCCTGAGAAACGCCCAGATGGTCAGCCGCTCCCTTGATGCTGCCGTTATTTTTTATAAGCGCTTTTCTCACTAAGTTGGACGGCATTAGCAATTCTGAGGCAAATTTATTCGCTTGATACTCCACGCTATTTTTATCTTGGTTGCGGTGAAGAATTTGCTCTCCGACTGGCATGGAGGCGATCTTCTCCCTATGCAATAAATAATGCGCATATTCATGAGCCATAGAAAACTTCTGTCTGTTCTTATGGTGCTTCGAATTGATCGCGATTTCAAACGTGTCGCTACTTGTTTTCTTAATATATGCATCATTGATCCCTAGATCTAAGTACACCAAAGTGATCTCGGAATTTCTTCTAATGATTTCTTCAATATCGATTGAGTTATCTACCGGCAAACCCAACCTTGAGTAGTACGATATAACTTGCTCTGGAGTAGAGAGCACACTTGGAGGAAGGTGCGTCGAGCTTGGAGGAGTCGCACTGCCACTCGGACGTCGCGGAGATTTTGAAATCATTTGCTATCACCCTCACTGTCTTCTTCCTCCATATCAACATCATCGAGTGAGATAGACCCACCAAAATCATTCGAATCTATGAAAGACTGTATCTGGTCTGTTTTCTCGACAAGGGCGGCTATCAGCTCAGAGCCTTCTTGATTCTTCTCGTCTAATTTCGTCAGAGCTGAAGTGATTTCTCCCAAGCCTTTCTCGTTAATTTTTTTTATGATTTCCTTCCCGTCATCAGATTCAAAAAATCTTTGTGTAAGTTGCGGGAGTTCATTTTCGACATGGTTTTTGGCGGAGGCGCGAATTGTCAGGGCGGCAAAGGCAGCAGTTATCGTTAGAAGTGCTACGAGTAATACGATCAAGTTTGAATAGAACGATGTCATCGTTGAAAGTACGTCAATATCCGCGAGAGGACTCGACAGAAAGCAAACAGGCTGCCCATTCATCTCTACGCAATTCGAGGAATTGACAAATATTTTTGATTGCGACTTATCCAAATAAAACTGGAGACATATTGTTATCGCTGTAGCAACAAATGCGGATACGGCGGCAACAGTTAGAGCCTGAATCATAATGAATGTAACGATATCAGGCTCTTGCGATGCGCCGGGTGAGCAGGCG
>NZ_JAMJWE010000160.1 GCF_023554105.1 Brucella sp. 21LCYQ03
GATCTGCTCTTTCGGTATTTGGTACAAACCTGCTAATACCTGCTGTACGTTGTTTACTCCTTGGTTTTTGTCATGCAATTCCAAATGACCTTCTGCCGTCCATGCTGCGATGGTAGCATGCATCTCCATCGGATGATGTACTTCTGCCTTGATGGAATAGGATTGATCCACCACGTGTTTCACCCACTTCCATGCTTCTAGCGTACCGCGTTCTTTTCCACTCTCTTGTAATGCAATTTCCTGTCTTTTTTTATCAAAGTCTATGTCAAAAGCCGCCTCTTCATACTCTGCCTTCACTAATGCTGCCGCGTACAAGGCTTCTTCCAGCGTTTCGGCAATCACTAATGCGATCGGCTGTCCTTTGAAATGTATTTTGTCGGTGTGAAATATAGGTAAACCAAAGCCGGACTCCTTTATCTTTTCAGCGCTGGAGAATCCCGGAATAAGGGGTCTGTTTTGATGCGATAGGCAATCGATAACACCCGTCACTTGACGAGCCTGCTCGGTATCAATAGTTATAATCCGTCCAGAAGGAATGGTGCTACCAACCAACACGCCATGACAGAGATTATCTACGGTGTACTCCGCGGCGTACTTACCTTTTCCCGTCACTTTAGCCCGTGCTTCTACCCTACCTTCGGTATCTTGCTGTTTAAGATAATATGATTCCGACATATTCATGATACTACGTTGTTGAAAATAAAAAATCCTTTACGCCTGAAGCGCTTCCTG
>NZ_JAMJWE010000161.1 GCF_023554105.1 Brucella sp. 21LCYQ03
CTAATCCCATACCTTCCAGCAAGGTGTGGGATACGGTGTTTAGTGTGGTATCTACCAGATCAGTCCTATCCATAAATGTGTGGATCCTAACTCCGGCAGGCAGCTCACCATTATTCAGTTCATCGACGGCTATATGAATTCCCCTTAATACGGTCGACGGATTTTGTCCTTTCAGCAGCAGAACAATTCCTTCAAGACTCTCCGAGTAATTACGTGTGCGGTCGGTATATCCTAAGATACCCTTACGCTCCAAAGTACCATATTTTAGTTCGCCGATATCATGTAAGAAAATAGGAATGCCTCTTTCAGATTTGACGACGATATTGCCCAGATCATCTAGATTTTTAACCAACCCTATCCCGCGTATCACATAGCCCAATTCTCCTCGTGGCATTACACTTCCGCCTGCATTGATGTTGTTGCTTTCTATGGTCTCCACTATTTCACTTAATGGCAGGTCATACTGCGCTAGTTTTCTCGGGTCTATTTCAATCTGGAATTGCGTCGTTATGCCGCCAAAGTTTGTAACATCGGCTACGCCCGAAACCTGTTTTATGCGAGGGATAATGGTGAAATTTTGAAGATCGGTAAGTTCACGCAAGTCCTGATCACCATCCGTTTCGATGATATATCTATAAATCTCTCCAATTGGAGAAGTGAGGGGATCGAGACCAGGAGTAGCATTATAGGGAAGCTCTATCTCATTTAGTCTTTCTTGAATACGCATTCT
>NZ_JAMJWE010000162.1 GCF_023554105.1 Brucella sp. 21LCYQ03
CATGAATTACGGCGGCTTTGTTGGCGCGCTTTGGGCTACCCGCAGCGGCAGTGCTTCGCCATTCTGGCACACGAGAAGAGCCCTTATCCACTACTTCTTCTACAAAAGTATTCCACTCCTTACAGGATGGACATTGACCAAGCCATTTTGCAGATTCGTAGCCACAACTTTGACAGAAATAAGCAGATTTCGTTTTTGCCATTGCACGAATTTAGAAAAAAAGTGAGGACAAATCGTAACAAAGCAGTAGTATTGTCGTCAAATACCTAGAAAATGAACCCAGAGCTTGAACGACAATTTGTGCATCTGTTGGAGGAACATCAAAATATCCTCCATAAGATCTGTAAGCTATATGCCGCAGATCGCGATGCGCACAAAGATCTGTTTCAAGAAATGGTGATTCAATTGTGGAAAGCATACCCAACTTTTAAAGGACAAGCTAAATTTACTACATGGGCGTATCGCGTATCGTTGAACACGGCGATCTCGCTATACAGAGTAAAAAAGCGACGGGTGGAAACCGTAACCTGGGATTATGCCGTACATAACATACAATACGAAGAGTATAGCTCGGAAGAAGAAGATAAGCTCAGCTATCTATATGCTGCGGTACAGCAGTTGAATGATATTGAAAAGGCATTGGTGTATATGTATCTAGAAGATAAAGATTATGCGGAGATCGCCGAGACACTGGGGGTGAGTGAGGTAAATGCACGTGTTCGAATGAGCC
>NZ_JAMJWE010000163.1 GCF_023554105.1 Brucella sp. 21LCYQ03
GAACTGGATCAATGAAATGGGAAAATTTCTGCGTTTGGTCGTGGAAAAGTGGGAGAGTGGCTTATCCACTTCTGATAAAGATGAGGAAGTTGCTGAGGGATATATCACTTATTTTGGCAAAGGACGGGATTACTTTCAATCCCTGGATATTACTGGATTGAAAGCTTATACCGATGAAACCTTACAATCAGAACAGGTTCGGCCGTTAGCATTACTGCTTATGTACGACGGATTGCTAACTACTGATAAATCTTTGTTGGAAAAAGCAAAGGGTTTACTGGAGTATCATGCCGCCAAAACAGGAAGTTTCTCCTTCGAAGATTTCGATCACTTAGCCAAGATTGACGCCACGCTGAAGCATGGCTAAATAGTGGATTGGAAAGTCTGACAATGTAGATTTTTATTTGACTGTAGCTAAAGATTCTTTACTTCAAAATTTCCCGCGCAATCACCAGTCGCTGTATCTCTGAGGTGCCTTCGTAAATCTGGGTAATCTTCGCGTCTCGCATTAGTCGTTCCACGTGGTATTCCTTCACATAGCCATATCCACCATGGATCTGTATTGCTTCAACGGTGTGCTTCATCGCCACCTCTGAGCTGTGCAGTTTTGCAATCGCAGCTTCTTTACCGTAAGGCAGGCCTTCATCTTTGGTCCATGCCGCTTTGTAAGTTAGCAAGCGCGCCGCCTCGATTTCTACCTCCATATCGGCCAACTTGAATTGTATTGCCT
>NZ_JAMJWE010000164.1 GCF_023554105.1 Brucella sp. 21LCYQ03
GTACATTTGCGAACTATGCATAAAGACGAATCCAAAATTATCCGTAATCAGGTTCCTCGCTCCGATAAAAGGGAACATTCGGCGCCTTTGTACCTGACCTCCAGCTTTATATTTGATAGCGCAGAACAAGGACGCGCGATCTTTGCGGAAGAGGAAGAAGGTATGGTATATTCCAGGTATTCGAATCCAAACACCGATGAGTTTATTCAGAAAGTATGCATAATGGAGGAAGCAGAAGCTGGCCTGTCCTTTTCTTCTGGTATGGCCGCCGTATTTGCCTCTTTCGCAGCCTTTATTCATAGTGGAGATCATATTGTATCTAGCCGGGCAATCTTTGGATCCACCCATCAACTATTTACGCAACTTTTCCCACGCTGGGGTGTTACCACCACCTATGTAGATGGCGTAAACCAAGAAGAGTGGGAACAAGCCATTCAAGAAAATACAAAAATTATATTTCTGGAATCACCTTCTAATCCTGGTCTCGAGCTAGTAGACCTAGAATGGTTGGGCAAATTCAAGGAGAAATACCCACATATTTTACTGATGATAGACAACTGCTTTGCCACACCATATTTGCAGAAACCTTTGCGGTATGGTTTTGACCTGTCTATCCATTCGGCCACCAAATACATGGACGGACAAGGCCGCGTACTTGGCGGAGTAGCCGTTGGTAAGAAAGAACTCATAGACACTATGATGTTCTTCATTCGCCATACCGGACCATCC
>NZ_JAMJWE010000165.1 GCF_023554105.1 Brucella sp. 21LCYQ03
ATCAAATAAAGATCATCACACCTATACGATACAATAAGTGTCGATGTATAAAGAATACATTAACGATCCGTACCAAATCATATTAAGTGAACACCTATTCCTTACTCGCTCCTTTTCGGAAAACCCAAAATTTTTGTAGTGTAAAGTTGAAGCCCAACGACACCACTAACTCTACCATCAATCGGGTGATGCGATAATCTATTCCCGTAATATCTGTCAGCAGTGGCGTACCTTGTGATTTCAATAGAATGCTACCTATGACTACAATAATAAACTTCCACAGCTGATCTCCTACTTTAGTCTGCTCATCTTTGAAAGTCCAATAGCGATTGATCGAAAAATTGACCACGGCACCAATAGCGCCTGAGATTACAATGGATGTACTAATGGGCAATTCAAATAGCTCCACACCACAAATCATGATCGCATAATCGACCATACCGCCAACAAAGGCGGATAGTTGTGCTTTTAAAAACTGTTTGACGCCTTGAGCCATTCTCTGATATTAGAGTTATTCTTTATATTTTCTTCTTTTCGAGCGCGTCTCTTTCATCACCTAATACCAATAATTTCTTGGTATCCACCAGATTAATGAAAAACAAAGCAATACAAATCAGGAATACAGAGTATAGAATACTGCTAGGCACAAAAATCTCTAAAACAATCACCAAGCAAAGTACTACTCGGACCTCTGTTGGGCCTAATAAGCCGGCATCAATGGTATATT
>NZ_JAMJWE010000166.1 GCF_023554105.1 Brucella sp. 21LCYQ03
GTACAATTTCGTACCAGAACAAAGTACCGATTTTATCTTTTGTACAGTTCGTGAAGAATGGGGATTTGTAGGCTGCGTGGTGCTCATCAGCGTGTATTTGGCCTTATTGATGCGTCTCATCAATATTGCGGAACGACAGCGATCGGCCTTTGGTCGTATTTATGGATACGGTGTCGTATCCATCATCTTCTTCCACTTCTTTATTAACATCGGAATGACGATCGGTATCGTGCCCGTTATTGGTATCCCTTTACCCTTTATCAGCTATGGTGGATCTTCCCTATGGTCTTTCACCATTTTACTTTTCATATTATTAAAGTTCGATTCTTCCCGTAAAGGTTTGTCGAATATGAATTAAAAAGTGAGTTGGCTTCAGCCTGCTTGATTAAAATGATAGCATCTGTCCACCATGTACTTTCTGATATTTATCAGGAATTAGGAAACTTAGATCGCTTGGGCAATGGCGTAGCCAGATGCCCAGGCCCACTGAAAATTGTAGCCACCGAGCCAACCGGTAATATCCACCGCTTCGCCACCGAAATAAAGTCCTTTTACCAAGTTGGATTCCATTGTCTTGGCATTGATTTCGTCGGTAGCCACACCTCCAGACATCACTTCTGCTTTATCATACCCTTTGTCACCAGCCGGCTTCACGGGAAAGCGATGAATGATATCAAAAATACGTTGTGCATCTGCTTTGCTCAAGGAAGCAATCTTCAGCGTTAG
>NZ_JAMJWE010000167.1 GCF_023554105.1 Brucella sp. 21LCYQ03
TCATCATCACCAATCAGATAACGATCGTGATCTGCAGACAAGGTGGTTTTCCCTGTGCCAGATAAACCGAAAAACAAGGCTGTTTCTCCATTTTTACCTGTATTAGCCGAGCAATGCATTGGAAAGACACCATGATCTTGTGGCAACACAAAATTCATCATAGAAAACATGCTCTTTTTGATTTCTCCTGTATATGCCGTTCCAATGATTAGCACTTTACGCCGGGTAAAATCAAGCACCACCGCATTCGATGCTCGAAGACCCAGTTCCTCATAATTTTCGATTTTTAATAGAGATGCCACCCACACCGTCCAATCCTTTTGCTGTTCCACTTCTTGCTTAGGAAGGAACATATTACTGATAAACAAATCTTGTGCAGCCAGCTCCGTCGCAAAGTGAATTCTCCTGCTATATTTAGCATACGTTGCGATATTTGCCGTGCGTGTATAAAGTGATTTGCAAGAATCTAAATAAACTTTCACTTGTTGTTCAAGTGCCTCAAATACACTCGGATTGACGGGTTGATTGGTATCATTCCAATGCACCGTATCCTCCGTGACTTCATCACGCACCAGATAGCGATCACGAGGAGAGCGTCCTGTAAAAGTTCCTGTCATAATATTCAGCGCACCGGAAGCAGAAAGTGTCGCTTCCTTATTCAAAATGGCATGCTGAATTAATTCGGCGGGTGTTAACTCACTAAACACCTCTCCTTTAGGCTCTAAA
>NZ_JAMJWE010000168.1 GCF_023554105.1 Brucella sp. 21LCYQ03
AGCTCATTCAGAATTTTCTTTTGCAAACGCCAATTGGGTAAGAATCTGTCCATCAAAATAATAAAGTTTTTATTGTGATTTCTTTCTAGAAGATGTACAAGTTCATGAACGACGATGTACTCTATACAATCAACCGGCTTTTTTGCCAATTCTATATTAAACAAAAGCATCCGTTTTTCTATATTGCAGCTGCCCCACTTAGTTTTCATCCTTCTAATACCAAAATGGACATCGGTTAGATTCATTTGCCTTGAGTAATTAAAAATCAAAGTTCCGATCTTTGCGTCAAGTTCTCTTTTGTACCAATTGTAAAGCGTCTTTTGCTTTTGTTCTAAACTAGCACCAGGCAAAGCATACAGTTCAATTACCAGATGTTTCAGCACCAACTTCGGTCGCTTGGCTTCTACAACTTTTAACAAATAACGCTTCCCTAAAAATTGATGACTTTCCTGTGTGATCATCAGCTTAGGCTCTTCTCGCTCTTGACTTCTTATTTTTCTCTGTTCCCGTTTTATCCAACCTAATTTGGTAGCGGCATAGATTTTCACCTTCTCCAAATCATAAAAGTCTGGTGATGCTATCGTTACTCTTCCCATAGGCGGATGCACACTAAGGTGTAGATTTTTGATAGCTTTGAATGTTACTTCTATCTCTACAGAATCGATATGTAAAATTTCAGCCCGCATTAATATTCATCTTTATGGGCATCTATAATTTTATAGATT
>NZ_JAMJWE010000169.1 GCF_023554105.1 Brucella sp. 21LCYQ03
TAAAGCCCTTGCAACAAAATTGCAAGGGCTTTTTTGCGTATAAACACTTTTTGTTTGTGTTATGACTACTGCAGTCAACGAATGGTAATTAGCCCGTTAAATAAATTATAATCTAACTGCTGCCAATATTTTGTAAATTGCCATCGACAGGATTTTTCTATAGACTTGTATTCAGCCTTTTAATCCAGTTGGTTGCTACAAAAATCACTATAATTAGCTATAAATAAAAGAAGGAACATCAGGATGCAAGATCGACATAAGCAATCTGTAAAATTTGATACTAGCCTTGACTTTGCAAGAAAGAAAGATCAAGGCGATGAGCTGCGAGATGCTCGTGATCGTTTTTTCATTCAGCCCAATGAAATATATATGGATGGAAATTCGTTGGGTATGGCGAGTAAGGATGCCGAAGCTGCTCTATTGAATGTGTTAGCGTTATGGAAGAAAGACGGTATCAAGATCTGGAACAGGGAAGATGGTAAGTATTATCATTACGCAAGAGTATTGGCCAAACCAATGGCTAAGCTTATTAATGCGGATGCAAACGAAGTTACACTAGTTGGAAGTACGACATCCAATATCCATCAGGCAATCAGTACATTTTATCATCCCACTAAATCACGGTATAAGATACTCGTAGATGACCTTAACTTTCCGACAGAGCGTTATGCGGTCAATAGTCAGGTCGCCCTAAAAGGGTATAATCCCCAAGAGGCAGTACGTGT
>NZ_JAMJWE010000017.1 GCF_023554105.1 Brucella sp. 21LCYQ03
TAAGGCTGGCAAGATCAGCCTTCATACCGAGCCCGGCAAAAGTGTGGCGCTTGGCGCAGAATTGGCGACTATCGAATAATCGAGAGCAAGGCTAATCAAGTCCTAACGGATCGGCGATGCGTGGCCAAAGCTCCATGCTCGCCTTCCTGTATTCTGTCACGGCTGCATTGGTCGGATAGGATGTTGGTGCTGATATATAGACAATCTCAGAAGCGATCGGCTGAAAGCCAGCCTGAAAATGATTGGTCGACTTAACAAGCAGATAGTCTTTACTCCCAAAATCTATCTCGAGATTTGAGAATATATCCGGCTCGTAAGTCTGTGAGCGACTGGTGATCAGGATAATATCAATCTTTGTTCCGATGGGACGTATCACAGCCACGCGACCGAGATTAACACGGCTGTTGCGAAAGCTCTGCCAGCCGTGATCCATGACCTTTTGGATTGTCACACGCAAGTCGAGCGGTTCGCCGCCATGCCATGACGATTTACCACCGATACGAAGCTCAAGTTCCGCTCCCTCGCCCGCCGCATGGCAGAACGAAACCGCTATCGGATCCCAGATCGTTGCCACAGCGAAATTATCCATCCCACGTTCTAACATACGACGCAGGATGAAGGTTGCATCACCCGCAACGCCACCGCCGGGATTGTCCCAAATATCCGAGATGACGACCGGCAACAAAGGATTGGCTTTGCGCACTGAAACCACATGATCAAGCCCGGCATCCGTGTCGAACATCGGCATGGCTGTATGTTTACGCATCCGATAAAGCTCATGCCCAAGCCTTTGAACCAATGCATCACCTTTGGCTTTGTCATTGTCAGAGACCACCACAATACGCGTCCCCATGTCAGGTGAATCGCCCGCCATAAAACCGTGAATGACAGAAATCGACAAAATTCCGTCCTTGCCCTGCATGGCTTTCAGCCGGTCAACGAAGGAACGCATGGGTTCGCGATTGGTCGGGTAGATCGTGATCATCCGGCAATCAAATGTCGAAATGACGGGCTTTATCTCACCCCGCAGTGCCTGCAATGCGAGATCAACCACATGCTCTCCGCGTTCCTCAAAGTCGGTATGCGGAAATTCGAGAAAGGCGGCCATCAGATCAAGATTAGCAACACGTTTTGCACTCAGATGACTGTGCGGATCAAACTCGGCTGCAATCAGAATATTAGGCCCGACAAGTGTGCGAATGCGCTCCAGAAAATCGCCTTCCGGGTCTTCATAGCCCTGTGCAATCATTGCACCGTGCAGCCCCAGAACAACGCCATCGACAGGCAAAGCCGCCTTTAGCTCGGCAAGGATAGTATCACGCAATGTTTCATAGGTTTCGCGTTGAATGAGACCAGCGGGCTCTGCCCAGCACGATGTCCCCTCAATCACAGTTAAACCGTCAGCCTGAGCGCGATGGCGCAAAATGGGTACGACCGAGGAACATAAGGTCGGAGTATCAGGATGCTCGCCCGGTCCGGCATAAAATGCCGCTCTAAACGCTTCCATATCCGTTGGGACGGGAGAAAATGTATTGGTTTCAGTCGCCAGAGACGCAGTAAAAATGCGCATGATGTGAACCCCTCCGCGCCCGTGACGACACTGCATCACAAGCACCGTTTAAAGACTTACTGTAAAGCATATGATCCCCATTTGGTCGCGTTGCCAAATAGCGCCCGGCGGCTGTACACAGAAATCCATTGCAGCAAACAAGTGTCTATAAAAATATCCTATATTTCGCGTTATTTGCCACTCGCAATTTGCTTTAGCCATTACCATTTGCAGCCTGAAACTCACCTTTACAAATTTCAGCAATACCGCAATTCAGGAGCATTTATGGAACGTTTGATCGAGCGCAGTCTCTTTGCCAGCCGCTGGCTTATGGCGCCTATGTATATAGGGCTGGCTTTAGCGCTGGTCATACTTGTCTGGGTTTTCATGGTTGAACTCTGGCACCTCGCCTGGATGATCCCGACTATGACAGTCAATGATGCCGTCCTTGGCGTGCTGGCCCTCATAGACCTCAGCCTTGCCGCCAATCTTTTGATGATTGTGATTTTCGCAGGCTATGAAAATTTCGTCAGCCGTATGGACCTCGCCGATCACAAAGATCGTCCTGACTGGCAGGGCGAGGTCGATTTCTCGGCACTCAAACTTAAGCTTGTTGCATCTATTGTGGCAATCTCCGGTATTCATCTTCTCAAAGTGTTTATGGACGTCGCCAAATATTCCGCCGATCACATCAAGTGGATGGTGATCATCCATCTTGTTTTCGTCATTTCCGGCGTTCTGCTTGCGGCGATGGACTGGATCGCAAACCACGGCAAGTCCCTCAAGAAAAAGACTGGCAAAGCCTGATCAGCCGAAACGTTTGGGCGCTGGCTTCACACCTCACGAAACCAGCGCCAATTTCGGCATTTATAGAACAGAATTCTCGCAATTGATTAAAACGCGATATAAGTATGCGCGACATCAGCGCTGATTCCATTTATTAAAATCGGCACAAGCTGAAATTCTCATTCTTTCAGAATTGAAGAGGAACTGACGGTGTTCAGCCGGTTTCGTCTGTTCATACCTATGTTGGCTGGCGCGAATTTGCGCGATCGTCTGATTGCGTGCGTCGGTGCATTGATAGGCATTGCCCTCACAGGATTTATCACCGCCCTTGTGATGGGAAATTCGATCGCTTTTCCAATCATCGTTGCCCCAATTGGCGCATCAGCTGTGCTGCTATTTGCAGTACCGGCCAGCCCACTCGCTCAGCCATGGTCAATCATCGGCGGCAACGTTATTTCGGCTCTGGTCGGCATCACCGTTGTGCACTTCGTCGACAATCAGGTATTGGCAATTGGTCTTAGCGTAGGCCTCGCCATTGCAGCGATGTCCTTTGGCCGTTGTCTACATCCGCCCGGTGGTGCCGCAGCACTCACCACAATCATTGGCGGCCCGGCCGTAACCGACCTTGGCTACCAGTTCGCCTTGATACCTGTCGGCTTGAACTCTGCTATGCTGGTCGTGCTTGGCATCGCGTTTCACAAGCTCACACGCCGCAAATATCCGCATGTGCCAGGTGCAGCGCCGGTCAACACACACAAGACCAGCGATCTCCCAGCCTCTTTGCGTGTCGGATTTAATTCGGACGATGTGAGTAAAGCGCTCGCAACGATTGATGAAACATTCGATATTGATCCTTCTGATCTTGATCGTTTGCTCAGACAAGTCGAGTTGCAAGCGCTGGTGCGCACGCATGGAAAATCGCAGGCCAAAGATATTATGTCGCGTGATGTAATTTACATCACTGAAAACGATCCGCCGGAAAAGGCGCGCGCGCTTCTGCTTGAACACAATATCCGCACGCTACCCGTTATCGATAACGCGGGTAAACTTAAGGGCACTGTCGGATTGCGCCAATTGCAAAATACAGCGTCAGATGCCCGCTCCATCATGGTCGAAGCCATTACCGCTTCGCAAGATGATCAGGTGGTCGGTCTTGTGCCACAGCTGACCGATGGCCGTGCTCATGCGATTATTGTAACGGATAATGACGGCATTGTGCAGGGATTGATTTCGCAAACCGATCTTCTCAGCGCACTTGCCCGTTCTCTGCGTTTTCAGGAGCCGGAACAGCCAAAGAAGCGGAAGTCTCCGCTTCACCTTTTGCGTGGTGCGGGGATTTAAAGCATGAATCGGGTAATACCGCGGGAATAAAATATACAACTCCTGATCCATAATGTTTGAAGACAAACGCAAAGCCGATCAAGCTGCACCCAAAAGCGGTATAATCTGTTCAGACAACTAAGAGTTATGAGCCGCAAACAATCAATTCAACTCCGGCATCTTCAATCATTTTTGCGTTTGCATCAGAAATTCCGGCATCAGTAATGAGAGTGCTGATACGACTGAAAGTCAAAGCCCGCAGCCGAGGGCGCGCAAAAAACTTGGAGCTATCAGCAAGAACTACAACTTCGCTAGCACGGCCTACAACCATATCAATCACTCTGACAAGAAGTGGATTATTCTCCAGCAACCCTTCATCATCTATTCCAAGTGTGCCTAGAAAATAGCGCGACACATAGAACTCTTCGGTCCAGAGCTGCGGTGAGTAAAAAATTGCAGGCTCACGGTGTAATTCACCACCCAATACATGCAGGTTACATGTTGAGCTGTTCCATATTGTATCTGCAACAGCTACGGAATTGGTGATAACCTTCAGACTTTTGCTCGCAAGCTTTCGCGAGAAAAGAGAACAGGTTGTTCCGCCATGTATGAAAATTGTATCGCCGTCATTGCAATATTCCGCAGCAGCCGTTGCAATTGCTTCCTTCTGAGAAACATTGATGACTTGATTTTCTATATAGGGTTTTGAGCGAGACGAGGCCGAACTGAGATTGTCAGCAGTTGTAATGCCACCATGGACTTTACGTATTGCACCCTGCTCGTTAAGTTTAGCTATGTCACGGCGAACTGTGGCCGGTGAAACATCCAGTAAGTCCACAATGTCATTCACACTCGCGAACTGCGACGCCGCTAGAATTCGTAGGATGGCTTCCTGACGCTCAAGTTCGTTCACGCTAAATTCCTATCAATTTTTCGTCAATATTCGCATTGTAACAACGATGAGAAAATCCATTTAGGCTGCTTCATACAGTTCAGGCTTTGCGACGCATTTTTTTCAAAGCTGGAAGAATGCCTGCAAGGTTGACCGGCCTTCCTTCGCCAAAACCAAAGTAGAGATCCTGATAAACTTTGAACAGTTCATCATAGATTGCCATTGCATCAGGCCGCGGCTGTATAACGCGCATTGGGAAACATAGAGTATCCTGCGCTTCGTCCAAAGTCGCAAATGCACCTGAGGCTAAACTGGCAAAGATACCCGAACCAAGACCTGTTGGAGCGCCATCAGGCACGAGCACTGGACAACCAAGCACATCGGCATAAATCTGGTTCAGAACTTCATTTTTCTGCGGAATGCCTCCACCATTAATGACGCGTTTGATAGGGATGCCACCACTGCGGATGCGTTCGAGAATAATCCGCGTGTGAAAAGCAGTCCCTTCGATGGCAGCATGCAATTCATCTGCGGCTGTATGATTGATGTCCCATCCAAGCGTCATGCCACCGAGATCGGATCGCACGAGTACGGTACGATCACCATTGTCCCATGTCAGTCGGATGAGACCAGTCTGACCTGGAGCATATTTTTCAAGACCATCCGCCAGCGTGGCTACGTCACTTCCAGCGCGACGAGCAATAGCCTCGAACAGATCACCCGTAGCAGACAATCCAGCTTCGACACCCATATGGTTGGGGTGAACACTACCAGGAACAAGGCCGCATAGCCCGGGAATAACACCACAATCTTCAGGACCCAGCGCTATAATACATGTCGACGTTCCAACTACATTAACAACGTCACCCATTTTGCAACCAACACCAATCGCATCCCAATGAGCATCTAAAGCTCCAACCGGGATAGGAATACCAGCGCGCAAACCCAGTCGCTCCGCCCAGTAGGGAGATAAATGACCCGCAATCTGGTCGGATGTTTTATACTGTCCAGCAAGTTTGGCGTTAATTCCATCCAAGAGTGGATCCAAACGTGTAAGAAAATCCTGCGGCGGCAGCCCGCCCCAAGCTTCGCCCCACATCCATTTATGCCCCATAGCGCAAATACTACGTGCAACCTCACTAACGTCTGACACGCCACAAAGGGTCGCGGTTACCATATCGCAATGCTCAAGAGCACTGGCAAAGCGGTCACGCTTCTCCGGGTTATGACGCAAAAAATGGAGGACTTTTGCATAACCCCACTCGTGTGAATAAACACCGCCGCACCATTTTATTGCCTCCATGCCTTCAAGGTGTGCCGCTTGCGTGATTTCCGCCGCCTCCTTATGAGCACGATGGTCGCACCACAAGTAATAATCATCAAGCGGTGTCAGTGTTTTATCGACCATGACGACGCTGGAGCCAGTCGTCTCGCAAGCAAGGGCTTCGACGCTTGCAGCATCGATATTTGCACGGGAAATTGCTTCACGAACCGCGTTTACGAGCGCGTTCATGTGGTCGTCGTGCGATTGTGTTGCGAGATCGGGATCAGTGGCTGATCGCTTCAGTGGATAACTGATTGATGCATTTGATAGAATTCCTTTTATGGAATCTACGACCGTGGCACGCACGCTCAACGTACCGAAATCCACACCCACGACAACACTCATAAAAGTTCCTCCCAACGTCTCGCAGAAGCTTTATTGTCCGTAGCTGGCGTTGTCACCATGCTTGCGCAAATAATGCCGGTCCAGCAGGCTTCGCGAAATCGGCTGAGCATCGGGATTGAGTGAAATAGTATGCCATGCGAGCCGGGCAACTTCCTCCAGAATGAGTGCATTGTGCACTGCATCCGCAGGCCCGCTTCCCCAAACAAACGGCCCGTGTCCGGCAACCAGTGCCGCCGGTATGGACATAGGATCGTAATTTCCCAGTGCTTCCACCACTACACGCCCAGTCGCTTCAACATAACGATCCCGAATTTCTTCTTCAGTGAGCAAGCGTGTTACAGGAATCGTGCCGTGGAAATAGTCCGCATGCGTCGTACCGAAAGGCGGAATAGAGCGTTGGCTCTGTGCAAAAATCGTCGCATATGTCGAATGCGTATGTACAATCGCACCAATAGCTGGAACTGCCTTGTAAAGCACAAGATGTGTCAGCAGGTCAGATGAAGGCTTAAGCTTACCTTCAATAACGTTACCCTCAATATCGGTTACAACCAGATCAGCAAGGGACAGTTTGTCATATTCAACACCGCTTGGCTTTATAACGACCCGACCACTTTTCCTGTCGATACCGCTGACATTGCCAAAAGTTGAAAGAACCAGTCCTTCGCGAACCGTCGCCAGGTTCGCCTCCAGAACAGCCTTTTTAAGTTTGTTCAAATCCATAATACTACCGCTGAAACTGTGAGAATGGCGCAGCCAGAACAATGATCAAATTCAATCACGCAACAATGCGAGCGAGATAGTCCCGATTGAGCTTAACAGCTGCCGCGGGATCTTGACCTGCTTCATCCGACTCCTCTTCCCCAATGAGCCAGCCATCGAAACCCAGTTCATTATGAAGATGCGCGATAACTGCCGGAATATCGCAATCCCCTGCCCCCATCATGCGCCATACACCATCTGAAGAAGCATCCTTCAAATGGACATAGGCAATCCGTTCGCGGAAGAGGGATAACGTCTCTGGGATATTCTGAGCCCCACGGATAATATGGCCAGTGTCGGGCACCCATTTTACGAGCGCTGGGTCAGTTGCCGCCATAATCGCTTCATATTGCGGGCGCGTCACAACGACTGAGCCATGATGACTGCTCGGATGAAATGCGACCGGGATGCCTCGCGCCTTACCAATCTCTCCAGCTCTATTGAAAATGCGACCTGCAATTTCAATGGCTTTGACTTCTCCTATACCGCGATGATCTGTCGGGCATCCAAGAGACAAAATTGTACCCGGAAAAGAAGCAATAAAGTCCATTGCGTGAGAGATTGCAGCAATATCCTCATCCGCTTTTTCTTCAACCGTAAAGCCTGTCGGCGTCGAGAATGCATACGCAACGAACGTCAAGCCTGTCTCGGAAAGAAGGCGCCTAAAACCTTCGACATCGTGATCATAAACACCGATCATATTGTTGGTGATTTCAATTCCGCTATAACCAGCAGCACTAATCGCCCTGACTATATTGTCGGTGCTGCCCGCCCAGGCATCACCCAGCATTTCCCAGGTGAATGTTTGACAACCAATATTCATATGAACCTCCTCCAAGGCAGGCGAAATTCGTCGCACAATGATTATTATTGATCTTATTCGATGTTTTTTTATGCTTTTGTAAGCTTATGTCAACGTAATTTTCTTAATTGACAAAATTTCTCTCATTGATATGACGTTATTTGATCGTAATTAGTCAGATGCTTCTGCGGTCGGGAGAAGTCGGTCTATTAGGAGATGGACCGGGATCGTTTTTTGGGAGGAACATATGAATAGATTTAAAAAATTGGCTCTCGCCAGTGCTGCAGCTTGCGCACTGATGGCATCACCGGCTTCAGCCAAAGACATTGTTGGGCTGATCACCAAAACTAATATCAACCCGTTTTTTGTTAAGATGAAAGAAGGCGCAGAAGCCAAAGCGTCCGAGCTGGGCGTCGAGCTTCGCTCATTCGCAGGCCGCATTGATGGCGACAATGAAAGTCAGGTCGAGGCTATCGAAAACCTCATCTCTGCTGGCGCCAAAGGCATTCTAATTACGCCAAACGATTCAAAAGCTATCATATCAGCAGTCAAGAAAGCGCGTGACGCTGGCCTTATCGTCATTGCACTGGATACTCCGCTTGATCCTATCGATGCAGCTGATGCGACATTTGCTACCGATAACTTCAAAGCTGGCGAGCTGATTGGTGAGTGGGCGAACAAAACACTCGGCGACGAAGCCGCAAATGCGCGCATCGCTTTTCTCGACGTCAGTAAGCTTGGCTTCACCGTCGATCTTTTGCGCGATCAGGGTTTCATGAAGGGCTTCGGCATCGACATTAAGGATCCGAACATAATCGGCGATGAAGACGATAAACGTATCGTTGGTCATGAAGCAACTGATGGCAATGAAGAAGGCGGACGCACGGGCATGGAAAACCTGCTTCAGCGCGACCCAACCCTCAATGTCGTTTATACAATCGCTGAACCTGTTGCGGCTGGTGCATATGAAGCCATTAAAGCTGTCGGTGCAGAAAAAGGCATCATAATTACATCCATCGATGGTGGCTGTCCGGGTGTAGAAAATGTTCGCGCAGGCGTTATCGGTGCGACATCCATGCAATTTCCATTGCGCATGGCAGAACTTGGCGTTCAGGCTATCGTCGAGCACGGCAAAACCGGTAAGCTCCCGGAAAATACACCCGGCTTGAAATTCCTTGATACCGGAACACAGCTTGTAACAGACAAGCCCGTAGAAGGTCTTGATTCCATTACATCGGAAGAAGCACTCAAACTCTGCTGGGGCTAAATATCTGATCTGTTGAGGGTTCTCTTACCCCCTATAGATCATTGTTTTAAGCGAGTGCGTGATGATAATTCATCATGCACTCTCATTTACCCCGATATACGCCTTCGCGATGCGTCGTGGCGAAGTGCACTATCCCGGTCTCGCAAGACGTCGGCAGGAGGCGATGCAAAATGAGTCAAACAGAAACCACTTCACCCCAAAACGACATAGCGTCATTTGAAGAGTCCGCGCCCAGCCTGTTACGCCGTGTGCAACATTTTCTTCATAAAAATCCAACCGCCGTTCCTGCGATTGTTCTTCTGCTGGCAATCGCCCTGTTTTCCATGATCGTCGGAGGCAGATTCTATCATCCGATGAACCTCTCGCTCATCATGCAACAGGTTACGATCATCGGAATTCTGGCGATAGCTCAAACACTGATTATTCTGACCGCGGGCGTCGATCTTTCGGTGGGGGCCATTATGGTGCTTGCATCCGTTATTATGGGCAAGCTCGCTGTCATCATCGGCTTGCCACCCGCATTGGCGTTCGCGATCGGCATCGCTGCCGGTGCTGCCTGTGGTTTCATAAATGGTTTTCTTGTCACCTATGTGCGTTTGCCACCCTTTATTGTGACGCTTGGCACATGGAACATGTTTTTCGCGCTGAATCTTTGGTATTCATCGAGCGCGACCATTCGCTCGCAAGATGTGGCAGCAACTGCCCCTTTCCTGCAATGGTTAAGCACCAGCTTCACGATTGGCGGTGCGCGCTTTACCTATGGTGTCATATTTCTCGTTATTCTTGCCGTCATCTTTTGGCATATTCTCAATCGAACTGCGTGGGGCCGTCACGTTTACGCCGTTGGTGATGATGTGGAAGCGGCACGTTTGGCTGGCATCCGCACGAACAAGGTTCTCTTGCAGGTCTATGTCGTTGCTGGCATCATTTGTGCACTCGGTGCATGGGCACTGATCGGCCGCATCGGCTCTGTCAGCCCACAGGCTGGACAGCTCGCTAATCTTGACTCCATCACCGCAGTTGTCATCGGAGGTACCAGTCTGTTTGGTGGGCGGGGGTCCATTCTTGGAACCTTATTCGGCGCGCTGATCGTTGCAGCTTCCCGAAACGGCCTTTCACTCGCAGGTGTAGACGTATTGTGGCAAGACTTTACTGTTGGCTTTCTTATCATCGTCGCGGTCGCACTTGATCAGTGGATTCGGAGGGTTTCCGCATGAGTAACGTACAACCTGTTCTCCAAGCACGCGGTCTCGTCAAAAAATACGGCAATGTCACCGCCATTGATGCTGCGGAGTTTGACCTTATGCCCGGCGAAATCCTGGCCGTTATTGGCGATAACGGAGCAGGTAAATCTTCGCTGATCAAAGCGCTTTCAGGCGCTCTTACACCCGATCATGGTGACATCCTGCTTGATGGAAAGAAGGTTTCATTCCGTTCACCTATGGAAGCACGAGCAGCCGGAATAGAAACTGTCTACCAGAACTTGGCTCTGTCACCGGCTCTATCTATCGCCAACAACATGTTTCTTGGTCGCGAAATCCGCAAACGCGGCTTATCAGGCATGCTGTTGCGAACACTTGACACAGTTCAAATGGAAAATATCGCGCGTCAGAAACTGAGCGAACTCGGCTTGATGACGATCCAAAAAATTGACCAGACGGTTGAAACACTTTCTGGAGGCCAGCGGCAAGGCATTGCAGTGGCACGTGCCGCAGCGTTTGGCTCCAAGGTTGTTATTATGGACGAGCCAACTGCAGCATTGGGCGTGAAGGAATCTCGAAAAGTTCTTGATCTCATCCTGCGTGTGCGTGAACGCGGTATGCCAATTGTGCTTATCAGTCACAACATGCCGCACGTCTTCGAAGTTGCTGACCGAATCCATATTCACCGACTGGGTAAACGGGCCTGTGTCGTTAAGTCGACGGATATTTCAATGTCTGATGCTGTCGCAATCATGACAGGTGCGCAACAGCCGCCAGTGTCTGCAGCGGCCTGAGGAGACGACAATGACCGAAGTCATCAATATTCTTTGTTTTGGAGATTCAAACACGTACGGAACTGTACCGATGCGCAATGCGACACACGCAGAACGTTTCGGCCCCGATACTCGTTGGACAGGTATTGTGCGTAATGAACTTGGCAGTGCCTATAATATCATCGAAGAAGGGCTTCCCGGACGGACGACTGTTCATGACGACGCAATTGAGGGTGCTTCAAGAAATGGAAGAGCTTATCTTTTGCCTTGCTTGGGTAGCCACAATCCAATTGATCTTATCGTGCTCACTCTTGGCACAAATGATCTTAAAACGCGCTTCAGCCTGACACCGGAAGATATTCGACGCGGCCTTGAGGCTTTACTAGATGTCATCCACAAAAATCCATCTGGAAGAAATGGTACGGTCCCTAAGCTCCTCATCGTCGCACCAGCCCCAATCGAAGAAATCGGTTTTCTCGGAGAAATCTTTGTTGGAGGCGCTGCGAAGTCACGCGAGATCGCTTCTAAATATGGCGAAGTTGCCCAGATATCCGGTGCCTCTTTCATTGATGCAGGCAGCCTTATCCGTGTCAGTACCGTCGATGGCGTACACTTTGATGCAGACCAGCACGAGGTTTTAGGCAAAGCGATCGCAGAGAAAATACTTCACATCGTCAGTGTAAAATAAGTCCTCAAACTTCAGAGCTTAAAATGAGCAAAATGAGAATTGGCGTTATCGGTTGCGGTAATATTTCAATGACCTACATGCGCAATGCTGCGCTTTTTAACAATATCGAACTGACAGCCTGTGCAGATATCATTCCTGAAACGGCAGCAAAGCGTGCTGCTGAATATGGCATATCTGCTATGACCGCAGAACAGCTGCTTACCAGCCCAGACGTGGACATCGTACTCAATTTAACGGTTCCGACAGAGCATTACCCAGTATCAAAAGCAGCTCTTGAGGCGGGCAAACATGTATTCACCGAAAAACCCCTGGCCGTTTCAACGGAGCTTGGCAGCAAGCTGGTGGCATTGGCCGAGGAAAAAGGGTTGGCATTAGCATCTGCGCCAGATACATTTTTTGGAGCTGCGGGCCGCAAGGCGCGCAATCTCATCGGCGACGGTGGCTTAGGTCCAGTTATCGGCGGAACCGCTTATATGATGGGCCATGGCATGGAGCATTGGCACCCCGCCCCATCATTCTATTACCAAGAGGGTGCGGGCCCTATTCTGGATATGGGGCCGTACTATATCTCGATGCTTCTCAGCCTTCTCGGTCCGGCCAGCCAAGTTTTCGCCATGACCTCTATCGGAAACGAAAAGCGCACTATTACGGCAGATGGCCCAAACAAAGGCACTAGCTTCGGAGTAACGACAGAGACGACGGCGATGGCGGTTATACGCTTTGCTTCAGGCGCAATCGTCAATCTCGGCATCAGCTGGGATGTTTGGGCGCAGGGACACCCATATATTGAACTTTATGGTCGCGATGGTTCACTGCGCCTACCCGACCCCGATACTTACGGCGGCGATGTGCTTTATAGTGACCATGGAGGCGAATGGCAGACGTTTAAATCTGAAGATAGCCTCCTCGGCGCTATTAACTGGCCTTACGATGCACCACGCATTGCCAATTATCGCACAACTGCCGTTGCGGAAATGGCTGATGCCATCGTCAACGGGCGCAAACCTCGCGCCGCTGGCAGCAATGCGCTTCATGTTCTGGAAATTCTCGAAGCCGTTCTAAAGTCGGGACGGACGAACGCTCCTGTGGATATTAAATCGAGCTATCAACTCATGACTGCCATGTCTGATGAAAATATAACGCGTCTTCTAACATAAGAGTTTCATAACGGTCGGTAGATTAAATAAGGCAGGCTCCAGCAATTATTAGAGCCTGCCTTTTTAATGGGTGCAAGACCTGTTGAATGAATTGCGATACTTTCTCCGTTTTGATTCAGTAGGATCAAAAGCAAGGCTTATGATGAGTAATTTGATGTCATTTCGGATGCGCAAATGCACTGCATTCAGCCATATTTCCTATTGCCCCTTGGCATGCCGCACGTTGATGACGGGTCGATTTTGAGCGGTATCATCTTCCTCCTGCGCAACGGGCTGTGGTGGAGCGACGCCCCAAATAGTATGGTTTGCACAGGACCATCTACAACCGTCTTATCCGCTGGAGTTGGCTCGACATGTTCAGCCGGGTTTTGGCGGGACACACTGCCGGATTTGGCAAGCCCAATCAATTTATGATCCATGCTGCCCATTTGAAAGTCCATCGTACAGCAGCCAGTCTGCTAGAAAGGGGGATGTTCCCCGACGTATCGGACGCACCAAAGGTGGCTTGAACTCCAAGGTTCATGCCGTCTGCAATAATCATGGTCTGCCACCGATCCTGCTTCTGAGCGAAGGCCAAAAGCGACTACAAAAGTGCCTCGCCGATGCTCCACGCATTCCCTAAAGCAAACACCTTACTTGCCGACACAAGATATGACGCCTGCTGGTTTCAAGATGCCTTGGCGCAACGCAAGATAACCACCTGCATTCCATTAAAGGCAAACTGCGAGGCCGTCATAACGCATGATCCAGCGCTCTATAAAAAGTGCGACAAGCTCGACAACATGTTCGGCAGTCTAAAAGACTGGCGGCGAATTTATAACAGATATGATTAATGCGCTCACACCGTTTTACCAAACATATGCATCGCCGCAGCCGTAATCCTCTGGCTGTGATTTAACGAGTCCTGAGCCTAAAGTATATCACGCAAAAGTAGGAAACAGTTTTCCGCGGCATGCTTTAAAGACAATGAATTAGAACGAACGCTAGGGATATGACTAACGGCAACACGCTCCAACTGGATTTTTTCCAAACGGCCGTAATCCCGTTTCATCTGGAAAAACGCCCGGCTTATGATCCGGGCGTTTTGAATTTTAGTTTCTTTATTTTCACCAATTGACTTTGAAGCCGATGTTTCCTTTGATTTTATAGCTATCGGCGAAATGGTTGAGTGCGGTTCCGACGGAGCCTTCGCCATAGAATACATATTTGCCGTCAGCCCATGCATAAGCACCACCTGCACCGATGCCACCCCATGTATCATCGCTGTCTGTCGCCATATGTGTACCCGCGTAATTGATGCGCGCGTCGCCCATAAGCTCCTGATAAAGATTGGCAATACCATAGAGAGATGTATTGACCATTCGACCGTCATTGCCTTTCCAGCTGTTGGCGTAGTTGGCGGCAAGGCCGAGCCGGGCAGTCAGGCTATCACTGCTTCGATTAGAAATGCGTGCACCATACGTATCGCTAAACGTGTCGAAATCTACTGATGACCACATCAATTGCGCCTGTGGCGTGAGTGACCAGTTTTGGTTCATCGCAAAGCGTTGACCGGCTTCGATGCTGAGGGCGTAACCGATGCCCTTATTGCCGTTCTTGAGGGTCGGGTTTGCGGCATCAACATCAAGATCGCTGTCATACCAGTTCACCTGTGCCTGTCCATCGAGATAGAAGCCGGACGTGCCATACCAAGTGGCCGTTGCCCCCAGTCCCCATCCTTGCGTGTCGATCGTACCGGAACCATCTCCAGTGCGGTTATCAACATCTGAACGCGCATTGCCATACTGCCCGGTAATACCAGCAAACAGCTTGCCATTCTCATTCTCATAGAACTGACCATCAACACCCGCCTGCATAATGAGCGTGTTGATGTCCTGATGCAGATCACCGGCCGTAGAGCGGTTTTCCTGACGGTTATGCGCGCCTTCAATGCGGCCCCATATGGCCTTGTTATCGCTTTCACCTGAACGGGCACCTGAACTGGCACCTGAACCAGCCTGATCAGCACCACCCAGATAACGCTGGCCGACGCGCTGTTGCAATGTTGGCAGTGCATTCAAAGCTTGCAGTGTTGACGTATAGGATTCATAGACAGGAGCAGCCGCACTGTAACGACCAGGAGCAGGATCGGGATTAGGCCCTGGTGCGGGTGGTGTCGGACATGTGTTCGTCGTCTGGCAATCCGGATCAACCGGAGGCACCGGAGTATTGTTGCTGCTGACCAGATACCAGTTGCCGTCATTGGGCGTATTCGTGCCACCCTTTTGCAGCGTGTAGGCGTAAGCAGTATTGGTCATGATGGCTTGTTGGCCATCCTTGGTGACATAATCGCCATTGAGGGTGAACGCGCCAAGAGAGTTGCCGCCAACGCTGACAATCTCGATACCATTATTGGTTTTAGCGCCAAATCCATCGCGGTTTGTGATGTCGATATGAGTGCTGCCTGATGTGCTGCCACCCACATTCAACCGATCTGCCACCGAATTGTCATCACCAAACACGGCAGACATATGCAGTGTGCCGCCATTGCCGTTATAATCACCTGAGACGTTAAGGACAGTCGCGTTTATCCCACCGAAGAAGACATTACCGGCATTGGAAAGCCCCGCCATATTGGTCGCAAAACCTTCGAGCTGAAGTGATGCTCCGCTAGCAACGTTAAAGGTAGACGCGCTAGAGAAGCCACCGGCTGCCCCCTGGACCAAAGCACCTTCGTTGATCGCAGTAACCCCCGAATAATCATTGGCTCCATAAAGAACCAGATCGCCGTCATTGGTCTTGGTAATCCCACCTGTGCCGGAAATCTTGCCGGAGAAATCACCATGCAGGTTCTGATTAAGCGTTAGCGTGCCGGAGCCAAGATTGATCGCCCCATCGCCTGTTTTACCACCCAAAAGACTACCAACGCTTTGATTGAGGTTGGCAAGATCAAGCCTCGCACCACCATTGACCATGACATTGCCTGAACCAAAAGCATTGTCGGCAATACCCGCCTTCGCGGTTCCGCCTTTGACCGTTAGCCCACCGGAAAACGTGTTGTTTCCTGCAAAGGTGGTTGTGCTATTACCGTCCTTGGTTACAGCACCAATACCGCTCACCTTGTTCGCCAGATTAAAATCCTGATCCTTGTTGATCAGCAGACCACTTTGGCCAAACCTGCTGCTCGCCAGAACAATCTCGGCACTGTTGGCGATGCTGCCATTACCGCTCAACTCCAACGTCCCGTCTTTGACGGTTGTCGTGCCGCTATAGATATTCTGACCCGTCAGGTTGAGGGTTCCATAGTTCACTTTGGTAAAGCCATTCTGGCCCTCAAGCACAGAAGCAATGGTTGCAACATAGCTCGCACTATCCTGCGTACCGTCACCAACATTAATTTGGTTATCCGCCCCACCCAGCGTAATTGCGCCGCCCGTAACCGTGTAACCATCAACGAAGAACTGCAAGCCCTTAACGGTAGGCTTAAAATTCGTGGCAACAGTCACCGTGCCAGCCGTTCCTTCAAAAATTGCGAATTGGTTGTTATCCCATTTTTTGTTGAAACTCCCGTCTTGATCCGTCCAGTTGGCATTACTTGCATCCCAGGTACCATCACCACCATCAACGAGATTATTATCGTGTTTACTCGTATCCTGGCCATCCCAAAAGCTCAGTATAGCGCCTGCACTATTAACCAGATTGACCTGATGGGGGGTGCTTGTCAGAATACTCCAGCCCGTGTCACCATTTGGCACAGTGCCAAGGGATAGTGTATTGTCGGTCAATGTCCCGCCATATTCAAAAATACGATAACGACCGGGACCGAAACCACCTGCATCCGTGATATTCAATGTGCCTGCAAGCGTAAGGTTACCTTTTACATCAAACAAACCACTGGCGTTAGGCGCACCCAGGTCGACGCTGACAATGCTACCGGTATTGAGCGTCAAGTCTTTGTCAAATGTAAGCTTCTGGCCGCTTTGAGCGAAGAGGGTACCGCCTGTCGCAATATCCGTCGTGTCACCAATCGTGCCATGCCCCCCAAGTGATCCGCCGGACGCAACATGAACTGCCCCGGCACCATTACCGAGTTTGCCGCCATCAAGACGTAAAGAACCCTGACTGACAGTCGTGTTTCCCTGGTAGCCGCTGCTATCACCCGTTAAAGCCAGCGTACCAGCGCCAGTTTTGGTCAGAGCGCCTGAACCGGTAAAGACATTGGATAAGGCAAAATGATTGTTTGCGTCGTCGATATCGAAACTGCCGCCATGCGCGCCCCAGACGATTTGCTTTGTAGTATTTGTAAAATGCGTCCCCATAATTTGCAGTGTGCCACCGTCAAAATTAAGCGGACCTGTTCCCAGATTCTCATCTTGTTCTGCTGAAATTACACCGGCATTGAGAGATGTGCCGCCACTGTAACCATTGTTACCCGAAAGCGTCAGCGTACCAGCACCGTTCTGCGTGAGACTGCCCGTACCGCTAATGACACTGGCTAATGCCGTTGCACCAATATTATCAACCACAAGGTTGCCACCATTCAGAGCGATGGCGTTCGTTATTGAACCATCCGTGACGCCATCACCGAGCTGCAATATCCCGCCCGAAACCGTTGTTCCGCCGGTATACGTATTGGCTGCCGTCATGATCAGCGTGCCGTCACCCGATTTGGTCAAGCTGCCTGTGGCCTTTAACGCATTTTTGAAAATACCACCAAATGTAGCTGTTTTGTTTGCATCAACTGAAATTGTGCCACCATGGGATGTCAACAACACGGCCCGGCTCGAATTCATCGTATTGGTAAGGTGCAACGTGCCCGTATCAAAGTTCAGCGCACCCGATGCATCACCCAGATTTGCATCAGACGCGACCTGAAGCGTCCCTCCATTGAGGTAGGTACCACCCTTATAAAGATTGTCACCACTCAAAACCAGTGTGCCAGCGCCAAGCTTCGTCAGAGAACCACCCGCGCTAAGCTTCTGATCAACCGTGAATGTGTTACCAGAATCAGCAATGTCAAAGCCGCCGCCTTGAGCTTCCCAGTTAATGACTTTGTCCGTGCTTTTAAAAGTCGTGCCGGTGATCTGTAATGTGCCGCCATCAAAAAACAGCTTATTGGTGGCGATGCCGGTATATCCCGCATCTGCTACAGACAACACACCACCATTTAAATGGGTGTCACCCGCGTATGCATTGGCACCACCTAGCGTCAGCATTCCGCCGGTAAGAGTTAGATCAGCCCCCGTATCGATACGACCAGAAAAATCGCCACCTTTGGATATGGTAATTGCTTTGTGGCCGGCAGTTATAATGCCGCCGCCGAATAATTGCTGGAATGTCAATCCATCTGCAGTAACGTCACCCATATCGAGTTTCGCACCTGCAACGACAGTCATGGATTTTGACATCTCGACATTGGCATCGCCTGAAAGGATTAATTGCCCTTCCTGAACCTGCCAAGCCATATCATTTTGCTGATTACCTGTCACAGTCCAGGTTTTATTCTTATCAACTTTATTAAAGGCTGCAAAACCCTTCATAAGATTTGGTGCTGTGTATTTCAGATCGAAGCTATTATCATCACCATTAAGTTGAATTGTGTTTTTGCTACCATCGGCAAGAAAATTGTATTTATCACCTGAATCATAAAGATTGTTTTTATAAAAATCTTTCAATCCTAAAGTGTTATTATCTCCACGAACCTCCACTTTATTTCCACCAGAAAATATTTTTCCTTGTACATCAAGGTAATTATTATTTCCATTTATTAAGATTGCCACCTTACTAGAATCTGCATAAATATTATGTTCAAGATACTTATCGGCGTTTGGATTCTTGAAAAGAAAAAACTTATTATTGTCACCGCTAATATAAATGGCCCTACCGCCATTTAACGATGCTTCAACGCCCGGCCCTGCGTTAATATTAGTCATGGCTTGATTAGAATAAAGCGTCATTGTAACATTGCCAAGCAAGACAATACCATCTCCCCCTTGTCGACCGGGAGCTGCTTTCCCCCCTATCGTATTGAAGGCGTAGCCGTGGTCTTGATGAGCAGCAAAAGTAGCAGTCATGGGCACTGTTCCGCCAAGGATTATAGCATCACCGGACGCACCAGCCTGGCCCGGCACCTGCCCCTTACCGCCCGCTCCACCTTCGCCGCCCTTATAGATACCGGCCCCCAGATAAAGAGTGTTACTTTTCCCTTCCTTCGGAATATAGACAACACCATTGCCACCGCCGCCGCCGCCGCCGCCGCCCAGCACACCAGCACCACCAGCACCACCAGCACCACCCACCACGTTATTACCTTGTATCAGCGACTCCACTGAGCCATCCGTTATGTAAATCGCCGTGGAGCCGCCACCGCCGCCAGCACCGTAATCTCCACCACTTTCACCGGGCTCGCCATCACCTTGCGAAATCTGGTTTCCTTGCTGAGGAATGCCGCCAGCGCCACCCTTTACCGATGAACTCGCATCAGCGCCCTTCCCTCCGATCATCCCCGTGTGATGCCCATATTCGTAAACGGTACTTTGAGAGCCCTCACCGTTTTCACTGCCGCCACCTTGTGAACCATTGATATTATCAGAACACCCTCCGGGAGCCTGGGTGCCGGGCTGTGCACCCACAGCTTTCACGCAAACCGTGCTACCCACATCAAAGGGATAAATATTATCCGCATGAGCAAAGCTTTCGAAAAAAATTAAACTGGAAATTGCTAAAAAATGCTTTGCTGAAATATTTAACATCAAATAAATCCTCGTGTAAAATATGACAGTATATATACAGCAGTTTTCGTTTATAACAACATAACAACAAAATGGCATTATTATTAATCGTTTTATTTTAGTGAAAATTAAAACAGAGGATTACAATGAAATACCTTCCAGACCTAGATACTCAATTATACTTAGGGCAAAAATTTCTTTTAAAATTTACAGCCGATACGGCTGATCACGTAGATGAAAAGCTGTCTTTAAGAATTACACTGGGAGACGCCTTCTCCCCAGCCGAAGATATAAGTAAGCCCAGATACTTCACAAAAAATGGCGATAATTGGGAAGTTACTTTCAGTCTATTTGTAAATATAAACGAGACAGGCTACGATAATGCTAATGATCTTACGATATATACAAATTATGGGCCAGGAAATGTGACGACTAATAGTATCACTTATACGAAACCAATAAAAAAATTCGCCACGGTCGATTTTACAAATGAAAATGAAGTTTTGTTTACAACAAACCACAGCTCATTGCCGTCTGATGCCAGTAAAACGGTTACTGCAACGGCCACAGTAAAAGATGGATTATTGCCAGTTGCGGGATACATAGTTGAATGGCGTGCACAGACATTTAAAGACGAAAATTTCTTTTTCGATTCCGTAAAAACCTATCTGAGCAATGCGGCCAATGCTGCTCCTCTTACAATGGCCGACCTCAATCCCTACGGCTCGATTTATCAAGAAAATGAAGAAACGGTTATACGCACGGTAACCGATGCGTCTGGCGAGGCTAAACTTTATATGACTGCAAACCAGACCATGGGCTTTACAGAATTATCAGCCAATGCAAACTACAGAGACATTAATTCGGTCAATGAAATTTGCGTCATCAACCCCAACGCATATCCCGAAATCCAGAGAGCTCCTCAATTGGCTGGATTTAAAGACGGAGTGTTGCAATTGGATGATGTACTAAACCCCATGAATGCCTATTTGGCTGTACCAAGCACGGCGGAAACAACAGATTTGGTTTACGCTATTGTTAACGGAACATATGTTTATAAGAATAACCCGACTGACCAACATTATATAAACGCCCCAATTTACAAGACTTCGATTCATACAGACGCTCCCAATGATTTTTATTACGTTTTGGGCAACGCTCAAACGGGTGAAGTTTCATTAAGCGAACATCTGATTTTCAAAGCTATAGGCCACCCGAATGTCCCTCCAAGCGACACGCCTCGTGACTTGCCTCAACCGGTGGGTACGTCATTCATCAATAAAAATAAGATTGCACTTAGCCGTAAAGTGCCGATGGCTTGTTCGTTGACGTCACAACCGATCAGCGACAAGTGGACAGCAAAAGAAGGTGATACAATAACTGCAAGTGTATATATTAAAGGATACGAAGCCAGGACTAATATAAATAAAAATGATAGCAATACAGTTGCAAAAGTAACATTGAAAAAAGAAGATTTAACAAATCCATATATCTCTGTTTATTTTGACTCAAGCTTTTTCTACGGCTACGGACCTAACCTTTCTGGAAAAGATTCTTTGGCATATTTTAATTATACAGTTACGCCTGCAGACGACCATCAAAAAACATATACATCAAAATACCACATAGCATCTGTTGATACTGTTGGCCCATTCTAAAATGCTGAGCAACACGGCTGCTGTTGCTACGTATTAAAAGCAAGGATTTTCCTATGAGCAGCAAAATTTCGATGATTGCAACAAATGGCGCTAGAATTACATATGGCGATGGGGACGATGACCATGTTTTTGAAAACGACGTAATAGTATATGGCCCGGGTGGAACATACTTATCATGCGATGTATCGCCCTATGCCAGTATATATTATAATAATGTTTACCAACCCACTCCCTATAATGTCACACTACGGAATGACGAAATAACGGGCTTGTCTTACAGCAAGTTTAAGGTGCGCTTTACGCCACCCCAACAAGCAAGAGAAGCCATGCAGCTCACGATTGTCAATGTTTCTGCATTTGATACATCCGCACCCGACGAAGAAGTCACCAAGTCACCCTCGTTTGAATCCAACAATCGTGCTTGCGACGTGCATTATATCGATGGATATAACCTGATAAGTGGTGCGCCCGCTGATGGAACCACATCCTGCAAACTAACTATATTCATTAGTGACGAAGCAGCTCAGGACGGCATTAAGCAAATTATGTTAACTCTTGATGAGAATAGCAAAGCATCTATAGTTGGTTCTGAAATAACAAGCCATGGTAAACAGAAGATCGCAAATATACCAAAAACAAATATGGTTCGATTTGATATTGTAAGTAGAGCACCAGATCATTACATGGCAACTCTTAATGTAGTTGATTCATCCTATAATGATACGCTGATAATAGGCGATGGTCAAAATCCACCCTTTGCTTTCGTTGCCCTTCCACCAAAGGTTTGAGGGCAGATGGATGAGCAAGAACACTGCCGGTGAAAAGCAATGGTTTCAACCTCTGGGCGCGCCGAAACTGCCTCAAGCTAAAATGATCGATGGGAAGCTCACTTTAGATTTCAGCACAATTCCCGATAGTGAATCACACATCTATGTCTCTATACCGCATTGGAAGGTAGTCTTAGAGACTGACAAAATGACGGCGTACATCAATATAGATTCATCTGCATCCCAGTTTGCAGAAAACTACCGACCTTCTTATCTTATAAAAATGCCAAAAGACAATATTTCAAATGGCTTAAATATTGCCTGGTATACGGTGGAAGATCCTCTTTTTAACATCTCTTGTTCCCATATATTAAAATTTTACGTTATAAATTCCGAATATGATTACTATTATCCAGCGCCAACGTTTCCTCAATCCAAAATGCTGGACGGATTTAAGACGCTTGATTACAGTAAACTTGATGCAACGAAAGGCGCTATTGTCGACATCAAGTACCCGTCGATGAAGGCAGATCAAACTGTCGTCGTTGACTGGATGGGCTTTGATTCAGCAAAAATGCCTATTCCAGAAACACGCTATCAGGCAAAGATTCCTGTCCGTGAGATAGATGCTCAAACCAATTCTATCGCATCGATTATCCCATTGAATTTCATTGAGCCAATCAAATCGAGCGGAACAGGTTTTGCAATATATAGAGTTGATAATGCGAAATCAGGCCTTGAAGGAATCTCCCAAGCAAGCGAGGTGCGTGTAGTGGAACAAATAATTGTTCCATTCTACCTCCACGCAACGACTGGTGCGCCGACAGATGACCTAAAGCAACCAAAGTGGAACTCCTGGGCTGAAGCAACGCTTACCGGCCCACCCGGCGAAGGCTTTGAAGCCGACATTACTTTGGGTGCGCAATTCGTAGAAACAGCTCAGACACCTTACTCCTCGACCCTTAATAAAGATGGGCTCGCACGATTTCGCATTAGAAGTACTGCATCACTCGTTAAAATCAATGCGAGAATGGTCGATAACTCCAGCGTTACTGCAACTACAAGTACAATCTTCTATCCGCACCCTTTATCGAGTATCAATGGAATAATCGCATATAACTATACTGAACACATACCCGCTGACGGATTAGTTCCTTCCATTATTACGCTATCGGTAGATCCAGATAAAATTAATAAGATTGAACTTACTGTTACTGGAAGTGCTCTTATAAATAGAGTATACCATTCATCTGCAAAAATAAATATCGACAAAAATGGTAATGCGACAGTTAGCATATACAATAACGTAAAAGAAATGGTTTTAGTAAATTTAATTACTGATGACGGGACTCGCGAAGCTTTTTTCACAATAAATTTTTATTAATAATTATTTAAATAGATGGGGAATTTCGGTGAATAATATTGAAGATATTGCAAGCGGTGCGTCTATTAAACTTGAAATAACAAAAGACAATGCAACCGCCGATGGAAAAGCAATCAATGTAGCGAAAGTAACTGTTACACAGAATAATATGAAATTGAATAATTGGGGTGTTCGGTTCATAATATCTCAAGGGAGTGCCACATTCTTTAAGAATGGATTAAAAACTCTCGATGCAAAAACCAGTCAAGGGGTCGCAACTGCTGAATTTACTGACTCCGAGGTGGAAATTGGTGAAATTAAAGTTGTTGAAACCACGAATGATCTAAATCAACCTATTACAAATCCACATTTAGATTCAAAGCCTTATCACTTCGTGTCTAATGGTGAACTTGAATATAATCTTTCCATGAAAAAGATTACCGATAACGTTGCAGCCGATGGTATCGCACAAGACGTCGCATCAGTTGTGATCACAGACACACATGGACGACCGCCTGATGCAGGATTGTTTACCATCAAATTTACGTCGTCCAGCAATACGACAAAGTTTGATACAGGCCAAAAAAACGTGATTTCCGGATCAACGAAAAGCACTCTCTATGTCAGTCCGACAATGAATAGCGCCGGCGAACTTGAGGCATTGGCCTATTTCTCTGATACCGCTGAAGAAGGTGCAGTTACGATCACTTCATCAATCACCAACAACGCCAAAACGATCCCACAACATGTCGAGTTCAGTTTTAAAAATGACACATGGGGATTGGGAGCAGGGAAAGGTGTCGACCACTGCCCAGCGGACGATCATTCCCTAGCGCGAATTGATGTCACTTTAACACTGAATGGCCAATTTGTTCCTGACGATCGTAACCCTATTATTCAATTGGAAATAGAGGATACGGGCGCTCATTTTAGTATGGATGGGTCACTGCCAGGGTCAACACAATCCAAATATTTGGTAAAGGCCAAAAAGGTCGATAATTATAACAGATGCTATATATTTCTCAGCTCTAATAAGCCTGGTTTAATTAATATTAATGTGAGTATACCAAGCATTAAAGCAATAAATCCCCAAAAATTGCAATATACGTTCGACGAAGCCAAAACCATTAATCTAACTATTGATAGAGATAACGCCCCCGCCGGATTGGAATCAGACTTAATCTTAGCAACAATAACAGAATTTGGCGATGCTTTATTAACAGGAAAAGAAGTAATATGTTTTGATAATAGGGGAAATGATAACATTGTTTTCGATTTGGAAGCAAGCGATATAGATCAGAAAAGATCTTCAAAACAATGCGTCTACGTCAACACGCATTTGAATTCTCAAGGAGCCCCTTGCGCGTTTGCGAGCTTTTCTTCAAAAATCCCAGGAACTTATAATATATCAGCACGTATAGACGGATACTATGGTAAAAGCGGCTTTGGTACAAAAGATTTCAACTTTGTATATGTAGATAGCAACCATTTCTATTTCGATAACAATATTTTTAGATCAACTGAAAAAGCAACGGCCATTTGTAGAGTTAGAGATAATTTAGGTCAGCCGGTCGTCAAAAAATCAATTCAATTTGAAATTCCTGATAATAATTTTTATTTTGACAAATACCAACGACAAATAAACGTAGACACCAATGAGGACGGTATCGCAACCACTCAAATCACAGGATTTGTAACTGAAGTCGATCTGGATACAACTGTAACTATGCGATATGATGGAAAATCTTTTTCAAATACTTTATACTACCATAACTCATCGCCATTCATGATCAGCATTGGAGATCCTTTTTATGATAATGACGAATGGTGTTGTTACTTAACTCGTTTTCCACCAGGGCCATCATTCACTTCGGTCACCCTCTCAATTTTAGATGATAAACTCGACCCGGATGAAGACATATATTTTATCGATAATGACTCAAATACCAAAATCGTTAACGTCTACTCTTCATGGGACTATACCGTTAGGCTACGTTCAAGAAAAAACAAAACAGCTCGTCTTTTTGCGTCGTTTAACAATGGATATGTTGATCAGTATAGGAGTGTAGCTATTGTTTTTAATAACTGCTGAGGCCCAATCCCCTCCTATTTTGGGAATGAAAAATACGCTACTCGACACTTAGGATGAGCTATTAGCATTGCGTGCGCTTATTGCTGAACAAGCGGCGAAACTAAGCGCACAGCAGGCTGAAATTGCTCAGTGAAACACCATTATCGACATAGGGTGTGCAGAACAGAACTGCTCAGACATCGCCGGCATGGTGCTTTTCTGAAAAGATTCATAGCAAAGTCGTGAAACTCAAACGTTTATGTTGCAATAATTCGATTTGAAAGAATACATTTATCACTGGCTGGTAAGGGAGAGATGCTTTCTCTATATTTTATAAGCCGATCCACCCTGCAGAGGGTTGCGATGATGCGTATCGTTTTTTACGAATTTGTCTGATTACAATGCTTCCGATGAGACAGGTGAGTAGCTTACTGCAAATCGAACGCGGCGATATTACCTTTTCGAAAGAAAGCCAAAGCCCCCTCCCCTAGTTCAAGCCATCGATCACTCTGGACGCGTGTTGAAAAGAAGTGAACTGGGAATATAGTTTATCTGCGTGTTCGCACCAAACGCATGCTGCACTTTGGCAGCTTATCACAACCACTCATATAGACATTCTCGACGCGAAATTTCGGTGGATGTGAGTTACGCGAAGTCAACCTAATCAACTTGTAATGTAACGCCCCTAAAAATTCTCGACACATAAGATGACCTCACAAACCTGTCTTGTTGTCTTCGACAAAAATTGTTAAAAGCTGGGATAGAGAAGTTGAGGACGATCAGGGCGATGATCAACAAGAATAAGCCACTACCGCGCACGAACGGCAGCCTTGTGGTCAAAATCAGTGGCGAGATTAGACAAGCAATTCAATCCGGCACCTTCAAACCCGGAATGAAACTGCCCAGTGAAGCGAAACTAACGGAATCTATGGGCGTGAGCCGTACGGTCATTCGGGAGGCCATTGCGGCCTTGCGCGCAGACGGCTTGGTTGAAGCGCGACAGGGAGCGGGTGTATTCGTGCTCGAAGCGCAGCCGCAAGAGGCATTACCGTTTCAGAACCTGAATTACGAGCGTATTTCGTCGGTAATCGAGCTTTTAGAGCTTAGAACAGGCGTAGAGATCGAAGCTGCCGGACTTGCTGCCGTAAGGCGCTCACCACAGCAGGAAGAAAACATTATCACTTGCCACCGACAGGTTCTGACCTGCCTTGAAGCGGGACAATCCACAGCCGAAGCGGATTTTGCATTGCATATTGCCATAGCGGATGCATCCAACAATCCGCGGTTTCGAGAATTCCTGACGATGATCGGTAACGGCGTTATCCCACGCGCGGCTCTTCAGCCGGGAGCCGATATAGGTTCTGGCAACTACATAGCTCACCTGCATAAAGAGCACGAACGGATCATAGAGGCTATCGCAACCGGAGATGAAGACGGTGCGCGAGAAGCGATGCGAAGTCATTTGAAAGGCAGCCAAATGCGGTATCGTGCAATTTTGCGACAAGCGCGCGATAACTTATAATATAAGTTGTTGACACTCATCATCTGACTCGACTACAGTCCATGTGAAACCTCGCTCTAAAGGGAACTTCATATGGAACCGCAACAGATCAAACAAAAACTAGGCGCCGGATTGCTGTCTTTTCCGGTCACGCATTTCGATGCTGAAGGGAAATTTGCGCCTGAAAGTTACAAAGCGCATGTCGAATGGCTCTCAAGCTTCGACGCACCGGTTCTTTTCGCAGCCGGTGGAACAGGTGAGTTTTTCTCACTGCGCCCTGACGAAATTCCAGCGATAGTATCTGCTGCTAAGGAAGCCGCAGCGGGCAGCGACACAGCCATCGTTTCAGGTTGTGGATACGGCACTGAAATAGCCATCGACATAGCAAGATCGGCAGAAAAAGCCGGTGCAGACGGCATTCTGCTTTTGCCGCATTACCTGATTGATGCACCACAGGAAGGCCTATACGAACATATTAAGCGTGTTTGCCAGTCAATTGGTATTGGCGTCATGGTCTACAACCGTGATAACTCGGTCATCCAACCTGACACATTGGCTCGCTTGTGTGATGAGTGTCCAAATCTTGTTGGCTTTAAGGATGGTGTTGGCGACATCGGACTCGTGCGCCAGATCACAGCGAAAATGGGCGATCGTCTAACTTATCTTGGGGGCATGCCGACAGCTGAACTTTTTGCGGAAGCCTATCTCGGCGCAGGCTTTACCACCTATTCATCGGCGGTATTTAACTTCGTTCCGGGTCTCGCAGTCGAGTTCTATAATGCCCTTCGCGCTGGCGAACGAGCCACTTGTGAACGCATTCTGAATGACTTCTTTTATCCGTTCATGGCCATCCGCAACCGCCGCAAAGGTTATGCTGTTGCAGCGGTCAAAGCTGGCGTTCGTCTGCAAGGTTTTAACGCTGGCAAGGTCCGCTCGCCTCTCTCCGACCTGACGCGCGAAGAAGAGGGAATGCTTGAAGCTCTGATCGGAAAATATGCTCGAAAGCAGGCTGCCTAATCCATAAAGACAATAAAAAGCCGCAGGTGAAAACCTGCGGCTTTTGTCTTTGAGCACTCGACTACTACAAAGAAGAAACCATATCTTTCAGACGAGCACATGCTCGGATAAGTTCTTCATCAGAAGCCGCAATCGATAGCCGAATAAAACCCGGCGCTCCAAACGCGATCCCCGGCACACTGGAAACGCCAAACGCGTTAAGCAAGTAACTGGCGATGTCCGTATCATTGTTGAGCGTTACGCCCGACGGCGTTTGCCTTCCGATCAACTGTTCCACATCGATAAATGCATAGAAGGCCCCTTCTGGCTTGAGAAACTCAATCTCAGCTATTTGACACAAATAACCAGATACCAAGTCGGCACGGCGGCTGAAAGTGTGCGCTGCATTCGCAACAAAATCCTGATCACCATCAAGCGCCGCTTTTGCCGCTGCCTGCGCGATGCCGCATACGGACGTAACACTTTGAGACTGCATTTTGTTGATCGCAGAGATCAGCGCCTTGGGACCTGCCGCATAGCCGACACGCCAACCAGTCATGGCATAAGCTTTGGAAACACCGTTTACGATCAGCGTGCGCTCACGCAATTGCGGGCATACACTCCCAAAAGAGACAAAGGGCACTTCACTTAACAGGATATGTTCATAAATCTCATCGGAAAGAATGAGAATTCGTTCATGCTGTTCGAGCACAGCAACCAATTGCGCGTATTCGTCTGCGCTGTAAACTGCACCAGTCGGATTGGATGGCGAGTTGAGCATCAGCCAACGCGTGCGCGGGGTGATCGCTGCTTCAAGCTGCGCTGATGTGAGTTTAAAACCCGTTTCAGCTCCGCAGTTCACGAAAACCGGTTTGCCACCGTGCAGTGAAACAATATCGGCATATGAAACCCAACATGGCGTCGGAATAATAACCTCATCGCCTTCTTCAAGCGTTGCGAGGAATGCGTCAAATAAGATCTGCTTCGCACCATTCGCGACTGTCAGTTCGTCGAGGTTAAAATCCAGCTGATTATCTCGTTTGAACTTGGCAATAATCGCGTTACGAAGCGCTTCAGTTCCCGCGGCAGCCCCATAGCGAACGCCACCTGCTTTCACCGCAGCACAGGCGGCATCGACAACATGGGCTGGTGGTTCGAAATCCGGTTCTCCCAAAGACAAGTCGACAATATCACGGCCTTCGGCACGTAGCTTTTTAGCGGCCATCGAAACTGCCATACTGGGTGAAGCTTTCACACCTGCTGATCGGCGGTTTTCATAATTCATTTTGAACGCTCTTTTCCGAACATTGAGACAAAAGAAGCCGCCCATGCGGCGGCTTCTGAAAGTCTTGCAACTACCGGCTTATGACATAGTCAAATTCGAGATCACGTTGCGCGGCCTCCTCAGACCGCTTCTCAACTGGGCCGTAACCGCCGCCGCCGGGCAGTTCCAGGATCAGACGACGACCAGCGGGTACGTGCTGTCTGCCCTTGGCATTGAGGACTGTGCCATCATCAAGAACGACTGCTCCGGCAGCACCATTCTCACCACCCTCTCGACCACGCGGCGGATGCTTGATGCGATCGAACATGGCATTGAAGTAAATTTCATGGCCTTGCGTGGGCGCGATCTCGACAACCTGTCCGAGGCCACCGCGATATTGACCAGCACCGCCAGAACCGTCGCGCAATTCTTTGCGCCAGAATATAACCGGGCCGACATGTTCGGTGGCTTCAATCGACATCGAATGGACGCCACTTGGAAAGGCGGTGGCACTTAAGCCGTCGAGTTGCGGACGCGCACCCGTTCCACCGCTATTAAACAACAGCACTTCGGCACGATGTCCGCCGTCTTTTGGTGCTTCCGCGCCGGTCAATGGGCGCGCGCTGACATGCAGATTCCACAAGGCGCCCGATCCTTCCGCCGGGATTTTTCCCGGCAGCATTTTGTGAACCGCACCAAGTACCGCGTCAGGCACCAGATGGCCGAGGACGTGTCGAACAGAAACCGGTGCAGGACGCTGTGCATTGAGGATACAATCCTTAGGCGCAGTCACCTTGAATGGCAGCAGAGAGGCATAATTATTTGGAATTTCCGGCGCGAGCGAACATTTCAGGCCATAGCATGCATAGGCTGCTGAATAGATCAGTGGACAGTTGATCCCCTTAGGGCTTGGCGCGGATGTCCCAGCGAAGTCGGCCAGAATATGATCGGAATGCACATCAAGGCGCACAACAATGTCGATGGGATCAAGATAACCATCCACCCGCATGACATTGGAATATGTTCCATGCGGCAAGGCAGCAAGCCGTTCGAGCGTTGCATCATAGCTGCGCTTGAAAATGAATTCGGCCAGACCCTCAAGGTCGTCGAGATGAAATTCATCCATCATGTCCATCAGACGGCGATGACCGATTTCGTTACAAGCAGCAAGCGAATAGACGTCACCGACAACCTGATGGCTTTCGCGCACATTGTTACGCAGAATATTGACGAGGTCTTTGTTGACCACACCGCGTTCCGCAAATTTCATGATCGGCACAAAAATGCCTTCCTCATAAACTTCATTTGCGTCTGGACCGAAACCACGGCCACCCACATCAACAACGTGTGCCGTACAGGCAAAAAAGCCGGTCAACTCACCGTTGCGAAAGCTTGGCGACACAACGGTAAAGTCGTGGAGATGTCCTGTACCTTTCCAAGGGTCATTGGTAATGTATACATCACCTTCAAAAATATTCTCACGGCCAATGTCGTTGATGAAATGGCCAACGGCTTCCGCCATGGCATTGACGTGTCCGGGCGTACCAGTCACAGCCTGCGCAATCATCAAGCCTGCGCGGTTGAAAACACCCGCCGAAAGATCGCCGGATTCACGCACGCTGGTACTGAAAGCGGTGCGGATGAGCGTGACCGCCTGTTCTTCAACAACAGAAATAAGTCGGTTCCACATGATCTGCATATGGACGTCTGAAATAGGTTTCTTTGTCATGATAACATTCCTCAAGCAGCTTTTGCGCGCAATAACAGGCATCCATCGGCCTGCATGATCACTTCGCGGCTAGCAGTCACGATGGTTGATGTTTCGCGTTCTGTGATGACAGCAGGCCCGGCGATCCAATCACCTGGTTTCATATCGGCACGTTCAACGACAGAGGCATCCAGAAAGCGCTCTTCGAGCACATCGAATATCTGCCGCTGACCAGACACAGATGCCTGGGATTGTTTGTTTACAGGCTTTGCAGGCGATGGAGCGGCCGCATCTGCACTTGCACGCAACGACCAACTCACAATTTCAACGTCCAGATCATCAATCACACGACCGAAGAAACGTTCATAGCATTCATCGAAAAGACCGCGGAAAAGGCCAGCATCCGCATCCTGATAGCCGCGAACTTCAATAGTTACGGGCACTTCCCAGCCTTGACCCGCATAGCGCATATAGGCCGTGCATTCGAGCGATGGGTTCGCATCGGGCGCACCCGAACGCACAAATGACGTTGCTTCCTCCACCAGTTCGCGGATGACCGTATTGATCGCGGTGCCATCAAAACGGCTCAGGCGACTATAGGCACTGCGGACAGATTCAAAACCAAAAGGAGCGCGCAGAAAGCCGATTGCCGAGCCCACGCCTGCACCGGGCGGAATGAGAAGATCATTAACACCGAGCTTTTCGCAAAGGCGTGCCGCATGAACAGGCGCTGCTCCACCAAAGGCAATCATTGTGAATTCCGATAATTCCTTGCCGTTTTCGACCGCATGCATGCGCGCTGCGTTGCTCATGTTCTCGTCGACGACTTCACTCAAACCATAAGCAGAGGTTGCAACATCTGAACCGAGTTTACTTCCAATATCAGCTTCCATCGCCTTTTCAGACGCATTGCGTGACAGCTTCATTGCACCACCAGCGAAGCTTTCGGGATCAAGGCGACCGAGAATAACATCGGCATCCGTAACGGTTGGATGAATACCACCGCGATCATAACAAGCAGGGCCCGGTTCTGATCCTGCACTATGCGGACCAACACGGATCTGGCGCATGGAATCCACCGTTGCAATCGAGCCGCCACCAGCGCCGATCTCGACCATTTCGATAACCGGAATAGAAATCGGCATGCCGCTGCCCTTCTTGAAGCGATATGTGCGCGCCACTTCAAAGGTCTTCGACGTCTTTGGAACCTGCTGTTCGATCAGGCAGATTTTCGCGGTTGTCCCACCCATATCGTAGGAAACGACCTGATCAAGGTTGTGATTAGCCGCAATATAGGCCGCAAAGATCGCGCCTCCTGCGGGTCCCGATTCAAGCAGACGAACCGGAAATTCAATCGCACTTTCAATACTAATGATACCACCACCCGAATGGATCATGAAGACAGGAGAGACCAGCCCCTCTTCGCGCAAACGGCCAACCAGACGATTGAGATAAGAAGCCATCAAAGGCTTCACATAGGCATTCGCACAAACCGTATTGAAGCGCTGGAACTCACGCATCTGTGGCGACACTTCCGATGAGATCGACACCGACAGATCAGACTTTTTCGCCAGCAACCGATCACGGAAGCGGCGCTCATGCTCACCATTGAGATAAGAATGGATGAAGCCCACGGCAACGCTTTCATAACCTTCCGCAATTATGCGGTCGCAAAGTGCATCAACTTCCTTCTCATCAAGCGGCTTGAGAATTTCTCCCGTTGCTCCAATTCGCTCATCAATGACCAATCGATCGTTGCGCGGAACAAGTGGTGCTGGCAGGACGATATCCAGATCATACTGCTCGAAGCGACTTTCAGTACGCATTTCGATAACGTCACGGAAGCCTTTCGTCGTCACGAGCGCAGTTTTCGCTCCGCGCCGCTCAATCAACGCATTCGTAGCAAGTGTTGTGCCGTGAATAACGGTGTCGATCTGCTCAAGCTTTACTCCAGCTTTTTCAGCCACCTCAACAATAGCTTTGATGATCGCGTTTTCCGGAAATGCGTAATCCGTCAGTACCTTGGTCGAATGAAGAGTCTCACCAACTTCCATCGCCACATCAGTAAAGGTTCCGCCAATATCGACACCAACCCTGATCAGTTTGCCATCTATCGTCATGTTCTGCTTAACTCCCAGAAAGAGATCAATACGGTATGTGCGGGCGCAGCTGGAAAGCTGTAGAGCGGCACGTGTTTATCGGTTCCCGCAAATATCCTTTGCGGGTTCAATATCGTTAAGTGTGAATGCTTTGGTGGTTCGTGTGCGGTTAGCGCCGCACACCGTCTAACTCAAATCACGGGGTGTCTATTGCTTGCCCGTGAAATCGACACCTTCTAGTTCAGTTGGTAGTTTTGGACGATCAACACCAATCCATTTTTTATAAAGCGCATCCAATGATCCGTCGGCATTATGCCGCGTTACGAAATCATTGAGATAATCGAGCATTTCCTGGTCGCCCTTACGAACAGCCATGGATTGAATATTATCTGCAGCCTTATACTTGCGGTCATAGTTATCGCCATTCCCCGTGCTGTCGATCACCAAACCATAGGTCAGACTTCCAAGAATAGCGTCTACCTGTCCAGACAAAAGGGCTTGCACGGTTGTTGCATCATCATCGAAACCTTTGGTTTTCGTTCCCGCTGGTGCAACCCTTCTAAGGATCGGCTCAAACGCGCTGCCCCGGTTGACGCCTATTGTATAGTTGGCAAGGTCTTCATTGCCTTTAATGGCGAGATCTTTTTTACCCCAAACAGTGATGTCATTTGCGGAGTAAGGCAGAGCAAACTGAATGACCTTGGCGCGTTCCGGCGTGACCGTCATAGATGGCACAAGGAAATCAACCATACCATTGGTCAGCAGTGGAATGCGGTTCTGGCCGGTAACGCGTTCGAACTTGACCTCCACACCAAGTTCCTTGGCAATCAGATTGGCAACTTCAATGTCGTAGCCACCATTCTTGCCATTCTCGTCAATAAAGCCCCATGGAAACTGATCCATTTGAACCCCAATAACGGCAACGCCCTTGGCTTTGATTTCGTCAGGTGATGCAGCCAGTGCAGCACCGGAGACCCAAAGAGATGCAACAACACCTGCTGCCAGACTAAATGCGATCTTCGAAAACATGTTCTTACCTCTGGTTTATTTATTGTTGATTTAACGTGAAGCGTTGAGGCGCTTCTCGATCCGGGCGCTGTAGTAAGTAAGCGGTACACAAATGACGAAGTACATCAGACCCACCGTGCCAAAAACTTTCATCGGCTCGAATGTGATATTGGCCATGAGCTGTCCTGATCGTGTGAGTTCTGTCAGCCCAAGCAATGCGGCCAGTGCGGTTCCCTTGATCAGATTGACCAGAAATCCGATGGTCGCAGGCAGACCGATGCGAAATGCCTGTGGCAGTACGACATCCTTCATGCGATCAAAATATCCAACGCCGAGCGCACGTGCAGCCTCATCCTGACCGGTTGGAACAGCTTCGATACTTCCACGCCAGATCTCACCTAAAAACGCACTGGCATGCAGCGAAAGTCCGACGATCATGGCCACCCAAACATCGACGCGAAGGCCCAACAGCGGCAAGCCAAAATAGACAAAGAAGAGCTGGATGAGCAGCGGCGTACCCTGGAAAATCTGGATATAGGTCGCCATCGTATAACGCAGCCATTTCATCCGGCTGGTACGCCCAAGCGCTACCATCAAACCCGCAAGCCCTCCGAAAGTAAAAGCGAGGATTGACAGCAAGACCGTCCAGCGCGCGCCTTCAAGGATAAAAAAGAATTCTCCTGAACCAAAACTACGGATCATCGCTAAGCCTCACTTCGTCGGATAAGAAAAGTAGGTTCTGCCGATGAATTGCAGAACGATGGAGAAGAATTGCGATAGTGCGAGATAGATAACGCCCAGTATGAAATAGACCTCAAAACTTCGGAACGTTTCTGAATCGATCATCTGTCCCACATAGGTCAGTTCTTCCGCAGAGATGGATGCCACCAGGCTTGAATTGAGCATCATCAGGATGAACTGACTACACAAAGCGGGGTAGACTGCGCGAATGGCCGGACGGAAGATAATGAAGCGGTAAATATCGAATGTATGAAGTCCCAATGCCTTACCAGCTTCAACCTGCCCAACCTTGATTGATTCAACACCACCGCGAACGATTTCAGCAGCATAAGCCGCGCAGTTCAGCGTCATCGCCAAAATTGCCGCTTGTTCCGCGGTCAGCGTGACCCCCATCGAAGGCATGCCGAAGAAGATAAAAAACAACTGTACAAGAAACGGCGTATTCCGGATCAGTTCAATATAACCAAACGCGATAAGCGAAATTGGCTTGATTGAGCTCATGCGCATAAGCATGAAAACGATACCGAGCAGCAAGCCCAAAATCATCGAAGTGGACGATATTTTCAGCGTCAGGATTGCGCCATTAACGAGCGCAGGCCACGCTGCTAAGATTGGTCCAAAGTCAAATATATACTGCATTCGCTATCTCCCACTTATTGCCTTTGTTCCCCTTATTTTCAGTGGTTGAGAATTTGCCCCAGAAACGCTTTGGCGCGCTCATGTTTGGGATTGCTGAAAAATTCGTTCGGCGGAGCGCTTTCGATAATCTCACCGCGGTCCATGAATATCACACGATGCGCAACTGCGCGGGCAAAACCCATCTCATGAGTGACACAGATCATGGTGATGCCGTCATCTGCGAGTGATACCATGGTATCAAGTACCTCTTTGACCATCTCGGGATCGAGCGCCGAAGTCGGCTCATCAAAAAGCATGATCTTGGGATCCATACAAAGTGCGCGCGCAATGGCCACGCGCTGCTGCTGTCCGCCAGATAGTTGCGCCGGATATTTATTGGCCTGATCCGCAATATGGACGCGGTTGAGAAAATGCATCGCCTTTTCTTTAGCTGCTGCCGTCGACGACTTGTGCACGCGGCGCGGAGCGAGCATGCAATTTTCCAGAACGGTCATGTGCGGGAACAAATTAAACTGCTGAAAGACCATCCCGACATCGCGGCGAATATGATCAACATTCGCACCTTTGTTGCCCAAACGGGTTCCATTCACATCAATCGTGCCGTCCTGTATTTCTTCAAGATAATTAATGCAGCGTATCAACGTGGATTTTCCAGAGCCGGACGGACCGCACAGCACAATATGCTCGCCGCGATTGACCTCCAGATTGATGTCTCTGAGGACGTGAAGCTGGCCATACCATTTGTTGACCGAACTCATATTGATGGCTTTGTCAGTCATCTAACTCTCGCTTCGTAATATCGGCAGAATGGAAACGGCGCTTTTACGCCCGAACTTCAAAAATCGCATCGACTTCAACGGCGAAACCGCGTGGCAAGGAACCTGCACCCAAAGCCGTTCGCGTATGACGACCTTTCTCACCAAGAATTTCGACGAGAAGATCAGAAGCTCCGTCGATAACAGCCGGATGATCCTTAAAGTCCGGCACTGCATTGACGAATCCGCGCACTTGCAGACAGGCCGAGATACGGTCGAGATCTCCGTCAAGCGCAGTGGAAACCCGTGCCAGGATATTAAGTGCACAGACCCGGGAGGCCTGATAGGCCTCTTTCACATCCATCGTGCTACCCACTAAGCCGAGATAGCAATCAATGCCATCGACGCGCGGAACCTGACCAGATATGTAAAGCGTATTACCGCTGAGCCTGAACGGAACATATGTGCCACTTGGTGCAGTGATGTCTGGAAGAGTGATACCTAGTTCTTTTAGTCTGGATGAAACCGATCCCATCATGTTTCCCCTTATTGTTTTCCGCACTTCCTATTTTCATCACCAGCTACGTGACAGAAAAGAAAGGTGATATTATCAGTTGCGGCTTTGTTATGACATTAAATTCGCGGAAATATTACTTCTTGTCAAGGTGATTTATTAGAGGTCATACAGCACTCAAAAAATGGGCATACCTTACATTTAATTACTTAAAAATAGCTACTTAGGGAGTTTTCGGGCCATATTATTGATTATTAGCTGATATTTTTTTAGTAAAATTTCTTTTTATCATGCAAGATTCGCGCTCAACGCACCCGGACTTCAGAATCTGAATGGGTACGAATTTTAACCAAAAAGGAAATAAATTCATTAAGTGATAATATCACTTAATGAATGATACTATCTTGCTTATTACATAAAGGCATCGTAACAAAGCTGAGGGATGAGAAAACAAATTTGGCGGGATTGCTTTCATTGAAAACACTGACATCGCGAACAATTGACAATCTCAAAGCACTGATTACCGATGGGACGCTCCAGAATGGAGATAAGCTTCCCACTTTGGCAGAGCTGGGCGACAGGCTTGGCGTCAGCCGGACAGTCATTCGCGAAGCAATTGCGGCCTTACGGTCAGACGGTCTGCTGGAAGCCAAACATGGAGTTGGTATCTTTGTTCGTGATCAGAATAAGGCCAAGGTGTCACCTGCCGAAGCTTCCACCATTTTGGAACCCCTCGGACTTTTATCGCTGCCCTTTATGGACCTGCTGGAATTACGAATGGCATTTGAGGTTCATGCAGCTGGTCTGGCCGCACAGCGCAGATCGTGGGCGCAGGAAGCGAAAATGTGGGAAGCACTCAAGCAATTCGAGAGCTTGCAGGATGACGAAGCGGCGCTGGACGAACTCGATTTTGTATTTCATCGATGCATAGCGGAAGCAACAAACAACCTTGCTTTCATCGAGTTTTTCAGCGTGATGAGCATGAAAATGCTGCCGCAGCCCGCGTTTTCACGCAATCTCAACCCCGCTTTGATCACACCCAAATACATACAAAATACCGTAGTGGAGCATCGCGCTATTTGTGAAGCGATCAGTTCAGGCGATGCAGAAAAAGCTCGTAATGCGATGCAGGCTCACCTTACTCGCAGTCATCAGCGTTATCGTGGTTTTTCAGGCAACATCGGTTCGCCGCTTAGCAATATCACAGAAGCGTAAAAGCCTTAGTGACCATTAGATTGCGGTGCTGCGGACATGCCATTTTGAATGCGCTTGACGACGGTAATTATTAAAAGCAAACAAAGCACGGGCTGCAACCAGAACATCCATTGCGGCAAAACTCCATCAATCGCGATCCACGCGCCAAGCACGCCGAAAACCACAGCGCGGTCGCTCTTGCCCATCGGGCCATCATAGCGGCGGTTTGATCCGAGCGAGGCCGCCGTCACGCCAACAAATTCCGTCAGCGTGGCGATAAAGATAATTGCGAAAATCCAGAGAGCGGAAAACGGTGCAATCATTGCAAAAGGTGCATAGAGCGCGGCATCGGAAATGACGTCGCCGATCTCGTTAAGGTAAGCGCCCAGCATCGACTTCTGACCATGCTCGCGTGCCAGCATTCCATCAACCGCATTAAGCGCCATACGCAGAAACAACCAGACCGGCACCAGCGCAAACCATATTGCGTTCCCAATGAGTCCCAGAAAAATACCAAGACCAATAGAAACCAATGCGGCGGCGACCGTCACCTGATTAGCTCTCACACCCTTTGCTGCAAGCTGCACAACAAGCGGTCGCAACAAGTTCTGAAAGCGGGATTTCAATTGGTAGACAGACATAAGAAACCTTCGGAAATGATGATTAATTAGAAATCAGCTATTTGCGACCAGCTTTAGCTCGTTTATTCAAATATTCTATTCTACTCAATAATTATTGGGGAGAATAAGCTAGAGGGCTTGCTGAGAGGAGTGGGAATGAACCAGCGTACAGGACAGACGGGGCATGAAGCCACATCACATCGTGAAGCGCAGGAATCCCATTTCGTCACCCATGACGGCACCTCGCTGTTCTATCGTTTCTGGCCTGCCCGCTCCGAAAAGCCGAAGGGCGTTATCGTTCTGCTGCATCGTGGCCATGAACATAGCGGACGCGTGAGTCATCTCGTTGATGAACTCGGTCTTGATGATTACGCCTTCTATGCCTGGGATGCACGCGGCCACGGTAACTCGCCGGGCGTACGCGGCTTTTCACCATCCTTTGGCGCGTCGGTCCGCGATCTCGATAGTTTCGTTGCCTATATTCGCAATGAGACCGGCGTGAAAAACGAAGATGTGGCGTTGATTGCGCAGAGTGTGGGCGCGGTTCTTGCAGCCTCATGGGTGCATGACTATGCGCCCAATATCCGCGCATTGGTCATGGCGTCGCCTGCTTTTGACATCAAGCTTTATGTGCCTTTCGCCAAAGAGGGCATCGCGCTCTGGCAAAAGCTCAAAGGCACGTTCTACGTCAATTCCTATGTCAAACCGCAGTTCCTGACCCATGATCGGGAGCGGATTGAATCCTATCGCACCGATCCGCTGATTACCCGGCCCATCGCCTCGCATATTCTGCTTCAGCTTAATGAGGCGGCGAAGCGTGTGGTGGATGATGCACGGGCGATCACCGTTCCGACACAACTTCTCATTTCTGGCAGCGATTTTGTCGTGCGGCCGACGCCGCAGCATCGCTTTTTTGAAAACCTCGGCAGCCGCATCAAAGAACGCCATGTGCTCAAAGGTTTTTACCATGACACGCTGGGCGAACGGAACCGCAAACCAGCACTTGCGCTGATCCATGATTTTATTGAAGCGCGTTTTGCGGAAGCACCAGAACGCGCTGATCTGACGGACGCGCATATTGCAGGCCATACGCGAGACGAAGCCGACAGACTATCCAGCCCGCTGCCACTGCTTTCACCACGCGGGTTTTACTGGGCATCGACACGCGCCTCCATCGGCTTTGGCTCGCTTTTATCGAATGGCCTGAGTGTTGGTCGCCGTACCGGTTTTGATTCAGGCTCCACGCTCGATTATGTTTATGAGAACGAAGCGCGTGGCTTAGGCCCCGGCGGCAAACTCATCGATAAACAGTTTCTGGAAGCCATTGGCTGGCGCGGCATTCGCCAGCGCAAGGTGCATCTTGAGGAACTGATCCGACATGCGATAAGGCGGCTCGAAAGCGAAGGTCGCTCGACCAATATCCTCGACATTGCCTGCGGTCATGGCCGCTATGTGATTGATGCGGTGGTGCGTGCAGGCGAATTGCCGAACAGCATTCATCTGCGCGATTATTCGCCGATCAATGTGCTGGCCGGGCGCAAGCTCATCAAAGAGCGCGGGCTTGAAGCCATTGCCCACATGGAAGAAGGCGACGCCTTCAATGAGGAAAGCCTTGCAAGCATCACGCCGCAGCCAGACCTTGCGATTGTTTCAGGGCTTTATGAGCTGTTTGCGGATAATGCACTGATCAACCGTTCGCTTTCGGGCCTCGCCCGTGTGCAAAAGCCCGGTTCGCTGCTCATTTACACCAATCAGCCATGGCATCCGCAGCTTGAAATGATTGCGCGGGCGCTGACCTCGCATCGCGGCGGACAGGCATGGGTAATGCGTCGCCGCACGCAGGGCGAAATGGATCAGCTTGTTGAAAAGGCAGGCTATCGCAAGATTGAACAACGCATTGATCAATGGGGCATTTTCACTGTCTCGATCGCCGAACGCATCGGAGACGAGGCAGCGTGATCACACGACTGGCAGACCATGATGGTTTCTCACGGCGGACTGTCATCCGCCGGGCAATCCTCTGGCTGCTGTTTCTCGGCCCTTTTTTCTATCTGACCTATGGAGCGGCCAACTGGCTTGCATCACTGCGTAGCGACGTGCCGAACCTTGCTTTCAACTGGGAGCATCACGTTCCGTTTCTCGCGTGGAGCATTCTCCCTTATTGGTCGGTCAATCTGTTTTACGCCATTGCGCTGTTCATCAATGAAAGCCCGGAACAGGTGGACAGGCTGGCAAAGCGTTATCTCACTGCACAGATCATCGCAGTTCTGTGCTTTGTTGCATTTCCGCTGACGGCAACTTTTGTAAAGCCTGAAACGTCCGGGCTTCCGGGCTTTATGTTCGATGTACTGGGCGGGTTTGATAAGCCATTCAATCAGGCACCCTCGCTGCATATCGCTCTGCTGATTATCATCTGGGATCAGATGCGCCGCGTGATGGGCTTCGGCCTGCGCGTGATCTGGCATGTCTGGTGTCTGCTGATCGGATTATCGGTGCTCACCACCTATCAGCATCACGCGGTTGATATTCCCGCGGGCGCTTTGCTCGGGCTGTTTGCGCTGTGGCTTTTCCCGCGCAACGCGCCATCACCTCTGGCAGAATTTCACATCACATCCGACCGGAAATCACGGTGGATAGGTCTTTGTTATCTGGCGGGCGTAGCTCTGTTTCTCGCATTGGCTGTTCATGGTCTCAGCATCACTGGCTATGCCATTTTCTGGCTCTGGCCTGCAACCACACTTGCAATCGTGGCGCTGGGTTATTTCGGCGCCGGTGCTGGCATCTTTGAGAAACAGACCGACGGCTCGGTCAATTTTGCCAGCCGCTTTTTCCTCTGGCCTTACCGCTTTTTCGCCCGACTTAATATTCGCTTCTGGACGCGCAAACTCCCACCCCATGTCGATCTTGGCGACAATGTTTTCCTCGGACGCTTTCCAAAGGCTACAGAAGTACACGCCTTTACCACGGTTATTGACCTAGCGGCCGAAATGGTGCCGCCAAGCCATAGCGCCGACTGGAAAAGCTACAGCACGCTTGATCTGATCGCTCCTTCAGTTGAAAAAGTGCGACTGGCATCAGACGCTGTTGAGGTCGCCCGCCATCACGGTCCGGTACTCATCTGTTGCGCGTTGGGCTTTCAGCGCAGCGCCACCGTTGCAGCACACTGGCTTATCAAAACAGGGCGCGTGAACAACCGGCACGAAGCCGCAGTGCTAATTCGTGCCAAAGGCTGGCCGGTGCATCTTCACGCAGATGAGGTGCATCAATGAACACACAAGCATCAAGCATTGCAGCAAGTTTGCAACGCAACGCCTATCTCGGCATTGCACTGGCCGTATTGATACTGGCTGTCGCACCGTTTTTGCGCATCTTGCAAGACCTCACCTTTTGGCTGGTCTGGCCGGTTCTGCTTTTGAGCACACTAATCGCTCTTGGAATTGCAGCGCATCTGCTTTTTGATGCCGCACTTTTCCGGCTCATGGCCGCAAATCCCGATGAAGAAGCGGGGCTTATCGAACTCGATACGGTTCTTGAGAAAATTGGCTTGCGCAGAGCGTCCCTCCCCACCCGTCCGCTGTCAGAGCGCATTAAAGGTTCGCAGCGCATCATCGGTCGTTTGTGGTTTTTTCTGATACTAGCAATGGTGCTTTTTATTCTTCTGGCCTTTGTGCCGCTTGGTCAGGGGCTTTGAGATGCGGGAACTGATCCGCCATCAGGTGCAATCAATTTTTGGCTCGTTGCTCGCGATCCTGTCGCGCGGTATTACCGGCGTGCGGCCCATCTGGAGCGGCACCGGCCCCTCGCGCAACCAGCGCATCTATTTTGCCAACCACACCAGCCATGGCGATTTCATTCTGCTTTCCTCCTGTCTCAATCAGGAAGAGCGCGCCCGCACCCGTGCCGTTGCCGGTGCCGATTACTGGCGCGGCAATGCCGTGCGTCAGTTCATGGCCGAAGTGCTGCTGCGCACCGTGCTTGTCGAGCGCAACTGGGTGGAACGCACGCAGGACCCGATGGAAGTGATGTTGAAAGCGCTGGCCGATGGTCATTCGCTCATCATCTTTCCCGAAGGCACACGCAACATGAGTGATGAAGCGCTGCTGCGTTTTCGCTCCGGCATCTACAATCTTGCGCTGGCGCGGCCCGATGTTGAGCTGGTGCCGTACTGGATTGAAAACATGTCACGTGTGCTGCCAAAAGGCGCAATGCTGCCTGTGCCGCTGCTTTGCCGCGTCATTTTCGGTGCACCGGTCCAGCTCCATGCAGGCGAAGATCGCAGGGATTTCTTGACCCGCGCCCGCCAAAGCCTTCTCGATATTCAGCCTCAGAATGGTAATCACCCATGAGCGAAACAACCCAGCTTTTCCTTGGCCTCGTGGGCGTTCTGGTCACAGCAAGTGCCGTTGCCGGTGTATTATCATGGCGTGCGCCAAAACCGCTTTCCTCCACGCTGGTCAACCTCAATGCCCGCATCAAGGCATGGTGGATCATGGTCGGTGCGATGTGCATCGCCTTTCTGTTCGGCAAAGGCGGTGTGATCGTGCTGTTTGCGCTCATTTCGTTTGCTTCATTGCGCGAATATGCAACGCTCACACAAACCCGCCGCGCCGATCACCGTGTCTTGCTCGGCATGTTTCTGCTGGTCATTCCGGTACAATATTATCTGATCTGGACCGACTGGTATGGCCTCTATTCCATCTTCATCCCGGTCTATTGCTTCCTTGCTATGCCGGTGCTGACAGCTCTTTCCGGTGATACATCGCGCTTTCTCGAACGCATCAGCGAACAGCAATGGGGCATAATGCTCTCGGTCTATTGCATCAGCCATGTGCCGGCGCTGATGACGCTGGATATTCCGGGCTATGAAGGAAAAGAACTACTGCTGATAGCCTTTCTGGTTGCAACTGTTCAGGGCAGCGACGTGCTGCAATATATTTTTGGCAAGCTGTTCGGCAAACACCGCATTGCGCCCAATATCTCCCCATCCAAGACGTGGGAAGGATTTGTCGGCGGGATAGCCGCCGCCTCGCTGCTGGGTGCGGGGCTTGCATGGCTTACGCCTTTTTCGCCCGTTCAGGCAGGTGCGCTTGCAGCGACAGTCTGCATTATGGGCTTTTTTGGCGGGCTGGTCGCATCGGCCATCAAACGTGATCGCGGGGTGAAAGACTGGGGGCATATGATTGAAGGTCATGGCGGTATGCTCGACAGAGCTGACAGCCTTGTTTTCTCAGCGCCTGTCTTCTTTCACATCGTCCGGTATTTCTGGGTTTAGTTGTAATCGGGGTAAGACCAAATCTCTCCGGTGGCACCATATGCCGGTACGGCCAAATATCCCGTTACACCATGCCTGGCCTCATGAAAACATGCAAAAAGCTGTGCCTATCTTTCTGGCACTACCTTTGTGATCGGCTTTGTATATCCGCTCAGAAGCCAGCCCTTCCGAAGCTTACAGGTATTATCATCGCAAAAGCCTACAGTATCCATCTTTATCGGCGGCGATCGTGCATTGAAAAGGGGACGACACGGCCTGCTCGTCCGGGAACCTCGTCTTGAATAATTCTGATAGATTAGATGCCCCTCCGACGGCTTTGCTTTGGCAAAATGGTTGCATTGAGCACCCTTGAGGAGGATGCGTCTACCCCATCAGAACATACAAAAACGGCGCCTTTCGGCGCCGTTTCTTTTTATCACATAATCAGAGGCAATTAGGCAGCGCCCTTGCCACTCTTTTCAAAACGCTTGCGCTCATTTGGATCGAGGTAGAGCTTGCGCAGACGGATCGACTTTGGCGTCACTTCAACCAGTTCGTCGTCCTGAATCCACGACAGAGCGCGTTCCAGAGTCATACGGATTGGAGGGGTCAGCTTCACAGCTTCATCCTTACCAGCGGCACGAATGTTGGTGAGCTTCTTGCCCTTGAGTACGTTGACTTCCAGATCGTTGTCGCGTGAGTGAATGCCGATCAGCATGCCCTGATAGACCTTAACACCAGCGTCAATGATCATCGGACCACGATCTTCAAGGTTGAAAAGCGCGTAAGCAACAGCTTCACCCTGATCGTTGGAAATCAGAACGCCATTGTTACGACCCGAGATTTCACCCTTATATGGCTGATAATCATGGAACAGACGGTTCATGATTGCCGTACCGCGTGTATCGGTCAGAAGTTCCGACTGGTAACCAATCAGACCACGGGTCGGTGCATAGAATACCATACGAACGCGGTTGCCGCCCGAAGGACGCAGTTCAACCATTTCGGCCTTACGTTCAGACATTTTCTGAACAACAGTACCCGAATATTCTTCATCAACGTCGATGACGACTTCTTCGATAGGCTCAAGCTTTTCGCCGTTTTCACCGTCTTTCATGACGACGCGTGGACGCGAAACACCAAGCTCGAAGCCTTCACGGCGCATGTTTTCGATCAGAACTGCAAGCTGCAATTCGCCACGACCCGAAACGAAGAACGAATCTTTTTCGTTTGATTCTTCGATTTTAAGCGCAACGTTGCCTTCTGCTTCCTTGAACAGACGGTCACGAATAACGCGGCTCGTCACCTTATCGCCTTCAGTACCAGCATAAGGGCTGTCATTGACGATGAAGGACATGGTCACAGTTGGCGGATCGATTGGCTGCGCTTCCAACGGAATGCTAACGGAAGGATCGCAGAACGTGTCAGCAACAGTGCCCTTGGAAAGGCCCGCGATAGCAACGATGTCGCCTGCCTGTGCTTCTTCAATTGGCTGACGCTCAATGCCGCGGAACGCGAGAATCTTCGAAATACGGCCGTTTTCGAGCAGCGAACCATCCTGACCAAGAACCTTAACAGCCTGGTTAGCCTTGATGGAACCGGAGTGAATACGACCTGTGATGATACGGCCAAGGAACGGATCAGCTTCAAGAATCGTACCGATCATGCGGAACGGACCTTCAGCAACCTTTGGCGCTGGAACGTGCTTGAGAACCAGATCGAACAATGGTGCCAGACCTTCGTCCTGTGGGCCTTCCGGGTTCAGTGCCATCCAACCGTTACGGCCTGAACCGTAAAGAACTGGAAAGTCGAGCTGTTCGTCAGTTGCGTCGAGATTGGCGAAGAGGTCGAAAACTTCGTTGATGACTTCTTCATGGCGACCATCTGGACGGTCGATCTTGTTGATCGCAACGATCGGACGAAGGCCAACCTTAAGAGCCTTGCCAACAACGAACTTCGTCTGTGGCATTGGACCTTCAGCAGCGTCAACGAGCACGATAGCGCCGTCAACCATCGAAAGAATACGCTCAACTTCGCCGCCAAAGTCGGCGTGGCCTGGCGTATCAACGATGTTGATGCGTGTGTTCTTCCAAACAACTGAAGTGGCTTTCGCGAGAATGGTAATCCCACGTTCCTTTTCGATGTCGTTCGAATCCATCATGCGTTCTTGAACGCGCTGATTGTCACGGAACGAGCCCGACTGCTTCAGCAGTTCATCGACCAGTGTTGTTTTGCCATGATCGACGTGTGCGATAATAGCGATATTACGCAATTCCATATGGAGATCACTTCTTTTATGAGTTGGGAGCCGCGCCAAGATGGATGCACGGAAAATCAATGAGGCGCTCTTACAGGTTTTTTTGCGTTTTAGAAAGGGGCAGTGCGAAACTGCCCCTTAATTAACCGAAAAAGTCCAGAATTGCGCGTTTATTTACACTGCAATTGTGACAGTTTTGCCAAAAACCTCAGGTCATTTTTACAATAAAGTGCCCGAGAGTATGACAAGTGCCACACTGAAATAGATCACAAGACCCGTCACATCGACCAGGGTTGCTACGAATGGTGCCGATGCACTGGCCGGATCGAAGCCCAATCTGCGAAGAATAAACGGCAACATCGAACCCGTTAGAGAACCAAACGTCACAATACAGACGAGTGCCATGCCAACTGTCGCCGCAACCAGTATCCAATGCTCACCATAATCATAAATGCCGAGGCTCTGCCAAATTGCAATACGAACGACGCCGATGAAACCGAGGAATGCACCCAGTGCCAGACCTGTCGGTATTTCGCGCAAAGCAACACGCCACCAATCCTTCAGGCTCAATTCCTGAAGCGCCAGCGCACGAATAATAAGCGATGTGGCCTGTGAACCGGAATTACCACCAGACGACATAATGAGTGGGATGAAAAGTGTCAGAACGAGTGCTTTTTCAAGTTCAAGTTCAAAATGCTGCATAGCACTTGCTGTGAGCATTTCGCCAAGGAACAGTACACCCAGCCAGCCGCCGCGTTTTTTGAGCATTTCGGCAAAACTGATGCGCATATAAGGCTTATCAAGCGCCTCCATACCACCAAAGCGGTAAGCGTCTTCACTTGCATCTTCTGTCATGGCATCCAGCACATCATCGACAGTTACAATGCCGATGATGTGGCGGCTGTCATCAACGACAGGAACGGCCAGCAAGTCGTGCTTACGGAAAAGACGTGCGACGTCTTCGCGGTCTTCAAGCGGCGAGATCGTGATCGGATCATCGTCACGTGCAAGCAAGAGGATTGGTTCATCCAGTTCGCGAACAATCAGACGACGAAGGCTGACAACGCCCAGCAGAACGCGGGTTTGCGGATCGACCACATAGATGGCGTAAACAGTCTCACGCGTACGCTCAACCTGACGGATATGATCGAGCGTCTGCCCGACATTCCAGTTGGAGGGCACGGTGATAAACTCAATAGTCATCAGACTACCGGCCGTATTCGGCGCATAGCCCATCAGCTTCTTGAGCGCTGCCTTTGTTTCAGGTGCCAGAATAGGAAACAGACGTGCGCGGTCTGCGTCATCCAGTTCATGGAAAACGTCGGTCGCACGGTCGGCAGACATACCATCCAGCAGTTGGCTGGCAATGTTTGGCTGTAAAGTTGCTAGAATTTCGGTCGCACGTTCCAATTCCGGCTGATCGAGCAGACGGATAGCGTCATCATGCGAAAGCTGGGCAACAACGGCGATTGCGTCGTCTGCATCCAGTTCATTGACGATTTCTACTGCGTCGCCGGTACGAATATCAGCGATGCGGCTGGCAATTGCAGCAGCAGGAAGGTCGGCAACATTTAGAACTTCAGTGAAGTTGTTGTCGGTCATTAGCTTGCCTTTCTGTCGATCCGCCGTCAGAGGCTGATCGTGCAAGCTGACCGCAAACGATCAGATCACGAACTGCCTTGACGGCTGAAACAATCGACTGTGACTGTCGCTTGGCATAAGAGAATAAGACTCCGGTTGAAATGCAGCCAAAGAGTTGCGGCTGCGTGGCTGATTTGCGCCCGGTTGCCCCGAAAGTCAACCCCCGACCCGGATCATGAAAGCTTTTTCATAATCCCGAGATACCCTTGTCTCACCGCCTGCAAAATCCTAAGTCTTGTTCATATCAAATTCATTTTATCTGGAGTCTCTGATGTCCGAAAAGCAGCCTTACAATCACGCGTTGACCCAATGGAATGGACCGCTTGGCCTGCCGGACTTCACAGCATTTAAAGACGATGACTTCGCCGCCACTTTTGATGCAGCCTTGGCTGAAGACCTCGCCGAAGTCGAAGCGATCATCAATGATGCCGCTGAACCAACAATTGAAAATACGCTAAAAGCTTTACAGCTTACCGGCCAATCGCTTGATCGCGTTTCTTCAATTTTCTGGATGCGTGCTGGCGCTCACACCAACGATACTATTCAAGCCTTGGAGCGCGAAATCGCGCCAAAAATGTCGCGTCATTATTCGCGCATTATGATGGACCCAAAGCTGTTCGCCCGCATTGATGCGCTTTATGAAAATCGCAGTCATCTTGATCTCGACATTGAGACCAAGCGCGTATTGGAAAAGACCTGGAAAGGCTTTGTCCGTTCCGGCGCAAAGCTTGATGAAGCAGGCAAACAGGAACTCGCAGCCATCAACGAGAAGCTTGCCGGGCTCGGCGCACGTTTTGGCCAGAATGTTCTCAAGGATGAAGCAAGCTGGTTCTTATTGATCACCGATGAAGCTGACCTTGCAGGACTGCCTGATTTTCTGAAAAACGCCATGCAGAGCGCTGCAGCAGAGCGTGGTCAGCCGGATGCATGGGCAATCACACTGTCTCGTTCGATCGTTGAGCCGTTCCTGACATTCTCAGAAAACCGCAAACTGCGCGAACAGGCGTTCAATGCATGGGGCAAGCGCGGCGAAAATGGCGGCGAAACCGACAATCGCGACGTTGTGCGCGAAATGGTGGAACTGCGCGAGCGCAAAGCGCATCTGCTCGGCTATGCGAATTTCGCGGCATATAAGCTCGACGACACCATGGCCAAAACACCAAAAGCCGTGATGGAACTGTTGGAGCCAGTCTGGGACAAGGCACGCGCCAAAGCGAGCGAAGAAGAAGCAGAACTCGAACGGCTGATCGCTGCTGCTGGTCACAATCACAAAGTTGCGCCGTGGGACTGGCGTTTTTATGCGGAGAAGCTTCGTGCCGAGCGTTTCGCGTTCGATGAAGCAGAGCTGAAGCCATATCTGCAACTCGAAAAAATCATTGAAGCAAGCTTTGATGTAGCCACCCGTCTTTTCGGCATTCGTTTTGAAGAGAAAAAAGGCATCCCGACATGGCATCCTGATGTGCGCGTGTTTCGGGTACTGAATGCGGATGGTAGTGAGCGGGGCTTATTCCTCGGGGATTATTTCGCTCGCACATCAAAGCGTTCAGGCGCATGGATGAGTTCACTGCAATCAAGCCATAAGCTAGATGCAGGGCGAAAGCCATTCATCTACAATGTCATGAATTTCGCGAAGCCTAAGGCTGGCGAGCCTGCGTTGCTTTCGCTGGATGATGCCCGCACATTGTTTCACGAATTTGGCCATGCGCTGCATGGGCTATTGTCGGATGTGACGTGGCCTGCGATTTCCGGCACTGCTGTTTCGCGAGATTTCGTCGAACTGCCATCGCAGCTTTATGAGCATTGGCTTACAGTGCCAGAAGTGCTTGAAAAATATGCCGTGCACTATCGCACCGGTGAAGCCATGCCCAAAGCGCTACTTGATAAGGTGCTCGCAGCGCGCTCGTTCAATGCGGGCTTCAATACCGTCGAATTTACGTCCTCCGCACTTGTCGATATGGCATTCCATACTGGCACAGAAAAAATCACTGATCCATTAGCTTTTGAAGCAGAAACGCTGAAAAAGCTATCCATGCCTGACGCGATCATCATGCGTCACCGCACGCCGCATTTTACCCATGTATTCTCGGGCGATGGTTATTCCGCTGGCTACTATTCCTACATGTGGTCGGAAGTGCTTGATGCCGATGCATTCTCGGCCTTTGAAGAAACAGGCGATGCTTTCAACCTGGAACTGGCAGAAAAGCTTAAGCAATATATCTATGCAGCCGGTGGCAGCCGCGACCCGGAAGAGCTTTACAAGGCATTCCGCGGCAAAATGCCGACGCCTGATGCAATGATTGAAAAACGCGGATTGAACTAACAGCATGTCTCCCAAAAGTGGGAACCGGTTTTGGGACAAAGACATGCGCAGAAAGAGTAAAGGCCGGGAAACCGGCCTTTTTTATTTAATCAATATTCGCCAAGCTTGATGTCAGGCGTATATTCGACGCCCTCAACTTCCTTGATGACTGGCTGACCACAATGCAGCACACCCGTTGCTGCATTGAACGCATAGGTCGGCGAACCATGCAGCTGCCAGCCTTTGTTCAAAGCTGCTGTCACACGATGGCAAAATGCAGAGTCGTCTGGTCCGGTGATGAAACGATAAAGCTTCATAATCTTCTTTCCTTTAAGTTTTTACGAAGTTGATTTAGCCAGCACGCGCTCGGCCATTTTAAGATGCAGGCGTTCGACCATCTGGCCATCCAGCGAGACGACGCCTTTGTCGGCATTTTCTGGCTGCGCGAAGACGGCGATCACCGCACGGGCATGTGCCACGTCACCATGAGACGGCGAAAAACTTCGATTAGCCGCTTCGATTTGCGAAGGATGAATGAGCGTCTTTCCATCAAAGCCCATTGCCGCACCTTGCACGCACTCTGCTTCAAAGCCTGCAGTATCGCGAAAATCGTTATAGACGCCGTCTAACACATCGATGCCACCAGCACGCGCGGCCAGTAATATCTGCATCAGCCATGGGACCAGATAAGGCCGCCCAGATTGCGGACGCACACCGGTTGCCAGCGCAATATCATTTGGCCCCACCACAAAACAGCCAAGACGCGCAGCCGAACGATGACCTAGTACGGCAATCTCATCCGCATTCAAAATACCCCGCGGTGTTTCTATCATCGCCCAGACACGCATTTCAGGATCGGCATCTTGGCGATCAAGCAGGCTCGCCGCATCAATCACATCCTGCGGTCGCTCAACCTTCGGCAGCAAAACTGCATCAGCGCCGATATTTGCAGCAGCAATGAGATCAGCCTTATTCCATTGCGTATCGGCAGCGTTCACGCGCACAACGCGTTCGAAGCTGACGTTTGGATGCTCTGAAAAATGCTTAATCAATGCATCGCGGGCAGCAGCTTTTGCTTCCGGCGCAACCGAGTCTTCCAGATCATAAATGACGCAATCAGCTCCAAGCGTCAGCGATTTTTCAACTGCACGGCTATTGGAAGCTGGCACAAACAAAACGGAACGACGCGGACGGGCAATTGTTTTCATGCGCAATTTGTGCACCGAACAGCGCTCGTTCGCAAGCGCTTAACCCGCATATTCTAAGACACTTGAAATCTGTCTTATGACTGCTTATTTTGCATCCACGGTTGGAATGCACCCGCCGCTCGCAGCCTCAAGGCCATGGTAAAGCATTCTGAATTCACGTTCCTGTTCCGGTGACGGCAGAAACGGCAATGCGGGTGCCCGTTCACGAAAATGCTGCTCACATTCAGGAGCGATATTATGACCACAGCAATCCTTGCTGGGAACACGACAACTGACTTCAAACATCAGGCCCGCCGTTTAAGGCAGGCTCTGGGCGAAGAAGGCATTAACATTAGCCACGGAAAAGCGCTTGATCTCGTTGCCCGCCAATCCGGCACACGCGACTGGAATACGCTTGCAGCCAACAGTGCGAATGTTGAAACTCCAAAGGTTGAAGACGATAAAGCACCTTACAGCGTCAGTCAGCGCGTTTCGGGCATGTTCCATTCAACAGCGTTTGAAGCCCGCATCATCGGCGTAGAAGAAACGATCAAGCCTGATCTCTGGCGGATCACGCTACAGTTTGATCCCGCGATTAATGTCGCAGTTTCACCAAACCTGTCGATGCTGCGCAGGCGGTTTACGTTCGTTGTTGGTGCAGATGGTAAGTCACGCCGATTGACCGGCAGTGAGAGTGGCGGAATTACACTAAACATACAATAATTTCGCCAATGCCAGCATAGGCGCATGATTCTGAGTTTTTTAGCGAAACCTCAGAAATATTCATGCGCAAAGCCTGAAAAGCCCTTCCGGCATATCTCCATATATGCCGGATGGGCAATTTTGACATTGAGGGTTGCGACCTATTGGGCACTTGCGCCCAGAAAGATTGACTCTCTGTGATGCTGATGTAAATCAGACTGCAAATTTTAAATACCCAACCGACAGGTCAGGAACATGGATAAGTTCACCAAGCTCACGGGCGTTGCAGCCCCCCTGCCGATCGTCAATATCGATACGGACATGATTATCCCGAAGGATTATCTGAAGACGATCAAGCGTACGGGTCTGAGCAAGGGGCTTTTTGCCGAAATGCGCTTTAACGAAGACGGAACGGAAAATCCGGATTTCGTACTCAACAAGCCTAGCTACCGCAACGCGCAGATTCTGGTTGCGGGCGATAATTTTGGTTGCGGCTCTTCGCGTGAACATGCGCCGTGGGCATTGCTTGATTTCGGCATTCGTTGTGTCATCTCGACTTCGTTCGCCGACATCTTCTACAACAACTGCTTCAAGAACGGCATTCTGCCAATCAGAGTCAGCCAGGAAGACCTCGACAAGCTGATGGACGACGCATCGCGCGGTGCCAATGCAACGCTGACTGTTGATCTCGAAGCCAAAGAGATCCACGGTCCTGATGGCGGTTCGATTGCTTTTGACCTTGACGACTTCAAGCGTCATTGCCTGCTCAATGGTCTTGATGATATCGGTCTGACCATGGAAAAGGTAACTAATATCGATACGTTCGAGGCGAAAAACGCTCAACAGCGTCCTTGGGCATAATGGCAGTTCCGTTATGCGCCTTTGGCCGATGTGCGGTGGCCTGAACCATTGAATAGGACACGGTTGGCTGAAATGGCCAGAGAAGATCAAAGCGGTGACTGGGCGGGACGTCTCTCGCCCTCGCTGGACGAAATTGAATCCATTGCGATTGAAGCGCTTGCGCATCTTCCGCAGGAATTTCGTGCGCTTTATGGTGACATCATCATCCAGATTGCAGACTTCCCTGAAGAGCAAATCGTTGAAGATATGGGCTTAGAGACGCCTTTTGATCTTCTTGGCCTGTTTGAAGGCATGGGGATAGGCGAACGTTTCAGCCTGCAAACCGGCGACACGCCCAACCGCATCACGCTCTTCCGCCGCGCAATTCTCGACTATTGGTCAGAGAATGAAGAGACGCTAGGCGACATTATCACCCATGTTCTCATTCATGAAATTGGCCACCATTTCGGCCTTTCAGATGACGATATGGAAGCTCTGGAAGCACATGCTGATTAAAGCGATACATTATCGCGTTGCTTTATTAGGCTATCAGTTACAACCAAAATTGAGACAATTTTGGTTGTTTTCGATACAATAGAATACAGAAATTGCATGCGGAAAATGCTATAGATCTGCTCAGTTCAATCCGAGTGATGATCATGAGCCTTTCGCCCGCCGCCTATCAGCTTCTTGTTGTTTACACGACCTATGTGATTGCCGCCGGAAGCCCCGGCCCAAGCAATATGCGCATCATGGGCGTTGCCATGCATCAAGGCCGCAAAGCGGGGCTGATGTTTGCATCAGGTGTTGTGACCGGCTCTATATTCTGGGGCCTGATGGCGGCAACAGGCGTATCTGCAATCCTTACACGGTTTGCCGAAGCGCTTATTGTTCTCAAGATTTTCGGTGGTCTTTATCTGCTCTACCTCGCGTTCAAAGCAGCACGTGCTGCTATGACATCGGATGAGAAGATCGCTGCACGCAACATAAATGGTGATGCGTTTCTGTCAGGCGGCGAACTATATCGTCGTGGCCTGCTTCTGCATCTCTCCAATCCAAAATCGATACTATCATGGATAGCACTCGTTACGCTTGGCCTTGGCACAAATTCGTCTTGGCCGCAGATGGCGGCATTCCTCGGCGGCTGTATTACGCTCAGCATTACGATCTTCTGCGGCTATGCGATTGTGTTCTCTACAGCACCCATGGTGCGCATGTATCGAAGCGCTCGCCGCTGGATCGAAGGCGTTCTTGCAGCCGTCTTTGCATTCGCCGGTATTCGTCTCCTTCTGTCACGCTAAAATCATCTGAGAAATGAGTGTCGCAATGAAGATGTTCCATGGTCTCTCCGCCTTTCCGCTCACGCCAATGGATGCCGAAGGCAATCTGATAGAGGACGCGCTAGAGGCTTTTCTTACGCGCATCCATGAGGCGAGAGCAGATTCGATTGGCCTGCTGGGAAGCACGGGTGGTTATGCCTTTCTCACACGAGAACAACGTCAGCATACGGTGAAGACTGCCGTTAATCACATTGGCGGGAAGATACCGCTGATTGTTGGTGTTGGCGCGTTGCGCACTGATGAAGCGCAGGCACTCGCAAGAGATGCCGCAGATGCAGGCGCTGATGCATTATTGCTTGCGCCCGTTTCCTATACGCCGCTCACGCAAGAAGAAGGATTTCAGCATTTCAAGGCAGTCGCGCGAGCCACTGATTTACCGCTCTGCATCTATAACAACCCTGGAACCACACGATTTAATTTCAGTGATAAACTGATTGCTCGGCTGGCGGATATCGACAATATCTATGCTATCAAGATGCCCCTGCCCGCCGACGATAACTATGCGGCGGAAATTGAGAAATTGCGTGCATCTACACCCGACGACTTTGCCATCGGCTATAGTGGCGATTGGGGTGCAAAAGATGCACTTCTTGCAGGTGCAGACGCTTTCTACAGTGTAGCCGCCGGCCTGCTGCCAAAACAGTTTTTAGCCCTTGTACGCGCGTCACAAAGCGGCAACCAAGCAGAAGCTGAACGCATCAACTCAGCGTTTGAGCCGCTCTGGAGCCTGTTTAAAACCCATGGCAGCTTCCGCGTGATGTATGTCATCGCCGATCTACTAGGTCTTGCAAAAATCGAACCGCCGCGGCCCATATTGCCGTTAACAACCGAGGTGCGTGTGCAGATTGAGGCCACTTTAAAAGCGCTGGAAGAATTCCCCTCGTAAACAAAAAGGCGCTCAACTGAGCGCCTTTTGCTTGTCTCATTTATGCTACGCTCAGGCGGACATCAATATTGCCGCGCGTTGCATGGGAATAAGGACAGACGATGTGCGCAGCATTAACGAGCTCTTGCGCCTTGGCTTTTTCAACACCCGGCAGAGCGACTTCCAGAGCCACATCCAGACCAAAACCAGTGCCATCTTCACGCGGACCAATACCAACAGTGGCTGTAACCGTGCTGTCAGCAGAAATAGAAACCTTTTCCTTGGCTGCGACGAATTTCAGCGCACCGAGGAAACAAGCAGCATAACCAGATGCAAAGAGCTGCTCAGGATTGGTGCCTTCACCGCCCGAACCGCCAAGTTCCTTTGGAGTATCGAGAACGACGCTAAGACGGCCATCAGCGGTCTTGGCGCTGCCTGTGCGGCCGCCAGTTGCGGTAGACTGGGTCGTGTAAAGAATAGCCATTTAAATGTCTCCATTGGTATCGTTGAATTGTCTCCACAACCAAACTGGCAGATTTTTATATTGCGCACAATCTAATTTTGCAAAATTAGTTTACACAAATATGTGATGCGCAATTCAATTGCACCTCATGTAAAGTTCTGTCATGGAGCCTGTGCTATGAAAGACGACAAACAAGAATCTCATCTCAATCTGTCGGATATGGTTTGTTTCGCGATCTATTCCACTGCGAATGCATTGACGCGCGCATACCAGCCAATTCTGAACAAGCTAGAGCTAACCTATCCGCAGTTTCTGGTAATGGTTGTTTTATGGGAACAGGATAATTGCACGGTTTCGGAAATTGGCGCGAAACTCAATCTCGATTCCGGCACGCTCACCCCGCTTTTAAAACGGCTTGAAGCAGCAGGCCATCTCGCGCGTCGCAGAGATCCAGAGGATGAGCGACAGGTCCGCATTACGCTGACTGATGAAGGTCGTACTTTGCGGACAAAAGCCGCCGATATTCCAGAGCAAGTCTTCTGCGCGCTTGGTGAGCCTCTGAATGAATTGCAAAATTTGCGCGATCGATTGCTGAATGTCCGCAATAATCTCAAAGACAGCATTTCAAAATAACAAAAAAGCGCCGGTTTCCCGGCGCTTTTGTTTTATTAGCTGCACGATCGATTAAGCAGCAAGTGCCTTCGGCGTGATCAGACCACGCGCAACGAGCAGTTCTGCAATCTGGATCGTGTTGAGCGCTGCACCTTTACGCAGATTGTCGGAAACAACCCACATCGACAGGCCGTTTTCAACTGTGATGTCTTCACGGATACGGCTGATGTAAGTTGCGTCTTCCCCTGCCGATTCATAAGGCGTGATATAACCGCCATTTTCGTGCTTATCGACAACCTGACAGCCCGGTGCTTCACGCAGAATTTCACGTGCTTCTTCAGCCGAAATCGGGTTTTCGAACTCGATGTTAACAGCTTCGGAGTGGCCAATGAAGACAGGAACGCGCACAGCCGTTGCCGTGAGCTTGATCTTTGGATCAAGCATCTTCTTGGTTTCAGCCATCACCTTCCATTCTTCTTTGGTGTAGCCGTCTTCCATAAATTCGTCGATATGCGGGATAACGTTGAACGCAATGCGCTTGGTGAACTTCTGCGCCGTGACAGGATCGGCAACGAAAACTGCACGCGACTGCTGAAACAGCTCGTCCATGCCTTCCTTGCCAGCACCTGAAACGGACTGGTATGTCGCAACAACAACGCGCTTGATCTTGGCTGCATCGTGAAGCGGCTTCAAAGCAACAACGAGCTGCGCAGTCGAGCAATTCGGATTGGCAATGATGTTACGCTTGCGGAAGTCTTCGATCGCATCCGGGTTCACTTCCGGAACGATCAGCGGAACATTGGCATCATAGCGCCATGCGGATGAATTATCGATAACAACGCAACCCTGCGCACCGATCTTCGGCGACCATTCTTTTGAAATGTTGCCACCAGCAGACATAAGGCAAATGTCAGTATCCGAAAAATCGTACTGGTCGAGCGCCCTAACTTTCAACGTCTTATCGCCATAAGATACTTCTGTACCCTGACTGCGACGCGAAGCAAGTGCTACGACTTCATCAGCCGGAAAACCGCGTTCTTCGAGGATATTGAGCATTTCGCGACCGACATTTCCGGTGGCGCCGACGACTGCAATCTTAAAACCCATTTACCTGTCTCCTGTCCTCTCCGCTTCCATAAAAACCCGCGACCAGCGGGCCTTTTCCCTGGGCCGGACCCGGGGAGAGAGGGCGAGCAGGCCAAGGGGTCAGACCGTTTTGGTGGTCGTTTTAATGCAAGTGGCCATGGTAATTTTGGAAACGGACGCCATAGCGACACCGATGGCGTTGAGGCCATTCAGTCCGTACAGGCTATGTGATGCGCAGGAAGCGTTCACGGGATTTCTCCTTTTCCGATTGCGCTTTTAAGCCCTTTGAGAAAAGAGTCAATGTGTTTGCAAAGACAAGCGCAACAAAACTGCTCAAATATGCAGGAACAATGCCGCTTATTACCCTGACAGGCGCAATGAAAAGCCCGCGCAGCGGATGCGGCGCGGGCCTTACTCAAAATTGCGACGAATTAATACAGCAGACGCGTGCGGATGGTGCCCGGAATTTCGCGCATCGCCTGAAGCACGTCCTCAGCGTGTTCCTCCATCGCATCGCCTTCAATCACCACATAACCCACTTCACCATCGGTCTGCAAAAACTGGCTGATGATGTTGATATTGTGCGACGAGAAAATATTGACGAGGCTGTTGAGAATGCCCGGACGGTTTTCGTGCACATGCATGAAGCGCGTACCGTTTGGACGTGCTGGCAACTGTACTTGTGGGAAGTTGACAGCACCGAGCGTCGAGCCGACATCGGAATATTCAACGAGCTTACGGGTCACTTCCATGCCAATGCGCTCTTGTGCTTCTGCAGTCGAACCACCGATATGTGGGGTTAGAATAACATTCTCCAACCCCTGCAAAGGCGAAACAAACGGATCTTTGTTGGATGCAGGTTCAACCGGGAACACGTCGATTGCTGCACCAGCAAGATGGCCTTCTTTAAGCACTGTGGCCAGCGCTTCCAGATCAACCACATTTCCGCGCGCATTGTTTATGAGGAAGGCACCCTTCTTCATCTTGCGCAACTTGGCTTCGGTGATCATCTTGGCCGTCGATTTGTTCGATGGCACATGCAGGCTGATCACGTCGGAAATTTCAAGCAGTTCGTCAAGCGTCTCGGTCGGGATCACATTACCGTATTGCAGCTTGTCGGTCATGTCGAAATAGCGAACGGTCATGCCGAGGCTTTCGGCAAGGTTGCCGACCTGCGAACCGATATTGCCGTAACCAATGATACCCAGCGTCTTACCGCGCACTTCGCGGCTACCTGTCGCACTTTTGTCCCAGCCCCCGGCATGCGCGGAGTTGGAACGCGGGAAAATCCGACGCATCAACATGATGATTTCGCCAATCACCAGTTCGGCCACCGAACGTGTATTGGAGAAAGGCGCATTGAAAACAGGGATACCGCGCTTGCGAGCAGCTTTCAGGTCAACCTGATTGGTACCAACCGAAAAACAACCAACTGCGATCAAGCGCTGTGCAGCTTCAAAAACCTCATCGGTGAGCTGCGTGCGCGAGCGGATGCCCACAATATGGGCCGACGCAATCGCCTCGATAAGCTCCGCCTTGTCCAATGCCTTTGGCAGATGGACAACATTGGTATAGCCAGACGACTTGAAATAATCGACAGCGGACTGATTGATGCCTTCGAGAAGAAGAACATTGATACGCTCACGCGCAAATGAAAGACGTGCGGTCATTTTTGGGGCTTTCAGGCTCTGGCTATGCTGATTAACTCGCATATGAGTTTGTTGGCATTTATCGCGAGAGCGACTTAGCACTCAAAACCAAAGAAAAAAACCCAATTCGACCAAAATTGACGGATTGGTGTCGTATTTAGATAATCATTCCAATTCTACAGAATATGACCGTTAGAAACGCTTTAGATTGATGGGATCGCGTTGGCGATTTGTCCAACATGCAACGAACCCATTTCCCGAACACTATAAAAAACGCCCGGCTTATGATCCGGGCGTTTTGAATTTTAGTTTCTTTATTTTCACCAATTGACTTTGAAGCCGATGTTTCCTTTGATTTTATAGCTATCGGCGAAATGGTTGAGTGCGGTTCCGACGGAGCCTTCGCCATAGAATACATATTTGCCGTCAGCCCATGCATAAGCACCACCTGCACCGATGCCACCCCATGTATCATCGCTGTCTGTCGCCATATGTGTACCCGCGTAATTGATGCGCGCGTCGCCCATAAGCTCCTGATAAAGATTGGCAATACCATAGAGAGATGTATTGACCATTCGACCGTCATTGCCTTTCCAGCTGTTGGCGTAGTTGGCGGCAAGGCCGAGCCGGGCAGTCAGGCTATCACTGCTTCGATTAGAAATGCGTGCACCATACGTATCGCTAAACGTGTCGAAATCTACTGATGACCACATCAATTGCGCCTGTGGCGTGAGTGACCAGTTTTGGTTCATCGCAAAGCGTTGACCGGCTTCGATGCTGAGGGCGTAACCGATGCCCTTATTGCCGTTCTTGAGGGTCGGGTTTGCGGCATCAACATCAAGATCGCTGTCATACCAGTTCACCTGTGCCTGTCCATCGAGATAGAAGCCGGACGTGCCATACCAAGTGGCCGTTGCCCCCAGTCCCCATCCTTGCGTGTCGATCGTACCGGAACCATCTCCAGTGCGGTTATCAACATCTGAACGCGCATTGCCATACTGCCCGGTAATACCAGCAAACAGCTTGCCATTCTCATTCTCATAGAACTGACCATCAACACCCGCCTGCATAATGAGCGTGTTGATGTCCTGATGCAGATCACCGGCCGTAGAGCGGTTTTCCTGACGGTTATGCGCGCCTTCAATGCGGCCCCATATGGCCTTGTTATCGCTTTCACCTGAACGGGCACCTGAACTGGCACCTGAACCAGCCTGATCAGCACCACCCAGATAACGCTGGCCGACGCGCTGTTGCAATGTTGGCAGTGCATTCAAAGCTTGCAGTGTTGACGTATAGGATTCATAGACAGGAGCAGCCGCACTGTAACGACCAGGAGCAGGATCGGGATTAGGCCCTGGTGCGGGTGGTGTCGGACATGTGTTCGTCGTCTGGCAATCCGGATCAACCGGAGGCACCGGAGTATTGTTGCTGCTGACCAGATACCAGTTGCCGTCATTGGGCGTATTCGTGCCACCCTTTTGCAGCGTGTAGGCGTAAGCAGTATTGGTCATGATGGCTTGTTGGCCATCCTTGGTGACATAATCGCCATTGAGGGTGAACGCGCCAAGAGAGTTGCCGCCAACGCTGACAATCTCGATACCATTATTGGTTTTAGCGCCAAATCCATCGCGGTTTGTGATGTCGATATGAGTGCTGCCTGATGTGCTGCCACCCACATTCAACCGATCTGCCACCGAATTGTCATCACCAAACACGGCAGACATATGCAGTGTGCCGCCATTGCCGTTATAATCACCTGAGACGTTAAGGACAGTCGCGTTTATCCCACCGAAGAAGACATTACCGGCATTGGAAAGCCCCGCCATATTGGTCGCAAAACCTTCGAGCTGAAGTGATGCTCCGCTAGCAACGTTAAAGGTAGACGCGCTAGAGAAGCCACCGGCTGCCCCCTGGACCAAAGCACCTTCGTTGATCGCAGTAACCCCCGAATAATCATTGGCTCCATAAAGAACCAGATCGCCGTCATTGGTCTTGGTAATCCCACCTGTGCCGGAAATCTTGCCGGAGAAATCACCATGCAGGTTCTGATTAAGCGTTAGCGTGCCGGAGCCAAGATTGATCGCCCCATCGCCTGTTTTACCACCCAAAAGACTACCAACGCTTTGATTGAGGTTGGCAAGATCAAGCCTCGCACCACCATTGACCATGACATTGCCTGAACCAAAAGCATTGTCGGCAATACCCGCCTTCGCGGTTCCGCCTTTGACCGTTAGCCCACCGGAAAACGTGTTGTTTCCTGCAAAGGTGGTTGTGCTATTACCGTCCTTGGTTACAGCACCAATACCGCTCACCTTGTTCGCCAGATTAAAATCCTGATCCTTGTTGATCAGCAGACCACTTTGGCCAAACCTGCTGCTCGCCAGAACAATCTCGGCACTGTTGGCGATGCTGCCATTACCGCTCAACTCCAACGTCCCGTCTTTGACGGTTGTCGTGCCGCTATAGATATTCTGACCCGTCAGGTTGAGGGTTCCATAGTTCACTTTGGTAAAGCCATTCTGGCCCTCAAGCACAGAAGCAATGGTTGCAACATAGCTCGCACTATCCTGCGTACCGTCACCAACATTAATTTGGTTATCCGCCCCACCCAGCGTAATTGCGCCGCCCGTAACCGTGTAACCATCAACGAAGAACTGCAAGCCCTTAACGGTAGGCTTAAAATTCGTGGCAACAGTCACCGTGCCAGCCGTTCCTTCAAAAATTGCGAATTGGTTGTTATCCCATTTTTTGTTGAAACTCCCGTCTTGATCCGTCCAGTTGGCATTACTTGCATCCCAGGTACCATCACCACCATCAACGAGATTATTATCGTGTTTACTCGTATCCTGGCCATCCCAAAAGCTCAGTATAGCGCCTGCACTATTAACCAGATTGACCTGATGGGGGGTGCTTGTCAGAATACTCCAGCCCGTGTCACCATTTGGCACAGTGCCAAGGGATAGTGTATTGTCGGTCAATGTCCCGCCATATTCAAAAATACGATAACGACCGGGACCGAAACCACCTGCATCCGTGATATTCAATGTGCCTGCAAGCGTAAGGTTACCTTTTACATCAAACAAACCACTGGCGTTAGGCGCACCCAGGTCGACGCTGACAATGCTACCGGTATTGAGCGTCAAGTCTTTGTCAAATGTAAGCTTCTGGCCGCTTTGAGCGAAGAGGGTACCGCCTGTCGCAATATCCGTCGTGTCACCAATCGTGCCATGCCCCCCAAGTGATCCGCCGGACGCAACATGAACTGCCCCGGCACCATTACCGAGTTTGCCGCCATCAAGACGTAAAGAACCCTGACTGACAGTCGTGTTTCCCTGGTAGCCGCTGCTATCACCCGTTAAAGCCAGCGTACCAGCGCCAGTTTTGGTCAGAGCGCCTGAACCGGTAAAGACATTGGATAAGGCAAAATGATTGTTTGCGTCGTCGATATCGAAACTGCCGCCATGCGCGCCCCAGACGATTTGCTTTGTAGTATTTGTAAAATGCGTCCCCATAATTTGCAGTGTGCCACCGTCAAAATTAAGCGGACCTGTTCCCAGATTCTCATCTTGTTCTGCTGAAATTACACCGGCATTGAGAGATGTGCCGCCACTGTAACCATTGTTACCCGAAAGCGTCAGCGTACCAGCACCGTTCTGCGTGAGACTGCCCGTACCGCTAATGACACTGGCTAATGCCGTTGCACCAATATTATCAACCACAAGGTTGCCACCATTCAGAGCGATGGCGTTCGTTATTGAACCATCCGTGACGCCATCACCGAGCTGCAATATCCCGCCCGAAACCGTTGTTCCGCCGGTATACGTATTGGCTGCCGTCATGATCAGCGTGCCGTCACCCGATTTGGTCAAGCTGCCTGTGGCCTTTAACGCATTTTTGAAAATACCACCAAATGTAGCTGTTTTGTTTGCATCAACTGAAATTGTGCCACCATGGGATGTCAACAACACGGCCCGGCTCGAATTCATCGTATTGGTAAGGTGCAACGTGCCCGTATCAAAGTTCAGCGCACCCGATGCATCACCCAGATTTGCATCAGACGCGACCTGAAGCGTCCCTCCATTGAGGTAGGTACCACCCTTATAAAGATTGTCACCACTCAAAACCAGTGTGCCAGCGCCAAGCTTCGTCAGAGAACCACCCGCGCTAAGCTTCTGATCAACCGTGAATGTGTTACCAGAATCAACGATGTCAAAGCCGCCGCCTTCACTGAACAATTGAATAGTCGCCGCAGTTGAATGCATCGTCGTACCGGTGACCTGCAATATGCCGCCCCCGAACTCAATACGATGTGCATTACCGCCTCCGAGATGACTATCTGCATTAACGGAAAGTTCCCCACCTTTGAGATACGTGATGGCGGCGTGAGTCGTCCCATTGAGAACGAGAACACCATCGCCTATCTTGTAGAGAGTAGCGTCTCCAGTAATGCTTGCGCCGTAATTAATTGTGTGACCATTGGTATCAAAACTACCGCCCAGCCCGTTAAGTTCAAGTGGAACATCAACGTTCAAAGCTTTCGTACCAGCTTGAATTATACCACCATTCATGGTGATTTTGCCTTGGACAAATGAACCTGCGCTCACATCCGCCGTGGGTGTCCAGATGCCCTGTTGATTTAATTTTAATACAACATTGCCATTGTGAGATGTTACATCTCCGGTCCAATGAGATTGACCAGCAATCGTCATTTGGGCAGACGCGAACTGTTCCGGATGCTCACCTGTCACTGAAGAGGCCACGAAAAGATCGCCTGCCCAAGTGGTCGTGCCATCCATTGTGTATGTCAGCAAATTTTTGGCGGTAAACTTTCCACTGTCATCCACGTCATCCACATAGATGCCACCACCAAGAGTGGAATCCGTTGCGTGAAATATAAGCGTCGCCCCCTCCGGATCGTCATATGGGTGCGCATCTCCTGGAGAAATTGGCAGTTCAGTCGTCTTATTGATATAGATAAGTGAGCGATCAGCGATCGCGGAATTGCCTGGCGCAACCAATTTGGACCCATTCGTGACATTCACCGTTGCAAAGGTTGCATCTATGTCAAAAAGCGAAACATACTTTCCCGAATGAGCCTCAGTAAAGTTAACCTGTACTTTGTTGAGATCGAATATATTATCAGCAAAAGTGGCAGGAGTAGGATCCTTGTCGTTTATACTTGTGGCAAATGGGGTGATCCCGCTCAAAAATACGGAAGCGCGCGAGGCCGCACTTCCCTGCATATCGAGGTTCATGGTGGTATTGGTCAGAGCTGCATGTGCATGCTGATTAAGCGACACCACACCCCACGGGCCTGAAGGACCATCATCTTTCATGGTATAGTTCAGCATCATATTCTGCGCGGAAAACTGTGCGACATTGGGATAATAGGTGTCCGAAGCATCAGGAGCGCCACCTCCGCGTCGGCCTCCCGCGTCCCATTGCCCCGACAGCATCACCCAGCCATAAATTGCCGGGTAATTTGTGTCTCCAGATTGATGAATATCCGACGTATTCTTCACACCCGACAGGTTTGGATTATATTGTTGTGAAAGGGTGTATGTTCCCCCCTTGTTAAAATTCAGGGAAACATTTGTGCCAGCCATCACAATCGCACCGTAAACAGATTGATTTTCGACTTTGTCTGTTGGTGTCAGGAGTGGGAGATTGAAGTTAACTGCGCCGTTGAAATCAGCATGAGTATCATTCAAGGTCATCGGCGCCACAACTGCAGCGCTGCCATTATTATAAAACATCTTGGCACTGGGTGAGACCACCATAGTTGTGGTGCCGCCAACGGTCAAAGAGCCATATAAGGCACTGTTATCTTTAGGGGGCACAACACCGGCACCACTCTCATAATGGGAGGCACCCTGATAAAACAGCATGCCGGCATCAACATTGAGATTTCCCTTAATATCCGTTTTCGTGGCTTGCCAGCGGCCGTTATCAGGACTTGCCTGCAAACTGTAATAAGAACTCAGGGCAGCAAGTGGAGATTTAACATCTCCAGCTGTGCCCAACCCACTGATTGTATAATTGCCATTGACAGTCATCTCCCCTCCACCAGCAACGACCAGGCCGGCAAAATAGGATTTCGGCGTCATCACCGAGAGGTCACTCGCTTTGATGGTGTAGGTGACATTTCCGTCAAAAGTTACAGACGTTGCCTTGCTGGAGGCATAGGCAAACATACAGGAAGAGACATTGCCAACACCATTCTTACCGGCTGAACCTACAGCTTGGTCAACGACTGTGCAATTGGAAGCCCCCCCATTAATCGTCGACAGCCCATCGTCTGAATGAAATTCGGCATATGCATTAGACTGCGATTGCAGAAGAGCAATCGCTGTCATGGAGACACATCCCATAAGCATAAATGAATATTTGCGTAGACTACACGACCTCGGAAAACCCACGAGAGATGCCTTTCAATAAATATAATATATTTATGTTATTAAATATAATTTAAATATAATATTATGTTGTTTTGATTCAATAATATAACAGACTCAATACAATCTATCAAATAAAGTAGAATTGCAATCGAACTTAATATGGGTTTATTTTATTAAATTTTAATTTAGATACATTAATTTACATCGGAATAATTACAAATATTTTGATTTAAATTACATCTATTATGGATACTTGTAACATGTCTCTTTTACAAGGTTATGCATTACCTCTAACTACCACCCCGGCAGATCTGCGGATTAAAATCGGACTGGCTTTACTGCACAATGCCCGGAGTATCTGAATTTTTGATTGGGCTTCGTGCGCCAGGTGATATCTTGCTCCGCTTCTCGTTGAAACATCGAATGTAGCCATCAACTTCTTTGATAAACTGCTTGAGCGTGGTGTTCTTCCAATCCGGCGGGTGAATGAGTTCTGTTTTCGAGCCTGCCAAAGAAGCCTTTGCATGAAACATCATCTCGAGAAAACGCCTTGCGAAACATTGCGTCTGACCAGCTTGCATAACCGATCCTCGACAGCCAACCCGGACAGCGACAATGTGCACCGCGATCAGAAAGGGAGCTGAAATAACAACACAAATATAAAAGGTGTAGTTTGTGCAGCTTACTAAGCTATTGATTTTGGTGAGCGCGCAGGGATTCGAACCCTGGACCTACTGATTAAAAGTCAGTTGCTCTACCGGCTGAGCTACGCGCTCCCTTATGGAACACATCGTCCCAGGAAGTGCGCGGAACATACGGGCGGCTTTTCAATTGGTCAACACCATAAGATCAAGTTTTTCCCACATAAATTCAAAAAAGATCAAGTTTGTGAGAAAAAACTCGTCTAATCTCTTCAGGAACCAGAACGGCAACCGAAATCTGCGATTTGGGGCCATGCTTCGTTCCTGAACGCCGGTAAAAAAGAGAAAGATTCGTAGCGATTCAGAAGGTTTCTCTAAAAATCGATTCCGGCTTCCGAATTGATATTGTAGGCTTTGTTCGGGCAATGCCCAATCATAAGGGCGCAAATCGAATTCGCCTTAAACCATTCAAGCAATACTGGTTTCCATGCCCCACATAACTGACTTCATCCTCCGTTTCAGGCATTCTCGCTCCGGCATTGGCCTGGCATTGGGAACGCTATTGTTTGCAGCGGCCCTTACACCGAGTCTCGTTCCGCGAACTTATGTAATGCAGGGCATATTGTGCGGTACGGCCTTTGGTTTTGGTTACGGGCTCGGGGTTTTCTGGCGCTGGGTCTGGCATTACCTTGAATTGCCTGAGCCGGGAGACCGTCTTCGAACCTGTGTTAATCTCGTCGTGGGGTGCAGTTGCCTGGTGATCGCAATCGCAGCGCTTTATTTATCGGCAGGCTGGCAAAACTCTGTTCGATCCGTAATGAGTATGGAGCCTGTCCCAAGCGCATATCCGGCAAGCGTTTGTGCTCTGGCGGTCATAACATTTTTAATCCTTCTCCTGCTAACGCGCACACTTATCTGGCTCGGTCTTTTCAAATCGGCAAAAATCCACCGGCTGGTACCCCGCAGAGTTGCAAATGTCGTAGGCGTGGCGCTGACCGTCGTTCTCATATGGACAATCGCTAACGGCCTTCTCATTCAATCTACTTTCAGCATACTTGACCGCTCATTCAGTGAATATGATGCGTTGATTGAGCCTGATCGACCACAGCCAATAGAAGCCGACAAAACCGGAAGTGCTGCGTCTTTGTTAAAATGGGATCAGTTGGGACGCGCTGGCCGCGAGTTCGTATCGTCTGGACCAAGAGCTGCTGAAATCTCATCCATCACACGACGCCTCGCTGTAGATCCCATTCGTGTCTATGCAGGATTGAATATAGCGGCCCATCCAAAACAGCGAGCGGAGCGCGCCCTTGAGGAACTTAAACGACAAAACGGCTTTGATCGCTCAATACTCGTCATCATCACGCCGACAGGCACTGGTTGGGTTGACCCTGCGGCAATGGATGGTCTTGAGTTTCTTCATAATGGAGATGTGGCAAGCATAGCCATGCAATACTCATATCTTAACAGCCCACTATCCCTTCTGTTCCAGCCAGAATACGGGGCAGAATCGTCTCGCGCGCTATTCACAGCCGTTTATAACTATTGGAAAACTCTGCCGAAAAACAAGCGGCCACGCTTGTATCTTTATGGTCTCAGCCTTGGGGCTATGAACTCTGAAAAATCAGTCGCGCTGTTTGAAATGCTCGAAGACCCTATCAATGGCGCTTTATGGAGCGGCCCGCCGTTCCCGAGCCGCGACTGGAAAGAAATTACGAAAGACAGAAATCTTGGCACACCCGAATGGCTGCCCGTCTTTGGTGATGGCTCATTTGCACGTTTTATGAATCAAAACGGAGAAGCACCAGGCAACGGCGATCGGTGGGGCCCGTTGCGGATTGTTTATCTGCAATATGCCAGCGATGCCGTTGTGTTTTTTGACAGTCACTCATTTTATCGCCAGCCGGAATGGATGAACGCGCCACGCGGCCCTGACGTCTCACCAAAGTTACGGTGGTATCCAGTGGTTACAATGCTGCAACTCGCCCTCGATATGGCCTTCGCAACCGCAACACCTATGGGCTACGGCCATGTCTATGCACCAAAAGACTATGTTGATGCATGGATCGAAGTTGTCGGCGTCGATGGCTGGAGCGATGAAGATATCGAACGGCTCAAGAAACATCTTACTCGTAAGATGGCAGGCGATGACGTTGAGGGGTATGAACAGCGTGGCGGCTGATCAAAGCTCATAACGAATAAAACAGCCGCCCTTGCGAGGCGGCTGTTAATCCGGAATTCTATACGACGTCTATCAGTAAGGCGAATAGCACTGCTGACGCGGACCATTATAAGGTTGGAAGGTGTTATCCGACGCACGATAAGACTTGTACCGGTTATAGCACCACTGAACATGGTTGTTACTTTGGCGATAAACCGGCTGTGGTGCAGGCTGCGAAGCAATCGCTCCACCAATAATCGCACCGGCACCGAAGGCTGCCAGCGGATACCACCAACCATCATTGTGTCGGCGATAGCCCTGACGATAATTATTATAGCCACGATGACCGTTCCAATAACCTGGACGTGGGCGATGATTGCCATTCCAGCCTGGACGCGGCCCAGGGCGTCCACCATTCCAACCAGGACGCGGGCCCGGGCGATGACCGTTCCAATTTCCATTGCCATGGCGACGCCAGCGATCATCTCGAACCTGATGAACATTGTCACTGCCAGCAATCAGTGAAGTCGGCAGGACCGGAGCCGCAGAAACCGGTGCCATCGCACCAATCATAAAAGTTGCACCAACCAGTCCAACCATCATTTTTTTCAAACAGTTAATCATACTTTTCTCCAGTTCAACTGCGTACATCATCACAAAAGCCAGATGAACCTGTGCTGAATGATCACCAGAAATATATAGCTCCCTAAATGCATAACAAGGCACCGGACAAATATCGAGGCAACGTGGTTAAAACTCATGGAAAGAGCAATAATCCCGCGCTTGTCTAACCAATCCCCTCCAAGAACACTGCATATCGCATTCATTAAGAGGGTGCCTTTTTGTAAATTCAACCAACATTAAGAAGAACATACTCACACAGGAGCGCGTCCCTTTTCTTCCTGACAATGCTGTGGATTTAAAGGCATTCATAACTAAGAGAGAGGCATTTTGCCATCTGGTAGCATATTGGAAAAAGCGTCATATGCTGCAATCATGAACGATAGCTCCACCTCCCCCAACCCGAAATCAAACGAAAAGCTGCATCAACCTGCGCATTTTTTGCCGGTATCAACAGATGAACAACCTGTTGAATGGTTGATTGCTGACGGATTGACGGATTATGAAGAAGCACTGTCTTTCATGGAAACGCGTGTTCAAGCCATTCGCGAGGGCACAGCCAGCGAGCTTGTTTGGCTTGTTGAACACCCACCACTTTATACCGCTGGCACCAGCGCTCATTCTGAAGATCTGCTGACACCAGATCGCTTCCCGGTTTTCAACACTGGACGCGGCGGCGAATATACATATCACGGACCGGGCCAGCGTGTAGCCTATGTCATGTTGGATCTGAAACGCCGCAGAGAAGACGTTCGCGCATTTGTAACGGCACTCGAACAATGGATTGTAGAAACGCTGGCGCAGTTCAATATTAAAGGTGAACGTCGCGCAGATCGCGTGGGTGTATGGGTTGCACGTCCGGAAAAGCCGTTACTGTCCAATGGTGGCATGCGCGAAGACAAAATTGCGGCTATTGGCATTCGTCTGCGTCGCTGGGTAAGCTTCCATGGTATTGCTATTAATGTCGAACCGGAACTCGAACATTTTGGCGGCATCGTACCGTGTGGCATCGCAGAATATGGTGTGACAAGCCTCGTCGATCTTGGCTTGCCAATCACCATGGGTGATGTCGATGTTGCACTTGGTGTAGCTTTTGAAAGTGTATTCGGCCCTCGTCAGACGAAATGATCAGGCGGTTTTTATACGGCGCTCGCGCATGAAGACATAAAAGCCGGATCCCACGATTATAAAGATACCGAACCATTTGGACGGTGTCGGAAAATCGCCGAATACGATCAGTCCAACCAAAACTGCATTGACGATTTCAAGATATTGAAATGGTGCCAGCATGGACGCTGGCGCGAGCTTGAATGCCTGCACAACCAGCAGATGGCTGACTGTGCCAATTGCACCAAGCAAGAACAACAGCAACCACGGTTGAAGACTATGCGGCAGTGCAAAGCTTAAGTCTTCCACGCCCGCGACCGTGCCAAAAATCATAAATAGTCCCGCTATGAGCGATCCGCCGACACCGGCATAGAACTGCATGACAACCGGGCCTTCCTTAGCGCCGTATTTACGGTTCAATATCAGATAGATCGCAAAGGTCACCGCCGTTGCCAAAGGCAACAAAGACACAGCGCCAAAAATCTCAAAGCTTGGCTGAATAACGATCATCGTGCCAATCAGGCCGATACCAACCGCACTGAACCTGCGCCAGCCCACTTTCTCTTTGAGAAAAACAGCGGAGAGCAATGTAAGGATCAGCGGCTCCGCAAAGAAAACAGCCATAGCGTCTGCAAGCGGCATATATTTGACGGCCGTGAAAAAACACGTTCCGCCAAAGCCCATTAAAGCGCCCCGAACAAGATTGCCCTTAAGATGCCTGGTATGCAGCGCGCTCAAACCACCCATAGCAATCAGAACGGCAAACATCAGAAGTGACTGGATAAAAAAGCGCATAAACGTAACGGTTGCCGGAGGCATGTTATCCATCATGGCAAGCCACTTGCCTATGGCATCCATAAGCGGCAGTAACAGCACCGAGAGCACCATGATTGCCATGCCCTTTACATGCGCTTCCGTACCACCCGTCGCTATGCCCTGCATTGTATCACTCGCAATTTCATCAATACGACTGCGCTTACGCGATTGACCAATCCGTTTCCATCTTAATGCGATCAAAGGAGTGGGTAATTTAGCTTTCGTCTTGATTGTGGTGCAAATCGGCCTCGGTTGACGCAAAGATGAAACGCTAAGGCAAATACTGAAAAGTGAGAAGCGCTTTGGTGTCGTGGATTTAAAGTTCCTATCATTTGCGATGCATGCAACATTAGAAACTTTAAATCCGTAAACCACACTATTTGGAATTATTTTATTCTGAAACTGACTGAACCACTATATGGCGCTGACTAAACATCCAACGCCGTCCAGGACGACGCTGCATTAGACTTTACCGCAGCTTCAATAAACGCAAGTCCGGCAACTCCTTCACGGATACCTGGATAAACCACATCTGCTGAGGGAGCATCCCCAGTTCGAGATGCAATAATGGCATCCGCTGCCTCACGGTAGATCGTAGCAAATCCCTCCAAATATCCTTCTGGATGGCCCGACGGCACACGGCTAACCCGCTTATTGGCCGGACTACTGCCCGCACCATTTCGCGTCAAAATCCGCGTTGCTTCGTTATATGGCGTGAAACGCATTTCATTGAGTGAGCCGTGGCTCCATTCAACGCCGCCTTTATCGCCATAAACACGCAGCGTCAGCGTATTCTCGTTACCAACAGCTATTTGACTTGCCCAAAGCATTCCCTTTGCGCCACTCGCATAACGCAACAAAATGTTGGCATTGTCATCAAGTTTACGACCTGGCACATAGGATGTGAGGTCCGCCAGAAGATATTCCGGAGTTTCTCCGGTCACAAAACACGCAAGATTAAAAGCATGTGTACCAATATCACCGATCGCACCACCTGCGCCTGAACGTGCAGGATCGGTCCGCCATTCAGCACCTTTCGCACCAGTATTCTCAACAGCTTCAGTCAGCCAGTCTTGTGCATATTCAACCTGAACATGACGCAGCTTTCCGATGTCACCAGCAGCGATCATCTCGCGCATCTGCCGCACCATTGGATAACCCGTGTAATTGTGCGTAAGAATGAAAAGCTGTCCGCTCCGCTCAACAATCTGTGAAAGTTCCTTCGCTTCCTGAAGTGTTGTTGTTACCGGCTTATCGCAGATCACATGAAAGCCAGCTTCCAGAAAAGCTTTCGCAGGCCCAAAATGAAGGTGATTAGGTGTGACAATCGCAACCACCTCTATACCATCTTCACGCTCTTTTTCCAGCTCAGCCATTTCCTGGTAGGAAGTGTAACAACGATCATCTGCCAGTCCCAGTTCGTGACCAGAAGCCAGCGCGCGTTCCGCCTGCGACGATAATGCGCCAGCGACCAGTTCGTAACGATCATCAAGACGAGATGCTATACGGTGCACGGCGCCAATAAAGGCCCCCTGCCCGCCGCCGACCATGCCAAGTCTGATCCGGCGCGAATTTAAATTGCTCATAACATTTTCCCTTATAAACCAAGGATTTTACGGTTAGCCGCTTTATCCATGCCGCTTTTGGCGAAGTCGTCGAAAGCATGTTCGGTAACGCGAATAATATGGTTACGAATGAAATCCACGCCTTCACGTGCGCCGTCTTCAGGATGCTTGAGTGCGCATTCCCATTCCAGCACGGCCCAACCATCAAAATCATACTGGGTAAGCTTCGAGAAAACTGATCCGAAATCCACTTGTCCATCGCCAAGCGAACGGAAGCGGCCCGGACGATTGACCCAGTCCTGATAACCGCCATATACGCCCGACCGACCTGTAGGGTTAAATTCTGCATCCTTGACGTGAAACGCACGAATACGCTCATGATAAATATCTATAAATTGCAGGTAATCTAGTGCCTGCAAGACAAAATGAGACGGATCATAAAGGATGGAAGCACGGCTATGCGAGTTTGTCGCTTCGAGAAAACGTTCAAAAGTAACACCATCATGCAGGTCTTCACCGGGATGAAGTTCGTAGCATAGGTTAACACCGCTTTCGTCAAATGCATTGAGAATGGGTGTCCAGCGTCGTCCGAGTTCATCAAATGCTTCTTCAACGAGACCCGCTGGACGCTGCGGCCACGGGTAGATATATGGCCAGGCCAACGCCCCGGAGAAGGTTGCATGACCTTTTAAACCGAGATGTTCAGATGCTTTGGCCGCTAACATCAGCTGGTTGACAGCCCATTGCTGCCGCTCCAATGGTTTACCGCGCAGTTCGGTCGGCGCGAACCCATCGAAAAGCGTATCGTAAGCGGGATGGACAGCAACCAATTGCCCTTGAATATGCGTCGAAAGCTCTGTGATTTCGATCCCATATTCCGCCAGCCGCCCACGTACATCATCGCAATAGGTTTTCGACTTTCCAGCGATCTCCAGGTCGAAAAGGCGAGAATCCGTCGGGATTTGGATACCTTTATATCCGAGCGATGCCGCCCACTGTGCTAAATTATCCAATGTGTCAAATGGGGGATTTTCGCCAAGAAACTGTGCCAGAAAAATAGCGGGGCCTTTTATCGTTTTCATTTTATACCTCTGCGGTTCGTTTTAAGCACAGCACTGGACTTGCCCCAATTTAATGAAGAGCTTCTGGTACTAATTTACGGCTCGCCGTCTCAAAATGGACCAGCGATTTGCATGCAAGAGCAGAATATCTACAGATTAAATTATAAACCCGTCAAACTATTCGCCAATGGCTTTGGTTGCAAAGCTGCATGTCTGGAATGCTGTGCACCAGATCATTTCGGACTTGATCATATTGAACACGGTTTCCGTCATTGCATTATCATAGCAATTTCCTTTGCTACTCTTAGATCGAAGTATTTTATGCGCTTCGAGAATTCTAAGGTAGTCAGAACTGGCATATTGGCTACCCCCGTCCGATTGCCCGATTAAGCCAGTCTTCTGTGGTCCATCTGTAGACGATGTCGCCCCCCCATTTATGAGTTCGTCTTTCACTGTCAAAGCCCTGACCCAGAAAATCGGAAGCAACAGGCCCACCATGCCTGCCGTCGGTCGTGTGCTTAAAATGCGTGTTCTGAGTGCCCTTCAAGCGATTTTCTCGGTACTCAGTCGTGCCCGGTGTTAACCTCAGGCCCGAATGTCCTCCTCATCCAGTTCCATATGCAAGCGCAGGCTGCCACAGGTTTCATACGTCAATATAAACATAACAGGTAAACTGATTGCGCATGTTGGCCAGAATAATCATGTCATCAAGCGGGGACAGGCGAGCGCCGTAATGCTTCCATGCGAATTAGCGGCTTATGTTGACGCCTATAAAGCAAACACCATCGTCATGTCTCCCGAGCGATGGTGCGCGTTGCGTCGCGCAGGGACACGCAATTTTCAAGTGTCGAGATAACTCTGCGGCGTGTTATTGCGCCATATCCGGCTTTCGATTGGCTTTGCACGCGCTAAAATCGATTTTACCAAGAATGATAAACCAAGCCCAAGTTCATACCGCTTTCCGCAAATAGTCATGCTCTGAACCCAGAGCCGCGTTCTGTTGCTCTCGACGTGAAATTAGCGGAGAACCTCACCACCATTTCTTATGTTGAATTCAACGGTGTAAGAACGTGTCACGCTATCGTTAGCTTGCGGCGCAGCCGGTGTCGTATAATATCGCTAGCAGCCATTGCTTCATCTGTATGCAGTTCCACAAACCAACGATGACCGCCTCGCTTTAAGCACTATACTAGCAGAAGAAGCAGCAACATAAGGGGATGCTGAAATGTTAAAAACTAAGCTTTCCCGGCTGAAATGGACCGCCAGCATTCTCGCTGTCTGGCTTACGTTTATTGCACTTTATCTGGCGCTTTCGATCAACAATTCTCTGAAAAATGAAGCAAGTGAGCTTAACGAAGTTGGCTTTCTTTTACATCGCATGATTTCGCAACGGGTTGCGCAACACGATGCGCATATGACAACTTTGGCTTCACTCATTCTCGCGGATGAGAGCAGAAAGTCACAGCTTGTGACGCAGGTCAGCGATAGCATCATGCGGTTTTATCCTCGGATTAAAGCTATTCAGGAAATCGAAATAACATGGAAGGAACCTTCAGCGACGGCAGATGTGCGGCAAATTTTATCTGCACCTGCTGATGCGGCAATACCGGATTATGGCAGGCTTGGCAGAGAGATTTTCGTCCAGAAGGCGGGAGAAGTGAGGAGCTATATCAGTCCCTCGTTCGAGCAGGGATATCTGCTGGCCAAGAAGCTGAAAGACACCAATCCGGCTCTTGCACTCGTCATGCAAATTGATGCCAAGCGGCTCATTGATCAGGAGGAGCTTCCTAACTGGGCGAACATCCGGCTCATACTCGACGGCTCCATTGTAATGGAACAAAAAGCGGTTCAACAAGCATCTGGATGGCTTGCTTCACCGTGGTTCAGTCGTGTGATCGATAGCGGATCACAACCGCTTCTTCTCACAATGGATTATCCCATCTCACTAACTGACCTTGTTGATGGCATTTCATTGGCTATGGTGGCAATCGGCAGCCTCATTGTGCTTTCACTCCTTGGATATAGTTTGCAGCACAGGCGTGAAGTTCGCCGTCTGAAGGCCTCTACAGAAATGGCCGAGCAACGCAGCATAACGCTCGCACGCGAGACACGTCTGGCGCATGCGGCAAGAGTGAATTCCATGGGGGAACTGGCTTCCGGCATTGCGCATGAACTGGCGCAACCTCTGACAGCACTGATGAGCCAGAGCCGCGCCGCTGAACGGCTGGTCGAGCAGTCAGGCATCGACAATGCCCTATTGAAAAAAGCGATGGCCGCCAATGTGCGCGAAGCCAGACGCGCTGGCGATATGCTCAAACGGATGCGTGATTATATCAGCAATCGCCCACCCAAGCCTGTGTCCGTAGAGATCAACAGCATCATTCACGATACGGCAGAGCTTCTGCATACCGAACTCGAACAACGCAACATAGCGCTGCATTTCACCCTTGCACCCAACCTGCCCACTATAATGGCTGACCCGGTTGAACTCGAGCAGGTCTTCAACAATCTGATCAGAAATGCCTCCGATAGTCTCAACGAAGCCGGTATTTCGGGAGGGAAGATCAGCGTCTCAACGAAGCGCGAAGGCGAACATATCTGCATCAGTATATGCGACAATGGACCGGGGATTCCTGCAGATCTGCAACCTCGCCTGTTTGAACCTTTCTTCACGACGAAGAAAGACGGGATGGGGCTTGGTCTCACTCTGTGTTCAACACTGATTGAACGCATTGGCGGGCACATCGAAGCACTGAACAATGACGATGGCGGAGCATGTTTCATGGTCTGGCTGCCAATTCAGAATAAGGAAGCCAATTCGTGAGCGGAACAATGATCTATCTGATTGATGATGACGAAGCGGTCCGGGATGGGCTTTCGCTGCTGCTTTCAACCTATGGCATGGCTGTCGAAACCTTTGCCGATCCGACAACATTTCTCGCACATATTGATGAGCATCGCCCCGGAATCTTGTTGCTTGATCTGCGCATGCCGCTGATCAGCGGATTGCAGGTGCAGCAGAAGCTGACGGAACGCCACATCAACTGGCCAGTCATCATGATCACTGGTCATGGAGACGTGAATGCGTGCCGTCGTGCGTTCAAAGCCGGTATCAGTGACTTTCTCAGCAAGCCGATTGACGAGGATGTGCTGCTGGATTCAATCCATTCTGCGCAAACACTCCTGCAAACGCGTCTCGAAAAGCAGGAAGCGGTTGATCTTCTGGCAAGCCTCACAAGCCGGGAACGGGAAGTGTTTGATCTTGTCTGCGAAGGCTTCGCCAGCAAGGACATTGCCACAGCGCTTGATGTTTCAGCGCGCACGATTGATGCGCATCGCGCCAATATTGCCGAGAAGCTCAAAACAAGTTCGGTGGCGGAGTTTGTCCGCCTCACAATAGCGGCCTCTCAGTAGAACTACCTAGCCAGCTTCGTGTGATCGCGGATTCCGCAAAATGCGGCCCGCCTTTAGAACTGTCATCAGAAAGCGAGGCTTTCAGGGAAAAGTTCCAAAGGAGATACGACTATGAAACGCATTTTTCTAGCCGCTACTGCCGCCGCCCTCATGACCTCGGCCGCATCTGCACAGATCCTTGAAGAAAAGAATATGCCAATGGAATTGGCCAGCACCATTGCGCGTGAAGCAGTCGCTGCCTGTTCCGCTGAAGGCTACAATGTTTCCGCAGCCGTTGTTGATCGCGCCGGTGTCCTTCGTGCCCTGTTGCGTGCCGACAATGCCGGTTCGCACACACCTGAAGCCGCCCGCCAGAAGGCTTACACCTCATCGTCCTCGCGTATGCCAACCAGTGCAATGGCCGAAAACATCACTAAGAACCCTGCAGCTGCCGAACTCGCATCCATTGATGGCTTCCTCGTTCTGGCTGGCGGCGTTCCAGTCAAGGTCGGTGATGTAACTATCGGTGCAGTGGGTGTGGGTGGCGCACCTGGCGGTCAGTTTGACGAAGCATGTGCGATTGCAGCGATTAACAAAGTGCAGGATCAGCTCAAGTAATCATTGCTTTTGAAAACAAAAACGCCGCGCAACCAGTCACTGGATGCGCGGCATTTTTTGATCATTTGAAATAGCTCTATCAGAGATTCTTCTGAGCAAACAGATCAAATGCCTTGAGGAAATCACCGAGGAACTTTGCCGTGTCGGGCACCAGTTTGCCGCTTTCATCCAGCATTTTATCAACATGCGCGAGATAAGCCTCTGGCTGCTGCAAGGTCGGCATATCCAGAAAAACGAGCGACTGACGCAGGTGATGATTGGCACCAAACGCTGAAATATTGCCGGGTGAACCACTGATAATTGCAGCAGGCTTTCCGCTCCAAATGCTTTTACCATAAGGGCGTGACCCGACGTCGAGTGCATTTTTAAGAGCCGCTGGAACGGACCGGTTATATTCAGGGGTTACGAATAAAACGGCATTGGCTTTTGCCAGTTCTGAGCGAAACCGCGCCCATGCTTCGGGTGCGGTGTCCGTATCGAGATCGGGGTTATAAAGCGGCAGATCACCAATCTCGACAAGCGTCAGGGTCATGTCATCCGGCGTTACCGCATTCAAACTCACCGCAACTTTGCGATTGAATGAATCTTTTCTCAGGCTTCCAACCAGAACAGCCACATTCAATTTCGGCATCGCTAATTCCCATCCTCAATGTTGATCTCCAACAAAGTAAAACAGAAGATCATGAGGTCAAGCTTATAAACACGCAATAAGAGTCGAAACTGTAATGCGTTTTTGGAATTACTGTCATTTACAAAGAAATACATATTCTTTCATGCAGCAAAGCAATCGTAAGAAGCTTTAATTTGCGGTAATTTTCGCCTTAACGAACACGTCGTAGCGTGTGCTTTTGCCCAAAATCTGATGAGAAGGTTTGCGTAAACCCGCCATAGGTTCAGCCCGCAGCGGCCATTTGAGCACCACGCGGTTTTGCGCATGTTCCAACGCAACCTGCATAAGCAATTCTGAATCCGGGTCTGCACCCACAATTTCACGGATCTGGCGCATTTCCTTTTTAACCAATGCCGTGTTTCCACGCGGCGGGTGCATCGGATCAACCAGCACGACCATAGGCTTGAGTGTGGGCAACAGCAGACATGAATCTCCATGGAGCAAGGTCATTCGCTCCACTGTTTGCGCATATTTTCCGCCTTCGGCACTTGCGCGTGCGAGCCCTTCAGCAAGAAGATCATACATCCTCTTCGAACGCTCAATCAAAGTTACCCGCGCCCCTAGAGCAGCAAGCAAAAAAGCATCGCGACCAAGGCCGGCCGTTGCATCCACGATATCTGGCGTAACACTACCCGTAAGCCCAGCGGCCTTAGCCAGTGCCTGCCCTCGCCCCTCTCCCATGCGGAACCGGTGCCCGACTGCACCACCTATAAAATCAACGATCAGTTCTGCTGGTTCAGCCTTTTGCGACATGGTGCACTCAGAATGGGCAGTGAACAGTAAATGTGACATCGCGCCCGTCTGGATGCTGAAACGTCAATTCTTCAGCATGTAGCAATAGGCGTTCAGAAGCATCAAGCGAGGCACCTTCGGCATAGAAGGCATCGCCAAGTATGACATGACCCAGCGCCTTCATATGAACGCGCAATTGGTGTGTTCGTCCGGTCAGAGGAAAAAGTTGGAGCCGGGTCGTATTTTCACCGCGCGCCAGAACTTGCCACCGCGTTTGAGCGGGCTTACCATTTTGATAATCCACGCGATGACGTGGCTTATTTTCCGGATCAATTGCCAGAGGCAAATCAATTAAGCCCTCATCATCCGCAATATCTCCCCATACCTGGGCTATGTAAGCCTTATGGGTCGTTCGCGCCTCAAATTGTACTGCTATAGCAGCATGGGCTTTGCGGTTGAGTGACATTAACACCAGACCAGACGTGTCTTTATCCAGACGATTAATCATCAACGCATTGGGAAACTGCTTCTGGACTCTCACAGCAAGGCTGTCCGACAAAGCTGGATGACGTCCGGGGACAGATAATAACCCACTCGGCTTATCGAGAACCAAAATATCATCATCCCTGTGAATGATTGATACATATGGCTCAAGCGGCGGATTATAAATAGGAAAGGCGGACACTGGTGCATTCATAACGGCGTTTTAGCACGGTTTACATTCATACGAAAAGTGTTGATCTATACGTGACTGAGCATACATAAAACCGCTGTATGGCGTGTTTCAGCTTGATCTATATTGTCGCGAAAAATCCGGATAATCAATGGCATCAAAAACCACTTTGAATGCGAAAAATCTTGAAGCGCTTGGCGCTGAGCGTTTGGCGGAGCTTTTGATTGAAATCAGCACCGGCAATGCCAACCACAAACGCAAGCTTCGCATGGAGCTTGCGGGTAATTCGAGTAGTGCCGAACTCGCAAGAGAGGTTCGCAAACGCCTGGGCAGCATAGCGCGTGGACGAAGCTGGATAGGCTGGAGGAAGATCAAGTCTTTCAAGGCCGATCTTGAAAATCAGCGCAACACAATCCTGGAGAAAATCGCACCATCAGATCCCGAAGAAGGATTTGAACTTATATGGCAGTTTCTTTCACTTGCAGATCAGATATTTGAGCGATCCGACGATGGTAACGGTACACTGCTTGAGAGTTTCCATGCCGCAAATGAAGATGCAGGACATATAGCCACGCTCGCGAAAATCTCAAATGAGCGATTGGTAGAGAAGATATACCATGCTCTTCAGCACAATGAGTATGCGCAATATGAACGGTTGATTGGCTCGATGTCCTCAGCCCTGGGGGAAAGCGGGCTTAAAAAACTACAAGAGCGCCTTGAAGAGTCGAGCCGTAATGGTGTTGCTTATCGCCAGCAAACATATGCTCGCTCCGGTTCGACAACTCTCAAAATCTCACTTCAGAAAATAGCCGATGCGCTCAACGATGTGGATCTTTTTATTGCGCAGCATCCTGACCATACTCATGTAAATCCCCGCGTTGCGACGGCAATTGCTTGCAGATTGCTCGCAGCTGGGCGCGCTGATGAAGCTTTGCAAATGCTCGACAAGGCGCAATTCAGTGGACGGCGGGACATAACACCAGACTGGCAGGCGACACGAGAAAAGGTGCTGGAAGCCTTGGGGCGGACCGAAGAAGCGCAACAGTTTCGGTGGGTGTGTTTTGAGCAAACGCTGAATGTTGAACTTCTGCGAGCATTTTTGCAAAAATTGCCAGATTTTGATGATATTGAAGCCGAGGAAAAGGCCTTTTCGTTTGTTGGGGACTATCCGGACGCCAACAAGTCAATTCTCTTCTTTCTGCAATACCCGTCACTTGTCGAGGCGGCTAAGCTCATCATCCTTCGTTCTTCCGAACTTGACGGCGATAATTATGAACTAATGTCATCCGCCGCAGAAAGACTGGCAGATAAGCACCCCCTCGCTGCAATTATTTTGCTTCGGCTTATGGTTGACTTTACGCTCAATCACAGTCGAACCAGTCGATACAAACATGCGGCACGGAATCTTCTGGAGTGCATATCTTTAGATCGAAATGTGACTGATTACGGCAACATCGCTCAACATGATGTTTATATCGCCAGACTTCGAAAGCAGCATGGCAAGAAGCAAAGCTTTTGGAATCTGATAAATTGACCCTTACTAATTTAGATAATATCAATGCTTCTTATGGATGATACTCTGCTAACCCAATTAAAAGACGATCTGGCACGTTTGCGGCTTGAGTTGGAAGACAAAGAGAAGCTCATCCATGAGCAGGCCCAGACGCTTTCCCACTTCAAGAAAATATATGGCCAATCCTCCATCGTTGCTCAAATCGGCATTTGGGAATGCACTTTGCCGGATGAGGAATTGACGTGGTCTGATTACGTCTATGACATTTTTGAAATGCCTCGTGGGTCGCAGCTCTCGCGCGCGCCAACATTGGAATGCTATACAGAGGCTTCCCGGCAGGAATTGCAAAAGCGCAGATCAGACGCAATTGCACAGCGCAGTGGTTTTACGTTCGAAGCTGAAATAACGACATTTCGTGGGAACAAACGCTGGATACGCATTACAGCTTCCATTGAGTGTCAGGGCGATATACCGGTTCGCATATTTGGCATGAAGCAGGACATTACCGAACAGAAGGCCTTGTTTGACAGGATTATGTATCTGGCCGAATATGATCAGATGTCAGGACTGGCTAATAAAAGCCAGTTCCATATAAAGCTGTCATTGGCACTGGATCAGGCGAGCAACGTTTTAAGCCCTGGCTTTCTTTTACTGATCGACCTTGATGGGTTTAAAAATATAAATGATGTTTTTGGGCATCTGGCTGGAGATGAGTGCATAAGAGAAATAAGTAGTCGCCTTCGCAACATCATTTATTTTGATAAAAGTGTTTATAGGATAGGTGGTGATGAGTTTGCGATAATTATGCCCGGAACTTTCGATAATAAGGAAGTCGATAAAATCGCACGAATAATAATTGATAGCTTATCTTTGCCCATTAATTTTAATGGAAACAATTTGAGACTTGGCGCATCAATTGGTATCGCTTCTCTCTCAGGACAATCTGCATCTGACGTTTTTAACAATGCTGATGCAGCACTGTATTCTGCAAAGGCAGCCGGTAAGGCCACTTTTCGCAGCTACCAACCCCATATAGAAAAGCACGAAGCTTAATTTGCACCTAAACAAAAAATAAAAAATGCTTATGATTTCCGGACATTTAATAATTCTAAGTTTTGTAAATTGGCAGATATAATTATATTTATTTCGGTTGATTTGGTTGCGGGGCACGCAACTACCGGTACTAAATTTCAGCTCAGATCATCATTGAAATCGCAAGATACGAGTTTTAAGCATTCTAATCCTATACTGGAGAATGTTTTTTGAACGCCGAAACGATTTTGAAGTGTTATCGTTACGGGTGTACGGGTTCTAGGTGTCAACGATGAAAGTGACACGCTGGGTTTCTCGTAAGCGGGATGGTGACTGGGAAGTACGGCGTCCCGGTTGACGACGCGGTTTAAGGCGTGATGTCCCTAAAGATTTTTTCATGACTGTAATTTAGGAATGCAAAGACTACGCTTAATGGAATGGTTATTCGTCTGGCTCAAGAGCGCAACCTCCAGATTATGCAGAATACTTTGGATGCTTAGCAAAGAGCGCGTGGTTTTACTTACAAAGGGGCCTCACATGCACTGGAGCAAGTGCAGCAGGCCTTATGAGCAGGCGCGAGAAATAGTTTGAAAGCCAGTTTCCTGAAAGGCTTTTTTTTCAACAACGACATGCGCCTGGATATGAAAATGGCGAGGCTGCGTGGGCACAGACATTTACCGGCACACACTCCGCCTCTCAGGAATGGCAGCACCCATGGTGCTGAATGACACGATGAATGTAGACCTTTTCCTGCTTATATAGAAATCATGCCCGTACCGCTCACAAAGTCCCGACTACAATCCAACAGAGATAGCACTCTCGAATTTCAAAGCACATCTTCATGCTAAAGTCGAACGACTGTCGACGCTCTGTGGTATACTATCAGCCAAGTCATAACTTTGTTCGAAACATCCGAGTACGCCAACTACTTTACATCTTCTTTTATTATTCAGCATGAATGGATACACTCTGATAGAAGGAATACGATAGGCTTGATCTTCATTGTCATATTACATTAAAAATTGGCGATTTTAGACAAAGAGATAATATTAATTCGGCCTTTTCACTCACAATTTATTGGTGAAGATCATCCGCAACACAGCTTTTATCAGTAGATAACCGGCTTTAATATGGGCGCCAGGCATATAATTATTATGTATCAGCCCAAATGTTAATGTGAAGCCGATCAAACAACCTTTTCCCTTGCAGCCGCCAGAGATATGATATTCCGACGACTGCGGCATCAGGCAGATAAAAGCTTATTGTTCCGATTTGTTCTGAAACGCTTCGGCCATGGCACGCAGGGTTACAAATGTAGACGCTGCACCGGGATCGATATGACCGATTGAGCGCTCGCCAAGCTTGGCTGAGCGACCACGGCGCGATTCCATTGCAGCCGTTGCCTTCATGCCCGCTTCTGCACCGTCACGGGCAGCAATCAGCACGTCGAGCGTGGATTTTCCAGCCTGAGCTGCCTCGTTCGCGGCCTCAACCGCCGGAACCCAGGCATCGATCATCGTCTTGTCGCCGGGTGCCGCACGACCGCGATCCTGAATGCCTTGCGACGCCGCAGCTAACCATTCGGCAATACCATTGCCATCAAGGTTCAGGCGATTGCTGACAGCTGTGCCTGCACGCAGGAACGCTGTCGCATAAAGCGGACCCGACGAAGCGCCAACCGCATCAAGAAACGCTTTGGCCATGCGCTTGCAGATGGCTTCAATGGTTTCATCGTCCTGCTCATCTTCAAGCGCATTTTGCACGGCCTTCCAGCCGATCTCCATGGTGATGCCGTGGTCGCCATCGCCAATCACGCCATCGAGTTCCGAAAGCCAGTTCTTGTCGGCAATGATCTGATTGCCGACATTCATCATCATTGCCTTGAACAGTGCAGGTGTCACATCGCCATCAGTGATGAGTGCGCGCGGCGCGTCTGATGTTGCTTCCTTATGTTCAACGGCGCGCGCCGCCTTGCGTTGTGAAGCGGGTTCGCGATCTCCTGTCTGCACAGCACCAACCGTCAGGGCTGGGGTGTGGCATGGATGATCGAGCAGCGCCTGCAAGGTGGCGTCGAGCTTCATCAGTGTGACCGATGCGCCGGCCATTTCAAGGGACGTCGCATATTCACCGACCCAGGAGGCGTGGATCTGAATTTCACGACCATCGAGAATCTGCTTTACGCGGCGGAAGATCAGGTAA
>NZ_JAMJWE010000170.1 GCF_023554105.1 Brucella sp. 21LCYQ03
TAACTTTTTGAGTTCTGTTTCTAATAAATATGGTATCGGTTTCTGGAAACCAGGAGCAGGTATTATTCACCAGGTGGTATTGGAAAACTATGCGTTTCCAGGTGGCATGATGATCGGTACCGATTCTCACACCGTGAACGCCGGAGGGTTGGGAATGGTAGCGATCGGTGTTGGTGGTGCAGATGCCTGTGATGTAATGGCTGGTTTGCCTTGGGAGTTAAAATTCCCTAAGCTTATTGGTGTTAAGTTAACAGGTAAATTGTCGGGCTGGGCCACTTCAAAAGACGTGATTTTGAAAGTAGCTGGTATACTAACCGTAAAAGGTGGTACCGGCGCTATCGTTGAATATTTTGGTGAGGGAGCGAAATCGCTTTCATGTACCGGTAAAGGTACTATTTGTAATATGGGTGCCGAAATTGGTGCAACGACATCTACATTCGGATATGACGAATCTATGGAGCGCTATCTACGCGCGACTGATCGTGCAGATGTAGCAGACGCCGCCAATAAAGTTAAAGAACACCTTACGGGTGACGATGAGGTTTATGCTAACCCAGAAGAATATTTTGATCAATTGATTGAGATTAACCTATCTGAGTTGGAACCTTCTTTGAATGGCCCTTTCACACCGGATTTGTATACGCCAATATCTCGCATGCGTGAGGAGGCAGACAAAAATGGTTGGCCGACAAAGGTAGAGTGGGGATTGATCGGGTCTTGTACC
>NZ_JAMJWE010000171.1 GCF_023554105.1 Brucella sp. 21LCYQ03
GTTACGAAGAAGGTGGCCAATTCACCGAGGCCGTGCGCCGCCGTCCTTACTCCGTCGTATTGCTGGATGAAATTGAAAAAGCACATCCTGATGTGTTTAACATTCTCCTGCAAGTGCTGGACGACGGACATCTGACAGATAATAAAGGACGTGTGGTGAACTTTAAGAATACGATCATTATTATGACTTCCAATACCGGATCGCATTTGATTCAACAAAACTTCTCGACGTTAAACGAAGAGAACAGAGAAAGTGTAGTCGCAAAAACGAAGGATGAGGTATTTGAATTATTACAACAGACCATTCGTCCGGAGTTCTTGAACCGTATTGATGAAATCATTATGTTCACCCCGCTGGGTCGTGACGAAATCGGAGATATTGTACGGATGCAGTTTTCGCGGGTGCAGAAGCAACTGGCAGAGCAGCATATTTTTATTGAAGCAACGGAAGAAGCCTTGGATTGGCTGGCGCAATTGGGTTACGACCCTGCCTATGGCGCCCGCCCGTTGAAACGCGTAATTCAGAAACGCATACTCAATGAACTGTCTAAAGCTATTCTGGCGGATAAGGTGAGAAAAGATTCCATCATTAAGATCGACAGCTTCGATGGACAGTTTGTGTTTGTCGAGAAAGAAAGCGAAACCTCCATCTAGCGCTATTAAGACAAGAAGGCGGGATAGAAATATGTTCTATCCCGCCTTCTTTATGGATTATTTTATCCGGG
>NZ_JAMJWE010000172.1 GCF_023554105.1 Brucella sp. 21LCYQ03
AAAGATTGGTTGTGTCTAATGCTGCTCTGCTAGCATCCTTGAGTGATTGATTTCCTGTTTGCGTTGCTTGTGGATCTACTGGTGTTAATTCAGCTACCATCAAAAAGCCATTTCCAAGTTCGATTGTATTTTGCTGGACCGAACTTCCTTCCACAACGTCCGTTAAATATGGTGTAGCCGCTCGATTTCCAAGTTCTTCTACGGCCTCAAAAGTGGCTGCATTTAGGGTGAATTCAACGGTACCTGTAGTACCATCTCCTAATTCTCCATTTTCTAACTTGTTACAAGAAGAAAGCCAACATGTTGAACCTGCTACGATCAAAAGAAGTAGGTAGAAGTGTCTTGATAATTCTGTCATTTTTTTCATAATGATGATATTAGATTGGCGGTAACTGACTAATCAGCATACGATAATCATAAAAAGTACAGTGCCCAAATTGTATTATGGATACTAGAAATATAAAATAAGTTTAGATTTATGTAGTAGTAAGCTCAACATGTCTAATCTATTTTAGACGGGTCGCTTTTGCATTTTGTTACCAAGCTTGATTTCCTACTACATCTGCTTCTGTGTCCCATTCCTGCCTTACCTGCGAAGATGAGTTAACGGGGGTAACAGTGGCTGAGGCAGCTCCAATTCAATATTCTACAGTAATTGTCTCTACTTCAATTGAGGGTGAGGTGTAATGGGCGTTGGGTTTTTGTTTCTTGTTGGTGGTTTTC
>NZ_JAMJWE010000173.1 GCF_023554105.1 Brucella sp. 21LCYQ03
TTCTCTCATCTCTCCATCGGGTAGCGGAATCTCCAGCTGCTGACCAAAGGAGGTATTCAGGTAATAGCCAAGGATAAGCAGGCCACCGAGAAATGTCGCTGCCACGGCAAAACGAAATCTCCTTTTTGGTATGCGATAGGGAGAAAGAGATCGTTTGATGGTGGCTTCTATTCCGGATAAGTTTTTGTCAAGTTCCAGATCATCGATCTGGTGAGTTGATCTTTTGGCATAGTGTACGTAAAAACTATCTAGCCAGCGGCGTTCGGCAGCGCTTAGTGGTTTGCCTTCACGATGCCGTTGCAGTAGCTGCTGAATTTTATTTTTATCCATATCCATCTGGCGTGTTGTCCGGCATTGCTGACGGTTAGTTATAGATATGACGGGGAACTAAAGGAAAGGGAGTACTAAAAAATGAAAATAATATATAAAAAAAGAGAAAAGAGCAGTGTCGCTAGCTATGTGCGTAGGTAACGGAGGGCGTTGTGTACTTGTTTTTTGACCGTATGTTCGGATATGGATAGTTTTTGGGCGATTTCCTTGTAAGAAAGCTGCTGTTCTTTGTTTAATTCGTAGATTTCTTTCGTTCTCTTCGGTAATTCAGCCTTGTTTAGCTCGATTAGTTGTAAAAGCTCCTGTTCTAAAAGGTGCTCATCGGTAAACACATGACCAGTTTCCTGAAAGTCCAGCATGTCACTCATGTAGCGGTTCACAACTTTTTCATGG
>NZ_JAMJWE010000174.1 GCF_023554105.1 Brucella sp. 21LCYQ03
GTGCCATATTGCGACCGAATTGATGCTTAGTCACCAAATCACACGAGACTAATAATTCCAGTGTATTATATACTGTCGCTCTACTCACCCGATATTTCTTGTTTTTCATGTGGATATACAACGATTCCACATCAAAGTGATCTGTGCGTGAATAGATCTCTTCCAAGATGGCATATCTTTCTGGGGTCTTTCTGAGATTTTTATTTTCCAGATAAGCCTCAAATATCTTTTTTACTGTTTCGTAACTTTCACCTTGCTTCATACATTCCTTGTAGTCTTCTGTACAAATTTACCAAATTTTGCTGGGATTTCATACCAGTGCACAGTCACAATAAAATGAGTGCATAATGAATCACACGCTAATTTCTGGTTTCGGCTTCGTAACGTGATACACTGGTGATTCCTGGTATGCGCATCACATTGCTAATCAAGTTGTCTAGCTGTTCAATATCATTCACAAATACCATAATATTGCCTTCAAAAATCCCTTCGTTACTGGATATAGATAGCGACCGGATATTGACGTTGAAGTTTCTGGAAATGACGGTCGTGATTTTATTGACCAGACCAACGTCATCGATCCCGACAATGCGAAGCCCTGTTAGGAAAGAAACGTTTCCTTGAGAAGAAGACCACTGCGCCTTTAGAATCCGGTAGCCATAGTTCGCCATAAGTCGAGAGGCGTTCGGACAACTGGTCCGGTGGATCTTGATTCCGTCATTC
>NZ_JAMJWE010000175.1 GCF_023554105.1 Brucella sp. 21LCYQ03
GGCCGGGTATTGAGGATCGGGGTCACGCCAACCCGGTGGTTGAACTGGAAAAAGACACCGAGCTCAAACCCTTTGTAGGTAAATGTATTATTAAAGCCGCCATAAAACGGGGTGCCTAGATCTGCTACGTATCGATCATCTGGGCTGATAATTCCATCGCCATTGCGATCTTCATATATCGCGGCGCCCGTTGCCGGATTCACACCTTGGTAATTGTAGAGTCGAACGAGATTAATCGGCTCGCCCACGATGAAGCTGCTCGCAAAGAAAGACTGTTCCAGATTCGGAAACTCCAATAGCTTGTTTCGGAAGAAGGTGAAGTTCACCGAAGTTTTCCACGAGAAATCGTTGCTTTCTATGTTTGTCGTATTCAAATCAAGCTCCAGTCCGGTATTTTGAATCACCGCTGGAAGATTCGACGTATAGCTGTTGTACCCTACCTGTGTGGGCAATCCTGCCGACGTAATCTGATCGCCGGATCGATTTCTGAAATAGTTGGCGGTAAACAAAATCCGATCCTTCAGGAAGCCCAGATCCAGTGCAAATTCTAGCTTTTGCGTGGTTTCCCATTGAATAAATTCGTTGGGTAAGGTGATCAGGTTCATGGTGGCATTTCCCAGATACGCCGCGGAAGAAGAATAGAGTTGTAGATATAAATAGTTGGAGATTTGATCATTTCCGGTGGTACCGAAGCTTCCACGTAGCTTACCAACGCTTAGGA
>NZ_JAMJWE010000176.1 GCF_023554105.1 Brucella sp. 21LCYQ03
AAACCTCCTACCCAATTCCTCAAACACTTTATATAAGCTCGAAGATCTATCCTACATAAAACAAGTAGCGGCGGCATCCTAGATGAATACCGCCGCTACTTGTTACTGTATTTTCCTATGCCTTTTTAGAACTGGCCTGTATTCAGCATTACTAAAGTGCATGCTTCTACGACCTCAATACCAGCAGCTGTCGCTTTTTCGCTCAGTTCCGGATTTTCCGTTCCTGGATTTAGAATCAATCGCTTCGGCTTGGTTTCAAGAATATAATCGTAATATACAGATTGGTTTCTAGGCCCTACATACAGTGTAATGGTATCGATATCTGTATGTATTTTTTCTGCGGGTTCAATGTCTACTCCTGCTACCGCTCCTTGTTTCAATCCAACGTTAACGATGGTATGCCCTTTGCGCGTCAGTTTATTCGCTACTAAGTATGAGTATCTTGCTGGGTTGGTGCTCGCGCCTAAGATCAATGTCTTTTTCATATCGTATCCGAGTTTATTTAGTTTACCAAATCGCCATTTGAATTGTAGGCGTTTTGTCTCAAAATAGGCATTTTCAGAATTTTATACAAGTCGTCTAACTGATTTAAACTTCCGTTTGCCATATTAGTTAACAAAACTATGGTGATATCGTTTTTAAGGTCGCGCACATAAAGGCTTTTAAAGCCATGCCACCACCCAGTGTGGTACACAATTGGATTATCTGCCGGATTGAAAGT
>NZ_JAMJWE010000177.1 GCF_023554105.1 Brucella sp. 21LCYQ03
TCTTTACTTTCTATACTTACTGGATGTGTGTCTGCCGTTACTAAACGAGAGGATACCGTCGAATTATAGATAGCAACGATACTTTCCAGATCTATCAGTTTGCTATCTCTAAATAATAATTTACTCATACATTGGTGGAGTATTGGAATTCCGGACGTACAAGACGTATAAAAGGGATGTTATTATTAATGATAGCCATATAAGGTGCTCGCAGAAAGCACCAGTATAAGCTACAACTAGTATAAAATCACGATTGTTAATCACCCGAAAAATAAATTTTGACAAAGGTAGCTCTATTGGAACGCTTGTAAAAATTTATTATCGGGCTTACACTTAGGAGCAGCTTACTTCTCCATTTGGTTTTGGATAGACATCATCCCATCGCGATCTACAGAAGCTACGCCTGGCACTTTTTCGAAATAGCTAATAGCCTCCTCGATATCTTTATCGTCGGGTATACTAATAGCTATACCACTTAATGCGTCGTAAAGATATACGACCTCTGCACCGTATTTTTGTACTGCTTCCAGCAATTGTGTGTTGCCGGTATCCTGATCATAATAAATAACCAGATTACGAGTCGCATCCATGCCGGGTTGTTCTTTAGTGGTTTCATTCTTTAAACGCTTATTAGCGCAAGCACTAGTCAGGAACAAACCTGCGGTCAACAAAATTATTGTGTTTAGTCTCATGATCAATTTTTGGAAATAGAATACTATAA
>NZ_JAMJWE010000178.1 GCF_023554105.1 Brucella sp. 21LCYQ03
CTTCCACGGTTAAGTTTTTGGAGTTGCTTTTGGTCTTAACGCTACGCTCTATAGCGGAGGTAATTTCGGCAGCGGTGCCGGAACTTTCCACTACCATGTACGTTTCACCATTGGCGAATTTTAAGCCATCTGGATGGACGACAATGGATGCATCCTGCCCCCTAGCAGAGATCGCTAAAAACATATAAGCCGCAACCAACATCAAATTTATCTTTCTCATATTTTACCTTACTCTCTTTAACTGAACACGAATAGCAGTACCGGCCATTAGTTCATCCAAAATTAACTGATCTTCTGTGATTGACATTATAATATAAGTAAATACAGTATTACCTCCTATGGTGACGATTAAATCTCGATCTTTGATAACATAAGTTCCTGAGCCATCGCGAAAGGATCCAGATTCATAAAAAGTGCCTCCTGATTGAAAAGTTATGGTTCTACCTTCCGGAAACTCCTCTGGGTGATCCGCGGTTACTCGGCCGTCATAATGGGTAATTTGCCATGTTCCGATTATTTCCTGTTCTCGAGGATCATCATCCTTTGAGCAGCTTATAAGCATAGCCAATGTGACAACCAGTAGAGAGAGCAGTCTTGTCAGTTTCATAATAAAAATTGGTTTAATGGTGTCCTATGTAAACGATCTAATCAACCTATGACTTCGGGACAGTATAAGAACTAGGCACCCAAGTCGCGCGAATACCCGAACTTGAACTACC
>NZ_JAMJWE010000179.1 GCF_023554105.1 Brucella sp. 21LCYQ03
GTAATGGATAAGGATAAAAGCGACCTGTGGCAGGGTAGGTTCTTCCTTCATAGTTCAACTCATTGGTACGATCATGACGGATCAAATCATAAAAACGAATACCCCATTCCGAACCGAATTCAGCAAACTTTTCATCTAAAACATTTGCGAGAGTCGCACCCGAGATGTCACTTAAATTTGCACGGCGACGAACAATATTAACCGCCTCATCGGCACTTAACGTACTGCTAGAAGCACCACTAACTAAGGCTTCAGCATGCATCAACAGGATTTCCGCGTAGCGAATGACGATCATATTTTTGTTTTCGACATAATTCGTACGGCCTTGTGTGAGCTGTGTAGATGGCAAGTAGTGTTTGCCACTTAGGAAAAAATACCTTGGGTGATCATTAAATACATCACCTTCGCGGGTGGTATTGCTGATGAAATCAGGCAGTTCTGCATATTGCGGATCACTTTGCAGTTCGGCAATCCCACGTGGCGTAAATAGTACGGTGGTCTCTAAGCGATCAGTTTCTCCACGATCCAACATAAATTTGATATATTTTTGGCTCGGTTCGTAGAAACCCCATCCTTGGCTGGCTCCGGCGCGAGCCGGTGTCCAACTGCTTGGGCCATAAAAATCCCAAGGGAATCGGTAAGAAGCTCCTGTATTTGTACCTAAATCTGAATATTGGTACTCCAATAAGTTTTCGTTATTGAGTTTGCCCGGTATCTT
>NZ_JAMJWE010000018.1 GCF_023554105.1 Brucella sp. 21LCYQ03
AGTTCGAGATGATAAACCGCAAATTAGTGACAGAACCTCTCCACTAAATAAGGGCAAGTCCAGGCCTTCGTTTGCGGCGCTTTCAGAAGCCGCTGGCCGGGATGGTGATCAGCGGATCAGGTCCAAATCTTATTCCCGAGCTATGACGCTCGAAGGACTCCCACTGGTTTTCTTGATCCGGATCGTTCGATCTTGCGCCCATTCAGGTCATCGACTTCTCACACCTCCTTGCCAACGTTGGTGATAGCAGCCTTCATGCCGCCGTCGTCAACGTCGGATTTCGATAATCTTCCTGCCGCATCAACATCGCCCAAATCATGCGTGCCATCTTGTTCGCCAGCGCGATCGCCACCAGCATTCGGGGCTTTCGCCCAAGCATACGCATCATCCAGGGATCCGCTGATGCTTCCTTGCGGCTCGCCCAATTCACACGCGCCATCGCGCCGATGATCAGCAGCCTGCGAATGTCCGCTTGCCCGGCCTTTGAGACCTTGCCCAACCGCTCCTTGCCTCCGGATGAGAACTGCCTCGGGACAAGGCCGAGCCAGGCTGCAAAGTCACGGCCCGACTTGAAACTTTCCATTGCCCGCGCAAAAGCCTCGACAGCCACGGCTGTCATAGGCCCGATGCCAGGCATTGTCTGAAGACGCCGCGCCACATCGGTCTGCTTGGCAAGTGAGGCCAATTTCTGCGTCTTGCTATCGATCTTGGCGGTCATTTCACCGATCTGGGCCAGCAGATCAAGGCCTTCCTCGCGCACCAGATCGGGCAAATTATTGGCCACGTCGTTCAGCGCCGCTTCCAGCCGCTTGATATGTCTGATGCCCACAGGAACGACATGGCCATATTCATAGAGCATTGCGCGCAGGGCATTCACCAACTCCGTGCGTTGGTGGACAATGCGCTCTCTTGCCCGGAACAGAATAGCGCGCGCTTGCTGATCGGGAGTTTTGGGTTCGACAAACCGCATTTCCGGCTGACGCGCCGCGATGACAATGGCCTCTGCGTCGGCGGCGTCATTCTTCTGGCGCTTCACGAATGGTCGCACATATTGCGGCGCGATCAGCTTGACTTCGTGGCCCAGCGCCGCCATCTCCCGCGCCCAATGGTGGGCGCTGCCACATGCCTCCATGACGACAATGCAAGCGGGCTGGCTTCCCATAAAACGCAGAAACTGACCGCGCGACAATTTCCTGCGGAACCGCACTTCGCCCGTCAGCGACGCGCCGTGAAGCTGGAAAACATTTTTTGCCAGATCAACCCCGATCATTGTATACTTCATTGCCATCCTCTCCGCTACATGATCTCCAACGATCACACTCTGGCACATTGCGATGCCGTCTGGGGAGGGCGGCAACCACCCCATCTTATTCCATGCTTAATCACAGCAGGGTGTCCGTACCGTGCATGATCTCCAGACGTCCGTCGGGATAGTCGCAGACAATGACCTTCTGCCGCGCAAGCCGCTTTGCAACTTCGGTCGGTTCCAGGATGAACAGCACTTTATCATAGCGTAGTGTCAGTGTTTGTGACAGCGTTCGCACTTCCTTCCGGCACAGCGCATCATCAATATTCTCATGCGCTGCCAGCGGTCGATGCATGTCCTTGGGATTGCGTGGCTCCTTGCCAAAACGGGCATTGAAATCTGCAATATATTCCGGCGCATATGCATTGGCTGCTTCGATCGTATCGATGCCGCGCAGCCGCAATTCCTTAACCAGACGATCCTGCAAAGTCCTGTTTGCCCGCTCAACACGACCTTTGGCCTGTGGAGTATTGGCACAGATAATGTCGATGTTGAGCTCATAAAGTGCCCGACCAAACTGTGTCAGGCCGCTTGTTCGGTCTTGCTTCGACGGATGAAGCGAACGAAAAACGCCGTGTTTGTCGCTATAGAAAGCTAGTGGTTTACCCCATTGCTGGAGATATGCCTTCGTCGCATGAAAATAATCAAACGTGTTCTCTGATCCGGCAAAACGTAAATGCAGGAGCTTGCCCGTGGCATCGTCGATATAAACGAGGAGGGCGCATTTGGGACCCCGCTCCTCGAACCACCAATGATGCGAGCCGTCGATCTGTACCAGTTCACCAAAGCAATCACGCCGGCCGCGCGGTTGATGCAGTTGCCGCTTGCGTTCGCGACGTGATGTCCACAATCCCGCTGCTGTCATCCATTGCCGCAGCGTCTCCTTGCTGACTGAAAGCCGATGGCGTTCAATCAGCTTCTCACAGGCCAGTGTCGGCCCAAAGTCCCGATAATACGTCCGTACAATATCCAGAATATCATTCCGGAAATCCTCGCCATAACGGCGATTGCTCGGACGACCGCGCTTGCCCGAAACAAGGCCCGCTGCACCAAGCCGATCAAATGCCTGTAACAGCCGATGAACCTGACTACGACTGAGACCAAGCAGCGCCGCTGCCTCCACCACACGAAGCTGATTATCTCTGATTTGCTGAACGGTCTTCAGCCGGTTGAGTTCTTTCTGCGACATCGTGATCAAACAAGACATGACGGCTCCCATCCGCTGTTTGCTGCTGAAAGCCCAGTCTTCCTTTCCGCGTTCGATTTGAAAAGGGCAAGAGATGCAAAAAATGTCGCATCTCTAAATTGCCCATGTGTCGCATCTGTATATTGCCGTGGAAAAGCTACCCCAACTGCATCATGCCGTAGGTAAAGCTATCTGATTATGCTGCTTCCTGCAAAAGTGTAGCAAAGACCTCAGCGGGTGTCTTAAATCCAAGACACTTGCGCGGCGTTGCATTGAGATTATGGGCGAGGGCGGTCAACTGCGTCTGGCTAACTTGTGTCAGGTCCGTGTTGCTGGGTAAATACCGTCGGATGCGCTTGTTGATGTTCTCAATCGCACCTTTTTGCCATGGTGAGTTTGGAAGACAAAACCAGCTTCTTGCCCCCATTCCATCTTCCAAAGCCCGATACGCCATAAACTCGGAACCACGAAAAAAGGTAAAACTTCGACGTGCGTGATAAGGCAGTGCAGCAAAGGCCTGAATGATTTTACTCATGATAGGCTTTGAATGACGACTGTTGTTTTTAATGATGACGCAATAACGACTTTTGCGTTCAACAAGCGTCATGACATTGGCTTCTCCAAGGTCACGATCAAAGATAATCAAATCACCCTCCCAATTTCCAAATTGCAGGCGATTGCCAATAAAATCAGGGCGTTGATGAATACGAAACGCTTCTGGAATGCGGGAACTGCGCGATCGTCTGGTGCCACGTGGGCAGCGCTTTGTTCGCATCTCAGCCAAGTGTTCATACAGTTTCAGCGCGTATTCTTCCTTTGAATAGATGAAACGATAGATTGTTTCGGCACACAGACGTATCGCACTCAGGCCATGGCTAACCAGTCGGCCACAGATCTGTTCCGGCGACCAATGGGCTTCCAATTGTTCTATGACGAACTTGCGCAGCTTTGGATAACGTCTGAGCTTGCGCAACCGTGTTCTACGGTCTTTGCTGATGTTGTCGGCAACAACGCTATGATAGCCATTGTAGTCTGGAATCTCAGTGTCCCGAAAGCTGTTGCGTTTGATCTCGCGATAGATTGTTGAGCGATGACGACCCATCAGCCGCGCAATGTCGCCGAGAGGGACTTTAAGCTGCCTCAGTTCGAAAAGACGTCGCCGTTCACGCAAAGTGATCTGTGAATAGCAATTTGACATCCAATTTCCTCCATGGCTAACCACATGAATTCATTGGCATGTTGCAGTTTAAAATAGAATGTACCCCGGCTACACATCTGGATCAGATAATATGTGTTATGGAACTAAAAACTTTCATTTGTATGACTATCACCAGCCGGAAAATTGCGGGTAATTACTAAAGTCCAATTCACCTGAAACAACGTCGTTGATCGCCCGCTCGATAATTTCGACACCACGCATTGCCTCTTCATAAGTGATGTTGAGCGGGGGTGTGATCTCTAGAACGTTTGAGTTGACACCTACATAGTACATGACCAACCCAAGTTGGAAGGCACGATAAACGATGCGTGCGGTTAATTCACGGGCAGTTACACCAGATAAAATTGAATCGCGAAGCTCGATTCCGAGTACCAAGCCAACCCCACGAACCTCTAAGATTGCCGGCTGCCTTGCAGCTAATTCATTGAGAGTTTCTTTTAGGAAATAGCCGACTTTTGAGGCGTTCTTCAACAACATCTCGCGATCAATCGTCCGAAGTACTGCGGCAGCGGCTGCCGCACATACCGGGTTTCCGTGCAAAGTCTGAAACGAAAAAGCAGTCCGATCGTTCATTAGCCATTCTGGTCCTATCATTGAGGATATCGGCAATCCACCGCCTAGGCCCTTTCCTAGCACCAACACATCTGGCTCGATTCCGAAATTTTGAAATGCATGAAGGACACCCGTACGGCCGATGCCAACTTTCACTTCATCCGAAACCAGCAGTATGTCGTTATCGCGGCAGCGACTTTGCACCGCTTCCAAAAAGCCCGGCGGCGGGACAAGAATCCCTCCATCGGACTGGATTGGTTCAATGAAGAATGCACCGTAATACCCTGGTTTCAATGCAATTGCGTCATCAATAGCTTTGAGGACTCCATCTTGGCAGGAGGTGGGATATGGCACGAGCGTGACGTGTTGCGACCGGGGTTCCTGTTGCGAAGGGTGCCCCGAAAATGCCATCGATCCGCTTGTGCCACCGTGATACGCACCTTCAAATGCAATAATTCCCGGTCGTCCCGTAACCGCTCGGATCACACGACTTGTCGTCTCATTAGCGTCCGATCCAGAATGACCGAACCAAACTCGGCCTGCAGCCCGCGCTGGAGCCAACTCGAGAAGCATTTCGGCAAGTTCAATTGTAGGCAAGTTGGCACTTGACAGGTAACTTGCGCCGGCTTGATCACTGATTGCCGCATCCACTGCCGATCGGATCGCCGGATGCGAATGGCCCAGAGACGATGCGCCCCACGATGCGGAGAAGTCAATCAGCACACGTCCATCATCGCCGCGCAGCGTAGCGCCTTTGCCACCTGTCACAGCAAGAGGGAAGAACCGAAGATGGGCTAGTCTGGAAATTGAGCGCGCCTCACGCGCGTAAAGATTTTCATTTGGCTTTACAAACCCAGCCGTCGACTTGATGGGTGTATCGCGGCTCATTTACCCCTCCCGTTTCGTTGGCAAGCTCGTCTGTGGAACGCATAAGGTTCTTCTTCCGCGAATGAGGCTGCCTATTTCACGATACTCGACCAAGCCACCTGGACGGAGTACGAGGATTGCAATCATTGCAAGCGATAGTACAATCTCTGTTAAACCTACGACTTGCCAACCTGCAATGTTAAGGGCATTGAGCTGGCCTTCAAGAGCTCGCAAGCCTTCATAGGCAAACGTGACCAATAGTGTTCCAACAACAGCCCCCGTCACCGTATTCGTGCCACCGATGACCAGCATTGAGATGATTAGAAACGTCTCCTTCAAATAGAAAGCCTTGGGAGCAAATGAGGTTATGAAATGGCCCCAAAGACCGCCGCCAATACCAGCAAGCAAAGCGGCAAGCACGAAGGCTCGCCACCGAAGTACGGGTATGTTGGCTCCGATCGCCGCCGCGGCTCGCTCATCGTCGCGACTCGCACGCAACAACTTGCCGGTTCTCGACCCTTTAAACCAGACTGCAACAATTATGACTCCGACTGCGACGGCCGATGCCATCCCAAGATCCGTAGCCTTCGGCAAACCGAAAAGAGTACGCGGGCCATTTGTGACGGCGCTCCAGTTGTTGGTCACAGTGTAGATTACTACAAGCAAGCCGAAGGAAGTGATCACAGCGGCTGAATCGGAAAGCCTCATCAGTGGAAAAGAAACGACAGCCGCGACGAGCGCCGCAGCGATGCCACCAACTAGGATGGCGGCATAAATCGGCAAATGCATATCTCTCATGAACGGATAGAGATCGGGGAGTGCCATTCCTCTCATCTGCATGGGAATCGTAAAAATTGCGGAAACATAGGCACCGATCGCCATAAATCCGACGTGCGCGAACGAAAGGATGCCCGAATTTCCCATGAATGTCTGTAGACTTACGACAAGAACCATCATGATCATCATATTGGTAATGATGCGGTTATAGAGAGTCATGCCAAGAATATAGGTCGTAATCGCGATCACCAGGACAATAAGTCCGAGAATGCCGGCCGTGTAGAGTTGACTTTTCATAGTTGCTCCTCCTAAGTTCGTGCGCCGGTCGCCGGCCCCTTTAGCAAGCCTTCCGGCCGCCAAAGAAGAATGATGATCACGAGACCGAACGTGAATGCGTCCCTGAATTTCAGAAGATCTTGGGGCAGTGCGTAATTGAGCGTGGTATCGATGAAAGCCAATAGGAACCCGCCGAGCACGGCACCCGGCAGACTGCGCATTCCTCCGATTACTGTAGCGATAAACGCGATGAGCAACGGCTCGCCGCCGATGCTTGGCACCACAGTCCCGATTCTGGCGACCCAAAGGATTCCTGCGACACCCGCCATGAGGCCACTCATAGCGAAAGCTGAGGAAACGATGAGATTGGCCGGAACACCCAGCATGCGCGCCATGGTGAAATTTGTCGCCGCCGCACGCATGGCGATGCCAAGAATTGTTTTTTGCATAAGCCAAGCGAAGAGAGACAGTAGGACGAATGCTGCGATAATGGTGACTATGTTCCTAATCGGCGTCACGACTCCAAAAACCTCCACCGTGTTGGAGAACAGCTCAGGCAGAGGCACGTTGCGGGGCCTCGGCGAGATCAGAAGTAGTGCGAGATTCTGAAGCAGGTTTGAAAATGCAAATGAGGTAATCAGTACGGCGGTCATTGATTTCGCCCGAACTGGCCTAAAGGCAATGTAGTCCGTGGCAATACCGAAAATCACGGCGATTATGATTGCAAGAATTGCCATTCCGATCCAAGGGATGTCGGCGCCTCCAAAAAGATAAAGACCGTAGCCAGTCACCATGATGAGCTCGCCATAGGCGAAATTGACGAGCTTCAAAATGCCAAATACGATTACTAGGCCGAGCGCGATCAGCGCGTAAGCACCGCCCAAGCTAAGCACATCTATTACGAACTGAACTGTAAATTCCATTCTTAGCCTCCCAAATAGATGGCACCAAGATCGGTGTGCGAGTGGATTTCTGCGGCCGTGCCCGCAAATTCAATCTTTCCCAATCGCATCACATAAGCACGATCGGCGACCGAGAGTGCCGTCGCCATGCTTTGTTCAACTAAGAGCATCGTGAGGCCGGTTTTCTTGAGGGTGGCGATCATTTCGTAAATCCGATCGACGATCGCCGGAGCAAGCCCAAGCGAGGGTTCATCAAGGAGAAGCACCGATGGCCGCGCCATTAGGGCACGCGCGATCACGAGCATCTGCTGCTCCCCCCCTGACAGAGTTCCAGCCGGCTGGTTGGCGCGTTCCGCCAACCTTGGAAACGTTTCGAGCAGCTTCTCAAGGTTTTGCTTGTTCCCCTGAACGTCACGACGGTGAATGTAGGCACCAAGCCGGAGATTCTCTGCTACCGTCAGATCAGGGAAGACATCTCTGTTTTCCGGAACGGTCGCCAGACCGCTTCTAACGATGCGCTCCGGGGACGTGCCGCCGATGGGAACCGACGAAAAATGGACGCTACCTGCCGCCGGTTTCACGGCACCTGCTATGCACATGAGGGTCGAGGATTTGCCAGCGCCATTCGCCCCGAGCAAAGCCACGAGTTCCCCTTTCGCGACTGAGATGTCGACCCCTCGAACCGCGCGGATAGCTCCGTATCGGACCTCTAAGTTTTTAACTTCCAGCATGTATTTCCACCCCAGCGCTGCCTAAATAAGCTTTGATGACCTCTGGATGGCGACGAACGTCGTCTCCACTGCCAGCCGCGATGGTTTTGCCGGAGGCGAGCACATGCAAACGATGACAAAGCCTCATGATGAGAGCCATGTCATGGTCAATGATCATAATTCCGAGACCACGCTGCGAAGGCAGATGTGTCAGCGTATGGAGCAGTAGCTCAGTTTCTGCGTCGTTCATTCCCGCAGCCGGCTCGTCGAGTAGCAAAAATTTCGGATTTGATGCCAACGCCCTGGCAATTTCGACGCGTCGCTTGTCGCCGTAGTTCAAGGCTAGAGCAACGTCGTGCGCCTTCGCTTCGAGTTTGAACTCCTCGATGAGCCGTTCAGCCGTCAGGCGCGAGCTCCGTAAACTATCGCCTCGGGCTATCGCGGCCGCCTCGATATTCTCGATAACAGTCATATTGTTGAACAGTCGAACGATCTGGAACGATCGACTGATGCCTCCTAGCGCAATCTGACGCGGCCTCAGTCCCGAAATAGTTCGGTCACCGAGGGTAATCGATCCGGAAGTGATCGGGACTTGACCTGTGATCGCGTTGATAAGGGTGGTCTTGCCGGAACCATTCGGACCGATCAAGCCGACGATCTCGCAAGGTGCAAGGGAAAGCGAGACGTTATCCAGTGCGCGTAGCCCCGAAAATTCTACCGTCGCGCCCGCTACATTAAGCGTTGCGTTCATGTCCAATCCTATGGGTAAGCTGCCGGACACCGTGTCCGGCAGCATGTCAGATCAAGGTGCCGGGAGAGTTTCGGGTTTGCGCCAGCCAAGAAACTTTGGCTGGCCGCCCTGCAGTTCAATAAGTGCAGCCGCCTTATTCGGGACGTGGCCTTCGTCAGCGGTTCCGTAGTCGAGGTCGCCCGTAAGAAGCTTGAACTGCTGATCTTCAAGACCCTTGGCGAGGGCAGCCCCCTCTACAGATCCCGCTGCCTTCGCTGCCTGCGCGATCATCATGATGGTGTCCCAACCGGTTGCAACGAAAGCTGTGTCAGGCTCTGACTTGAACATGTCCTTATAGAGAGCCTGGAATTTCTCCATGTCATCGCTCGCGCCCTCGCCCGCCCAGGTGTGAGTGACGAAGTAAATGTTATTGCCCATCTTTTCGCCGAGTGCCTGATGTAAAGCGGGATCGTCATAGACATCACCGCCAAGGATGGGAGCGTCGTAGCCAATCTCGCGAAGCGCGCGAACAATCACAGCAATATCCGTACCATAGGAGGATACGAAGATGACATCGGGTTTCTTGCCGAGCGCCTTGAGCCGGGCGAGCTGTGCAGAGAAATTATTGTCACCGTTGGTGTAGGTGTCTTCGAGAATGATTTCTCCACCATTCTTCTTAAACTGCTCAATGAAGTATTTAGAAAGAGATTTGGTGTAGGCAATGAACTGGTCAGTCACGACATAAGCTGTCTTCCAACCTCGCTCCTTGGTTGCATAGTCGGCAGCAACCGCCCCCATCGTCGTGTTCCACATCGACAAGGTGAACTGCTTGTCACCGAGCGACCATGAACTGTAGAGCGGATCAGAAGCGCAGGTGGAGATTCCTACCAAGCCAGCGTTCTGCGCTTCTCGGCTTGCCGGGCTGCCGAAATCGAAGTCGCATGGCGCAACGATGACCTGAGCGCCCTTCTCTATCAATTCTACTGCTACGTTTCCGACTGTTACAGGGTCGGACTTGCCGTCGATATTGACGAACTCGACCTGCTTACCCAAAATGCCGCCATTGTCGTTCAGATATTTGACGGCGACCTGTGCGCCCTTGTAGCTGGGGGTGTCGAGAGAAGCTTGGACACCCGTAAGCGATAGCGCGCCACCAATAACGATCTTACTGTCATCGGCTTTAGCTGCACTTGCCAGGAGCGCCGCAACAGACGTCGCGGCGAGAATCTGTATGAATTTACGCATTTTTTCATTCCCCTTTTGTTTTTGATCAGATCGGTGTGACCCAGCGTTTCGCGGAGCCGGTGGAGTTACCTTTTCGAACCGAGCTCCTTGATTTCTGCGAGCAGTTCGTCAGTCGAAAGTTGGCGGCAGTAACCTTTGATGGCGTTAAGCGAAAATTGCTCCCGCTCAGGCGTGTAGCTTGCGCAAGCGTCGGGGACCAAAGTCACCAGGTAACCAAGATCGCAAGCGTCACGGACCGCAGATTCAACGCACTGATCGGTCAGTAGACCGCACAGGACAAGTTGACGAACTCCAAGGTTGCGCAGCAAGTAGTCGATGTGAGTCGAAATGAACACGCTAGAAGAGCTTTTCGGCAATATGATCTCGTCTTCAAGCGGCTGAAGCTCGTCAATCACCCTTCCGTCCCATGATCCCTTTGGAACATTGAACCCGGTGATTTTGTAATCCAGGCTGCGGTCGCGACCATCAAGCGTCAAGCTTTCGATCGTCGTGTGGAGGACCTCGATGCCAACCTCACGGAACTGCGCCAGCAACCGTTGCATATTGGGGACTGCGACCGTCGCCAGGCGGTCGAAGTAGTAGGCGTATTTGGTCTCCATCTCGGTCGCAGATACTTCTTTGAACTCGCCACCGTCGCGTCTCGCACAAAAGTTTTGGACATCGATGAAGAGGATTGCCGAGCTTTTCGGGTCGAGCTTCACGTGACGGGTCGTCAATTGATTATAGTCCATTCTTCGTAAGCTCCATTCTGACAGCAGCGGCGTACGCCGTTTGCGAAATGATATCTGCCCAGCGTGATTGGCCGGCCTGATTTGAGATAAGATCGTTCCTGATTTCGATGAGGACATGCGGAATTCCCCGCAACTCACCATGGACCGGTATAGTGTAGTCCGATAGATCATCGACGGTGTAAGGAACGTTCAACGCCACTTTGATCTCAGGAAATTTCTCATTAACCTGCTCGAGCATCGCACGGGCAAACCGATTGTCCCGGTTAAAAAGGAGGCCGAGCTCGTACTCCCTATCCTCACCCGTACTTCGCATCATCGGGGTGAAGCTGTGGATGGCAAGAAGAATTGGTCCATCATTCTGCATAGTGCGTCGACCCAAGGCATCTCCCACTGCATCGTGATAAGGGCGGTGGATCAGCGTATACCGCCGTTGGCGATCCTCAGGAGATAAGTTGCTATTCTTCGGAATAACCGTTCCATCGCTCATCTCGGGAATCGAATCGCTCGCACGAGCGGGGCGGTTACAGTCGATAACGAGTCGACTGTAACGCTGGATATAAAGTGGCGCGCCGAGCATGTCGGATAGTTTGCGAGAGACTGCTTCTGCACCAACATCATAGGCAATGTGCCGATCCATTTCCTGGCGATCGATGTCAAGGTCACCTAAGCATGACGGAATCGCCCTGCCCGCGTGCTCGCAGGTCAGAAAGAAGTGGCCGCGGTGGTGCTCGCCAACGACCTCCAGCGGGTCCGGATCGCTTTCAGAAAGATGAAAGCGGCTGTCGTCACGCATGTATAACTCCGTTTATTGACATTTTTGTTTTCGTTTCTGCTAGTCGAACATCAGGATCTCTGCGCCAAAAAGCATAGCGATCTTTTCCTCACCAGCGGGCGGTGTTGGCTTATTGATTTCCGGCGACTTAACTCGTGCCTCACCAATCGAGGACAGAGGTAGCAATGGCCTTCGTTGTCTTGAGCAGCAAAGGAATTTCTACGTTTCGTCGTAACCGTACCCCCCTCGGCAACTGGTCGGAAGATAAATGGCGACCACCATGCTGCCACGCAAATGCGCCGCGTCAGTAATAAACCCCACGCCGCCAACCCCCTCTTTGTCCCGAGCATCACGGCCCAGAATTTTTCACGCTGTCCCATTTGAAGTGGGCATCTGGCACCGCTGTTACTGCAACCGCCAATGATATTGGTTGCTTTCCGAGACTATCCTGGCGCGGCTGTGAATGATTACAATAGACGAATGTTTTTCATCAATGTCAACTTCAAAATGATATTCTGATATAATATTTTCATATTCAGCTTTCGGTATAGACTGATAGAGACACTGCTAAGTGTATGGTAAATAAAATCGCGTAAACACGCTTTGAATGAATGTTTTCATTCAATAATTGAATTTATAAATCGTTTGACAAAAAACTTTCGTTTGGGTTATATGATAGTAGGGAGAGGAAAATGCAGACTATTAGAGCGCGCCTACGCAAAATGACGGAACAGTTGACTGCCAGTGAACGAAAAATCGCTCAAGCAATCTTAGCTGACTATCCTTTTAGTGGACTGCTCCCCATTCAGGAGCTTGCAGAGCGTACTGGGGTAAGTTCTGCCTCGATCACGCGTTTTGTGTTAAAGATTGGTGGCGGAGGATATCAGGACTTCCAGAGGCAGTTGATCGGAGAACTGAAGGAAGGCAATCAGTCCCCCCTTGATCTAAAAATCCGACAGTCGCCAGCGGAGGCAGAGTTTTTGGTCGACTATGCAAGTCGCCTGAAAATAATTCTTGGGGAAATGTCGGAGACTATATCTCAGGAGCAGTTCGATCAGGTTTGCCGACTAATCGCTGACACTAGCCGCAATGTATTTCTCCTCGGTGGGCGTGTGTCCAATACATTGGCGGCATTCCTCTCAATCCATCTGCGGCAAATACGAAGTCAGATCTATCACATCCCCGATAATCCTGAGTATTGGCCGGAGCATATTCTTAGAATGCGCAAGAAGGACATTATTATACTTTTTGATTTCCGCCGATACCAGTCAAACCTTGCCGCTCTCGCAGAGATGATTTCGCGTAAACGCCAAGCGACGATCATCCTGATAACCGATAAATGGATGTCGCCGATAGCACGACATAGCAATGAGATCATCGCACTCCCGATCGATGCCGGCACAGCTTGGGACACTGTTGCAGCGGCTAATGCTTTCTTAGAAGCGGTAATAGTTAAAGTTTCCGAATTCGACTGGGCCTCCACCCAGGCAAGGATCAAGGCATGGGACGAAGTTCGAATCGATTTCCCATCGCCCGGAGAAGAACCCAACTCAGCTATTGATTTTGAGGGAACAAATGAAACGTGAAGAAATGATAATCGCATGCTGCAGCGATCTTGCCGGCAAAGTGCGTGGCAAGGCCTTCCCATCTAAGCAGTTCGACAAGCGTTTGCGCCGAGGCGTAGGCTGGACGCCTACCAATGTGCAAATTACCTGCTTCGACGTGCTGGCAGAAAGCCCGTTCGGCTCGCTAGGTGATCTTGTTCTTATCCCCGACGCGGGAACAAAAGTCTCTATTGAAAGCGGCGACAACATTCCTCCTGAGCAATTCGTTCTCGGAAATATCTGCTACACGGACGGTCGTCCTTGGGAGTTCTGCACGCGTTCGATCCTTCAGGATGCACTAGCAAAGTTCGAGGAGGTCAGCGGGCTGACTTTGTTTGGTGCGTTTGAACATGAGTTTCAGTTTAGAAATTTGGGTGATGATGGGCACGGTGCTTTTACGCTCTCTGGATTTCGCGCAGAACGAGAATTTTGCGAGTCCGTGATTGCCGCTATGCGGCAGGCAGGCGTTTCACCCGACACGATCCTACGGGAATTCGGCGCCAACCAATATGAGGTTACAATGAACCCGCAACACGGGGTCACAGTGGCCGACCATTCCGTGATCACGCGTGAAGTAGTTGGTATGGTTGCACATGCTCTAGGACGACAGCCGACGTTTACTCCCATCCGCGATCCTGCAGGCGTTGGCAACGGCGTGCATATTCATATGAGCTTTCTTGACAAGGAAGGCAACCCGGCAACGTGGGACGGCGACTGCAAACACGAACTCTCACCCGTCGCGGGCAAGTTTGTAGCGGGAATATTAAAGTATCTGGACAGTATCATAGCGATAACGGCGCCTAGCGTTGTGTCTTACCTTCGCCTGACACCCAATAGGTGGAGTGCAGCTTTTAACAATCTAGGCTTCCGCGATCGCGAGGCCTCAGTACGTATATGCCCGGTTTCGGACATCAGCGACATCGCAAAAGCCTCTCAATTCAACTTCGAATTCCGGGCTGCAGATGCGACGGCAAGCCCTTATCTTCAACTCGCGGCACTTGTTTATGCCGGCACGCAAGGCATCAAGGAAAACCTGCTTGTCCCGGATGCGACAACCGAAGACTTGACAAAGCTATGCAGCGACGAACTTTCAGCAAGTGGGCTCGTGCGTTTACCACAGAGCCTGCAAGATGCACTCGACCGGTTTTCGGCCAACGATGTCGTAAGGGGATGGTTTCCCGAAGGATTCGCAGACGTTTACGTCAAACACAAGCTGCGTGAAATAAAACACGTCGAAGGGCTTTCAGAGCAAGACGCATGTATTGCCTACGAAAGAGCTTACTAAAATATTGAAAAAGGTAGCGATCTGTAGATCGCTACCTTTCTTTATAGATTATTATGCCGAATTCCGTTCGGAATAAAACTAAACTTCGTTTTCTGGACTTGTGACGCCTTAATTCCGCCTCACCATCTCTTTTCGGCCGTAATTTTTTTAAATTGAGCCGGCTATATACATCGTATGTCGAATGCCTTCTGTGTATAAAGTAAAAGCCGTTGATGTATTTAAAAGCCTATCGGTCAGCCGCTGACGTCTTTGACACAAACGTCGCCAAATTAGATCCTCTTTCAATGTTTTAAATAATGTTCCTGACACATCATTATCCCACCATTTTCCTTCCCTCACCTTGGGACTTTGAATTTGAACTGATATAGCCACCTTTGATAGCCATCAGAACAGTATTGACGGCCGCGATCTGTATGAAGAAAGAAGCTGGGCTCTGGATTCCGCAAATCAATTTGCTCTATTCAATGCCTGTAATGCAATATTTTCTTTTTCAGACGGTCGCTAAAAGCTCACCCCACAACGCGCTGTGAATAAAGATCAATGATGCCAGCCAGATACTAACATCCTTCTCGTGTCCATAAGTGACTGTGGTACTGCCAAGTTGTTTGACCATTTCATTTAAAGTATCAATCCTTAATGAGATTACCCAGCACCTTCCACCGGTTGAAGGGTTGTAGTTTTCCGCGTGAAATTGTTGCCTAGGCAGTTCGGTCTTATCACCGATTTGTATTGGGAACGGCCTATGTGGAAGATCTTTTTGTTGAGCGTGGCGGCATGCCAGCCGGGAACCCATTCGCCGCTATATCAACTGTTTTGGCCATCATTTTGCAGACTGTATCCGCCGGCATCGACCACAGCCTAACGACAAATGGCATATCGATGAGGTCGTCATCACTATCGCCGGAAAGAAATTCTGGCTTTGGCGGACAATTGATGCAGATTGTGATGTTCATGATATTCTGGTTAAAACGCGCTGTAATACCAAGGCCGCTAAGCGCTTTTTCACTAGACTGGTCAGACAATTCGGTTAACCACGTGTCGTCGTGACGGACAAATTGCGCAGTTACATCAAGCCAGTACACAGCCTAGCGCCAAATGCGCATCAACCGCTCCATTAAGGCCTGATTAACGCCATCGAAGTCTCGCATAGGCCAACGCGAAAAGGTATTTAGCCTGTTAAAGTCAGCGCGACATTCGCAAGGTTCCTTACCACTCACGATCAGATCAACCTGATTTTCCATCCTTTTCGCCAGAAACTTTACGCTGTATCCTTATCGCCAGGTATGTCACGATGCATTCGCATTATGGCGTGACTACACTGCCGAAATGACCCCCATGAATACAAGCAAAATCATTTTGCTGAAATCACGCGCCGCTAATTTTTCAGGTGCCACTCATTGAGCGGCATTTTCAGTTCACCACCTGAATAAAATGGTAGAATTGGCATCCTTCCATCGCTTCCCATCGACCGTCCGTTTCGACACATCGAATTCCAATGTCAATGTTTTGGCGCGGTCTATCACTCTCTACTGATTCCCAATCGGTAACGAAAAGCCCGCTTTCACCCGGTCCATGACGACCATTGTTTTAAATCCCTTGATGTCGTTGTTTTCGTAGAAAAACCGCCGCGTGAATTGCTCGTAATCTTCCATGTCCTTTGCCGTTACAACGAGGATAAAATCTGCATCGCCAGTCACATAGTATCCAATCATAACCTCACGGGTGTTGCGGATGGCTGTCTTGAACCGATCAACGATGTCTGCACGCTCCCTTTCGAGCGAAACGAGTACGATCATCGTGATATGTCGGCCGACTGCTTTGGGAGATATGATGGATACATCCGCCTCGATAACACCTTCCGCCCTCAGTCGTTTCAATCGCCTTTGGCAGGCGGTAGGTGACAAATGAACTGACTCGGCAAGTTCTTCCGATGTCAAACGATTGTTTTTCTGAACTGCCTTCAAAAGGGCCAAGTCCACGCGATCCAGCTCAACCATAAAGAAATCCTGCACGAAAATTAGAAAAACGCGTAACTACTGCGTAATCTAACATGAAATTGCAATATCCGAAACAAAACAACATTATAGAATTGTTTGCGGACACACGCGAACCCGCGGTATTTTGCGTGACGACAAATTAGTTGGGCTTCGGCACTTGGCTCAAGAACGTGGATGCAAGCCATGTATCAATTAGGCCTGCTGAACGCTATACGAAAGGAAATAAGCATGACCATCAATATCCAGGATATCAACGAGAAGGACAGAAAATCAGTCCTCCATCCCTTTACGCAGTTGAAGGACTTTGCAAGTGGAAAGCTGGGTGATCCGACGATCGTTGAGACCGGTAAGGGTATCCGGATTACAGATGCTCATGGTAATCAATTGATCGACGGCTTCGCCGGTCTTTACTGCGTTAACGTCGGATACGGGCGGACTGAAGTCGCTGAGGCGATCTCCCGTCAGGCCTACAGGCTTGCTTACTATCATTCCTATGCGGCTCACACCACGGATGAACTCGCTACTCTCTCCGACCGTCTCGTAAAGATGGCGCCTGGCAAGATGAGCAAGGTGTTCTATGGAATGTCGGGTTCTGATGCAAACGAGACCAATGCCAAGCTCGTCTGGTACTATAATAACCTTCGTGGCAAGCCGACAAAAAAGAAGATCATTTCCCGTGAACGTGGCTATCACGGTTGCAGCGTGATTTCCGGATCGATGACAGGCATGAGCTTTTATCATGATCACATGGATTTGCCGTTGCCGCAGATCACCCATGCTGGCGTTCCGCATCATTACTGGGGTGCAAATCCGGGTGAGACGGAAAGTGAGTTTTCCGCGCGTCGCGCAATTGAACTCGATCAGCTCATTGAAAAGCTGGGACCCGACAATGTCGGCGCGTTCATTGCCGAGCCAGTCCTTGGCACGGGTGGCATCACACCCCCGCCGGAAGGGTATTGGGCAGCTATTCAGGCCGTTCTTCAAAAGCATGATGTTCTCTTGATCGCGGATGAAGTCATCACTGGATTTGGCCGCACTGGATCGATGTTCGGGTCTCAGCATTACGGTATTCAGCCCGATCTGATCACAATCGCGAAGGGGCTGACGTCAGCCTACTTCCCGCTTTCCGCCTCGATCATCAGCGAGAAGGTTTATCAGGTACTCGAAGATGGTGCGGAGCGCGTCGGTGCATTTTCGCATGGCTACACATATTCAGGCCACCCCATCGGCGCCGCTGCAGCCAACGCTGTTCTTGACATTGTCGAGAAGGAAGACCTTCCAGGTAACGCGCGCGAAGTCGGGAGCTACTTTCAAGCTCAACTGAAGGACAAGTTCGCGCAATTGCCAATCGTCGGTGAAGTTCGCGGCGTAGGTCTGATGGGTGCCATTGAATTCGTGGCGGATCGTGAGGAAAAGCAGCGTTTCGACGCTTCACTCAAGGTTGGAGCACGCGTTTCCAAGGCGGCGAGAGACCGGGGCCTCATAGCCCGCGCGATGCCTCATGGCGATATTCTTGGCTTCGCACCGCCACTAGTCATCACCAAATCCGAGGTTGATGAGATCGTGTCCATCGCTGAAAGCGCTGTTCGCTCTGTGATGGACGAACTGGTGAAGCAAGGCGTCAAGATCTAAAGCAAGACGCCATTGCGGACACCGCACGAGAACGCTCTAAATTTTGAAACATACATAGTACTCCAGTAGCAAACTATGTCTGAAGCCGCTCGCAACTGAGCGGCTTCAATGAAGAACCTCACCACGATTGCCAGCAGCTGTCACTATGTGATGCACCCCTCCCAAAAACGACTTGTATTTACATCTCGCCCAGCCGCATCAAAAAGGATTTACACATGACCGCCGTGACGCTGAAGGCTAAAAGTTCAGACACCATGTTCGTAATGAACGCTTTCGACGGCTCTGTCGTTGGAACAGTACCTGTCGTTGGTGCCCATGAAATCGATGTGTTGTTATCGCGCGCGAAACAAGGGGCAGCACTTTCTCGCGAACTGCCCCGCCACGCCAGATCAAGTATCCTTGAGCGAACCGCACACATCGTTGAAAGCCGTCAGGATGCTTTCGCGCGCACTATCGTGCTTGAAGCCGGAAAGACGATCTCGCAGGCGCAAAAAGAAGTCTCCCGCTGCATCAATACGTTGAAGCTATCCGCCGATGAGGCGAAGCGGAATGCCGGTGAAGTTGTTCCTTTCGATGCTTATGCTGGTTCTGAGCAGCGACAGGGTTGGTTTACGAGGGAGCCGTTAGGAATTATCGCTGCGATAACGCCCTATAACGATCCTCTTAATCTCGTAGCTCACAAGTTGGGACCAGCAATTGCAGGCGGAAATTCAGTTTTGCTGAAACCCTCTGAACTGACCCCGCTGTCAGCAATCAATCTTGTGCAGGCGCTTATCGAGGCAGGTTTACCGGAAGAGATCATTACTATCGCTATCGGCGGTGTCGAGCTTGGCAAAGCACTGGTCGCGGCTCGAGATGTCAGAATGGTTTCGTTTACCGGTGGTTTTGCGGCCGGCGAGGCCATTACCCGCATAGCGGGTTTGAAAAAGATATCGATGGAATTAGGCGGCAATGCACCGGTCATCGTCATGTCTGATTGCCAGTTTAAAAAGGCAGTAGAAAGCTGCGTGTCAGGCGCTTTCTGGGCTGCCGGTCAAAATTGCATCGGCGCGCAGCGCATTCTTGTGCACTCCACGATTTACGACAAATTCCGGTACGCATTTGTCAAAGAGACCGAGAAGTTAAAGGCTGGCAACCCTTTGCTTGAAAGCGTGGATGTTGGACCAATGATCTCTGCACAAGCCGCGGAGCGTGCAGAAAAGACGGTCAACAGTGCCATAGCTAGTGGTGCATCGCTCCTGTGTGGGAATCGTCGTGAAGGCTCAGTTTATCATCCGACTGTTCTTGAAGGGACGCCGATGACATGCCCCCTTTGGTATGAGGAGGTTTTTGCTCCCATCGTGATGCTTGCGCCATTCGAGACGATTGACGAGGCCATAAATATGGCCAACGACACCGAATACAGTCTGCATGCCGGCATCTTTACGAATAATCTGGCAGATGCGCTGGATGCGGCAGATAAAATCGATGCGGGTGGTGTGATGATCAACGACTCATCAGACTATCGCTTCGACGCAATGCCATTTGGTGGATCAAAATATGGAAGTATGGGTCGAGAAGGCGTTCGTTTCGCATTCGAGGATATGACCCAGCCAAAGGTCGTCTGCATCAACAGATCCTGATAGAAATCCATCTCCAGCACAATACAGCCGGAAATAACGCTGCTTTCATCCAGCAAAGAGTCCACAGCGGTTTGTAATCAATACCTTGTCTGGGAAGAGGGAAGAGACCGACATGAATGCGCGAATAGAAGTTGACCTCCTTGGAGAGGTAAGCGTGCCAGATGGAATGCTTTACGGCGTACACACGGCAAGGGCTGTTCAGAATTTCGCGGTATCAGGTATTCGACTTCAGGATTTTCCGGAGTTCATTGCAGCCTTGGCGATGGTCAAAAAGGCGGCGGTTGCTGCAAATCTCGAACTTGGTTTGCTCGCACCCGAAATCGGTGGAGCCATATCACGCGCTTGTGACAAACTGATCAATCGTGAACTTCTTCATCCACATTTCCCTGTCGATATGATGCAGGGTGGTGCCGGTACATCAACGAACATGAATGCGAATGAGGTAATTACGAACATAGCGTTGCTTGAACTTGGGCGATTGCCGGGAGAGTACAACGTTATCCATCCCAATGATCATGTTAACTTGTCACAATCGACCAACGATGTTTATCCGACTGCAATCAGGTTGACCGTGTTGCGAGAGTTCGGAAGCCTGCTGAAATCCCAGCGTGCGCTAGTCTCGTCTTTCCGCCATAAGGCAGTAGAATTTGCCGACGTCATCAAAGTCGGCCGCACTCAGCTTCAGGATGCTGTCCCGATGACACTGGGTCAGGAATTTGATGCTTTTGCTGAAACGCTCGAAGAAGATGTCCTGTTGCTGGAGGTGACATTGCAGCTAATGGCGGAAGTGAATTTGGGTGGGACCGCTATTGGAACGGGCCTCAACGCTCCGCAAGGCTTTTCCAAAATCGCCTGTGTTCATCTCTCAAACATCTCTGGAGTTCCGTTGCGACCTGCTCGTAATCTGGTTGAAGCGACATCGGATACGGGTGCGTTTGTGACTGTATCGAGCGTCCTCAAGCGGATTGCGGTCAAGCTTTCGAAAATTTGCAATGACCTGAGATTGCTTGCGAGCGGACCCAGGGCCGGGCTCGGCGAAATCAAATTGCCTGCTATGCAGGCAGGTTCGTCGATCATGCCGGGTAAAGTAAATCCCGTGATACCTGAAATGATGAATCAGATAGGATTTCAAATCGTCGGGAACGATTTGACCGTGACTTTGGCAGCAAGCGCAGGACAACTTCAACTGAATGCAATGGAGCCGGTGATTGTTCTGAATATCCTGCAGTCCATGAGGCTGCTTCAGAAAGGCATAGATATTTTTAAGGTCCGCTGCGTCGACGGCATCGAGGCCGACGCTGATCGATGCCGCTCGCTGTACGATGACTCGCTCATACTTGCCGCCTCCCTCAATCCTATTTTCGGGTATACAAAGTCGGCAAATCTGGCGAAGCGGGCATTGCGCGATGGCATCGGGTTGCGACAGGCGGTCGAAGAAGATGGAGCGATGACGCCGGAGCAATTGGTTTCTATCTTTGGGGCAGCAGAAGTCGCGGATTCTCGACCGACATAAATCTGGAATATGGAAAGGATGTTTCGCAGTAATTGCTAAAAGCAATTGCCCGCAAGTGTAAACTTTGACAGGTCAAAAGCATCCGCGAAAATGCCTATTATTTTTGTTGCAACGCGGTCTGCAAACCAGATGGATAACAATGGAGAAAATAACCTGCGTCAACCACGAGCTTATGTCGGAAGCCGGCGATGCTTTGCATCGAGGAGTAACGGAATGAACCAGCTTGACCAGCACCTTACCGCCTTACCGCCAGAGCATCTTCCCCGGGAACGACACGCAAGCGTTCACATTTGAGATGCTTATGCCTATAGCTTCCAGCTGCTGGTGGCGTTCGCACAAGGAAGATTAAGCAAGCGACCGTGTCTGCTGCAGATCGACGATATAGACGTAAGGATAATCCTCGGCTTTCTCGAGCACATCGAAGAGACGCGCGGTAATAATGCCTGATCGCGCAACGTCAGGCTGGCTGCTGTGAAGTCGTTCTTCCGCTATCTCGAACATCGCGCACCCGCGGTGCTGAATCAGGCCCTTCGTGTGCACGCCATTCCGATGAAGAAGATTGACGAGGCGCTCGTTGCTTCGCTTTCGCGCACCAATTTACAAGCGCTGCTCAATGCTCCGGATGAGCTGATCACCTCAGGAATTCGCGATCCAGCCATCTTACATCTGGCTTTCGCCGGCGGGCTGCTCGTGTCCCAACTAGTCAGTCTCACCCTCGAACAGTTCGACGGGCGGCCTCCGGACAGCATCGGTATGATCGGCAAAAGAAGACGAGAGCGCGTGATTCCGGTCTGGCAGGAGACTGCTGCCGCAATCCGCGCCTGGATCGCAGTTAAACCCGACGATGGCGACACGGCGCTCTTCCTGAATAACCCTGGCAGGATGATGACGCGCTCCTGTGTCGAATACATCCTCGAAAAGCAAGCCGTCGCCGCCGTCAGCGTCGCGGCCACGCTGGCGACGAAGTCAATATCCCGCCATGTCCTGCGCCACAGCTGCGCAATGCACATGCTTCAGTCTGCTCACCGACGAGCTAAATTCTCATGCTCTTTGGCATCATCTAAGAATGGATTGAAAGAGAGTTTCATTTTCGGTGGCCTAAGGGTTTAACTATCACCTTGCCTAACCTGGCATTTGTTCTTAAGCTAGATCAACTCGCAACCAATGCTATAAATATGAGGCTCTGTCGAATAGCAAAGGTTGTGACATCTTGAGTTGGGATTTTGTCGATGGAGCCTCACCAGAAAGAATTTGGTTGCGTTGGGAAGAAATCGGCAGTCCGGAAGTTGTTCCTCCAACAAAAACTGACTTTGGATCCAAAATGATTGAGAAGGCTTTGGCCTTGGAACTCAACGGTCCAGCCGAGATCGATTATCATCCAAATTGGCGCGCCTGCTCCGCCAAAGGCCATTGATTCAATGTCATCGGCCAAGGTTAGACAGTTAGATAGATAGATAGATAGATAGAATTAGAAGCGGAAATCGTAACTGATTATCCAACAGTTTCTTCTATAGGGTTTGAAGTAACAAATCGCTGCAGATTGATTCCGGCCTTTATTATGTAGGGAGGGATTGACAGTGAGTAGTGACCACAATTTAATTGCAATACATCGGGCTGTGCGCCTGCTTTATACAGTCGTTCGAGTAGAGCAGTCGATAATTTTGGCAACACTACTTTATCTCTTTTTGCCAAAACAATCTGGAGTTGCAGATCAGGACGGGCGAGACTGTAGGCGTAATTTCCCAGATCAAGCGGTGCCCATGCCCTACGCAAATTAGGCAGGTCAATCGCAGGCTCTAAACTCTCGCGGATAGCTCGCGTTGCTCGCCCTGTCCATACCATATCAGCCAGACTTCCGGCTGTAAGAAACAATGAGGCTTTTGATACGTTGACGTCGTGGGCTGCAATTAGTCCTGCGACCCATGACCCTAGGCTCAATCCAAGCACTGAGATTTCTTGATATCCTTCGCTTTTCAGCCAGCGAATGAGCTTCTGTCCATCCCACACGGCCTGCCGCAGTGACTGGATCGTTCGGCCGTGATTTGCGCTCAGCATGTAATCAGCGTATTTGGACCCGGGACGGCTCCGTTCAAAATGATAAGGCATTGCAATCTCGACAACCATAATGCCTCTCTTCGACATATAACTTGCTATCTGACGGTTGCGCGATGATGCGTTCCAGTGATGAAATATCACCAGTGCTTTGTTTCGCGAGCCACTTTCGGTGATCTTGGACCAGACCAAGTTGTTTTCTGAAACGTCTGTCGAAATCTCCGATGGAAATTTGAGGAAATCCCCTGCCCGTTCAAAATCTTTATCATTGCTAAGGGGCGATCTGAAGAACGATGGCGTCGCCGAGGCCTGCACCCCGAGCTTGCAGAATTCCTCGATATTGGAAATATTCGTAGCGCCCGGAAACGCATGTTCTGCATCAAGACTGACGGTCGTTGTCTTTTTGACGTCGTCTCCGCGTTGTGCGCGTTTCTCATCCCATCGATCAAGCCAACTATGAAACACTTTGATTGATAACCTCACTCTTACGCCGGGGATCAAGTTCTGGATCGAACAAGCTGTAGATACTAATAAAAAGTGCAATAAACATCAGAACCGAGAAACCGGAAAATGCATCAACGGACAAATAGCTTGCAAACAGAAGGGCCACTACTGCGGTCATTCTCCATAATGGGACTTTGAGTTGGTTTCCCGCTCCCGCACGAACAACCCCACATAGAAAGACGAAACAGGTTGAGATGGCTATTAACAGGCTGCTGTAATGTGTCGGCATCCGATAGCTAATTTGGCTGTGCACCTCTGCGCGCTCATACAGAATAGATAAGAAATCACTGATCATCCAGGAAACAACACTCGAGCCGTCGGAAGCCAGATAAGAGCTTTGTAATTTCATGACAGTGGCAATCAAGAGTCCTAAAATAGCGCAGCGGAAAACCCAGCGCATGACCCATAACGTGACTCCTTTTAGATCTGCCTGGAAGTTTACATCCGACTTTGTTTTTCTAGCTTCGCGTATTTTCCATAGGTCATTGATGACCGAATAAAGCAGAATGAGGCCTGCGAAGAAGAGGAAAAAGGAAAGGCTCATATAGAGATAGGCAAAGGCGGTAAATATAATTGCCACAGGAACCGTCACAACGCCAGGGCGGACGAGCGCGATCGTATCCCAATCGATTGCGAAATTACCGCCACCGTTGATGAGAGGCATCAAACAAACACCAATCCATTGAAAGACGCCTGCAAAGAGGAAGCAAATTAGAAACACCGCCCAAAATGAACTTGATAAGGCATCAATATGTGACTGCCATGCGAGGTTACTATTCTCCCGTGTACCTTGGGCAAACTTCAATCGCTTTTCATGTTTCCATGAAGTTACCAGTTCCGATACGAAGGCGAGGAAAAGTGGCAGAAAAACCATAAACACAAGTGTCCAGTTCGAAGCCCAAAGGAACCCGACTTGCTTGATGACGCCATCCGAACGGGTGAACGACACGTTGTGAATACCGATGATATACGACAAAAAACCCAAGGCTGACATTCCCGCAAAAACAGCAGCGGGAAGATTCAAGGGAGATCCCTCGCTAAAAACTGCCTCCGACTGTCGGGCCAGCGCCGGGCTAGTTCGTTCATTATTGCCAGTAAGAACCGGCGTTATTAAAGGTTGAATTTTGACGATATCTTGAACTTCCTCTGCCAACGTCTCGGCACGGTTCTTCTTTTCTCGTCTCTTGGTGACCAACCGAGATTGTGCGGCGCTCAATTCAATAACCCATTCGCTTGTCAGGGCTGTATCGCCACAGCTTAAAACGCGCGCCAGCAATCCGATGTTAGCAGCGCTAATTCCTTTCTCATTCTGCTGAAACCATAGCTGCACCGTACGAAGATCAACCCCAGTACTTTTTGGATCGACAAGCGTTATTGCCTCAGCGAGCAATTCCGGAGTCCATGGTCCAACTGGGAAACCGTCGCTTCCGAGCGAGCGACCAGCACCTGCGGCAGCCAAATACTGAAACAATTCCTTTAAATCGCTCCCATCCTTGGGCGGCGGTAGAAAAAACTTTCCGTTCTTTATCAATCGCTTATCGACTTAGATTTCGCTTCGTTTCGCAGCATTTCGTATCCTATCGTGCATTATGCCTTAATCAACGTTTTTATTAGTTGAATTTTTATATGACAGTTTCGCATTAAGCGAAGTGCGAGGAGACACAAAACTGAACGCCAAAGAATTAGGGAATATGGATCTATTGATAACCCTTTTTTTGTTCAATTAGTCAAAATTCAGTTTTGCGAATTGCACTTATGAGCTTCACCCATGTTCACAAAATGACGTTCGGAGGCCATTATGGATGCAGTTGGGGATGTTATAAATCGTAAGAACGAAAGCGGCGGCGTTGGCGAATGCAGCGCAGGCCCGACGAAACGACTGCTGGAACTATCGTCACTGACTGACGATCCGCGCCAGATCATTGATTATGAACCGCAAGATCGTGATGACGCAATCAGCAAACTGCTCTATCTCGCAGCTTCCATGATCACCGGCCGGCTAACCCTTGGGAAAAACGACGTGGCCACTGTGTTGAAAAGCATCGATGATCTTTAACTGCTTTAGCGCTGCTCGTAGAAGTAGAGACTGCGCAATAGGCAATGCCAGCACCAACTGCGATGTCAACGCTATCTATCAGAGCACAAAGAGCGTTGTAGTTGATTGAGCTCCTTAAAGTTTCAGATTAAACCAATAGCGCACCTTAAGACCTTGGTAATCGGGAATGTCAAAAAAGTACGGGTCTTTTCGGAGAGGTCGGGCAATGGAGACGACCTTTCGACAACTATTTCCTCGATCCGAGTTGCCAATGTCCCGATATTGAACATCCTTGTACTGCTGAAACTCTTTATTCTGTTCCCTGATCTTGTTGGTGCAGGTGTTGATTGCCTTTTCGCAGCGGTTGGACAGCATTGCGCCGCGATCACTCATATTGCTGGCTTCCTTAAAACCCGATGGGCATTCCTCGTAAGGCTGATATAAGGGTTCGCCAGACTTTGTCTCATGGCAAATGGGCCATGAGAAACCCGGCTTTACCATTTCCTTGATCAGTTTAGTCATTGGTGGGACGCAATAAGGGACGCCATGCCACGAAGGGTTTGAGGATGCTGCGCACAAAAGAACCTGGCAACCCCAAGATGGCGTCCCTCCGGTGTCCTGCGCAATTGCAGCGGATTGCATTACGGCGACAGTGCCAAGGCCAGCGAGTGCAAACAGAAACTGCTTCATTTCATATCATCCTTATATTCTAGCTGTTGGAGCCAACTCTCCAGACAATATGTCTCGAGCGAGTAAAAGGGGACGATGTGACGATATCTCTCGTCGCGTAGTCGCATAGCGCGATAAGTGTGACCGCAGAACGCGATTGAATTCCAATGCGATACACCAGGCGCTGATTTGGAATTTCGCGGCATACTGCTGGATAGGCAAAGACGCCGATCAAGAACTAATCGAACGACATTTTCCGCTGTTCGTGAAAAAAACGATGGCGGTATGGCCAGCAACAAGCAGGCCATGGGATCGCGTGCGAAATTGAGCGAATATGAGCCATCCCCGACAACTATCGGTCTGTCCTTTTTGGTTTTCTGCGCGCATCGGCAAACGGGGGAGATATTTCGCTTTTTCGCTCTACGAGTAAGTTGAAATCCGCGATTGGCTGACGATCGAGCGTTTTGTCGACGGCCTTGCGCCGCCACTCATTCATATCCAGAACGTAAGCTCCCCACATGCCATATCGCGCCGACATCGCGGCACGCTGATAGCCTAGATATTGAGGGTGGCTTAGGTAGGGTGAATCCACCCTCGCCCAACCCACACGAAGCATTTCGAGAGCCAGGTCGCGTCCCCGTGATGTGCATCTCGCTCGTGCCGTGCCCTCAGCGTCATAGCCGACGACAGCGCAGGAGACGGCGGACGCCCCGATCGTTCTTTTAAGCCAGGCTTTTGCTAAGGGGCCACAGGGTACAGGCGGCGGTGCTTTCGTAACGTCCCTGTTCGTCCATTTCGGATCGAGCACCCATTGAGGCAGTTCGCACGCGTCAATATCCGCGAGACGGACTTGTTGGGCATAGGTGGGAAACCAGAGGCTCCGACCATCAATAACCGCGACACGCCCCTTGAAGATTGGAAGCGGTACAAGCTGGCGAGATTGAAGCGATACGCTGGCAACTGGCGCGCTGTTAATAGCATCAGCTGCGAATGCTGGTTCCGATGCAAGGGCAAATGACATTGCTACGATCAGATATTTCATTGTTGGGCATTCCTCGTCCGTTCGTTTGCAGATTTGCTCAACAAGATAGCAGGATGCTGGACGTCTTCGAATTGCCACAAGCCTGCCCGCTTCTCACGAGCAGCCTGTTCGGCCACTGCGTATGCTGGATAGTAGGGAAGTCCGTCAGCCTTCAACCCGGCAAAAGCGTAGCCGCTCGTAATCAACATCGTCGCTAAATCGAGGCGATTTGCGCCGATTGTGGCGTAGCAAATGACATAAGAAGTATCGGCAGTTTGCGCTACAAGAGCGCACACCGGTTTGGTGTCTTTGATATAAGCGGCGAATACGGCAAGCGATGCTTCGCCGCAGTCCTTCTTTCTTCCGGTCGTATCAGTGAAAGCAGTTCCCCGAAGACATGACTGAACGCCATAGAGACGATAGCGCTGACCTTCTGAGACCCACGTATCGCCAGACTCCAAAGTAACACCCGGATGGAGGTCGAAATATCCCTCCGTCGCTGCAAAAGCCGTTGTCGATAAAAGAACCATGCAGAGCGATAATAGGGCTGGCTTCATTGGGCCTTCACCCGCGGATCGGCCCACATACCATAGGAGCCGTCTTCTCCAATCTTCTGCGCGTTCTCCAGATCGGGACGCTCTAGCTTCCCGTCTTTCGATTTGGCAATGCGGAGCGCGCCAAGAGAGAGCAGTTGCTCTTCGAGCATATCAACGGTGTCCAAGCTCCCAGGGTAATTGTAATAGCCGTAGCACGTCACATTTTGTTTTGGTGCGCTCTCTTCACTTACAAATGCTCGACAAAAGAGAACCTTCGGCGTCTGCAACATGATCTGCAGTTGCTGCTTAGCGTAGTCTGTGCAAGAGCCGGCAAAATCATCCTTGCGATTGACCATTTCGCCTTTGCAGGCTTCTAGCCCGTACAGATTCAGAAGGGTCTTATCATCCACCCGAAATTCGGTCGGTGAAGTTGACTTATAGCCCGAGGCGGATGCAAACCCCTTCCGAGCCGTAACTTTTCCGTCGCCGTCATAATACTCAATGACAAGCACAGTCTTTCCGGGCGACGCCAGCGATTTGATGTAATCCTTGTTGATTGCAGGCGCTGCGATTGCGGTTGCTACCAACATACAGCTGATCGTTGCAATTGCGATGGTTACCTTCATTTTCCAAGCCTTACCGTATTGCTTATTTTCCACGCCAACTCATAGGGGGTTTGTGATTTGTGAAAAAGCATGTATCACTTAGCCAAATCGGTATCATTCTATTATGAACTTAATCGGTTTTCGCTGCAACCTCAACAGCGCATGTGAGGTCTGCGACAGGAGCTAAAGGGCTAGAATGGAGAGGCTTTCAATCAAAGCGCTATTGCTAAGCGCCACATTGTTCATCCCGTTGGGGATTGCCGCCACTTGCGCAGAAGAAAGAGGCGCAATTGCGCCTTTCGCGCAAGATGGCGACGCCAAGGCAGCAACTCCCAACGCATCCGGATCGCCTTCGGTTTTGACCGTATTCAACCGCCGCTGGACAAGCGGAAGCAAAGAGCTTGTCGTGGGCCATGATGGCGCCGTCTCCGCTGAGGACAACAGCGGCAGGAACACGAAAATAAATAACCATATTGGTAATACATTTTGTGCCACTGCAATCCCTAGATCCCAAAATTATATTACCAATTTGGATACATCAAATCGGATCGCATCTTTTCGTTTAGGTGATTCATCTCTCAACAAGCCGGCCGCAAATTCCCTCCCTGAATGCGGCCCCTCCCCGCTAACACCTCAGGAAATCAAAACTCTGGTCGAACAGGCCGCTCGCCGACATCAAGTTGATGTTCTGTTTGCTACCGCCATCACTTGGGCAGAAAGCCAGTTCGATCGTTCCCGCAATTCAAACAAAGGCGCACGCGGGCCGATGCAGCTCATGCCGGAAACCGCTGAGCGCTTCGGCGTCCACGACGTCTGTGATCCAGCGTCAAATATTGAAGGCGGCGTTAAGTATCTCCGGGTGCTTTTGGACGAGTTCCAAAATCCCCTGCTTGTTGCCGCGGCTTACAACGCAGGCGAAGGCCGCATTTATGAGCACGGCGGCGTTCCACCGTTCAAGGAAACCGTCGGATACGTCGCAAAGGTCCTCAATTACCAGCTTGGCTTAACTATGCCAGCGCCGAAAAAGAAGCACCTTGCGGGGGGTCGGAGATCCTCGCCGGTCATGGCGAGCGAAACTCAATCCGGGGTCATTGCAGTCAAGAAAACCGGCACCTTCGTTGGTGGCGTGATGCATTTTTAAAGGAGAGAAGGATGATCAACGAACAGAATAAGGTTTGGCATATTAGCGCCTCAAAGCTGGCTGTCTGCCTTGGTTTGCTGGCTACCGCGCAAATTGTCGGGGCGGATTTGGCTCTGGCACAAGGGTCAGGTGGCGTTAGTGGTGCCTTCGCACCGGTTCAGACCGTGTTTCAAGCCATCGTTGATTTCATTAGCGGCCCAATTGGCCGTCTGTTTGCAATCATCGCCGTGATGGCGCTCGGGTTCCTCGCATTTGCTGGCCGACTGTCCTGGTTTCTTGCTGGCGGTGTGATCCTCGGAATCGGTCTTGTTTTCGGTGCTCCATCAATCGTCGACGAGTTGATTAGCACGGTTGGAAACTAACAATGGCTGAGTACGAGGATGTAAAGCCGCAGCTGACCCCGTTGGTAATCGGGTTAACCCGTTCTCCCACCATGTGGGGTGTCCCGTATATGGCAGTCGTCGTCGTTATCGGCATCACAATCATAGCATGGCTGGTCAGCAAGTCGTTCTGGACCCTGCTCCTCGCCCCGATCAACTATGTGGTTCTGTTCTCCCTTTGCGCTTGGGACAACAAAATTCTCGATGTTCTTGAAGTCACCGCGCGCAAAACGCCTCGCACAAGCAACAAGTCCTTCTGGGGAACAAATTCGTACGGACCTTAGCTCATGTTGAAAGTCGTCAGAGAAGAACTCGGATTTGGCAAGGTCGCTCATAATGAGCGGCCTATGGCTTCGCATATCCCATATCTGAGGCATATGTCGGATACAGTGATCGGCTTAGAAAACGGCGCTCTCTTGTCGGTCATCAAACTCGACGGCCTCTTTTTCCAAACCGAAGATCAAGCCGAACTCAATATGCGCTCTAATGTTCAGAATACGATCATTCGAGCGCTTGGATCGAGCCGCGTTTCTGTCTGGTCGACAGTAATACGCAGACAGGTCGACTCGGAAATCGGCGGCGCATTCGATGATGCGTTCTGCGAACAGCTGAATAACCGCTATATGAGCCAGTTACGCCATAAGCGCATGTTCGCCAATGAAATTTATCTCTCGATCGTGCGGACTAATATGCGTGGCGCACTCGGCCTCAGCGATATAGTACGTCGTGCATTCACACGTTCTGGAGGCGCTGAGGCTCGAGATCAGCAAACGCGTGAAACCGTGACCGAACTCGAAGAGCTCGTTTCCAACATGACGCGCGAGCTGCAGAAATATGGGGCGCGCGAGCTTGGTATAACCTATCGCGATAGGGAGCCCTATTCCGAACCGTGCGAGTTTATAAATACAATTCTGACCTGCGGCGTGCCGCGCAAAATGCGCCTGCCGCGGATGGGAATTCGAAATTACGTCGGAACGTCGCGCCTGCATTTTGGTAAGCGAGCGATGCAAACGCAAGCCGCTACCGATGAGGACAATCGCTATGGCGCGATGCTCTCCATCAAAGAGTATCCGCCATACACCGGTCCGGGAATGCTTGATGGACTACTGCAGGTAAACCATGAATTCATCCTCACGCAGAGCTTCACAATTTCCGACAAACCGATAGCGCAGGAGCGTATCACCCGACTTCAGCGCCAGATTGCCGCCTCCGATGAATCCGGAAGTGCAGTCGAAAGCGATATCGACTTCGCGCTTAACAGTCTCATGAACCAGGAGGCTGTTTTTGGCATTCACCATTTCTCTTTGCTTTGCCTGTCTCGCGACCTTGATGGTCTGAGCAAGTCAGTTTCGGAACTCGGTAGTTGCCTGACCGATATGAACATCAATTGGCTTCGCGAGGATATGAACCTCGAAGCGTCCTTCTGGGCGCAATTGCCCGGCAATCACAGCTATCGTGCACGAAAGGCCATGCTGTCATCGGCAAATTTCTCTGGCCTGTCCTCAATGCACAATTTCGCGACCGGACAATCGAACAATCTTCATTGGGGTCTGCCAATCACGATACTAGAAACCACCTCGCAAACCCCATACTGGTTCAATTTTCACCGTCGCGATATCGGTCATTTTTTGGTCACCGGGCCCACTGGATCCGGCAAGACCGTTGCTCTGACATTCCTTCTGGCACAGGCAATGCGCGTCAGCCCAACGCCGAAAGCTGTCTTCTTTGACAAGGACAGAGGAGCAGAGATTTTCGTGCGTGCCATGGGGGGAGCTTACGAAGTTCTCTCACCGGGAACACCTACTGGTTTCAATCCGCTTCAGCTGGAAAACTCCGGTCCTAATCGTGATTTTCTCCTTCGCCTTTTGAAATCGATGTTGCGCTCAAGCGATCACCGCGAATTCAGCCAAGAGGACGCAGATACACTGGAACGGGCGATTGCCCGTATAATGGAAGAGCCGGCAGCTCAGCGCAATTTACCAAACCTTTCTGGCCTCTTGGTAGGCAGATCGCGAGCAGGCGCGAATGACCTGGCATCAAGGCTGCGTCCTTGGATCGACGGCGAAAAAGCATGGCTGTTCAATGCACAACATGATGTGCTGTCATTCTCCGGTCGTAGTGTCTTCGGTTTCGATATGACCAGCATCCTCGGCAACGAGGATATTCGAACCCCTGCATTGATGTACCTTTATCACCGTCTCGATGAGCTTCTAAACGGCGATCCTGTCATGTTCTTCATGGACGAAGGCTGGCAGCTGCTCACCGACGAAACATTCAGTCATTTTATCATCGATAAGATAAAAACTATTCGTAAGCTCAACGGCATTGTTGGCTTTGGAACGCAATCAGCCGCCGACATTACCAATGCTAAAGCTTCTCACACCCTTATAGAGCAGTCGGCCACGAACATCCATTTCCCGAACCCGCGTGCTGACGAAGAGAGCTACATCAGACGCTTTGGATTGAGCGTTAAAGAATTCAATTTTATCAAAAACACTCCGCCTGAAAAGCGCACATTTCTCGTCAAGCACGGGAATGACTCGGTCATTGCCCGTCTCGATCTCTCGAAAATGCCTGATCTCGTCAAAGTACTCTCGGGTCGAAAAGAGACCGTCGAAGAATGTGCTGCGCTGCGCGAACGATACGGCGATGAGCCTGAAAACTGGTTGGCTGAATTCTGCGGATGGGAGAGCAATAATGCATAGGAAAACTGCTCTATGCATATTTTTGGCATCAACTACCATGCCTTTATCAGCATTGGCTGGTGGCGTTCCTGTCATTGACGGGTCGAACTTGTCCGAAAGAACGGTTCGTGATCAAAAAACGTCCGAGATCGAGAAGACGGATAAAGACCGATTTTCCCTCAACACGAGCGTAACATGTGCCGTCTACCGACCGGGGCGCAAGGATGATCCTGTTGCAGTCGCCAAAGCCAATCCGGAAATTTCCGGGTTGGTCAAACGAGTGGCGCGAGAAGAGGGTGTAGACGAAAATCTATTTCTGGGGCTCGTTTATCAGGAAAGCCGCTTTAATCCATGCGCGAAATCGGGCGTGGGGGCTATCGGTTTGGCACAGTTGATGCTTGATACCGCAAAAGAGTTGGGCGTAGATCCGCATAACATCGAACAGAACTTACGTGGTGGTGCTCGTTATCTGAAACAACAGCTCAAGCGATATAACGGCAACGCTAACCACGCCCTTGCAGCCTACAATGCGGGCGCTGGCAACGTGAATAAATACGGGGGCATTCCACCCTTCAAAGAAACGCAGGGGTACGTGCGGAATATCACGCAGAAATGGACTCCAGCATTCGGCGGTTCAAATGACCTGCCCATGAACTACGGCGGCGGTGATACAGCATATTCCGGCATGCGGAATTCCACCATCAATTCGATGGCAACGACGCAGGCAACACAGGAAAGTAGCGCCAACGTCGCCTCATGGCTCACGCAGCTCGGCGGTATGCAGTCCGGCACAATTCAAGACAGCTGGGATCACAATGCCGGCGCTCGAAATGCGAACCTCGAAATGGTCAACCAGGTGATTGTTCTCGGCAACTCAATGGCCGACCTGCTCAACAGCCGCAATGCAGTTTCCGCCAGCGGCATTTCGGGCGCATCTCAATCAACTTCGCTCAAGAAGAAAGACGATAAGCCACGAGAAACGACCGGCGTCTGTGACCCCAGTATCGGCCTTGAATGGAATCCTGAAGAGATGGCTTGCGTTCAACGGCGTGAACGCGAGGCGAACATCAAACTGAACCTCAATCCTCAATAAGGGAGATTAACATGAAACGACTGATCATTTCGGCGTCTGCGATTGGCGTGGCTCTCGTATCGTTTGCTCCCATTGCTTCTCGTGCGGCAGGAGGCGTGCCGGTGATTGATGAATCGAATTATAAAGTGGCGAAGCAAACATCCGAAACAACGGAAAAGATCCTTGATACAAACAAGGAAATCCTCACCACCGTTGCAGACACGCTGAAAGCTGTGACTGGTGATCGCGGCGGCGATGCGAACCAGATGCAAAACCTGGCCGTCGGGAATGGCTTTAGCGTATCATCAATGCCCTCTCTTGACAGCCTTATGTCGGGCGGGGTGCCAAATTTTGGCGGCATGAGCGGTGACATAGCGAAAGTGGCGTCTACGTTCATCAACGGGCTTCAGCTCGTTAAGAACTTGTCGGGGCAAGCAAATAGCAGCTTCAGCGGAGACAAGTCCTATGAACAAATGGTCAACACTGTGCTTGGTGTCGCCGCACTCGTAAATGGTTCGCAACAGGCGGTAACGACGCGCCGGAGCGCTTTTGAACAAGCCGGGCAGAGTATCGGTCAAGCGAAGGATATTAAAGGGTCCATCGACCAGAACACGCAGCTGCAAATCCAATCAGGGCTCACCATCAATGAACTTATCGGCGTGATGAACGGAGCGGTGTCATCATTACAGGCTGATAATCAGCGCCGCCTCACCGACATTTCCAATTCCAAGAAGGTGTTGACGTACAGTGCAAACTAACATCGCAAACAGCTTCCTGAAGGTTTTTATCTTCACCGCCATCATAGCCAGCATTATCGGCTGTGGAACGGTCAAGGAAAAAACTGCGCCTTGCAAACGTCCCGCAAATCTCACGTCATTTGCTAAAGATATTCGGCAAGACTGTGGACCTATGGCCTTTGTTAATGGCGATCCAGCGACCGCCATTGCTGCGATCAATTCGATAGCAACGGAATAATCGGGGCCCGCTATGCATGATTTCCTGAGCGATCTTTTGGAGCGAATTGATAATTCTGGCGAGAGTTTTTCATCGCAAGCTTACAATATTATTGGCTCTGAAATCACGCCGCTGCTTAAGGTGATGCTCATCGCCTATGTGGGATATTACGGTATCCAGGTAATAATGGGGACTTCGCGAATTAGCGTGGCCGAAATTGTTACACGCGTATTCCGCATGGTCTTCATTCTGGCATTGATCAGCAACTGGGGATACTTCAACGATTTTTTCTACAAGTGGCTGAACAATACACCTGAAGATGTCGGCCGCGCCATCCTGATCGCCACCGGAACAGGAATTACCGAACCGACAAATGGTCTTTCCATGATCTGGAAAACCGCAAACGAGGCGGCGTCCGCTTTTGCTGAGCAATCGGGCTATTTTTCAGTTTTGCCCTCAATGGTCGGCTTTCTCATTATGGCCTGTGTAGCAGTCTTCATCGCTGTCGCTCTTGCAATACTCGTTCTTGCCAAAGTGATGTTATGGGTACTGATCGGGACCGCACCTATCTTCATCGCCTGCATGTTGTTTGAACAATCGCGCAGTCTTGGGCAGGCGTGGTTCCAACAAGTCCTGCTATATGCATTGATCCCGTTATTCGTGTTTGTCGTTGCCGCCTTCCTTATCGCCGCTATGGACCCTGAACTCACCAAGGTATCCGCTGCCGCCACGGAGCGACGCCTTACGCTGGGGGATATTTCAGCCTTCCTTCTGCTTTGTTTTGCCGGGGCATTTGTCCTTTTGAACATCCAGGTCCTTGCTCAGGGCATTGCGGGAGGGTTGGCCGTCGGAATTGGAGCTGCCGCGACACGAATTACTAACATGACAGGTGTCACCACTCCAACGCAGGTTGCGCGTGCTGGCATCAGGGGGATTGGTGCGAGCTACCGTGGCGGAAGGTCGCTTTACAATCGCTTTGGCAGCGGCGGCGGGGGTTCGATTTCAGCGACAAGCCAGGGCGCAAAAGAAGCAATGCAAAACCGAATAAGCAGCAACAGCCTGCCTCGCTGATGCTGCAGGTTCATGAGAAATGAAGGGCTGGATCATGACTGATTCCAAAGAAGCGGCATTGAGAAGTTATTTTCAGGACGGTGATCGTTGGGAGAACGAAGTCGTCCGGAAAGCGAAACGTTCAAAGGCCGTGGCATGGTTCGTAACTATCATATTCGGGATCGTCGCGCTTTTCGCGTTGCTGGCACTCGTTATGCTGGTTCCGTTAAAATCTTTCGAGCCTGTGATTGTCGTCGTAGACAAGGCTACGGGCTATATCGAAACCAAAAGCGGGCTGACAAAAGCGCAAAATCTGACGGATTCACGCGCAATCACCCAAGCAAACGTCGTTCGGTATATCAGGACACGTGAAGGCTATGATCCTTACGCGATTGATGCAAACTTCGGCACGGCAGCACTGTTATCGACAGGTGATGCCGCTCGTGAATTGCAGGAGCAATATAGCGCTGCCAACCCGAAAAATCCGGCAAAGGTTTACGGCAAGAACAAGCGTGTACTTGTGGATGTGAAGTCTGTCACCTTCCCCAACGATTCCACCACTCTCGTCCGTTTTTCAACGACTGAAAAGTCCGATACCGATGCCATCACCAGACACTATATTGCTGTCGTGCGCTATCGCTATACGGACGAACCAGCCACCAATGAATGGCGGTTTGAAAATCCTCTCGGCTTCCAGGTTTATAATTACAGGCGGGATCAGGAAACCGTTACGGAAGGGAGCAAGGGATGAAAAACCGCTTGCGTTTAGCGGCGGCGTTCTCGGTCGTCCTCCTTTCGCACGCCCAGGCTGCCCAGACGCCCAGGGCCGGTTCGTTGGATTCACGTGTGACCAGTGTTGTCTACCAGCCCAACAATGTCGTCAAAATCTCTGCGACGTACGGTATATCGACAATGATCATCTTCGATGAGGATGAAAAATTTGAGACCATTTCGCTTGGCGACACGGAGAGCTGGCAGGTTGCTCCAACCGAAAAAGGCAACATCCTCTTCGTTAAGCCGACGGCTAAGAATGTCGTCACTAACATGAACGTTGTCACGACCAGGCGCATCTATTTTCTGGAGCTGCACGACTATGCCCCCGATGCCGGCAAAAAGATCTTTGGCGTTCGCTTCATCTATCCCGAAAAGGATCTGAATGCAGCGATGCGCAAAGAGGCCGAATATCGTGCTGCCAATCCGAATATCTCCAAAATAGAAAAGGCCAACGTCAATATCGACTATTCTTTTACGGGAGATACGAAACTCAAACCCTCGATGATCTTTGATGACGGCAAGAAGACCTTCTTCAAATTCACCGGTCGGACACCCGCAATTTTCGCAGTAAACAGTGATTTTTCCGAGACACTGCGGAACTTCCGCAAGGAAGGCGAATATCTGGTCGTGGATGGAACGGCAACACAATACACGCTGCGCGACGGTGATCAGTGGATCTGCATCTTCAACCTTAGAAAGCCGGATTTTGGCGCACCAGATCCTGACATCATGGGTCCCGCACCTGATCAAGCGGCAACCAAGAGAAGAAGGAGCAGCAACGGATGAAACAGTCTCCCGAATTGGAAGCACTGACGGCGGCTGATGACACCAATGTCAGCAATAAGAATGCAAAGCGCAATCAAACCGCTGCGATGGCCGTCTTTCTGCTGGCCGGTGTAGCTATGGCTTATTTTGTTCTAAAACAGCCCTCCGAGAAGCCGCGAGATCTCGTGAAGGGTGATGAGGAGTTTAGCACGACGTCGTTCAGACCGCCGTCATTCGTGCGCGATCAGGATCAACCACCTACAGCAATCGAGCCAAATATCATCAATATTCCGCCGCCACCATCTCCACCAGAGCCGGAGGAAGTTGACACCACGACATTTAATGTCCCTCCCCCTCCTCCGCCAACAGTTGCTGTGAACGAACCCGATCAGACGACCGCGCCGGAGATCGTTGATGATTTTCCAGGCAGGTTCAAATCGAAGCTGATTCAGATGGATAAAGCGCGATCAGAGGCAGGGAATGGCGGCATCGGTGGAGATATGGGAGATGAAACACCGACTGTTGCTGGCGAAGACAGAAACAGTAAGTTTCTGGCGACGGCCTCGGCAATGGCTGATCGGAATGCCAAGGCTACGAAAATCAAGCGGATCGACGCGGTTGTGCCCGAAGGCACGATGATACCCGGTATTCTCGAAACCTCGATTGTAAGCGATCTGCCAGGCCAGGTTCGCGCCATCACGTCAGAAGATGTCTACGGTTTTGATGGCCGTCGCATTCTGATCCCGATCGGCACCCGGCTCATCGGTGAATATCAAAGCGACGTAATGACAGGCCAGACCCGCGTTTTCGTGGTGTGGACACGATTGCTTCGCGATGATGGAGTCAGCGTACGTCTAAATTCCATGGGAGCTGACAGCTTAGGTCGTTCCGGGCTAACTGGCATCGTCGACAAAAAATGGCGGGAACGGTTCGGTGCTTCCATCATGTTGTCCGTGGTTGGCGCCGGGGCAAGCTATCTGACAGGTTTTAGTAGCGGTGAAGCCTTTAGTCGTAACAATGATGATGCGAAACGCGGAGAAGAACTAGCCCGCCAGACGATCGCCAACACTTTCTCTCAAATGGCAAATACCGCTCTGAGCGAGAACTTGCGCATCAAACCGACAATCAGCGTCCATCAAGGCGAACGCATTTTCATATTCGTGCGTCAGGACCTTGATTTCTCAGAGATGTACGACGATCCCGTAACAGAGGCGATGAAGGAAATTCAACGTGAACGCAGGGATAAGTAGAGCAGCAACGACCACACAAAGCAGATATTACTTTCTGGATCGGGCACTTGAGCCACTGCGGCCATTCCTCAACGATCCTAAGATCGTTGAAATCTCGGTTAATAAGCCAGGTCACGTCTATGTTGAGCGACTTGGTGCTGATCATATGGAGTTCCATGAGGTTCATGCTCTTTCATCAGCAGAGATTCAGAATATCGGTGAACGCGTCGCCGGAGCGACTGACCAGTTCATCAGTAAATCCGCGCCCATCTTAAGCGCTGCGTTACCAACTGGTGAGCGTATTCAGATCGTTCTTCCACCCGCTTCACCGGAGGGCGGATCCATATCGATCCGCAAGCAGGTCTTTAGCAATTTTAGCTTGGAGGAATATAGGGATAGCGGTTCACTGGACAAGGTTTCTGTTGCTGTTGGCGGACTGGGCGACATTGATCGTGTGCTCATCGAATATCTGAAGCAGAACAGAATTTTCGATTTCATAAACACTGCAATTATCCAAAGAGTGTCAATGCTGATCAGCGGCGGCACATCATCGGGAAAGACAACCTTTCTGAATGCCTGCCTTAAATCGGTTCATCCGAAGGAACGGATTATAACGCTGGAAGACACCCGCGAACTGTTTCCCCCCCAGGAAAACTGCGTTCATCTGTTAGCCTCAAAAGGTGGGCAGGGCACCGCTGACGTCACAATTCAGCACTTGCTTGAATCGTCGCTTCGTATGCGTCCTGACCGTCTGTTCGTTGGCGAGATCCGCGGTGCCGAAGCGTTTGCATTTCTTCGCGCCATTAACACCGGGCACCCAGGTTCCATGTCGACAGTTCATGCCGATACTCCGCAAGGAGCATACGAACAGCTCGCCATGATGATGCAACAAGCCGGGCTATCTGGCGGGTACGCGAAGCATGATCTTATGTCGTATATACGGATGGTCATCCCCATCGTCATCCAGTTGCGTCGCGACGGCGGAAAACGTGGCGTATCGGAGATATATTTTGCACGACATGAGGAACCATGAGCAGGGGTTACAAAGCGGTTTATCTGCTATTTTGTGCTGTTATCGCCTTTTTAGTTTGGTCGTTGGCCTATGGGATCGCACTCGGTGTTTTTTATAAAGACAGTCGAATTTTCGACATTACCATCACAGAGGACCCTTTCGCCCCTGTTCAACAAATCTGGTTTTATGCATCCAACCCAACTCTGCAACGTGTTGCCGTCGCTGCCTTACTACCTGCCATCGCAGCCGCCGTTTTTGCGGGGCATCTCGGTCTCAGACGCCATGAGAACCCCTTGGGTGATGCAGCTTTTCAGGACGTCATGGGCCTTCGTCGCGGCAAGTGGTTCCGCAAAAAAGGGCACATATTCGGAAGGTCTGGTCGAACTGTGCTGCGAGCGTTCGACAGTCGCCATCATCTGATTATCGGTCCTACACGATCTGGAAAAGGAGCGGGCTATGTCATACCAAACGCTCTCATGCATGAAGGGTCAATGATCGTATCCGACTTGAAGGGCGAAATTTTCAAGGCGACGGCCGGATATCGCAAGAAGAATGGCAGTCAGGTTTTCCTCTTCGCTCCCGGCTCGGAGAGGACAAATCGTTATAATCCTCTGGATTTTGTGCGGCCCGAACGCGGTAATCGCACAACGGATATTCAGAATATCGCCAGCATTCTGGTTCCCGAAAATGTTGGCTCTGAAAACTCAGTTTGGCAGGGCTTGGCTCAACAGGTCGTAGCCGGAATTATAAGCTATGTTCTGGAGAGCCCCTATTATCACGGACGGCGCAACCTCGGCGAAGTCGTTTCCTTCGTGAACAGTGGCGTTGATCTTCAAGCGCAAATCAAGTTCATCAAGGAAAAAGAGCCGAACCTTTCGAAATATACCGTCGAAAGCTTCAACGCGTTTCTGGCATTGTCTGAACGCGCCGCAGCATCCGCGCTCCTCGATATCCAAAACGCGCTCAGACCCTTTAGAAATGAACGTATCGTAGCCGCGACGGAAGTAACCGACATGGATATTAGCGCCATGAAACGGCGACCTATCTCTATTTATCTTGCACCCAATATTACCGATATTACGATTCTGCGCCCGCTTCTCACATTGTTCGTGCAGCAAGTCATGAACATCCTGACACTGGAACACGATCCCAATTCGCTCCCTGTCTATTTTTTGCTGGATGAGTTTCGGCAGCTTAAAAAGATGGATGAGATTATGACGAAGCTTCCCTATGTGGCCGGCTATAATATCAAGCTTGCTATCATCATTCAGGATCTCAAAAATCTCGATGAGATTTATGGCGAGACTTCGCGTCATTCCTTGCTTGGCAACTGTGGTTATCAGCTGTTGCTCGGTGCCAACGACCAGGCAACAGCGGAATATACATCCCGCGCTCTCGGAAAGAGAACCATCCGCTATAGTTCGGAATCCCGCACAATAGAAATTCTCGGTTTACCTCGACGTACAAAAATTGAACAAATCCGCGAACGCGATTTAATGATGCCGCAAGAAGTGCGGCAAATGCCAGAAAGCAAGATGATCTTGCTGGTCGAAGGACAACGGCCAATCTACGGCGACAAGTTGCGATTTTTCAACACCCAACCCTTCAAATCTGCTGAAGCTTATTCGCAATCGCATGTTCCTGATGTCCCGACGATTGATTATCTACCTCTTAGGCCGGTTCCGGCGCTGACAGACGAATATGCGAGTGGCGGGCAACAAGCCGTTAAACATATCAGTACGCCCCCACCCTCGCCATCGAGCTTATATGAGGAACGCGGACAGAAAACTGAATCGACGAGTTCAGCACTGAATGGAAAAACAACTGGACGAGAAGAACCGCTCACCAAAGAAGTCAGCCTGAGTGTGAAATTACCAGTAAGAACAGCGAGCAGATCAAACGTTCAACCCGCTGATATCGATGACCACATAGAAAAGGTCGAAGCTAAGCTAAAACCAAGCGCGGAACGTTTATTGAATGCCGTTAACGAGAAAGTAGAAGCCGCTGGCATATCGCCTCGTAAGCGGAAAAGTTATCTCGACATATTTGATGCTACTGTCCCCGACCCGGAGGATATTGGGCTGATGAGCAGTGTCCCATCATGAAAATAACCGCGGCGCTCAGAAGACCTGGCTGGTGTCTTCAAACCGCACGAGAACCGTCGATTATAAAGTTGCTTTTTATGACAGTGTAGCGTGGAATGGATATTTGCAGGTCATGCGGGTGCTAGAGAGTTAAGGTTGACTGGCGACATACGTCCAGCATCCCAGCAGCGACAGCAAATATATAGGCAAGGTTTGAATTTATCTCTATTTACTCAATTCTGCTGAGTAAATGATGGCTAACTCAAACTTGATAATGGTTTAAGAGTTATCTATTATACTCAGTATGACTGAGCAAAAGACCTCACTGTTAAACCAACTCGAGCGAGACCTGCCAGAAGGGTTAGTCGTGGATGCTACGTGGCTGCAAGAGCGGGGCATAGCCAGTAACCTGCGCGCTTACTACGTTAAGAACGGCTGGCTGGAACAGCCGGCACGTAGCATCTATAAAAAACCGCGCGGCACTCTGAGTTGGCAGCAAGTCATCATATCGCTTCAGACCCTGCTTTCACATACTCCGCTTAGTGTCGGCGGACGCACGGCGTTAGAATTGCAGGGCTTTGCGCATTACCTTACTAACGAGACAAGAATCGTTCATCTCTACGGACCAGAAAAACCGCCTGCATGGCTAAACAAGCTGCAACTGCCACAGCGCTTTGTCTATCATAACAGCGCAACCTTGTTTCGTAATGAACCAACCGCACAAGGGCTTGGCAGCATCGCATGGGGGCAGTGGGACTGGCCTATGACGCTTTCACAGCCTGAGCGCGCTTATCTCGAAATGCTCGATGAACTGCCGCGCCATGAGAGCTTCCACCAAGCGGATATGATTATGCAAAGTGCGGCAAATTTCAGCCCGAGGCGGCTGCAAAAATTGCTTCTAAGTTGCAAGAGCGTGAAGGTTAAACGTCTGTTCTTTTATTTCGCTGATCGACATGGCCATGCGTGGCTTAAGCGACTGGACAAAACCGCAATCGATCTCGGGAAGGGTAAGCGCATGCTTGTGCCCGGTGGCAAGCTTGATCCCGTCTATCTCATCACCGTACCGGGGGACTTCGATGCCATTTCGTGATCAGTACCAGAGCCAGGTCAGGCTGCTTATGCGCCTGATTCCTATTGTGGCGCGCGAGACGTGTTTCGCGCTCAAGGGTGGAACCGCGATCAATTTATTTATACGCAACCTGCCACGCCTCTCCGTTGACATCGACCTCATGTATTTACCTGTCAACGACAGGTCAGAGGCACTGGCCGAGATTGATACAGCCATGAAGCGGATTAGAGCGGAAGTTCTAGCGCAAGTGCCTGGCGCTCGCGTCGCCGAAAACGTCCACGATGGCGCGATCTTGCGGCTTCTTATCATGGCCGAGGGAACACAGGTGAAGATTGAGGTCTCTCCTGTCTTGCGTGGTGTAGTGCACGAGCCTTCTGTGATCCCTGTTACCGAAGCGGTCGAAGAGGCCTACGGTTTTGCCGAAACCAACGTCGTTTCCTTTGAAGACCTATTTGCAGGAAAGCTGGTTGCAGCGCTTGATCGCCAGCATCCGCGTGATCTGTTTGATGTGCGCGGTTTGTTTGCCCATGAAGGGCTGAGCGACGCGTTACGCGAAGTTTTTCTAATTTATCTCCTCAGCCACAATCGCCCCATGGGCGAGGTCCTTTCGGGCCGGATCAAAGACCTCGCGAATGAATACCGCAATGGTTTCGAAGGCATGACCGAGGAGGAAGTTCACATTGAGGACCTGATCGAAGCGCAACAGGAGATGATTAAGGAACTGATCGGCGGAATGCCGGATGAGCACCGCGAATTTCTGATCGGATTCGAGCGTGGTGAACCGAATTGGTCCTTGCTGAAGATCGGCCATGTCGCAGAGCTTCCGGCAATTCGCTGGCGGCAGCGCAATCTCGACAAACTCAAACCTGATCAGCGCTCCGCTCTTGTCGAACTGCTGCAATCTACCCTTGAGCGACGTGCATAATAATAGCTGCTTCGCAATATTAACCTGAAATGTAGCCGGATTGCAAAAGCTCCGGCCATTTTTAGTGATCCTGTCAAAACGGCAAAAAGCTCAAAACGTAAGTGAACATATCAGTTATGAACCTGACAGTCGCGTTTAACCACGTTCTCACGACACTAGCTACGTGCACGATCGCTACCAGTACCAGGACGAGCCAGAACAGACCCGAAAAGAATTTTGCAAAAGCGTCGTCGGCCTTCGGATCGGGAGGTGAGTTATAAATGTAATCGTGTCGCATAGCCGATTAACGCTCGTGCTCGTCGCGTCCCTTCTTTTGCTGCTGCTTTTTCTTTTGCTCGAGTTCCTGCAATCGCGGAACCTGTTGTTGCGGAGGATCTGTACGGGCGGTCTCTCCATCGCGAGCCATGCCCTTCACTTCCATATTAACCTGATTGTCGAGCTGTTTGGAACCTTCAACTTTTCCATCTGTCCGATCCCGCTCTTCAAGCACGTTCGCTTCCCAGGCCCTGCGATCAACCATTTGCTCGACACGCTGCTTCTGACCGTCGACTTCCTGAATGACGGTTTTCATAACGCGTTCCGTACCAGTGGACCGCAAATGAATTTCATCGCCGATTTCAGCGCCAGCACGATGCAGCGAAACCGGTAATCCGACACCCCATACCGTGCGATTGCCATTAGCCGTTTCAATAACGACAAATGGCGAAGGCTCATTTTTTTCATTATCCTGATAGGGCTTATCGCCTGTCTCAACCAGGATGCCCTGAACGCCCTCCTTATAGTCGACCGTCCTAGACTGCGGCGTTCCGGAGTGGGCCACGCCTTGCTGGTCTCTATCGATTTTACTCGACTGATCTGCGCCAGAGGATTGATGCTGATCTCGATTCGATGCATCGAGCGCACTACCCTCAATAGGGATAATTTCATTACGCAAATAGGTCTGTTCGCGCCGCGCCAGATCTTGCCAATCCAGTTCCGTCGGCTGATAGCCCTTGACCGAAATTCCGTGCGCCTGGCCCTCCAGCCACGTTTCACGCCGAAACTCCTTGCTGCCCGTTATCTCAATGCTCGTCCAGCCTCGATGCGCGGATGTTTCGACCATCAAGCGAACGCCCTGAGCATCGAATGATTTAGCGCGCAACTTCTCGCCGTTGTCCTGAAATACTTCCCGCTCACCCTTTGAATCGACGAATATACGCTGTGTTCCGCCGTGATCCTCACGGATGTAATATCGGCTGGTGATTTCATTCGGGAATGAACGATCCACTTCTGCGCGGTAGGATACTGATGCCGCCTTTTCTTCTTCATCTTCAGCGAAACGAGAGGGTTGGGAGTTTTCTGGTGATTGCCCGTCATGCACTGCTCTCGCAACGGCCTGCACTGGCTTGGCAATTTCGGAATCGGCCCCGCGAGTGATCTGAAGCGATGGATTATCCCGTTCGCCTTCTTGCGATGGCGTTGTATCAGTTAATCCGCGTTGCTCGCTCAACTCCATATGCTCACGCATAAGATTGACATGATCACGGGTATACTGCGCTACTTGCTCCAGATCGGCTTTCTCTTCGGGACCAAGATTGCGATCAAGTCGGAACAAGGCTGTTTCAACTTCTTTCTCATACACCTCAAAATCGCTTCTCGACATTTCGCGCACTTTCTCACCCTCCAAAATGATGTTTTTCAACTTTACCAAATTGGTGCGGTCTTGTGTTCCAAAATTTGCATAAACAATGTCAGAAGTTTTAGCTTCCTTTGCGATGTTAAGGGTGGAGAAAACTATATCTCTTTGCTGATTGGCGTATGCAATAATCTGATGATCACCGCTCGCCATCGCAATATTATCCCAACTCTGAGTTACCTTTTTGGTATACTCGTAAGTGCGAACGCTTCGAGCCACGATCCGCCGATCTAATCGCTTGTCGTCATAACGCGACTGAGCCGCAGCACTTGTCCCTTCATGTTCAGTTCGTCCATCGCGGCTAACAGGCCGCACTTGATTGCGCGTATAGGCAGGAGCATTTGCAAACTCACGCCTGTCCGTCATTTCCATAGCAATGCCGTGCTCGCGTGCCTTTTCAGCCATTAATTCGCGCCATTGGCGAAAAACCTGAGGCGAGGTTTCTACCCGATCACCAGCATCCGAGCGCATTGCGATAATGGCATGAGCGTGGATATGCGGTCGCTTTCCGCCCTGCCCCATCTCCTTCGGGTCGCTAAACGGATCATGCATCGCAAATATGTAGCGGTGTCCTTCGAACTGAGCGGCCAGAAAATCTCGAACTGCACCTTCAAAGGCCGGAACATTGGTACCAGCTTTTGCAGACATGATGACATGCATAACATCCCTGCCCTTACGGCTATGCAACTTCCGACGCCACTGCTTTTGCACCAGATCGCCCGCAGAACGAGCATCTAAGATAACGCGCCCCTTATCATCGCGTACTTCGCCCTTATGATCCTCGACCAGATTTCGCAAAATGGCAGCGCCATATTCCACGCCATTACCAAAGCCGGCAAAACGGAACAGAGCCTTCGCCAGCTTTGAGGCTGCGCTTTCGTTGTAACGCCTCTGTATAATTTCCGCGGCCTTCAGGTCGCCGGTCAACCGCTCGCCTTCCGCACTACGCAACACCAGAATACCGTCAACGTGTAAAACTCCACGGGATGGCTGCGAGACAGAATACACGAAGTTGCGATTACCAAAAGCGCTCGACAGACTGTTGCGCACGAGCTGGTGCAATGCATCTTCTGTCGTAAATCCAAAAGCCTCAATGGAAACTCGGAACGTAGCGATATCCCTGCTCTCGGCTCGATTTTGAAACAATGGCTCCCACTCGCCACGCAACCTGGCCAGTTCCTCGCGCCCCTGCAACCGCTCCCCATTTTCCTTTTCGATGCGTATTTCCCCGCTGCGCGATACATAATTGACCATCGCGCCGAACCGCGCGCCGCCACCGTAAGACGCCATTTTCACCACTGCTGGCTGACTGCCTGCTGCGACCGCGGCCAAACGCGCTTCCATCGGTCTAGCTGCCGCAATTGGCTTACTTGCCGCGCTTCCAAAGAACTGAAAACTCTGTGCCCTTGAGGATCCCATGCGCAATTTCGGCACTGAAGTACCACCTGCTGCTGCTCCGCCTGCAATCTGCAATTCGCGCAACCGCCGGTACATTTCCTCTTCCGCGCTGCTCGCAGCAACCGAACCCAGTGAACGTTCATGAAGCAACGCCGCACGACGCTGCTCCCATTCACTCTCAAAAGCTCCGAGAAAAAACTCCATGGACCGCTATTCCTTGCTGCGATGCCTGTAGCCAGACCGCTTTGAGGCGCGTCGCAACTCACTAAGCACGGCAACCTGCATCTTCTGCACATCACCGACAATCATACGGGTTTCGCTATCCGACACCGATTTTCCGCTATTTAACGCTCGTGCCACCTGATTGAGGTTGACGCCAATCATGCGCATGTCTTCTAGCATGAGGGACAAAAGTGCTCTGTCTTCATCGCTGAAAACGGGCTTAACCCCTGCCCCTTGCAGAAACACAGCCTTAAAAAATGCACTCATTGACATCTCAGCCGCCTTAGCGGCTTCGTAGATTGCATCATATTCGTCCGCCGAAACGCGGCTATGGATGGTTTGAGGCCTGGCTTTCATAGCCATCCCACTATCGAAAACTCCTTCATCCATAAGCTTCAACAGCTCCTGTAAAGAGTAACAACAATCAATCGCGGACGTGTTTCGCTATAATCAAGAAAAAGTAGCACATTTTTTCGTATCCTGCCAACAAAACCTAAAGCAAAATCGCATGGGATCGTCTAACCTAGTATCGCTCCACCCGAAAAATTCGCCGAGGCTGCGCCCCGGCTTTTCAAAGAAATTACGCTCACCAGGGTTCACCTCCAGAACGCCCAATGCGCCTTTGTGTACCACTCGTACTCGCCAACAAGGGACGCTTCGCTTTTGCCCTTGTCGGACTGCGTGCAAGCGGTACAGGCGGCCCCTGCGCGGCTCCGGGGTTCATCATAAGCTAGGAAGGAACTGGAGAAGTGAACCACACGATTATGTCGTGTGGATATGGCATGTGAACACATCATGTGGGCCATAAAACACATGATGTGTTCACATCGTATGAAAATAGCGTAATCTGTTCCTCACGCCATATGACTAACGATCACCTCTCGCTTCAAACGCACGTTAGTCTGATATTGCTTGAGCCGGACGTGAGTAAACGTTCATGCTCTCTTCGCTTGAAGGAGAATTCATGACAGTTCGATTTTCAGCAGTAAGTGGTAAAGGTGGCGCGGGGAAAACGACCACCGTCATTTTGACAGCAGGTGAATTCGCTCTCCAAGGTCGGCGAGTCCTTCTGATCGATGCTGATCCGCGTCAAAATCTGGCGGAGTGGTGGAAGCGCTGCGAAGCGAAGGGCAACTTGCCTGAATCAATTGGTCTGACGAGCGCACTTCGCCAGAATTCAATCGAACAGATCATGTCCTCGCAGGCTAAAAAGTACGACGCAGTCCTTATCGATGCTCCAGGCGTAGATAGCGTGGTCATGGATACCATTATAGATCATTCCGATATCGTGATTACCCCAATTCAGCCTGCTCAGGATGAAATAAAAGCTGCAGGCGAAGCCGCAGAAACTATTGCAGCCCGCATAGATCAAAACCAACGTCTTATTACTCAAGCTGTTGTGCGCACGCGCATCACAATCGTTAATCGGCATCTTGAAGAATATCGGATCATTCGCCCATTCGTAGCGAATTTAAACCATCATGGTTACAATACGACGTTGCTGGAAACGGAACTGATGGAGCGCAATTGTTACCGCGAGATCCGTAGCGGCCTGGGAACATTGCAGATGTTAGAATTAACGGATGCAATCTGTAAAGCGAGAGCAGAGGTTAGCACATTCGTAGGTGAACTCGACAGTTTAAGGGAGCAGAAGTTCATGGAGACGGTGAATGGCTAAAGGCAAGGTAACATTATCGGACTTTCCAGTTGCTTCTCGCAGACGCCCTTCAACAACTGATGAGAAAAAGCCAATCGCTGAATTGGAGGGCACGGAAGATGTCGCAAATGAAAAAGTTTCTCAGTCTTCAGACACGAAGAAGCAGGCAATCCATTCCAAATCGCAATTCGTCACGCCAGAAGAGAGAAGGACGAACGATACTAAAGAAGCCAACCAACGCGAAGATTCCCGCAATCGCTTACGGCAGCTCCGCAGGGATCGTGAACGAGAAAGCAAACATTTTGTAAATGTCTCCCTTGATTACGACACTAAACGGCGACTTGAAAAGGCCGCTCACGAGAACGGACTTAAGATGTCCGTCATCCTTCGCGACGCAATTGACCAGTATCTGACTGAAAACGGATACTGACCATGTTCGGTCGCAGCTTACTTTTAGGATTGGTAGTCGGGATCGGAGTTGGTCTATATTTATCGCCTTATCTCACTGCTAACGGTTTTGACCGTGCAATTAAACAAATCCACTCATCCACTCAGGCTCAAACTCGCAAACCTGCCATTTCCGTAGAATGGCCAACCAACCAGATGGCCAAAGAAGAACTTTTTCGTTTTTCCAACTGGAATTATGCAACCTATGGCAAGAATTCTATCACCAAGGTTATCCACTGCATTCAGATCAAACAGCAAACTATTGCTTGCGAACTCTCAGCTACGCTTAGTTGGCTTAAGGACACAGCTTTGATCGAAGCAGTCTTTGAAGGAAAGCCAGGGAACTGGCGAATGGCCGCGGCGAAATCGCGTTAGTTTACATATTTGAGTTCATTTTCCCGTTTGACGGCGCTTTCTGTATTCGTGGGGCAGAAAAGTTTGGTGATGAATTTCGTTTCATCAAACTCTACAGTGCCAAACCAACGAAAATAATTCATAATAATCGATTAGGCGGCATGGTGTGTAAGGGGTTTTGACAGTGAATAATGATACTGCTGATTTCGCAAAAGAACATTCATTGGAGAAAACCAATGACCCGGAAATCGATAAGCCCGTCTATAGACGTCGTGGCTTTGAAGGTATCAGCACATTTGAAGAAATAGACCAAAAACTTGCGAAATATTTAAGAGAAGCTCGTGAACAGGCTGGTTTGAAACAAGCGGATTTCGCGCCGCTTATGGGCCTGTCTACCCCGGTATATGGTCGTTACGAGCGCGCTTTCTCAAAACTTCACGTTACGCGCATGATACACATCTGCGAAGTACTGGGTTTCATGCCAATCGATATGCTCTTTGCGGCAGCACCTCATCTCTGGGGTGAAAACGAGGAAGAGGCCAGCGATCGTGTCGAGCTGGCAAAACTCATAACCAATCTCCCACACAATACCACACGAGATCTGCTGTCGTTGGTTAAAAAAATGGCGGAACTTCAGAACCAGGTTGATGCAAGCTCGAAGAGCTCGAGCCTGGCTGCGAAATAGATGGCCACGTAAACGGCCTCACATGATCACCCGCTTGCAATCTCATGGAGATAATCGGCGACCGCCTGTGCTTTGGCTGCTGCGGTGATAATGGCGCGTTTATCGGACTTCAAAACGGCCAGCCAGTTTTCGATATAAGCGGCTGTGTTTTCGCGAGGATCATGGGCAACACCCAGGTCAGCGCAAAGAAATGCTGCGGATAGTTCGGCAACGAGTTCTTCGAGTGCGTAAGCGTTTGTACCAAAGCGGCCGGACAGATCGCGATCAAGGCGATGTTTTGCACCTGACCAGTGCGCAACTTCATGCAGAAGCGACGAGTTCAGGTGGACATCGCTTAAAAAACGCTCCCGGTCAGGCATGAGAATGTCGTCAGGACCGGGGCGATAGCAAGCCTTCGTGCCGCCATAGTGAATGACTGCTCCGGTCTGGCGAACGAAGGTGTCGACGGTTTCATTGTGAGGCACGGGCGCCATCGGCATCGGTTCGGCGGGGCTGTAATAATCGGTAGGCAGGTTCTCGATCTGCTCTACGTTGAATACCGTGTAGCCTTTGAGATAAGGGATTGTATGATCGTCATCGGCGTCCTGATCCTTGGGTGTGAAAGTGCCATATTTGACGACAAGCGATCCCCGTTCGCCCTTTCGAACTTGTCCACCGAGATCCTTCGCCTGACGATAGGTCATCCAGATGGTGTCCTCAAAGCCGTTCATTTGCGAAGCGATCCAGAGCATGAGAACATTGATGCCGCGATAGGCTTCGCCGCTCATTCGACGCGGGATGGTGCAGCTCGGGCGGGTATTTCCGCGCCAAGGCCGCACCCAGGGTTTGGTGCCGGCTTCCAGCTGTTCGATGATAAGGTCTGTTATGCGCTGATAGGTGTCGCTGACATTGTTCATGGCCGTCTCCATTCGTTGGTTGACGGCAAAAAACGGAGATAGCCGAGACGAACCCATGCACCCATTGGGCCGCAACGAATGTGTAGGACCGCGAAGCGGTTGCATGGGAGAGCGGCTATCGCAGCTTGCCCGTCAATCAGCCAACGGATGAGGCGGCCTATATGTCAGTCACCAAAGTAAACGGGCCGGATCTTAGCGCGAAGGACGCACCGTTTATCGGTCTCAGTTGTCAGAATCCCGCTCGGGTTGCTTTTGCGATGAGAGCTCTGCAAGCCGGGATGACGCAACGCTTTTCTGCTCTCGTGACATTCGCTCGACGGCGGGTACATCTGGATCTATGACGTGAGCTGGAGGCGACAGGCGGGAGAAGTCAGAGCGAGCCGTGAATGCGATTTCGCTGTCATCATCGGGCAACCGTTCTGGAAGGTCGGCGCGATCAACTGCCACGATCAGTAGCAAGGCTGGCAACACGGCTATCTTGACCCAGAACCCGCCCTGTTATCCGTTCGCCTGCCATCGCCGTGTGCATATCGTGATCAAATGCGTCCACACCGCGCAACTCCAGATCGAAGAACGCAGCCCTTATAGCTTCTTGGCGGTTAGGATTGATCGCGTCTTTAAAGACATGTTTGATCGTTGAACTGCAGGGGGCGTTTGTCAGCGTGATCGACGCTTCGATTATGCGCGGTTTGGTGATGAAGATAAAGTCAATGTCATCTCCATACAAGCGGCCAAGCAGTCCAATCAAAGCCTCCTGCATACGTTCATCCGATCGCATCAACCACTAGGTCAACATCACTACGATGAACGGCTACGGATAACAATGTGACAGCCATCATAACTACCTGTGTTTTATCATTACCATTCGCACTATAACGCCTCATCAATGCGCGGAACCACCCAGCGTCAAATGTAATCGCGCATTTGACAATGACCTGAACGGGCAATTTCCAGCCTCAGCCCTTCAATACGTCTTGCCATAGTAAACAGCATGAAAGTTTATGGCCAAGATTCCTGTTGGATTTCCCCATGGAAAAGAAAGACGTTCAAGAGCCTGATAACAAGGGGACTTTTTATTGCAATGCGCCCGGCACTGAGCCGGGCACTGTTGGGCTATCAATTGCGTGGTTCCCATTCGAGAACGGCCTGAAGGCTTGGATCGTCCTGACCGCCGAAGCGGCCCAGGTTGGCGTTGTAGTTCAGTCGGCGGATCGAGAGATTCCGCTTAATGCCTTCGCCATCGACCTTAGCCTTTTTCCAGATGCCGCCGACCTCAATATTGAAGCCACCCGGGGACTTGGCGAAAACGCGGTGCGTAGGGGCGTCCGGGTTTTCCGAATTGAAGGGCACAACCTCAATATCAATGTCGTCTGTCAGGGTAGAAATGCGGCCTTTGCCGGATGCGATGTCGAGATCTTCGCTTTCGAACTGGATGAAGTTGGTAATTTCGTTGGTCATAGTGTTTACTCCTCTATGTGGTTGCGATGATCGTTCTAGGGCACGGTGGTAAGCGGTGTTGCACCCTTGGGCCGGAGCGTAGCGGAGGAAGCCGAGGGCCGAAAAATTTGTCACGCGAGGAGCCGCAGGCAGGGAAATATTTCGGGCTTCCGGCTTTGCAATAACCGCGTCGACGTGCGAACGAGAGTCAAGAGCAACCAAATTAGAGGTGTTCTCTATGAACCAATATGGCAACTCAACTCGCAAGCCTATTCCGTCATTGCAATACCGATAATCTACCGCATAGTAGCCATATTCAGCGTATTATCAACGGGTTTCGTAAGCTCATCATGAATAGGAATAACCGGATCAGTTCGCTGCATTGTTCTCCGAGACTACCAAATTGGATAGATCCTGAGTTACTTATTTGGAAGCATGGGTCCGTCGATATAGATGCGTGCTCTCTCCGTCGACCGAACTTATTCCAAGCAAACGCTTGCATGCTTCGTTCTCAGCATACCCGTATTCAGCAATGTCGATGCCGTGGTTTCGTGGCAGAGAAAATATAGCGAATGATCAATGTATTGACTCCATTTCATGTCGGGCAGCAAGTCCGAATACCGAGCGGGCAAGATACAGTTCGCCGACGGCAGCGCGCGCTGTCATGGCGCGCAAATATCCCCCCGGCGACTTCACTTGCCTCTCGTCAAACTTCTGCAGCGTGATTGCGATAGCAATCGCGGCGGCTTGTTCCCCCATTTGATCCACAGCGCGGCAGCGTGCATCTTCGGAAATTCCGGCCATGCGGCAAATTTGGGGTACAAGACGGACCAGTTCAGCCCAAGTGTGGGGGCGTGACATTCCATAGGTTGCCAATGCCGGTATTGCCCGTAACAACTCTTTCAATCCAACCAATGCCTGTGGCGAGCGGTTAGCTTGATTGACTGGGCGAGATTGCTGCCCCAGGCTTTTTTCCAAAGCCATCTTACCGGCATTGCCGGTCTTTAAAATATTGAGTTGTTCGGCTTTTGCCGAACGCATCTCCTCTTTACTATCTTCAAGGGAATAGGGGCTTGTAATCTGTTTGTGCATGTCGTTTTCGGCATACGGGCATGTCGAATCTTCGTTTCTATCGGAAGACTGATGACGGCGAGGCAGCTGCATCACCCTCTCGACGATCCATTCAATCAAGCTTGTCGCGCGTCGCAGAACAGCGCTTGATGCCTTGGTCGCAATGCCTACTGCTTCGAGAACACGCGCAAAGCGCTTCTCGATCATGGCGTGCAGCCGCACGGGCAGGTCCTCGACGCAGGCGAGCGCGTAACGCAGATTGCGAATGGCACCGCGATAGCGACGCAGGTTCGCATTGAGTGCGTTCTTTTCCGTCTTTGCCAGCCGGACCATTCCGTCAAGTTCCGCGAAGCGGGCAATCAAAACGCGTAGATCAATACCGCAAGCGTCGGCAATACTGCCGTCCGCATTTCGCACCGGATAGCGCTTATAGTTGCCGCTGTCCTGCATGGTGATGACACCGGCGTCAAACAGCCGAGACAACATTCGGCTGACGCGGCCCTCGGATCGGCCGACCTCGAAGGCAAGCGCCGCATTGGATTTGAACACGATCGGTCGTCCGCCTTTGTCATAGCTCTCGGCTGGAGCCGTATTGATCAGGGCCACAAGCAAGTGCGCCTCGGTGCCATTGATGAGGCCAACGCAAGGGAGTGATTGCGCAAGACCTATCAGCTGGCCGCGTGTCACAGTTCCGTTTTCAGCGGACTGAGCCAGCCGCCGAAACTCGGTTCGTTGTGGTGTCTGTTTGCGGCCAACCTGCCGCGTGGTTTGTAGGGTTTCCCCCATCCTCCTCGTCTCCTTATTGAGGACCAGGCAAAGCTTTCCCGTTCGCCGAAAAGCGTTTTTGTTTGACTTTGGAAGTTGGGAGTGCGATTTATGAAGGACTGAATGTTTGTAATTTGCACCCCGCTTCCGGATTTTTTCGGGAGCGGTTTTTCTTTTATAACCCGGTCAGATTTCTCCTTGAGATGGTTATGAATTGCATCGGGGACATGTTACCGAAATGGTTCCATCTCACAACCCTAATTGTGCGACGCCACATGAGCGAACTTGCTAAGTGAATGGAAGTATATTGATTTTATTGAGCTATTAAGCAGAGAACGGACGTTCTATATCTGATGAAGCCCTGAAGCCATAACAGAAATATTACCTTTTTGGTAATATGCACGGTCCGCGAAATGATCAATTTGTCGCTGCGCGATTCGAGCCTCCGGCAACCCTACAGCGCGATATGAAAGCGCGGGTGCCTCCGGCTAACTACGATCGCTACGCTCTCTCCGTCATTAAAAGGAGATGTAACGTGGAGAAATTGGGGTTTCGGTTATTCGGCATGCGAAACATGGAATGTGATGTTGATTACTTAAGTTTGCCATGTTGTTAGTACATTCACGGCAACAGCCCTAATCTGGCGTTCACGCAACAGCGTTTTCAACCGCTGCCAGTCGTCTTCTTTCAAACGCGTCATGACCACCGCTACCCTCGATTTCAGCTTACAAATATCATTGATATGACCGACTTCTTAAGCTTCCAATCAGCATCTCCGAAACAGAAAAGCCCCCTGCCCTCGCCTTCCCTACTAGCGACCGCAAATACCCACCAGCACAAGCGATTTCACTCGATTTCTGCAGGATGCCAGCAATCACAGCTGAAGCGCTCTCAATGCCCCAAATACAGACAGCATCGGTATAAGCAGCTTGCGAAATCCCAAGAAATCCAGAAACCAGCTTTGAAATATCCACGAGATTACGCCAATTTCTGATGCCGTCTGGTGAATAAGCATTGATATCGGGACAAGCTCTGAGAACGAGATCAAGAGAAATGGTTTCAGCTTTCGATACGTTAGATTTCTTAACCACAGCTTCAGAAGCCGTCTCTTTCAAATCTGAAAATTCATCTTTTTCTTCTAAAAGAGATTCTGAAAGTGATTCTATATGCCGCTCAATATGAGCACCATTGCCGCTCATTTCTTTAACATTATCATTATTTTTCAGCGTGATAGCTAAATCCGACAAAACGGTATCCAGATTAGCTTTAATCGCCTTTAATTCAGCCAAGGACGCACGCCGAGGAATAATGTTAACGATGTCTCTAAATTGCGAATAAAGGCTATCAGAAGGATCTACAGCGGCATCTGTGAAGGTTCTAGTGATCTCTCTTGATGTGATCGAGATTTCATCACGCAAGCGCTTTACAGCACGCTGTTCATCCAGAATTCGATCTGCTGCTGATTTAATATCAGATGCATTATTGAAGAACGGTGTGAAGTCGAAACCATAAGCGACCTCGACCTCCCCTGCCTTGTCTTTGTGAGCATATCGTTTGCAGTTCGGGCTGTCTTTGCGTGTGATAATTCCTGAGGCGATCAATGATGACAGATGTCTACGCAGTGTAGATTCAGGCATCATATGTGCACGGATTGAAATCAGCTTGTTGGATGGAAAGACAACGAGCTTTGATTTCTGAGTGATCACGTCATCAGAAAGGAATGACAGCAGGGAATTTAAAACGGTCAGGCATCTGTCGTTCAGTCCGTACTCAGACTTCGCGATACATAGATGTCTGTATAACTCCCATTTCTTGATACCCTCACCTGATGGCTTAGATGTCGAGACGCGTTGGGTCATTCGACTGCGTAATGCAGACGTGGCTGTCTCCAGAATTTGCATTTCAATTGCCCTCTAAATTTAGGCAAAAGAGTCCCGCACATCAAAAATGATGGTTCGATTCTTGACAAAGATTCCGAGAAGTGCGATTCGTAAATTGCTTAGAAATACTGAATGGCTCTCTCAGACGAAAGTTTGTGAGGGCTTTTCTTTTGCGGCTTAGTCTCCAGCTTTGGTTTTTGACTGCTTGAATTTTTGAAACAAGTTATCGAGATTATCTGATAGCCAGCTTCCAAACGCTCCAGCACTTGTCTCTGTTAGTTCGATAGATGTCTTCTTCGGTTTCTGATTCATTAAAAAGCTAACCGAATTATCCGGGGATCTCCAGGTTTTTGCTGCACTCTCCAGTTTCTTCTTTCTTGGTGCTTTGACGTTCTCTTTAAGAGCTGTCAGCAGGAATGAGAATTTGTCGTCAGAAGCTTTAAATTCTGATGTCGAAATAATCTCTAATGCGACTGCAGAAGCTGCTGGATTTAGAACGGTCTTCTTCAGTTCTTCCCAACGATCACGCCCTACCCCTTTGGCGGCACCAAGAGCCTCTAGAACTTGATCAGGCACGACTTCAGCTACTGACAGCATGCGTGAGAGAAGTGTGTCATCGATAGTGAGTGCTGCTTTAATGACATCCTTAGACATTCCGCTCTGCAGTAGCCTGCGAGCAAAGAGAGCCTTCTCAATGAAGGACAGGTCAGCACGAGCAGTGTTTTCTTGTCCCTGAGCGATAACATGTTCGATATCTTCAATTTGCTTAATGACAGCGCGAACTTTTAAACCAAGCTCACGAGCTACTTTTGCACGACGATGTCCGAACACAATCATGTAGCGTCCTGCGTCATCAGGATGCGGACGAACAAGGATTGGGGTAGATTGGCCTGATGCTTGGATCGCGTCACGAAGAGCAATATAGTCTTCGTCATCTTCTCCGATGCGATCAGCTACGAACGAGCCATCGAGCTCAGATGTATCGAGCGATACAACTGTTTCTCCGTCGAGCATCTTCAAAGAAGTTTCCGCTAGGTCATCCAAGGACTGAATCATCGATCTCGATGCACCACGCTTAGTGTAAGACGCACGAGCTTCAGAATTAGAAATTGCCGCATCTTCGCTGTTTTCTGCATTCAAAGCAGCTGTAACGCTCGATAGAAGATTTTTTCTAGCCATTTCATACTCCGAAAGATAATATCATCTTACTGAATTCATTTAGTTTTTTAAGCCTTTGCACGGCTGTCAAAAACTATTTTCTGCTCCACGCTGCATGCACAAGAGCGACGATTTCCGAATTCACTGCGTTTAAGCTCTCAATTGCTCGTTCATATGTTGACCGCGTGAACTGAGATTTTTCGACTTCGTATAGTGTCTGCTTCGTAATACCCGCATCTGATATTGCAGTTGATTTCAACATCTGGTTTTGAAGCATTCGTCTATTGAAAAGTGCTTGCAAGAAACCAACCATTTGAGCCTGTGGCTGATCTGTAGGTTCATATCGGGTGATCAGGTATCGGAACCATTTCAAGCGCACTGTTGCGCCAGCTGATTTAATGGATTCAAGAATACCGCCAAGCATCAGCAGAAACTGGCTCATAGACAAGACATCAAGCATCTGGGGATGAACAGTGATCAAGACCGCAGTTGAAGCGGTCAGCGAAGTCAGCGTGAGATAGCCTAGCTGAGGAGGGCAATCGATCACGACAACATCATATCTGTCATCGACTTCTTTGAGGGCATTTGAGATACGTGTGAAGAACAGACGGCCTTCTGGTGAATTCTTGTTAGAAGCCGCCAAAGGAGTTTCGTATTCGTATTCCTGAAGTTCAAGATTTGCAGGAACGATATCCAAACCAGGAAAGTTGGTTGGACGGATGAGTTCTTTGATCGACTTCCGTTCCTCGTCGTAACGCAGAGCTTCATACAGTGAAGGGTTGCGGTCGAGTTCAGGCTGAATACCGTGCAGTGAGGTGAGGGAGGCCTGCGGATCGAGATCGATAGCCAGCACGCGATGTCCAGTAAGAGCAAGATACTGAGCTAAATGTGCAGCAGTTGTTGTCTTTCCAGAGCCGCCTTTAAAATTGACGACAGAGATAACCTGAAGTTCTTCAGAACCGCGACGATGCGGAACATAGCGTTTGAAGTCTGATCGACCGTTTTTGTCGAGATATTCACGAAGCTCTAGCATCTGTTCTGCTGTGTATGAGCGACGACCGGATGACGTAACTTGCGGATTTGGGCCTTTTCCATCAAGATGAAGTTTCTTGATGTGGTTTTGCGTTACGCCGATGAAATCAGCTACTTCAACCGAAGAGAACTGTCGCAACGTCTTCATTGCGTTCGGCGGAAACTGTTCAATGCGTAGCATGTTGAGTTTATCAGAGATAAGCTCGCCGTTATCGAGGATTTCTTGGCCGAAATCTAAGTCTGTATTGATGCCAGTATCAATTTTCATTTTCAGGAAATCCAGAATAACGCTTTTCTGAGCGGATGCTCTCTATAAGCGTTAGTATCCCCGATTCCTGTTTAGCTGCAAGAAGTTTTTAGTTAATGAAAAGTTAACGCGATTCTGTATGAGTTATCTTGTTGTTTTATAAAGGTTAAATCGGGATTTGCACGGCTGTCAAAATTTTAGGTAATTAAGAGGGAGTAGGGTTAGTTAAAAAAGAGGGTATAGCTCTCTACTGACTGAAGAGCTTGATGCTCCATGCCATCCGAGTGGCTGTCCTATAACAAATCCAAAGATCACAGATTGAATGACCGCTATAGTGCATGCGATCACAGAGATAGCGAAATGACGGTAGCCAGATAACGGCTGATTATCCTCGAATTCGGGCTTGATTGAATCCATCAATTCTTCTGGCGTGATGTTAAACAACACAATAGAAGCGTCTTTTTTGCAGGCATCAACCCCTTCAGCTAACGTCTCATCAGTTCCACGCTCGATCTCTTCAACGTCTTTGAATGACTTGATAATACTCCAGAACACGTCAGCCGTGTGAACTGAAAACATGATCTTCTGTGTGATTTTTATGCTGCCCTCATACTCATGCCTTGAGAAGACATGTACACGATTGAAGCTGATCTCGTGATCAAATCCAGCTTTTGAGTAATCAAGATTTTTTTAAAGTACCTTGGTTTCTGACTATAAACTACATTGAAATTTGCTTCTTAAAATTGGTTTGTCTAAAATCCATATAACTACCGAACAGCGTCATAAGAGCCGTCTCGACACCTCTAGTTTCTGAAAATGGGCGAACAGGTTCTTTTAACCCGCCATCTTCAGGTGAAGGGGGTAAGCGAGTAGAGCGCCAGTGAATATGAAATTCTTAGTATTTTTCATGAGTATCTCCTTTTAAAAATGCTGAGAGATACTGTGTGAGTTCTTTTAATGAATGACACAAATTGATCGAATTTGCCGACAGAAACTACTTGGGCATTGATTTCAATGATTTAAAAAGAATGAAGGGGGCAGGGAGGACAAAAAAGCTTCTGATTTTTCAGAAGCTTTGATGTCTTATATGAAACGGCTTTCAGTTATTTATCGAAGAAGCCGCTGAGCTCGACTGCTTTAGCCTTCTTGTCGTAAACACAGACAACTTGCTGCGGATCTTTGTTGTCTTTCTCGAAACCATTGATGATCGCGATCCCGTAACTTTCGGAGCCGTATGGATCGATTTTGATTTCATCGATTTTCATCATATCGGTCGAGGCTTCAGTGCATGCCTGCTCGACATCGTGTCTAAAATCGTCCCATGCATCGTCACTGGATGCATTAGCGTACGGCATTGATAGCGCGAGAAATGCGGTTGCGGCTGTAGCAATATAAGTTTTCTTGGATGTGAAGTCATGCATCAGGCGTTCCTATTAATTCAAACCGTCTGAACATAAGAAATAACGTCTGAGAAATTATGTCAATTATTTCAATGGGCTAATTTTCTAGAGGGCAGGGGAGAGGAGAGTAGAGGAGCCGAAACTCCCCTTGTTTTGAAGTCAGTTCAATTCGCGATGCTTGTAGAGTCTGCCAAGCAGGTCGCTCTGTCTGTCTTCCACGGCTTTCTGGTGTCCATTCATTGATTTCACGAAGATTGTTGATCAATCCAAAAGATGAAGTCGTGTTACCGTGGACTTATATCTGAAGGTGCGTCTGGCTGTTTCGGAAGGCATGACGAAACGGCAGGCAGCAAAGCATTTTAACATTTGCGCGATACGTCGCCAAGATAGTTTCATGTGGTGTATCGAGCGCGTTATTCAGGATCTTTCTGTAGGGCTGACAAAGCTCTCAGTTGCGATCCGACCTGCCAAAAAGGCAACTCTCGCCACTTTGACGGAAACCCCATTTCTAACGGATCTGCAAGTGGACATGTATCGATTAATGACACCAAATTATGGCGCCACTCTGAATCAGGCGCTATGACTTTTAACAGATATCCAAGAGCTACCAGCGAATTATAGATCCGTCGTTTTTCTTGTAGGTTCATCGCGAGTTTCACACTTGTCGGTGAGTTTGGCACTGACATCGTAACCGTAAATTGCTTGTTCCAAAGTCTGCCATGATGCGCGCAAATATTACGCACATATGCCAGATGATGAATTACTGATACCAAAACCTTTTCATCTAATCCGTAATTTCTGGCAATTGCCTGCCGGTCAGCGCGATGCTTCAGATTACCGTACCACTTTGAAAGTTGTCCCAGTGATAGAATTTCAGCCGTCATCCAAACAGGCGGTTGCAAAGGGTCAGTATATTTTGCTTCGTAATGAATGATAAACGTATCTTTGGACTTCGCGATCTCCTCCAGGAGTGATGAAAACGAGCGGGCGTAATAATCAGCTCTTCCATACAGCGTAGGATCAAGGTAGCCGTGCGGCCCATATTTCATCGCCAAATGGTGTGACCACGCACCGCGTAGAGCAACCTCGATCCGCTCAACAGCATCCATAACGAGCAAGCGCAATTGTCTGTCGAAGATATAGAGTGACAAAACATTTTCAAACGAAGTGCCAGTTACAAAAGCATGATCATCGCCGTTGTTTGTCGGCAGTTCGAATGGAAGCCAGTAGGCCCGTAAACGATAATAACTAACGTGCCTGAGATAATGACGAGCTTTCGCCTCGTCAGTTATCACCATACCACGTTGACGCAGACGGCCAATTTGATCAGTTATAGACAAAGAGGGTTTTGTAAACTTCAAAACGGTGAGCCCAGATAAAAAGAAACCCGCCTGGGTGCGCAGTACAAAGCCAAAGCTTTGCCCGAGGCGTGGCGGGTCTTGTTGGTTACTATATGGCGGCTTTTTTCTAAGCTTACAATAGGTAAATAGCAGTTTCGAGGAATAACGAGAGCGAAGGCGCTTTTTAAATTGATCGATGTGGGGGCCGTGCTAAGACAATCATAATTGAACGGCTTTCGTAAGCCAGTCGGGCTTATTTGGAGCATACCTATTTGTGCGGGGGTCTTTGAAAAGTTCGGTAACGAGACGATCGGGTATTTGAATTGCATGTTTACACGACACACAACTTTCATTGGAAATCATACTTAGTAAAAAATGCGACAATCCCATGGCGACTTGATCTACTTCAAAGCAACCGTGAAGCCCGCCCGCTGCGCCGTTTGGCGTTGTTATAATAATCAGACGCCTGCTGCACGGATCGGTGGCGAGACTGTTCCATGGCTTCGGGCAACGGAATACCGCGATTGGCAGCTTCGGTGAGATAGCCGGACCGCAGACCGTGTGCCGAAAACTCCTCCGGCGCCAACCCAGCCATTTGGGCGCGCTTCTTGACGATCGCGTTGATTGCACTTGGTTCCAGCGCACGCGCTGAAACATTGCCCCAGCGGTCAATCTTGCGGAACACGCTGCCGTTGTCGATTTTTGCCGCTTCCAGCCAACGGGTGAGGGCGTCGACGGGGCGACCGGTCAGATAGACGATTTCATCGTGATCGGTGCCACTGGTTTTGGTGCGACCAAGATGGATGCCGAGCGAGGGGAGCGGAGAGCCGTTTTCTTCGGTGACCGGGGCTTGTTTGACAAGCTGTTCTATGCGCAGGCCGGCAATTTCACTGCGCCGGCGTCCGCCGGAGGCAAAGGCGACCATCAGCATGGCCCGGTCGCGGAGCGCAGTGAGATCCTCACCGGAACAAGTTTCTAGCAGCTTGCCCAGAATATCACCGGTAATGGCGTTGGCACTCTTGCGGGTTCTGGGGCGGTTCAGAGCGCGGACGGCTAGCCGGATCGCCGACTTGACGGCCGGCGAGGAAAATGCGCCATCGAGACCACGCCATCGTGTGAGCGTCGACCAGTTGGCGAGACGACGACGGACGGTGGCTGGTGCATGTGGCCCGGATACGCGCAGAAAGCCACCTCGGCGCAATTCTTCTTCCACATTTGTCGGCATGCCGTGATTGGGTTCGATCTCACGCTGCTGCGGCCGCCAGAGATGATGGGCCACGAATTTAAGTAATAAGGCTTCGGGTGCGGGGAAGGGCAGGGGGCTGCCGGTTGCAGCCATTGACCAGGCTTCGAGATAGGCCAGATCTGACGTCAGCGCGCGCAGGGTGTTTTCGCCCATGCCTTCATTGACCAGATGGCGCAGTGTCTCGACGTCCTCATCGGTCAGAATGCCGGCCAGCATGTCGCGCCGGTTCATCGGCAGGATGGCCGCAATGGTGTCGAGTGTTTCAGCGCGGCGTTCGACGGCTGAGTTGGATGTTGCGCTCAAAAATATGTCCTCTAAAGGGCGAAAGGCGCTTTGTTCGGGCGCTGCCTTGCTTCGATTTTCACTGATTTACGGCCTGAAATCAATAAGCTTCGATAACCTATACTTATCGTAGGTTATAAACCAGCATGGTTAATGTCACGGTAACCATACTGAGTGGCTAATTAAGTTAAATACGAGACATTTTTAGTATGTTTTTTCAATTATTAAACGGTTCCCAGTTCAGCGCATAGCGCGTAAACCGCAACTGGCCGCTGCGCGTCAGAGCGCCCTTGTCGACCAGGTCCTGCAGATCACGGGTGGCGGTTGCCCGCGAGGTTTTTGTAATGGCCAGATAATTGTCGGCACTTAAGCCGCCGACAAAGCCATCGGGGCCGGCTTCAAACAATCGTGCCACAACCTTTTCCTGGCGTGGGTTGAGGACACCGCGAAATCGGTCATAAAAATGCGCCTTGGCGATATAGAAGCGCACCCGTTGCAGGGTGAGCTGCTGCGCTGCCAGCACGGTTTGCCCAAACCAAACCAGCCATTCTGTCACATCAAGCGTGCGCTGATGCTGTTCCAGTTGCGCGTAATAGGCTTTGCGGTTCTGTTCGATGGCAAAACTCAGCAGGATCAGACTTGGCTGGCCCAGCGATTGGGCGAGGGCCTTTTCGGCCAGTGCCCGACCCAGACGCCCATTGCCGTCTTCAAAGGGGTGGATGCTTTCAAACCAGACATGGCTAAGCCCGGCCTGGGTCAGTGCGGGGAGGGGAGACGAGCCATTGGGTGCCGTCTCATTGAACCAAGCAATGAAACGGCCCGTTTCGCCCGGCACCTGCTCTGAAGGCGGCGCTTCGAAATGAATCGTGGGGCGCTCCAGCTGTCCAGAGACGATCTGCATGGCGTCAGTATGCGTCCGGTAGGCACCGATGGTTTCAAGATGCCGGTTGCCTTGCATCAGCATCTGATGCCAGCGGAACAAGGTGGCGTCATCGAGCAGCGACGCGTAACTGCCATACACATCGATCATCATTTCTGCGATGCCGTGTTCACGCGGTTGCACCGAACGCCGGTCGGTCGCCAGGCCCAGTTGACGTCGCAGCGATGACTGCACACTGAGCCGGTCCAAAGTCTCGCCCTCAATGGCGCTTGTCTTGACCGCTTCATCGCTGAGCAGTTCGATGCGTAAAAGATTACGCTGTTCCTGATCTATATGGCGAACCGCACCAATCACCTCGCCGGAGGACAGCAAGAATTGCTGCTCAAGACTGTGCAGCGCCGCAGAATCATAACGGAAATTAGGCCAGTCTGGCTGTACCCAGTTCCAGGTCATGAGCGATAAATCCCTTTTCTATAGCTCATAATAACAGAAATTATGATTAATAGAAGCGTCATCTATTGCTCAAACCATCCCATTAGCAGATAGTCATAATGGCCGCTTTGCGCCTTCATTTCAGACATTAGCGTAGCCTTCACACCTTCCTCAAAGCAGTCGTTCCGTCTATTTTTCCCAGAGAAATCAGCACCCGTGTTTGCGTTTCGTGTTTTAAGAATTACGTGACAGGAAATTTTCAGATTACATGAAGCAACATCCCGCTTACGGCCAGGAGCGCGACGACGATCCACGGCTGAACTTTCCAGACAGTGAGTAGGAGAAACCCGGCCAATGCCAGTGCGAAATCCCGTGGTGCAAAAACCGCGCTTGTCCAAACCGGGTCGTAGAGGGCTGCGCCCAGGATGCCGACGACGGCGGCGTTCGCGCCACGCATGGCTGCCTGAGCGGTCGGTCGCAATCGCAACGCATCCCAATAGGGGAGCATTCCGTAGACCAGTAGAAGACCCGGCAGGAAGATCGCAACGAGCGCGATGGACGCGCCCGCTAGACCATTGGGCGTCGGCCCCATGACCGCGCCGAGATAGGCGGAAAAGGTGAATAGTGGTCCTGGTACGGCCTGCGCCAGACCATAACCGGCCAGAAAGGATTCGTTCGTGACCCAACCAGGTGCCACCACCTGTGCTTGCAGCAAGGGGAGCACGACATGTCCTCCTCCGAACACCAAAGCGCCGGAACGGTAAAAAGCGTCAAAAAGTGCCACCGCCTGATGGCCGGTCGTCATGACCAGCAACGGCGGGATCACGAAAAGAGCAGCAAACAGAAAGAGGGCTACCGTCCCGTTGCGACGCGAAACCGGAAAGCGGAGATGGCCCGTTGGCTTGGAAAGTTCACCGCGGCAGAGCCAGAGTCCGGCGATGGCACCTAGCGCAATCGCACCGATCTGGCCGAATGAGCCACCAATGAAAACCACTATGGCAATCCCGGCCAAAGCAATTCCCGCGCGTTCCCGATCGGGGGTGAGGCTCTTAGCCATGCCCCAAATCGCCTGGGCGACCACGGCGACGGCGACCAGCTTCAATCCGTGCAACACACCTTCCGCAGCAGTTCCAGTAAATGCCGCCGCGCTGAGTGCGAGGGCAAACAGGATCACGGCCGCCGGCATCGTGAAGGCGAGCCAGGCGGCGAAACCGCCGAGCAGCCCATTGCCGCGCAAGACACCGAGTGAGAATCCAACCTGGCTCGAAGCCGGCCCGGGTAAGAACTGACAGAGTGCGACTAGATCGGCATAACCTTCCTCGTTGATCCACTTGCGGCGCACTACCAGTTCATCGCGGAAGTATCCAAGATGAGCGATTGGCCCACCGAAGGATGTCAGCCCAAGTTTGAGAAACACTCGAAAGACTTCAAGAGCCGATCCGGCAGCCGGTTGCGCGGCACGGGCTGAATTATCATGTGCGGTCATCACGGTCTCCGGACGATACAAATGGTGTCAATGGAGCGAATGCAGGTAAATGGACTCAGCGATTTTCTAGCATCTCGCCGATCAACTCGCGGACCTTGCCGCATGCCATCTCCAATGCCTCCCGGCCGAGCGGCGTCGCTCGATAGATGTGCCGAACGGAACGACCCGCACGTTGCTTCTCGGAAATGAGATAGCCCTTCTTCTCCATCGAACGCAGCATCGGATAGAGCGTCCCGGCACTCAGCTTGTATCCATGATTGGCCAATTCTTCGATCATACACTGTCCATAGACCTCGCCTTCGGTCGCATGATGCAGAACGTGAAGGCGAATGAGGCCATTCAGCAGATATTGATGTTCCATATGCCCACATGATCCAATGCATCCATTCCATCGAGTATCGTTATCGAATTTCGATAATATCAAGTGACTATGTCACGGCGATGAACGAATTACACGCCCGGCAAACTGGCAGAAGCAGGCGATGTGGACATAGCAGAAAGTCCCTCGATGGTTTGGATGGGGGGTCTGCGGCTTGGCTTGGGCCTCGATTTTTACTGTATCGATCAGCTTGATGCTTCCGGGTTGGGCGAATTGCGCTTTACTGCCGTGGTTTCGTTCCAACCACATTTGCCTGTAAGCAGACATCAACGAAGCAACTTCAATCCTGTGAGAAACGCGACGCCTAAAGCGGCAGTAAGAGCCAGAATAGTAAGGCTCCAGCTCGCACCAATGTTCGTTATACTGGAAGCCATCGCGAATGGCGCAGTGGCCGAAATGATTAGTCTGGCTGACATGATCTTGCCTTGCATGGCACCGTAGCCGTCACTGCCGAATAGAGACAGCGGCAACGTTCCGGAGACAATACTGAATAGACCGTTTCCGAAGCCAAAAAGACAGGCAAACATCATCGTCGCAATAATGGATGGGGCTCCGAATAGCAGAACAATGAGGGCTAGCCCCATCAAGGAGGCAGAGATTACTGCCAGACTGATCGGAGCGAGGTTTTTGCCACCGAGCATGTTGATCAGGCGGCTGGCTACCTGAGAAGGTCCGAATATCGCGCCAATAAATGCTGCAGAACCTGCAAGACCGAGCGCGCTCAACATCGGCACCATATGGACCAGAATGGCCGCTGCAACGAGAGCCTGCGTCGAGAATGCCACGAGTACTAGTACGAAACCTTTGCGCCGTTGATGGGCAGGCAGATCACCTGAAAAGGCGGTTGTGACTGTTTCATTCGTTGATCGTTTCCGACCACTCTTTGCAATAGAACGCGCGAGCAAAAGGTGTACCGGCACGCAGAGAAACAAATGGAGGCAAGCGAACAGCAAATAGGTCTGTTGCCAGGTAAGCCAATGTTGAAGGGTTGTTGTAATGGGCCAGAAAATTGTCGAGGCAAAGCCTGCAATCAATGTCAGATAGGTGATGCTACGCTGGGCAACATTTGGAGCTAATTGCACCAATAATGCAAAGGCTGTTCCATATTGGACGAGGTTTGCGGCGATTTCGATGATCGTTAGCGCACCTGCAAACATCAAAGCATTTGGAGAAAGCGAACACAGTATGAGAGAGACGGCGGCCAGTATCGAGCCTATCGTCATCATGCGACCTGCGCCGTAACGATCAATCCATTTGCCTAACCAGGGAGCCAGAAAGCCCCCGGCTAGCAGAGCAACCGACAGCGCTCCGAAAATCCATTCGTTGGAAACGGAGAAGTCCCGCGCCATGGTTGGCGCGAGAATGCTGAAAGAATAATATAAAGTGCCGTAACCGATATTCTGGGTCAGTCCGAGACCGGCAATGGCCGCAATGGGAAGCCGTTCAGCGCTCATATTGATTTCAACGAAACACGCTTTTCGAGTTTGGCAGCTTCTTCCTTGCGCTCGCTATAACGGTCTGTGAGATCATCCGAGATGCCACGCGTCAGAAGTGTAAACTTCATTAGTTCTTCCATCACATCGACCACGCGATCATAGAACGACGAGGGTTTCATCCGTCCAGCGTCGTCAAATTCCTGCCATGCCTTTGCGACGGATGACTGGTTTGGAATGGTGATCATTCGCATCCAGCGCCCCAGAATGCGCATCTGATTGACGGCGTTGAAGCTCTGCGATCCGCCTGAAACTTGCATCAATGCCAAAGTTCGGCCTTGCGTCGGACGAATTGCTCCACCCGGCAAAGGAATCCAGTCGATCTGCGATTTCATGACAGCGCTCATGGCTCCATGACGTTCGGGACTGGTCCAGACTTGGCCTTCAGACCAAAGCATTGCCTCACGCAATTCCTGAACCTTCGAATGCTCTGCTGAACCATCGTCTGGCAAAGGAAGACCATTGGCATGAAAGACACGCGTTTCAGCACCCATCGCATCGAGCAGACGCTGCGCTTCCAGCGTCAGAAACCGACTATAGGAACGGTCACGAAGTGAGCCATAGAGCAAAAGGATACGAGGCTTATGCTTTGGAAAGTCGGCGCGTAATGCATCCAGGTCAGGCAATGCGAAGGAATTCTGATCGAGGTTCGGCAGGTCCATATCAGCGGGACTTTCTTTGATAGGTGATGACTTCTCCGTCCTCTTTGGTGAATGACGACACCGGGTTTTCCAGAATGTCGAGAACCAGTTCTGACGGACGGCACAGTCTGGTGCCAAGTGGCATTTCCACGATTGGACGATTGATCAGGATAGGATGCGCCATCATGAAGTCGACCAGTTCATCATCGGTCCATTTGGGATCGGACAATCCCAACTCGGCATATGGTGTGCCTTTCTCGCGAAGGAGTTCGCGAGGCGTCATCTGCATTGCTTGAAGCAATTCGACCAGTCGTTCTCGCGAAGGCGGATTTTGTACATATTCAATGACGACAGGCTCTTCGCCGCTGGCACGGATCAAGGCCAATGTGTTGCGAGAGGTGCCACAGTTCGGATTGTGATAGATCGTAACTGACATCAGAGTTTTCCTGTTTCCGTGACTGGCTTTTGATTGGCACCGCGTTCGTACCAGCCCTTGGAGCGGTTCACGATCCAGACGACCGAGAGCATGACGGGCACTTCAACAAGAACGCCAACCACTGTTGCGAGTGCTGCGCCAGATGAGAAGCCGAAAAGGCTGATTGCTGCTGCTACTGCCAGCTCGAAGAAGTTTGAAGCACCAATCAAAGCCGAGGGACCGGCGACGCAATGTTGCTCACCTGAAATTCGATTCAACAGATAGGCGAGGCCAGAGTTGAAATAGACCTGGATGAGGATCGGCACGGCCAGCATCGCAATGATCATGGGCTGTGCGATGATCTGCTCTCCTTGAAACCCGAATAGCAGTACGAGTGTCGCCAGGAGCGCAATCAGAGACAGCGGTTGTAGCATTCTGAGCGTTGCATCGAAAGCTCGTTCTTCACCGCTTGCGAGAATGCTTCTACGCAGGATTTGCGCGATGATTACCGGAATGACGATATAGAGGACAACCGACAAAACGAGCGTATCCCACGGGACGGTAATTGCCGACAATCCGAGCAGTAGCCCGACGATAGGAGCAAATGCCACAACCATGATCGCATCGTTCAGTGCGACCTGCGACAGCGTGAAATGCGGCTCGCCCTTGGTCAGGTTGGACCAGACGAACACCATTGCCGTGCAAGGGGCGGCCGCCAGAATAATCAGCCCAGCAATGTAGGAGTCGATCTGGTCTGCAGGCAGATAAGGGCGAAATAACCAGCCAATGAACAACCAGCCAAGAAGTGCCATAGAGAATGGTTTGACGGCCCAATTGATAAAGAGCGTGACGCCAATGCCGCGCCAGTGCTCAGTGACCTGTTTCAATGCGCTGAAATCGATCTTCAGCAACATGGGGATGATCATGAGCCAGATAAGAATAGCGACTGGAATGTTGACCCTGGCGACTTCAGCAGATCCGATGGCATGAAATGCTGTCGGAAAGAAATGGCCCAGAGCTACGCCAGCGACAATGCAAAGAGCCACCCAGACCGTCAGATAACGTTCGAATGTGGACATCAGTTATTCTCCACATTTGTCTGTGTGCTACCTTCCATGGTGCCGATTTCTTTCAGATGATTTTGAAGCGCCATGCGGTCTATCGTGGCGTGGGGAAGGCTCAGGAACGCTGATACCCGGTTCTTCAGAAAGCGGGCGGCCTGTGCAAAGGCGCGCTGTCTTTCTGCTTCAGTTCCTTCGACAGCGGAGGGGTCCTCAATGCCCCAGTGGGCTGTCATAGGATGGCCAATCCAGACAGGGCAGGCTTCTCCGGCAGCGTTGTCACAGACCGTAAAAATGAAATCCATCTGCGGGGCGTCGGTACCTGAAAACACGTCCCAGTTTTTTGAGCTCAGGTTCTCCGTGGAATAGCCAAGAGCATCCAGTTCCTTGATTGCGAGAGGATGCACGTCGCCTTTTGGCTGACTACCTGCCGAATAGGCGTGAAAACGTCCTTCGCCATCCTTGTTCAGAATTGCCTCGCCCAAAATTGAGCGTGCAGAATTGCCCGTGCACAAGAAGAGCACGTTGTAGATCCGATCCGTCATTTTATCAGTCCGTTTGTGGAAGGCCGAATTCAGCGGCCTTGTGTTACTGGGTGGCCGTTTTCGGTTCGCAACAGGGTGTCAGGCTTTTTATTAGAGGTGCACAGAGCTCGGCACTGCCGCCACAGCAGTCCTTGATCATGAATAGGGTCAGTTCTCGAAATCGGTCGAGATCCGCGCGATAGATGATCGAGCGGCTCTGACGTTCGCCCTTCACAAGTCCGGCACGAGACAATGTCGCCAGATGCGCAGACATTGTGTTCTGCGGAACATCCAGAATGCGTGCCAGTTCCCCTGCCGGAATACCGTCAGGTTCATGCTTCACCAGCAGGCGGAATGTGTCGAGCCTTGTCGATTGGGCGAGGGCGGCCAACGCCGTAATTGCAGCTTCGTTTTCCATATATCCAGAATAACGGATATAAAGGGCTTGTCAATGGTCGTGGATAGAGGGAACTGAAAACAGTTGGCCCTATTAAGAAAGAAGGCGTCTCGGTGCAAAATGAGATCGAGCAAGGATCCTGTGAATCAAATTCATATGTGCTCAAAATAAGAAGCAGCCATTTGCATAACCGAGTTTTCAACACGAGACTTGCATATCTAAATTATCTTTTGGTGGACTGTAGTGCACATGTGAAGCTATGTTTTGGATAATACTTAATATCGTTGGATTTGAAATAACTCACTGTCTGATTAGTGACCTGAAAGGAAAAACATGCAGGCGTTAGATGTTTTCTGGGTAGGAATGGGCGGTGGAGCGGGTTCTCTACTTCGATGGTGGATAGGACGGTTAGTGGGAGAGAAGTATTCAGGAAATTTTCCCCTAGCGACGTTTTTAATTAATATCTCAGGTGCTTTCGTAATTGGTTTTTTGTCCATATCTTTTGGTGTTGAGTGGCACGACCGTTTCGGCGATTTCCTCACTGCGGGCATATTAACTGGGGTGCTTGGCGGCTACACCACTTTCAGTTCCATGCAGCTGGATGCGGTTAAACTGGCAAAAAACAGGTATCGAGGCGCTGCAATTATTTATCTGCTTGGATCTGTTGTTATCGGTCTGTTGGCAGCAGGACTGGGCGCAAAACTAGCCCATGCAATTGTTTAGGGGGCCAAAATGATAAACACAATTATTCTTGTTTTTCTGGGTGGAGCAGTTGGCGCAGTTCTGCGCGAGCTGCTGATGCTCGGCGTTCCCAATCTCGGGGATGGTATCCCATTGTCTATTCTACTTGCTAACATTGTTGCCTCTTTCTTATTAGGGCTAGCAAGTGGATTGTTTCAAAAAGGTATCCTCAGTGCGGATGTAAACTTATTAATATCGACCGGCGTAATGGGCGGATTATCGACTTTCTCCAGCTTTGTCTTTGGAGCCTTTGTCTTGATGTCAGGATCAGTGGAGGGAATGTTTTCAGCTGTAATTTATCTGACAATCAGCATTATTTTGGGTTACGTTGCGGTACTCGCGGGTCTCCGACTAACTGGCGCCTCAGTCGCGTCATAGATTGAAATACCTCTGCCTTATTATGCCGATCGTGGCCTCGCATGTCGTGTCATAGCCACTCGACTTTGACTTTGATGTATATTTCATCAATCTTGTTGAACTCGTCAATAGCCTCGGGACACGCGGCATAGAGCTCCGCTCTCTGACGGAAAGCATATCGGGAGACCAAGCCAGGTTATGCATGCGAATTCTAAAGATACTAAGCTTCAGTGCAGGGTTTAGGCTCAAGATCTAGGAGGGTAAGAATATTGGGCTGGGCTGCGACCAAATCGGCTATGCTATATTTTGACAGCACTCGGAAAAATGCACTCAGCGCCTCGCGGAATACCGTGGAGACTCCATATTTGTCGCTGGAAGGGCAGTCGCCATCTCCTTCAAGATGATCCGACAAAACGAAATTTTCTTCTGTGATTCTGACTACCTGAAAAAGAGTTATCTCGTCTGAAGATTTAGCCAGCCTGATGCCTCCACTCCGCCCCCTGATGGTTTCAACTAAGCCAGCCTGCACGAGGGGTTGAAGAATTTTGAAGAGAAACAGATCGGAGATTCCATATACGCGTGCGATCTCTGAGACGCGGGAAATCTGCCCCTCATTGGTTGCGCAATACATAAGAAGACGGACTGCATAATTTGATTGCTTTGTTAAACGCATTGCTTCCTTAGGAATACTTCAGCTTCAAACGGCCCTTAAATGAAGCTTAAGACTAACGTTTGCAAAGCATTGTGTAAATTAGAATTGTTGGAAAGTGGGGCGAATAACCCGTGCTTTGGCGTTGGTGATAGAAAAGGGAGCAGAAGTTCCGATGTCATCGTGTGGTGCCCGTCCGGATACAGATTTACGAATTTTCTTACGTCTAGTTTCTTGCCATATTCCCTGTGCGTGCGCCTAAAGCCATAGCCACGGGTCCGATCAACCCCAAGGTTGCGAGTGCCAGCAATGGCAGATTTCGAGAAACCGCAAATGGCTTCGGAACGGCTGGGAAGGGGGCGGAGGTTGTTGGACTGTTAAGCGCGCCATGCATAACGATCGGGGAGCCGAAAATTTGCTGTTAGTGGTCGTTTTAGCTTTTCATCCTGCTAACTACCATAAAGGGATGGCAAACCCACTGACAGGTTTCAGTCTAGCATAAAATAAAACCGACCTCCAATATTGAAGACGTTATTTGTATGTTGCGTGTTTTGCGGCAGTTTCGAGATTGGTTTCGATCTTCTTAGGGCTTTCCCAAGCTGCTTATCGTGACGCTATCCGTATTTAAGGTCTTGAGAGCGCTTTAGCTCTTATTGCTGGCATCCCGCAGAAAGGTTCTGAGATCGCGTGTGCGGGTGGATATTTGAGGTCTCTAGTCATCAAGGCGAGGGAAGGGGGCTTTTGGGTGATCGAGATGCTTATGGGGAGCTTGAGAAGTCGGGTTTATCAGTAAATTTGCCGTCGTGTATAGCATGCTAACGGCGATCTAAGGTGTAGGTTGATCAACATCACGGGACAAATAATGGGGTAGGCTATGTCTGATATTATCAGAACCGAACTCGAACACATCAAAGCTAAGATTCAAGAAATTAAAACTAAGATTCATGCTCGCTCCGAACAGCCAGATCATGAACGAGAACAAGAAGATGCAGCAATACGTATGCAGCTGAATGATATGGTCGGCCAAATTAATGCAATTCTTCCGCATTGAAATTGTCGATAATGATGGCGGCTAACCTGCGGGGGGGGCGGATAAAAACCTGGACTGGTTTTACGGCACAATGCCAAGTCTGTTTCGATATTCGATTGGGCTTCTTGCGCCAAGTGACATTTTGATCCGTTTCTCGTTGTACCATCGAATGTAGCCATCATCTGACGGTTGGTGAGATTCTCAACACTCGCAGTGCATTGACAATGACGGTGACATCAATCGCTTCCTGGAGCAATGCGCCTTGGACAGGTAACAGAAAACCTAACGCCGCTGCGACCATAGCAAGCACCGAAAGTCCGATACCCATCACAACACTTTCGATTGCAATGCGCCTTGATCGCTTGGCAATTTCTATCCCGGCGCGAAGTGTGTCTATTCTATCTACGAGAAGAACGACATCGGCCGCCTCTGCCGAGGCTGCCGCTCCCCTCGCACCCATGGCAACGCCAATATCAGCCGCTGCAAGTGCGGGCGCGTCATTGACACCATCTCCGACCATCATCACAGGGCCGTTCTTACGCTCGCTGAGTACGGTCAGCACCTTTTGATCGGGTGAAAGCTCGGAGTAGATCGCATCAAATCGCAAACCCTTAGTGATGCGTTTGGCCACTGCCGCACGATCACCTGTCGCCAGCACTATTCGTTTTACGCCGTCTTTGCGTAAGCCGTGTAACGTATCGACCACTTCGTCGCGCAAGCGATCGGCCAGAATGATATAACCCGCGACGCCACCATCTATCGCCACTGCAACCAGGGCCGCCCCAGCTTCTGTATCGGGGATTTCACTCAGTTTTGCATTGACCTGCCTCTCAACGAAGATGCGTCCGCCGACAACGACGCTTTTGCCATCGACCCAGCCCGCCACGCCATCTCCTGCCATTTCGCTTACATCGGTCGGTAATACAAGGTTTATACCACGCCCCTGAGCGGCCAGTACAAGAGCCTGCGCCATCGGATGTTTGGACACTTGGTCAAGGGAGGCTGCGAAACACAGTAGATCATTTTCACTCAATCCTGGCTGCGCGTTGATTGAACTAATTTGTGGGCGGCCATCTGTCAGTGTTCCAGTCTTGTCCAGCACCAACGTGTTGATACGAGCCATGTTCTCTAATGGACGTGCACCCTTTACCAGCACGCCGAAATGAGCGGCGCGCGATAGTCCCGCAACAAGAGCGACGGGCACCGCCAAGATGAGAGGACATGGTGTCGCCACGACGAGAACGGCGACCGACCTAATCGGGTCTCCCGTGAAAAACCACGCGCCGAAGGCGATTAAGACGGTTACTATCAGAAAGCCGATAGACCATTGGTCTGCTAGCCTAGATATCGGGGCTTTCGAATGCTGGGCCTCTTCCACGAGCCGAACAATGCCAGCGTAGGTGCTATCTTTTGCTTCGTGCTTGGCAACGATATCGAAAGCATCGCCAGCATTCATTGAACCGCTTAGCACATCTGCTCGCGACGCAAGCGAAACCGGAAGTGCCTCTCCCGTCAATGCAGACATGTTCACAAAAGCTTTTACGGAAGTTATACTTCCGTCAACGGGGATGACGTCTCCCTGACGGATCAGAAGGCGGTCACCCGGGCGAATAGTTTCAACCGCAATCTCTTCGAGATGGTCACCGACATATCGCATTGTTGTTCGCGGTGCGCGGGACAGCAAAGCGTGCATCTCACGGCGTGCTCGTCCCTCGGCAAAGCTCTCAAGAAAGGCCCCGCCAGTATACATGAGGGCGACAATCGCAGCCGCCAGCATTTCCCCAAATGCCAGTGCGGCCGACATAGACATCGCGGCGACGATATCTAGCCCAAACTCCTTTCGGCATAAACTCCGGAGAATCTCGACGAGCAAAGACGCCAGCACAGGCAAAGTGGCAATTGCCCAGATTATCCGTGCTCCCGAGGAGTAGCCGGAAAAGTGCACGCCGAGCCCCATCACAAGTCCGCACAAGGCAAAAATCAGCAGGATTGTTTTTGATCGATCTTCAACCGAGAACCGCATCTTCATAGTCTCCCCGACCTATAGAATGAGCAAATTTTAAAGCCCTGTCTCTCACCGGCTACAATAATTCTTCTTTACATATGTATTCCCTATAAACTCAGATCGACGGCCAGACCGCTGTGCCAACTAGGGCCCCAATACTAGCCGTGATTGCCATGGCCAATGCGCCCCAAAAAGTGACGCGAACGGTTGCCTTAAGCATATTAGCTCCTCCCGCCTTGGCGCCGTGCACCGCTGCGCGAAGCCATCCGATCCGAGATACGAGGTGGTTTTCTGTATGCAATCGGCTCATTGAGCTACCTCCGGACGTTGGATTCATATCATCATACCTCTATCGAGACCCTTTGCCAGTGGACTGAAAATTTGAAGTTATAGAATTCTTCTCCGGCGATTGGGCTTTTACCTTTTTCGTTAGAGTTTATGCGCAGGTTTTGAGGATCGGCCTGTTCGAGGGAGGCTTGAAAACATCAACATTATACATTATAGTATATTATATTATATAATGTTATTGTCGGAGGCAAAGATGCCCATCACCAAAGTATCTGAGAAGCTGTCGGTATCTTCGCAGCCAAACGCGCAACAACTCAGTGCACTAGGCCGAAGTGGCTTCAAAACGCTGATCAACAACCGTCCCGATAACGAAAGCGCAGACCAGCCGGAAAATCAGGCGGAATGCGATGCAGCCCACGAATACGATCTCTCTTATGCATATATTCCGGTCACAATGAATACGATCACTGAAGCTGATGTGCGTGCGTTTCAGGCGGCGGTCAGAAAATCGGACGGCCCAGTGCTTGCGCATTGCAAGACGGGTATGCGCTCGCTCAGCCTTTATCTGATCGGCGAGGTTTTGGACGGACGCATGTCTGTTGAAAACGTCTTACCATTCGGACATCAGCTCGGCTTTGATACCAGTGTCGCAGTATCGTGGCTTAAACGTTTTGCTGACCTTCAACCGCGGGTAAAAGGCTTTTTCGATAAGCGAACCTCCAGTGTTCAGTACGTGGTGTCCGATCCGACGACCGGTATGTGCGCCATTGTAGATCCCGTTCTCGACTTTGATGAAAAGTCGGGGTCCACGGCGACGATCAATGCAGACGCAATTCTCAATTACGTCAGTAATAGTGGCCTGACGGTCGAATGGATTCTCGACACTCATCCACACGCCGACCACTTTTCCGCAGCTCAGTACCTCAAGGAGAAAACCGGTGCGAAAATGGCTATCGGCGAGCATGTAATCGACGTCCAGAAGCTGTGGAAGGAGATCTACAACTGGCCCGAACTTGCTACGGATGGCTCGCAATGGGATCGGCTGTTTGCCGATGGTGAAGCGTTTAAGGTTGGTTCCATCGATGCCAGAGTCATGTTCTCGCCGGGACATACGCTCGCTTCAATCACTTACGTGGTCGGCGATACGGCTTTTGTCCACGACACAGTTTTTATGCCCGACAGCGGTACGGCGCGCGCGGATTTTCCCGGCGGCGATGCGCGAGCATTGTGGGAGTCAATCCAGAATATCATAGCACTTCCCGATGAGACACGGCTATTCACCGGACATGATTACCAGCCGAGCGGTCGTGCGCCGCGTTGGGAAAGCACTGTGGCTGATCAAAAGAAGCACAATCCGCACCTGGCGGGCGTATCGGAAGAAGCCTTCATTACCTTACGAACCAAGCGAGACAATACCCTGCCAATGCCAAAGCTGATCCTGCATGCGCTACAGGTAAACATAAGCGGCGGGCGACTGCCTGAGCCAGAAGCCAACGGTAAGCGCTATCTGAAGTTTCCACTGGACGCGTTGGAAGGGGCCGCATGGGAATGATCGTGGACAGGATGGCAATAATGAAAGCGGGGCTATCTTCGATTGAACTATCTCTGCGCGCGGGCGAAGTGGCAGACCTGCTCAAGACACTGTCCCATCCAGCGCGTCTGATGATCGTTTGCAGCCTTGTGGAAGGCGAGTATTCCGTTGGGAAGCTGGAAGAAAAAATCGGCGTTCATCAACCGCACCTGTCGCAGCACCTAACCGTATTGCGCAGCTCCAGAATAGTCGAGACGCGACGAGATGGAAAACAGATTTTTTATCGCCTCACAGAAGACAAGGCGGCTCAACTGGTCGCCGCCCTTTATGACATCTTTTGCGAGGAGGGCGTAAAATGATCACTTATCTACCCTCACTTATCGGCGGGATGTTAATCGGTATTTCAGCAGCGATGCTCCTGATCCTTAACGGCAGGATTGCTGGAGTAAGCGGAATCGTCGGGCGACTTTTACAGAGAAGCGCGTCGTTAACAAACCTTGCGTTCGTCGTGGGACTGGTAATCGGGCCAATTAGTTATCTGACCGTTTTCGGCACCTGGCCCACTGTGCAAATTACTACTGGGTGGCCACTGATCATCGTCGCCGGACTTCTTGTCGGTTTCGGTTCGCGCATGGGATCTGGCTGCACGAGCGGGCACGGTGTGTTGGGGCTGGCTCGTCTGTCACCGCGATCAATTGCAGCGGTTGCTACCTTTCTGGGAACAGGAGTGATTGCTGTTACTGTGCTGCGAGGTGTGGGGCTATGAACCTAAAGTTTTACCAATTCTTCAGCGCTCTAGGCTCCGGTGCCATTTTCGGTTTTGGACTGTCTATGTCTGGAATGCTCAATCCCGTTCGTGTACAAGGCTTTCTCGACATTTTCGGCGCTTGGGACCCAAGTCTTGCGTTTGTTCTCGGCGGCGCGGTTAGCATCGCCTTCATTGGTGTTAAAATGACGAAGCGGATGCAGCATCCTACATTCGACGACAGTTTTCATTTGCCAACGCGTCGACGGATCGATGCGCCTCTTATCATTGGCTCGGCGCTGTTCGGTCTGGGATGGGGCATTGGCGGCTTTTGCCCCGGTCCCGCTATAGCGTCATTGTCGATGGGGTTGCCTCAAACTATTCTCTTCGTCATCGCCATGCTAGTTGGGATGATCGGGTATGACAGAATCTGGGGTACACAGCTTTGAGCAATTCTATCTTTTGGCAATAGGTTCTGGCGGTACCCCGTCATCCCCCTGCTTGAGAATAAACACCTTCTGGGCATCTGAAAACTTCGATGCTTCCCACTCCTTCTCCCAGCCCGGAAAATAGCGCGGAAAACTCTAATCATAAACGGTCCAGTTTTAAGTGAGCAGAGCAGTTCGGCTTTTCGTCCGCCATCGCTATACTGTCGAAGATTCATGGTGCAGTTTAAGGTCGGTCTGCCCGAAATCCTGTCCTTTAAACAGCAGCGGTGCTTTAGATACGCTGGCCACAGCATAGGAATAGCAGTCACCCATGTTCAGACTGGCTGGGTGACGGCCTTTGCCAAATCGATCAAATGCTTGTTCAGCCGCGCGATAATGCGCTTGATCGAAAGCTATTGCTGTGATGTTTGGCAAATCCACGAGCTGATCGATAATTGCAGCGGCATTTTGAAACCCCTTGCCTGTCAAAACCATGCGTGTTTCCAGCAGTGGGGGCCAGCCGATAAGCGCGGCCTCGCGACGCAGCAACCGTTGGAACTCATCAGCTTCCGGTTCGTGCAAGGCCATGGCCAGGATGACCGACGTATCGATGGTGATTATCGCGGCAGTCCATTCTCATCATAGAGGTCGTCGTGAGCCGAAGTTGTGCCGGCAGGCACCGTTTGTCGGCCTTCAGCCATAAGATCCAGCATCGCATCGAAAGGGGTTAATGCCTGCTGCCGGCGCAATTCCTAGTCATAACGCTCCAACGCACGCTCAACGAGCCGGTTCACCGGCATGCCTGTTCGCTTTGACAGTGCATGTGCCAGATCGCGCGCCTTGGAGCTGCGCACCGACAACTGTGGTTCGGACATGGCCTTTTTCCTCAAATCGAACGAGACCCTAGCAAATTACAGTCTTGGTGGCAATGTAATCACCGATGATGGCTAACCTCCGATAACTGAAAACCCACGCAGGCACTATATGAAGGCTGGCTTAACATTAAAGCCTCACGGCGAGCTTATTTTAAACACCTGGATGGTATAGGCGCCGAAATTAGCTCCCCTAGCTGTAGAGCGACAATCAACGTAGGAATAGCGTCAATCTAGATGAGTTTGTCGCGATGAGCGTCACGTAGGGAGGGCTTGCCCTTCCGAAGGGACGTTTATCGCGACGGCGCAAACCCAGTTGGGTTCACGCCGTCTGGTGATCGCGATGTGTTGGGTGCATTTTTCTTTTCTCACAAAGGAAGAATGCATGCCCGGCAGACATATCACAGATCAACAAACGAGGCTTTACATGCAAAATCGCGAGAAGCACAGTGTTCCTGTTGCGGCCGCCAGGTCAGGGTTCAGCGCATCTACGGGTTATCGGATTGAAACAGATCCTCGCCTGCCTAGCGAGAAGAAGGTCAAACACGAGCGCCGTCGACCTGATCCATTGGCCGGGATATTCATAGAAGAAGTTGTTCCCATGCTGCAAAGCGCACCAGGACTGCGGCCTGTTGGCATTCTTCGGGAACTTCGCAAGCGCCACCCTGAACTCGGAGCTGGCATCCGCCGCACACTTGAACGCCGGATCAGCGCATGGCGTGCGATCCATGGAGTAGATAAGGACGTCATAGTCCGGCAGGTTCATGAGCCGGGACATATGGGGCTTTCAGACTTCACCCATGCGCCGGGTCTTAAGGTTACAATCGCTGGGGTGACTTTCGATTATCTGCTCTATCACTTCCGTCTTGCATATAGTGGCTTTGAGCATGCCCAGATTGTCGAAGGCGGTGAAAGTTTTGCCGCGCTGACAGCTGGTTTGCAAAATGCTCTTTGGTCGCTGGGTGGCGCACCGCGTGATCACCGTACCGACAGCCTTTCGGCTGCATTCCGTAATCTCAACACTGATAGCGCTCGCGATATGACGGAGCGCTACGAAGCGCTTTGTGCCCATTACGGTATGAAAGCCAGTCGCAACAATCGCGGCGTCGCTCATGAGAATGGAGCCGTTGAAGGTTCTCATGGCGATCTGAAGCGGGAACTGGAAGATGCACTTTTACTGCGGGGAACACGCGACTTTCCCGACGGCACCAGTTTCGCTGCTTTCCTTGATGACGTTGTCGGTCAGCGAAATGCCCGCAGGATCAAAGAGATTGCCGTTGAGCGCGAAAGCCTGCTACCGCTACCGCGCGACCGCCAGCCTGAGGGCGTAGATGAGATTGTTCGCGTCACAAGCAGCGGAGGGTTTACCCTTCGCAGGGTGTTTTACACTGTTCCCTCACGGCTGATCGGGCATCGCTTGCGCGCGCGGCTCTTCAAACAGCATATCGACCTGTTTCTGGGCGGTACTCATGTGATGACGCTGCCGCGTGTGCGCGGACAGCTTGGGCCTCTTCAGCATGTGGTAAACTACCGCCACGTCATTCATTCGCTTCGCCGAAAGCCAGGAGCTTTGCCGCGACTTATCTATCGCGATCAGCTCTTCCCAAGGGACGCTTATCGCAAACTCTATCACGCCGCCATGGAAGCATTATCCGAACGCGATGCCTGCCGTCTAACGGTAGAATTGCTCAGCCTCGCTCATGAGCGCAATGTCGAGGCTGCATTGGCAGAAGCTATTCAGAGCAAGCTTGATGCAGGGAATTTGCCGACAATTGATGAAATGCGGGTCCGGTTTGGACCCAACCCGGATAGCGTTCCACAGGTTAATGTAGATCTGGGAAAGCTGGTAGATTAAGATCAGCTGATCGCCGGGCGCGTGGGGGTAATGTCATGAGGTCCAACGATCAAATCGATACTGCGCGCCTGTCTTTAATGCTCACTGATCTGCGGTTCCCAGGTATAGCAAGGGCTTGGCATAGCTTCACTGAGCGCGCTGACACTGAAAGCTGGCCTGCAGCCAGGCTGCTTTGCGCTCTTACCGAGTTCGAGATTGCCGAGCGCGAAACAAGGCGGATGCAGCGCCATCTTACCGAAGCACGACTTCCTCCAGGCAAAACCCTCGATACGTTCGATTTTACGGCAGTACCGATGGTCTCAAAAGCCCGTGTCATGGCATTGGTCGCAGGTGATGTCTGGCTGAGGAAGGGTGCCAATCTGATGTTGTTTGGCGGACCAGGTGGCGGCAAGTCGCATTTGGCTGCTGCCATCGGCGTTGGACTGATCGAGAATGGATGGCGAGTGCTATTTACCCGAACAACCGATCTTGTTCAAAAGCTGCAGGCTGCGCGACGCAATCTTGATCTTGAAGGTGCAATAGCAAAGCTCGACAAATATCATCTGCTCGTACTCGATGACATGGCCTATGTGAGCAAGGATCAGGCTGAAACCAGTGTGCTCTTTGAACTCATCAGTGCACGATACGAGCGACGATCGATACTGATCACTGCAAATCAGCCTTTTGGGGAATGGGACAAGGTCTTTCCCGATAAAGCCATGACGCTGGCTGCTATCGACAGACTGGTTCATCACGCAACAATCTTCGAAATGAATGTGGAAAGCTACAGGCGCAAAACTGCTATCACACGTCTAACACACGGGGAGAATGAAGCTCCCGACGTAGCCACGGCATCACCTCCGGCAAGCGTGCCAGCTCAGTGACGCGCCGCGACAAACAAACGCGAATGTAGATTGTCGCGTAATCAAGGTCGGCCTTAATAAAATGGGCCGACTTTTTGCGGCCTTTAGCGACAAGTCTAAGCCATCCAGATTGTCGCGCAGCGTCTATTAAATAAAAATAGTCCTTGCAACACACAAACACTCAGTACATCTTAAGCAAATCGCGAGCACCAAAATCTTCATCCGGTTTGTCGCGCTTCCCATCTAAATTGTCGCGCCACACCTAGCCTTGGTTTGTTAATTTAGCTATGCGGGCCTCCATGGAATTTGTGACTTCAGTATAAAAGGAAAATCCGACGTTTAATCACGTTGCTCTGGTTCGTACCGTGAATGGCATTAAGAAATGTGTGCCACCTGACCGGGCATCATTGGCTGGAAACGCGTCGAATTAACGCCGCGGGCCTCAAGTTCTTTTGAGAGTCGAATAGCTGGATCATTCCATGCTTCGTCAGTGAGTTTAAACACGCCCCAATGCATGCCCAGGACTTTATCGGCGTCGAGATCACACATGATTTGGATGGCTTCCTCTGGATCAACATGCTGAGGGGCCATGAACCAACGAGGATCATAAGCGCCGCATGGCAGAATTGCTAAATCAGGCGATCCAAATTGTCGTCGCATGTCGCGGAAAATCCTCCCTGTTCCAACTCCGGTGTCCCCTGCAAAATAAATCAATCGTCCAGCCGTCCTAACCATAAAGCCGCCCCAAAGGGCCATGCGACGATCGTGTAAGCTGCGTCCTGAGCAATGATTTGCAGGAACGATGTGAATCTCCGTATTTTTACCAATCGAGAAAAAATCTCCCCAATCACCTGTCTCGATACGAGCGTCTGGCAAGTAACGCCGGATCAAAACATCATTGCCCAATGGTGTAACGAACAGTGGCGAATGCCCCGCTTTGAGCTTTCTTAAGGTCTGTACATCAAAATGGTCATAATGGTTATGGGAAAGCAAGATTATGTCGACCGGCGGAAGGTCGGTCAATGCTATACCGGGAACAGCGACACGTTTAGGTCCGACAAGGTGAAAAGGACCCGCGCGATCTGACCATACTGGATCGGTGAGGAGATTAAGACCAGCAATTTGAATGAGAACCGTCGCATGGCCGACCATTGTTACGGTCAATGCGTCCACACGACTTTCAGGGACAACCTGCTGAACATTGATCTTAGTTGGCCAGGCGTTTTTAGGAGAAGCACGCTGCCAGCGCAGTACTTCTTGAACACCACGATCAGTCATAGGTTCACCCGGGTTGTAGAACCTTTGGCCGTCGAAATGGTCTGTTACTGGCCCGTGATAATAGGGTGTTGATTGCCGCTAAGAACTGACCCGGGATTTCCACCGAGAATTGACCCGCCTTTTAATTAA
>NZ_JAMJWE010000180.1 GCF_023554105.1 Brucella sp. 21LCYQ03
AGACGCGTGGAAGATGAGCTAGGCACCATTGTACAAATTGAAGGCTCTACGGTCATTGATCAATACCCCGAAAATATTCCCGCGGGCACCAATATCTGTATCAAGAATTTATTCTTTAACATTCCTGCACGCCGCAATTTTCTTAAAAGCAACGCGGTGGAAATGCGGCATATCATTGATGAATTTCAACGGGTCGCACTAGCGCATCCCGAGATCAGCTTCTCCTTACACAGCGATGGCAATGAGGTATTTCGTTTGCCGAAGGAAGTTCTCAAACAGCGCATTGTACATTTGTTTGGAAATAGCTATAATCAACGGTTGGTGCCTGTGGAAGAAGATACCACGATCCTACGCGTTCAGGGTTTTGTGGGCAAGCCAGAATTTGCAAAAAAAACACGCGGAGAGCAGTTTTTCTTTGTGAACAAACGCTTTGTGAAAGATCCCTATCTGAATCATGCCGTTATGAATGCCTTTGAAGACATTCTCCCGTCAGACTCATTCCCATTCTATGTGTTATGTATTGATATTGATCCGGCAAAGATAGATATCAACGTGCACCCGACCAAAACAGAGATCAAGTACGAAGATGAGAAATCCATCTACGCTATTTTGCGTTCTGCTGTAAAGCGCTCATTAGGCCGATATAATATCGCACCCACTTTGGACTTTAATCAGGAGACGAGTTTTAACCATATGATTTCTCAAAAGCCATTGG
>NZ_JAMJWE010000181.1 GCF_023554105.1 Brucella sp. 21LCYQ03
AGAATCAATGGGAGCCACTTCTTCAGAAGAGGGAGCAGCGCCAATCGCCGAAACTACGGGCGAATGGCCCGGTACGTATGAAGGCGTATTACCTTGTGCAGATTGCTCTGGTATCAAAACTACGGTAGTATTAAATAGCAACGACACGTTTCGCATTACAGAGGATTACGCAGATAGCGACTATAAAGTGGACGATAATGGGCGCATTATGTGGCATGACGGAGGTAAAGTGGCTCACCTAAAGGGTACGACTATCGATACTAAATTCAAAGTTGGTAAAGATAATTTGAAACAGCTGGGTGAAGATGAGTAGGAGATAACTGGTGCTCTGGCTGAGCACTATGTTTTGAAGAAAATCAAGGAGGCGGAGCTACCGACCGAATAATTTACAATAGTTCAATATTTGTACTAACAAAAAAGATGGGGTAAAGCCCCATCTTTTTTGTTAGTATTATTTAGGTATGGCACACACTCTATATGTGCTCGATCCGATCGTTTCACAGTAGGAAGCATTTTCCTCAATTTTTTTATACCGCTCCATGAATTTTTCGTGTCCATCGGCATCGCTTATTGATAATAGGGCAGGATCACTTACGTCTGCGGTATTATTATCCAAAAAAATAGAAAATTCCTCATTCTCATCTACTAAGTGAAAGCCTTTGTCTTCCTCGATACTATTGCCAGCTACGCGATCCTGGTAATACGCTTTGCCTTT
>NZ_JAMJWE010000182.1 GCF_023554105.1 Brucella sp. 21LCYQ03
GACCATTTCGTTCTTAAATATTGGAGTGCCCCAATAAACATCGGCTACGATATGGCTTAAAAATGTATTCAGTTCTCTCCCACTGGTAATAGTGTCGGTTTGTATTTCTCCCTTATAAAAAACGGTGATCTCGGATGCATCGAAATTGTACAAACTATCCAAGACCATCCTTTCCAACTGCCTAACGGCTTGATCCAGCTGAATAGAAAGTTCCTTCCTAGCCCCTTTATCATCTTCATGCTGTGATTTGGCATATCGAATTTGCTCTACCAGATAGATCTGCGAAAGGATAGTTTCCGATCTTTTATACTGTATATACAGAATTGCCTCTTCCTGCTGAGCACTAAAGTCTTGGATTTGATGAGCATATGCAGCAGGTGAAAAAACTAAATTTATATAACCATCGATCTGGCCTTTCGGCTTTAGCGATAGCGGTTCGTCCGAAAGGACAAAGGAAAAATACCTAGGAGTACCCACCTCCAGTAAAGATTTTTTGGCAAGTGAAGTTGGCAGTTCTAATATATCTTGTAGATAAGAACCAATACTAGAAACCTCGGAAATGTATTTCTTAGCATTTTCGATTTCCAGATCAATATCAACATCGGTATCTTCTACCAAAACAAAACGATCACTATGCTTTCGGAATCGCAGAATATTGACCTGTACTAGACGCTTTAACTCATTCCTTATATTATCAAATGCAAAAGTTAATCG
>NZ_JAMJWE010000183.1 GCF_023554105.1 Brucella sp. 21LCYQ03
GTGGATTGATCCATCTCCCCGCATGGGGATATTCAACAACAAATTTCCATTCTTGCTGACCCCATCGATCAACATCTGAACCACCTGTTTGGAAGATTTATATCGATCATTCTCATAAACTTCATCATTGTAGTGCCAATCGCCTATACATGTACATGTTTGCCAAGGAAGAGATTGAATTTGATCTGGAGCGCCTCGTTCCACATCCCACACCATTGCCTTTTTTTGCTCTTCGTTCAAAATCTTACCGAACAATACGGCATCTAACTTCCCATTGTTCTTGGCCATATTGCTGTTGTAAAAGTGTGCGGCAATTTGTAATCCCGCATCGCTAACCGGATATAGCGGCAAAGCCGTATCGTCGAAATAAAGTAGATCTGGCTCAAATTGATTGATCATATCAACGGTTCGATTATAGAAATTATTGGAATATTCTTTCGAAGGTATGGAAGCATCATTGCCCCATTCCCACTGGCTATGTATTTTGCCAAGATCTTCACTTCCTTCGCTCAACGCATGATTTTGAGCATACAACTTCTGCGGATCCATGCCTTCCCACCATTTGCCCACACCATCCTCGATGGTCAACTTACCATCATAGGGCACTCCTGCATAAGGACCTTTTTTGTTTGCATGTTGTGCTGTTTCGAACCAAGACCACGCGTGTGCGGCGTGGACGCTGAGTCCAAGCGGTAAATGTTGATCTTTAGCCG
>NZ_JAMJWE010000184.1 GCF_023554105.1 Brucella sp. 21LCYQ03
GATTCGGATCTATTGTAGCCCAGTTCCAATGCTTCTCATTAGACCAATATTGGGCATTTTTAAATGCAGGAATCAATTGATCATTTTCACGTTTTATGGCGCCGCCACAATGGTCAAAATGCAGATGAGTGAGGATGATATCTGTAATATCATCCCGGTGAAATCCGTGTTTAGCCAGCGAAGAATCCAAGGTATCGTCACCATGTAAATCGTAATGACCGAAAAATTTAGCATCTTGTTTGTCGCCCAGTCCGGTATCTACTAGTGTGAGTTGGTTCCCATCTTCGATTAGCAACAAGCGCGTGGCCCAAGTACATAAGTTTTTACTATCGGGAGGATTCGTGCGCGACCACAAGGATTTGGGGACAACGCCAAACATGGCGCCGCCATCCAGTTTAAAAAATCCGGTATCTATTGTGTGTAGCTTCATGACAATATTTTTAAGTAGTACGTCGCTACTAACGTGCCAAATAGCTGGCTTTGACGGTGATGTTTGCTGTTTTGCTTCTAGAACTGGTGTTGAATGCACCCCCGTAAGAGTATTCCTCATTATCATTCTGCCCGGTAATTTGGAAAATTCCTAGATCTGCTTTTACCAGCTGTCCTAGAGACGTAGCCGACTCGGTAGCGATATTCTGAGCGCGTAATTTTGCATTTTCAGACGCTTGAGAGATCAATTGCAACTTTAGATCCTCCAGGCCAGAGAAATAAT
>NZ_JAMJWE010000185.1 GCF_023554105.1 Brucella sp. 21LCYQ03
GCGTTTCCGGATCCTTCTCGGTAACGGTTACCGATGAAGCCAAAGTGCCATACGATGATAATCAAGAGTTGAGTATTCTGAGCAATTTGTTGCTGGTATCGGATTTGCACGGTTTTGTGGAAAAGCCAAATTATTATTTTAACACCGCTAATGAGAATCGTGCAGAAGCATTGGAAGCATTATTGATGACACAAGGTTTCCGAAGATTTGAATACAAAGAATTAATAAAAGGCAATTACCCGCAGGTGATGTTTATGCCGGAGCAGGGAATTTCCCTTTCTGGAACCTTAAGGATGAATACAGGTCGCACGCAGCCAAATGGCGGATTGTTGTTGTCTATTCCTGCACTAGGCATGCGTAAAGATACTTACACCGATCAGCAAGGACGATTTTCCTTCGACAATTTGGTGTTCCCAGATTCGGCACGCGTAACCGTGAATGCCAGAGGAAATGATAACTATCGCGCTTTAGTGATCAATATGGATCAAACGCATTTTCCAGAGATCGATGCTAACTCTCCTTACAAAGGCGATTTTGTTCAAAATATTGATGAAAAGCTACAATCTTACTTGGCAAATAGTAAAAACGAGTTTCGCACCTCCATCCTGATCGACGAAGTCGTGATCAATAGAAATGTGGTGAAAAAGCAGAGTAGCCGAGATTTCGGTTCACTCACCGGCCTGAATATGCCCGAACACCGGATCGAAGCAG
>NZ_JAMJWE010000186.1 GCF_023554105.1 Brucella sp. 21LCYQ03
TATAGCCTCGAAATGCTTGACAAGTAGCTCTTACCTTAAGTTTGGAAAGACTGTCCATTACCGTACAGAAAACGTTCAAAAACGGACATTTAATAAAAAAAATAACGATCATATGTTTTGATTATCAGTTTATTATAATTTTGGCAGATAGCTTGAAGGATTTTAAAGAGGGTGACAATAAGTGAGAATAATCTATTTTAACTTGCCAAGCCTCTTAACATAACATCAAAGAAAGTCAGCCATGCTTAAACATTATTTCACGATAGCCTTACGTAATCTAAAAAAAAACAAGGCATTTACTGCCATTAACATTGTCGGGTTAGCGATCGGCATGGCGGGTTGTTTGATGATAGCATTGTGGCTGCAGAATATGCTGAGAATGGATCGCTATCATAAAAAGGGCGATCGTGTGTATATTATTAGCAACAGAGATGATTATGAAGGTTCTAAATTCGCCTGGATAAATACGCCAAAAATTTTAGGGGAAGCGATGGGAGAGGAGTTTGCAGATCTGGATTCGTACTCCCGGTATGGCGATGATAATCATTTTCTAACTACGTATCAACATAAAAAGATTAAAACCAATACCTCTTTTGTTGATCCTGGTTTTTTTGACCTGTTTGACTTGCCACTGGTATCCGGAGAAAAGCGCGGTTTACTGAAAGATCCGATGTCTATCGTATTGACGGAGTCCAAGGCGAAGGCGCTCT
>NZ_JAMJWE010000187.1 GCF_023554105.1 Brucella sp. 21LCYQ03
GGAAGGAGAAATTTTCTAAGAAATCGATCTCCGCGAAGCCATTGGTTACGATACGATAATTGGTGCCAATAAAAGTGTTTTTACGATCTTCAATAGATACCAATGGATTATTAACTTGTGCACGCTGAAAGTCTGGAAGGCTATGATACAGTCCAAAAGCCTCATTGTATACGGGTGCAATCGGACTTGCCAGTATAGCGCCGAATACATCTCTATTTTGAGGCAATTGTGCACGGTAACCGTTCATTACAATACCTGTACGGAAGTTATCTGTAAGACGTAGCTCATCGGATAAATTAAAGGTAAATTGCTTATGTCTTTCGTGCGCGATAATACCCTCATCGTGTGCATAACCAACGCCTAAACGGAATGTATTGCGTTCTGTGGCACCGGCTACACTGAGGTTATTGTAATTAATGATACCATTTCTGAAAATCTGATCCTGCCAATCCGTATCGCCAGTCCAGTTAGTATAGTCGTAACCCAGGTTGCCTTGATTAAAAAGCTGCTCATCATATAACTCTTTAAATAGGGAGGCGTTGGCTAACTTCATTCGATGATTCACGTCTTTAATACCGATACGGGAACTGAACTCAAAATTTAATTGTCCGTTACGTGCGCGTTTTGTCGTTACCGCAATGACACCGTTGGCTCCACGTACACCAAAGATGGCTAGTGAAGAAGGATCTTTTAACACTTCAATGTTTTCA
>NZ_JAMJWE010000188.1:0-426 GCF_023554105.1 Brucella sp. 21LCYQ03
CCTTTTTTCTCAGACGGCATAAGATAGGCCGTTTGTTTAATCAGTTCTAAAGAATCTTTATCCTCCTCAATCTTAATTACTGTTGGATTAGACAATACTATCTGCTGGATGCTTTGTAAATCAGAACTTAGGGTAGCAGACAAAAGTATATTTTGTCGCTTCGCCGGTAGATAGTTTAAAATCTTATTCATTTGATCTTTAAATCCTAGATTCAACATTTTATCGGCCTCGTCCAACACCAAAGTAGTAATACTAGAAAGATGTACTGCATTGTTGTCCAAAAGTTCTAAAAGGCTGCCCGGTGTAGCAATAAGTACATTTACACCCTGCATACCCTTCATCTGCGGATTAATAGAAACGCCCCCGTAAACCGCAACGGTTTTTACTGGATGTGCTAAGGCTGAGCTAAAGATTTTAAATACCTTA
>NZ_JAMJWE010000188.1:436-709 GCF_023554105.1 Brucella sp. 21LCYQ03
ATACCGTATTCACCTGCTCAGCCAGTTCTCTAGTAGGTACCAATATCAGCATATTCGCATGACGATTCTTTACATCCAGATTTCCCTCCAGATTCATCAAGAGTGGTAATACATAAGAAATGGTCTTTCCAGATCCTGTTTTGGCGATCCCAAGAACATCTTCTTTATTTAAGATGGCAGGAATAGCAGTTTCCTGGATCTTAGTGGGATGGGTGTATTGCTGATGCGCCAATAATTTTAATAGCGCAGGTGACAAACCTATAGATTCGAAAG
>NZ_JAMJWE010000189.1 GCF_023554105.1 Brucella sp. 21LCYQ03
CTTCGGATTGGGATAAAGCAACCGGCATCAGGCGTAAGGCAAAGCCTTCCGAAACCAAGTAGCGATCCAGCCCGATGTAATTATCGCCCGGCGTGGTGGTCGTAAAGTAAATTGGACGCTCCCAATTGTTGTTTTCCAGAATAGAAAGGATAGAGAGTTCTGCACGACTCACGTATTCCATACTGTAATCCCATTGCATGGTGTCTACGATTGCATCTTGCCATTTCTTAGGCACGACATTATTGGCTAATACCGCATCCCGATCCACCTGTAGTTGCATCTTTTTGGTTGGCAACAGATTCACGTATTCTCCATTTTGCAATGCCACCATATTTTGGCGGTTATCGGAAAGCATGATGGCCAAAATATTTTGAATATCGATATATTCCGGAATTTGATGGTCTTGGTAATAAATAACGTCTCTTACGCCGTCTTTTACTTTATCAGGATCAATGTTGATCGGTAAGGCAGCTGCATCGTTGACTGGGTACATCATCTGCTTCATATACCAATCTGAACTCAACAAGCTTAAGTTACCCACCCGAATATCGGTACGGAAACCTTCTACCTCCTGCAGGTACCAAAGTGGATAGGTATCATTATCACCGTAGGTAAAGAGAATCGCATTAGGTGCACACGATTCTAAGTAATTTTTAGCCATGTCGCGCGCCAGGAATTTTTCTGAACGATCGTGATCATCCCAGTTTTG
>NZ_JAMJWE010000019.1 GCF_023554105.1 Brucella sp. 21LCYQ03
CAACCTAAAGGAGGGGTACTTTTTGGACGCCGATAAGGGGTCCCGTTTAAACGCCGATTGACACTTGGATTTAGTTACCAATCTATCGTTTTCAAGACCCTCACAATCACAATTCTAGGAAAACACAATGGACAGAACCGTGCCAGCAGGCGCGCCGCTTTTCCTTAACTTCATTGCACAGACGGGAGTCGGAAGCACAGGCCACGCAGCCTATGACGTTATCTATGGTCACCATCAGGGACAGTTGCAGGCAGATCACCAGCATGTCGCTTGGCGAACTGATCGATGGGCAGGCTTCCTTTACGAAACGCTTCAAACCGTCAGCATCCGGTTGAAACCAGTTCATCAGGAGCTTGGCTTGCGCGTTACGCAGGTCTTTGACCCTGATCTGCAAGATCAGCCGTACCAAGTTCGGAAAGAGACTTGTCCAGGATTGGGCTTCGTTTCGGGTTCTTGCCGCCACCAAGGGCGTTTACAGGGGAGCTTACGAGGTGAGCCGAGCTATTATCGGCGACCCGCTAACCATGCTCCTAAAATGGTCTTTTTCTCAGTGAAGCCAGTCTTGGATAGTTGCGCGACAAAAATCACTCTCTACAGCGTGGAACTATTACAGCTTTAGGCTGTTGGACTGCTACGCAGGTCTTATGCGTAGGAGGAATTTCTCATGAAAAAGGTGTCTCCTTCAGATGCGAGGCAAGGCAAAGAAGGCAAACCCGTTCTTGTCGTACTGTTGGTTAGCCTTGCTGCTGCAGCACTCGTGTGGATCGGAGTTGAAATCTTTGGAAATGCCATAGAACCTGAGGTGCCCTCAAATAGTGAGCGCTCGGTTCCGCCGACAATATCGGAACAAGTCCCTCCCGCTTCGGCAGAATGACCGCGTTGCCCCTTAGAGTAGACTGGGGGTAGCTTAGTCTCAACTGGCGGAGAGGAACGTAGGTCTGCGTTAGAGGTTTCAGCCTATGAAGATGAAACAAGGCAATGGATCAGCTTAACGGGTTTTCAGAAAAAGAGCTTCTCGAACATATCCAGGCACTTCGTAATTTTGCGCGGCGCTTTTATTCATCCCCTAGCGACATCGACGATCTCGTTCAGGAGACATTGACCAAAGCCTTGGGAAACGTCGAGAAGTTTCAACATGGCACCCAGCTGCGATCGTGGCTGTTCACAATCATGCGCAACACATTTTGTACCAAGTTCGGTATGTCGAAGCGCGAGCACGTCAGCTTTGCTGGTGACGCAGCCCTCCAGGTTTCGGTACCTGCCGTCCAAGATTGGAAGGTCAGGGGATATGAATTGGAGAGGGCGCTCGCCCGTCTTTCCGAGGACCATAGGCAGGCGATTACGTTCGTGTTTGTGGATTGCATGAGTTACGAAGAAGCGGCTTCGCGGTGTGGATGCGCCTTGGGTACGATGAAAAGTCGCATAAACCGTGCCCGTTCGCAGCTCTGGACCGCCCTCAATAGCGAGTGATCACCTAATTCAGCGTCGTGTAAGTATCGTTCGCGAATAAAGCCGCGGCAATTTTTTCCAACTCGGTTGGCTTTTCGCAAAAAACAAAACCAGTAAATTTCACCGGGATTATCGAAGTGTCGTAGCTCGTCGCAAAGACAAATGGTATGTCCCCACGCTCCAATTCATCTGCTACAGGAAAGACCAATTCATCTCCTAGATGCACGTCCAGGATCGCCGCGTCGACAAACGAAGTTTTTATCAACTCCAACGCGTCCTGGACATTGCCAGTCGGGCCTACGACAACAGCCCCAAGCTTTTGAAGCTTACGGCGGGTCTCGTCGGCAAGAAAATATTCGTCTTCGACGATGAGAACATGCTTGCCTTCAAAAAGGCGTAGATAGTTTGAGCTTTCCAAGATCACCTCGCAGCAATTTTCGTATCTCTAGCCAGCTCCGGCAAACGAGGCAAGAACAAGCGGATGGGTCGACCACACGTTTTACGCAATTGTGTTTCCGGCTAAATCTGTTTCCGATAAGCCCAGTGCCACAGCTTCGGTGATGTAACACATTGACTTGCGGTCGATGGACGAGCGCCTCAAACAGGATCCCAAACTGATAGTTCCGGCGCCCCTACAATAAAACGTTGAAGCTAGAACTTCTCTTTCGTCTTAAAGTTCGCGAGCCCGCCAACTCCAAGGAGACACACATGAAGGCTCTCCGCTAACGCGACAAAGGCGATATTCGTTGCGACAGCGTCACGGATCTTCATTTGATGGATGAGTATATTACGTTCATGGGAAAATGAGACATTCTCGGCCATTAATTCATGGGTGAGGTGGTTGAGGTTAAATGGGACAATAAAAAGCTCAAAGTCGGCGACCGGGTCGTAGCCCCTCCACCATCTGTGGCGGCGAATGCCAGCACTGCCTAAAGGGCAACAGGTCACTCTGCGAAAAATCCAACCGTGAGGCCAAGTGCGACTAAGGCTTTCCTACCCGTCGCTGAAATGTTTTGGCTATCCTCACCTGACAGGTGTCTATACTGGTGGCGAGGCAAAAATTTGTTCGGCTGCCATACGCGAATGTTCCCTCATCATTATTTAGAACGGCATGACGGATGAGCAGGCCCTCATTCCTGGGTAATATTTTCCATGCGGTGCGGAGTCGCATGCCACGGCGTGCTTCGATGCGATCATTGGCAAGGTCAAGACCGCCACCTTGCTCGGCATAGACATCCCGCATGTGCTATGCACCGCAATCACTGCAGACGAGGTGAGATCGTTTCGATCCCCAGCATTTGCGGTGGTTTCCTTGACAAAATTCCGTTCGGTGCGGCGACGTAGAAGGGACTGACGATCCGGACCGGCCAGACCCACGTCAATCATTACTCGCTCGATCTGCTAGGGCGCCTCGAGGAAGGCGAAATCGACCCGAGCCTTATCAAAGCCATCGTGCCAGTCTCAAAAGCAAAACGCACTCGTCGTCAGGGAACTTTCAACGTTGGCTCGAGTTCGTGTCGGCCGAATTCAACAAAGAAGGACTAAAACATGGCTGAGAAGACACTGAACGACCTGTTCCTCGATACCCTCAAGGACATTTATTTTGCAGAAAAGCAGATCTTGAAAGCGCTTCCTAAAATGGCGCGTGCATCGCAGTCTGAAGAAGGCAAGGCAGCATTCCTCAATCACAAGGACCAGACCGAGGGCCAGATCGAGCGCCTCCAGCAGGTGTTTGAACTCATCGGCAAGCCTGCGCGGGGTAAGACTTGCGAGGCTATTCAGGGCATCATCTCGGAAGGTGAGGAAATAATCGAGGAGTATAAGGGTTCCCCAGCACTTGATGCAGGGCTGATATCTTCTGCGCAAGCCGTGGAGCACTACGAGATCGCCCGATATGGCACTCTGAAAAGCTGGGCTGGCCAGCTCGGTTTGAAGGACGTTATTCCGCTTCTGGACGCCAATCTCCAAGAAGAGCTGGAAACGGACGTATTGCTGACAAAGCTCGGTGATGCATCTGCCAATCCGAAGGGCGCCAAAAAAAGCACCTGACGCTTACGGTCGAGCCGCGCAACGCGGCTTGGCCACACCCCTCAAATACACCGCAATTTGGAGGACAGTAGGGATCGACCGTAAGAGTGGATCTCGAAGCGAGCCTACGAGCTTTGGTAACAGGAAGGTCGCCTGATAAAAAAGAAGATGAGCGTTGGAATGCTATCAGTGCCGATTGGAAGATAAATTCAACGAAGGCCCAGATTATTCGGTAGATCACGCAAGGGATGACGAAGAATCCTGATGTAAACGAACCTATTTTTCGCAACGCCTCGCATTACTGGACTGTGTGAAGAAACTCCTCAGCCGTCATAACATCGAGCTGTATCGAATACCGGTCCCTCAAGAGTTTCAAAGCAGCATCATGCGTTTCGTCCGTCCCACTGCAAATGGCGTCTGACAGAACCGTTACGTGATATCCAAGATCGATCGCACCAAGCACTGCGGCCAGCACACAGACATCCGTTTCTCCTCCCGACATGACCACCGATAACACCCTCTCGCGCTTCAAAAGTGCGTCGAGGCGACCATCGGTCCACGGACTGTAAGTGAGTTTGTCGAAGACACGCGCTGGAGGAATATGCCTTTGCAACGGGGGTAAGACATCGACCAGGTCTCTGGGAAGCCGGGCGAGTGTCATCATGTCCCAATGCTTGTAATAATCCTGCCATACGCCGACCGCCTGTGATGCGGTTGTCGGCGGAACAAACCGCGTGAAAATAGTCTGCGCCGCAAATCGGCCGGCAATTTCATCGACCTGCGGCAGAACCTTGACCATCCAATCCACATGCCAAGGCGTATCCTCGTCAAACATCCGCTGCATATCAATGCATAGATGCAGCCAATTGGGAAACGTCATATGTGGGGCTCCGTATCTTATCCGCAAGACCGGCGGGCGTTTGAGCCCGCCGGTCTTCGTCAGCGCGATTTCTTGTAGAGTTTTTCAGCTATTTCAAACATTTCTTCGGGCGAATAGTCCGGCGTGAAAGCAGAGGGTACGCCCACCAGCTGGTGGATCTTGCCACCTTCCGGCATACCATCAACGACCTCAAGCTCGCCCGGCGGATCAAGCGGCAGGGCAACTTCGCCATTGCCCCAGATGCCCGACATTTCCTTGTAGTCGTTGGGGCTGAAGGTGTAGAGGCGACGATGGGATCCCTCGTCGAGATACTTCTGGCATTCCGGAATGTTACCGAGCGGGATGTTCGGGGTGGGCAGGAATTTCTTGACGTCTACTCCGGTGATTTTTTCCAGCGCCAGCGCATAAGCATGGGCATGCACCGAGCCGCGTACCAGCAAATAACCGCAAACTTCGCGGCCGGTAGGATCGGAAAGCGTTTCATAGACCCTCAACTTGTGAAGCCGTGCGCCGCACTCGAGATGAAAATTGTGCAGCAGATCGACGACTACATTTCCCGTGGTGGTGATGAAGTCATTATTCCAAGAAACGCCGTTGCTATTGACGGGCATTGCCCCGCCACCACCGGAAAGGAACGCCGCTGCAAGGCGAATATCTTTCATACCCTCCCAGGGTGCGTCTGAGATATCCCCGCCATCGCGAAGGTCGGCGTCGGGAATATCTGGACCGTTGTTAAGCATGGCAACCCCATTGCTGACCAACTCGACATGGCCGAGCTCCTCAGCGGTGATGCTGGCAACTAGGCTGTAGAACGGTCGGAGCTTTTCCTTCGAACGAAAGTTGAAGCTCTGGAACATATAATTCCCCAGCGTGGACATCTCTCCGTACTTGCCACCTAGAAGCTCTTGTAACGCCGCTGCGGCATTTGGATCGGCACGCTTGGGCGCTGGCAGCTCCGCTTGGAGCTTATCTACTCGCATGAACATGGGTCAGTCCTTTCTATTGGAAGTCCGCACGAACAGGGGAGCAAGGCTAAAGTTCCATGATAGCGCCTCGTAGCATTTTATTATTGGGTCGTCGGCGTGGTTTGACCTGCCAAGTGACCATTTACAGGGGGCGAGCACTGCCTGCTAGGGTGGCTCGCACGCAGTTCGATCAGCATGATTTTCACCAGCACAGCTCTGCACAAACAGAGGCAAAGTTGGAGATGATTGAGTTGCCCTCACCATTCATTTAGGCTGCGCAAAACGTCTGCTCTAGAGTGGCGTGTACTGATGGCCTTTGTTCAGTTCGTGTGTTGCAAGCTTTGGATGTTACATGTCCTGCCGTCGCGGTCAAAAACCGGCTTGCAGCAAGGCCAGCGATGGCAGCGACGCCAAGGGAAACGAGAGGCTGCTTGCGGCCAAAGTCTTTAACTAGCCCGGCAATCTTCCAGGCTGCGGTCCTGAATGCCGTCGGAAAATGTCTTCATCGCGGTGCCAACGCTGCGCGCCAATTTGCACAGATCGCGATTGTCAACTTGTTCGAGTTCCTCTGCCACATCTGCGAATGCAGCGGCAACACTGCTCATCCTGCAGGCAATCCAAGTCTTCTGTCCCTCAATGGCTTGTTTGGCTTTTTCCGTTGCACCAGACAGCTAACACCGCGCAAACTGCGGATGCAGAGCTAACAGCGTTGGATAGTTTTTGTTCGATATCGCCCGGCGTCGGGCCTTGTCCTGTCACTTGTTGAAGGGGCTTCCCTACCAAGACCTGGGGCGGACCTTCCGGAGCGAAAGCCCTGATTTGTGTCATTAAACTGTCCCTTGAACGATCGGTCGTCATGCGACCGCAGCTCGAGCCAAAAGAAATTCGGAAAGTCCCGAGGATGCCCCGATAATTGTTGAGTGTCTCGTGTGCGCGCGAAAAAGGAAAGGAACTATTCACTACTTCTCCGGTTAGGAGCGCAAAATAGAAATGGTGGAGACTTATCATGGGCATTACAACCCTAAGGCCCGGTGCTCCTAGCACAACGGACCAATCGCTGCGATTGGAAGGGCCGAAAGCAAAGCGCCCGCGCGGCTATCGCCTAGCCAGGGGCGATCCCGACACGAACCCGGACGCGGTCGGCGAAAAATAATCAGGATTCGTCGCGTGAGAATAATTCCGACGCCGGCAAAATCAAAGGAGATTGATTATGGCAAACCCCGAAGACGACGCAAAAGGCCAATACGCACCGTCGCAAGCTGACCGAAGGGCGAGCGGCGCTGCGAGCGCCAAGCCCACGGTTATAACCGGTTCGGAAGATGCAACCATCCACCGCGATCCCCCGGGGAAGAAGTCTAAAAAGGACTTCGGCCTGAAATATGATCCGGTCGACCGGAGCTAGGACGAGCCTCGCGGCGTGTGTTAGAACATAACAGGGGAAACACCATGTCTACTCGAATGACCGGTGGGATCGCGCTATGCCTTCTCTCCCTATTTTATCCGCTACACACCTCGGCCTTTGCACAGGATAACCGCAATCTAGTCTTTGCTCAAAAGGCGGCGACAATGAACAGGTTCGAGATCGAATCTGCCAAGCTTGCTTTAGCCCTGGGCAAAGACGCGTCGGCCAAAAAATATGCGCATGACATGATTGAGGATCACTCAAAGTCTCTAGTTGAGTTGGAGATGGCGGCGAGTGCCGAACGAGTGCTATTATCCAATGATCTCGACCCTGAGAGCTACAAGAAACTGCAAGCTTTAAGAGAGGCACCGGCGGCCGACTTCGACCAAGCCTATCTTTCGACGCAAGTTGCCGCACATGAAATTGCGGTCCAGCTGTTCATGACGTACTCAAAGGACGGGCCCGATGGTGCTCTAAAGAACTATGCAGGCCACACGCTTGGGACATTGCGGACTTACAACGTCCGAATCCACGGACTAACGAACAAGTGAATTATTGTACGGCACTTCCTGTTTAGGCGACTTGGTAACAAAAGGACTCACATGGCGTTTCACACATAATTATGTAAATGGCACCCGCTCCCTACCCTCGGGCGTATCGTAATGTGGGCGGCGATAGCACGCATAATCCAGAAGACGTTACGTACCGCAGGCCCAGAACCGACCGGCTCGCAAATCGCTTCTAATCACAAAGCGTGCGCAAGACATTTACCAACTGTGTAAGATCAGTGGGCTTGCCGAGATTGACTGCCTCGGAAAGAGCCGGTTCAGATGCCAACTCGGAAGGATGACTTGCGCTGGCAATTGCGTAGGGAACTTCAAGCGCCCTTAGTTCAATCGCAACGGTGTGACGCGTTCCGACCCGAGACGAACGTCAATAACGGCAGCGTCGGGATGATCATGTCGGATAAGGTCGAGAGCATCGGCGACCGATCCGGCAGGACCTAGAACATCGTAGCTGGCGGCACGAAGCGCGGAGACCAGTTCTATAGCAAGAAACATTTCATCTCCGACGACCAGGATACGTTTCTTGTATTCGATTGCTTTAGCTTCGCGCATTCAACCTCACATTGGGATCCTGATTGTAGCAGTTAAACCTTCGGGCTTGTAAAGAAGTTCCACCACTCCCCCCGCCTGTGCCGACGTTCCCTCGATCAGTTCAGTACCGTATCCTTTGCGCGTCGGCGCAATCACCGAAGGCCCGTTTTTCTCTTTCCATTCACAGACCAGAAAAGGACGATCACGTTTACCTGGCTCGATAGTCCACGCAAAATCCACTTCTCCTTCTGGTACGGAAAATGCTCCGTATTTCACAGCGTTTGTAGTGAGCTCATGCAAGATCATGCTTACCGCCAGAACCTTCGGGCCGGCGACCTCAACCGCAGGTCCTTCAGTTCGAAGCCGACCTCGACTGATCTGGGAGGCTGCCCTCAGCACTAGCGTTTCAAGGTCCGAAGTCTCGCCGCTAGCTGCGATTTCCTGAGCTCGCAGTGTGACGTCCAGCCTTTTCAGAAATGTATCGCGATAAGCGAGCGCGGCCGGGTCATTAGCGTATGTATGCATTGCTACGGCACGGACGACGGCAAACATGTTCCTCATACGATGCCGCGTCTCGGCGATGATGAACTCCTGTTCAGCATTTATGCGCTGGCGTTCCGTGACGTCGTCGAATGTCACAAGGATGCTGCTGCTGCTGTCTTCGGGATGTACCAGTCGGCGGGCATCGACTTGAAAAGTCTTCTGGCCGATCGAGGGGAACTCATGCCTGACCTCATAGCCAACGACCGCGGCAGCCTTCGGTATTACCGCCTCGATCAGATGTCGCAAATCTGGGATGTTCCACTGGCCGTTTCCGAGATCAAAAAGGCTTTCGCCAAGAACTTCGTCGCGCTCGACTTCAAACAATTCGACGAAAGCATTGTTTGCCGAAGTTACGCAGAGGCCCTTGTCGAGGATGACTACAGGCTGCGTCATCGTGTCAACGACGCCCTGCGCCTGGACGTGGCCACTTCTGAGTAAACGATAAAGGTCTTCCAGCGTCATTTGATATCCACGAATAGAGCAACTTGCGTTTGAACCATAGCGCATCCCTGAGCGAGGAAAAGGCACTGAGACGAAATTAATTTCACGCCCATTGAACGTCGAGATTTTACCCATATTGAAACAAGAAGTCATCTGCGCTTTTTATTTGAGCTGTCGGCCATGACCAATAAGATGTGCGTCTGATCGCTCTTCTGCTCCATGAAGGCTTCGGGAATATCCAAGTCCCAATGCGGGCCGTATCCCATGCTTTGGAAGAATACGAACTCTGGGCACGATAAAATCAATCGCGCAAGCGAACATAAATCGATCGAAAAACAAATAACCTATTAAGAGCTTCGTCCGGGCGTTAGAAACGCGCTTTGCCAATGACCGTCATAATTATTTCGCTCAAGTGGTTCGAACCAATGGGCTTCTCGCATCGAACAATGCCTTTTAAGTTTGAAGGTATGACTGTCTCATCATACCCGGTTGAAAACACGAACGGTACGCCTTGTCGCTGTAGAACCTCCGCGGTTTGATATAGCTTTTGTCCCTGAAGGCTGACGGAGCAGCATCAATATCGCCCTCGGTCTTGATTAGATCCAGCAAACGATCAAGGGATGACACTGGTCCCAAAACGGTTGCCCCGGCACGTTCAAGCTCTCGTTCAAGTTCGGCTGCGATCATGTACTCGTCTTCGGCGATAAGAACGACCAATCCTTTCAGCGAATAATCATGCATCTGGAGGCTCCTCCAGAATGCTCTCTGACTCCGGAATGGTGATTATGCAAAGTACAACGTCCGGACCAAGGGAGAAACTCGTTTCCGCGTTCAGTTGATATGGCAGCGCCTTTTCAATCAACTCCTGCCCTTGCCCGCCTCCCTGGGTCTTTGTCCCTAAAGGTGGCATCGTAACACCTTTTTCCTGCCATTCTATGTGAAGCCGTCGTCGACCTCGACGGTCGGGCTCCTTCATTTGCCAGGTGATAGCAAGACCCCCGTTCGGTTGACCAAGAGTGCCGTATTTTACCGCATTCGTGGCGAGTTCGTGCAGCGCCATGGCCAACGTTTGCACCATGCTGGAACGGAGGCGGATACCACGCGGGCCGACCAGAGTTACGCGGTTGGCGTTGCCATGCATTGCCTTTAATTCAGTGCCGATCAACTCATCGAAAGCGATGCGATCGGTGTGTCCGAGACGTGACAGCAACCCTTGCACGCGAGCAAGCGCTTCCAGGCGATCGCCAAATCGCTTGCGGAACTCCGAAAAGTTCGAGCTGGTTTCGCCTGTCCTTGTGGCTGTCGATCGAACCACGCTCATAAGGTTCCGCGTACGGTGTTGAAGCTCGGCGATCAACACGCAGTCTTCTGGCGCTTTTTGGTTTTCACCCCAGCGTCGTCTTCCCTCCATTGATCAACCGAGCCCCGGTCGAGAAGGTCTTCCACCACTTGGGGGTCGAACACGTGGAACGTGGTCGGTCGGGCGCGACCGTCGGCTACCCAACGATACCGATCGCATGTCTTGAGGGTCAAGCTGTCTTCGATTTCGCGCGGAATGACCGGTAGCGCTTCGGCATCTGTGATCGTGGCGATGGCCGCTGCGGCTTTGAGGGCAGCCTTTTCATTCGCCGCCATCGCCAGCGACAGGTCAAGACGTTCATGTGAAATCAACTTTTTCGAACTAGCAGCTAGCCTTAACTGGAATTCCTGAAGCACGCCCTTGGCGCGAACCGCCGACCCCATTGTTACATTGGTCGGCAAGGCCATGTCAGGATCAGTTCAAAGTCAGTATTTTTATGCGTCAGCATGTCGGTTAGATGTGTGTCAGGGCGTTTGCTTCAACGCGCATCAGTGCGCTGTCGATGGTATCTTGTGAGGATAGCTTCATGGAGTAATAACTCTGCTTCAGAACTTGGAAGGCTTCTGGAAGTGCACGGGTTGCAGCCTGATCAGCCTCACCGCTCTATTTAAAATTATCGCGGAGGAAAATGGCTGCCTCATTCGCCTGCTCCGATGAAATCGTGTGCCCAATGCCAGGAAAGACTTTGTACTGCACACTAAATCCTGCCGATTTCAATTGGCTCGCGGCAGATACTGTCGCTACTGACGGTATTGTCCTGTCGGCTCCGCCGTGCATCATGAATATCTGCGTACGCGTTGAGGATGATGCCGGCGGCAGAGGTAACAGCCCAGCAAACGTTACAAGAGCCCCGACCTTCCATCGACCCGATGCCACGGCATCAAGCGCCATGATCGCCCCTTGGGAAACACCGACGAAGGCAACTCTATCCAGTGCATCATCGAAACCTTCTCGTTTTATGATGTCAGAAACGGTGTCATCGAAACCGCGACGCGCGGCCTGAATACGATCGGAGCTCATGACCTGATTATCGACTACAAACCATTGGAGTCCGCTTGCTCTGTGCGGAAACGGAGCGTCCGGTGCAACGAACACGGTGTCCGGTAGCGTCGCCTGCCATGAGTTCCCTATTGTTTTCATCACAGACCCGCGTCCCCGAATACCGTGAAACAGGATCACTAGATACTGCGCCGGTTTTGCTTTTCTAGAAACAACGGAACCAGGCGCGTGTTCTGCCTGCACGATCCGGAATGGCAGGGCGGTATGGCTGGTTCTTTGCGATTGCCTTTGGAATTCTCTTTCGCTAGCGACCACTTCTGTCGGACTTCCGACAATACATATCGCAACCAGGAAGAAGACGAAAATGAAGAAAATTGCGGCTAGATTTGTCGGCGTCATTTGATTTTCCTATCATGTTGGTTAACCTCCCGCCGGTGGGTTCGTTCCGCTCCCTCGTAAAACCAACTTTGACAATCTCATTATTGCTGCTCATTCGCTTGGAACATGCTCTATCTAGCGAGAAAAAGGTGAGGCCGCAGCGGACGGGTCGGGCACTCGATTGGCATTTCGTCGCCCGAAGCGAGAAATCGGAAAAATCGCTTCGTCTGCCATCTCCGTCACGTCCGATTAACCCGCCACGGCCTCAACTGGCGAACACGGACGTACAACGAAAGTTCCCCCCATTGACGGCGGCAGGCTCTCGATCTCTTAGGAAATGCATGGACGCCCCATTCTTTTACAATATGTCAGGAACGGGAAGAGAGGAGCACTCGAACGTCGGACAGCCGGTCACGCTCCGTCCTTGAAAGGCTTGCTCAGAAATGGGCTCCCCTTTAGCCCAAAGCGCCATTGAAAATCTTTTGCTCTGGATATTCCGATCCGGCTTCCCGAAAGAATGGACACGCCCGGCGCCGAAGGCGTGAAAATGAATGCCCCGTCATCGAGCGCGAGGCCGTCCATCGCTCCGGTTATTCCGAGCGCCTGACATAGCCGCCCTGGGCCGGAGCATACCAAGGCTGCCTTACTGACCCCGCGCCGCTGATACATAATTTCCATCCCCTCGTCCGGAGCGAGGGCACGAATGAGAACGGCACTCCCAGATGTGCAAACGAAATTGAGGCACCAGTGAAGCCCATATGAGCGGTAGATATAGACATGCCCGGGCGGGCCGAACATAGAGCGGTTGCGTGGGGTGATACCTTTGTAAGCATGTGATGCAGGATCTTCTAACGTATAGGCTTCGGTCTCGATAATCGTCCCTCCGACACCATGAACCAAAAAGCGAGCACCGATCAGACAGGCCGCTACATCGGGGGCATTTCGGGCGAAAAACGTCTCATATGGCATGGATCAATAGTCTCTCAGGATGTCGGCAATTGCGCCGATGTTTAACGCGACTGAATTTTTCGGGAACTATTGCCTCTTCCGGGAGTCCGGGTTGCAGCTGACCGTGGTGGTCCTGATTTTCATATGATACCGGGATGAACCGATATGCCCGATCCAATCCCTCAAGACATCGATGATCGGCGTGCTCATCGAGCTGCGCGCCGCGAGAAGCAGCGGGCAGCGAATGTCAGTCGCGCCGCCCTTATGCACAGTAAGAGGGTTGCAAATGAGGCGAGCGTGGAAGCCGGGAAAGCGTCCGACTGTGTAAAGGGTCGCGTCCATATCGGCTGTTCCGGCTGGTACTCTGGCACTGGAAGGGCACTATATATCCCGAGGATATTCCTTCAGGTCAATGGTTTCCGATCTACCAGAGTCAGTTCGATACGGTCGAGCTTAATTCGCCGTTCTATTCCTGGCCGACAGTGGCAAGTGTCCGGACTTGGATACGGCAGGCAAAGGGCAACTTCGTCTACACCGTCAAGGTCTGTGAACTGATTACCCATATCAGACGCTTCGAAGACACGGGTGAACTGATCAGGGATTTTGGCTATATCGCTGACTTGCTTGGCCCTAAGATGGGTTGCTTTTTGTTCCAGCTACCCCCTGCCATAAGATATAGCCCCGAGATGCTCCAGTTGATTCTGTCACAGCTTGACACGCGGTACAGAAACGTCGTCGAATTCAGGCACAAAAGCTGGTGGAATGAAGAGGTATTCGCCTCCTTCCGAGCTAGCGGAACAATCTTTTGTTCAAGCAGCGCTCCGCGTCTTCCAGATGAACTCATCCGAACTGCTGACGATATATATGCCCGGTTACACGGCGTGACACAGTGGTATCGGTACAATTACAACGATGTGGAATTGGGGATTTGGGCAGACCGGATAAGACGAAGCGGTGCAAAGACTGTCTGGGTTTATTTCAATAACGACCGTGATGGCCATTCGGTCAGAAATGCGAAGCGTCTGTTTGAACTGCTCGATGACGATGAGCCGGCAACAAGCTGTTAGCGTCTGCAGTGTCGCATAAACATAATATCTGACTATCGTACTTCGTGATGAAGCATGTAAACACGACTGCATCCTCTGGACAGGTGACGTGATGGACTTCACTAACCAGCACGGACTAAACAATCCCTCACCACGGTTTAGCAGAAAGGCAAATGTCGTGGCTGCGCACGATTTTGTTGTAGCGAAACATACAGTAGGTTGCTATTCAGGTTTTGGATATCAAGCGCCAACTATCCGAATGGCCAGCTCGACCTGACCGCCCGGTTCATTCGTGCCCGGTATAAAACTCTCCCGATCATCGTTCGTTCCGCGCCTGCAACCTGCTCGCCGGATGGCTGCCCAAAAACAGATCGGCAGTTATGTTCTTTTTTGTTCCTCATGCAGAGACAATAATGCGAGGAACGGCCCAGCATATATGAGGTTCACGAATGGCAGTTGCCTATCTGGAAGAACTGAACGAGCAACAGCGCATGGCGGTCGAACACGGGATCGGTCTGGCGGAGGTAACTCCCGAGGGGCAGGCTGCTCTATGTCAGCTATGACCCGCGTCCGGGACAAAACCTGTCGCTGATCACAGCACAGCAATTCTTCACAGGTGGCCAGCACGCCCAGAGCGACCGCCATGTTTACGCATCACGCACTCGGTTCATTCCTGCAACGTTGTTCCAGTATTTTGAGACTGTGACATGGCTATTGGTAAATGCAGCCGCATCCCAACGCAGTGCCTGGCAAATCAGTATCGATGTTGTCGCGCGCATGCGGACAATGTGGAAATAGATAAGATGACCAATCTGGCTGAACACAACCACCGCAAGCCCCACATCAACGCGCCAGCAGGGGTGCGACAACATAAGATTATCGTTGTCGACAAGGATGCCCTTGTACGCATCGGTTGAACATCGCTCCGGGGCGGCTCGAGAAGCCGCTTGCTGTCGGTGGCGCAGCCGCAATCTACGAAGCCCGAAAGTTCGGGCTTCATTCCGCCGTGGCGTCAGCCACATCGGCCCGTAAATGCCCTGACCTGATATTTGTGAGACCATGCTTTGAGGTTTATCGTGCCGTCTCGCAGCAGATCCGCGATATATTAGCAGAATATACCCCGCTCATCGAGCCGTTAACGCTGGATGAGGACTGTCTTGATGTCACAGAAGATCTGAACAAGATAGAAATCGCTACAGAAATGTCGCTTGAAACACGGACCAGAATTAAAGATGTCAGGGGCCTAAACGCGTCAGCCCGGGCGAAGGCAATTGCTGCATCGCGTAGCGTCTGTGTCCAGGTAGTCATAACTTCAAAACCTATACCGGTAGGCGAGCCCGATTAGCGTCGGGATGTATAAGTAGAGCAACAACAACCGCATAGCGTTAGCGTGGGCAGTGCAGATAACAGCGCTCCGACGAGACTGCGCGCTAAACCGCTAAAAGATGGGGTGAAGAGTGGCAGAAGAAATGCGGGAAGTGGAACGCACACCTCATCGTCGCTACCAGACAAATCTGAAACTTCCTCGCCTCCAACATGATTCCTAGAGATCACTACCCAAGCCCCCCTGCAAGAATTTCGTTAGCACGATGGAAGTTTTTCGGAACTTAACCTCTACGCGGGAGTTCGATAAGTGTTGACATTAAATAAGTGGAGAAAAACCATGAAAATCAGTAATTTAGTGCTTGCGGGTGTTTTTCTCGTAGCCCCATCATTTGCCTATGCCCAGGATAGTGGTGCCACTTCACCGGAAACGCCAGCAGTCGCAACCCCCGACAGCAATAATCCGGATGCGCCGGTTAAGGGCGCGAACAGCTTTACCGAAGATCAGGCGAAGAGCCGTATTGAAGAAGCAGGATATAACGATGTCACCAGTCTTAAACTTCGTGATGATGGCGTCTGGGAGGCTTCGGCCATGAAGGGCGCTGAAAAGCTCGACATCCAGCTTGATTATCAGGGCAATGTCACCAAGAAGGTGATGTAGTCTCGTTCCATCCCAACAACGCCTAAATTATTAAGGGAGAAGAATATGCGAACTGTAACTGGACTTTTTGATAGCCGTTCTGCGGCCGAGGACGCCGTTGCACGTCTGGAGACCGCGGGATTTCCTTCTGACGATATTTCGATCGTCTCCCAGAACGATGAAAACGAAAGCAATGCCGGATCCGGAGCTGGTGTTGGCGCAGGCCTTGGTGCTGCCGTAGGCGGTGCTGGCGGTCTTCTAACAGGCCTCGGCGTCATGGCTATTCCGGGCGTTGGCCCCGTGGTTGCTGCTGGTTGGCTCGCAGCCACCCTGGCCGGCGCTGTTGGTGGCGCCGTGGTCGGCGGTGTGGCGGGCGGACTAATTGGTGCGCTCACCGAAAGCGGCGTTTCGGAAGATGATGCGCATGTTTACGCTGAAAGCGTGCGTCGTGGCGGCTCTTTGGTTACTGCGCGTGTCGCTGATGAGCGCGCTGCAGAAGCTGATGCCATTTTGGCGGGCACCAACAGAGTTGATGTCGCCACGCGTCGCAAGCTCTACACAGACGAAGGTTGGCAGCGCTTTGACTCCGATGCTGATCCTTACACGCCCGAGGAAGTCGAGCGCGAACGTAGTCGTTACCTGTAAGCGAAAGAGCGGGCGAAAGCCCGCTTTTTCGTATTATGAAGAATGGAATGAACTTCCATTTCTTCTTCATTCGTAAAGGAAGAGAGAATGTCTGATAACCCGTCGTTGCAAGATCCTCGAACGATTTATCCCGCCCCACCCTTTCCCAAACAAAGCCAGGCAAGACCGGGCATTGCTGAAAAGATGCAGCCGGAACCTGATCATGGCGAAAAATCTTATCGCGGCAGCAATCGTCTTGCCGGTCGTCGCGCTTTGATCACTGGAGGCGATTCTGGTATCGGACGTGCCGCAGCGATCGCCTTTGCCCGCGAGGGCGCTGATGTGGCGATATCCTATCTGCTGGAAGAAGAAGAGGACGCACAGTCGGTCATCGCGTTAATCAGCGCCGAAGGCCGCAAAGCCGTTGCCCTCCCCGGGGATATCAGCGATGAGGCATGGTGCCGGGATATGGTCAGCCAGGCGGCACACCAGCTGAAAGGGCTGGATATTCTGGTTATTAATGCCGGGCGGCAGCAGTTTCGCAACGAAATTTCCGAGCTGACGAGTGAGGATTTTGACAAAACCATGAAGACCAATCTTTACGCGCTGCACTGGATCGCTCAAACCGCAGCCCCATTGCTGCCGGCTGGTTCTGCGATAATCACAACCGCATCGATCCAGGCATACCAGCCTTCGGAGATCTTGCTTGATTATGCGACGACCAAGGCCGGAATTGTGGCCTATACCAAAGCGTTGGCCAAGCAATTTATCAAAAAGGGCATTCGGGTGAATGCAGTTGCTCCCGGACCCATTTGGACTGTGTTGCAGCCTTCTGGTGGTCAACCCGACGAGAAGGTCATCCATTTTGGCGAAGACAGCGATTTCGGCCGACCTGGACAACCAGTCGAATTGGCCCCCATCTACGTTTTCCTTGCTTCCAATGATGCGAGCTTCATTAATGGAGAAATTTATGGTGCCACAGGCGGTAAAGGCATCGGCTGAGTCACTGAGCTAAAAATAACCCGCCACCAGAAAAGAGGGTGCCGATCGGCACCCCTTTTTACGTCTATTTCTTCAAAATAGGGGGAATTGGCGAGCCATCGCGGTGCGCAGCATGGCGGCTTAAGCCGTTTTGAGGCGCATGCACATGCTCGCGCAGATGCCTTTTCTTCCCAGCGGCTTGAACAGACATACTCGGATCGGAGACTTATCAGTACAGGAGTGGAGCCGAGTTAGGTCACAGCAACAATCAACTGACACCGCAATCCGTCCGAACCTCGCCTCCCCCTGCAGCAATTGCTGTTCGTCGAACTGCACCTTCAACCGTTGGGCTTAATCACCACCTTGATGCAACCATCCTGTTTGTCGCGAAACCTCTTGTAGGCCTCGGGTCCATCCTCAAGACCTATGCGATCAGTGATCAAAAAGGATGGGTCGATCTTCCCCTCGATGATCAGCTGCAACAATGGCTCGAGATAACGCTGCACATGGGTTTGTCCGGTTTTCAGGGTGAGCCCCTTGCCTACAACTGCCCCAAGTGCAGTCGGAACTGCCGATCCCATAAATACGCCGGGAATGGACACTATGCCACCGGGGCGGCACGCGAGAATTGCCTGGTTGAGAGCATAGGGCCGTTCAGTCGTAGTGAGACTCGATTGTAACTTTTCGATAACCCCGCCCGCACCGTGACTTTCCATGCCGACTGCTTCGATTACCGCATCCGGACCTTCTCCGTTGGTTAGATCGATGATCTCCTGCTGAAGATCGTCGCTTTTATAATCCACGACATCAGCCCCTGCCTGCCGCGCCAATGCTAAACGTTCAGGAATGCTGTCAATCGCTATCACTTTCTCCGCACCCAATAGAAAGGCCGACTTGATTGCAAAAAGTCCGACCGGGCCACAGCCAAACACCGCAACGCTTTGACCTGGTCGAATATCGCAATTCTCCGCCGCCATATATCCAGTTGGGAAGATATCGGACAAAAATAGAACTTGCTCATCGCTAAGATTATCGGGAACTACGACCGATCCAACATCGGCGAATGGAACTCTTAAATACTGTGCCTGTCCGCCTGGAAAACGTCCGTAAAGCTCGGAATAGCCGAAAAGACCCGCCGTCGGATAACCAATCTGCTGGGCTTGCATAGAAGCATTTGGATTTGAGCGTTGGCAGAGCGAAAAAAGTCCACTGCTACACATTCGGCACGCACCGCATGAAATTGTAAAAGGGACAACAATCCGGTCTCCGACCTTCAACTTGCTGTTGCCTTTGCCTACCTCGACCACCTCCCCCATGGTCTCATGACCCATAATATCACCTGCATGCATCCCGGGCACAAACCCACCATATAGATGAAGGTCAGACCCACAAATGGCACAGCTTGTCACCCTGATAATAGCGTCACGATCATCCTGGATGATTGGATCATCGACTTCCTCACAACGTATATCGCCAGTGCCGTGCCATGTTAACGCTTTCATTGTCTTCTCCCTATGCAAACTCAGGACTGAGCTAGCAGACGAACCTGTTATTCAAAGCCCGCGGCTCAGTTGCCATTCTCTACATTGTTCGTGCTCCGAACTCGCGAGAGGGCGAACTGTTCCTTTGTGGAGGATCAGGCGGGCAATTATGCAAACCGTCGGGAACAAGTGCCACAGAGCTGGGTTTGGACGTCAAGGCCTCACGCCAAAACAAAGGAGCTTCCCATGCGATATCGCGATATCAAAACGCCTAATGAGTGGGGTGAATCTCCAGATCGCGGAATTGCGGTCACACCCTACACCCAGATGTTTCTTTTTGCCCTGCTTCCTCAGAAGGGGGCGGAAGGTCAGGATCGCGCTCCGATTTCAGGAGGAAGACTTGTCGCGGCCGCATCTACCGCCGATGCGCGATTGGTTGCAGCGGAAACAGAGTTCTTGCAGGAAACGGATCGGCCTAGTAAGGCCGGCTTGACTCACAGTTCAGCGTTTCGTGATGAGAAGCTTTATCGTGTCGAGCAAGTCGATCAACGGCCAGTTGAAGCGGATCGTGGTCTAATTGCATCCGAGTTTGATGAGGAGTGCCGATCATTCCTGTCTCTCCCGAAGCGAAATCGCTAGCAGCTCCAGGTAATATCAGAGGCATGTCTTTGTCTTTAATCACCTCGAAACGGCCCGGGCAGCGTGCCAGTCTCACTTACTCCGAGCAGAGACAAACGCAGTTCGTTTTCGACCAGCTTTCCTTCAAGCAAGGATAGTTGATTCCTTGCCCAGTTGGCGGCCACTCAAAAACCTTAAGCATGAGGGACGGTTGACATGCCTTGTCGAATTTCATCCCATGTGGAGCCGATTTTCGAATTCGGTTCAGCGACATCATGCCTGAAAACGACAAGTGATTAATCAGGAAATTTGTGCTGCTTCTGATCCCCAAAGTTTTAGTCTAGTCTAACTTCGGTGCGATGGAGACGGGATCAATAGTGCCAAATTTCATACATTTAAATATGGTGCTGATTTATTTAAGGACGATTATCGATTTTTACTGGTTGAAATGTTTGGAATGATTTTTGAACCTCATTTCATCTCGGAAAAAACGTTGCTGAGTAAGTAAAAGATTCGGCTTCTATCCACGTATACTGCTATTGTTAGTATGATTTTGACATTTATAGGGAGGGTTAACGTAGCACAAGGTGGACTGCTATGAAATTTAATAGACCGTTGAGTATAGTTTCGTAAAACCACACACTCCGTCAATCCCGCCCTTGATTCCAATCGGGATCAATCCGGCCCTCTTCTGCCTTATGGATATATTGCGAACATACCAACCAGCCTTTGATTGGACGGAGTAGTAATACGCAAATCATGATTGTTATGGGCAGGGTAGTGAGTATATGCACCCAGATAGGTGGTTCAAAGGTAGATTGTAACCAAATTCCGAATAAAAGTGCAGGCACTGCGGTAATCGTCATTGAAAAGAACGCGGGCCCGTCTGCCGGGTCGGCGTAGGAATAATCGAGGCTACAGGCTTCGCACTTATTCGCCAGTGTCAGATAGCCCTTAAAAAGGTGGCCTTGCTTACACCTCGGACATAAGCCGCGAATTCCAGTTTGGAAGGAACTGTTCAAGTTTGTTTTAGTCATGAAACCTCCTGCAAAAGAAATAGGTCTGCAAACAATTCTGTTAGCAGTCGCGAAAGCTTTTACCTCGTGATGCATTTGAAGGGTTAGTAACCGCAGAAATTTGCACCGTTAGTTCCGAACCCCGTTGTAGTTTCCAACTTTTTGCGGGGAAAACGTATTGCGGAGCGTTTTCCAGTGAGAATGGAATAGAGTTAAGTTTGTCAGAGCGACATATCATCCGGCAATTCAAGTAACTTCACTTAGATGCCAAACGTACTCAATGTAGACGATAGTGTCATTTGCATGAAAGATGAGGCGGCACACGCCTGACTTACGCCCCGGTCTCACTGTGCGGCGCACCCGTTGGCTTGGATTCCGGTGAGTTTCTGTGGCGGAGGAAAATGGAGAACACGACGAGGACGGCTGTGGCTAAAAACTCGGATTGCCAATTCTGAAAAGACTCAAACCACAACTGAGGATCAGCCAGATGTTCAAACAAAGACTCCGTCTTCCCGCCATGCCTAAGCGCTTGATTGTGCGCTGCCGCGTGGCTGCTTATCCAATGAAGTACGAAAGACAATACGAACAAAATGGCCAACGCAATTCCAAGCGAGTAGGAATAGAGCCATGCCCACACCGGATGCCCTCGACTTAAACGCGCTGGCGCTACATCATTGCGTCGATCCGGTTCGTCGGGGTCGCGCGATTCAGCTGAACCGCGCTGAAATAACAGTGCTGTTAGAATCACGTAGGCTGACATTTGAAGAAACTCGCTCTCCCAGTTCTCAAATACCGCAGATATGAAATCACCACTGCAAAGATACGTGAGCAAACTGATTGCCAATTTACCATGCTGTACCAACTCATTGTTGAACGCTATCCATCCCGTCCAGATCATGCCTCCAAAACTGGCAAGGAAGAGCACAATCAGCGCTATTGTTAATCCGTTATCTCTTAGCGGCCTCACTGCTTATTCCTAACTGGCGTTAACACTCGAGGATGAATTTGCGGTAGCCTTGCCAAGCTGGCGATCCATCTCGAGCGAAGAAGGATCAACGATTGCGTGGATTGTACTGGGATACGAATGGGAGCCGACGTCTGACGCCAGTACCAACAGATTGCGAGGAAGATCCCCGTGAATACCCTCTTAGCAAAAATTTCACGGTTGGGATCTGGGTGGAATTGTTTGGTTTCATACATGATAATCAGCCCAGCGGGTCTTACTCATTTCTAATCGTTTGACCGATCTGGATACGGCTCTATGGGGAGCCTTCTTTTTGGGTTTCCTGGCGAATTTGATTGCTCATGTGTCGGTTGTTCGTTCTGGTCTTTGGGATCAAAAACAGCAGGATCTGCGGATTGATCATCGCGAACAAAATCAGGATCTGACCACGGGCTTTTCTTTCTGTCCATTTTTACACTCCTCAAACGATAAACCCCGCCAAGGCGGGGGCTTTAAGAATTTAGGCAGCCTTCAAGTTGATTTTGGTTTCTGCTAGTTTGGTCAAATTATCATCCGTTTGACCCTCTTCCTGCAAGGTTGCGTCAAGAAGCTTAGCTATTTCTTTGTGTCCGAGTTTTGTGGCCCAGCGTTTAAGTGTACCATAGCGGGTAATTTCGTAATGCTCGACGGCCTGTGCGGAAGATATTAGGCCTGCATCAAAAGCTCTTGTACCCTTGAACTCATCGATGATCTCTTCGCCTTCAGCAATAATCCCCTCAATCGCATCGCACGTTTTACCCTTAGCGCGTTTTCCGAGAAGTTCGAACACCTGCTGAAGCCGTTCGATGTGTTCCTGAGTTTGTTCTTTATGAGTTTCGAATGCTGCTTTGAGCTCTGGCGTTACAGCGGCCCTCGCCATCTTTGGCAACGCTTTGACGATTTTACGCTCGGCGTAATAAATGTCCTTGAGCGTGTCGTAAAACAAATCGTCGAGTGTTTTTTCCTTCGTAGTTGGCATTCTTCTCTCCATTGGAATGAATGCCCCTGCTTGAAATTAACGTCGACAAATCCTGTTAGTTCCTGCCAAAATGAAGTTACTTCGCCTCTGTGTAGTGTCGCGTAAATTTGAGCCAATTTCCCCTACGAGTTACCTCACGGAAAGACAGAATAAACAAAGCGGTACACGTCGTGGGATCTGATCGGCGTTAAAAAGGGAAAATTCACTAGCGATCAAAGCAGTAATCCAGAATGCATAAGCATCGTTCCCGGAATGCAAGATTTCTCAGTGATCCAAATTTGCAGGATATTTAAGTCTCATGCTGGAAAACGGACCGATGCCCACTCTCCGTCAGAAGGAACAACAAAGATTGTTTTCCAAGTTCAATAATTATGCCCTCCCTAACCATCTGTTCTAGCGCACAATCAAACTCACTTTTAGTTATATCTTGGCGACGAAGTTTATTCTCGGCTGTAATTCGGTTAAGAGCAATTTCATTCGCTTTCAATTCCTTGTCCATATGTATCAATCGCATCAATAATTCGCGAGCACGCCCCACTTTTTGCTCATCCAATAATCTGGTTCCGTCCCGCTGCATCTCTTCCTCCAAAAATTTTCTGATAGCGCCTTCAGCACTATCCAGGTTTGATTAAATCACTCGACTTCGGGCTTGTTGCAAAGAGTTACTGTGAGTAAGTTATTTTTACTGACGCGTACGCATGATCAAATACGAGTGACTGTTCCTTTCTTTTATATTTTTCTTCGATGCCGACTTTGTAAAACAGGACGTTAATGGAAATAATGGTGCGGTGAAGATTACACCTTTAGAGCTGAATTCGTTACCATTTTCGGTTCATCGCGGTGTGCCAATGAACGGGACCGCCCAAAAACATCGTGACGAGAACCTTCAAGCTCGGATAGTGAGCCGGCCAATGTGCTGCCCCAAACCACATGAGCCGCCATCATGAGCAAATTTCGTTGCGCGGGATGATTCACTGCGGGCGATAATAATCCAAAAGCTGGTAACCAACCAAGATAGCTCGCAGCCCACACAGCTAATCCAAAACGAGTTCCACTAGTTTGTCGAGGCAAGAGTGCAAATAATGCGCCTGTCAGCGCCCCATATCCAACATGCGCGAAAATAGTAAGGTTTTTCGTCGCGTGCTCATTTCTACTCCAACTAACCCGATCCATAATCAGGCGTGGAGGCAGCGGATACTGTTTGTCAATGTTTAACACGTTATGCAATCGCCGCATCGTTGCCGTCATGGCAACAGTCGCGGCGACGCCGGCTAAACCTCCTAAAAGCACACGGCTCACACCTGTCTCCTATATGTCTTCAAAGCGCTTGGCATCAACGCTTTGCACTATCAGCATCGCTTTCGGAGCGCACGAGAAATTGCTCCGTAGTTGCAGTAAGATGTTCCTTTAACCAATCTGCCATAGCTTCTTCTTCACGAAGGTTTTCTTCACAAACCCGCGCTATCTCTGTTTCTCCAAGAGACCGTGCGGCCGCGATGAGGATGGTGTAGGATGCAATTTCCATATGCTCAAATGTATAGCTGGCCAGAGAGCCCTTCATCACTTCGTCGCTCGCAAAGATTCCGCTCAAAGACTGTGCAGTGGCCATTAGCTTGCCGCCCATGGCTTTCATAGTCGATGCTTCTTCATCCAGCCTGTCCAGACAGGTTTTCAGACGGGCAGCTTGGCCTTTCGTTTCATCCACGTGCAGTCGAATGCGATCACTTAATTCGGGATAATTTTCGAGGCGGCTTAGTTGGCCATTAAGCATAGTCTCCGCCTGCTCTTCCATTGCATGAGCGTCACGCAGCCATTGAATGAGCCATTCTCGGGATTCTGTCATATTCATCTCCTCTGATTGAGGCGACCTAACCTAGAGAGCAGATAAATGTTCCGGTTCGTATTCGATTATATGAAGTTTTATCGGTATAATTGGTACCAATGGGATTGATGGTTAGTGATGGTGCGATGACCAAATCCGACCTTATTTTGGTTTCGTGGTAACAAATTAATCTGGTTAAAGTGGCCACACGAGAGGTGAAAGGCTATGTCGCGAAATTTAGTTTTGAACTACCCCTGCTTTGCAGGAGACAGGCTGAATTAAGTTATGCGGCCATGGCGGGCACGCCCAGCATGGCGCATTATCGTTCTTCGGCCTAGCTGGCGTTATGTGGCCGATGGACTCCAGAAGGTGCCGTTATTGAACCAATCGCTCATTCCAGCGTTTCCAACTCCACGGCACTGAAGTTCCGCCGTGGTCTCGACATATTGATGAGCTAGGTTTGGTAACGATTGTTGATCGTTTTGGCGAGAGATTGTCTTAGCTCCCGTCGACGCTTCCCGCAGACAGCTTGATGTCTGCTTTTGCCAATCGATCAGAATGGCGAATGCACATATATTGCGAGCCGCAGTCGGAATGGTGAACCAGGCTGCCGATCATGAAGTGACTGATTGAAGGAATGGAGCACAAAGCGCGCGTGGGCATTCCCGCTTTCTCACCAACCGACGATACGGCTAACGAAGGCATCGAGCACGAACACAACGTAAACGAAGCCCTGCCAAATGGCCACATGCGTGAAATCTAGAGCCACAATATTGTCGGTGCTGGCACAAAGAAGCGCCGGTATACCCGGCCGATCGGGTATAGCGCGGCCCTGTGCGATACTGTGGTTTGACGAGTTTGCCGCGAATGACGCCCTGCGGTCCCACGTCCCTCATAAGTTGAGCGAACGTGCAGCGGGCTAAGTCTTAACGCTCCCGTGGCGGCCGCCGCCAGATCTTGCGGACGCTGAAGACCTGGAAGTACTAGTTGAACACCCGGCTTATCTCGACCTTCATGGCAAGGTCGCGTCGGGCATGGACTTCTGGAGAAAACCTATTTGTCGTCTTGCTTGTAATAGACCTTACTTCAGGAGTTGAGGGCACTGCTGCAAACCGGGGCAGTTCAACTCTTTCGAATTTCTCAGCTTTATAAAGGCAGATGTATTTATAATTTATTTCAAATTGGTGGTGGATGAGGGCTAACTAACAATTGTTAAGCTAAGGAACGATACATCATGGGTCACGTTGAACTGGGTATTCTTTGGAGGATTTTCCCATGAGCAACCGCCCTATTTCATTAGCAGATGACATAATCGAATTACTTCCAGCATTACGGGCATTTTCCCGAACTTTTTATCAAAGCCAGTCCGACCGTGACGATCTGGTTCAAGAAACGGTTGTAAAAGCGCTTACTGCGATTGACAGTTTTACGCCGGGTACGCAGCTGAAATCGTGGCTGTTTACCATTATGCGCAATTCTTTTTGTACGCAGATCAAGAAAGCTACGCGAGAAGCTCCCGGTAGAACTGAGTGCATTGCTGACAATCGAAGTATCCAGCCTTCCCAGGAATGGACTCTGCGCACGCGCGAGTTGGAAGCAGCGATCTACAAACTGCCTGTCGATCATCGTAAGGTATTATTGCTCATCGCAATCGAAGGTGTAAGTTACGATGACGCTGCTCATATCTGCGACTGTAACCTTGGAACTATTAAAAGCCGTCTTCATCGTGCCAGAGCTAGTCTTTACGACAACTTGGAGAATGAAAAAATATAATTTATTTGGATTTCTTTATGAATTCCATTGATGGAGCCAAGATAAATTATATTTATGTGTTGATTATTTCAAATTATGTTTTTTTACTTCAGTAGAATCAGAAAAGCCCGCGCCTCAGTATTTGTTTGATAAGGAGCCTTGGAATATGCGCTTATTTTTTGACACGTTTGATGGACTAACTGAAGTTCGGGACGTAATTGGGCTGGAGATAGAACAAGAAAATCTAGAACAAGTAGCTTTTGAGGTTCTCCCTGAACTTGCGCGTGATTTTAGCAACGGCACGCCTCAATTAGTATGGGTCAGAGTGCGCAATGAAGCGGGAGAGGCTATTTATGAGGCGTCTCTCGCGCTGCATACCTGTCGGTTCACTTCGTAAATCCGTAATTGGACTTTTGCCATAGGTGCCCTATCTGCGCAGTTATCTTAGGTAACAACGAGGCACTTAAGACTGAGAGTGGATATGCTCCCGCCGAAACAAGGAGCAAAGAAGTATGGGAAATATCTCACAGCTAAAACTCTCGATAAAGCTTTTAAATAGTCATCTCATCTTATCTCCAGCCGAAGATCAAGCGATTGATGATTTGCCTGTCACTCGGCTTTTCGTGGGTGCTCATCAGAACCTTGTTCAAACCGGCGATCATCCAAACCGATGTATTTCTATCGTTAGCGGCTTAGCAACGACATCGAAAACGACGCGTGCAGGAAAACGCCAATTTGCCGCCATCCATGTCGCCGGGGATATACCTGATCTTATGAGCCTTCACTTGGAAAAGATGGATTGTGACATTCGCACTTCGACGGATTGCGAAATTGAGTCTGTCGAGCACGAAGATCTTCGTATCCTTTGCGCGCGACATCCCCGTCTTGCATTTGCATTGTGGAAAATTACTCTCTCAGATGCCGCCATTATGCGAGAATGGGTCATCAATCTAGCGAGCCGTCCTGCACTTGCGAGATTGGCACATTTTTATTGCGAGATGTTTGTGCGTTTGGATTCAGCGGGCCTCGTACGAGGACCGTCATGCAAACTTCCCCTTACTCAGGACGACTTGAGCGATTTGATCGGTTTGTCTGCAGTCCATATTAATCGAACCTTACAAGTTCTTAGATCTAGCGGCTTTATCACGTTTAATGATTATCAGCTTACGATTTTAAACTGGAAGAAACTCGTTTATTTAGCGAATTTCGATGACACTTATCTCCATATGAGACGTGGAAGCCATTTTGCTAGTTCTTGATAAATATAGTTTACGTCAAAGTTTATCCTGCGCCTCCCATTGGAATATCAATGGAACAACCAATGTTCATCTCAACCCTTTTTCCACTAAATAAGCAATCGCGTTTACCAGTGGCTGGTATTCAACTCGTCTTCCCTGTTGAAACTTATTACCCATTAACCCACTTGGGCAATCACGATCATCATCCCAACCAAAATGGTCGATGATTGGATATAAACACAATCCTTCCACCGGCACACCGGCTTTGCGTGCAGCCATTACATCAGCGGCAATCATCTCAAACCAACTGGCACGCGCATCACCCTCAATCCCGGTTTCGGAAACGAATACGGGTCGGCCATAGCGCGCATAGACTTCTGCAAGGAGCGAGCGAAAGGGGCGATAACGATCGTCGCTTTGGCTCATGGTACCTCCCCCGAGGACCCACTGATTTTGCTGGTAATAATTTACACCCGTAATATCTAGCAGGTGCGGTTGCCCGCCAAGTTGGGGCCACAGAGATCCCGAAATCATATCGAAGGCCTGAAACTGTGCCTGCCTCGCATGCTCGGCTTTCAGTCTGTCGCCAATGTCTGTCGAGCTTGCAACGATATTGATCACAGGTTCGCAATGCACGAAACGTGCGCGTGGTTCGACAGCAAGTATTTCGTGCATCGCAGCAATAGCGGCCCGGGCCAATTGAACTTTCAGTTCGAAGCTACGCTCAGTTCCAAACGGATTTAAGTAGGCAACCTCACCGCCGCCCCAGGCTAGAAAAGATATCTCGTTGATCGGACAATAGAAAGGGATGACATCAGTTTCTGCTTTGATAACTCGTGCGACTTCGCCGGCATAATTGGCGAAACGATTAACGAAGCCAGGCGACCAGATATCGAGATCATCAGGCCAGCCGTAATGCATAAGATCCCAAATAACCTCAGTTCTGGTAGACTGTGCTGCACTGAGCATTAGAAGCAATGTTGACCAATTGAAGCGACCTGGATGCGGCTCAATCAAGTGCCAGCGCAAACCATCCCTCACTGTCGTGATGCCGTGCAGGCGAAGTTGGTGATAGTCTCCAAAAACATGCGTATCATGTTCCGTCGCAGCGATCAGATCTAAACGACGTCCATCGGCACGCTTATGCGTCGAGCACTCGAAGCCGCCTTGAATAAAACTCGAAAAAGCAGATGGTTTTGACGCTTGGCATCGCTCGGAAAGGACATCCTCAAAAACGGACCTCCAAGCGCCGACTAACTCAACCTCGGAAGCAAATGATGTTTCAGTAATCTGCGCGCCTGAGTCAAATTGGTCGGCGGGGATTATTTTGAACGACGCGGTCGATTTAACGACAAAGCGACTTGTGAAGTGTTTCGGTGCCTTGCGTGTTTCAGTTGAAAATTCAACGAACTCAATTAAAGGGGGCCTCCATTGCAACTTTTCCAGTGCGGGATATATATCTGCCACGTTTTGGCAAGAAACGATCATATCGTAGGCCGTCAATTTTTGCCTGAGATAATTCACTGTATGCTCAAATGACAGAGTATACGGCGCGCAATCGACGTCAATTCCAAGCACCTGCAACGGGATATTCCTACCGCATAAATTGCCGGATTCTTCAAAGCAAACAATGACATCAAACCGATACTCAGACGGACTTAACTGTTGCGTCAACACACGCAGCTCATCTTCCGCATAACTATCGTTCAGGCAAGCCAAAACAAACAGAATTCGGATCGGGAAATTGTTGTCATCCATGAGCGCTATATGATTTTCTGGCCCGCCCTTCATTCAGCCGCAGCAAAGGTCTTGGAAGAACTCTCATTCTCCGATTTCATTAGCCGGCGAAAAGTAGATAGAGCCTGTCCAACCACTTGATCCATATTGTAATATTTATATGTCCCCAGCCTACCGACAAAAATCACATCACTTTGCTGATGTGCTAACGCTTCATATTTTTTATAAAGAACCTGGTTTTCAGGACGTGGAATTGGATAATATGGCTCACCTTCCGATTTGGCGAACTCATATGAAATACTGGTCAACGCATGCGTTTGTCCTGTTAAATGTTTATATTCTGTAATTCGTGTGTATGGCACCGTTTCAGATGGGTAGTTCACAACCGCCACTTGCTGAAACTCTTCGCAGTCGAGCGTTTCGTGACGAAAATCCAAACTGCGATATGGGAGAGGACCAAATCTGTGGTTAAAATAACTATCAATCGGGCCAGTAAAAATAGTCTTGGGTGCCAAGCGTGAAACATCGAGTTCGCGATAATCTACGCCGAGCGCTAGTCGAATATTAGAGTGGTCAAGCATGTTCTCGAAAAGATGCGTATAGCCATCGGCCGGCATCGCCTGATGCGCATCTAAGAAATAGCGGTCATCTATCGTGGTACGGGTAGGCACACGAGCAGTAACTGCTTTGTCCAGATCTGACGGATCGAGCCCCCACTGCTTTCGCGTATAACCTTCAAAGAATGCTCGGTAGAGGTCCGTCCCGATTTGCGAGACCACCACATCTTTTGACGTACGGATCTCCGTTACTGGTTCCGCCCGTCCTTTAAGAAAAGCTTCCGCTTCCACTTCGTCACGCAGATCAAGATCGTATAATTCGTTTAGTGTCGTTCTATTAATCGGCATCGGCAATAATTTCTCGCGCACGCTGGCAAGTACCCGGTGTTCATAAGGACGCCAACGCGTGAAACGGGAGAGATAAGCAAATATTTCATCACTATTTGTATGAAAAATATGAGGCCCATATTTGTGAACGAGGATACCGGCTTCATCGTAAAAATCGTATGTATTGCCGGCGATATGAGGGCGGCGGTCACAAAGATATACCTTTTTTCCTACCGATGCGAGACGCTCAGCAAGCACGGATCCAGCAAAACCTGCACCAACGATTAAGTAGTCGTATGGCAATGACTGTGTCGAGGCGGATACAGAGGGCATGCTCAGCGTCGGCTGAGCTTTCACGGCATTGAGTATCACCGAATTAATATGAGTTTTCATCTTGTCGGCCGTCTTATCCCAAGATGATGCTGAGAGCATTTCATCGACTTGGCTCAGCCAGGAGTTGCCATTAGTTGAAAGCTCAAGTGCCCGCTCACATGCCTCTAAAAAAGCACTCGCTCCGTCTGCGATCAGAACCGCAGGCGTATCGTTGTAATGGCGCACGACATCAGTAACCGGCGTTGATACCACTGGTTTGCCGCAAGCGAGATATTCTGGTGTTTTAGTGGGACTGATAAAACGTGTTGCTTCATTTATGGCGAATGGCATTAAAGCAACATCCCACCCCGATACATAAGCGGGTAATTCACTGTAATCTTTGCGACCCAGATACCTGATATTAGGGGCTCTAGGGAGGTCGGCCTCTGCAACTTTCAAAACAGGTCCGATCAAGACGAAGGACCAATCTGGTCTGGCTTTCGCAACCACATCAATCAAACCAAGATCAATACGCTCATCAATAACCCCATAATAGCCAAAAATGGGACGGTTCAGTCTCTGTTGATCTAAAGGAACAAGCTGATTTCGCCGCGCTTTATTGAAATGCGCAACATCGACACTTGATGGGAAGGGGTGGATATTTGAATGCTGGCGGCGTTTGGCCTCATAAATGCTGTATCCGCCCGTAAAAACAACATCAGCTCTTCTCAGCAATAATTCTTCATTGCTGCGCATCTCTGGCGGCGCAAAACGGAAATTGGATAATTCATCCATACAGTCATAAACGACTCCTTCCGCTTCTATATGCGCAGCTAGAGGATACATCATGGGGGTATAAAACCAAAGCAATGGCTTTTTCTTCCCTCCAGACATGGAAATCAATTGATCAAGCAATTTTGAGAGTGTGCGGCGAAGATGCTCATTCAATAACCCATGAGGTATACGTGGGCGCACTGCTATTACGCCCGTGTCTTCAAAGGGATGAAGTTCGAGATAAGGCAGAGGATGATCAGTTGGAATATGCTCTTCGAAAAAGAAAACGTGCCTGTCGCGTGCAAATCGCGCCATGAGATGCTGCGGACGCTGAAGGACAAAATCCCAGCGAAGATGTGAGAAGCAAATTATAGGATTGTGTGGGTTACTCTCAACCTGTGGTGCGATGAGGTTCAAAATGGCATCCTTTCACTAGATGCGCTCCTAACCTCGCTCAACGCTTCATGTTCCCTATCTATTTACATTTTCGCCCGTTCTAACTTTGATAAGGGTGGAAATATTCATATAATAGTTTTAAAATATTAGGGGAAAGAAGTTTATTAATTCAAAAAACGTCAAGACAATAATTATTTTTTCAAACACAATATCGATCTTGAAATAATTATTTCTATTAAGTAATAATATATGTGATTATTTTCTTGTAGATATTTTATAAATTTTATTGACAATGGGAATTTATTCGGGAGAAAATCTAAATTTATTTGGATTATGCTTAATCTGTTATTTTCCATTCGGCGTGTATGTAAAAGAAGACTGCGGTTAAATAGAACGTCCTCAATACTCCATGACCAATTAAGCACATAAAGCCAACATAAGGCTTCCAGTCAGATCCATTAGAACCGAACGTCTTCTTCCTTGCCCATTTTCACGTGGACTGAAAATCTTGGACTCAAGCTGTTTGATCATTTGCGGTTCCAAACCGACCTCCAAATGCCTCAACTCGAGCGTGGTGCAGCTACTGAATGAGGAAAACCGGCATTCTGTCACCGTCATCTCCTCTAGTTAAAGTGGCCTAAGCTACCTTTGCCGTCAAATGTCCCATTTCGCTTCGACACCAATCGTCCCGGAACTTACGATTAGACATTTAGAGAAATACGGAAGATACGCGTTGATACAAAAGGTGTGTGCTACGATGGCAATTCTCATCAAAGACGCAAGCGGTTACGAGGCATTGCAATAATTTTCATTAAATTGACGATTATATTTTCAGGGAACAATCGCTCTCGGGGCACGTTCACTTTAAAGGAGTTGGACTGTGCCAAACGGACCCGACAGTGCCGAAGAACATCAAGATTTTTCCGTTTTCCCTTGATGGCCAACGAAAAGGCAGACGAGCTTCTTACCTGTCCAGTGCACTCCGTCCGTAATTAGTCATGTTTATGAAGTGCCGCATTATTTCAGTTACTGCTTAAGCGTGGTGGGTCGTGAAATATAGTAATTGTAGGACAATGGCCATGTCAGAAAATCAGATAAAATCGCAGGGAAAATCATTTGATGCTCGTGACCGACTAATCCTAGCGCTTTATGCCCAGCTTCGCGCTGAGCGGGAAACCCGCGAGGCGATGGAATGGACCATACGAAATGGCTGTCTTTCGCCAGAAGTTCTCGAGGCTATGGCGTCTGATCCTATACCGGTAGTCACCTCCGAAGATATCCAGATGGTCGACCAGTCCGTCAGAAAATTACGGTGCCGATCAATGAAGTAAGGCTCCCATGTAAAACTTGCGAAAATGAGAAGCAGTCAAGGTCTCGCTTTTACAGCTGAATTGAACAGAAGGAAAACCACCATGGTGGCTCCGCGCGCGAACTGGAAAGGTTTCATTAAATTCGGTGAAGTGTCCTGCCCGGTCGCACTTTACACTGCATCTTCGTCCTCAGAGCGCATAAGTTTCAACATTCTCAATCGCAAAACCGGAAACCGTGTCAGACGAGAGTTCGTTGATAGCGATACCGGGGATGTTGTGGATCGCGACGAGCAGGTCAAGGGTTATGAGATCGAAGATGGTCGCTTTGTCGTGTTGGAGCCGGAAGAAATATCAGCAGCAGTGCCCGACAGCGACAAGACCTTGAATATCGAGGCCTTCATCCCTTGCTCGCAGATAGATAACGTATATTTTGACAAACCCTATTATCTGGCACCCGAAAAAATGGGGGTTGAAGCCTTTATACTTTTGCGCGACGGCATGAAACAGCAAAAGGTGGCGGCGATCGCAAAGACAGTTCTGTTTCGGCGGCTGCGAACGGTGCTCATCCGTCCGCATGGTGAAGGGCTGATCGCCTCAACGCTCAATTTCGATTATGAGGTTCGCTCTTCCGAAGAAGCCTTCGAGGAACTGCCCGATCTCAAGATCAAAGGCGAGATGCTCGAACTGGCAGAGCATATCGTCGGTACGAAGAGCGGCACATTCGATATCAGCAGCTTTGACGACCGTTATGAAGAGGCGGTGACCGAGCTGGTGACAGCCAAGATCGAAGGTCGATCGCTCCCGAAACGAAAAGCCCCGATAGCATCGAAGCCTGCTGATCTGCTGAAAGCTCTGCGCGAAAGTGCTGGTGTGAGCAAGACAAAGTCGAAGCGTCCAGCCGCCAATGCCAACAGCGGCAAACAGTCTACCGCAAAAACAAAGCGTACCGCCCCGAAAGCCCGCAAAGTAAGCTGATAGGAAATGACCATGGCCATTCGTCCGTACTGGAAAGGTTACCTCAAGCTATCCCTTGTGACCTGCGGCGTGCAAATGGTACCCGCGACATCCGAAAGCGACCGGGTTCGGTTTCATACTCTCAATCGTCTAACCGGAAACCGTATCGTCAGTCGCTATGTGGATTCGGTCACGGGCAAGGTGGTCAAAGAAGAGGATGAGGTTAAGGGTTACCCGCGCCGTGATGACGATTATGTCATGCTGGAAGATGACGAACTGGAGAATGTTGCACTCGACACCACCCGAACCATCGATGTTTCAACCTTCACGCCGCGCGACAGCATTGAGTGGATCTGGCTCGATACGCCCTATTACCTGTCTCCGAACGAGCCGGTCGGTCAGGAAGCATTCTCCGTCATTCGCGATGCGATGGAGACGCAGAAAATGGTTGGCATCTCCCGACTGGTCATCGCCCGCCGCGAACGGGCCGTGATGCTGGAACCTCGCGGCAAAGGCATCGTCCTCTGGACCCTGCGCTATGGCGATGAGGTTCGGGATGATGAGAGCTATTTCAAAAGTATCGGCAAGGAGAAACCGGACGCCGACATGATGGCTCTTGTACAGAAACTGATTAAAAAGCAGACCCGCGACTGGGATGCTAGTATGGTCATCGACCCGGTGCAGGACCGGCTACTAGATATTATCGAAACTCGCAAAAAGGCGCTCAAAAAGCCGTCTAAAGTCAAGGCTAAAAGGCAGGCACCAGAACCACCGGATAACGTCATCAATATCATGGACGCCTTGCGTAAATCGCTCGCTGGTGAAAAGCGGCCGCGCAAGTGAACCTTGCCGCTGCTCCTATCAGGCGTCCCGAAGTTTGCGCAGACGCTTTATCGCCTGCACAAGCGGCCGCTCACTGTGACTATAATCTTTCCAAGCGTTGGTTTTTTCGAGAAGTTCTGGCGCAGTTCGAATAGTGAAGCGCATAGGATCAAGGTCGGATTTCACCTGCGACCAATTGAGTGGCATAGATACAGGAGCGCCCGGGCGAGCGCGCGGGGAAAGTGGGGCCACAGCCGTCGCCATGCGATCGTTGCGTAGATAATCGAGGAAAATGCGGCCGTCTCGCTGGTTCTTCGCCATCTTGATCAAATAAAGGTCTGGATTGTCGCGGGCCATCTGTTCGCTAACATCATGGGCGAATGTCTTAGCCTCCTCCCAGCCCGGGGCCTTGCCTTCGGGCGCGGTAAGCGGTGAGACCACATGCAGGCCCTTGCCACCAGTGGTCTTGCAAAAGCTTAAAAGCCCAAATTCTTCAAGGCGGTCGCGGATTTCTCTTGCTGCTGCAACAACCGTCGGAAAATCGACACCAGGTCCGGGATCAAGGTCGAACACCAGGCGACCCGGAGTGTCAGGTTTGCCGGGTTGGCAGTTCCATGGATGCAGTTCCGTCCCACCGATCTGCGCGATGCTCACCAGCCCCTCAACGCGGTCGATCTGCAGATAGGGCTTGCGATCACCGCTGATGGTGACGAGTTCCAGTAAGTTCGATGTGCCCTGCATTGCATGACGCTGAAAGAACTGTTCGCCCCCGATGCCGTCGGGCGTGCGCAAGATTGAGCACGGCCTCCCCCTCAGATGTTCGATCATCCAGGGACCTATGGCCTCGTAGTATTGCGCAAGTTCGACCTTGCTGAGCGGCCCACCTTCTCCGGCATCGTCATCTCCGGCATCGGGCCAGAGCGGCTTGTCGGGATGGGAGATCATCACCCCCATCACCTCGGCCTTGCCGCCTCTGGCGGAATGTGCGGGCTTGCGCTTTGCTTTCTCCGGTTCGGGCACATCAGTGCCTTCGGGATCGGCGGGTCTCTCCGCCTCGACCTCTGCCGCAGGCTTGTCTTCCCGTAAGCCCTTGAACGCCGCCTGGCGCACCTGACCATCGCCGGTCCATCCAGCAAATTCGATCTCGGCCACCAGCTTCGGCTTGAGCCAGACAATGTCGGGGTTGCTTTTCGGAGCGCCGATACCGTTAAAGGGCGACTTAGATGTTTCCAGCGCCTGCAACTTCGGTAAAATGGCCTGCACGACTTTGGCGCTATAGCCCGTGCCGACGCGACCGACATAAACGAAGTGATCGCCACGATAGACGCCCACCAGCAGAGACCGGAACTTTCCATTTGTTTTGGCGTACCCGCCAATCACCACTTCATGACCGGCGCGACATTTGGATTTCGCCCAGCTATCGCTGCGACCGGAGCGATAGGGTGCATCAGCCTTTTTGGAAATAATCCCTTCCAGCGATAACCGACAGGCAGATTTGAGAACCGCATCCCCTCCGGTATCGAAATGCTCGACAAACCGCAGGCGCGTATTCTCTCCCGCACCGGTTAAAAGCGTCTCAAGCCTGCTCTTGCGCGCCGTGAGCGGCAGGTCGCGCGTATCTTCATCGCCTTCAAACAGCAGATCAAAAGCGAAAAACACCAGTGCTCCGGTTTCCTCTTCGGAAAGTGCGGCCTGCAGGGCTGCAAAATCCGGCGCTCCGTGGTCATCGAGCGCACAAATCTCCCCGTCGATAATGGCATCGGGAATCGCGGAGGCCGTTGTTGCGATGGCGGGGAACCTTGTGGTCCAGTCAAGACCTTTTCGGGTCTTCAGAGTGACATTGCCGTTTTCCACACGCATCTGCACCCGGTAGCCATCGAACTTGATTTCGTGGATCCAGCCTTTAGCAGCTGGGGGGCAGCCCAATGTCTGGCATAGTTGCGGCGGTATAAATGCGGGCATAGCGGATGCTTGGTCCGCTCCCTTACGGCTGACAGGTGCCAATTTGCTCTTCTGCCTGTGAGTGGTTTTCTTAACTCTTTCTCCAGTCTTGCGCTCGTCAGCAGCCAGACCCTGGCTGCTATCCCACACAGCATTTGCCCCGACGCCGGCACTTTTCATCATGAAAGGCTTTGGTTTTCTGCCTTTGCCCGACGCGATAGCTTCCATCGTCCGCCCGGAGGCAACAGACTTGAAGTGCTTGTCAAGAATCCCTGCCCCGTCTTGCGCCACGGAGAATTTATCTTCATGCTTGATCAGCAGCCAGTTGGTGCGTTTGCCACCATTGCGATCATGGCGCATGCGCACCAGCACAAAACTTCCCCGCAGACGGTGACCCTTCAAGGTAAATTTGAAATCGCCCTTCTCAAGGGCTTCTTCCGGAGTTTTATTGCCCTCGGGCTCCCAGTAACCGCGGTCCCATAGCATAACTGTGCCACCGCCATATTGCTTCTTCGGGATTGTTCCTTCGAAGTCGCCGTAATCCAGTGGGTGATCTTCAACTTCTACCGCAAGGCGCTTATCATGAGGATCAAGCGACGGTCCTTTGGTCAGCGCCCAGGATTTGAAAACCCCATCCAGCTCAAGCCGGAGATCATAATGAAGCCGCGTCGCGTCGTGTTTCTGAATGACGAAGCGCCTTTGATTTGAAAAATTAGATAAAGTTGAATTCTCCGGCTCGGTTGTTAAGCTGAAGTTACGTTTACTTTTGTAAATCGAAAGCTTGTCCCGCGGCATGGTCGTTTCCTTGACCTGTAACTAACATCTCTTCATACGAATGGGTATTCAACCTTCGAACCGGTTGATAAAAATCTCAAATTATTTAATTTTCAGAAGAATTTCGTCCCATCAATTACGAATAAAGAAAAATATCTCTATCACGCGTTTTTAAGCTTATTGCATCATTTCAGCTTTCAGCCTTGAACTTTTTCGCTTCCTTGAGCAGCTCAGGGTTGTCACGGCCAAGTAATTCTATCAATTCTTTCGCCTGAAGGGGTGAGAGATCAGAGTTCTCCGTCAAAAACTTAATGTCCTTATCACTTGTGAGCGGATCAGTTGATTTAGGGTCCATTTCCTTGATACTTTCATTTTAGAGTAGTTGGAATAATAAGAATGAAAGCCGCATCTGCGGCTTTCATAGCTCTCGCTTCCCAGTTTACATCATGTGTTCTGAAACCTTGCCCTCTGCATCCAGTGAGAGCATTACATTTTTACCATCTTTCACAGCGGAAGCTTCCCACACTCCTTGATCGTTGAGCTTCAATCCTGTGAGGTCGGTATAACCTGCTTTGCTGAAGAGCTCAGTTGCCTGCGCCTCGGTAATACTGTTCTGACCGGCATCAGGTGTCTTGTCATCATGGGTCGGGGTATTCGTTGCACCAGGCGCATCGGTGTTGGGCGTTTGAGTTGCCTGAGCACCGGCAATTGCTGGCACGAACACCATTGCGCTTGCAAGTAGAAGTGCAGAGATTTTCATAGCATTTCCTCCAATTATGTTTCCTATGATTATTAACCATCGTTAATAGCTATGGTTCCATTAGGAGTTGGGAGGATGCAATCTGCCGACGGACAACTGAACAGAAGTTCATCAAGGAACCCGAGGGAAAGCCTGCTCCAAGTATCTCCCAAAACATATGCGTCGTCTCTGCACTATTAATCTTGGGTATGTTGAAAGTTGGATGCTGCTGTCAGAAGGTCTTCAGCACGGCCCCTCAAATCGGGAAAGCTAATGAGTTTCATTTGTATGAGTCACTTCACTCATTATCGGGTGCCATGTCAGAACACCGTGCTCTATCTCTCCAGCTACTCGTTAACGAAACGGACGCTGGATGATAAAAGGGCCCGGATTTGTCCGGGCCCAATATAATGCACGCTAATTCTTTTGCTTGCTTCCTTTGGCACCTTGGCCACCGCTACTTTTCTTCTGGTCATCATTCTTGTGGCTCTGCTCACCAGCTTTTACATGTTGCTCATGGCTTCCACCCTGCTTACCAGAACCTGGTTTTTTTTTATCGTCATTCTGATTATTAGGCATTTGAGTTCCTCCAATTGTGCCGGTATGACACAACTCCCAAACCTGCCAAGCAGCAAAAAGTTTCTCTGTGGAGGAAATTGTCAGATAAAGTTTAAAAGTCCTACGTGGATCACTCCGTTGTCCTCCGCTGGGCGTCGTTACAGGGAGAAAAAGTGGGGCGGAATTAGGTCTTTGATGTTTGGTTACGGGTCTCAGCCTTTACACGGACGGTGTTCGGGCGTGCGGATGCCAGCATTCGATTAAGAATGCGGCATCTCAGTTTGATATCGGCTTGCTGATTGGCAGATGTGCGTGAGCGAAGATGGTTGCCAATAACAGATTTATACCGGCCCATTGTCGTTTCCTCATCGGAACGCCTGCCATTTCATCCGTCCATGCTCTGCAATGGTTTGGCTGTGCCAGTCCCGTTGATCCAGTGAACCATAAATGTTCGCGGGTAATTGCCATGCGCGTGTTGGAATGAGAATGCTGACACCCGAACAGTAACGCCTGTAAGATCTATAAGTTTCATCACTGTTATAAGCCCCTTCTCAAAGACTTGAGCTGAAAAATGGCGTAATAGAGGATGTAAGGGATATTAAATTGGAGGTTTAAAAATAATAAATCAGAGTTAAATTTAATAAATTTCGTCCAAACGTCTTTCAAAAATTCTATCATTGATGGGTAATCTGCAAATGTTCCAATATGGGGGTAATAACGGCTATTCTGAAGAAATATTTTACGGCTGCTTGCACCAGCGTTCTATTTGCTACCAGTATATTTCCACATAGAGCTATTAACCGGCTTGAGACGCTTACTAACATAAGTTTCTCGTCCTTTGTTCTCAATCGAACCTCATTGAAGCCAGATAGTTCAGCGTGAAGGTCAATTCACGGAGCTTGTCATTAAGAGGATTTTAGCAGAATATCCGTCACATCAACGGTACCGAGTGTTGCTATTTTCTCAAGCGGTACAATTTTAAGATCTGGCTGAGAGAACAACCGCTTCAAATCGAGTTTCACGAAGTTAATGGCGTCATAGGTTCGTATATAATATTCATTATTCGTCAAATCACCGAGAACGGTCCAAGACGTGTATTCTGTCTCATATTCCTTACCATCTGATGCACCTGCACTTTCGATATCAAATCCGTCTGATCCAGCTGGATAGATTGTAATACCGCGTGGACGATCGAAATTATTCATGACATGTGCCAAAGTGCGAATTGCCGTCTGCGGCTCTGTCTTTTCTGCAAACTTCGAGTAATAAACAGCGCGTACAAATCGCCCGACCGAGGTATGAGATGCAGGCAGACCAGCTGTTGCAATGCCAGAATCTGGTTGTGAAACCTGAAGATCTCCAAACTTGCCGTTCGACTGATCAAGATTATTGAGAAAGGTATAATTGTTGAGGTTGGTCAGGTGCCAGTTGAATTCTGGGCCGTTTGTCATAACACCAACCGGGTTATCATAAACATTCTGCCGTTCATTTGCGAATTCAATGACGATAGATTTTCCGGACCTGTCGTGAACGACAAAATGAAATGGTGTTTTTGCACCATGAATAGGTGCGAGGGACGTCAAAATCGCCTGTTGTTCGCTCAGTCCAGATTTGACATCGGCTGCACTTTCAAATTGCCCGAGAATCCACGCACCTAGATCAATCGCGGCTAGCATTGCTTTGCTATGTTTTGCATTATCAACAGGGCCTGAAGAAGCTGTATAAGCGAGTACGCTGAAAGTCAGGCCCTGTTCATTTACACCCTCGACAATTTTTAGATCAGAAATATCACCGTTTGGCACTGTTATTGCAAAAACTGCGTATTTGGATTGGAATACCAACGGAACATGACCATCGACTGTAGAGGTGAATTCGTGGCCTTTTGGGAAGCTGGCGACAACGTAAGGCAATTCCATCGATAATTCCATCGTTCGTCCAGCATAAGCACCGCCTCCAGCATCACGAAACAACAGTGCTGTGCATGCAAGCCAAATATCATTTGGCAATTGCGACACTGAAAAATCCGAGAAGAATGGCAATATATCTGACAGTAATGACATTACTCGTACCCTTTAAACATGATTATGTTTCGTTAGACGCGTGTGTAAGAACTGACTATCAGCTGGTTGTCGTTCCTTCAAGCAGTTACTTAACATGAATGTGAGATACGGCATTTCATTTCTGAACGGCGTTCGCTGATATTCTTTATTAATTCTTATTCAGGGGCACGAAAGATAATAATTCACGTTGCATGGAGGGTTGCAGCGCCCGTCGCCATCCCCTAACTCAGAACTCAGAACTCAGAATCTGTTACGTTTAAAGCGTGTAGAGAATAGGTAGCGGAGACCTATAATCGGTGTCAGGTCCGTCATTTTCTTTGTTGGGGGCATACTTTCCGTAGTGAATGCTATGTCTTTTCATCGCAATAGTGATCACTATTTTAGTGCGGGTTGTAATGATCCGCATTGGGCTTCGGCGGGCAGCGAAAAAGTGACCTATGGTGGTGTTCAGATCGGTCTCGCATTCACTTTGACCGTATTGCCGGGCTTCGGTCCGACGACCGATATGGATACGGCGCGTGATCGTATTATCGGTAATTCTCGTCGGTAATTTGCGGTTTACCTGGTTTCGACACTGATATGGCCAGCACCGGTTGTCACCGTCATTCGTCAGCGCCTGTCCGATGCCGCGCGCAAAATAGCTGATATTGCATCCATAGCACCGGATCAACGGCCAGAGATGATTAACACGGTTGCTGAAACCGAGCGTCTTCTGGATGAAGTGCGTTATTGTTTTTATCTTCTGCCCTTTGAGCCAACAGCTCTGCGTCCATCTGCAAAACTTGAAAAAACCTTTGATGGCTTTGCCGATCAGCTTGCTTCGCTCAACAAGGAAGTCTACTTTTCCGCTCAGTTCATGCCTGATGCTGTTGAAAGATTGAATGCGCTCTCATTGCGTATAAAAACTGATGACGCACAAAGCGGAATTCTACCGGAAGAACAGGCGGGTTCTGCTGAAGAAGCAGAAAATGAGGGGGCAGATACAATCGATAAGCATCTTGCGCATATGGAAGCACTTTTGGCAGGCGGCAAGGCATGAAAGCCTTCGACGCGCGCCTCCCTTGCGCTGATTTCGATTTTCGCTTTGGTCCTGAGTAGCTGTGCCACAGATGCGCTGAAACTTGCGCCTACAGCATCTGATCAGCCGTGGAAGCCTAACGACACTAAAAATGCACCCGCCAATAGCACGTCTTAGACGAAGGATTTTAGCGTTCCGTCCAATCCTGAACTGGCTTTGATTTCAAGTCCGGTTGCCGTTGATACGCGGCCTTCTTATGATCTGGCGCAGTTGATTGATCTGGCGCAGCGCAGCAATCCTGCTACGCGCAATGCGTGGGAAAAGGCGCGGCAGGCGGCACTTGCTGTGGGCATGGTCGAGGCGACAATGCTGCCGATCATCTCTGCAAATGTCATTGGCGGCGTGCAAAAGACCTCCACGCCGGTTGATGTGCCGCTTATCGGTGAGCGTGACGTTGATACGACACTGAAAGGCGTTTCACCCTCGATTGCGCTTCAATGGCTGGTGTTCGACTTTGGACAGCGGGCAGCATTGGCGGAAGTCGCAAAACAGGTCTCGTTTGCGGCCAATGTCACGTTCAATGCGATGCATCAGAAGGTAATCTTCGATGTCACCCGCACTTACTATGAGTATAGTGCTTCCGTTGCCGGTCATCGCATTGCGCAACAGACTTTGCGCAACAGCAAGGCGGTTATGGCGGCTGTTCAGGCAAAGCTGAATGAATGTCGCGCAACGACGGTTGAGCTTACACTGGCTAAACAGCAGGTCGCGCAATCTGAATTGAGACTGGTTAAGGCTGAAGGTGAGCAGCAGGCGCTTCTGGCTTCAATGGGTGTCAATGCCATGCTCAACATTAATGTCGAAAGTTCGATGAACAGGCCATTGCCCGCAAAATTTGAAGGCGTGACCCAATGAATTGTCGAAACGGCTCTGTCGCGGCGTCCTGATCTGATTGCAAGCTATGCAGCCTTGCAGGCCAGCAAGTCCAATATCAAGGTTGCTCAGGCTGAATTTATGCCGAAGGTTTTTGTTGCGGGTGCACTCGCTTCCACATCAAACAGTTTCAATGCCGGAAGCTTGCCGACAATTGGCACGCAATCATCTGGCATGGGTATTCTGGTTGGCGCGACAATGCCGATTTATGACAGCGGACTGCGTGCGGCACAGCTCAAAAATGCCCAATCCATGCATAATGCAGCAACTGAAACCTTTCGCCGGGTGCAGCTTGATGCGGTTGCGGAAATCGTTCTCGCATCCAATAGTTTGAAAACGGCTTTGGCGGCGAACAAAGCCGCAAATGTACTGGTTCAAACCTCTGGAACAGCTTTTGACGCCGCACTTGAATCCTATAAAAATGGATTGGGTACGGTTACGGTGGTGAACGAGACGAACAACTCCTTGCTGGATGCTAAGCTGGCGCAAACCGATGCCCATGCGGCATCTCTCATTGCCGCAGCCAATCTCGCGTTTTTCACTGGGGCTCTGACATCCAGCTCAAATGCTCATCTGCCGGAGTGAATGGCAATTCATAGAAAATCAATTGAACGTGCTACTACTCTAACTTCTTCTGGTGTAGAAACACTCAACCCGCAGATTCTCCAAACCACTGCACAAAAATGCTCTCTCAGGTCAGATTTTATATTCACCTGATCCCACTTAGATTTATAAGTATGCATTAATATCGTAGTCATGACAAATATAGAAGGCAATAAAAAATGGATTTAGCAGCTCTTCTGGTAAAATATGTTTCTATTGTTGTGATAGGGCTCTTACCAATTATGAATCCTTTGACGACTATCCCTTTATATATGTCTTTGACCAAGCGCATGAGTGCCGAAAGCAAGCGAGCGCAAGCAAGAAAAACAAGCATTTATGCATTTCTAATTCTTACCGTCTTCATGCTGCTCGGAAACGGAATTATAAAACTATTTGGCATCTCATTACCAGGAATTAGGGTCGCAGGCGGTATTATCATTATGATTTTAGCTCTGCGAATGATCTTTTCCGGTGAAGATACTTCGTCTGAAGTGGATGCTGATCCTGCCGATATTAAAAAAGCGGATCTCGATTATTCATTTTCACCGCTCGCAATGCCCAGTTTAGCCGGTCCAGGCTCAATAGCAGTGGTGATGGGCTTTTCGTCGCAAATACCGAGTGATCATAACATATTTGGCCACGTCGTGATCGCCATTGGCGTGGGCATGATGTCCGTTGTTGCATATATCGCACTTCTATCATCAAACTGGATCGAAAAAGTTCTCGGTGACCACGGTATGCAGGCGGTCACTAAAATTATGGGTTTTCTTTTGACATGTCTGGCGGTTCAATTTCTGGCGTCAGGCATAAGCCAATTTGTCACTGAATTTAGCAAACTTTAGCCCTGTACCTGCAGAATACCACGACAGCAGCTGGTTTTGATTGGGCATCGGCGAGTAATTCAGAAAGCGCAGCTTCAATATATTTGCGCGTCGTTGATACTTGGTCACATGTACGATTAGGTCGAACGAATGAGGAGCGCGCAGTTCTGCTGACTTCAAACCTTGCCGCCACAAACGTCCACCCAAAGCCTGTTATACTGCCTCGGAAGTTCATGCTGGGAGATTTCAGGCAAAGCCAGAGCTCCGCTGGGCTCCGCCTGAATGCCTGTTTCACGCGTCATAGGCGCTTGCGATTCAATGACACATGCGTCTAGAGCATATCCGTTATATGTTGGGTCATAACCGCAAGCAGCAAAGTAGTTAGCGCACTCGGTTGGTTCAAACAATGTTATGACTTGGCCGACGGCATCCCATAGAGCTTCGACAGTGCGTTCTGCGTTAGCACGCAGATGTGCTTTGAGTTTCGAGAATGCCATCTCTATTGGATTGAAGTCGGGACTGTAGGGCGGCAGATACCGCAGTTGCGCACCTGCCTCCTCAATCGCTTCTCTTATTCCGACAACCTTATGAGCGGGCAAATTGTCCATGATCACGATGTCGCCGGGTGTCAGTGTCGGCACGAGAACTTGTTCGATATAAGCACGAAAGGCATCGGCATTCATTGCGCCATCCAGCACCATGGGTGCTGTCATGCCTTAGAGGCGGAGCGCACCGGTAAACGTCGTTGTTTTCCAGTGACCATGTTGGGATGCCTGCGTGACATCTTTCACCTCGTAGGCTGCGCCTACGCAACCGCGCCATCTTCGTATTCAGGCCCGTTTCATCGATAAAAACGAGCCTTTCAGGATCAAGCTCAAGCTGGCTTTTAAACCACTCCTCACGCTGTTCCTGCTCCAATGCATGTGCGGTCTTTTTTTGTAAGTAAAGCCACGAGCCCGTAGCCAGTATTCAAAGCGCTCCGCACAATCTGGAGGCTGCGCTCTTGAGCCAGACGCGCAACCATTTCGTTAAGCGTGACGTCTTTGCGCTCTTCAATCATACTCACGATGAAATCTTCATGGGCATCAAGTCTTGAACCGCGTCGTCGACCCGGATGCCGAGCTTCCAGCTCACCATCCCGAGCACGAGAAACCCAGCTGATCGCTGTCGCTGCGGACACCCCGAACCGTACACCCGCGTTGCGTGCCGACAATCCTTCGCTTGCAGCTTTCAAAACACGTGATCGCAAATCAGTACTTAATGCTCGTCCCACCGAAAGCCTCCTTATCCGGAAACCTTGAATCAGACAGATTGTCGTTTGTCACTTCGAAACTGATTCAGCGTTCAAAGGATCCGCTCTAGATTTTCGAACGTTGCAGTTCGAAGCATCTGGACAATTAATCTCGGTCACTAGCCCGCTCGTCGTACGCGATGTCTCTGCGACATTGATTTTGAATATTTTTAAAGTGTAATCTCGCTGAGAAAGTTACTTCAGCAACAAATAGAAATTTTAGCATGAAAAATGGCCATGGATGTGTCGCGCATTATGACATCGTTATTTTTGATATCTGCACGAAAATTATTGCATAATAAACCATAAATCATACTAATAATTTATAAGCTATGATAATTAGAGATAGTGGCGATCAGTATTTCGAGATGTGGGGCAGTATGAAAACTATTCGTGATGTAACGTTTGATTTATTGAGAGAACTCGGAATAACTACAGTATTTGGAAATCCTGGTTCAACTGAAGAAACCTTTCTCAAGAATTTCCCGACCGATTTCCGTTATATTCAAACGCTGCAAGAAGCATCAGCGGTAGGTGCGGCAGATGGATACGCACAGGCAATGAGAAAACCCGCGATCGTTAATGTTCACACTGCCGCCGGACTTAGCAATGCGATGAGCAATATTCTCACGGCATCCTTAAACAAGACCCCTCTGATAATCACTGCGGGCAATCAGACACGGGATATGTTGCTCATGGAGCCGTGGCTGACCAACGTGGAACCATCGGTTCTGCCAAAGCCTTGGGTAAAGTGGAGTTACGAACCCGTGAGGGCTGAAGACGTGCCTGCCGCCTTTATGCGCGCAATCGCGACGGCGATGCAGCCACCCGCTGGACCAGTCTTTCTTTCGATACCGCTGGATGACTGGGATCAGCCGGCGAATAGTGTTCCGGTGATCCGGACAGTAGCAACTCGAATTGGCCCTGATCCAGACCGCATCGCAGCTTTCGCTGAAGCACTTTCGATCGCTAAGCACCCCGTATTGATCTATGGCGCTGCGATAGCGCGTGGTGACGGCTGGAATCAGGCCATTGCTCTGGCAGAGAAACTCAACGTGAAAGTCTGGGCCGCGCCAGCGTCGGAACGACCGCCTTTTCCTGAAAGCCACCCTCTTTATGCCGGTGGCTTGCCATTTGCCATGGGGCCATTGTCGGAAAAGCTGCAGGGGCATGATTTGGCGATCGTCATTGGCGCGCCTGTATTCCGCTATTATCCGTATGTGGCAGGCCAATATCTGCCCGAAGGGCTACGCCTGCTACATATTACCGATGATCCAGCAGAAGCCGCGAGAGCGCCGGTTGGCGATAGCCTTCTGTGCGACGCTATCTTAGCATTAGAAGAACTCACTAAACGCGCTGCAGTTCGTGCTACACAATTGGAGCCAATAGTAACACAGCCGCATCGCCTAGCACCGCATCCTGCGTCGGAGCCTCATAATTCTACGGATGGAACTCTAACAGCATTTCAATTATTCCAAGCGCTACGTGCAAACATGCCACCTGAAACAGTGCTAATCGAAGAATCTCCTTCCAATCTTGGTGAATTGCATGCCGCCTGGCCGATTGAAGAGCCGGATTCTTTTTACACTTTCGCCAGTGGCAGTCTTGGTTGGAATTTGCCTGCAAGTGTGGGTATTGCCCTTGCTGAACGCGATAACCAACGCAACCGGCCCGTTCTTGTCGTGATCGGTGACGGTTCTCTTCAATACTCGATCCAGGCCCTTTGGACTGCTGCCCAGCATAATCTTCCAATTCTGATTGTCGTGTTGCGCAATGGTGAATACGCGATCCTGAAGTCTTTTGCTGAACTTGAAGATGCGCCAGGAATGCCAGGCCTCGACATTCCTAACTTGGACATAGTTTCTTTGGGAAAGGGATACGGCTGCACAGCGGTGAAGGCCACAACCCTAGAAGAAGTCCGTCTTGCGTGTGCAGAAGCTCTCGTGCGTGATGGTCCCACCGTATTAGAGGTCCCTATCATACCAAGTATCCCGCCACTCATTTAAACTCGGCGTCGATCACATACGTGTAAAGGCCTAATGCGTAGTGCGTCAGGCCTTTTTTACGGTAAGAATAGGCTGGTTATCCGAACTGCTCACGGATCAAGTTCAATGCTTATCCAGAATTATTTTTGGATAGCTACCGCCATCGCAGTTTTCGTTTGCGCATACCGCAATCGCTGAACTTCAACAGCTATAGACACTCCCACAACAACAACTTGGTTTTGTTGTCGGACCGCACCGGCACATCGTTAGCAACGATCCCGCTTAATCACCTTGATGATAACTTCCTGTCGAAACTCTGCATTATTGGTAGGCACCGTTGACCTACCCAATGCTGCCTTACCGACTAATTTCGGATTTTTAGGAAGCACTTCTTTCGAATTAGTTCATGTGCCGAGTTCAACAGCTAAGACGAGCGTCATAAAACCCGGAAATGATGAACCGACAATGATTGTCCTTCCCCCAGTAAGAAAGAGCCACAAAAAGTTGAGAGAGGCCATAACGCCTTTTGTCTAATCCACTCTCTGTAAATAAGGGCCCAAAGCAGGGTGGTCTAAATATTTCTGTCACCTCCGGGACAAGGCGGATACGCCACTGAGGTACTGCACCCCCACGTCTCCAATAGATCAGAAAGATGACCTTTATCCTATGTTATGCTACACTTATTGCCAAAATATAAAAAAGGGGAAGATAAATGATTGTCATAGTAGGCGCTGCAAGACGTGAATGGGCAGATACCGCTGTAATTTACAACGAAGCAATCGATGAATCTCATGCAGAAACCACTGATGACGGTAGTCTTAAAATTAGTTTCGTTGCTTCTGGTATACATGGCCGTGACCGTGATGCATCTCAGTATCGATACACAATGATATTTTCAGCTGATGAGCTATCCATTCTAAATGCTTCTGGTTCCGATTAAGTACCGAGAGCCCGTTGAGTTTCTCCCGATTTTGAGCCAGTTTTCCATCACGGATTAACCCACACAAACACGGAAATAAAAAGGGGATTCAACTGGATACATGTGCAGGGTCTGATGAGCGTCAAACACAAAACTGGGTCAAATTCAGGCTGAATTCGACAGATAAAGGCCGCCAATCCGTGAGCAGGGCCAACTGAGCGGCTGCGCCGACCGGCCGTACGAATTGTTGGAGTCCGGCACCATACACGTGTCTTCAAATAACTTGATAAGAATTGAACCGCCGGCCAGCTAGTTTGAAAGCTAAGCATTTCAATGCCCTACACTTACTTAGCAACTGGCGTGACAATTATTCGCTAGGCCTCTCCAATACGGAACCTAAACGCATCAACGAAGGCTGAAAAAACGGGAGCGTGATTGATTCTGTTTGGGTAATAGAGGTGGTACCCCTGAAAGGTGGGGCGCCACGCATGGATGACCTCTTGCAGATGGCCGTTATCAATATAACGACTCACAAGGCCCGTCGGCGCGTAAGCAAGACCCATTCCATCGAGAGCTGCGTCGATTGCCGAGCTGATGTTACTGTAAATCAGCTGGCCGTTGACCCGGACGCATCGGAACCGAGCATTCCCAGGCTTAGTTGATGCCTTCGATGATGAAGGAGCGGTAGTCTGCGCCAACGAACCTGTGCTTCACGGCAGCCTGGTAGTCGGGACTGTCGTAAAACGCACGCGCCGCCTCCATCGTGGGGAAGCTGGCCATGACGACACCTTCAGGAGCCGCGGCTTCGCTGTATCCTGATCCGACACCAAATTCTCCCACCTTAATGTAATCGGAACGGGCACCGACGTGAATCACATGCTCCGATTGCGAAATACTATATAAATTCGACGTTATATCCAGTGTCGGGTGGCCACATAAACCAAGCTAGGCCCCTTTATGCAGTAGTGGACGCTGCCAGCTTTGCGCCGTCCAGAGGTCAGTCTTGTTCTCGCGCTTGAACCGCTAGTGCATGATCTTCTAGTCGCAATTGCGCGAATCTGACTAAGCGGTCATCATCCAAGGCAGGTTGGTCAGTTTGTTGTTGGGATGCGATGTCCGCTGGTGGCACGGCCCTTGCGAAGCAGACTGACGGCTCTCAGGCGTTAGAGCGGCTAAAGTAAACGGCCTAAATTGCGCGCAGAGCAGCCGTTGCAAGCTGGATAGCCGGTAGTCTGCTACCCACACCATAGCCGACAAAAAGCGAAGTTCCAGTGGGCGGCGACTTTACTGATGATAGCGAGCTTCATACCAGAGATCGCGATGGCGTGAGTGCTGTGCATCGTTATGAACTCATCACCCTCCCCCGCATGATCTTGCTAATAGCGTGACTGGCTGCCGGGAAAGAAAACCGAGTCAACGGCTGGGTTCGCCCTATTTTCGAATCTCAAAAATCCGGTGATCGGCTTTTTTATCTTATTGTAATTGTTTATTTCTAACACTTCAGTTCAACTCAAATAGTCGCTCAGTAGCGTTACTGCGACATTAACCGCGTTGGTTTATAACCTCCGATAAGTATAGGTTATCGAAGGTTAGCCATTAAACGTGTAACGTTGCCATCATCGCAGTAGTTTGCTAAAGTTTACGCTCAACTTGAGGGAAAAGCCATGTCCGAACCGCAACTGTCTGTGCGCAGCTCCAAAGCGCGTGATCTGGCGCATGCATTGGCCAAGCGCACCGGCCAGCCAATCAATAGGCTCGTTGAGCGGGCGCTGGAGCGTTACGATCAGGAACTACAACACAAAGGCAATCACCACCCCCTTGATGCCGTTTGGGAGCTCGCCGCCGAAGGCCGAAAAAATGTTCCAGCTGGCACAACTTCCGCACATGATGACCTATACGATGAGAACGGGCTGCCAAAGTGATCGTTGTCGATACTTCCGTGATTGTCGCAATCGTCCTTGGGGAACTGGAAGCCGAAGCATTCAAAACGGTTTTGCGTCAAGAAGCTGTCATTATTGGATGGCCTACCGTGTTCGAATTAAGAACCGTCCTGGCCGCCAAACGATTTGCCAATGCGGGCGACATCATCAACCGCTTCCTTGATGCACCCAACATTACAACCATAGCATTCGATGGGAAGCATTATCACGCCGCCGAACATGCCCTAGAGCGCTATGGAAAAGGTCGCCATCCCGCCAGTCTGAACATGGGTGACTGTTTTTCCTACGCTGTTAGCTCCGTCAATAAAGCGCCGTTGCTGTTTAAGGGGCATGATTTTGGTCAAACCGATCTCAAACTGCACCCTGAATCTTCGATGGTATAATTATGGCTGGAGAAAAGCCGATCGAATGGCGCACCCAGCAACTGGATACGTTTGCAGCGGTCCTGCCAATGAACCGCCGCGACATGCTGGCCGATATATTGACGGATCAGGACGTTGAAACGCTCCGCCATCTGGTCAATGAAGGCATGGGCGAAAACACCCTGCGCGCGCTAACCTCGGATCTGGCCTATCTCGAAGCCTGGTCAATCGCTGCAACCGGCAGCCCCCTGCCCTGGCCGGCGTCTGAAGCTCTGTTGCTCAAATTCGTGGCCCATCATCTCTGGCGGCCGCAGCAACGCGAGATCGAACCCAATCACGGCATGCCCACCAATGTAGAAGAAGAATTGCGTCAACACGGGTTCTTGCGCGTATCCGGACCTCACGCACCAGCAACCGTCCGGCGCCGTCTGGCCAACTGGTCAACACTCACACGATGGCGCGGGCAGGAAGGATCATTTTCGTCGCCTGCCGTCAAATCAGCGATCCGGCTTGCGGTACGCGCCATCAACCGACCCAGAACCCGCAAGAGTGCCAATGCCATCACCGGTGATATTCTGACCAAGCTGCTGGCGACCTGTTCGGGTGAAAGCCTGACAGACATCCGCGACCGGGCCATTTTAATGGTCGCTTTTGCATCCGGTGGCCGCCGACGCAGCGAAATAGCAAGTCTTCGAACAGACCAACTCGTCAAACAGGCACCTGTCACCGTGGAAGACCGCTCCACCCTCCCCTCGCTCGCCATGCATCTTGGCCGGACCAAAACCAGTGGGATCGAACAAGACGAGGTCGTTTATCTGACCGGTCGGCCCGTCTACGCCCTCACACGCTGGCTGGAAGCCGCAAAAATCGACAAGGGCAGCGTGTTTCGCAAGATTGACCGTTGGGGGAATGTCTCCGCAAGGGCGCTGGAACCGAGTGCCATCAACCGGATCGTCAAGCAGCGCGCGCAAATAGCTGGGCTTAACCCGGAGGAATTTTCTGCGCACGGGCTGCGTTCCGGCTATCTCACTGAAGCCGCTAATAGCGGCATTCCCTTGCCCGAAGCCATGGAACAATCCCGCCATCGCTCCGTGCAGCAAGCATCCGATTATTACAACAATGCCAAACAGCGCAGCGGGCGGGCATCAAGGCTTTTAAGCTGAACCACCCACAATTTTTACATTTTGTGAACCGGCAAGTCTGAGCCAACTTCCACATGTTACAAGATGGCTTCAATGCGTCAACACTCATAATCGCATTACGACCCATCAGGCCGATTATAGCTGATTCAAGCGCTATGACTGCTTTAAAATTGCATGAGGGACCTGACGATCACATATGAGGATGATGCAGCATTTCTTATCTATCCCCTAAAAAACTTAAAACCACACTTTCATCGCTCAACTTCGCGCATTGTTTTTTCAATGAGACTTTTACCGGCCGATCCCAAATACTGCCTAAAGTGTTCGACTGCAGGCTCCATATCCAAATTAAGTTCGTGCATACCTATAATATAATTCCGGACACGATCTTCCCAACTTATTTTATATGGGACGCCAAGTGGTCTTTGGAAACGGTGCAACCAACGCAAAAATGGCAAGCACAATGTGCGCGCACCTGCCTGTCGATATTTCTCATGGATGTAACCTTCCTCTCCTCCGAACCCTCGAAACTTAGGATTGAAGTTTGGCCAAGTTGCGCGTCTGCACGCGTATAGACCTAAACCCTGCATTGGTATTTCGAAAGGGGGGCCATTGGGATCAAGTCCCCTTTCATCCCTCGCCCAGTTCCCTAAAAATCCTGCTCGCCAACTAGGTTCCATATGCGTTGATATCCGATCAAGTTCGTCCCAAACGATTGGCCCTTGAAGCAAATCCGCCGTATCCGGATTCTCATCAAAATACTTTAATAACCGCGCTACTGAACCGGGCACCAACAGAACGTGACAGTCCATCGTCAATACATAATCGCTTGTAGCTTCAGCCATAATGTAATCTCTTACGGCCGTTCCGCTTCGTTCTCGAACAGGGATGTAGCGAAAATTCGGAGCTTTTGCTTGCAGAGCTTCAATCGGCTTGCCACATGGCCCGTCGGGATTGTTGTCTACGACAAGAAATTCGACATCATTGGCAATTTCCGGATGATACATTCTCAGAGCTTGTAGCGTAAAATAAACTCCATCAAAATCATCATAAGTTGCCATTCCAATGGTTAGTCTAGGCTTCTGTTGATTTAGAAAGGGTGTCTTGGGATACGATGGAACGCTTGGCTTGATATCGACTATCGCTCGCGCAGTGCTCTCTTGTGGCATTTCTTTTTGCCAGTCTCGGCAGAAATCCGCGAAATGATGCTTTAGAACTCCTTGCGAGAAGAGTTTTGAGACAAAAGTGTCTAAAAAGCCATTAAGCTGGTCAAAATTATTAAAAGAAACTGAAACTGCGGGAACGGATCTAGCGAATTTTACAAACCGATCGGTGTTTGGCTTAAAGCCGTGTTGTGCCGGATGTGTCGCTTGGTTGAGTAAGAAAATGACATCACTTTCCGAGAGTGCTTCAATTTGCGGTTCGCGCTCGACTTCGGGATGATATCTGGGAACAACGATCAGTCCGCACCCGATGGGTGATATTTCATTTTGAGCACTAGGACTTTTATTCTTAAATTTGGCGATTAGTGGTTGAGTGTCGCTTGATGGATCCAAAATTGCCAGTTTGTGAATACCCTTGTCTTTGCGTAATAACAGTGGCAATGTCATTGGAGAAATAACATTTCTTGCGTCGTAGATGTTGGAATGATCGGTAGCCAGGCTAATAAGATTATCGGCAAGGTAATCAAAACCACGGCTTGAAAACCACGCAGTTAAACTTGATTTTCCGCTGCCCGTCGGACCAAGAATTGTAATTGCAGTTTCCTCGAGTGAAACTGCGCCACAACGGACGATGGCATCAACCGAACGGGCCGCTGTCAGATTGGCGATTTCCTCACACAGGACACCAATCAAAGACGGCCAAGTCAAATTTTCCCAGAGAACGATGTTTTTATAACGCAATAAATAAGTTGCATCGCCACACTCAAGGATATCAAGACGTTCGAGTCTTGGAGACTTTGTTATGAATGGAGATTGCGGGAATATTTCGACTATTTTTTCTGACAGCGACACCGGATAACTAACAGAAATAGATAAACCACAAATTTCAAACTGCATGCAATGATTTAGTCCAGCATCCATCTTAGTGCACCTGCCTTAAAATCAAATATCACTAATTGTTGCAACAGCTTAAATGCTTGGTCAAGCTACCTCACAAATTTTATCCACCTAACTTCCTAACGAGATCACAATACATCCAGTATAGAAGTTTTTCATGTTTCAATCACGTGTGTGATGGAGAAATAGCTTCTGTAACACTTGTTAAATATTTGTCATTTTGAGACTAAAAAAACAGTTGCGAAGCGACATAACTTATGGTTGAAATCCAATCAAATATGCGTGAATTTTAGTTGCAACGTGACCGATCATTTGGGCAGATAAGCGTTTCTGAGGGGAATATGAAAGATAAACTGTTATCAACTACCGCGTTGGCAGCTATTTTTTCGGCAGCATTTTTTTTCGCGGCACCTGCTTATGCGGCTGACGTTATTGAAGAACCCCCAGTACCTCCCGTAGCACCGTTGATTGCCAGCCCATTTATCTGGACTGGTCCTTACATCGGAGCTCAAATTGGTTACGGTTGGGGCAAAGGCAATAACGTTACTGACAACGCTAGTGAAAATGGCCCAGCGGGAACAGGTTTTGACAATCTTCGGATGCGCGGATTGTTCGGCGGTATACATGCCGGTTATAATTATCAATTTGCGAACCCCTTCGTGATCGGTATCGAAGGCGATATTAATTACAGTGACATTAATGGATCACATCACCTTTTGGTGCCCGGTTATGATGATAGTCTTAGTTTGAAGACAAATTGGCAAGGATCCGCGCGCCTGCGTGCGGGCTATGCAATTGATAAGACTTTGATCTATGCAACAGGTGGTCTTGCTTTTGCCGGTGCCGAACTAAAAACGGGTGGGATATCAGATAAAAATACCCACGTTGGCTGGACGGCGGGTGCAGGTATTGAACATGCGTTCACTCCAAATTGGATTGGTAGGTTTGAAGTCCGATACAGTGATTTCAACAAGAAGACCTATGATACGCCTCTTGGTGATATGAAGTTAGACTTCAACCAGACCACTGCAACGGTGGGCATCAGCTACAAGTTCTAAGGCAAATAAACCATCTCTTGTGCACTTTCCAAGTTTACGAGAACCGCGATGGGTGAGACTCTGGATGGACAAACGTTTTAGTTTAGTTCTGGTTCATACTGAAGGTTGGCAAGCGATAGAGGACTTCGAAAAGATCAAAGCCTTCGTCGAAGCGTTAGCAACTGATATTGAAGTCTTTCTGGTTTCAAATCTTTCGCGTTCGCCGACGAGCAGAAAAAAAGCCGCTCGACATCCAACGCTAGTTTTCTCACCCATCAAACTCTTAGAGTTTCGTCCTGATCGTGGAAAAATTTATCAGGGCGTAGCAATGCCAAAACTGGACGAGCTTGATCGACTAAAAGCATATGGTTTGCCTATCCCCGCGTATGAACCTTTGCTACCAAACACACTGTTGAAGCGCGAAACGTATGGCGACTGGGTGGTGCTAAAGCCCGCCCATGAACTTGCATCTTGGGGAGAAGGAATTGAACTTAGTCGCTTAAATGACGTAAAATCAATAGATTACCAAAGCGATCAAGAGCAAAGTGGTGCCCGCAATATTGGTTTTTACGTACAGCGTTATGTCGATTGCGGTCGTGCGATGACATGTCGTGTGTTAACGCTTTTTGGGGAGCCCATATTCACCTTCGTTCGAACATCTAGAGATGAACTTAAGCTCGATAAACTGCAGACTCCGTATCGTCAGAAGGACTTCATGCCGGTTGATACTGATCTGGTGTTCGAACAAACCAACCATGAAGATATTTTCGAATTGGCAAGAATGGCTTTCAAAGCGCTACCCGAGATTGCCCTACAAGCTTGTGATATTCTGCGAGACAAACTTGGAAATTTGCATTTGCTCGAGGTAAATCCAGGTGGGGGAACTTGGATGTTCTCAAATAAGTTTTCGTCGGCTTATCGCAAGTCATTAAATGTTGACGATCTTGCGGGTCAATTTAATGCCTTTGAGAAATGCGCTCAGTTGTTGATTGAACGGACCAGAATGGAGGCATTCTAGAACCTTGATTTTGTTCTAGAAAAGAGACAATCGGCGGGCTGACAAAAAGCTCAATATTTTTTTAGTCAAGAAATGTAAAGGTCAGTGAACATGCAATATAAGTCCAAAGCTGAAATCAGCGGCAGTGATCAGACGAAACATGCCCCCATAGCAGTACGGCGCGGGTATATTCCACATCGCAACCAAGCCCATTTTATGGGACATCCTGGTACGACCGAAGAAGTTGGAACAAATCCTACTGAGGCAACCCTTGAGCCAACCCAGCCGACTGAGGCAACAATTACGCCGACAGAGCCCACGGAACCAACTATCACACCTACGGAACCGACCGAGCCAACGATTACGCCAACAGAACCGACCGAGCCAACTATCACACCGACTGAACCTACAGTGCCAACAATCCCTACTGAACCGACTTAACCCAAAATTCGACGGCCTTTGTCTAAGGTGTTCCGTTGCCTAAATCTGGTCGTTTACGAGCGACGACACAAGGTTATCAAGATGCGAGCTCCGCAAAAGCCATTAGCGGCTTTTGCGGATAAGATATTCCACCTCACCTCCAGCGAGTAGTGCTGTGGCTTAGTTAATGTTCTGCCGACGATAAATCCCCTTAATGCTCTTCTTCTTCAGCGTGGAGACGTGCCGCCGCCGCGTTGCCAGCCTTTCGCTTCTAGAAAGTCCGTGCAATATCTGTCTTCCGACAAACGAGTAGCCGAGATGCCACCCGTCGATCCACTGCATCAGGGCGAGCTCGTCGTCAGCCAAAGTACGAGGCAGATAAAAGACGTTAACACGCCGAAGCCCAGAAGCTTCGCCTGACGAGTTACCGGCGGTTTATGTGAGTGGTTGATCACCGTCTTCCTCCGCGAACGCCTGCCTTGTCGAGCGACCCGGCTAAGAATTAGGCTCCAATGTCAACTCGCCGATCTTGGCATCAATCGTTTTAATATAAACTTTGTGAACTGTCAGCTCCGCCTTCACTTCATTGCCGAGAACACCTTTCCCCTCCTCAAGCGGCTGGCCTTTCGCCTGCTTTTATCTTGTTGGCGTGTAATAGGATGATGCCAGTGATCTCTATGCCCACAAGGGCCATTACAGCAAAGGCGGAATTGTCGGCTTGATTGGAACTGCCAGCACAGTCGGCCCAATACGGTTTAAAGCCGCTTGGCACTCACGCGCAACATCTTCTAATGTTTCAGCTTTTACACCCGTCGCACCATAACCTTTTGCAAGACTAACAAAATCCAACCCGGGAATATCCAATCCCGGCACACCCGGGGTTTCTTCCAGTTCCGCAAATGACTTCAGAATGCCATATTGCTGATTGCACGGCACAACAAACAAGATCGGCAATTGGTGCTGAACGGCAGTCCACAGTGCCTGAATGGAATATTGGAACGACCCGTCACCAATAATTGCCAAAACAGGACGTGGGCTGGCACTTTCTTTTTCCGCCAAAGCAAGACCAACGCTTGCCGGTAAATTCCAGCCCAAACTACCGCTAGCAAAAGTATAAAAAGAATCCGGCTTTTCGATTGGCCATGCTGTATGCAGCTCACCCAGATTAGACGGAGATTCTTCAACGAGTATCGTATCAGCAGGCGTGGCCTTACGCAGCGTCTTGAACAATTGAAGTGCCGTAATCAAACCATCCGAAGCTGTTTCAGCTGCTGCCGGATGAGGTGCCATACCATGGGCTTGTTTTAACGGGCTGACGCTTGGCTTGTGCCGATTAGTGACGAGTTTGATCAGTGTCTCGATAGAGAGAATTGCATCCCCCACAAGGCTGTCACCAACCGGCGCTTTTGCGCTTTCAGTGGCATCATCCGTAATATGCAGCAATTGCAGATTATCCGGCAGATATGCGCCATCAACATAAGGATAGTAGCGAAAGACAGGTGCGCCGATTACGATAGCTACATCATATCCTTTAAGTCTCTCTGACAACGGACCTTTGGCAAACGGCAAGCCACCACAATAAAGAGGATGAGTCTCTGGGAAAGGCGGGCGCTCAGAAGCAGGTGCTGCAAAGACATGCGCCTGCATTTTCTCGGCCAGTTCAATCGCCTGTTTCCAGCCATCGGAGCGAGCAATTGCTGCGCCATAAATCAGTGCCGGATTCTTCGCCTTATCCAAAATAGCTGCAAATTCTGCTAGCCGCAGCGGATCAGGCGCAATGCGTGTTGCAACAGTGCGTACCGTTGCGGCCTCTGTGGCTGGCTTATCCCAATCATCCAACGGAATCGACAAAAACACAGGTCCTTGCGGCGCTTGCAGTGCCATAGCATAAGCACGCATAAATGCAGCCGGGACATCCTCTGCACGCACAGGCTCATAACTCCACTTCACCCAGGGGCGCGGCAAATTCGCAGCCTCAATATTGGTGAGCCATGGCTCCATGAGCAACATTTCACGCGTCTGATTTCCGGCAGTGATGATCAGAGGCGTTTTGTTCATAAACGCCGTCAGAATATTACTCATGCCATTACAAAGACCGGCAGATGTATGCACATTAACGATTGCTGGCTTGCGGGTAGCTTGCGCATATCCATCCGCAGCGCCAACCGCAGAAGCCTCTTGCAAGGTTTGAATATACGTAAAATCTTCCGGAAAGTCTTTGAGAAACGTTTCTTCCGTCGAACCCGGGTTGCCAAAAACAGTCGTTAAACCAAGATCTCGCAACAATTGAAATGTAACGTCTCTAATCGTTTTCTCAGCCATGTAATTCCCCCTGCCCGATGAAATGATACAAGAAACATGTCCGACGTGGAAAATCCTGTCAATCTTATAAAGTAATCACGAACGAGACATATGCAGTCAGCGAAATTGCAAGTATCTCGATATGGAACCTCGCCAACTATGATCATGTTCTAGTTGATTTTTTCCATCAAGCATTCGGCATTTGGAACAGTTATTTCAAATTATTCCGAAATGTTAAGATGCGTATACTCCTTGGTAGTTTGAATTGTTCTTACGATGCATATCAGCGGAGTGTATGAAGGGATTGTCAACGAAATATTATGATCACTTGTCGTCTAGTTGATTGCGCAACTCCGCTATTGACTATCCATCATGAAAATTATGAAGGAATGTAGCAGATCATCACAAGTGGCGCATGACGTCCATGCGCCCCTGCAAGACACGAAAAACGATAATGTCTTCTCCTTGCTCCTGACAATAAATCACATGCGATCCGACAGCATATTTGGAATAGCCAGCGCGAATATCTGTCGGCCGGCCCCTCTCGCTGTGGTCTTTTGATCCTTCAAACGCATCGATCACTTCATGGAAGTAATGATATGCGGAAACTGACCCTGCAAGATATTGGCGAAAATTGTGGTGTCGTCAGGCTCGCTGTCCCCACAAAAGAATCTGGGATCGACAAGGCCACCGCTCGTCGCATGTTCTCAATCGGCCTCCGACGGCAATCTGCCGCCGGACCAGGCCGCACAAGCCTCTGCATCACGTGCTGAGACCTGCACCACCGGATGACTTTCACGCCCTACTATTGATGAACCGAGGCCTTCCGGCATTGACCAACAAGCGCCATTGACAAGAAGCCGCCATGGCGTCGAGCCATGCGCAGACAACGGAGCATTGTCACCCATAACTCTCTTTGCTGATCAAGAGATCATGACTGGACACATCGCCTCGCGAGCCTGGCTCCACTTTAAAGCCGCAAAAATCCTGCTGCTTCAAACTTTGAGTTCAAGAAAGAGAAAGAATTCTATTTTTTCGGCAAAGACAGCGCGATTTCAACGTTTGCATTGATCAGCAATCTTCGTGAAATCAATGAAGCGACATCAGAAGTCCTCAAAGACAGACAGAGCCACCTGCCTGGTAGACTCTACAAGCATTGGGAACTGAACTGACATCATCAATGGGGAGTTTCAGCTCCCCTTCTCCCCCTCCCCTGCCCTCAAAATTCCAATCAACTGAAATCATTGACTTAAATCTTCGGGCACTATCTCTTTAATAAGAACAGCTCTCGAAACAGGAATGTCTGATGCCTGACTTAAAATCCCAGAAAACCTATATTGCTACAGCCGCAAGCGTATTCCTTGCACTATCTATGCAGCCATCATTTGCTTCAAGTGACGATGCCTGGAAAGAATTCCAGCAGGATGTGAAGAAAGCATGCACTAAAGCCGCCAGCGCAAATATGAAGGTTAAAGCGACCAAGGTTGTTCCGTTTGGTGCCGAGACATATGGCTATGCCATTATCAATGGCTTTGAAAAGGGCAACAAAACCGAACAACAGGTTGTCTGTGTCTATGACAAGAAGTCTAAAAAAGTTGAGATCAGCGGCTTATTCAAAAAGTAGTCCGAGACCAATTCATCTCAGACATCAAAGCTGCTGAGAGAACGGGAGCTTTTTTATTACCTCTCTCCTGCTCTTCATTTTATATTATTGAAAACACTACCAATTCGCGATTTCTGTCGGCTAATCCCATCAGTTTGTGTCATTCATAGAACGAGCTCACACTATATCTCTAAGCACTTTCACAAGGAGATATATTGATGCAATTTATAGTCGGAAACCAAGGTACTTTAGAAAATATCATTACTCAAAAGCTGCATTTCAACACGAGTTCAGCTTAAATCGTGCGCATGTTTTCTCAAAACCCTTATATGAAGGCGGCATCAAAATCACGCAGAAGATCATGTTTTCAGTTTATACAGCTGACGTGTTCTGGAGTGTTACTAAATCATTCAAAGACATTGAAGAGATCGAGCGTGGAGCTGCTGAGACGTTAGCTAATGCTGTTAATGCCCGCGAACAAAACGCTACTATTATGTTGTTCAATATCACGCCAGAAGATTTTATGGATTACATCAATCACGAATTCGAGGATAATCAGCCGATATCTGTCTACAGCCATTTTGCTATCTCAGCGATGGCATGCACGATTGCAGTAATTCCATCTGTGGTCTCTGGCTTTGTTGCTGGGTAAACACTCGGTTGATTTGAGAAATCACGCTTCTCAGAAAAATGGCGAGCGTTCTTATTCTCCCTATCTTATCCTACTCGTTCTTAATTACGATTGGACTTGAAGATCATCGATAATGTGTGACAGAAACTAACTCGTACAAACCGTTGTCAGCCGTACAAATTAAATTAACACATATAAAACAATTAGTTGATGAAAATCCGTTAAATTTCAATAATCTAACCAATCTAATTTCACACAGCTAACGAAATTGCGTTAACCTTCTGTTAACTTTAAAGTTGTTGCGAGACCTTCGGAATCGGTTCATACAGTATCGATAATTTACTTATGCAATCAAAAAAATCGCTACTCAAGGGTTCCGACAATGGATATCGCTTCATCACCGAAACAGCATTTCGCTAAGACGATCTTAGCGCAAGGTGAAGAAATCTCAAATCGTTTAGATAACCTACGTCAGCGTAAGTTTCCACCTGACGCTCAGAAAACTTTGCGTCAATTTTCGATCGCTGAAGTTTCAAACTTCATGGGTGTATCTCAAAGCTATATCAAGAAATTACATCTTGAAGGTAAAGGCGGCGTTGAGCCTGAAACCTCGGCAACTGGTCGGCGTTCTTACACAGCTCAACAGATGCACGATCTTCAAAATTATCTTGAGCGCTCACCTCGCCGTAGACCTGATGATCCTTTGAAGGTTATCTCTGTAGTCAATTTTAAAGGTGGTAGCGGCAAGACGACTACTGCTGCTCACTTAGCTCAACACCTAGCGCTGACTGGTCACAGAACTCTTGCTATCGATCTCGATCCACAGGCTTCTCTAACTGCTCTGCACGGCATCCAGCCGGAACTTGATCGTAATCTTTCTTATTATGACAGCTTGCGATATGATGATGAGCGAAAACATCTTTCAGAAGTCATACGGAAAACCAACTTCCCACTACTCGACATCGTTCCTGCAAATTTGGAACTGCAAGAATACGAGTATGATACCCCGCTTGCTATGCAACAGAATCCCGCTGCAGGTAGAACGTTCTATACACGTATCGGGGAAACGCTTGCTGAAGTTGACGACCAATATGATGTCGTAGTTATCGATTGCCCTCCGCAGCTTGGTTATCTGACGCTGACTGCTTTGACAGCATCAACATCAGTTTTGATCACTGTTCATCCGCAGATGCTCGACCTCATGTCCATGAGTCAGTTTCTGCTTATGCTCGGCGGCATTCTGACAACGATTGAATCAGCTGGTGTAAAAGTTGAACTAGATTGGTTCTCCTATCTCGTCACTCGTTTTGAGCCTACTGATATTCCACAGGCGCAGATGGTTGGCTTCATGCAGTCTATGTTTGTTGAGCAAATGCTGAAGAATTCAATGGTAAAATCGACAGCTATATCGGATGCAGGTCTCACTAAGCAGACAATGTATGAAGTCGAAAGAAGCTCAATGACTCGCTCCACCTATGATCGCGCTATGGAATCTCTTGAAGCTGTCAATTCAGAAATCACACATCAAATCCACAAATCTTGGGGTCGTAGTTGATTGTCAGCCGTACACTTTCGAAAACGGTAATGAAATCAACTAACTGAAGCGAAATGGATATAAAAATGGCACGCAAAGACATCTTCTTAGACCTCACCTCTCCTGCTCCAGAGCGCGATAAGGGAAGTGGATCTTCCAGCTATGCGATGCGGGGTGCCACCAAATCCATGCTTTCGTCTATAGGTGAATTATCAGCGCAGGCAGCTCGTGCAGACAGGCTTCTGGAAGGTGCATCGGTTGTCGAACTTGATACAAACATCGTTGACACTTCGTTTGTGTCCGACCGCATGTCTGGAAGCGATGAAGCCTACACCGAACTACGCGAAGCTATTCGTGAACGCGGACAAGACACCCCAATTTTAGTTCGTCCTCATCCTGAAGACGAGAACCGCTATATGGTTGTCTTTGGGCATCGCCGTTTACGTGTTGCTAAAGAACTCGGAAAGCCTGTTAAAGCTGTCATCAAGAAGCTGGATGATGCCGTTCATGTAATCGCACAGGGACAAGAAAACTCTGCACGAGACAACCTATCTTTCATTGAAAAGGCTGTCTTTGCTCAAAAGCTTATCGATCTCGGATATGAACGTGAAGTTGTCCAAGCCGCTCTTTCGACTGACAACCCAATGCTTACCCGCATGCTGTCAGTGACTAGACGGGTTCCAGCTTCCATCATCGAAGCTATCGGATCAGCAAAGAATGTAGGCCGTGATCGTTGGATTGATTTCGGAGCTCAGTATGAGAAGGCAGGGGAGGGGTGTCTTGATGACTTAATCACTTTACCTGAATTCACTGCAATTGAGCAATCAGACGACAAATTCTCAAAGGCTTATGCGCTTCTAAAAGCCGCTAACAAGCCTGCTCCGAAAAAGAAGAAACTGGAGGCTGCAGCAAAGTCCTGGAGATCCAAAGATTCATCAGTTACGTTCTCGATGAATCAGAAGCCTAAGAAGACATCAATCGAGCTAACTGACGCAAATGCAGGAGAGTTCGGTGACTTTATATCTACCCGTTTGGACTCTCTGTTTGATGAGTTTGAGCAAATGAAAAAGACTCGAACTGGAGACTAAACCGCAAAAGAAAAGCCCCCGCAAACTTTCGTCTGAGAGAGCTGATCTGTAATCTTCGCAAATTACGAATCTCATTTCTCGGAATCTTTGTCAAGAATTTAAACATCATTTTTGATGTGAGGGACTCTTTTGCCTAAATTTTGAGGGCAATTGAAATGCAAATTCTAGAGACTGCCACGTCTGCATTATGCAGTCGAATGACCAATCGCGTCTCGACATCTAAACCATCAGGTGAGAGCATCAAGAAATGGGAACTCTATAGGTATCTCTGCATCGCTAAGTCTGACTACGGTCTGAACGACAGATGCCTGACGGTTCTCAATTCCCTGCTGTCATTCCTATCTGATGATGTCATCACATCGAAATCCAAGCTCGTTGTCTTTCCATCAAACAAATTGATTTCGCAACGCGCACATATGATGCCTGAATCTACACTTAGGCGACATCTGTCATCATTGATTGCGGCTGGCCTTATCACACGCAAGGACAGCCCGAATGGTAAGAGATATGCGCACAAGAGCAGGGCAGGGGAGATCGAACTGGCTTTTGGTTTCGACTTCACACCGTTCTTTGCAATGGCATCAGAAATTAAATCTGCAGCAGACCGCATTCTGGATGAACAACGTGCTGTAAAGCGCTTGCGTGATGAAATCTCAATCACATCAAGAGAGATCGCTAAAACCTTCACAGATGCCGCTGTAGAGGCTTCTGATGAGCGTTATGTGCATTTCAAAGACATCGTGAATGCTATTCCTCGGCGTGCTTCTCGGGCTGCATTGAACGTGATTAAGGCTAATCTCGATGCAGTTCTTTCAGAATTGGCTATCGCACTGAAAAATATCGATAATGTTAAAGAAATGAGCGGCAATGGTGCTCAAATTGAGCGGCATATAGAGTCACTTACTGAATCCCTTTTAGAAGAAAAAGATGAATTTTCAAATTTGAAAGAGATGACATCAGGAACTGTGGTTAAAAAATCAGATGTCTCAAAAGCTGGAGCGATTTCTCTTGATCTCGTTCTCAGAGCTTGTCCTGATATTAGTGCTTATTCAACAGCTGGCATAAAGAGCTGGAGAGACCTCACAGATGTTTCAAAGCTGGTTTCAGGATTTCTTGGAATTTCACATGCTGCTTATATCGATGCTGTTCGTATTTGGGGCATTGAAAGCGCTTCAGCGGTAATTGCTGGCATTCTTCAGAAAAGCTCTGATATCTCGTGTCCGGGTGGGTATTTGCGAGCTTTGGTGCAGAAGGCGAGGGCAGGGGGCTTTTCGGTTTCGGAGATGCTGATGCTGAGCTTGAGAAGTCGGGTTCACTAGTAAATTCGCTGTCGCGTATAGCTTGCTAACGGCGATCTAAAGTGTAGGCTGATCAACATCACTGGACAAATAACGGGGTAGGATATGTCTGATATCATCAAAACCGAAGTCGAACACATCAAAGCTAAGATTGAAGAAATTAAGACTAAAATTCATACTCGCGCTGAACAGCCAGATCATGAACGAGAACAAGAAGATGCAGCAATACGTATGCAGCTGAATGATATGGTCGGCCAAATTAATGCAATTCTTCCGCATTGAAATTGTCGATAATGATGGCGGTTAAGCTGCGTTCTGCGAGAATTAACTATTAAATAGTCATCTAAATTGACTTGCTTCAGGCCGTAGTGTGAAATCAGATTGCTTGGACATTAGACAAGGGGGATTGAATGCGTAAAATTGGATTGTGTTTGATTGCATTGATGGCCATTTCAGGATGCACATCAACTGAAAAAGACCTCAGCGTCGGTACAGTTGCAGGTGCTGCTGTAGGTGGTATCGCTGGCGGCGGTGAGGGCGCACTCATTGGAGCTGGCGTAGGAGCCATCGGCGGACTTTTGGTTCGTGACCTGCGAAACGGTAACTGCCAATACCGTAATAGCAGGGGTAAAATTTACACTGCACCTTGTAGGTAACGAATCTTACGTTGTGTATTGGAGAGGTAGCTCGGGAAAACTGCACAGCCAAGACAAGTGGAATTTCTGCTCGACTTAGGCTTAGATGCCAAGAGCCGGAGATATTATGATGAGACGCAGCGGCCGAAACCATAGCCCAGCTTTTAAGGCAAAAGTTGGGCTCGCTGCGGTAAGAAGCGAGCAGTATTATCCCAGCAACTTGACCTGTATCTACGCCTACAAAGCGTATGCGCGGTGCGAGCTGGCATAGTCCGCTATTGCGTGGATTCTTCAGAAACTGACAACCATCGATTCGCCTGGCGGTTATTAGCGGTCTCTGACCCAGAAGGCAAGGGGAGGGGGCTTTTCAATTAGTCGGCTTCTATTTTCTGAAATGAAGGCAAACCATACGCTAAGCGCAGTATGAGTGCGAACCATTTACCCAAGATTGTTTGTAAAATTAGCTCGGAACTCTTCGTTGGAAAGGATTTTCTAGTTGGGTTGGGAGGACGTTCATGGTGCGCGGACGAAAACTTGGACTATCAAGAAGGTCGATGTATTCCTACAAAGACCGGATTCGAGCAGTTGCTCTTCACATCAAGCTTGGCAAGTATGCGAGGCCAACTATTCGCCAGCTGGGCTGTAAGCACGGCAGTGCAGACTTCAGCAATCAGTACTGACATGACGCAACGTACTTCGTTCTCTTTCCGTAGTTTGCTGACTGACGTACAATTTGACGAAATCTGAGAACTCACCGTTACTCATTGACACTTCTCGCTATCAGAGTATGGTTATAGTGTCGTCACTAACGAATTTTCGTAGGCAGTGGCGGTTAAGGGATCATATGTGCTCTTGTCTGCTAGTAGGAGGAGCAATTTGATGAAAAGCCATCTTGCCCGTGATGTTTCAGCTCCCCAATTTGATGACCTTCGGTCTTTCTTTTATAATGCCGCGGAAAAATATACCCCGTATGAGCGCCTGAGGTTTAACATAGCTGAAATGGCTATGGGGCTGGCCGTTGAAAGCGTGGAGGAACTGTTTTCCAGTCAAACTGACGTGTTTCTTGAAGACGTTCTACATAGAGCCGTCACTGCAGCACTTACCGTTCAGGCCGAACAGCACGCGGTTAAGAATGTCAATCGGCGTTTAAACGGGACCCCTTATCGGCGTCCAAAAAGTACCCCTCCTTTAGGTTG
>NZ_JAMJWE010000190.1:0-249 GCF_023554105.1 Brucella sp. 21LCYQ03
TGCCAAGGAGTATTGTCCTACTAATTTTTCTTCATTATTATCGATATGCACCAATAAACGCCCAGTTTTCAAAAGCTCTTTGTTTTTCGCAGAAAGGCTGATAGATACACGTCCCATATCGTCGGTCTCCCCTCGTCCCTTATCAAAAGGATCCCAGCCATCATTCGCTTCCCATGTAAGCTTTTTGCGCGATAGAATCGCGCCCGATTTATCCCGGAATTGTAAAGAAGCCTTGGTCTTGTTACCGTC
>NZ_JAMJWE010000190.1:259-705 GCF_023554105.1 Brucella sp. 21LCYQ03
TGGCACGACTTTATTATAGAAATAGTCTTGGTTGAAATTGACCATCCACTTGGTGTAAGCTCGGAACCGATAATTATCCTGACTCCAAAACTCAGGATCTAGCACCAACTGCCCCTTTCCGACACCATGCTCGGATTGGATACGCAAGGTTTGCATCAGGGAATCTCGGCTATTGAGCACTTCCACATAGACTATCTTGCTGGGGTCATAGTTTGCTAAATTGTAGTTGAGATACGATTTAAACCAGAGGGTATCGCCAACGGCATAATAGGGTTTATCGAAATGCAGGTGTACTTTTTCTACCGGATAAACATTAAAATAACCTTGCACTTTTTCCACAACATCATTGATGGGTATGGCTGGTTTTTGCTGTGCATATGAGAACGTGGAAACGGAAAAAATAAAAATCGCTAAATAAAAACGCGTATAAAATTTCATGTATTGTA
>NZ_JAMJWE010000191.1 GCF_023554105.1 Brucella sp. 21LCYQ03
ATCGGGATGCCAGTCGGGTTATTCGGATTACACAAATACACCATGCTCGTGTCCGAATCAATGGCCGAATGCATCGCTGTGAGGTCGGTATCTTTCTCTTCCGTAAGTGGTATCCACTTGATCTGTAATCCCATGTGCTGTGCTGCGGTTGTCCAAAGTCGAAAAGTGGGATCTGGTGCAATGATATTGCCTTTCTTGAAAGAAGCGAAAAGAGTCGTTAAGCCCAACAATTCTGAAGAGCCTGCGCCGAGAAGTATATTTTTATCCGTTAACCGATGGGGTTGGGCTAGAGCGCTGATCAGTTTAGCGCTTTCTTTCCATTGGTATCTATTTGTACTGAGCAGCGCCTTGCTCATCGCTTCCCGTGCCGCTTTCGACGGCCCATGTGGATTTTCGTTGGATCCAAGATAAATCCATTCATCGATGAAAGTACTTTGTGTAAATACGGATGTGTTTGCTGCAAAAAGATCGCGGCTCATGGCAAAGGCTGCCGTTGCGAATCCTGCTTGTTTGATAAGTTGTCGCCTATTCATTCTTTTGAAGTTAGAAATTCGTACCAATCGCATGTCTTAGATACATGGATCGGCCAGGATAATAAAAGTGTTACACGAATATACTAATTATATTTAAAAGAAATATCTTTTAAGGGTAGGTATTTTAGAAATACACGAAGTCATTTTTGCCATTTTTTCATTTTGATACGAA
>NZ_JAMJWE010000192.1 GCF_023554105.1 Brucella sp. 21LCYQ03
GGTATATGTAGGTGGCGTGTTGATCTTAATGATCTTTGCGTTTATGCTGAGCAATAAGGAGTTGTTAAGTGATTTGCAAAACCTGTCTGGATCATTCATACAATTACCAAACTGGCAGTCTCTTGCCCTTTCTTTAGGTTTTTTAGGGTTGATGATCTACGGGATTTGGCAATGGAATCAAGGTTATTCGCCTGCCTGGATCGACCAAAATATAAAAACCGGACAAATTATCCATCCTAAAGATAACAATATCAATCAGCTAGGCGTCCTATTCATGTCTAGATATATATTGCCTTTCGAAATCATTTCCATCTTTTTGATGATGACCTTGATCGGTGCGGCACATATCGCCAGAAAGGGGGAAGAAGATTGATCCCTATCACGCATTTTTTGGCGGTAAGTGCCTGTATCTTCTGCATTGGTCTGTACGCAGTGATCTCCAAAAGAAATGCCATCATGATTCTGGTTGGAATCGAGCTCATGATCAACGCTGCCATTCTGAACTTAGTGGCCTTTGGCCGCTATGACAAAGTTCATTACGGGGGGCAAGTATTCGCTTTATTTGCCATTGTATTGGCTGCTGCTGCGGTAGCGGTAGGCCTATCGATTATCCTGATGGTGTACCGAAAATATAAAACAATTAACCCCGACCAAATTACCGATCTGCGCGACTAATGATGGAGTTATTATACATATCGCCCATTC
>NZ_JAMJWE010000193.1 GCF_023554105.1 Brucella sp. 21LCYQ03
TGAAGTTGTCGCAGAGGTAAGTAGCTTCGATGTGTCCGGTTATTGTGCCATACTCTCCGTTTCTCCTTATTATAGTAAGCCTACTCAAGCTGGGATTTATGCACATTATAAAGCGATCGCCGAAGCGAGTAAGTTGCCGATCATTCTATATAATGTACCATCTAGAACAGGGAGTAGCATCTCATCAGCGACAACGGTACGCTTAGCGAAGGATTTTGCCAATATCGTAGCGACGAAAGAGGCATCTGGAAGCTTTGCGCAGTTTAGTGAAATCATGCGCGACAAACCAGCAGATTTTCTGTTAATCTCGGGCGACGATCCAATTACGTTGCCGATGATGTCTTTGGGCGCCGTAGGCTTGATATCCGTGGTGGCAAATGCTTACCCGAAGCAAATTGCTGATTTGGTACACGCGTGTGCCGCAGGAGATTATGTAGGAGCGCGAACTACACACAATAGCTTATTGGAAACGATAGACTTGTGCTTTGTAGATGCTAATCCATGTGGTGTGAAGTACATCTTGCAAGAATTGTATATCGGTACCGAACATGTTCGCCTGCCTTTGGTAACGATTACAGACGCTACTAAGGAAGCTATAAAACAGGCAATGCCTTTGCTAGCGCAGTAAAATAACGGTATTTTTCTTCTATCACTTCTGTGGTGAAATGCAATGATGTGATAAAAAAATTAAAAGTGTTAATTT
>NZ_JAMJWE010000194.1:0-424 GCF_023554105.1 Brucella sp. 21LCYQ03
AACGCTCTTTCGGTTTGGGCAGCTTTAGCAATTCGCTATACAATGATCCCTTTCGAAAGTAGAGGCCAAGCGATGTTGCTCGGAGGGAGTTCAGGTTAGTTGGCATACTTACCTCCTAAATTTCTGTTTACGGCTTTGAGTTCGCTCAGCATGCTAGCCGTATTATTGGCGATATTTAGAGCCTCACTTGCGGTGTTGTAGGTATTAATCTGAATTGCATTCAAAGCAATCAACTTATTTTGAGCAATCGCCAGAAGATTAACTTGCGTTGCTTGCTGACTATGCAAAATGTTTAGCTGCTGCTTGGCGATATCATAACCAGCGCGGTACATGCCGACGATCTCATTGCCTGTCGCTTCGGTTAGCTGCCTGCCAATCGATTCTGATTTAAGGGATGAGGAAGAATCTCCTGCTTCAAGTTTCA
>NZ_JAMJWE010000194.1:434-700 GCF_023554105.1 Brucella sp. 21LCYQ03
CAAGCTTCAAAGTATCACGTAAATTCTGCAAACGCTTTTCGCCTTCCTTCTGTATATCATCCCAACTTTGCTTTAGCTGATCACGTTCTTTATCGGTCAATTCACCTCCGCTGTCAGCCAGTTGATCAAACTGCTCGTAAAAAACTTGCAACTTCTCCTCCAACCAATCGCGAGAAAACTTCTGCATCATGTAATCTTCCATGATCTTATCGAATCCTTTGGACCATGCGTCCGCAGCATCTTCACCACTGTTTAAGAAGATAGAT
>NZ_JAMJWE010000195.1 GCF_023554105.1 Brucella sp. 21LCYQ03
TCCCAAGATGTCCGTCAGTACTTTAATCGTTGGCTCCGAGTTTTTCAACGTCAAGGTTACATTGTGAAAACCCTTCAGTCCATTTTGGGTAGTTATTTCCGGCGTACTCCAGGGTGTGCGGTTATCAGTACTTTTCGGTACAATGAATTGCAACTGCAATCCGTCTGGATCTTTAAATGATAGCGTCTTCTCCCCGAATATTTCATTTTCCTCTACCACTATATTATGAGTGCCTAATCTTTGCTTCCAGAAGTCGTATGCTTCCGGAGCGATGGCATAACCAATGTGCGTGGCCTGCCCGGCGCCGTTGATGCCCTGCCCAATGCCTTCCCAAGGGAAAAACGTTAAAATAGTGCCGGGAGCACCAGTTTCGTTTCCGAAATAGAAATGGTAGGTTCCGGGATCATCAAAGTTCACGGTCTTTTTTACCAACCGCAGTCCTAAAATATGCGTATAGAAATCCAAATTCCTTTTTGCTTGGTTGGCAATAGCAGTAATGTGATGCAAGCCTAATATCTTATTTTCCATGTTATCAAAATTATATACACGAAATTACGAGATTCCTAGCCGATGGAAATTAAACTGGTTTAAGAAATAGATAAGAGAGTTGGTTTTATAGAGATGCTACTTTCTACAAACTCCTGAAAGGTATAGAGCGCGATCGGTATTCCTATTGGGTGAACAAAATTAATAACCACCC
>NZ_JAMJWE010000196.1 GCF_023554105.1 Brucella sp. 21LCYQ03
GCACAGCCAAAGAGTAGCGATATTAACATCGCTAGAATGAAAAATATTGTTCTAAATGCCATATTAGTATTTTTTTAAGTTTAAAGATCACTCCGTTATTGGAGTAATCGATAGTAGCAAGATGAACTTTCCAATAGCTACCTTGCCACTATTTAGTTTCTGTTTAGCGCAACTGAAATGTCATAACAACATCCGTATCATCAACACCAATTATTTGCCCATACAAATCTCCGCCTGAAACGTAATAATCTAAACGTATACGACTACTATTTAAGAAAGTCATAAGTTGATCTAGAACGCGAGCTGTATAACCTCCAGATGGACCCGAACGGAATGTTAGCGTATAGACACCTGTCTCATTATCCAATTCATAATCATACACTACATTAGTTGCCCAAAAATTATTGACTCCGCCATCATTACTGGAATATCCAGCAATTGTAATCCGACGATTATTCACATTCCAAGATATATCGAGATAGCCATAATTCAGCACATAACCTGTAGCATAGGTAACTATACCGTCGTGATATCTTTTAAGAATATCCAATCCCTTAGGAGACGTTCCCTGAAAGTATGTCAGCCATGGGCTTCTAATTCCAACATAACCAATTCCCATGGTTAAGTGTAGCGGAAGGATTGGCGTGCTAGAACTTTCTACCTTGATATTCTCGCCAGTATACAGCGTAGCGTACAAATC
>NZ_JAMJWE010000197.1 GCF_023554105.1 Brucella sp. 21LCYQ03
GGCAGTTTTTTCATCTCGGCGTCACGGATTTTACGACCTACCTTCTCATCACGTAAGTCAATCAGTCCGCGAATATCGGAATTATTTAGGAAATTTAAAACATTTTGCGCGTATTCCTCGTATTTTTCAGAAACCGGAAGAATGATAAATTGCTCAGGAGCAAGCCATAACGGGAATTGACCAGCACAGTGCTCGATCAACACCGCCACGAAGCGTTCCAAAGATCCGAAAGGTGCTCTATGAATCATCACCGGACGGTGTTTTTGGTTATCACTACCCGTGTATTCCAATTCAAAACGCTCAGGAAGATTGTAGTCCACCTGGATCGTACCCAACTGCCATTTACGTCCTAATGCATCCTTCACCATAAAGTCCAGCTTAGGGCCATAGAAAGCCGCTTCACCGTATTCTATGATAGATGGCAAACCCTTTTCTGCCGTAGCCTCAATAATGGCTTGCTCTGCCAATGTCCAGTTTTCTTCTGTACCAATATATTTGGTTTTATTGGCCGGATCGCGTAGCGATATCTGAGCAGTATAATCTTCGAAACCTAAAGCTCCAAAGACATACAGAACCAGATCAATTACCTTTTTAAATTCTTCCTTTACCTGATCCGGGCGACAAAACAAATGCGCATCGTCTTGCGTAAACCCACGCACACGGGTTAGTCCGTGTAGCTCACCCGACTGTTCATAGC
>NZ_JAMJWE010000198.1 GCF_023554105.1 Brucella sp. 21LCYQ03
ACGCATTTCGATCCGTCACCAAAGATGTACTCTTGTATTTGCCACTTCCAGGATACCTGGGCACAGTTGGCGGAGGCGGAATTTTAACCAATATTGGCTCCATAGAAAATAAAGGTCTTGAACTAGAGCTAAGCTACCGCCCAATGCGCCAGCCTGAAAAGAGTTTTACCTGGGATATTTCTGGAAACTTCAGCATCATCCGTAATAAAGTGCTGGAGTTAGGTAACCTCGGAATCGATCCGACTACCGGATTGCCGCGCAACTACATACAGTCTGGCAATACACGTACGCAAGTGGGGCGTTCGATCGGAGAATATTACCTGCTTCTTACCGACGGACTTTTTCAGAATCAAGAAGAAATTAATGCGCATCGCGCACAGGCTGGCATTGCGCAGCCTGGCGATGTACGCTACGTGAACCTATTGGATCGTGGTACGAATAACGACATTACACCAGATGATCGTACCTATGCCGGTACGCCTTGGCCCATGTTTACTTCAGGCATACAGTGGAATGCATACTATAAAAATTTCACGCTAAACCTGCAGATGTATGGTGTATACGGTACCAAATTGTACAATGACTTGCGTCGCGATTTTGATGGTATGGGCTATTCCAATTATCGCCGTGGCATTGTGCCGTGGACCGCGGAGAACCCAACCGATTTCCCTCGTTTAGGCGTTTCTTATACCAGC
>NZ_JAMJWE010000199.1 GCF_023554105.1 Brucella sp. 21LCYQ03
AACAGCAACATGAGGAAGAATTGCTAATTCCAGGAACCGCATTTCACCTCGTTCAACGTCTGCTTCATCTAAATAAAGATGCAAAAAAAAGAATTGTCGAAGTTGTAGTAATGTCACGAAACAGCCCCGAAACAGGTGTTCGAATAATGAACTCTGTTAGACAACACAATCTTGATATAACTCGAATGGCATTCAGCGGTGGAGAACCACTATCTCCTTATATTGACGCTTTCGACATCGACCTATTTCTGAGTAAAGATTCAAATGACGTACAGGCGGTAATTGATTCTAAAAGTTGTGCTGCAGCATATATTTATGCTCCACCTAAGGAGTTTAAACCTCTTGATAATCGAGTAAAAATTGCTTTTGATGCGGATGCAGTACTATTTTCCGACGATTCCGAATACCGGTATAAAACTGAGGGACTAGATGCATTTCATAAATATGAGCAGGAACATGAAAATGAAGAACTTGGTGAGGGACCGTTCGCAAAACTATTAATTAAACTTTCGAAAATTCAAGAAGAACTTCCAACAACAATTGAATTATCTCCTCTAAGATTAGCTATTGTAACAGCAAGAAATGCACCTTCACACATGAGAGTTATTAAGACGTTGAGGAAGTGGGGCGTTTATGTAGATGAAGCTTATTTTCTAGGTGGACTGAGTAAGGATAAGGTGTTAAAAGCATTCG
>NZ_JAMJWE010000002.1 GCF_023554105.1 Brucella sp. 21LCYQ03
CGCCTGCTCACCCGGCGCATCGCAAGAGCCTGATATCGTTACATTCATTATGATTCAGGCTCTCAGCGACTAATACGGCTGGGTCAACCCGACGTTAAAATAGAAGAACTTGGAAAGCTTTTGTTTGGTAAAATAGACAACATCATCGCCGATATAAAAGAGAACGGTGATGACAAGGCTCACGATATAGACGATCGCCCAACACCACCCTCTTTTCACTGAGAGAAAGCCTGCCTAACCGGCAGGCAATCAATCATCACCCATCTTGAGTGCCTGAATGAAGGCCTCTTGCGGGATTTCCACCTTGCCGAACTGGCGCATGCGCTTCTTGCCTTCCTTCTGCTTGTCCAGAAGTTTGCGCTTACGCGAAATATCGCCGCCATAGCACTTGGCCGTCACGTCCTTGCGCAATGCCGAAATGGTTTCGCGCGCCACGATACGCCCGCCAATCGCCGCCTGAATAGGAATCTTGAACATGTGCTGCGGGATAAGCTCTTTGAGTTTTTCGCAAAGCACACGGCCACGCTTTTCAGCAGCCGAACGGTGAACCAGCATCGAAAGCGCGTCCACTGGCTCTTCATTGACCAGGATCGACATCTTGACCAGATCGCCCTCACGGTAATCCGAGAGATTATAGTCGAACGAAGCATAACCCTTCGAGATCGACTTGAGACGATCATAGAAATCGAACACGACTTCGTTGAGCGGCAGATCATAGGTGATCATCGCGCGCGGGCCAACATAGGTCAGATCGATCTGGAGGCCGCGGCGCTCCTGACAGAGCTTCATGATCGCACCGAGATAATCATCCGGCGTCATGATTGTTGCGCGAATCCACGGCTCTTCAATCGCTTCGATCTTCACAACATCCGGCATATCAGCTGGATTGTGCAGTTCTTTTTGCGAGCCGTCCTGCATGTTCAGGCGATAGACAACCGAAGGTGCTGTCGTGATGAGGTCGAGATCGAACTCACGCTCAAGGCGTTCCTGAATAATTTCGAGGTGCAGAAGCCCCAGGAACCCGCAGCGGAAGCCGAAACCAAGCGCCGCAGAGGTTTCCATTTCAAACGAGAACGACGCATCGTTGAGACGCAGCTTGCCCATGGCAGCGCGCAGGTCTTCAAAGTCGGCAGCATCAACCGGGAACAATCCGCAGAACACGACCGGCTGCGCTGGCTTAAAGCCCGTCAAAGCCGCTGCTGTCGGGCGGCGATCTTCGGTGATGGTATCACCGACGCGGGTATCAGCCACTTCCTTGATGGAAGCGGTGATGAAGCCCAGTTCGCCCGGTCCAAGTTCGTCCATCTGAACCATCTTCGGCGTAAACACGCCGGTGCGTTCAACCGGATATTTGGCGCCCGTACCCATCATGCGGATGGTCTGGCCCTTTTTGAGCACACCGTCGATCACACGGACCAGAACGATAACGCCAAGATAGCTGTCATACCAGCTGTCGACCAGCATGGCTTTCAGCGGCGCATTGCGGTCGCCCTCTTTTGGAGGCGGCAGCTGCTCAACAATCGCTTCCAGCACATCCGGAATACCGAGGCCAGTCTTGGCCGAGATCATCACGGCCTTGCTGGCATCAATGCCGATCACTTCTTCGATCTGGTTTTGAACGCGTTCAGGCTCTGCCGCCGGGAGATCGACCTTGTTCAGCACCACCACGATGTCGTGGTTGTTGTCGATAGCCTGATAGACATTGGCTAGCGTCTGCGCTTCAACGCCCTGTGAAGCATCCACCACCAGAAGCGAACCTTCGCACGCAGCCAGCGAACGCGAGACTTCATAGGCGAAGTCGACGTGTCCGGGGGTGTCGATAAGGTTCAGCACATAGTCCTCGCCGTTCTTCGCCTTATAGGTAAGACGAACGGTCTGGGCTTTGATGGTAATGCCGCGCTCGCGCTCGATATCCATCGAGTCGAGGACCTGGTCCTTCATCTCACGCGTGTCCAGCCCGCCCGTCAATTGAATGAGGCGGTCGGCCAGCGTCGATTTGCCGTGGTCGATATGGGCGACGATCGAAAAATTGCGAATATGGTCAAGTGGTGTGCTCATGCGCGCGATTTACCAGTAAGCCGCGAAATCTCAAAGCGGTATTGCATGTTTAATATGGGAAAAGCGGCCTTTGTCGCAGTCGTGACAACAAGTCCCCTTTGCGTTGTTGCCAAAAGGCGATAAATCAGCGCCAGAAAACATGCCGCAATGATCATGTCCGGCGTAATAATCAGGCTTTCATGCAGGAGTTCAGGATGAAGACCGAACCAAACGAAGTACACAATAAGCCGAAACTGGTCACCGTTTTCGGCGGCTCTGGCTTTGTTGGACGCGCGGTCGTCGCAGCCCTTACCAAACGCGGTTATCGTGTGCGCGTTGCTGTGCGCAAGCCGGAAGTTGCCTATTATATGGCGCCGCTGGGCAATGTTGGTCAGATCCAGATGCTTCAGGCCAATGTCCGCAATCGCGCATCGGTAGAACGCGCAATCGTCGGCGCCGATCACGTTATCAACCTTGTCGGCATTCTTTCGGAAAGCGGCAAACAGCGTTTCAACGCTGTTCAGGTTCTGGGTGCAAAGAACATCGCCGAAGCGACCAAAGCTGCAGGCATTAAGCTGACGCATCTTTCATCGCTTGCAGCAGATGCAAATTCCGCATCTGACTATGCCCGCACGAAAGCGGAAGGCGAAAAGGCCGTTCTGAGCGTACTGCCTGATACGGTCATCCTTCGTCCGTCGATCATTTTTGGCCATGAAGATCGCTTCTTCAACCGCTTTGCCAATATGGCACGCTTCTCGCCATTCCTGCCGGTTGTCGGTGGCGGCGAAACAAAGCTTCAGCCAGTTTATGTTGGTGATGTTGCCGAAGCTGTTGCACGCGCCGTCGATGGCAATCTGACCGCAGGCACGATTTATGAACTGGGCGGACCAGACGTACAGCCATTCAAGCATTGGATGAAAGATATGCTCGGCGTCATCGCACGCAAGCGGATTATCTTGTCCATGCCATTCTGGGTTGCACGCATTCAGGCTTCGGTTCTCGGACTGCTGCCAAATCCGCTGCTCACCAATGATCAGGTGACACTGCTCAAGTCCGATAATGTTGTATCGGATCAGGCTACAAAAGAAGGCCGCACGTTGCAGGGTATGGGCATCAAGCCGGAAGCCGTCGATGCCGTTCTTCCAGCTTACCTCTGGCGCTACCGTGTTGCGGGCCAGTACACCAAGACCGGATTTGCATGAGATCGAAATACAAATAAATAAAGGGGCCAAAAGGCCCCTTTTCTTTTGTGCGGAACGCTCCAGCCCTCCGCTATGGCTCCGGGCGTTCGTCGCTCAAAAAGCCAAATCGTTGGCTTTTTTCCGCTACGCGGAACGCTCCTCACCCCCAAATCAGAAGTGCAGCCATTCCAAGCGAACCAACGATCAGACGCCACCATGCAAAAAGCTTGAAGCCATGGCGCGAGACGTAATCAAGCAAATGCTTCACAACGAACACGCCTGAGATAAACGCCATGATAAAGCCAACGACGATCAGCGCTGTGTCATTCATCGAAAGCGAGCTGTGGCTTTTATAAAGGTCATAGGTGAAAGCACCGGCCATGGTTGGCATGGCGAGGAAGAACGAAAACTCTGCCGCCGAACGTTTATCAGCTCCGAGCAAAAGCGCGCCAACAATCGTCGAGCCTGAGCGTGACACGCCGGGTATCATGGCAAGGCACTGCACAAAACCAATCGCCAGACAAATCGGCAGCGGATAATCCATCACATTATTATAGCGCGGTTTAAGGTCGAGCTGATCGACCCAGAGCAGAATAAAACCGCCAAGGATCAACATAACGCAAACCAGCATCGGCGTTTCAAACAATACACTTTTGATAAAGCCATGCGCCATTGCGCCAATCACAGCCGCAGGCAGAAACGCCAACAGAATACCGAAGACAAAGCGCCGTGTGCGGGCATCGCGCGGAAAATCGGTGAGGATTTTGATGAGTTTTGACGAGTAGACCGTCAAGATCGCGAGGATTGCACCAAGCTGAATGAGCACCTCAAAGGTCTTACCGTTTGATTCAAAGCCCAGAAAATGGCCGATCAGCAGCAAGTGGCCTGTCGACGAAACAGGGATGAATTCCGTCAAACCTTCGACCAGACCGAGAAAAGCGGCTTCCAGAAGATTATAAATTTCCATGAAGTCAGTACCTTAGAAGGTGGCAGGATAAAAATGGCGCATCTTGACGAGCTGTTAAGCATGAAAGTGCTACAATTAGCGCCTACAGCGATTGCTTGTCTCCATCAAGCTTAGCACCTATAACCTAAACATTCCGTTGAGGTGGCTTAAATCTCCTGACAGCAGAAAAACCTGCTGCCAGTGCAAATGCCAGCCACAATTCCTGAGCGGAATTCAATCAGAGCTTTTTTAGTCGAGAGTACCGCGTCGATTATGCTTACGCTTTTTCATCATCCTATGTCTTCAGGCTCGCGCTATGTGCGGCTTATTCTCGGTGAGTACGATGTTGAAGCGGAAATGATCGAGGAACGTCCGTGGTCGCGCCGCAAAGAGTTTCTTGCGCTCAACCCGGCAGCAACGCTTCCTGTGCTGTTGGCCGAACGCGACCTGCCGGTCGTCGGCGCAACCGTCATTGCCGAATATCTTGATGAGACGCGCGGTGCATTGAAGCGCAGCCGTCGCCTTTTGCCAGAAAGCCCGATGGAACGCGCCGAAGTGCGCCGCTTGGTCGATTGGTTTTTGCTCAAGCTCGAAAATGAAGTCACGCGCCACATCGCCCGCGAGCGTGTGTTCAAACTTCAAATGGCCGACGAAATGGGCGGCAGTGCGCCTGATTCAACCGCTATTCGTGCCGCACGCACCAATATTCGCCAGCATATGCGCTATATTGATTGGCTTGCGGCAACGCGCGACTGGCTTGCCGGTGGGCATCCGAGTTATGCGGATATGGCAGCAGCGGCTTCTATTTCCGTCCTCGACTATCTCGGCGAAATCGAATGGGGCGAGACAAAAGCTGCGCGTGACTGGTATGCTCGCATGAAATCGCGCCCTGCTTTCCGTCCGCTCCTGGCTGATCGTGTGCGCGGACTGGCTCCAGTGGCTCATTATGGCGACCTCGATTTCTGACAACAATCAAGCTGCGGAAAAAGCGCTCAAACTCAAGCGGTTTCTGATCGAAGAAGCGAAAGCTGTCGGCTTTGATGCTGTGGCTTTCACTGGTCCTGATTCCATCCCGCAAGCACCCCAACGTCTGCGGCAATATATTGCTGACGGCCATCATGCCGATATGCTCTGGATGGAAGAAACCGAAGAACGCCGCGGCAATCCGAGCGTTTTATGGCCTGAAGTCCGGTCCATCATGGTACTTGCCATGAATTATGGCCCGGACAGCAACCCGCTCGAAATCCTCAAACACAAAGACCGTGCGGCAATCTCGGTCTATGCGCAGAACCGCGATTATCACGACATCATCAAAGGCAAGCTCAAGCATGTAGCGAGCCGTTTTGCTGCGCGTGCGGGGCAAGATGTCAAAGTCTTTGTTGATACGGCTCCCGTGATGGAAAAGCCGCTGGCACAGGCCGCAGGGCTTGGCTGGCAGGGCAAACACACCAATCTCGTCAGCCGTGAACTCGGCTCATGGCTGTTTCTCGGCTCAATTTTTACCACCGCTGAAATACCACCGGATCAGCCGGATCGCGATCATTGTGGCTCCTGTCGTGCGTGTTTGGATGCTTGCCCGACCAAGGCTTTTCCCTCGCCTTACCGGATTGATGCGCGGCGCTGCATCTCCTATCTGAGTATCGAAAACAAAGGCCCGATCCCGCTTGGGTTCCGCAGAGCGATGGGCAATCGCATCTATGGCTGCGACGATTGTCTGTCGGTCTGTCCTTGGAACAAATTTGCGCAAGCGACCAGCGAAATGAAGCTGAAAGCGCGTGATGATCTCAAAGCACCAAAGCTTGCTGATTTTCTCGCTCTCGATGATCCGAGCTTTCGCACACTGTTTTCCGGCTCGCCCGTCAAGCGCATTGGGCGTGATCGATTCTTACGCAATGTTTTGATTGCTGCGGGTAATTCCGAAGACCAAACCTTGCTGGCGCAAGTGGAAATCCTGCTCGAAGACCCTGCTGCTGTGGTGCGCGGAGCAGCTATCTGGGCATTGAGGCAACTCGCAGATGAAGAACATTTCAGAATTCTAAAAAATCGTCTGGCCTCACGCGAAGAGGATGATACGGTGCGCGAAGAATGGAAATTGGAGGACTGTTAGAATGCGCATTTTTCTGTTTGGAGCTGGTTATTCTGCGAGAGCCTTTTCCCGCCTGATGACCGGAGAGGCAGAACGCATTGACGGCACCACCCGTAACGAACAAAATTTCCCACTTCTCGAAAAATCCGGCATCGCGCCGATGATCTTTGATGGCGAGACCGCTTCGCCTGAAATGATCGACCGCCTTGCAAAATCAACCCATGTGGTGATTTCGATTTCACCGCGTGACAATGGTGATCCATCGCTTGCAATCGTTGAAGAAGCACTGCGTCGCCCCGGCAACACCATTCGCTGGATCGGCTATCTTTCAACAGTCGGCGTCTATGGCAATTTTGACGGCAACTGGATTGACGAGACCGCGCAACGCCAGCCCGGTTCGCGACGTTCGCTTGAACGCGTTGAAGCAGAAGATGCCTGGGAAGCGCTGAGTGAGCGCCACGGCACGCCGGTCGCTCTTTTGCGTCTGTCGGGAATTTACGGCCCCGGCCGCAACGCTTTTATCAATCTTGAACGCGGCACCGCACGCCGTGTTATCAAGGAAGATCAGGTCTTCAATCGTATCCATGTAGAAGATATTGCCGGATCGTTGCGCTTTCTTGCAGGCACCAACACCGGCGGCGCATTCAACATCACCGATAATGAACCTGCGCCTCCACAAGACGTCGTCACCTATGCCGCAGAGCTGATGGGCGTTGTTCCGCCGCCGGAAGTTCCGTTTAACGAAGCGGAAATGACGCCAATGGCGCGCTCATTCTACGGTGAAAACAAACGCGTCTCCAACCAGCGCATCAAAGCGCTGGGCTATGAATTTATCTACCCCGATTACAAAACCGCCTTTAGCACGATGTGGCGGGATGAGAACTGGCGCTAAAGCGTATCGCGTAAAAGTGGGAACCTGATTTGGCTAAAGACAAGCGCAAAATAAGTGATTAATTGCCGTTTTAATCAACGCGAAGCATAATCCGCGCTATCCGTTCGAATGATTCGAGCAATATTTATTTGGAAACTGCCCATGGCTAAGAGATTTCTCTCCAAATTCTGGTCGCGTTTCGTCCTTGCAACCTGCCTTACGGCAATGATTGCGCCGGAATTCGCTGCGCAAGCATTTGCGCAGGATGCACCCGCCAAACAGGCATTTGGCAGCAAGCAACTGCCAAATGTTGCACAGCAGCCAAAATCCATCGGCTTCTACGCCAAGGGCTGTCTTTCCGGTGGCGTTGCGCTCCCTATTGACGGTCCAAACTGGCAGGTCATGCGCCTTTCACGCAACCGCAACTGGGGGCACCCACGCACAATCGCGCTGTTAGAAAAACTTTCCCGCGATGCCGCAAAAGACGGCTGGCCAGGGCTTCTCGTTGGTGATATTTCGCAGCCACGTGGTGGTCCGATGCTGACAGGCCATGCCTCGCATCAGGTCGGGCTTGATGCCGACATCTGGCTCACACCGATGCCTAAGAAGCGCTTCACAGATGCCGAGCGCGAAAGTGTCTCTGCGGTATCAATGCTGAAAAACGATTCACTTTATGTTGATCCAAAGAAATGGACGCCAGCACGCACCGCGTTGATCAAGCACGCCGCAAGTTACCCTGAAGTTGAGCGCATTTTCGTTCATCCCGGCATCAAGAAGCAGCTTTGCGACACCGTCACAGGCGATCGAAAGTGGCTTGGAAAAGTACGCCCTTACTGGGGCCATTTCTATCATTTCCACGTGAGACTGCATTGCCAACCGGGATCTCCGGATTGCACACCACAGCCGAAAGTCACCGGTGGCGATGGCTGCGATAAGTCGCTTGCATGGTGGTTTACGGACGAGCCGTGGAAGCCAGCAAAGCCATCCAAAGAGCCGCCGAAAAAGCCAAAGCCAGTGATGGTTTCGGATCTACCAAAGGCTTGCGCTTCGGTGCTGAACGGTCCCTCACCTGATTCCATCGCAGATGTGATCTATAATGCCAATTAAAGCATGTATAGAAAACAAGCTTTTCACTGGCTTATGGCTTCGCTATAGCTTTCAAACGATTTAACTCAAAGCACATCCCGAAAAGTGGGAACCGGTTTTCGGAACAAGATGTGCGTAAAAAAACGTGTGACAAGGTTATCATTCTCATGTCCGAACGCCTGCGCATTGCACTGATTGCCCATGATCTGAAAAAGGACGAGATGGTTGCTTTCGCACGCAGCCACGAGAAGGCTTTGGCGCATTATGATATTGTGGCGACCGGCACGACAGGCGGGCTTATTCAGGAAGCCTGTCCTTCGCTCAATATTCTGCGTGTTAAAAGTGGTCCATTAGGGGGCGACCAGCAAATCGGTGCAATGATCGCAGAAGGTACTGTGCAGGCATTGTTTTTCTTCATTGATCCGCTTTCGCCACTCCCGCATGACGTGGACGTGAAAGCCCTGACCCGTCTTGGCAGCGTTTATGACATTCCTATGGCGCTCAATCCTGCAACGGCAGACAGACTTATAAAAGTGCTGGATTAATAAGGCACTCCGGTATCGCCCGCCAATAATAAGAATAAATGAGACAGCAAGGCACATGATGATTAACGCTGACCAGAGTTTTAAGTTTCCCGTCCTTGTCGGCGACATCGGTGGCACCAATGCGCGTTTTGCACTGCTTGTTGATTCTCATGCAGAGCCAAAAGAGTTTCCGGTCGTACAAACAGCTGATTATGCAACGATTGATGATGCAATCGAGCAAACAGTGCTCAACCACACATCCATTCGTCCGCGTTCGGCAATTCTTGCGGTTGCAGGTCCAGTTGATGGCGATGAAATTGACCTCACCAATTGCGATTGGGTTGTGCGCCCAAAACAGCTGATTGCCAATCTGGGCTTTGAAGACATAACCGTTCTCAATGATTTTGAAGCACAGGCGCTTGCCGTCGTCTCCATTGAAAAAGAATATCTGCATCAGATTGGCGGCAATGACGAAGAGATCGTCGCCACTCGCGTCGTGCTGGGACCAGGCACAGGCCTAGGCGTTGCCGGGCTTGTGCGTACCAGCAAAGCGTGGGTTCCCGTCCCCGGTGAAGGCGGTCATATCGATATTGGCCCGCGCAGCGCGCGCGACTATGAAGTGTTCCCGCATATCGAGACGATTGAAGGCCGCGTTGCAGCCGAACAGATCCTGTGTGGACGCGGTTTGCGCAATCTTTATCTTGCAATCTGCGCTGCCGACAAAGTAACGCCGGTTCTTGATATGCCGCCGGACATTACCGCAGCTGGCCTTGATCGCAGCAATACACAGGCTGTCGAAACGCTGGAACTTTTCGTGACCTATCTGGGACGCATTGCAGGTGATCTGGCGCTCGTTTTCAAAGCACATGGCGGTGTCTATCTTTCTGGCGGCATTCCACAGCGCATTTTATCCGCGCTTCAGGCCGGATCGTTCCGCGCAGCTTTTGAAGACAAGGCACCACACAGCCATTTCATGCGCGAAATTCCAGTACGCGTCGTGGTCCATCCGCTTGCCGCTTTGAGCGGATTATCCGCATTTGCGCGCGCGCCGACGCGGTTTGAAGTTGCCACCAAAGGCCGTCGCTGGCGCATCGACTAATGGCGCTTTTATTCTCAGGCATGGTCAAGCCACAAAGATAACGCTATAGAAGCGCTGCAAACAGACACCTATTGCGGCCGTTGGCTGCCAGATAAAAAGCACTTTGCCCGTGAGCTTATTCAAAAAGAAAAAGAAGAAGATCGACCCGAGCGAAGCCACGCGCGTCATTCGCCGCATGATGTCGGAGAACGCAAGCGAGTATAAAGCAAGCTACGCTATCGCCATTGCAGCTTCTCTGATTGTTGGCGCATCCAATGGTGCACTTGCCTATATGATGAAGCCGATGATCGACAAGATTTTCTATGAGCAGAAAATCGGTCTCATATGGATTATTTGCGGGGTTATTTTTGGCATATTCGTTTTGCGCGGTCTGTCGAGTTATGTCCAAGCTGTTGAACTTGCCAAGATCGGCAACAATCTGGTCGCACGCTATCAAAAGCGTATCTTCGATCATTTGCTCAAACTTGGCCTCGATTTTTACAGCGATACGCGCTCCGGCCATCTGGCCGCGCAGATCAATCAGAATGTGAATGGCATCCGTGATCTTCTCAACATGACGATCACATCGATAGCGCGCGATTTCGTGGCGCTTATCGGTCTGATTGGCATGATGTTCTACACCGATCCCTTCATGTCGACGGTGGTTTTCCTCATCGGTCCGCCGCTGGTTCTGGCTGTTGCCTATATTTCGCGGCGTATTCGCGCCGTCACCCGCGATCTTGTTCATCTGAATTCGCATCTTCTGGGTGCCATGCAGGAAACCGTGCAGGGTATTGCCATTGTGAAAGCCTTCACAATGGAAAGCCAGCTGCAAAGCAAGATCGGTACACTGATTGATCAGGCTGAGAACCGCAGCAACAAGATTGCCCGAGTATCAGAGCGCACAACGCCTATTGCAGAAATTCTGGCAGGTTTCGCTATTGCTGGCGTGCTGGCCTATAGCGGCTATAATGCAATCCTCAATCAACAGCCTCCCGGCTCGATGTTTGCTTTTATCACCGCTCTTCTTCTGGCTTATGATCCGGCGCGGCGTCTCGCGCGTCTACAAGTTGGCCTCGAACGTGCGCTTGTCAATGCGCGCATGATTTATGAAGTGCTGGATATTGAGCCCAATCAGGGCGATGCACCTGATGCTGTGGCTCTCAAAGCTGTTGCGGGTGAAATCAATTTTCAGAATGTGCATTTCGCTTATAGCGACGTGGCGCCGGTTCTGCATGGCGTGAACTTCATCGCCAAAGCAGGCCAGACCACCGCGATCGTTGGTGCATCCGGTGCAGGCAAATCAACGCTTATCAACCTCGTGCAGCGGTTCTACGATGTCACCGACGGGAAAATTCTGTTCGACGGACAGGATATTGCCAAAGTCACGAAGCACTCGCTTCGCCATTCCGTCGCCTATGTCTCGCAGCAGCCTTACCTGTTTGAAGGCACGATTGCCGATAATATTCGCTACGGACGCCCGGATGCGACACAGAACGATATTATCGAGGCAGCAAAGCTTGCCAATGCGCACGAGTTCATTCTGCAACAGCCACAGGGATACGATACCCCCGTTGGTGAAAACGGTGTAACACTTTCGGGCGGCCAGCGTCAGCGCTTATCGATTGCGCGCGCCATTGTACGCAATGCGCCGGTGCTTCTGCTTGATGAGGCCACATCCGCACTCGACAATGAATCAGAGCAGCGCGTCCAGCAGGCGCTTGATCACATCATGCATGACCGCACGACCATCGTGATCGCGCACCGTCTTTCCACGGTCGTGAATGCCGACCGCATCATTGTGATGGAAGCAGGATACGTTGTTGAAGAAGGTCGTCATAACGATCTGATTCAAATACCGAACGGTGTTTATGCCCGCTTCTATGAACTTCAAGGCGGTAAAAGCACCGACCTCATCGGAAATGCGGCAACGGAGGAAAAGTCCATTGGCTGAGAATGCTGAAATCGGATTGGTGGTTGTTGGTGCGAATGGCCGTATGGGACAGGCGCTCATCCGCGCTATCCATGCGATTAATGGTGCGCATCTCGTGGGAGCCATTGCGCGTCCCGGCTCACCATTTCTTGGTAAAGACGCTGGCGAAGTGGCAGGCGTCGGCAATCTCGGTGTCACAATCACTGATGACCCACTGCCCGTTTTTGCAAAAGCGCAGGGTGTCCTTGATTTCACCACGCCTGCCACAAGCGTTGACTATGCAGGCCTCGCGGCTCAGGCGCGCATCGCGCATGTCATTGGCACAACGGGCTTTTCGAACGATGATAATGAGAAGCTTCTGGCGGCAGCCCGCCACGCAACAATCGTCAAATCCGGCAATATGAGCCTTGGTGTCAATCTTCTGTCCGGCCTCGTGAAAAAAGCCGCACAAGCACTTGGCCCTGAAGACTTCGACATTGAAATTCTCGAAATGCATCACAAGCACAAGGTCGATGCGCCGTCAGGTACAGCGCTTCTGCTGGGTGAAGCCGCAGCCCTTGGCCGCGCCATCAATCTTGAACAGAAAAGTGTGCGTGTTCGCGATGGACATACCGGACCGCGTGAGCAAGGCACTATCGGCTTTGCAACATTGCGCGGCGGTTCTGTCATTGGCGACCATGACGTCATTCTGGCTGGCGAAGGCGAGCGCATCACGCTCTCCCATCATGCGCAGGACCGTTCAATCTTTGCCCGTGGCGCTGTGAAGGCAGCGCTTTGGGCGCATGGCAAAAAGCCCGGCCTTTATTCCATGCTCGATGTTCTTGGACTTAACGACTAACTAATAATTATCCCAACGGAGTGCTGCGATGTCTCGTACCCTCGTCCTGGTCCGCCACGGCCAAAGCGAATGGAACCTAAAGAACCTGTTTACCGGCTGGCACGATCCCGGCCTCACCGAACAGGGCCATGCTGAGGCCAAAGCTGCTGGTCAGCGCCTAAAGGCTGCTGGCCTTAAGTTCGACCTCGCTTATACATCGGGCCTTTCGCGCGCACAGGTCACCTGCCAGCACATCCTCGACGAACTTGGCCAGTCCGATCTCGAAACCATCCGCGATCAGGCTTTGAACGAACGCGACTATGGCGATCTGTCGGGCCTCAACAAGGACGACGCGCGCGAAAAATGGGGCGAAGAGCAGGTTCACATCTGGCGCCGTTCATATGACGTCCCTCCTCCGGGTGGCGAAAGCCTGAAAGACACTGGCGCACGCGTCTGGCCTTATTACCTGCACACCATCCAGCCACACGTTCTGCGTGGCGAAACCATTCTGGTTGCGGCACACGGCAATTCGCTGCGCGCGCTCATCATGGCGCTTGATGGCCTGACACCAGAAGAAATCCTCAAACAGGAACTCAATACCGGCGTTCCGATCATCTACAAGCTGAATGCCGATTCGACAGTCGCTTCCAAGGAAGTGCTTTCTGCATAAGGATTTTTCGGGTGCGGAAGCTCTAACACCCCGCGCCCGATCTGCGTTTCCTGCCTTTTTGATTGCTTCAAACTGCAATGTGAAAAAAAGCTGATAGAAGTATGAAATCACGATTGACAGAAGCAGGCTGACCCCTTAGATCGGTCCTCGTCGCCCAGATGGCGGAATTGGTAGACGCACCAGCTTCAGGTGCTGGCGCTCGCAAGGGCGTGGAGGTTCGAGTCCTCTTCTGGGCACCATTTCCAAGTCTTCAGACCACTACCGAGGTCTAGAAGCACCCCAAAAAGCCCGCGCAAGCGGGTTTTTTTGTATCCTGCGGTCTGATGTCGTCCGATTGCATCCGAGAAATTTGTTGGTACATTTGTTGGTATCGAGCCCAATACCAACAAATTCTGGAAAAGTGATACCAACAATGGCGCTGACCGACACGGCAATTAAGGCTTTAAAACAAGGTGTTAGCGCCAGAAAACACAGCGACGCCAATGGCCTGTTTTTGTTGGTACAGCCTAACGGTTCAAAACTCTGGCGATACGCCTACCGATTCCAGGGGAAACAAAAGACGTTATCGCTCGGATCATACCCTTTGGTGAGTTTGCGCGATGCACGCACAAAACGTGATGAAGCCCGCGAATTGCTGACACAACAAATCGACCCTGGCGAGAAACTCAAATCAGATAAGTTGCAGCGCCTCATCCAGTCTGCAATCACCTTCACCCATGTCGCCGATGAATTCGTAGAAAAATTGGAATGTGAAGGTAAAGCTGCAGTCACGCTCACCAAGAAGAAATGGCTTCTGGATATGGCTAAGGCCGACTTTGGTCAAAAGCCAATCCATGAAATTAAAGCACCCGAAATTCTGCTAGCACTCAAGAAGGTTGAGGCGAAAGGTAATTACGAAACCGCCCGCCGACTTCGATCCACCATCAGCCAAGTCTTCCGCTATGCCATCGCTACTGCACGCGCGGACAATGATCCGACATTTGGACTGCGCGGCGCTCTGATTGCTCCCACTGTCACCCATAGAGCCGCAATCACTGAGAAAGATAAATTCACCGGCCTAATACGATCCATATGGGAATATCAAGGAAACCCAGAGACGCGTATTGCCCTTAAATTGATGGCGCTGATGTTTCCGCGCCCAGGCGAACTACGACAAGCGTGCTGGAAAGAATTCGATCTTGATAAGAATGTTTGGACAATCCCCGCATCGCGGATGAAAATGCGTCGCGAACACAAAAAATACCTGAGCCCGCTGGTCAGAGAATTATTGTCAGAGCTTAAACAATATTCCGGTTACACAGATCTTGCCTTTCCAGGCATTCATTCCCGGCATCGCCCAATGAGCGAAAATACGCTGAACAGCGCATTACGACGCATGGGCTTTACAGCTGATGAGGCAACGTCCCATGGCTTCCGAGCCAGCGCATCAAGCTTGCTCAATGAAAGTAATCTCTGGTCTGCGGATGCCATTGAAGCAGAACTTGCACATGTTGGTGCTGACGAAGTGCGCCGAGCTTACCACCGCTCCCTCTACTGGGAAGAACGGATCAAGATGATGGAATGGTGGAGCGAACAAATTCAAGGTTTTGCTTTATCCTCCAAACAGGGAGTTACATCATTTTGAGCTTATTTGACGACAACTACCGAGACAAAATGATTCAAGACATCTTAAACTGGGAATTCCCAGCCCGTGCCAGCCTAGGCCCCGGACTCGGTGCTTTTCTAGGAGCGGCAGACAAGAGGGACAGGGCGAATAGGCGGCTTGCGCTGCTAAACCTGTCTGAAGTTGAGCTTCATAAGACCCATGCTGCCGCTAAAAATCATTATGAGCAAGGCGACCGTGATCGCGATAGCGACGCATACGATGGCCTCGGCTTTCCCAATTTTTTCAAAGAGGTTGACCAACCTCAAGCCATACTCGAACAATGGAAACTTGCCAGCGATGACATAGCATACTGGTGCAACTTAGAACATTGGACCATCGATGAGTTTATTGCCCTTTCGTTTGATCTTTGTCCAACAAAAGCAACACCGGAAAACTTGCGGAAATTTCGCCACCGAATTCCAGGAGCTACTTACCAAAATATAACGCAACGAGCTGAGGTTTGTCGCCGAGCACAGCAAGCTCGCAAAATAATGCCAAAAATGCCACCAGATCGTTTCACCCTATGGGCGAAAACAAAGAACATCTTATTATCGGCAGAAATATCCACATTAATAAAAACCGCTGCTCCCTATTCATCGGCGGAAAGCAAACCGATTAGCGCGGAGATTGCGGATAAACTTCAAGCCCAGACGTCCGGCAACCAACATAAGGCTGCCACTGCACGCGCAGACACATCATTATATAAAATTCTCTACGCTATCGCCGTATCACGATATAAATTCGATCCTGATAAGCGCAACTCGTCATCTCCCTCCATGATCCTGGGGAAGCTTGAACGAGTAGGTTTAAGCATGGATGTCGCTACGATAAAAGGTCACTTATCAAAAGCGGCAGAAATTGTAGATGAAATTAAATCAAATAGTTAGGCACTATTTTTTCCGAAATCGGAATTTTCTTTCTGAATTCGGACAATAAATATTCTGCACAAATTAGGTCTCGTTCATTCTTCACCCTACGAGGTCAAACGATGAACGAGATCCAGAGTTTCCCGACTACCGGCTTTGTCCGATTGAACCAAATTATCGCACCACGCGGCCTAATCCCTGTCAGCAAGTCTACTTGGTGGGCAGGCGTAAAAGATGGGCGCTTCCCTAAGCCCTTAAAACTCGGCCCCAAAATAACGGTCTGGCGTGCAGAAGACATTCACGCTCTCATTCAAAAGGGAGTCCGCTAATGTCTCGCCGTTACAATCACCGCAGCCTCCGCATGCATCGCAACTATACCTACGGCGAAATTAGCCGAAAGTTGCACGTGTCCAAAAAGACGATCCGTAATTGGATCGTCAAAGGCTTGCCTGTGTTGAACGACCAGCGCCCTTTCCTCATACAAGGAAAGCATCTGGTCGAATTCCTCAAAAACAAACGTATACCCCAGCGGCCATGTGAACTTATCGAGCTCTACTGTTTCAAGTGCAAGAAACCACAGCCTGCAAGTCAGTTTGTTGCGGAATATCTGCCTATGACTTCTCTCAGTGGTCAGCTGAAAGCCCAATGCCCTTCCTGTAAGACAACTACTTACAAAAATATTTCATTGGCTCAAATCGATGAAATCGCGGGAAAAATCACGGTCAATTTCCCTAAGGCCATTTAGGCCTAATCCATAAACGTTTCCCCTGTTGAAACTTCCGGTTCGTAAGGGCTCAAATTATGAAGAAAACCAATCCGAGAAACGAGCGCGTAAAGCGCGATTATTTTCTCTATCTAGAGGAGGCAAAACGTATGCAATCAAGCAGCGTCGACAAAGCCGCTGCTGCTATCGCTGAGTTTGAACGATTTACCAATTACCGTGATTTTGTTTTGTTTCACATTGAGCGTGCGAAAGCCTTCAAACAGCATCTGAATGATAAAATTAACGCCACATCCAAACTGCCATTATCGAAGTCAACCATCCATTCGCGACTGATGGCATTACGGACGTTCTTCATTTGGCTCGCTGGTCAGCATGGCTACCGCGCAAAACTGAAATATTCTGATGCTGAGTATTTCAACCCATCCGCCAATGACAGCCGCATTGCAACTGCTCGTCGAGAAAAACGTACCCCCACCATAGAGCAGGTTTTGCACGTCATTGGCATGATGCCGACAACCACCGATGTAGAGCTTCGAGACAGAGCCCTTATCGCTTTCACGTTGCAAACGGGAGCACGAGATAGCGCCATCGCTTCAATGAAATTAAAGCACGTGAATTTAATTGACAGTTCAGTGTTCCAAGATGCCCGTGAAGTCGCCACAAAAAATCGGAAAACTTTCACCAGCTATTTCTTTCCTGTCGGCGATGCTGTTAACACGGTTGTACGCGAATGGATTAAGCACCTGCAAACCAATTACCATTTTGGTCCGGACGATCCCATTTTTCCCTCAACTGAGGTGACAACGAACTCAGATGGCCTCTTCGCGCCATCAGGTCTAACGCGCAACCATTGGCATTCTGCTGCTCCCATCCGCAGAATATTCAAATCAGCATTTGAAGCTGCCAAACTTCCATATGCCAATCCACACAGCCTAAGAAACACACTTGCCCAGCTGGGCGAACGCGTCTGCCGGACTCCTGAAGAATTCAAAGCATGGAGCCAAAATTTGGGTCACGAAGGCGTACTCACGACATTTACAAGCTACGGTTCTGTTGCCAGTAGCCGACAATCCGAAATTATCCTTGGATTAAATCCTCAAAGTGTTCCAACGATAGAAAATCGAGAGGACAGGCTGGATAAGATCGAAGCGATGCTTGCAAAACTGGCCCTAAAAACCGGCTGACATCGCCCGGTCACTATTAAATTGTTGACAATTGCGTACATCTCCACTGATCGATACGATGATATTAAAATCTGAAAATGCCCTCAAAATGCGGGTCTCTCACTATGAGCAAAAAATGTTTAAGCTTAAACAAATAACCACGGGTTCAATTGCGATTGAGGTCCACGATCAAGACGCCATCTTTGAAACTATTATTGATGATTTCAATGACGACCTGCAAAAGCTTTCCGATTTCGTTACCTCATTAATTGCAGGCGGCTATCCGGCTGTTTATGTATCAGATCATAAAAATTGCTTATGGACATATGATGAAGATGAAGCATTGAAGCTTCATTGTGAATTTGATCCAAATGCGCGAAATCTGCTTTCCAAAATTTCAATAAAAACAAACCGCTCTGCTTTAATCAGCGCGCTGCAAAATCTTGTCCATGACATTGCTTTTCACGAGAATTTCGCACGGGGCTATTTGTTTTTCGCAAATGGTGGTGCAGAGGAGGATAAGTTTTATTACGTTGTTGATCGCGAGTGGAGCGAAGGAGTGAAAGCTGGCCGCTTTCCTGATGATATTTATTTGAAAGATGCTTATGAAGATCGCCGGCTTATCGAAAAGTTTCCGCTGAATGAGATTGAAATGGCAATTCTCAAGGAAAATCAGGAAATGCTGTTAAGTACATCTCCCGAAAGACACAACATTATTCCGGCATAATGCCATTACAGCCCTTTAAACCAGTCAGCAGAAACTGTGACTTTCTCGACTGTCTCCGTTTTTACACCCAGTTCATATTGCTTGAGCAAGTCGCAAAGACGTTCGCCATCAATCAGGTCAATGGCAATGGCACCATCACGCGTTGCTTCGTCTGAGGCTTGCGAGGTGAAATTGCCAGTGGTGATGAACAGTCCCTTATCAGCCCTACCCTGCAATGCGCCGCGAAAATCGCGGATGTCCTTCGCACCCACACTACCTTTCCAGCGCTTGCACTGAAAATAGACTTGAAAGGAGACAAGGTTCACGCGAAGAACGCCTACACCATCTATGCCGCCATCACCGGTTTTGCCCCTGACCTCAACTTTAACGAAACCGGCCTCTCGCAATAATCGTTGTGAGAGTCGTTCAAACGCGTCTGGTGCAATATTTAACAAAGCGTTCAATAATTCCGCGCGCCAATCAGCATCGACAACCTCATCAATATCTGTGCCGATATTCATGGTCGCGGGTGCAACCTGCATCACACCATTCTTACCCTTATCGGCCAATCGCTTCAGCCGCGCACGTTCCCGCTCTTCAGCGTTGACCTGCTTATGAATTTGCTGGGTTTGCGCAAGCGTGGTGATTTTTTCACCCAGCTCGGTCAATGCCCAGACACCACGCGATGAATTCTCTAACGCTTTTCCCCGTTTGAGGTAGGTGCGCGCCCATGCGAGATAATAATTCAACCTTCGATATTGGCCATTTGGCATCATTAAAGACTGCTCATCTTCGGAAATTGCTTCTAACTCAACAACCTGCTCATCAAGTTCTTGAATGGACGCAGAGCCTCCGAGCGACTTAAGCGCTTCAACAACAACCAGCATCATTCCTGGCAAATCCGGGAATCCGTCAGCTTCGATAATGAATTTCCGCAATTTCGCTCTCCCGCAACTATCCAAACCCTTTGTTTCTGCTCTTATAATTTAATATCAGCTTTAAACAATAACTTGCTCAGTAGTTGATTGTCGCAAACGGTTCAGCCATAGATTGGTGAAACACGGGGCGTGCGACTTACTATGATGAATCCCACCGAAATTGCCGATGCGCTCGATCAAATTGCCAGTGCGCCATTTGATCCAGCAGAGTTCGGCTTTGCTTTTGCTGAAGCGACGGACAATGCCAAAGCAACGATCTCAAAGCTGCGGACAACGACCAATAAATCGGATTTGCCGGGTGGTGTTCTTCTCAATCGCAAGTTCCACTATGCCCCGGCAGACCCAGGCATGGTCAGCAAAACGCTGGATGCCTTGCGTACCAGCAAAAAGACTGCATCCGCAAAGCCGGCTATTTTAGTTGCAACTGACGGCGAAACCATTGCCGCAGCGCACCCCAAAAGCGGTGACACACTGCATTGCCCATTTTCCGAGCTGGGGCTGCATTTTGGTTTCTTTCTGCCAGCTGCGGGCAAGGATCGCTATAAGCCTGCCGAAGAAAATCCAGTTGATGTCAAAGCGGCAGGAAAACTTGCCAAGCTCTACGACACATTAATGCGTGCTAACCCGGAATGGGTAGCAGATGAGCGCCGCCATGATATGAACCTGTTCATGACGCGGCTGATTTTCTGCCTGTTTTCCGAAGATGTTGGCATATTCAGCGAAAACCAGTTTTCTCATGCTGTGTTTTCATACAGTGGCAATAAGGGCGAACACGCGCATTCGACAATAATCAGCGCATTCAGCGCTATGAACCTACCCAAAGACCAGCGCAAGGAATTGCCTGGCTGGGTAGCCGATTTTGAGTATGTGAACGGTGGACTCTTTGCTGGGCACATTGATGCACCGCATTTTGATCCGCTCTCATTCCGCTACCTGCGCGATGCGTGCGATCTGGATTGGAAGCTCATCAATCCGGATATTTTCGGCTCTATGATCCAGTCAATCGCCGATCCTTCTGCGCGATCCGAACTGGGTATGCATTATACCTCGGTGCCTAACATCATGAAGGTACTGGGACCCTTGTTTCTGGACGATCTTGATGAGGCGATTAAAAAGGCCAATGACAAGTTACCTGCACTTCGTGCCTTATTGCAGCGGCTGGCTCATATCAAAGTGTTTGACCCAGCATGTGGTTCAGGAAACTTTCTTGTTGTTGCTTATCGCCAATTGCGTGAGCGTGAGATACGCATCCTACAAAGAATAGAAGAGATCACCGGAAACAAACAAAATGAACTTTGGTCATCGGTACCACTATCAAATTTCTATGGCATTGAAATAACTGATTTTGCGGCTGAAACCGCAAAATTGGCGCTATTCATTGCAGAATATCAGGCCAATGCGCGGTTTAGAGATGTATTTGGCCGTATGCCCGCCTTGCTGCCACTACGTGACGGCGGAAATATTGTCCATGGCAATGCTCTGCAACTGAACTGGGAACAAGTCTGCCCTCCACCTCGAGATGGAGAGGAAGTATTCATTGCAGGTAATCCACCTTTTCTGGGAGCGACATATAGAAAACCCGAACAAAGAGCTGACTTTGCAAATGTTTTCGAGAATAAAATTGAGGGGTATGGAAGACTTGACTTCAGCGCAGCTTGGATGTTTTTGGCATCAAAATACATTTTGAATATAGGTGCCCGTTCAGCATTAATCACGACCAGCTCTACGGTTCAAGGTTCGGCGGTAGAACCACTGTGGTTGCCGATCTTCGAGAATGGCGCCAGAATATTCTTCGCTTACAGACCCTTCAAATGGGCGAATAATGCAGCAAAAAATGCCGCCGTTGAATGCGTTATCATTGGATTGTCGAGTGAAAAATCCGATGTAGCACGCTTATTTGACGACAATCACATCGTTCACACGACCCACATAAACGCATACCTAAGCGATGGCCCAGCGATATTTATAAGCGCATGCAGAGATGCGATATTTAGTTTACCTCAAATGGGACCCGGCAATTTTCCATATGATTTCGGCCACCTCATACTTTCAACTTCTGAAAAAGATGAAATCATAGCATCGTACCCAAATGCTAAAAGATTCATACGTAAGTTTGCAGGATCGAAGGAAGTTATCCATTCAATACCCCGTTATTGCTTATGGATTTCAGACGATGACCTGAATGAGGCATTGGAAATAATTCCAATCGCTGATCGTATCACATCAGTTGCCCAAGATCGTTCCAAAAGCAGTGACGCTGGCACTCGTCGCTTAGCGGCTCGCCCCCACCAATTTCGTGAACACAAAACTTCAGAACACCATTCAATTCTAGTACCACGTACTAGTTCGGAGCATCGTGATTATCTACCGGTAGAGTATGCAGACGCAAATATTATCTCATCAGATAATAATCATGTAATTTTTGACGGGCCAGACTGGTGCATTGCGTTAATTGCCTCACGACTGCATCTGGTATGGATCGCCACCGTTTGCGGAAGACTAGAATCGCGTTTCCGCTATTCCAACACGTTGGGCTGGAACACATTTCCAGTACCGAAGTTTTCTACGGAACAGCTTGAGCAACTAACCGCCTCGGCGCGACAGATCTTGAAAACCCGCTATCAGCACCATCCCAAAAGCATTGCAGATCTTTATGATCCCGAAGAAATGCCAGAAGATCTACGAGCAGCCCACAAGGCCAATGATGAGCTTTTGGAGACAATGTATATCGGACGGCCATTTCGCAACGATACCGAGCGGCTGGAAAAGCTGTTCAAGCTCTATGCGGCACGGATAGAGAAAAAGGCCAAGGGGGCGTAAATCATGGTTGAAGTCGTAAACATGGCCTATGGCCGTACGGGCGCGTCGAAAACAACCAATGCACTGGGGCAGAGACCGATGCAGGAACGCGCCTATGCGGCGCGCGGCGCGCAGTTTCTGCTTTTGAAAGCGCCACCCGCCGCTGGCAAAAGTCGCGCGTTGATGTTTGTCGCACTTGATAAGATGAACCATCAGGGACTGGCAAAGACGATTGTCTGCGTACCGGAAACCTCTATTGGCAGCTCGTTTCGCTCAACCGATCTTACGTCTTACGGCTTCGATGCCGACTGGAAAGTCGAGCCGCGCTGGAACCTGTGTCTGAGTGGCACGGAAGACGGCAGCACCAACCAGAAGGTAAAGGCATTTCAAGACTTTTTGGCATCCGATGCGAAAGTGCTCATCTGCACCCATGCGACCTTCCGCTTTGGTTTTGATGCCATTGAAAAAGAACAAGGTATTGAAGCATTCGACAATGTTTTCATCGCTATCGATGAATTCCATCATGTTTCTGCCGCTGACAATAACCGTCTTGGTGAAATTCTGCGCCGTTTGATCACGCGCGAGCAAGCGCATGTCATGGCCATGACTGGCTCTTACTTTCGTGGCGATGCGGTTCCGGTGTTGCGTCCAGAGGATGAAGACAAGTTCACCACCGTCACCTATTCCTATTATGAGCAGCTTGATGGCTACGAGTTCCTAAAATCGCTCGGCATTAATTATAGCTTCTATAAAGGAAACTATATCAATGGTTTGCCTGAAGTGCTCGATACTGATCTCAAAACCATTATCCATATTCCGCATCGCGGATCTGCCGAAGCCTTTGACGATAAATATGGCGAAGTGGGACGTATTCTCGACCTGATCGGCAAGCATATTGGCCGTGAAACGGAGACGGGCTTTGATCTTGTTGAAACACTTGCTGGCCGCATTCTGAAAATTGCAGATCTGGTCGATGACGGGCCTGAGCGCGACATTGTCAAAGCTGCACTATCACGTGAAATCAAAGGAAAAGACGGCAAGCGTGATGATGCAGCCGACCGTGCCAAGGTGGATATTATTATTGCGCTGGGCATGGCTAAGGAAGGATTTGACTGGGTCTGGTGCGAGCATGCCCTGACCATTGGCTATCGTGCATCGCTGACCGAAATAATCCAGATTATCGGGCGCGCCACACGCGATGCGCCGGGCAAACCAACTGCACGCTTCACCAATCTGGTTGCAGAACCCGGCGTTGAAACCGGTCTTGTTGCAGATGCCGTCAACGATATGCTCAAGGCCATATCAGGCGCGCTCCTGATGGAGCAGGTATTGGCTCCGAATTTCAAATTTTATCGTCGTGAAGATGGTGACATACGCGATCCGATCAACGTTGACGGTCAGGGCACAGTTACCATCGGCATCAAGGGTTTGATGGAACCTCCCACAGATCGCGCACGCGATATTTGTGAAAAAGATATGCATGAACTGGTCGCCAAAGCCTGTCAGGCGATGGATCGACGCACCGTTGCACCTGACGTCGCGCCCGAAGTTGCCAACCAAATGGTGCTGACCGAAATCATCGAACACAGCTATCCCAACCTGAATGCAGATGAGACCGAAGCCATTCGCCAAGATCTTGCAGCGCGCATGAATATTCTGACGCTCGCACGCCGTGAAGCCGAACAGAGCTTTGCAGAAACGCCGGTCGACTATGATAGTGCTGGTCGTGATGATGACGACAACGAAGCGTCACCCAACACGCTTTTGAAGTTGGTGAGGAAATTTATCAATGTGCAGGAACTTGACATTGATTTGATCGACAGTGTCAACACATTCAAAGAACGCTTCGAGATTGCTTCTAAGGCACTCGATGCGTCCATTTTGCAGCATATTCAATCGGCCATGGTGGCCCAACGCATTCAGATGACTGATGACGAAGCTCGCACCTTATGGCCACGGATAAAGCGTTTTCGGGCGATTGAGGGCCGTGAACCAAACGTTCATTCTGCTGATGCTTTAGAAAAACGAATGGCTGAAGCGCTTGCCTGGTTAAAAGCTAAAAAAGCTGAAGCCTTGCGCGCACAGATGGTAAACTAAACTATGTCGCCGCGCCCTAGTCTTGACGATATTTTTAATGAGCCTGATGAATTCGGCCTGCTCAATGTCCGCCCTAAAGCACGCGGTGGTCAATCCACAGATGATGAGCGCAATGTCGCAATCGTTCAACAAACCAACGCGTTCTTCGACAACCATGGCCGCCTTCCTGATGGCAATGCGGATGATCATGATGAAATGCGACTTGGCACGATCTGGGAAAAGATTTCAGCCAATCCGACAGAGGCGATGCATGCAGCCGATACGCATGGCTTGCTGCAAAGTTTCAATCTAAGAAAAACGGAACGAACTCTTAGCTGGCGCGATGACGTAGCAGCCGATGAAATTCCGGCTTCACTTGATGATATTTTCGGTGAGGATGGCATTGACGTGGATGCAGACCATCTCTCAATCCGCAATATAACCCCTGCGACTATGCGCAATGTGCCTGACCACCGAGCCGAAAATCGCCCATGCCGGGATTTTGCCAGTTTTGCAGATCGTTTTGAAGAGATACAGGAAGCCCTCGACAGCGGAAAGCGCGTTGCCACTATTGTGGAAGACCGAGCAATCATCGAACCCTTTGAGGGAGATTTTTTCATTCGCAATGGGTTGCTCGCCTATATTGCTGAAAAGACAGAAATGACATCGCGAGGTGGATCACGCGACCACCGCCTGCGGATTATCTTCTCCAATGGTACGGAAAGCGACCCGCTAATGTCGTCCTTTCGTAAATCGCTCAACGAAGACAAAACCGCCCGCGTCATCCAGCGTGAAGGCCTTGGGCCGCTCGATAAAAAGTGGCAGTCGGACAGCCCTGACATTTCCGGCACAATCTATGTTGCACGTAGCCTTTCGACAGATCCGACAGTCGTTGAAGTCAGCAACATTTTATACAAAATCGGGGTCACATCGCAGGACGTCAAAAGACGCCTTGCCGATGCCCGCAATGACCCGACATTCTTGATGGCACCCGTTGAGCTGGTTGCAACTTATGAACTTAAAAACCTCGCGCGTTCAAAAGTAGAAGAGCTGCTACATCGTTTCTTCGAAGCTGCACGCCCTGCCGATTTATTTGTGACAGATCGGTTTGGAAAAAGAATCCGTCCACGTGAATGGTTTTATGTGTTGCCAGAACACGTGAGCCAGGCGGCAAAACTCATTCAGGACGGCACCCTGCACGAGTATCGCTATGATGTCGGGTCTCAGCGGATAACAAAAAGACACTCGTGAGTATATAGGCCCGACCAAAATTGCCATATGAATGGTCGGCGCTTATGATTTATCCAAAGGACATCTTACGTCAGAATATCTGATTTGCGTCACGACATGCTCTCAGAATTCATACTCGAGTGTGTCTACTTGGGGGCCTGACTGATAGGTTTGGGTGCGAATGTCGGGAAGCAGTCACATGTTTGGGTCCGGTGATATAATTGAGTGAATGACGTTGCATTTTGCTCTGTGAAACTTTTGACCGTACGCAGCCTATGGTGGTTGGTATTTCATGTAGATTCGGCTCGACCAAACCGTGATCAAACTTTTTAAATGGATTGAGGAACTCACAGTAAATCTGAAGTCCCATACGGTACTTTCGAGCACTCACCGATACATCCTTACATCGAGACAGGTTTCATTTGGGGGCACTGGGCGTTCCTGCGCTTATGATGTACTGACCAGAAATGGCGCATTTCATAGCGACTCTTGTCTTGGAACTATCCCCATCGACCAAAGATCATTTTGCCGCTTTCCCCAAGAGCAGGACCCGCAGAATCCCCTCTCCATCCTGCATATCAGCCATGGTCAAGAGAGGGCGTGTCGAAGCAGCGGCTCAGACAACCGGTCAACGATCCAAGCTCACAGCTCATAGAGATGAAAAAACTTTGTTTCTCTGGCAGTTTATTGCTAGCCTGAGTCGAATCTCGTAAATTAAACTCTTTCTGTAAGTAAGAATGCTACAAAGACATGCATATTGAGCAGATTAGAATTGAGAATTTTAGATTATTGCAGAAATGCTGCATTGATATGCGTGAAACAACGACTTTGCTCGTAGGGAAAAACAATACTGGAAAGACATCTTTCGCCGTATTGCTCGAAAAATTCCTCGAACGACCGGACACATTTTCTTTCACAGATTTTCCGCTCAGTCTGCGGGAGGCGATTTTCAAAATAGACGATGAGACGAGCGTCGAAGAACTCGCGATTAGAATGGTGCTCCGCATTTCCTATACTGAGGCGGATGATCTCGGTATTCTTTCCGAGTTCATGCTGGACCTTGATCCAGCAAGGCGGCACACGAGTATTCTGTTCGAATGTACAATCGATAAGAAAAAGCTTCTTCGCGTTCTCCCGTCTGATGAAAAAGAACGTAAGAAGTTCATTGAAAATAACCTTTCAGGAAAATTTCTGGACGTAAGAGTATATGCATTTGATGATTTTGGGCATGTCGGCGAACAAGCTTACTACATGTCTCACCGTAATCAGCTTGAGGAGAAGGAGCGCACCAGCCTGCATGCTCTCCTAAACTTCCAGGTCATCCACGCCCGCAGAAACGTTGTAAGCTCAGAGGATGCCGGACGCGGTTCAAAGCCACTTTCTGCGATATCAACCAAATTCTTCCGTAAACGAAATATTGAAGCAGATGCTTCCGTTGAAGCAGACGATGACACTAGCGCAGATAAGCCCGGCGATGGGAGCATAGAAAAGCTTAGATCTATTTTGGCTGATATCGACACGAAACTAGGCGAGCAATATAAGGAAGTTTTCGGCAGCTTTCTAACAAATTCCCGTGACTTTCTGGACATTGGTAATTTGAAAGTGGTCTCTAATATTCAGTCCCAGTCTCTCATTGAGAATTCATCACAGGTTATCTATGGCGACACAGATAACTTTCTTCCAGAGCACTATAGCGGCCTCGGCTATCTAAATATCCTGTATCTGCTTTTACAGATCGAACTTTGCCGTGACGATTTCGCAACGCGTAATGCGCCGTTGAACCTTTTGTTGATTGAGGAGCCCGAGGCTCATACGCACCCGCAGATGCAATATGTGTTTGCGGGCAAAATCCATAGATTGGTATCTGAGATACCTAACCTGCAAGCTTTAGTAACTACTCATTCGTCCCACATTGTATCAAAATCAAAATTTGAAGATATTAGATATCTATCAAGATCGTCGGCCACAAGCCCGGTCACTATCAAGAATTTTCATACCGATCTCAGTAAGGAATACGATGAGCTTGGTGCCGATGGAAAGGCGTTATTTAAATTTTTGAAACAATATCTCACCATCAATTCGGCTGAGCTGTTTTTTGCCCATAAGGCTATTTTTATCGAGGGTACAACTGAACGCATTCTCCTCCCATTGTTTATTGAGATGCACGATAACGATAAAGAGAATAAAGAGGTCACCGAGGCAGGCGGCCTGTCATCTCAAAACATCTCAGTACTGGAGGTTGGTGCGAACGCGCGTGCTTTTGTACCATTCCTGAATTTCATCGGTGTCCGTACTCTAATAATTACAGACATTGACACAACCAAGTCCGTAACCAACGAGAAAACCGGAAAATCTAGCTACAATGCATGGCAGGTAGAGGGCTCGACACACACATCAAACGAAACTCTCAAACACTTCCTTTCGGCTCCGAAAGACAATCCCGTCGAGTATCAAGAATGGCACAAGCGTCTGCTGAGTGGCGAAATTGCATGTGATGACGGGCACATTAAGATTGCATACCAGGTAAAAGAAAATGGCTATCACGCAAGAAGCTTCGAAGACGCTTTTATTGCAAAGAATTTTGAAAAGATAAGAAGTAGAAAAGACGGCCTGGAAGGGCTCAAAAACTTTAAAGACATCGATGAATTTGAGGGGAGCGATTATTACGCCCTCACGGAAAGCATTCTAAGTAAGAAATCCGACTTCGCTGGATCTCTTCTATATGCAGCATTGGTTGACGGCGAGACATGGGAAGCGCCCGAATATATTATGGATGGTCTGAAATGGATTCACAGAAATTGAATCCGGTAGATCGGATTGTCGAAATTATTGGTGATGGTAGAAGCTTTATCCTTCAAGGCGGCGCGGGAAGCGGCAAAACCGAGAGCCTGAAGAAAGTCATTCAGAAAGCGCTTTCGGTCAATCGGAAGCTCAAAATTGCATGCATAACGCATACGAATAAAGCTGCCGACGAGATAGCCGATCGTATTTCGGCTGACATAAAGGTCTCAACTATCCACTCGTTTCTGGGCGGGATAATCTCGCCATACAAACGAAACATTCAGCATGTTTTTCCCGCCCTATTCGAGCTTCCTGCTTTTGTCGGCTTAGGGGATGAACATTATGGCGGAGACGAAAAGCTCAGAAAGTTAGAGGAACATGGGCGTTACAAGAAGGCATACGAGAAATTGGAGGGTCGTCGCCAGACTGTTCTAGGCGAATTAACACCTAAGGTAATCGGGAAGCGGGAATACGATAAGACCCCGGAGACGTATATCGCGCAGATGAACGAATTAATTGCTGGGCTAAACCAGGAAATTCGCGCAAAACTAGCAGTCCGAAAATCCGACGAATTCTTCTACAACGAATCAAAATTCGACAATTTCAACGAGCCCTCATTCGGGCATGACGGCTTGATCGCCATTGCTTGCAAGATGTTCTATGAGTTCCCGCTGCTAGGAAAGATTGTATCGGATCGGCATGATTGCATCTTCATTGATGAGTATCAGGATACGAACGCGGATGTAATACGCGTTTTGCTCCGCTGCTTACCCAAGCCATCACAAACAATCATTGGCTTGTTTGGAGATTCTGAGCAGGCCATTTACTCAGATGGTATAGGGAGTGCTCAAGAGCATATCGACGCAGAGGAAATCGTTCTTGTGGAGAAGGACGACAATTACCGTTGCTCCCCACAGGTCATAACCTTCGCCAATAAGTTTCGCACAGACGGATTAAAGCAAGAAGTAGCGCTCAAAACACTCGATGACGGCACGATTGAACCTCCTGAGAGCAGAGAAGGCAGCGTAAAGCTGCTGTATGATTTCGCCCCAGACAAAGTAGACACGGGTGATAAAACACAAGATCGGAAAACCAATGCCGCGTTGTTTCGTGAAGCGCTCGATGATCTTGTTGGAAGCGTCAGCCAAGATTTCCCCGGCTACGTCCAGCTAAAACTCACGAACAAGTCGATTGCCAATGATGTAGGTTTTGGACGGCTCTATCAGATATTTGACTATCGGTACTCGGAGCCCCGAGACCGAATGCGCAAAACACTCGATCGATTGCAGTTTGATGAAATAGTCAATTTGACGACATTGCATCAGAGCCTGCCCGGGAACAGGCGCTCATACAATCGCTTGATCAGCGGTCTTCGAAAGCGGGGATTTTCGATTTCTTCGGTCTCTGACAAAACCGAGCTGGACCAGATGCTACGTGCACTCACTGCCAAGGACCTTTCCGCTTACAAAGCAGTGGAATTTGCAGCGAAAGCTGGGCTGATCAGAATTTCAGAGAGCCACGCAGCGTTTTTGAAGCGCCGTGACGAGCTGTTAGCGCGTCTTAAGGAGGATCCCGTATTCAAGGCTTTTGAAGCTCTACATACCAGTGGCCATAAAACTAAAGCGCAGATGCTCAAGGAAATTGAGACTGCACCGACACAGAACCTAAATGCGGATTTAATTGAGACCGAATACGACGACCGGGCCAACGAAATCAAACAAAAGGCATTCTTTACCGCATTGTTTTCAGACGAACTTCGATTTGAAGAAGTCTTGTCGTTCTACGACTACGAGGAAAATGATGGCGGCTTCGCCACGATGCATAAAACGAAAGGGACCGGGATAGAGAACGTGCTGCTCGTAATTGACGAGTACGGATGGACGACGGAATACGATTTTGTGAATTGTTTTAATGATGGGGCCCCATCTACGAAAAGGGATATTGCATCACGGAAGCTTCTATACGTGGCTGCCTCGCGAACGAAAAAAAATCTAGTCTGCGTCAGATTGATGAATGATCAGGCAGAGATGGAAAGTATATCACGATATTTTTCAGATTCTATTCAAGTGAAGTCAGGATTTAATTAGTCAGATTGGTTTCCGTTATTCCAACAACCTAGCCCCATGTTTCTACCTATTAAGAGAGAAACCGCGCGTAATTGGATCAACGCTTTTCGGTCATTAAGCATGCGCACGATCAGCGATAATAAGTCCGATCCGTTTGACATCCTCTTTGACGGTTCCAGAGCAGACGTGGCCGAGCGGCATCGCGCACGATTGAGTGATGAACCGCAGGTCGGCTTCTTCATCTCGGGACAACATTGTGATGTCGGCATTGGGAACTACCGCCGACAGAAGTTGCTTGCAATGGATGGCAAAGTGGCAGGACGCCGAACCGACGTCGGAATGAACGATCAAGAGGTCTACGTCGTGCGCTGGCGTCATCCCATGAAAGCGTGATCCGAAGCCGTAGATTTGAACGCTCTCCGTCATCCGCGTCGGACGGCCTTCTCTCGCTCGCGTTCCGCTGGAGTCTGATAGTTCCAGAAGTCCTCTTGTCCCAGAGCTCCCATGAACTCAGCAATAGTGAACAGACCAACTTGCGCAGCGCCGCAATGCTCCCGCGCATCCTTGGTGTAGCCACACCAATTGGAATTGATGATCACGACATCCACATGACCGAGCTGGGTTTGTACGTCGATGAACTGGGCGACGCCGAACGAGTAGCATTCGCAGATGAAAACACGAAGGACTTGTCCAGTATCGCGCGTTAGCTCGTAAAGCCCATTTCCTGCATATGCGAGATTCGCGACCCGGCCATGGCTCTTCATCCGATCCTCGAAAAAGCGAAAATGGCCATAATGGCTCGGCCAAGGGAAAAGGTTGCTACGCGCCGCCATTTGCTGCCCTCCTTATCCGATCGGCGAACTCTGCGGGAAAACGCAGAACGCCAGCATATGATATCTCGTCGTTGACCCAGCTCTCGTAGCTACGCGAATGGAGTAAAAACGCCGAGATGGCCTTTTGGTCGTCAGGGTCGAGTGCACCTCTGTGCCGCTCGAGCAGACCAGTGATCTTCCGGTTGTTCGGCACGATGGTGGACAGACGCTCGGAAACCCAGATGGAGAAGACTTCATCGTTGTGAGGCTCACTCAGGGCGAGCTCCGACATGGGGCCATAGGTTAGCCAAGACTGATGATTCTCCTCGAGGAGGACCAAGATGGACTGGGCAAGCGTTTGCCTCTCGAGTGACTCGTCTGTGTCTGTACGCTGATCCACCCAGTCTTCGTGCTTGGTCTTCATCTTGAGCAATATTGCGACGGTGAAGACCCCTTCATTCTGCTTCTCGTCGATTTCGGTGTGGTGGTTGGGGCAAAGCAGGATGAGGTTAGTGTAGTCGTCGCGCTCTGCAGAAGTCTGGGAGGTATCATGGCGGTTCGCGCCAGGTTTGTTACCACGAATGTGGGCCATTTCACCTATTGTGTACGGCGCACGGCCTTCGGCTTCCCGCTGAGAGAGGCGAACACGGCAACCATCAAATGAGCAGCGACCTGCTGCGTTTGACCACAGAAGCTTGATGGATTTCTCCGTTATTGCCATTGACGAAATTTGTCCCCCGACGAATCAAACTCGATAACGACAGCTCTCGAAACAAGTTGTTCAATATTTAGATACTTCAGCCAGCTGTTTCAATACCTTCGATCCAGGCTCAGCTCATCTTGCAAAAGGCCGCTAGTGGCCAGAGGAATAACGCACAAGCAAAATAAAGTAGTGGGGCTGCTAGCTACCGCAAAGCTGACATATGTCGCGAATTGAGGGCATCATCTCGCTACACCATTGTAATCAGTATGTGGCAAGCTCTACCTTTAAGCTGCAAAACGTGCCCGACGCACTTCAGCTTTATTGTGAATCACAGCTTGTTCATAATGCCGCAGCTTTACATAAATTGGGCGTTCAATTTTATCATGCAAATATCGGGCAACATTTTGAAATGTTGGTATATTTGTTGGTATAAAAGAAAAACCAAAACATAATAATCACTACTAAACAAATGCTTATTAGATAATTAACAGTCCTCTTCTGGCACCATTTCCAAGTCTTCAGACCACTACCAAGGTCCAGAAGCACCCCAAAAAGCCCGCGAAAGCGGGCTTTTTTGTTGTCTGCGCTAGCAGTCGAAGTACACACAGTTAAAACAGAAAATTATCCAGATACGAAAAAAGCCGACAATTTGCCGACTTTTTTATGCTGCTGACAGTGCTGGTACATCCGCAGTCACCGCAACAGTTATGCCCTTATAGTGAAAGCGAATGGTTAATAAAACGTTAACCCGCCAGGCTTTCCTGCATCGCAAAGCTTTGGGCCTTGCCACATGCAGCAACTCCGCGCATCCTGCCTGAGAGTGTTTGCAAGTTGAGGATCAAATCAGATGGCGCAGCCTACCTATGATCTTGAGTTTGGTGAGATAATTCGCTGGCTCAAAGAACATGGCCTTATTTTGCAATCCGATCTGGAAGGAAATAGCGAACTCTCGACACGAGCGGAACGTATGGGTCGCAAACGTCGGCGTGAGGCAGAGAAGCAAAGCGAGCCGTAAGCCGCATAAAAGGCCTCAGAAAAACAAGGGAAACGGCCTGACGAAAGCAATGGGGGAGCAAAATGCGACACAAGAAGCTGTTCGATTTTGAACGCCATGGTGTGTTCTTTAAACTGTTTTTCATCTGTGCTGCCTGTGCGATTTTCAGCAGTCTTCTTGGCCAAAACAGTGATGCAATTTTCTGGCGCTGGCTTCATTATCTCACGAAACCCACCGCAACATTGCTGTTGCTCTGCGCAATTCTGGCAGCCCCGCGCCTGATCTCCAAAAGCTACGGATTTACGATTGCCTTTGGCCTTTTATTTGCGGCGGCAGGAGACTTTTTTCTGATGCTGCCCGGAGATTATTTTCTGGCGGGACTGATCTGTTTTCTGATTACCCATTGCATCTATATCTATGCTCTTTGTCGCAATACGAAATTCGCAGGCAACAAGCTTGTCTTTGCAATCTTTGCCGCTTTTGCAATTGCGATTATTGCGGGCCTATGGACCAGCCTGCCAAATGCAATGAAAATTCCGGTTGTTATCTATGCAATTGCGATTGCGGTTATGGCAGCGCAAGCTTTCAGCCGCGCAATCTCCATGCCGCCCGAAACCACACCGCGCTACAGCGCATGGCTTGCAGCCGCTGGCGGCTTTTTCTTCATGGCAAGCGACACTTTGCTAGCCTTCAACCGCTTTCACACGCCAATCCCATTGGCTGGCTTTTGGGTGCTTAGCACGTATTATGCAGCACAATTCCTCTTTGCCCGATCAACCGAGAACTTTGCCTATGAGCGCTGATACCCAGCTTCGCACGACCTTTGAGCATTTAAGGCAAAGCTGGCTCGACGACCGCCCCTCCTATGAGCAGCGTGTCGATGATCTACGGCTTTTGCGTAAGCTGCTGCATGAACGCCTTGAGGACATGGCAAAGGCGATCAATGCCGATTTTGGCAATCGTTCTGTTCATGAAACATTGCTGGGCGAAGCCAGTGTAGTGTTTGCCGAAATCGACCACTCGCTGCATCATCTCAAACGCTGGATGAAGCCACAACGCCGCAAGGCGGGCTGGAAGCTTTGGCCCGCAAAAGCAGAACTGCGTTTTGTACCGCTCGGCGTGGTCGGCATCATTTCGCCGTGGAATTATCCGGTCAATCTCGCACTCGCGCCACTTGTCGCTGCAATCGCCGCCGGGAACCACGTTTTTCTGAAGCCTTCAGAGCACACACCGAATACTTCCGAGTTTCTGCGCAAGTTGATAGCGGATGTTTTCCCAGAGGATAGGGCAACGGTCATTCTGGGCGATGCAGAACTCTCAGCCACCTTTTCCGCCCTGCCCTTTGATCATCTGTTCTTTACAGGTTCAACGTCTGTGGGGCGCAAGATCATGAAGGCAGCCGCTGAAAACCTCACGCCCGTCACCCTAGAGCTTGGCGGAAAATCACCTGCCATCATCAGCGAAAGCACCAATCTCAAACGTGCCGCCGCATTGATTGCGACGGGCAAATATTTCAACTCTGGTCAGACATGTATCGCGCCAGATTATGTGCTTATCAATCACAGCAAACGCGATGATTTTGTAAGCTTGCTGCGTGCCGAAACGCAAAAGCGATATAGCGGCGACACCGCTCAAGCCGACCGCACGACAATCATCAATGATATGCAGTATTCGCGTCTTGCTGGACTGCTTGATGATGCAAAAGACAAAAGCGAAGCCGTCATACCTTTATTGGATGACGCAGCAATAGAGAGTCAGTCGCGGCTTGTGACGCCGACGCTCGTTCTTGAACCAGCCCCGACCAGCGCAATCATGAACGATGAAATTTTCGGGCCGCTGCTGCCGATTATAAGTTATCGGTCGATTGATGAAGCAATTGCCCTCATATTAAAGCATGAGCGACCACTGGCGCTCTATTGCTTCAGCGACAACTCAGCAGAAGTCGAAACCGTACTTTCGCAAGTCGTGGCCGGTGGTGTCTGCATCAATGATACACTCTATCATTTCGCGTGCGGTGATCTGCCCTTTGGCGGCGTCGGGCACAGTGGCATGGGGCATTATCACGGACATGACGGCTTCCTTACGTTCTCCAAAGCCATGCCGGTACTGACCAAATATACGCCCGCCTCAACGGATATGATTAAGCCGCCCTATGCGGGGCTAACTGATCGGATCATCCGCTTCATCACGAGATAGAATATAAATACTGTTCAAACTGCAAAATGCCCTATTTAAGAGTAACAATACTCTTCGGATCATAATACGAGGCAGCAACGCGTGCAGAAGAAGAAAACACCGGGTCGGATTTCCACAAAGATACTGACTGCAATCCGTAACCGGCCCGGATTTCGCCCCCATCACCCCGATACGCCGGAAGGTGATATTACGATTGCTTCGTATAATGTGCATAAATGCATTGGCGTTGATAAGGTCTTTGACCCACAGCGTACTGCCGATGTTATCAGCGAAATCGATGCGGATGTGATCGCGCTACAAGAAGCGGACAAACGTTTTGGCGAGCGCTCCGGTCTGCTTGATCTTGGTCTGCTCGAAAAGCGTCACGGTCTCGTTCCTGTGCCGATCACTTCAACCATGCCGAAAGGCCATGGCTGGCACGGAAATATATTGCTGTTTCGCGAAGGCGTTGTGCGCAATGTTCGCCAGCTGGCACTGCCCGGCGTTGAGCCACGCGGCGCGCTTGTCGCGGACTTGCAGTTTTCCTCCGGCCCTTTACGCGTCATCGCTGCCCATCTCGGGCTTTTGAAGCGCTCACGCCAGCAGCAAGCCGAAAGCATCCTTTCCGCCCTGGAAGATGCCGACACGCTGCCAACCTTGCTGATCGGTGACCTCAACGAATGGCGTATCGGCAAGCGTTCATCGCTGGCGTCGCTCATGCCGACCTTCAACCATGTCGCGACCGCTGTGCCGAGCTTTCCATCACGCTTTCCAATCTTCGCGCTGGATCGCGTTCTTGGCACGCCGCATAATTTGGTAACAGCTGTCGAAGTGCACAACACGCCGCTCGCGCGCATGGCATCCGATCATCTGCCAATCAAGGCACATCTTGATCTCAGAACTGCTTCACAACTTTTGAAAGAGTTCAATCCATCGCTGCTGACCAGCAACTCTTCCATTAAGAATTAAAGATAAGGCGATCCGAGCCAGATAATCCGGTCAATCAGCCGCTCATGGAATGGGCGGTTTTTCAGCCTTGTGAGATTGACTTCACGGCTGGTTTCAATTGCCTTGCCGATGCGTTCTTCCACCTGAAGTGCGACATCCCGATCCAGAATTTCAAGATCAATCTCAAAGTTCAGCCGAAGCGAACGCGCATCCAAATTAGATGAGCCGACATAAGACCATGCGCCGTCGATGGTCATCAGCTTCGAGTGGTTAAACGCTCCGCCAGCGCGCCAGATGCGGCAGCCGCCTTTGAGCAACTGATCAAACTGCGCACGCATGGCGCGATCAACCAGCTTGAGATTGTTAACGCCCGGAATAACGACATCGACCGACACCCCGCGCCGCGCTGCTGTGACCAGCGCACTGATAAATTCACGGTCCGGCAGCAGATAAGGCGACATGATCAGAATATGCTCCTGAGCAATCGAAAAGGCGCCCATCATCATGCGGTGATTGGTTTCGATATTCTTGTCGGGGCCAGACCCAACAACGCGGATCAGCTTGCCAGTTCCCGGCGGGTCATTGGGTGCAACAATGCTCCACGCATCCCCCTTCAAAAGCTCTCCCGTTGCAAAGCGCCAGTCTTCAGACGCCACATGAAACAGATCGGCAACTGCCGGGCCTTCGATATGAAAATGCGTGTCGAAAGCTACGTCGTCACCCGCAATGGCCTTCACAAAAGCCCCGCGAATGTTCATGCCGCCAGTAAAGGCGAGCTTTCCATCAACGATCAGGATCTTGCGGTGCGTACGCAAATTGGCATAGGGCAAACGCAGACCCATGATGATATTACCGTTGAAGACATCAACAATAATACCTTTTTCCTTCAACAAACCGACAATGCTCGGAATGGAATAACGAGCGCCCACAGCATCAACCAGCACGCGCACTTCAACGCCACGTTTAACCGCTGCTTCCAGAGCATCAGCAAATTTCTGACCGATCGCGTCTCGGTCAAAAATGTAGGTTTCGAGCATAATGCTGCGTTCGGCCTTAGCAATGGCTTCCAGCATTTGATCATAGGCTTCGTCGCCCGTTTGCAGCATTTGAATGTTATTGCCGCTGGTGAAATCATAAAGGCTGACAGTGTCGCCGAGGATTTTCATCGCGCCAAACTGTCGGCCAAAAGCTTCACGCACTCGGTCATTGGTCGTGTCGAAATGAGACAGATGATAGAGCGCTATATTGCCCGCATTGTCGCGTTGATGGCTCAGCGTATTGCGTCTGATCCGGTTGACACCAGCCAGACCATAAACCACAGCACCGACGATGGGTGAGAGCACAATAACGCCAACCCAGCCGAGTGCTGTGCGAACTTCATCTTTGGTCATTGTAGCGTGAATGGCAGCTATTGCACCAAGAATGATCGACAGAACTGCGAGGATATGCGGCCAATAATGTGAAAGAATATCAAACATAAACCGACCTTATCCTGAAACGCACTGCAACGGCCTAGAGATATAGTGGAAAGCCCAATCCGCCAACACTCATTTACCAAATAAACCAAACTTATAGAGTTCACTGGCCAAATCTGCGATCTACTTTATATTAGCTGTGGGACTTGCAATCAGAGGGACATCTCATGGCGACAACGCAAAGTAATTTTAACCGTTCTAATCTTCCGACAGAAGTCACAACAAAATGGGGCTGGTTTGTCGCTCTTGGCGTGGCACTACTGATTCTGGGCGGCATTGCGTTCGGCAATCTCGTGCTTGCTACCGTGGTTTCGGTTTACTATGTCGGCATCATGATGCTGGTCGCAGGTATCATCGAAATCATCCACGCATTCGGCGTAAAGACATGGGGCGGCTTCTTCTTCTGGCTGCTGAGCGGCCTGCTTTATGCCGCTGCGGGTATTGTTGCATTCACCAATCCGTTTCTCGCCGCCAGCGTATTCACTATCTTTCTGGCAGCAGCCCTAATTGGTGCTGGCATTTTCCGTATCTGGCTTGGTTTTCATTCAAAACCCGCAGCAGGCTGGGGCTGGATTGTTGCCGCAGGTGTTATCACCGCGCTCGCGGGCCTCGTCATCGCAATGCAGTGGCCAGTCAACAGCCTGTTCATTCTCGGCTTGTTCCTTGCCATAGATCTGATCTTCCAAGGCTGGTCGTTCATTGCCTTCGGCCTTGGCATCAAGCGCTAATATAGCCTCTCAAACGACACAAAGCGGCGTTCACACGCCGCTTTTTTCATTTCAACTCGACCTTTTGCCCAATGACTGCTAGATGCAGCGCAACATCTTCGCGGCGCGCGTTTTGCGCAGCCCATCCTTTCGCAATTACGAGTTTCTTTTATGTCCGCTCAAGACCATCCAGTTTCAAAGCGCCGCACCTTCGCGATCATCGCGCACCCGGATGCCGGTAAAACCACACTCACCGAAAAGCTGCTGCTGTTCGGCGGCGCTATCCAGCTTGCCGGCGAAGTGAAGGCCAAGAAAGACCGCATCCAGACCCGTTCAGACTGGATGAACATCGAACGCGATCGCGGTATCTCGGTTGTCACCTCCGTGATGACGTTTGAGTATAAGGATTGCATCTTCAACCTGCTCGACACACCGGGCCACGAAGACTTTGCGGACGATACCTATCGCACGCTGACAGCAGTGGATTCCGCCGTTATGGTCATCGACGCCGCAAAGGGTATCGAGCCACGGACGTTGAAGCTGTTTGAAGTCTGCCGAATGCGCGATATTCCAATCGTAACCTTCGTCAACAAGATGGACCGCGAAGCCCGCGACCCGCTCGAAATCCTTGATGAGATCGAAGAAAAGCTGGCGCTTGATACAGCACCAATCACATGGCCTATCGGCTCCGGCAAAAGCTTTGCCGGCACCTATGATCTGCGCAACAACACTGTGCGCCAGAAGGATTCCGAAGAAAAGCCAACCAAAGTGAGCGGACCCGAAGAAGCAGCAAAGCTTCTGCCGGAAAACGAACGTCAGGCATGGATCGACAGTCTCGAACTGGCGCAGGGCGTTTGCCGCCCGTTCGATCTTGAATCCTTCCGCGAAGGACATATGACGCCGGTTTATTTCGGCTCGGCGCTGAAAAATTACGGCGTGCGCGATCTGATTGAAGCCTTCTGCGATTTCGGCCCAAGCCCACGCGATCAAAAGGCAGATGCCCGTATGGTTGGCGCTACCGAAGCCAAAATGACCGGCTTCGTGTTCAAGATTCAGGCCAATATGGACCCGAACCATCGCGACCGTATTGCGTTTCTGCGCGTCTGCTCCGGCACGCTTTCACGCGGCATGAAGGCCAAGCTGGTTCGTACCGGCAAGCCGATGAGCTTGTCTGCGCCGCAGTTCTTCTTTGCGCGTTCGCGTCAGATCGCTGACGAAGCTTTTGCAGGCGACGTCGTCGGCATCCCGAACCATGGCACATTGCGTATTGGTGATACGCTGACCGAGGGCGAAGACATTTTGTTCCGCGGCGTGCCAAACTTCGCGCCGGAAATCCTGCGCCGGGTACGCCTCGATGATGCGATGAAGGCCAAGAAGCTGCGTGAAGCGCTTCAACAGATGGCAGAAGAAGGCGTCGTGCAGCTTTTCGTGCCCGATGATGGCTCTCCAGCGATTGTCGGCGTCGTCGGCGCTCTCCAGATCGACGTTTTGACCGAACGCCTGAAGATCGAATATTCATTGCCTGTCGGCTTTGAAATGTCGCGCTTCTCCGTTTGCCGTTGGATCACGGCAGATGAACCAGCAGAGCTTGACCGCTTCATTGCTTCACACCGCGCCGATATTGCACATGATCTCGACAATGATCCGGTGTTTCTCGCGCAAAACGGATTCTCGCTCAACTATGAAGCTGAGCGCTGGAAGGCAATCCGCTTTGCCGCGATCAAGGATTATCAGGTCCGCGAAAAGGCCTGATAAAGCGTATCCCGAAAAGTGGGAACCGGTTTTCGGATAAGATACGCTTTAAAACAGAGATTTAGTGCTGATTATCCCATCCGCAGATGCGTAAGCTTCTGCGGATGGCGGATGAGATAAACCCCTCTGATAAGCCCATCCTGCACATCCAGAGCAACGACTTGCGGCAAGCCATCCGCCTCAAGGCTCATATGGCCGGGTAAGCCATCAAACAGCGCAAAATGATTGATGGCAGGCACCAGCCCATCAGTCTTACGCGCAATACCGTCATAAAAGCGCATTATCTTTTCACGCCCATATATCGGGTTGAGCGCTGCATTGCGGATACCGCCACCGTCGGAATACATCACAGCATCTTCAGCCAGCAGACCTTTCAACGCCGTCATATCGCCGCTGCGCGACGCTTGAAAGAAAGCCTCGGCAATCGTGCGACCGCGATCCTCAGGCATCGAAAACCGCGACTTCTCCTGTCGAACATGGCTGCGTGCGCGGCTCGCCAGCTGACGACAGGCCACCGCATCGCGATCAAGCACACGCCCGACCTCCTCAAAGCCCATATAGAACACGTCATGCAAAAGAAATCCCGCCCGCTCAAGCGGCGACAGACGGTCGAGCGCCAGCATCAATGTCAAAGTGATATCGTCGCTGCGGTCCTCTTCATCCTCCACAAGCGGTTCAGGCAACCATGTGCCGGGATAGGTTTCGCGCCGCACCCTTGCTGATTTCAGATGATCGAGCGCAAGACGGCTGACCACACGCGTGAGCCAGCCCTGCGGCTCACGGATGGTTGCACGATCCGCAGCACTCCAGCGCAGCCAAGCATCCTGCACAATGTCTTCGGCTTCGGCATGGGTGCCCACCATACGATAGGCAATGCGGATGAGCCGAGGCCGCAAAGCTTCGAACACACCCGCATCACTGATATTTGGCTCAAGCGGCAGCGGCATCGGTTTTGACCGGATGAACGAGACGCAAACCAACCGCAATGCGGTTCCAGGAATTGATGGTGGTGATAAGCATGGTCAGATTGACGATCTCTTCGTCGGAAAAATGCGCTTTCAAAGCATCGAAATCCTTATCCGGTGCACCAGTCTGGGCCACGAGTGTCAGCGCCTCGGTCCATCCAAGTGCCGCCCGCTCCCGCGCAGTATAAAGCGGTGATTCACGCCATGCAGCAACCAGATAGAGACGCTCTTCGGTTTCGCCAGCCTTCCGCGCATCAGCCGTATGCATATAGATACAATAAGCACAGCCATTGATCTGCGAAGCACGGATTTTCACCAACTCATAAAGACTATATTCAAGCCCGGAAGCGGCAACGCGCTTTTCCAGTTCCACCATTGCCTGCATGATCTGTGGTGCGAAAGTGTAAGTGGCAAGTCTTAGTTCCATGATCTCTTTTCCTTGATGTTGACCAATGTCTTGTCGTTCACCATCAGGACGAAATAGCTGCATGTGAATGTGACATGCCCCAGATAAAAAATTCAGCTTTTTATTTCGAGAAGTGCTGATGCAATTTTTTCTGCAAGCTTTTCAGCCACTTGCTCTTTGCTCATTTCCGGCCATTCCTCAATGCCAGCATGGCTCAGAACACGCACGCGGTTGCGATCGCCCCCCATCACATCGCCAGACACATCATTGGCAATAATCCAGTCGGCACCTTTCTTGTCGAGCTTGCGACCGGCATTGGCGAGAACGTCCTGCGTTTCCGCAGCAAAGCCCACCACAAGAGCGGGACGTTTTTCACTATGGCCCACGCCTGCCAGAATATCCGGGTTCTCGACCATGCTCAGCGTCGGAGCGCCCTCACCCGGCTGTTTCTTGATCTTCTGATCGGCTGCATTAGCCGTCCGCCAATCGGCAACAGCTGCAACCATCACAGCCGCATCAGCGGGAAGATGGCTTTCGACCGCCGCCTGCATTTCCCGCGCGGTTTCAACATGGGTGACGTTGACGCCCTGCGGATCAGCGATCGTGACAGGACCGGAGACCAGATGCACCGTGGCGCCCAGATGTGCTAGGGCCGCAGCGATGGCATGGCCCTGCTTGCCTGAGGAACGGTTGGCAATATAGCGCACCGGATCAATCGGCTCATGTGTCGGGCCGGATGTCATGACGATCACTTTACCTGCAAGCGGCCTTGCCTGTGGCGCAAGCAGGTTTTCAATTGCCGCGACAATTGCAAGCGGCTCACTCATGCGGCCTGTGCCCGCCTCTCCGCTTTCCGCCATCTCGCCCTTTTCAGGCCCAATGAAATGCACGCCATCCTTTTCCAATGTCAGTCGGTTGCGCCGGGTCGCGGCGTTGTCCCACATGGCAGGGTTCATGGCAGGTGCAATCAGCAATGGCACCTTGCGTGCAAGAAGCACGGCACTCGCAAGATCGTCAGCAATTCCATTGGCCATTTTAGCCATAAGGCCAGCCGTTGCAGGTGCGACAACGATCAGATCAGCATCACGCGCAAGGCGGATATGGCCGACATCCTGTTCGTCTTCGCGCGAGAAAAGATCGGTAAATACGTGATCGGCAGCAACTGCACCAATCGTCAGAGGCGTCACGAATTGCTGAGCTGCCGCTGTCATCAGCGGACGCACATGCGCGCCGCGTTCACGCAGACGGCGGATAAGATCCGGTGCTTTATAAGCAGCGATACCACCACTGATGATGAGAAGAATGCGCTTGCCCTTTAGTGAACCGAGAACTGATGGGGAAACTGTGGTTTGAGGCTTTGTCTCTTCCAGCCCGCCAAGAAGAAGCCGCGCTTCTTCTTCCATCGAGCGCCCGTTTTGAGCGGCTCTTACGCGAAGCCGCTCTTTGGCTGCGTCATCAAGGTTGCGGATAGTGATACTGGCCATTTGATTGCACCGGATGGTTTCTGGTGCAATCAATGAAATCACTCTTCTGTTGGATAATCAACTAAATGTTGAATTAAAGCTCAATATAGAGCTTAATTGCAATCGCAGCCAGTGAAATTGCAATCACTATCTGCGCAATGCGACCCCAACGCGTATGACGTGCTTCTGCTCTGCCAATAGCTTCCGCTGTCTCTGCATCGAAATGCAAACCCTTGACAGCCATCGCGTCCATCGCAGCCGTAGCACGATCCATTCGCGCAACCATTTCAGGCGTTTTGCGAGCAAAATGTAGCAGCGCATAGGCACTGTCTTTTGCATCAAGCAACATGCCCTGCGGTCCGAGATTCTTACGAATCCAACCGCCGACAACAGGTTCTGCCGCTTTCCACATGTTGAAATGCGGATCGAGCGTGCGCGACACACCTTCAACCACCACCATCGTCTTCTGAAGCATCAGAAGCTCAGGCCGTGTTTCCATGTCGAACAACTCGGTCACTTCAAACAGAAGCGTGAGCAGCTTCGCCATAGAAATGGTTTCGGCTGGCTGACCGTGAATAGGCTCGCCAATTGCGCGAATTGCCTGCGCAAAGCTCGCAACATCGTGGGTATGTGGTACATAGCCTGCTTCAAAATGCACTTCGGCCACGCGCAGATAATCGCGTGTGATGAAGCCATAAAGAATTTCTGCGAGAAAGCGCCGCTGATCTTTATTCAGTCGTCCGGTAATGCCGAAATCGACGGCAACAATAACGCCCTGAGGATCAACGAACAAATTGCCCGGATGCATATCCGCATGGAAAAAGCCGTCGCGCAGCGTATGGCGCAGGAACGACTGGATCAGTGTTTCCGAAAGCTTTTTGAGATCAAAGCCTGCTGCTCTCAAGCCATCGATGTCCGACATTTTAATGCCGTCGATCCATTCAAGCGTTAAAACATCGCGCCCCGTGCGCTCCCAATCCACGTTGGGAACGCGGAAGCCTTCATCGTCCTTAATGTTTTCCGCAATCTCGGACAGTGCAGCTGCTTCAAGCCGCAAATCCATCTCGATACGCGTGGTCTGATGCAGCGTTTCAACCATCTCGACCGGACGCAAGCGCCGCGTAAACGGTATATGCCGCTCCTGCATACGCGCAACCATGAAAAAACTTTCAAGATCACGCGCAAAACGCTGGCGCACGCCGGGACGGATAACCTTGACCGCAACCTTATGCGGCGCGCCATCCTTCATCACATAAGCCGGATGAACCTGCGCCATGGATGCAGCTGCTATCGGCGCATCAAAACTCACATAGAGATCGTCAATCTTGCGGCCAAGAGAACTCTCGATTGCTGCAACAGCCTCTGCGTGCGGGAAGAAATCGAGCCTATCCTGCAAAAGCTCCAGATCAGCCGCGACATCCTTGCCGACAATATCGGGACGGGTAGCGAGAAACTGGCCCAATTTCACATAGGAAGGGCCAAGCTTGTTCATAGCCCGCGAAATACGCTCTGAGCGAGGTGCATCTTTCGCACGTTTGCGCGCAAGAAGCTTTGCAACCTTATGCCCAAAAGCAGGCAATCCCGCCGCATCATCAACCGGCAACGAACCAAGCACGCCTTCGCGCGCCATGATCCAGCCAGCACGCATCAATCTCAAAGCCGCAGAAATATCGCTCATATTGATCTCAGAGCTTCCAGCCGGAATGAAGGGCTGCAATACCGCCGGTGAAATTGCGATAGCTCACACGCTCAAAACCCGCCTCGCGGATCATACGTGCAAAATCTTCCTGCTTGGGGAATTTGCGGATCGATTCCACCAGATAGCTATAGGAATCAGCGTCACCCGTAATCATCTTTCCGATCTGCGGGATCGCGTTAAACGACCACTGATCATAAATCTTATCAAGCAGCGGCATTTCGACTTCCGAAAACTCAAGGCACAGGAAACGACCACCGGGCTTTAACACGCGATAGGCTTCGGACAGCGCCTTGTCGATATGCGGCACGTTACGGATACCGAATGAAATCGTGTAAGCATCAAAGCTTGCATCTTCAAATGGCAGCTCTTCAGCACTGGCTTCAACAAATTCGAGATTGTCAGCCAAACCCTTCTTTATCGCACGCTCACGACCAACACCCAGCATCGAGCCGTTAATGTCGAGAATGGTGACATGCGCCTGACGATTCGAAGCTTCAACAATACGGAAAGCAATATCGCCCGTGCCACCAGCCACATCGAGCGACTTGAAGCCCGGACGCTTGGATGGTGCCAGCCAGCCAATCATCGCATCTTTCCAGACGCGATGCAGGCCACCCGACATGAGATCATTCATCACATCGTAACGCTTGGCGACTTTATGGAAAACGTCGTTGACCAGCCCCTGCTTTTCGCTTTCATCGACCGCTTTGAAGCCGAATGAATGCTCCATGCCACCTTGTGCGCCCACGCGGTCTGCATTGCCGTTGTGCTGGCTCATAACTATCCTGCCGGTTCATGTGCGAAACGAAGCCGATCTCCGTTTTCCGTTTGCTTGATGCATATAAAGCTTGTACCGGACGATACAAGCACAGACCGCAAGCCGATACCCCTTTTGTGATCGCCACTTGCGCATCTGTGCAAAATGTTCGAAGAAATAGAAAACTGTGCGTGCGCGCCTGCCACGCGTTTTCTCCGGCTTAATTAGCCGTTACAGTCGATAAAGATAACAAGAAAAGTGGAAACAACATGGGCGTTAATGTCGTCAGCCATCCGCTTGTCCAGCACAAGCTCACCATTATGCGCAAGCGCGAAACCTCAACCGCCAGTTTCCGGCGTTTGCTGAAAGAAATATCGCTGCTGCTTTGCTATGAAGTGACACGCGATCTCGAACTGACCACCATGCATATCGAAACGCCGATGATGCCAATGGAAGCGCCAACGCTTGAAGGCAAGAAGCTGGTTTTTGCTTCGATCCTGCGCGCTGGTAATGGCCTGCTGGAAGGCATGCTGGATCTGGTGCCAGCGGCACGCGTGGCCCATATCGGTCTTTATCGCGATCACGACACGCTTCAGCCAATCGAATATTACTTCAAGGCACCGGAAGACATCGTCAACCGCCTGATTATCGTGGTCGATCCGATGCTCGCAACCGGCCATTCGGCCATTGCAGCCATCGATAAGCTGAAAGAGCGCGGCGCGACCAATATCAAGTTCCTGTGCCTGCTCGCAGCACCGGAAGGCATTGAGCGCTTCACGGCTGCTCATCCAGATGTCGATGTCTTCACCGCTTCTATCGATGATAGCCTTGATGAAAAAGGTTACATCATTCCGGGTCTCGGTGACGCCGGCGACCGCATGTACGGCACGAAGTAAGTTTCAAACCTTACGATAAGCAATATAATAGTCCGCGTATTGGCCGCTCGATAATCGATATTGAGCTGCCAGCGCGGATTTTTTATCTCTTCGATATCAACTGGTATGGAACATTGCTCATGTCTACCGAAGCCCGCCTGACAGAACTTGAAATCCGGGTCGCTCAACAAGAACAGACGATTGAAGAGCTTTCCGCCGTCATTGCGGAGCAGTGGAAAACGATAGACCGTCTCGATAAAAAACACTCAGCCCTGACAGATCGGTTTCTGACGCTGGAAGGGCAAACCGCACCCGAAATTCCCATCACGAAGCCACCTCATTGGTAAGAGCATGATCGAAATCATTACCCTCGAACAACGTAAAGATCTCGCAGCCATCTGCGCAAAATGGAACCATGCCGAATGGGGACAAGCAGCGGGCGCAACCGAAGAACAAATCGTCGATGCTCTGAATGAGCTGATCCACGCCACTGATGGTCAGGCCGTGCGTGCAGCGCTCTGGAATGGTGAATTGGCAGGCTTTGTTCTGCTCATTCACAATGATCTCGAAAGCCACCCCCATCTCAAGCCATGGGTTGCAAGCCTGCTTGTTGCACCGGAGTTTCGTGGGCGAGGTGTTGCCAAGGCGCTCATGGCTTCAATTGAAACGGCAGCCCACGAACTCGGCTATAGCGAAGCCTATCTCTATACCGACAAGCCAGACCTTTACAGGAAAATCGGCTGGAGCGACTTTGAAGAACTGACCGGCGATGATGAAGGCATACTGATCCTAAATAAGAAAATCGCGCGGGGCTAACCGCGCGATTTTTTTGCTTCTTATGATGCAGCCGGTATTGGGCAACTCACGCCCGTCCCGCGCAACCCGCAATAGCCATTCGGGTTCTTGGCCAGATATTGCTGGTGATAATCTTCCGCGTAATAGAACGTCGGAGCATCAGCAATTTCCGTCGTGATCGGGCCGAGACCACGCGACGCCAGCGCCGCCTGATAAGCATCCCTGCTCTTTTCAACCGCTTCGCGATCTACAGCATCAAAGGTGTAGATCACCGAGCGATAGGTCGTGCCAATATCATTGCCCTGCCGCATGCCCTGCGTCGGGTCGTGCTCTTCCCAGAATAGCGTCAGCAACTCTTCAAGGCTCACAACCTTGGGATCATAGACGACCAGCACCACTTCAGCATGACCAGTCAGACCGGTGCATGTTTCTTCATAAGTTGGATTAGGCGTAATACCGCCCGCATAGCCAACGGCAGTGACATAAACGCCTGGCACCTGCCAGAAGAGCCGTTCGGCACCCCAGAAACAGCCCATGCCGAACATGATTTGTTTCATGCCTTCCGGCCATGGCCCCTTAAGCGGCTTACCCGATACATAATGCGATGCTGCCGTCGGAAGCGCGGCAGCGCGACCCGGTAAAGCGTCCTGATGTGAAGGCATTTCTACCTTTTTGCGATAGCTGTCTAGGAAACTCATTAACACCTCCTGAAGAGCTGAGAATATGCGCATACTGCGCAACGCTCTTGGACAAACCGATCTTATGTAACTTCCGAAGATAGCGCCCTGATACCGATGCTAACGTGCGCTAAAATTACCAAAGCGCTTTTCGCGACGATGGCCAGCCAGATAAAACAACAGTGCGAGTATGCCGAACACCAGCCAACCTGGCTGTTCAAGCAAAGGAACGAACACCCTGTCCCAAGCCGCTATGCCTATATAGTGCGTCACAAATGCTTCTGCATCCCCCAGCAGTTCTGGTGCACCAACAGCCCACATATCCAGCAATGGCTTCACGACGAATTCTTGTGCTCCGACCGAGCGTGCACCATCCAAAACCGCAAAAATAACCGCCAGCGCCAGACACACCACCGCGAGACTACGCAATACAAAACGAAACACGGCTTTCTATCCTCGAGTTTACAGACCTGCATTAAACGCGAAAATACACGTTCATTGCTATCGAATATCATCTCAATTCGCCCGAGCAGCCTAACACAAGGCTAATGTAGCGCGTAGCCTAAACCTGAAATCCGATCTACCCATAAAAATATCTTTTAAAAACAATTACTTAATTGCCAATGAAAAACTTTCGCACAGCCAAACACAAATTAACGTAAAAACTGACAAATAGCAGTTGAACATATGTGTATTCTGGCTATATTGCGCGCCGCAGCATCTGTTTTGGCAACTAACCAATGCCTGATTTGAACGGTGTCGTGTTTGCGAGAGTTCTTACCGCGCTTGCGGATTTCAAGACAGCAAATAAGTGGAGAGGTGGCCGAGTGGTTGAAGGCGCACGCCTGGAAAGTGTGTATACGGGGAACCGTATCGCGGGTTCGAATCCCGCTCTCTCCGCCATACAACCTTCCTAAGCGCTTGTTTTATTCAAAATCAAAAATTTAAGAGCAGAAAGCTCCTGCAAATTAAAGCAAATGATAAGCATGCTCCGCCGTTAAGTTTTCAAAGAAGCGGAAAGAGCAGCGATAAGATCGCACTACCTTACTTAGACAATTTTTCGAAATAACGAAGTGGCAAATAGCCAAGAATAATCACTATCGCGCCACCGATTGCTGTGTCGACGAGGCGCTGAACTCCATAATCAAAATCCCCTGTTCCAGCTGCAATTACGTCTACAAGCATCAAGATCAGTGGCGTTAGAAATACGGCCTGCAAAATATATGAGCGCTGCATGGCCCAAGGCAGCAAACCCGCGAAAACGGCCATGACAGCAACAAACAGCGCGCCTTTTGATAGGGTTGCCAGAACCACTGCACCAATAACGACACCTGCGATTGTTCCAATAACCCGCTGGATAGCCCGATCTTTTATCGAACCAAAATCAGGCTTCATCACCAGACCGACCGTTAGCGGTATCCAGAACCAATGTGCATTATGATCAAACCAATAGGCGCAATACGCCACGCCAAGGCAAACAGCAAAAGCTGTAGCAGCAGCAACCGACGGGATCGCAGTTCCCTCGGAATGCTGATGTGAGACGCTTGAAGGTTTTGCTTGATGCAACTCATCGCGCGAATGCCAGCCGCAAATGAGAGCTTCTAAGCCAAGAACTACCGCGTAAAAGGCCGCTCCCACGAGATAAAGAATGGCGGGCTGCCAAAACGGTGTAATCGCGGGAACACCCAGTGCGATTGAAGCAAGAAGCAGCGTTTGCAGTGTAGCAATGGATAAGGTGCTATTCTTACTGCTTAGCATGGCCGCAAGAAAGCCAACAACCATCATTCCGATCACGACCGCTGCCCATGACAACGAACCGAGATAGCCAAGAAGATAACCCAAAGCGCCAACGGGCGCGGCAATAAGCATTTTTTTATAAATAGAACTATAGCTGCCAGAGCCTTCCCCGGTCACCATCATGAGACAGCCCATGGCGATCCACATGCCGGTCATTATATCGTTAAACATTAGCCCAACAGCAAACGGTAAACTGATGCATAGAGCAGCGCGGATCGCTCTCCCCCAGTGCCAACTTGCAGGCTTCAGTTGAAGAATTTGTGGAACTGAAGGGTCTCGCCCTATCGATTCAGACATATAGCCCCCGCTAAAAATCAAAATGCGGCGCGATATTGCCACTTTTTAGTGAACATAAAGGGATATTAGCTTACGAGTATTAGATAATACAATCGGCTAATGATCCCAAAGTGGGACAATAAGCTTGTTAACGAACTAACTGGGGCAGGTTCAGACTGATTAACTAAAAAATACACAGGTGGGGCGGGAGAACACCTCTGCGCATATAGAGAATGATCTAAAAGTCATTATTTTAGGGAGCTGCATAAATTCAAGCATATAGACTGGTGCTGCGAGAGAGGATTGAACTCTCGACCTCTCCATTACCAATGGAGTGCTCTACCACTGAGCTACCGCAGCATTCTCTTGAACGCGGCGGACTTCTGACACATCATTACGCAAATCGCAAGCAACCAAATGCAATTATTTTGACATAATGTGGAAATCTCCCACAAGCAGCTATAAAACCCACTTTTCGCAGACAATGCGCCGTAGTACACAGTCCTCATGAGCGAAAAAGACACCAAAAACAACAAACACAGCCAGCCTGACCCGCGTGAAAAGCGGCGCGCAGAGCAGCTACGGGCGAATCTGATGCGCCGCAAAGTGCAATCTCGATCCAGACGTGCGGGTGATGCAGACGAGCGCAACGACGGCATTACAGCCGGCAAACAGGATCAGGATTGAGATCCGTTGCGCTTAATCAGGATTTGAAACTTTAAACACTGCCTTTTTAGCGAATAAGTATGTTGTGAAGCCTTCCTTGAAGATAGGGAGGAGCTGTTATAAAAGCGCAATTAATCTCTTGCTGGCGTCACCGCACGACTATGATTCGTGATCGACGTAATTTCGCCGCAGGATCAGTCAATTTCATATTGCAATACTGCGAGTCCCAAGACCGCAGAATTTGCAAATATCGATTACCGGGCAACGGCTTCGGCCCAGAAGGTGAAACAGCATGGATCGCATCAAAATCGTCGGCGGCAATAAGCTTAATGGCGTCATTCCTATCTCTGGTGCGAAAAATGCCGCGCTGCCACTGATGATTGCTTCGCTTCTCACCGACGATACGCTGACACTTGAAAACGTGCCGCACCTCGCCGATGTCGAGCAGCTGATCCGCATTTTGGGCAATCACGGCGTTGATTATTCGGTTAATGGCCGCCGCGAACATCAGGACGGTTCTTATTCGCGCACGATCCATTTCACGGCCCGCACGATTGTCGATACCGTTGCTCCTTATGAGCTGGTGTCCAAGATGCGTGCAAGCTTTTGGGTTATCGGACCACTTCTGGCGCGTATGGGCGAAGCGACCGTATCGCTGCCAGGCGGTTGCGCGATTGGTACGCGCCCGGTTGATTTGCTTCTTGAGTGCCTTCAGGCGCTTGGAGCTCAGATCGACATTGAAAACGGTTATGCCAAAGCCCGCGCGCCGAAGGGTGGTCTTGTTGGGGCACGCTATCGCTTCCCGAAAGTTTCGGTCGGTGCAACCCATGTCATGCTGATGGCAGCGGTGCTTGCCAAGGGCGAAACCATTATCGAAAACCCTGCACGTGAACCGGAAGTCGTCAATCTTGCCGACTGCCTGAACGCCATGGGTGCAAAAATCACAGGTGCTGGCACCGAGACAATCCACATTCAGGGTGTAACCAGCCTGTCGGGTGCTCGCGTTCGCGTCATTCCTGACCGCATCGAAACCGGCACCTATGCCATGGTTGTCGCGATGACTGGCGGTGATGTTGTGCTCGAAGGTGCTGAAGCAAGCCAGTTGACTGCCGCGCTTGATGTCCTGCGCAAGGCCGGTGCGGAAATCACCGAAACCAATAGCGGTCTGCGCGTTGTTCGCAATGGCCATGGCATTCATCCGGTCGATGTTACCACTGACCCATTCCCCGGCTTCCCAACCGATCTTCAGGCACAGTTCATGGGCTTGATGACGATGGCCAAGGGTACTTCGCACATTACTGAGACGATTTTCGAAAACCGCTTCATGCATGTGCAGGAACTGGCACGTCTTGGCGCAAAGATTTCGCTGTCCGGCCAGACGGCAACCGTTGAAGGCGTCGAGCGCCTTAAGGGTGCGCAGGTTATGGCAACCGATCTGCGCGCTTCGGTTTCGCTGGTTATCGCTGGCCTTGCAGCTGAAGGCGAAACCATCGTCAACCGCGTCTATCACCTTGATCGCGGTTTTGAACGTCTGGAAGAAAAGCTTTCGCGTTGCGGAGCGAATGTCGAACGCATCAGCGGATAATCACCTAAAGCCGGAGTTGCGCACAGCATTCCGGCTTTTCTTTCATTCCCAGCTTATTAATCAACAGGCTGAAAAGCCTGTCGATTTTTTTGTGGCTACATGTAAAGTTGCTTCCAACATCATTTTGAGAATAGCAGGGAATGATACCAGATATGGAAATGTTGAAGCTTGTGGCGCTGGATGAGGAAGATTTGCAGGTCCTGTCCGCCCATCTTCAGGATGCAGTTCTGAAAGTATCAGACCTGCAATATCTGGCGGCGGATAAGCGCTTTGTGCTGACGCTCAACCGTTTTGCTTGGGAAGAAGCCAAGCCAAAGCTGTTCCGCAAGCCGCAATATCAACGCCGCCGCACCGCTTTGCATTTTAATCGTGTCACAGCGGTCAAAGGCAGCGGCATCGACCGGCAGAAGACCGAAGAGGTTCTTTCACTGCTGGCTATCCGTTTTATCGCGGGCGAAGCACCAGCCGGAACTTTGGAACTGACTTTCTCGGCAAATGCCGCTATCCGTCTCGATGTAGAATGCATTGAAGCGCAGCTAACAGATCTTGGTCCAGCATGGGAAACAGCCTCCGTGCCAAAACACGAAGCCTGATTGCCGCTTTGACCATAGGGGCTTTGCCCAGACTGAAAATGACTGATAATTAAAGGAATACCAGCGTGGCCACGACGCTCAGACAAAACGATCCTGATTTTGAACAGAAGTTTGCAGCTTTCCTCACAGGCAAGCGCGAAGTTTCGGAAGATGTGGATCGTGCTGCGCGCGAAATCGTTGACCGTGTGCGCCGCGAAGGCGATGCTGCACTGATTGAATATTCACAGCGTTTCGACCGTATTGATCTGAATAAGACCGGCATTCGTGTGACGGAAGCTGAAATTGATGCGGCCTTTGAAGAGGCTCCAGCCTCGACCATCGAAGCGCTGAAGCTTGCGCATGAGCGTATTGAAAAGCACCACGCACGTCAGCTACCAAAAGACGACCGCTACACCGATGCACTTGGTGTGGAACTCGGTTCGCGCTGGACGGCAATCGAAGCTGTCGGCCTTTATGTTCCGGGCGGCACGGCAAGCTATCCAAGCTCGGTGCTGATGAATGCCGTGCCTGCAAAGGTTGCAGGCTGTGAGCGCATCGTGATGGTTGTCCCCTCGCCCGACGGCAAGCTGAACCCGCTGGTTCTGGTGGCAGCACGTCTGGCAGGTGTTTCAGAAATCTATCGTGTTGGCGGTGCGCAAGCTGTTGCTGCACTCGCCTATGGCACAGAGACTATTGCCCCGGTTGCTAAAATCGTCGGTCCCGGCAACGCTTTCGTGGCTGCCGCCAAGCGCATCGTGTTTGGCACGGTCGGCATCGACATGATCGCCGGACCATCGGAAGTGCTGGTGATTGCCGACAAGGACAACAATCCAGACTGGCTCGCCGCAGATATTCTGGCACAGGCCGAACATGACACGGCGGCACAATCGATCCTGATGACCAATGACGAGCCTTTCGCAAAGGCCGTCGAAGAAGCCGTCGAACGTCAGCTCAAAACTTTGCCGCGTGCAGAAACAGCTTCCGCAAGCTGGCGCGATTTTGGCGCGGTCATTCTGGTCGATGATTTTGAAGCGGCCATTCCGCTGGCCAACCGCATTGCTGCCGAGCATCTGGAAATCGCCACCGCTGACCCGGAAGCGCTTTTGCCAAAAATTCGAAATGCCGGTTCTGTATTCATCGGCGCTTACACGCCGGAAGTGATCGGCGATTATGTCGGCGGCTGCAACCACGTTTTGCCAACGGCACGTTCGGCGCGATTCTCGTCTGGCCTGTCGGTTCTGGATTACATGAAGCGCACCTCGCTTCTGAAACTCGGTCCCGATCAGCTGCGCGCGCTCGGACCAGCAGCCATTGAAATCGCCCGTGCCGAAGGCCTTGATGCTCACGCACAATCCGTCGCCATTCGGCTTAATCTATGAGGGATCATGACCGCTGGCGTTCCTAATGCCCGATTGATCGACATCGAGCTGGATGAGTCCATCGGCCGCTCGACGCCTGATGTCGAGCATGAACGCGCGGTCGCGATTTTCGATCTGGTTGAAGAAAACGCATTCTACCCGGTCGGCGACGATGTGGGTGGACCCTACAAGCTCAAATTGTCGCTGATGGAATCACGCCTGATTTTTTTGATCATGCGCGAGAGCGGCGACACCGTTGCGACTCACATTCTATCGCTGACACCTTTGCGCCGTGTGGTGCGAGATTATTTCATGGTCTGCGAAAGCTATTATGAAGCGATCCGTTCCGCCAGCCCCAGCAAGATCGAAGCCATCGATATGGGGCGGCGCGGCTTGCATAATGAAGGATCGCAAGTTCTGCAAACCCGTTTGAACGGCAAAATCGAAGTCGATTTCACCACCGCACGGCGTCTTTTCACGCTCGTTTGCGTGCTGCACTGGCGGGGCTGATCCTTGATGCCGATTGAGGACGTGATTGCAGAACCAGAAGAAGTTAAAGCCGCCAAACGGCCAACCTCCGTGCTTTTTGTCTGCGGAAAGAACGCGATACGCTCACCGATTGCCGAACTTTTTGCCAGAAAACTGTTGCCGTCCAATATGTTCATTGCTTCCGCAGGTGTGCAGCGCGGCGAACGTGATCCGTTTGTTGATGCCGTACTTGTCGAAGAAGGTCTATCGCTGGATGATCGGCAACCACGCGGGCTGGAAGAACTGGCGGATGGTTATTTTGATCTGATCATTACACTGACCCCGCTTGCACATCACACAGTGCTTGAAAAAATGCGTGGCTTTTCAGTCGATGTGGAATATTGGCCAACGCCAGACCCAACGCTTGTGACTGGCAGTCGCGAGCAGATCATGAATGCTTATCGTGATGTACGCGACCGACTAAAGCGCCAAATTACGCAGCGTTTGGCCCCAAATTAACAGCCTCACAGCCTAATCCAATTCCGTTGTTCACAAATGCCGTCTAATCATATAGGTTCCGGCCAAATTTAAAGCTATGGCCCGGTTTCAGGCCAATTTATCGTAGAAAGAAATAGGTATCGTATGCCGAAAGAAGAAGTCCTAGAGTTTCCAGGTGTTGTTACGGAACTGCTGCCAAATGCGATGTTCCGCGTAAAGCTCGAAAACGACCACGAAATTATTGCTCACACTGCTGGCCGTATGCGCAAGAACCGCATCCGCGTTCTCGCAGGCGACAAGGTTCTGGTTGAAATGACCCCTTACGACCTGACCAAGGGCCGTATTACCTATCGCTTCAAATAAGCCTCCACTCGCTTTTCAGGAAAACTGGTGTCTATGAGCGCGCAACATAAGCTGGTTCTTGCCTCCGGCTCTCCCCGCAGGATTGAGCTTCTGGGGCAGGTCGGCATTGAGCCGGATCATATTCAGCCGGCTGACATCGATGAGACGCCAGACCGCAGCGAACATCCACGTTCGCTCGCGCGTCGTCTTGCGCGCGAAAAAGCAAAGGCTGCACAGGCACAATTGCAGGGCGATGAAAACTTCGCCAAGGCTTTTGTACTGGCAGCCGATACGGTTGTAGCCGTAGGGCGTCGCGTTTTGCCCAAAGCGGAAATCACCGATGAAGCGCGGGAATGCTTGCGCCTATTGTCGGGGCGCACGCATAAGGTTTTTACCGGCGTTTGTCTGGTTCTGCCCAATGGCAATCTGCGCCAGACGCTTGTTGAAACACGCTTGCGCTTTGAACGCCTGACACGCAAACAGATCGACGCCTATCTCGCTTCCGGCGAATGGCGCGGTAAGGCTGGCGGCTATGCCATTCAGGGCCTTGCAGGCAGCTTTGTGGTCAAGCTGGTTGGGTCTTACAGCAATGTTGTGGGGCTGCCGCTTCAGGAAGTTGTAAGCCTGCTGGCTGACGGTGATTATCCAGTTTATGCAAACTGGGAAAGCGGCAAGGTCTGAGATTTCTATGAGCGATAAGAAAGACATATCAACAGCACCGGACGCACGCGTCACACCGTTGCGCCCAACGCGGCCCTGCCCTGAATGCAGCAAGCCGTCGACTCGCGATTCTTATCCGTTCTGTTCGCCACGCTGTAAAAGCATCGATCTCAATCGCTGGCTTTCTGGAAGCTATGTTATTCCCGGAAAAACGATTGAAGAAGAGGAAGAAAACGACAACTGACGTTTTCTTGTGTCTAATGCGCGTTGCATTTTGTCTTAATCAAACAACACGCATTAGCCTTTTGTTTTTTAAGCATGTCTTTATCCCAAAACCGGTCCCCACTTTTGGGAGACATGCTATAATTTCCACAATCAAAACGGTGCTTTAGCGCATTTATAAGAAATCTTATAAAAAGTGCGATAGGGTGCTGGACAGCGCGAAATTTAATGCTATAACGCACCCACTTCCGGCGGACACCAACACCGCCACCAAGTGAGAAATCACTGACAGGATGCCCGGATAGCTCAGTTGGTAGAGCAGCGGATTGAAAATCCGCGTGTCGGCGGTTCAAATCCGTCTCCGGGCACCACTCTAAGCCCTTCATATCATTATCGTTTCTGACTTTGCTCATTTCTCGATCCAATCAAGTTTGACGCTTTTTTCAGGCGGGTTTGACAGTTTTTGTTCTTCGCCTGTTCATTTCAGCGTCTAAATCCGTCACGGTTGCCGACATTAATTTGCTCACATCTGCACGGCGCGAATAGTGTTTCGCCATGGCTTCGGTTTTGTGGCCAAGCATCGCCGCAATCGTCTCATGATCCTTGCCCATTTCGCGGAGAATCGTTGCCACGGTGTGACGCAATCCTTTGAGAGTTAGGCCCGGAGTTATGGTGCCAGCATCTTCCAGCTTCTTTTTCAATTTCGCCCAGTTGGTACTAAAGCCGTTATAGGTCCACGGCCTTCCTCTTTGGCGATGCGGAGTTCTACTTCTCGCTGTCGCGCGGCTTTCAGGCCGTTATCAGCGGCCGATTTTGTTGATCGCCGCTCCTCGTCTTTGAGTGAGCGGATATATCCTTGCACTACGGCCAAGAATGGATATTTGCCCTTTACGGCTGTCGGTACAAAGCCGTTGCCCGCAAGCTGGCGGAGCCATTGCGTCGTAACTCCAAGCAAGGCGGCAGCACCGCTTGCCGAAATCAAATCTGCGTCTGTGAGGACTAGGACACGAGGCGTAGAGGTCGGCTTTTTCACCATTGTGGATTTCCGCAAATCCCTTCGTGATAGACCTTCCGGGCATTCGATTTTATCTTGGTGCTCCGCTGATTGCGCCCGATGGCTCAACGCTGGGGGCAATCTGCGCGCTGGATACCAAGACGAGAACATGCACGCCGGAAGAAAAGATCAAGCTTGCCAGCCTCGCCAGTACGGCAGTGGAAATCCTCAACATGCGTCGCCAAATGCGCGAAGCACACAAGCTGGCGCTCGTTGACGGGCTGACCGGCATTGCCAACCGCTCCGGTATTGAACTGGAAATCGAGAAAGCCATCCTTGCATTACGCAATCACAGCCTGCCATTCTCGTTGCTATATTTCGACGTTGATCACTTCAAGCAGGTTAATGACCAGCGCGGGCACACTGCTGGCGATAGTTTACTGCGACTGATTGGCGAAACCCTTTCGGAGCGCAATCGCCCGGATGAAATTTACGCCCGACACGGGGGAGACGAATTCATCGTGCTGCGCTTGGGCGGCACCAAGACCAGCGATCTCGATGAAGCGCAACAGATTAAAACCGCACTCGATAACGCAGTCGCACAGGCTGAATTTCCCGTCAGCTTTTCAATGGGGCTGGTTTCATTCTCGCAGGCACCCAGTGATGTAAGCGGTGCAATTTATGCCGCCGACGCACTGCTCTACAATGCTCAGCGCAACGGTAAAAATCAAATCTCGGCAGGCGAACAGAAATAACAGCGTTGCCCCGTCAATTTTGAGTGAGACTCTTTATAAGAACGAGAGAGATGATTGATCTGGCTCAGATTCAGGCTATTTTCGCGCAAAACTCAATCTGATTTGACGAGGCTTCGACATGATCTGGACCCTGTTCGGCATTCTTTCAGGCGCCTGCATAGCCATTCAAGCACCCATTAATGCCGCATTGGCGCGCGGCCTTGGCTCTCCCGTGACCGCCGCAGCAATTTCGTTTTTATCGGGAGCTGTCATTCTTGGTATGATCGCAGCGATAACTGCGCGTGCAACGGGTGCCATGCCAAACTTCAACGTACCTGCGGGCTGGTTGTTTGTGGCGGGTGGCGCGCTTGGCTGCATCTATGTGACAACATCAGTTCTACTCACACCACGCATTGGAGCGGCCGCCGTAATGGGGCTTGCTGTCGCCGGTCAATTGCTGGCAGGACTTGCCGCAGACCGCATCGGCTTCATGGGAGTGGCCGTGCGCGAGATCACCGCCGGGCGCATTGCGGGAGCCATCTTATTGCTGACCGGCGCGCTGATGATCCGCTTTCTTTAATGGCAAAAAAGCGCACCATTAATCTGGTGCGCTTTTGTCTTTCCGGGGGAGTGAAACTTACGGCTGAACATATTCCAGCGTCAGCGTTTCAACACCGGCGGAAAGTGCAGTGCCCTTTTCGGTATCAACAGCCAGCGGCTGAAGCGTGAAAGCCTGACCGGTTCCGCCCACCAGAACCTGAACGCCTGCGCCAAGGCCAAGGCTTGCATCAGCTTCTGCACCAGCATAAGTGCCAGCAAGCGCGCCCGGCTCAACCGTCGTGGTTGCAGCGAGAACAGTCCAGGTCATCTGACCACCACTGGTTTCACCCAGCTCCAGACCATACTGATCGATCGAGCCATTATACTGCTGCGACAGGCCATTGCCATTCGACAGCGTGCAGCTAACTTTCTGCTTCTGCTCGATGATCAAGCCAATACCGGCTGAAACATCACAGGAAAGCACGCCAACTTCAGCGCTAATCTGCGCTGAACCCGAAGACGTTGCTGCCAGAAGAATGGAAGCGCCCAGAACCCAAACTGCTTTTTTCATCACGACCCCTTTTCCAAATCAAAAGTTCCACAGTTTTATACGGAACAGACTATTCGTAAGCGATCAATAATAAAAATAATACTTAAAAGCTAACTATCCTTTGGTTTTAGTTTTACTATCCGTTCCATCTACACAGCATTGCTTACAAAAACCAAAAGCCGCACTGCGAAATAATATTTCAACAGCGCGGCTTTGTATTTCGATGCGGCTCTATCAACCCTTAAAGGTATATTCCGTAATCGACTGTGGCTTCATTTCAATCGAGAAGCCCGGCAGCGATGGCGGCATATAAGCCGCATCCTTGATGATGCATGGTTCGATAAAATGCTCGTGCAAATGATCAACATATTCGATTACACGACCATCCATGGTGCCAGAAACAGCAACATAATCGATCATTGAAAGATGCTGAACATATTCGCACAGGCCAACACCGCCCGCATGTGGCCAGACCGGCTTGTTGTATTTTGCAGCAATCAACAGCACCGCCAGAACTTCATTCAGACCACCCATGCGGCATGAATCGATCTGAACAATATCGATCGCGCCTTCTGCGATGAACTGCTTGAACATGATGCGGTTCTGGCACATTTCGCCGGTCGCAACCTTCACGTCGCCAATGGCTTCGCGGATTTTGCGATGACCTGCAACATCATCCGGACTGGTCGGTTCTTCGATGAAGAAGGGTTTCGAGAAGGCAAGCTTGTTGACCCACTCAATCGCCTGATCAACTTCCCATACCTGATTAGCGTCGATCATCAGATAACGATCCGGGCCGATCACTTCGCGCGCAATGGTGAGACGGCGAATATCGTCTTCAAGATCGCGGCCAACCTTCATCTTGATGTGGTTGAAGCCCTCGTCAATCGCTTCCTGACAAAGACGACGCAGCTTGTCGTCGCCGTAACCAAGCCAGCCCGCCGAGGTCGTGTAGCAAGGATAGCCGGTAGCTTCTAGCTTCGTGATACGCTCAGCCTTGCCGCTCTCTGCTTTGCGCAGAATCTCAACCGCTTCGTCGCGGGTCAGCGCATCGGTGAGATAGCGATAATCGACGATATCGGCAATTTCTTCCGGCGACATATCGGCCACGAGCCGCCATACCGGCTTGCCCGCCTGCTTTGCAGCGAGGTCCCAGAAGGCGTTGACGACGGCACCGGTGGCGAGATGCATCGCACCCTTGTCCGGGCCGATCCAACGCAGCTGGCTATCGCCAGTCAGGTAACGCCAGAACTTGCCGGGGGCCGCGAGGAAATCATCCATCGAGGAGCCGACAACAAGATGGCGCATGGCAAGAATGGCCTGACAGCAAATGTCATTGCCACGACCAATGGTGAAAGTGAGACCATGGCCTTTCAGCGCGTCATCATCCGTATCGAGGATGACATAGGCTGCCGAATAATCCGGGTCCGGGTTCATTGCGTCAGAACCGTCCAGACTTTGCGAAGTCGGGAAGCGGAGATCGAAGACGCGCAGATCAGTGATTTTTGTCATGATTTATCCGTGATCAGAGCATGCTCCCCACCCATAAAGACGGGCTTCGGGGAGCATGTTCAAAAGAATTAAACGTCAGCGCGCACGTTCTGCTTCTGCGTGCCGAGACCTTCAATGCCGAGTTCCACAACGTCGCCAGCCTTGAGGTAACGCGGTGGCTTCATGCCCATACCAACGCCCGGAGGCGTGCCGGTGGAGATGATGTCGCCCGGCTGCAACGACATGAACTGCGACAGGTACGACACCAGATGACGCACGCCATAGACCATGGTTTTGGTCGAGCCGTCCTGCATGGTTTCGCCGTTGACCTTGAGCCACATGCCAAGGTTTTGTGGGTCGGCAACTTCGTCTTTCGTCACCAGCCATGGACCTGTTGGGCCGAAGGTGTCGCAGGATTTGCCCTTGGTCCACTGACCAGCGCGCTCGATCTGGAAGGCGCGTTCCGAAACGTCATGCAGCGTGCAATAGCCCGCAACATAATCAAGCGCATCATCTTCCGAGACATATTTCGCGGTTTTGCCGATAACGATGCCGAGCTCAACTTCCCAGTCGGTCTTTTCCGAACCGCGCGGGATGAGCAGATCGTCGTTCGGGCCAACGATAGCCGACGTTGCCTTCATGAAAATGACTGGTTCTGGCGGAACAGCCATGCCGGATTCGGCTGCGTGGTCAGCATAGTTGAGGCCGATGCAGATGAACTTGCCGGTGCCTGCAACGCATGGGCCGAGGCGCGGATTGCCGTCGACCTTTGGCAGCGCATTCACATCGAGCGAACCGAGCTTTGCAAGGGTTTCAGGGCTGAGAACGGCACCCGACAAATCGCTGACATGCGCAGAAAGATCACGGATATTGCCGTCTGCATCGAGAAGGCCCGGCTTTTCCTGACCTGTTTCGCCATAGCGAAGAAATTTCATGAGTTTACTCCTTGTGGGGATAAAATTGGTGGCGGTGGAATGCCTAGAGCTGTCGAAATTCAGGTTATGGCGTGCCGAAAATGGTGTTTTTCGAGAACCGGAGCGGAATGTACTTAAAGGTACATGAGCACCGGAAGCGCAGAAGAATACCGTTTGCAGGCCGCCAGAGCTTGAATAGCGATAGCTCTAGATCGTCCAACCACCATCGATGTTGTACGCCTGACCGGTCGTGTAAGTGGCACCCGCGAGATAGACCGCGAGGTCGGCAATTTCTTCCGGCTGGCCGATACGGCCAATTGGCTGACGCGCGATGAAGGCTGCACGCTGCTCTTCATAATCGCCCTGTGCGCGCAGGCGATCCTGAAGCGACGGGCTTTCAACCGTACCGGGGCAGATGGCATTGCAGCGGATGCCCTTGGCAACATAATCGGCAGCAACAGCCTTGGTCAGACCGATGACAGCAGCCTTGGTGACACCATAAGCGAAGCGGTTCGGCACGCCTTTGACGCTCGAAGCAACGGATGCCATGTTGACAATAGAACCGTCTTTGCGCTCCAGCATACCCGGCAGCACGGCCTGAATGGTGCGGATCATCGCCTTGATGTTGAGATTGACCGCGAAATCGAGGTCTTCGTCCTTCATTTCTAAAATCGAACCGCCATGGACAACGCCTGCGCAGTTGAACAGAATATCGACCTGGCCGATTTCGGCAACAAGTGCCTTCACGGCTGCATCATCAAGCACGTTGAGCTTACGGGTGATGATGCCCGAAACACCTTCGAGTTCCTTGAGTGCAGTCTCGTTGATGTCGGTCGCATAGACCTTCGCACCCGCTTCCGCGAAAGCCAAAGCACTTGCGCGGCCAATGCCCTGAGCCGCCGCCGTAATCAGCGCAGTTTTTCCATCAAATCGTATCGTCATAGTCATGCCTTCCGTTCAACAAGCAGGATGTGGTCGCAAGCCAGCACCACTTCGTCCCGCTGATTAAGCACTTCGCACCGCTCAGTCACGCGGCCCATATTTGCCCGCTTCGGATCGTCTTCCTTAGCGCTGATTGTTACGCGCGTGCGGATCGTATCGCCAATATGCACCGGACGTATAAAACGAAGCCGGTCATAGCCATAAGAAAACGCAACAGGATTGATCAGCGTGGCGGTCAGACCGACGCCGATTGCAAACACCATCGTTCCATGCGCAATACGCTGACCGCCCGGCAGAGTTTTTGCAAATTCCACATCCATGTGATGCGGAAAGAAATCGCCCGTATGACCGGCATGAACCACGAAATCGGTTTCTGTGATCGTGCGGCCATAGGTTATGCGCTGATGGCCCAATTCATAGTCTTCAAAATAGATTACCTGTTCAGACATGATCAAACTCCGGTTTTGCAGCGAGCGGCGTGGCGGGCGCAGCGCTTGACTGATAGGCGGCTTCAACCAGCGCCATGGTGTGCCACGCATCCTCGACCGAGCCGATCAGTTCTGCATCTTCACCAGTGGCGAAACGCTGCAATTGCGCCATGCGGTTGAGGAATGCATCCGGGAACCACGCGCCCTCAAGCGCGACCTGCACCCAGTCGTCCGCGCCCTTTGGCTTGATCCAGAGCTCATCCGGTTCGCCATGCGGATAGTCGAGATTGACACCAAGTTTCACATAGGCGGCACCTTCGGTGCCGCAGATACGAAACTCGCAGGCCTGAAATTTGCGGCCGAAATCATGGTCGTGATTGATCGACAGCGCACAGCGCACGCGATTGCCATAGTCGAGAATTGCAGCCGTGCGGGTCTGAGCCACTTCGTGGTTCGGATGGCCAATAGTCTTGGCGTGAACGCCTTGCGGATTACCGAGCAGACCGCGCACGAAATCCAGATAGTGGATCGAATGCATGGCGATCTCGATACGCGGCAGACCTTTGAGGAACGGCCACAGACCCCAAGGGGTAGCAAGCGCCAGCCATGCGTCGAAATCCACCACTTCGCCAAGCAGGCCCTTATCGACGGCATCGTAAAGTGCCAACATCATCGGCGCGAAACGCAGCTGGAAATTGACCGCAGCCTTGAGATTACGCGCGCGACAGACTTTCAGGATTTCGGTTGCCGCGGCAAGATCGCTGCCCATCGGCTTCTGGATCAGAACAGCCGCGCCTTCCGGCAATTGCGACAGGATCGAAGCATGGGCTGATGGCGGCGTTGCCAGATCGAAGATCGCGCCTTCAACCGCAAGCGCTTCTTCAAGATTTGCAAAAGCCTTCACGTCCCATTGGTCAGCAAGTGCCGATGCTTTCTCGAAATTGGGATCGAAAATGCCCACAACTGGAAAACCGCCCTGCTTATAAGCTGGCAGATGCGCGTCGCCGACAATGCTGCCCGCACCGAAAATCACAATCGGCTTTGGCTGTGTGGGCTTCGCCCACCACTGGCGCAGGCTTTTCGGATCAAAGGTCTCAGTCATGATGGAAAACCTCCTCCATCATCGCCCACCATTCGCCGTCTTTACGGGTTTCGAGCGGCTTCTGGCATGGCATACAGACTGACCACCATTCCTGATTTTTCGGGTTATCGGCCATCTTCTTCATATCGGCTTCAAAGTCGGTGCCGACATAGTCCCATGTGCCAAACAGCAGGTTTTCCGGCTCTTTGAGAAAAATCGTGTAATTGGTGATGTTGCACTCGGAAATGAGCGCAAGAATTTCTGGCCAGACACTCGCGTGCAACTTTTTATAGTCTGCGATCTTCTCAGGCTTTAGCCCGATCACCATGCCCATTCTTTCAGCCATTATGATCTCACGATCTCGCGGGTGAATTCGGAAACAGAGCGCGAGCGCACGGCATCCCAATCCCACGAAATGCCAATGCCCGGCTCGGAAGGCGCAATGGCGTGACCATCGTGAATTTCCATGCCCTTGGTGGTCACGTCATCAAGCTGCGGAATATATTCGACATAGCGGCCATTCTGCACCGCACAGGTGAGGCTGACATGCAGTTCCATCAGGAAGTGCGGGCAGACCGGAATGTCGAAGGCTTCTGCGGCGTGTGCCACTTTCAGCCATGGCGTGATACCGCCGATACGCGCCACGTCCACCTGCACGATAGAGCACGCGCCCTTCTGCATATATTCGCGGAAATGGCGGATCGAATAGATCGATTCACCCACCGCAATCGGTGTTGAGGTGGAACGGGTCAGACGGATATGGCCGTCAAGATCATCCGCTGGAAGCGGTTCTTCGATCCATGCCAGATCAAGCTCTTTCAGGCGCTCCGCACGACGGATTGCTTCATCGACGGTAAAGCCCTGATTGCAATCGGTCATGATCTCAAAGCCATCACCCACAGCTGCACGCACCGCCGAAAGACGCGCATAATCTTCCGAACCATGCGGTTTACCGATCTTCACCTTGGAGCCAGAGAACCCCTTGGCTTTGGCGGCTAGTGCATCCTCGACCAGCGCTTCTTTTTCGATATGCAGCCATCCACCTTCGGTCGTGTAAAGCGGGCAGCGATCCTTGGCACCACCGGCGAGCTTCCAGAGCGGTAGGTTCTGCTTTTTCGCACGCAAGTCCCAAAGGGCTGTATCGATTGCAGCAAGCGCCAAAGCCGTAATCGCGCCAATGGTTGTAGCATGGGTCGCAAATTCAAGCTTACGCCAGATCGCCTCGATGCAATCCGCATCCTCATCAATGATCAGCGGCACCAGATGGTCATTCAACAAGCGCATGACGGACGAACCGCCGGTGCCAATCGTGTAGCTGTAGCCCGTACCGACCGCCCCATCACTATCGGTGATGGTGACAATCGGCGTTTCCTGACTGACAAAGCTCTGGATCGCATCAGTACGCTTGACCTTCGGCGGAAGGTCAACCATGCGCAGCTCAACTTTTTCAATCCGTGCCATGACTATACCGCCAGACTCTTGCCGCTCGCCGCGTCAAACAGATGCGCCTGCGACAGATCGAAATGCATGGAAATCGCTTCGCCGGAATTGAGGTGACGCGGGTTGAGCATACGCGCAACCCATTCCTTGCCGGCAAATTCGACAAAGACCAGTGTTTCATTGCCAAGCGGCTCGGTGATCGAAACGCGCAGATCCTGCTCATGCGATGTGCCGGCGTCACCAGACGAAAGGCCGTGGCCGGTCGGGAAAAGATCATCCGGACGCAGACCAAATGTGACTTTCGCGCCGTCGGTAACGTTCGCTTTGAACTGCTGTGGCACCGGCAGGCGTTGACCATTGGCGAAAACCAATTCTGCGCCTTGCACGGTTGCTTCCGCCATATTCATCGGTGGTGAACCGATAAAGCCAGCGACAAACTGCGTATCCGGGCGCTTGAACACTTCATCCGGTGTTCCGACCTGCTCAATATGTCCATCGCGCATGATGACGATGCGGTCGGCCAGCGTCATGGCCTCAACCTGATCATGCGTCACATAAACGACAGTGGACTGCACCTTGGCATGCAGCTTCTTGATCTCGGTGCGCATTTGTGTGCGCAGTTTCGCATCGAGATTGGAAAGCGGCTCGTCGAACAGAAACACTTCCGGGTTGCGCACAATGGCGCGACCCATGGCAACACGCTGGCGCTGGCCGCCCGAAAGCTGCGCCGGACGGCGTTCCATCAAGGCTTCAAGGCCAAGAATGCTTGAGGCTTCATTCACACGACGGTCGATTTCCGCCTGTGGCTGCTTGGCGATTTTGAGCGAAAAGCCCATGTTCTCGCGCACCGACATATGCGGATAAAGCGCATAGGACTGGAATACCATCGAGATGTTGCGATCACGCGGCGGCAGATCGTTGACCACCTTGCCGCCAATTTCAAGCGCGCCATCGGAGATGCTTTCAAGGCCTGCGATCATACGCAGCGTCGTGGACTTGCCACAGCCGGATGGGCCAACAAGCGCTACAAATTCCTTGTCGGCGATTTCGAGATTGATGCCATGCACCACTTCGACAGTGCCATAACGCTTAACGAGATTTTTAATGGAAAGCTGAGCCATTGTAATATCAACCTTTAACCGCGCCGAACGTCAGACCAGCAACAAGATGCTTCTGAACGATGAATGTGAGGGTCAGCGCCGGAATAATCATCACGACCGCCAGCGCGCACATGCCACGCCAGTCGATGGTGAATTCAGCGGTGTAATCGAGAAGACCGACAGGAAGGGTCTTGGAATTGACCGAGCGAGTGAGCTGGGAAGCCAGCGCATATTCGTTCCATGAAGTGAGGAAGGCGAAGATGCCAGCAGTCGCAATGCCGGGACCAGCCAGTGGGAATTCCACCTGCCAAAAAGCCTGCCAGCGTGTGCAGCCGTCAATCTGGGCTGCTTCCGCCAGATCCTTCGGCACCTGACGGAAGAAGCCGTCAATCAGCCAGATCGTGAATGGCACATTGAGCGCCACATAAGTGACGATCAGACCGAAATGCGTATCGATGATGCCGATGCGCGAATAGAGCATGAAGAGCGGCAGCGAAAGCGCAATGCCCGGCACCGAGCGCGTCAGCATGAGGCCGAGAAAGGTCGTCGATTTGCCCCAAAAGCGGAAGCGCGCAAAGGCATAGCCACCCGACACACCGACAATCAGCGCGATAATGGTGGATGTGACCGAGATAATAAGCGAGTTGCGGAAATAATCCCAGACCGGAATGCCGCCACCGCCCGCACCCGAAAACATGGCGTAATAAGCGTCGAGCGTGATTTCCTGCGGAATCCACACCGGCGGCTTTGCCATGATTTCAACTGGCGGACGCAGCGAGGACAGTACGATCCACAGGCCCGGAAGGCAGATGATTGCCATAGCCAGAAACAGGCCGATGAGATAGGCGACTTTTTTGACGCGACGCAGCAGGCGATGCTGATCATTTGAGAGTGTTTTGGAAGCCATGATTACCACTCCGCTCCAATTTGCGCGCGTGCGGCAGCAAGCTTGCGGAAGAACATTACGGTGAAGATGATCGAGAGCAGGATCGCGACATAGGCCATGGCATTGGCCAGCCCCATTTGTGCATCCGAATAGGCGGTGCGCCCGACCAGCGTCCAGATCAGCTCGGTTCGCCGTGCCGGGCCACCGTCGGTCATGATCTTTACGATGTCATAGGCACGCGCCACATCGAGCGAACGAATGGTCATAGCGATAAAAGCAAATGGCATCAGATAAGGCCAGATGACATAGCGGAATGTCTGCCATGGCGTGCAACCATCAACGCGCGCGGCCTCAACCGGATCCTGCGGCATGGACAACAGACCGCCCAGAATAAGGATCGCGAATACCGAGGTCGACATCCAGACTTCTGCCATCAGAATGGCAAACAGTGCCAGATTGCCGTCGATCAGCCATGGAATGGCCTGGCTGGTTATGCCAAGCGATTGCAGCGCATTATTCACCAGACCAATATTGTCGTTGAACATGAACTTGAACTGGAAGCCGACGAGCACCGGCGAAAACATCATCGGGAACATCATCAGCGTGCGCAAAACGCGCTGGCCATGGGTGGCCTTGTTGATGAGCAGCGCCAGACCAAGACCGAGCAGCATTTCCAGATTAAGCGCAATGGTGAGGAAGATCACCGTGCGAATGAATGCAGCCCAGAACACCCAGTCGGTCATGATGCGCTGATAATTGCGCAAGCCGATAAAGGTGAACAGGCTATCGGGACGCGTCAGCCGAAATGGCGTGAAGCTTGAATAAAGCGAAAGCGCAAGGGGAAACAGAACCACCGCTGCGAGAATGATGACGGCCGGAAGTAAAAGCAAAACCGGCGGGGAAATTCGTTTAAACATTGTTCTTCCGAAGCGGTCATTAAGCCAGCATCAAAGCGCGCGCATCTTGTGCAAAAACCGCTACACACTTTTTGGGATGCGCTTGGAATGGCCCGCCCCATTCAGAACGGGCCATGAAGTCACAGGTTTAAAACAGACGAAGTGCTTAGAGTTCGCCAGCATCCTCAAGGATCTGCGTTGCCTTCTTGGCTGCATCATCAAGCGCCTGCTGCGAAGTCTTGTCGCCAAGAATTGCTGCCTGAAGCTCAGGATAAACAGCGTTGGAAATCTCGATCCAGGATGGGGTCTGCGGAACCGGGAAAGCGGTCTTTGCCGTTTCCTGGAACACTGAAAGCACTTCCTTCTTATATGGGTCAGAAGCAGCCTGCTCGATCACGTAATCCCAGACAGCGGTGCGGGTTGGCAATGTGCCAGCGGCCGATTCCTGCTTCTGCGAATCTTCATTGGTCAGGAACCAGACGAGCGATGCGGCTGCATCTTTGTTGTCGCAGGATTCAGTCACCGAGAAGCCATGATGACCCGACCAGCCGGTGCGCTTGCCGGCAGAACCTTCCGGCGCAACAGCAACGCCGACATTACCGGCAACTTTCGAGGACTTTGGATCGTTGAAGTAAGTCGCCCAGCCCGGCCAATCCAGATTAAGCGCAATGGTGCCGGACGCGAAACCTGCGCCAAGTTCATCCCAAAGATAGTTGGTTGTGCCAGCAGGAACAGCCTTCGCCTTGTAGAGATTGACGAACCAGTCGAGCGCACGCACACCAGCTTCCGAATTGAAAGCTGGCTTGCCTTCGCCGTCGAGATATTCGCCGCCCTCAGCGACCAGCATTTCATAGAAGCGGCCATTGATCGCTTCTTCCTTGCCCGCAAACTGCGTGCCGTAGAAATTTGGCGGATCAGCGAAGAACACAGCCTGATCGGAAACTTCTTTCCATGTCTTTGGCGGCGCCAAATCGTAGCCGTATTTTTCCTTGAACGCTGTCTTCTTAGCGTCGTCCTCATAGAGGCTCTTCTGATAGTAAAGCGCCGAGACGTCATATTGCGCGCGCGGCAGCATGATCAGCTTGTCGTTAAGCGTCGAAGCCTTAATGACGGAAGGCACAAAACCTTCAAGTTCTTCTTTCGGGAGAAGGCCGTTCAGGTCGGCATAAAGATCAGGATATTGCGGCGCGAAAGACGAGTGGTTGGAACCAACGCACCAGTTGATCGAACGCGAAGCAATGTCGGATTTAATTTCCTTATCCAGCTCGAAGTGATTCTTCTTCGACAGGATGTTGACCTTTGCACCAGTCGCTTTTTCCCATTCAGCAATGCGCGAATACAGCGCTTCATATTGCTGACCACCGATCAGCTTGGCGTTGATAGTCACGCCTTCAAATTTGCCCGGAAGGTCCGCTGCCCCCGCAGAAACCATACCCAGCGCAAGCAGAACCGAACCTGCCAGCACAGATGACGTAAAATTCCTCATGCTTTCCTCCTCATGACGGACATCTCCCGTGTCCGCACCCAATTGTGAATTGTGTATTTATATGCAAACATAATATTCACAATGGGTCAAGGCGCTTTCGATGCAATCCTGTCTTTCATCGCGCAAGATATTCGTATATGAAGCAGTCTATTCATGAGGGGAAGAGACTTGGAAACAGACGATCGCTATCGCGCACCCGCACTGGACAAAGGGCTGGATATTCTCGAATTGCTGGCCAGCGTCGATGGCGGATTAAGTCAGGCCGAGATTGCCAAATATCTCGACCGTAGCCCGAATGAATTTTACCGTATGCTCGACCGTTTGGTGAAGCGTGGTTATGTGACCAAGCTTGAAGGCGACCGCTATTCGCTGACCCTGAAACTGTTCGGTCTTGCACATCTTCATGCGCCTGTGCGCAGGCTGGCATCATTCGCCACGCCCTTCATGCGCGAACTTGCAGATCGCTCGAAACAGGCCAACCAGCTTGCTGTCTTTGATCGAGGCTCTGTAGTGGTCATCGCGCAGCAAGAAGCCCCGGATTACTGGGGAATTTCTATCCGTGTTGGCTCACATATCAGCCTTTTCGACACCGGCTCCGGGCATACATTGCTAGCGTTCCGCTCACCGGAAGAACGCAAAATGATGATAGCCGAATATGTGAAAGGCAGCGAAAGCGCACAGCTTGATGAAAGTTTTTATGAGCGCCTCGATCAGATTCGCGAACGTGGCTATGAAATGATGCCAAGTGCGCAGGTCGCTGGCGTTTACAATCTCTCGGCACCGATTCTCGGACCGGACGGCACATGTATTGCAGCCCTCACCTGTCCTTATGTTACGCTCGTAAACTCCGCATCCGCACCCGACATCACACAGACGATCAATCTCCTGCAAAAGACCGTCAAAGAACTGTCCAAACTCGTTGGTTCAGACATCGGAACAACAGAATAATCAAGATTGATAATTCTTATTTGAAAACTCTCTTCGTTTTTGAAAGAATGGCATCGGAGGAGAGTTTTCTATGATTATCGATACCCATCTGCATCTGATCGACAAAAGCGCGCTCAATTATCCTTGGCTTGGTGACGTTCCGGCGCTCAACCGCGACTTTCTGTTTGAGACCTACAGGCAACAGGCCGAGCGCTGCGGGATCAGGGCAGCACTGCACATGGAAGTGGACGTTGCGGCGGATGCTATTGAAGCTGAGACCGATCACGTTCAGAATATTTCTATAGCCAATGGCGGCTTCATCAAGGGTGCAATCGCATCCTGCCGCCCGGAAGAACCGGGCTTTGCCGCATACCTCGAACAGAGCCGCAGCAATCCCTTCATCAAAGGTTTTCGCCGCGTGCTGCATGTGGTGCCAGACGCGCTTTCAGAAGGGGTGCTGTTTCGCGAAAACATCGTGCGGCTCGAAGGCACTGGCCTGACTTTTGATCTCTGCACCCTGCCACACCAGATCGACAAAGCGATTGCGCTGGCTGATCTTGCGCCCAATGTGCAGTTTGTGCTCGATCATTGTGGCGTTCCCGATATTAAATCCGGCACTCTGGAAGTCTGGCAAAAGGGGATTACCGAGATTGCGCAACGCGACAATGTGGTCGTCAAGATTTCCGGTGTAGTTGCTTACGCGGATGCCGAAAGCTGGACCGTCGACACGCTGCGCCCCTATGTCGAGCATGTGATACATACATTCGGCTGGGAGCGGATTGTATGGGGAAGCGACTGGCCGGTTTGCACGCTTGCGAGCAATGTCGATGCCGGGCTTTCGACATGGGTGGCGACAACCCATGCACTTCTTGAAGGATGCAGCGAAGACGAAAAAGCGTTGCTTCTCTGTGAGAATGCAACGCGTCTCTGGAAACTGTAAATTTGATCAGGCTGGCGGATTCACCGCCAGCCGAACATTATTGATCAGAAGCTTTCGCGGAAAAGCCGATTGAGATCGGCGACGACGACTTCCGCCTTCTCCTTGTCCAACAAGCCCTTGTTGATCCGTTCGGAAGCTGCTTCTTGAAACGGCATATAGCCGTCGTGACGCGGACGCACCCAAGCACCTTCCAGCGTCGCACGCGTGTCGCGATAGAAGCCTGAAGTTGCGTTGTTTACGGTATCGTCTTCCCATGCATCTGCATGACCGGGCTGGCCGTTGGAAGCCGCATAAAGCCCCTTTTGGACGTCACCACTGGCGATCCAGTAAGCAAAGTCGATTGCCGCTTCAGGATGCTTGCTGAAAGCCGAAACCGCAATCCCTGTACCGCCCAGAGCAGAACCCGCAACACCTGCCGCACCCGATGGAATATCCGCAAAGCGGATCAGACGCTCGCGGAAGCCCGGCATAGCATAATTCACATAGCCATAGATCAGCGGTGAACAGACAATATCAGAATCCGGCTTTGCCATTTCTTCAAAGACCGCAATCGGGTCCATGCCAAAACATTCCGGCTTTACCAGCGACGCAATCTCACGCAACTGCTCGAAAGCCTTGGCGCCATCTTCAACAGCGATCAGTTCACCCTCAACCGCGCAAGGCGTTCCGGCATTGGCTGCGAGTGTATAAAAACACATCAGAGAGTGCGGTGAACGCAGTGGCAGCAGAACTTTTCCCGCACGCGCAAGGCGCAAGACTTCGCCCCACGAGGTTGCGGGGCTATCCATCAGATCAGGACGCCATGCCTGAACCTGCGTTGCAGCATCGAGCGGAAACGCCCATTGCCGCCCCTGCCAGTTATAGCTTGGGAAGGATTGCCCCACCGAGCCATCGGCCAGCGCTTTCAGTTCCGTTTCGCGCCCCGCCACATCCAGCGGCACAAGGCAGCCTTCCTTGGTAATCTGGCCGACATGTGGATGATCGATCACGATCATATCGAAATTGCGTGCCAGTTCCTCAACCGGAAAAGTCTCGAAATCCTGCAATGAACGCTTTTCCCACTCGATCTCGACACCCTTATCCGCGAGCCATTGCTCAGCGCCTGCGACCATCGGATCATAGCCGCGCGGGTGGCTCCAGGTCATGCCTTTAAGCTTGATCGTGCTCATAGACCAAACTCCTCGCGAATTTCTTTGCTGTTCTCGCCAATGCGTGGTGCTGCGCGTGCCACCTTCGGGCGCTGTCCATTGATGCGCAGTGGCGAACGTGTGGTGGTGATGGAAACATCATCTTCACGCGTTACCGTCTGGAGCATGTCGAGGGTTGAAAAGCCTTCGCTTGCGAGCAGTTCTTCCCAGTTGAGAACGCGGGCGCACCAGATATCAGCTGGTTCCAGAATGGCGAGCCATTCGTCCACCGTTTTCCTGGAAACACAATCAGCGATTAGCCGCTTGATTTCATCGCGCTTGGCAAAGGCCAGTTTTGCATCCTCAATGAAAGCCGCAAGCGTATCTGTTTCAAGCAATGGTGCGAGTTTCGCAATCGGCATCATGGCAATCGCCAGATAACCGTCCGCTGCCGGATAGACACCGTAGGGTGCTGCGAGATAGGCATGGGCACTGCGGAACTCAGAACGCTTTGGCAGGCGTCGACCATCATTGAGATGCGTAGTCAGCACTTCAAACTGGAAATCCACCAGCGCTTCAAGAAGACTGGTTTCGACATGCGAGCCTTTATTGGTGATGCCGCGGCGAACGAGCGCTGCAAGAATGCCCTGCGCCGCAGCCGCGCCTGCCAGCATATCGGCAACCGCTAAGCCAAAGGGAACCGGTCCTTGGCCCTCGTCACCATTCAACCACATCAGGCCGGAACGCGCCTGTGCGAGCAAGTCCTGTCCCGGACGCCCAACCCATGGTCCCTCTTCGCCGTAACCGCTGATGGAAGCATAAACGAGACGCGGATTGATTTGCTGAACGGCTTCGTAATCAAGGCCAAGGCGCTTGATGACACCGGGACGGAAATTCTGAATAACCACATCGGCTTGCGTGAGAAGTTTTTTCAACGCAGCCAGATCATCGGGATTTTTGAGATCAATCGCAAGGCTGTCTTTGCCACGATTGATGGCATGAAAAATCGTGGAATCGCCACCAATTTCCGTATCGCTCAGATAAAGCCTGCGCGAGAGATCGCCACCATCGGGGCGCTCGATTTTGATCACGCGTGCGCCCAGATCCATTAGGCGCAAAGAGCAATAAGGCCCCGACAAAAACTGGCTCATATCGACAACGACAAGCCCGCTCAGCGGCAGTTCGCTTTCCGACATCGGGAAATTCCCTCCTCATGAATTTCTTATGTGAATACAGTCTTCACATATGGATTTGTAGAAGGCAAGACTGAAATTGGTCTCTTAGAGCGCATTTCGATCTGATTGAATCAGATCGGCGCTCTAATCTCTTATTTTGACGCGCATCTTTTTCCGATCGAATCGGGATAAGAAATCAGTCCAGTGGACTGATTTCCCCGCGAAGCCGGTTCACACTTTTCGGGATGCGCTCTGATGCAAAAACGCCGCCCGGTGGGGCGGCGTTTTCTAAGGAAATAAGCTGACTATCAAACTTCGTTGCTGACCTGCTCCAGCAGTGTCCAGACATGGTCCGCGAACGAATTCCAAACTTCGATACGATAATGATCGGCATCCCATTTCAACAATATGATCTGGGCATGATCGAAGATGGTGCGCGTAGCACCCGGATGCTGCATCTCAGAAAGATTGAGCGGCGACGCGGCATTAAGCAACCACTCCGCCTTTGGGCCAGTAATATCAATACCGGTTTCGCGGTGGCTAACTTCCGTCAGGCTATGCGGCTCGGTTTCATAAAGCGCAGCAAAAGCCTGAGTAATAGCTGCACCTTTGCTTTCATCTGCCCAGATATACCATTCATCGGGACCAAGGCAGGCAACGGCAGTATCATCCGTACGGATCAGATCACCGATTTTTGTCGGGATTTTTGCACCCAATGCCTTCTCAGCCTGTTTAAGCTTGGCCGGAACAATGCGCAGGATAAAACGAGCCGCATCCTCTGCCGCGTGAATCTCCACACGGCCGGAAATGACGACCTTGCGGTTCGAATAAGGTTTTGTCTCAACAAGCATGGTTCAATCCTTATCCGTTCAGCTTCTTACCTTCGGGGTCATAGAAGACCATGCCCGAAACAACCGCTTCATGCACACTGCCATCTGGCATTGGCATATAAAGCGTTTCACCCATACGATCTTTGCCGCCAGACACTACCGCCATTGCGATAGACCGGCCAAGCGCCTCGCTCCAATAAGAAGACGTGACATGACCAAGCATAGTCATTGGCACAGCTTGCTTCGGATCAGCGACGATCTGTGCACCCTCTTCCAGCACCAGTTTCGGATCGACAGTCAAAAGACCGACCAAATGTTTACGGTCTGATTTAAGCATATCCGGGCGTGTCAGCGAACGCTTGCCGACGAAATCCGGCTTCTGCTTGCCGACGGCCCAGCCAAGGCTTGCATCATCCGGCGTTACCGTACCGTCCGTATCCTGACCGACAATGATATAGCCTTTTTCCGCCCGCAGAACGTGCATGGTTTCGGTGCCGTAAGGCGTGATGTCATATTGCTGGCCGGCCTCATAAAGCGCCTTCCAGAGCGACAGACCATAACGGGCAGGCACGTTGATTTCATAGCCCAGCTCGCCTGTGAAGCTCATGCGGAACAGACGTGCTGGCACGCCCAGGAATGTGCATTCCGCAACCGACATATGCGGGAAAGCTTCGTCGGAAATATCCAGGCCTTCGACCATCGGCTCGATGAGCTTGCGCGCATTCGGGCCGTTGATTGCGACCACCGCCCACTGCTCAGTAGTCGAGGTGAGCGAGACTTTCAGATCAGGCCATTCGGTCTGGAGATAGTCTTCCATCATATTGAGAACACGCGCGGCACCGCCGGTTGTGGTCGTCACATGGAAGCGATCCTGCGTCAGACGACCGACAACACCGTCATCGCGGATGAAGCCATCTTCTCCAAGCAGCAGACCATAACGGCAGCGTCCGACGCCAAGCTTCGTCCATGGATTGGTGTACATGCGGTTCATGAATTCCGCAGCATCCGGGCCGACCACTTCGATCTTGCCAAGGGTGGAAGCGTCGAACATGCCGAGCGACTGGCGGGTCGCCTTGCATTCACGCGCCACGGCTTGGTGCATGTCTTCGCCAGTTTTTGAGAAATACCATGCGCGGCGCCACAACGAGACCGGCTCAAATGCTGCGCCATGCTGTTCAGCCCAGCTATCGATTGGCGTCTTGCGTGTGACATCAAACAGTTTGCCGCGATTATAACCGCAGAATGCACCAAAGGTTGTTGGCGTATAAGGCGGACGGAAAGTGGTGAGACCAACCTGCGGCGTTGGCCGCTTCAATGCATCGGCGGCAACGGCCAGACCGTTGATGTTGGACGTCTTGCCCTGATCGGTCGCCATGCCATTGGTGGTATAGCGCTTGACGTGCTCGATGGAATGGAAGCCCTCACGCACAGCGAGACGAATATCCTTGGCGGTCACATCGTTCTGGAAATCGACAAAAGCCTTGGCCTTGCCCGGATCGCGATCCGTTGGCAGTTCGCGAACACTGACGCCATCGCAGACAAAATCACCCGCAACCGCATATTCAGATGCCTTGGCCTTATGACCGGCATCCAAGGCCGCAGCGGCACCGGCTTGCGCGCCCTCACGCAATGCGGCCTGCAAATCGAAATTGCCATTGCCTGCACCCGCGCAGCGGCTTTCTTCTGTACGTTCGCCCGGCAGATAAATCTGACGGTTCTCGTCCCAGACCAGAGAGCCTTTCGTGTGCGAGAACAGATGCACGCTCGGATTCCACCCGCCTGACATCAGCAGCACATCGCAGGCAATCGTGCGCGCAGCACCGACCGAGCCATTAGAAATCGGATTAGCGCGAACCGACGACACGCGATGGCGCCCGCCTGTATCGGTAACGGTCCAGCCGGTCAGTGTTTCAATGCCGAGCATTTTGGCGCGGTTGATAAGGCTATCGGCAACGTTTGAGCGCACATCGATGATCGCCGGAACTTTGACGCCCGCGACCGCGAGATCAAAAGCCGCAAGCCATGCGCTGTCATGCGAGGTGACGACGACCGCCTGATTGCCAACCTTAACGCCGTAACGATTGAGATAAGTGCGTGCGCTCGAGGCTAGCATGACGCCGGGACGGTCATTGCCTGCAAAGACCAGCGGTTTTTCGATAGCGCCCTGCGCCAGCACAACTTGCTTGGCACGCACGCGCCACATGCGTTCACGCGGTGCATTGGTGGCAGGCTTGGCCTGATGATCGGTCAGGCGCTCACAAAGGCCGACCATGTTCTGATGGTAATAGCCAATGGCCGTTGTGCGCGGCAAAAGCGTGACATTCGGATTGGATTTGAGTGCCGCTATGGTCTCATTCAGCCAGTCCCAACTTGCACGACCATTGATGACCGGCTCTGGTTCCGACAGCAGCGAGCCGCCAAATTCGGCCTGCTCGTCAACGAGAATAACCTTTGCGCCACTCTTTGCAGCTTCTAAAGCAGCCGCCAGACCGGCGGGTCCACCACCCGCGATCAGCACGTCGCAGAAAGCATAGCGGCTGGCATAGGTGTCCGGGTCGGGTTCGGATGGCGATTTACCAAGACCGGCAGCACCACGGATGAAAGGCTCATAGACCTTGTTCCAGAAGCTTTTCGGCCACATGAAGGTCTTGTAGTAAAAGCCTGCAGAGAAGAACATGTACAGCGCATCATTGATCGCGCCGACATCGTGCTTCAAGGATGGCCAATGGTTCTGGGTTTCGGCCTTGAGACCGTCATAAAGTTCCAGCACCGTCGCGCGGGTGTTCGGCTCGTAACGACCCGGTCCACGTGAGACGCCCATCAGCGCATTCGGCTCTTCAGAACCAGCAGAAAGAATGCCGCGCGGGCGGTGATATTTAAACGAACGACCGGCCAAATGTTCGCCATTGGCAAGCAAAGCAGAGGCCAGCGTATCGCCTTCAAAACCGGAATAGGTCTTGCCGTTAAAGCTGAACCGCACGGACTTGGCCTTGTTGACACGGCCTTTGTTATTCAAACGCATATCGGTCATTATTTTGTCTCCGCAGCCGGAGTTTCTGCCAAAGCAGGACGGGCCTCACCGGCCTTGTAGGTGGTGACAAACTTGTCGCTCACCGTGTCGCGCACCGCATTGAAGAAGCGACCGCAGCCATTGATATGCCGCCAGCGTTCAAAATGCGTGCCGCGTGGATTGGAGCGCGTGAACAGGAAATCACGCCATTCTTCATCGGTGAGTGTCGATGGATCAGCCGGGCGCGCGATATGCGCTTCGCCAGCATAGGCGAATTCCAATTCAGGGCGTTCCACTTCGCAATAAGGGCAACGGATTAAAAGCATATCAAACCTCCCTTAGTGCGCAACCGCGGCAGCAGCTGCTTCGTCGATCAGGCGACCAGTCGCAAAACGTTCCAGCGTGAACGGCGCATTGATCCAATGCGGCTCATCTCGTGCGATGGTATGCGCAAAGACATTGGCCGAACCCGGCGTTGCCTTGAACCCGCCCGTACCCCATCCGCAATTCACATAAAGACCCGGCACCGGCGTCTTGCCGATAATCGGCGAGCGATCAGGGGTGACATCAACAATACCGCCCCATTTACGCAACATGCGCATACGCGTGAAAATCGGGAAGATTTCGCAGATCGCGGCCAGTGTGTGCTCGATCAGTGGCAGACCACCGCGCTGGCTGTAAGACGTGTACTGGTCAGTACCCGAACCAATAACCAGCTCGCCTTTGTCCGACTGACTGATATAGGCATGAACACTGTTCGACATGATAACGCATGGAACAATTGGCTTCACCGGCTCAGAGACCAGCGCCTGAAGCGGGAAGCTTTCCAGCGGCATACGCACACCGGCCATATCCATAACAATCGACGTGCTGCCCGCAGCCGACACTGCAACTTTCTTGGCTTTGATAAAGCCGCGTGGTGTTTCAACACCCGTTACACGGCCCGATGCATCGCGACGAATACCCGTCACCGGACAGTTCTGGATAATATCCACGCCACGCTCAGTCGCGCCGCGTGCATAACCCCACGCAACCGCGTCGTGACGAGCCACACCACCGCGCCGCTGCAACGTAGCGCCAACAACCGGATAACGGGCAGTGGGGGAAATATCGAGCGGCGGGCAATATTCCTTCGCCTGCTCTTTCGTCAGCCATTCATTGTCGATGCCATTGAGGCGATTGGCATGGATGTGACGCTTGAAGCTCTGCACATCATGCACCGTGTGCGCCAGCATCATCACGCCGCGCTGCGAGAACATCACGTTGTAATTGAGGTCCTGGCTCAAACCTTCCCACAGCTTCATCGAATGTTCGTAGAGATGCGCGCTCTCATCATAAAGATAGTTGGAGCGGATAATGGTGGTGTTGCGCCCGGTATTGCCGCTGCCAAGCCAGCCTTTTTCGATGACCGCAACATTGGTGATGCCGTGTTCTTTGGCGAGGTAATAGGCAGCGCCCAGACCATGGCCACCAGCGCCGACGATGATCACATCATATTCGGCTTTAGGCTCGGCATTGGGCCATTGTGGCTTCCAGTTCTTGTTGCCGGATAGCGCGTTGCCAACGATAGAAGCTAACGAAAAGCGGGACATATACAAACCACCAGTCTTACGGTTCACGCTCCCATGTGGCGCATGAAAAACCTCTAGCGATATTTGTATTGGTTCAAGCGGAGAATGGAAAGCAGGCTTGCGTCATAAGACGTCATAAATACGACATTACCACCATTTCGCGACATCACATTCCTGATCGGTAAAGCTGCCTTACAGATACAATATTAGCATCAAGTAATATTAGAACAAATCCAAAACATAGTTACCAGATAGGACAATATTATTGTCCTTTTCTCTTTCCTTTTATTGCGTGAAGAGCTACGCAGACTTGCGCAAAATCGCATCTAAAAACACTTAAGCGCAAGAAAGGTGATTTCGTGACTAGGGAAAATCTACTTGAAAGTGCACTGGTTCGTCTTGATGAAGCCGCAAGCCACATCAATATTGATCCGGATGTTATCGAAAAACTGAAATACGCCCGCGAAACCATGAAAGTGCGACTGATGATCCGCATGGATGACGGTTCGCGTAAATCCTTTCTTGCATGGCGCTGCCGTTATGACGACACGCGCGGACCAACCAAGGGCGGCATCCGCTATCACCCGGAAGCAACGGCTGAAGAAGTCGAAACGCTCGCTTTCTGGATGACCTTCAAATGTGCAGTCATGAATCTGCCTTATGGCGGCGGCAAGGGTGCCATTCAGGTTGACCCACGCCAGCTTTCCAAGGCTGAACTTGAGCGTCTTTCGCGCGCCTATATTCAGGCTTTCTCCGGCATCATCGGCCCGGATCGCGATATTCCGGCACCGGACGTTTACACCAACTCCATGATCATGGGCTGGATGGCAGACGAATATTCGCAGATCGTTGGCCAGTCTTCGCCTGCTGTTATCACCGGCAAGCCTCTGGCGCTCGGTGGCTCACTTGGCCGTAACGATGCGACTGCACGTGGTGGCTTCTATCTCGTGCGCCACCTGTCGGAAGATCTCGGCTTGGCATCACAGCTTCGCGTCACGGTTCAGGGCTTCGGCAATGCCGGTCAGTTCATGGCAAAGCTTATGGCAAGCGATGGTCACAAGATCGTTGCCGTATCGGATTCGTCCGGCGCTGTTTATTGCGCAAACGGTCTTGATCTTGATGCGCTGCTTGAAGCCAAGGCGCAGAACAAGTCGGTTGTTTCCACCGCTGGCAAACATGGCCATGAAGCCATTACGCCGGATCAGCTGATTGCCGCCGAATGCGATGTTCTCGTACCAAGCGCCATGGAAAACATGATCAACGCCGACAACGCAGCATCCGTAAAGGCAAAGCTGATTGTTGAGCTGGCCAATGGGCCTGTGACGCCGGAAGCCGACGAAATCCTCGTCAAAAACGGCGTTATCGTCCTTCCAGACATTCTGGCCAATGCTGGCGGCGTGACTGTTTCCTATTTCGAATGGGTCCAGAACCGTCAGGGCTACTACTGGACGCTTGAAGAAATCCATGAGCGCCTCAAGACCATCATGGAACGCGAAGGCCGCGCCATCTGGAACCACGCAAAAGCGCACAATGTAACCGTTCGCTCAGCAGCTTATGTGCATGCGCTTCAGCGCCTTGCACAGGCAATTGAAGCACACGGCACCCAGAGCGATTTCACCGCCTGATTGTCGTAATAATTGCGGTTTTCGCCGGGTTTTCCGGCGAAAACCTCTTTGAAACCTGTTCCACCATTCCTATATGCCAGACTTATTAGTTTGTGAGGAACGGGATGAATATCGGCCAGGCAGCGACCGCATCGGGCATATCGGCGAAAATGATCCGCCATTATGAAACCATCGGCCTTATCGAAGCTGCTGACAGAACCAGTTCCGGCTATCGCGTCTATACGCAAAGAGATGTCGAAACGCTGCGCTTCATCCGTTCAAGCCGCGACCTTGGCTTTTCCGTCGATCAAATCAAAGCACTGCTCGCACTCTGGCGCGACCGCAACCGCGCATCTTCCGATGTGAAGAAAGTTGCGCTTGTTCATGTCGAAGAACTGGAAGCAAAGATGAAGCAGTTGCAGAACATGGCCGATACGTTGCGCCATCTTGCGCATAATTGCCATGGCGATGATCGCCCGGATTGCCCGATTATCCACGAGCTTGCCAACAACAATGCTGAGCCGCCGCATCGACAAATATCGCGAAAAGGCGAATTGCTACACGGTAAGATTTAAAAAACGCCGGGAAATTCCCGGCGTTTTTTATTGGCAACAGTCATTATTTCGGCAGCGTATAGGCGATCACATAATCGCCGGGCTTGGTGCCCACCGAACCATGACCACCGGCGACCATCAACACGAATTGCTGATCACCAACCGTATAGGTCATCGGTGTGGACTGACCACCTGCAGGCAGTCGAGCCTGCCAAAGCACCTTACCATTGGTAAGGTCGTAAGCACGCAGATAGTCATCCACTGCTGCACCAAGGAACACCACGCCACCAGCCGTAATCATTGGCCCACCAATGCCCGGAACGCCAACTTTGAGCGGTAACGGAACCGGTGCCATATCCTCAATGGTGCCATTGCGGTGCTTATAGGCGATCTTGCCTGTGCGCAGATCAACACCGGCAACAAAACCCCATGGCGGTGTCTGGCAAGGAATGCCAAGCGGGCTAACGAATGGCCCCATGAACACACCATAAGGTGCGCCGTCATTGCGGTTCAGACCCTGCTCACTGCCCTTCTCATCCTGACCACGTGGCGGAATATCCGCGCGAGGCACAAGCTGCGATGTGAAAGCCAGATAAGTCGGCATGCCGAACATCACCTGACGCACCGGATCGACGGCCACACTGCCCCAGTTGAACACACCAAAATTGCCCGGATAGACAATCGTGCCTTTCAGTGAAGGCGGCGTGTAGCGGCCCTCATAGAAGTGCTTACGGAAAGCAATACGACATGCCAGCTGATCAAACAGGGTCACGCCCCACATGCTGCTTTCAGTTAGCGGTGCTGGACTGAATGTCAGATCAGAAATCGGCTGCGTGGGCGATGTGTGATCTTCCGGGATCGCACCCGTCGGCGCAGGGATTTCACGGACCGGGATAATCGGCTCACCCGTGCGGCGATCAAGCACATAAATATCGCCCTGCTTGGTTGGTCCAACCAGCGCAGGCACGCCATTGATGTCGAGCAGAACCGGCTGGGCTGGAACGTCCATATCCCACAGGTCGTGGTGTACGGTCTGGCGTACCCATTTCGGTTGCCCGGTATTCACATCAAGCGCAACAATAGACGATGAGTATTTCTCGACATTATCGCTGCGGTTCATGCCCAACTGATCAGGAACCTGATTGCCAAGCGGAATGAAGATCAGGCCGAGGCCTTCATCAACACTCGAGACCGACCAGCTGTTTGGCGAATTGGTGGTGTAGTGTTCGCCTTCAGGCAGCGGTGTCGTAACATCCGGATTGCCCGAATCCCAGTTCCACAGCAGATCGCCAGTGCGAATATCGAAAGCACGGATAACGCCCGACTGTTCTTCGGTCGAATAGTTATCATTGACCGCACCGCCAACGATGATCTTATCACCAACGACTGCCGGTGGCGAAGTCGAATAGTAATATCCAGCCGGGTTATATTTCATGCCATGGCCAAGATCGAGCGTGCCGCCATTGGCAAAATCGGTGCAGATTTCTCCGGTCTGGGTATCAAGTGCGATCAGACGCGCATCCGATGTTGGCAGATAAACGCGTTCGGAACACTTGGCACCGGCAGTTGCAGTCGAATCCTTCCAGTAGCTTACGCCACGGCAGGTTTGGTGCTGACGATCCGTATTGAAGCCAACCTTTGGGTCAAACTTCCACTTCTCCTTGCCCGTTGCTGCATCGAGCGCAATGGCCCAATTGTGCGGTGTGCAAAGATAAAGCGAATCGCCAATTTTAAGTGGCGTAACCTGATAAGTCGTTTCGCCCACGTCTTCCGGCTGTTTCACATCGCCGGTCTGATATTGCCATGCGACCTGCAATTTCGAGACGTTTTCAGGCGTGATCCCGGTTAATGGCGAATAACGCTGACCATAAGGTGTGCGGCCATATTGATGCCATTCGCCATCGGGAACATTGCCACCGAGATCAGGCGTTGCCGCCACCTTATCGGTTGGCAGATCACCCGCTATATTCCACGGGTCTTGCGTCATGGAGTAACCCGCAACCACAAGCGCCGCGAGTGTCGCAATGGTCAGCGGTAAACCACCACCATTGAGCGGCTTTCTGATCCACGGCGTGAGCAGCCACAGGCCAAGCAGAACAATCACGCCGCCTGTCGAACCCAGTCCCCACCAGTCGAAACCGACTTCAGAGACCGCCCAGCCAAGTGAGCCGAGAATAACAAGCGCGTAAATCCAGAGCGCAACTGCGCTTCTTTTGAAGAGGAAAACGCCCGTCAGCAGAAAGCCGATGGCAGCGATGACGAAGAACCAGCTGCCGCCCAGCGTAACGAGATAGATGCCAGCGGCACCCAGCCCCAGGCCGATCAATATCAAAACAATTGAAGTCAGAGAAACAAGCAAGACGTTACCCCCTTAAAGCTGTAACTGCCATCCCACCGTGCACTGCTGTTCGACTGAAAGAGCTGCACGGATAAAGAAAATTCGAGGTATTCCTGATTGGTGGAAGTGTTACAGCAAAAGACCTTGCGCGCAACACAACACTGCCTGCCCTGAAAGATAGGCGGCAAAATGAAAAATCCAGAGGCATTTATGCAAAAGAAATAAAGAATTACCGGCGACCAGAAAGGCCGCCGATCTTTGCGTAATCCATTAGGCCATCGGGCTTTTGAAAGCCCGCAGCCGAAGCGCATTGCTGAGCACGAAAATGCTCGAAAGCGCCATAGCTCCGGCTGCAAGCACCGGCGACAGAAGTGTTCCGGTAATCGGATAAAGAACTCCGGCTGCAACAGGAATTAGCGCCACATTGTAAGCAAAAGCCCAGAACAGGTTTTCACTGATATTGCGGATCGTGGCTTTCGAGATTGCAATCGCATTGACAACACCGCGCAGATCGCCCGACATCAGCACCACGTCGGCACTTTCAATCGCAATATCCGTACCAGTGCCAATAGCAATGCCGACATCAGCAGCTGCCAGCGCTGGCGCATCATTGATGCCGTCACCCACAAAGGCAATGCGTTTTCCACCAGCCGACAAGCGCTTCAAAGCCTCAACCTTGCCATCGGGCAGCACTTCCGCAACCACCTCATCAATGCCAAGACGCTTGGCAATGGCTTGCGCAGTGCGGCGATTATCGCCAGTGATCATTGCAACTTTCAAACCCTGCTCATGCATGGCGGCAATAGCGGCAGGCGTGGTTTCCTTCATCGGATCAGCGACCGTGATAATCGCCGCCAACTTGCCATCGATTGCTGCATAAAGCGGGGTCTGGCCTTCATCGCCCAGACGGCGCGCATCATCGGCAAAAACCGCCACATCGAGGCCAAGCTTCGCCATGTAGCGATCGGCACCAATGGCAACGTCATGACCCGCAACCTTGGCTTTCAGGCCAAAACCGGGAACTGATTCAAAGGCCGAAACATCGGCAAGTTTAAGGTTCTTTTCCTTTGCGGCAGTTACAATCGCATCAGCAATCGGATGCTCCGAACGAGCCTCGACAGCAGCAATCAGCGCCAGTGCTTCATCCTTGTCGATCCCATTAACGACAGCAAAATGTGCCAAAGCGGGTTTGCCCTGTGTCAGTGTTCCGGTCTTATCAACCGCAATCACCGATGCATCGCGCAAGGTTTGCAGCGCATCACCACGGCGGAACAACACCCCAAATTCGGCAGCGCGGCCTGTGCCGACCATTATTGAGGTCGGCGTTGCAAGTCCCATCGCGCATGGGCATGCAATGATGACGACCGCGATGGCATTGACCAGCGCAAAGCCCATCATAGCCATACCACCAATGATCAGCCACGCGATGAAGGTCACAAGCGCTGCGCCAAGAACCGCTGGCACGAACCAGCCCGTCACCTTGTCGACTTTCGCCTGAATGGGCAGCTTATCGGCCTGCGCATCTTCAACCATCCGCACAATCTGCGAGATGACCATATCGCGGCCAACCTTAGTTGCACGGAATGTAAATGCGCCAGTCTTGTTGATCGTTCCGCCGACAACTTCAGCACCCGTTTCCTTGACGACGGGGATAGGCTCGCCGGTGATCATCGATTCATCCACATAGGATGAGCCTTCAATCACTTCGCCATCAACGGGTACTTTCTCACCCGGACGCACCTGCACAATATCGCCCGCGCGCACCTCTTCAAGCGGAACATCCAGCGTTTCGCCATTGCGCACCACACGCGCAGACTTTGCCTGCAAGCCCACCAAGCGGCTGATTGCAGCCGAAGTACGTCCCTTGGCGCGTGCTTCCAAATAACGGCCAATCAGGATCAGCGTCACGATAACGGCTGCGGCCTCGAAATAGACGTTGACCGTGCCATCGGGAAGAATATCCGGCCAGAAAGTAGCAACAACCGAAAAGCCCCATGCAGCCGTTGTACCAACAACCACCAGCGAATTCATATCGGGTGCGGCACGCAACAGAGCGGGTATGCCCTTTTTGAAAAAGCGCATACCGGGGCCAAAAAGCACAAGCGTTGTCAGCACAAACTGGAAATACCAGCTGTTCTGCATGCCGATTGTGTCCATGACGAACATGTGCACAGCGGGAATGAGATGGGAGCCCATTTCCAGAATGAACACTGGAAGCGTGAGAACGGCTGCGAGGATCACATTCTTTTTCAGCTCAACTGCTTCCGCGTCGCGCTTGTCGGATTGTGTTTCCTGCTGAACATCGCTGCGTGTCTCATCGAGTGAACGCGCTTCATAACCCGCTTTTTCAACCGCCTTGATCAGATCAGCGACTGCGACCTGTCCTGCAAGCTCAACATGCGCGCGCTCAGTTGCGAGGTTGACGCTGGCGCGAGACACGCCCGGAACCGCGCTTAAAGCTTTTTCGACATTGCTCACGCAAGACGCGCAGCTCATACCCTCAATGGCTAGATCAGCGCTGCCCGACGGCACATCATAGCCAGCCTTGCGGATTGCATCGATCACGGCAGGCATATCGGGCACAGACTTGAAGGTGACATCAGCGCGTTCTGTTGCGAGGTTGACGGACACTTTGTCCACGCCCGGCACCTTTGCGACCGCCTTTTCAACCGATGACACACAGGACGCGCAACTCATCCCTTCGACAGGAATGGCAAAACTTATGGCGTCAGATTTTACAGGCTTGTTCATGGCAATCCCTTTTAAAGCGCATCCTGCTTTCCAAAAATCGTTTCCGACTTTTGAGCGGATGCTACTTCGCTCCGTTTGAAGAGCGATTTGATGAGTTGCACGATAGATAACCCTTCCCACCGTTGGAAGGTCAAGCCCAATCAGATAGCCAATTCGTTTTGCGGCTCGATCATCGCAAGGATAGATCCACAGCGGGTCTGAATGAAATCGGCCACGTCAATGGCAGGCATTGGGCGCCCCATCAAAAAGCCCTGCACCTCGCCGAAATTCTGTGCGCGCAGGCATTCCAGCTGCTGCGTGGTTTCTACACCTTCGGCTGTTGTCACGATCCTAAAGCCAGCGCCAAGCGTAGCAACTGCCTGAATGATCGCGAGATCACGCGTGTCCACCTCAATGCCCGACACAAAGCTGCGGTCAACCTTGATTTTATCGAACGGAAAGGAGCGCAGATAGCTGAGCGATGAATAGCCGGTTCCGAAATCATCCATAGCAATGCGAACGCCTAAGCGACGCAACTCAAACAGCAATTCGATGTTGTGCTTGCTGTTTTGCAAGAACACGGATTCCGTGATTTCCAGTTCCAGCCTGTCAGGCGACAATGATGCCGCAGCCAGTGCGTCGGTGACTGAATCAAGAAGCGCCGTTTGTTGGAATTGCACAGGCGAGAGATTAACCGAAACCTTAATTCCATGCGGCCACGAAGCAGCTTCAAGGCAAGCTTGTTTCAACACCCAATCGCCAATCGGTCCAATGAGACCGGCCTCTTCGGCAATCGGAATAAACTCAACCGGCGATACCATGCCAAGCACTGGATGACGCCACCGCAACAAGGCCTCAAAGCCAGAGATGTGGCCGGTTTGAAGGTTAAAAATTGGCTGATAATGCAGTTCAAGCTGCTGCGCTGCCAAAGCCAGCCGCAAATCCGTGGTCATCGCATGACGCTTCTCAACCGCCAGTCGCAACGAATGCTGATAAAAGCGAAAAGTGCGCCGACCATCAGCCTTGGCAGCGTACAACGCCAGATCAACATTGCGCATCAGCACATCAAGATCATCACCATGCAGTGGCGCCTGCGCGATACCAATGCTGCATGAGACAAATTCCAGCGTATCGCCAAGATCGAACGGATCCTGAAATACCGAAAGAAGCTGATCGGCGAACATCGCGATCTGCGAAACGGCAGCGCAGCGATAAATAATCGCAAACTCATCACCACCCAGACGCGCCAGAAAATGATCGCAAACGATGTTCTTAAGGCGCTCTGCAACCTGTTGCAACAAGCGATCCCCGATCTGGTGCCCACGGCTGTCATTGATGTTTTTGAAGTGATCAATATCGAGATAGAAAAGCGCAAAAGCCGGTGCGCTTTCACGTTTTTTCAGCACCGCTTCGATATGCTGAGAGAAATACGCGCGGTTCGGCAAGTCCGTCAGATTGTCGTGCATCGCAATATGCGTCATGCGCTGCTCAATCAAACGACGCTCAGTTATATCCTCAACAAGCCCAATGAGATAGCGCGATTCATCGCCTTCTATCGGCGGAATAGACCGCTTGATGATCCGCATTCTGCGCGGTGTTCCATCTGCACAGCGAATATCGCGCTCGATTGTCAGCACGCTGCCGCGACGCATCGCAAGGCTGTCTTGCTGGGTCAGAAGCTTGGCTTCTTCAGCAGGGAAGATTTGCGTATCCACAGAGCCAACGACATGATCGATCTTGTGGCCACTAATGGTTGATGCAGCCTGATTATAGAGCAGGTAACGCCCCTCGTCCTGCATGTCTTTTACGAAGACACCAAGCGGCATGTTGTTGATGAGGCTATCAAGCAATGTCTGCGCATGACTGGCCTGACGATTGGCTTCCTCAAGCTCCGTCATGTCCTGCACAATGGCCAATATGGCCTGCCGGCCATCGAACACGACCTCACGGCCATAGGTCAAAACATCAATCGTCTGACCATTGGCTTTCAGATGCTTCCAGCGTTCGGGACGCTCGAGATCGCTTCTATCACGAACCGCAATCGACATACGGTCCCGCTCGGTTTGTGGACGAATATCGAGAACAGTCATGCCCGGCACTTCGTCAGCCGAATAACCGTAAAGCGCGTGGGCTGCTTCGTTCATGACGATGAAGCGCAATGTATCGGGATCATACACCCACATCGGTGTGGGATGAGTCGTGAACAGAATGCGAAAATCCGCGTCAGATGTGCGCACCAGCGCATCATCCGAGTGAGCCTGACCGGCTTCCCGCTTCCTCATCATTGTCCCCTCATCAGACTGATCCTGACCCGATATTCCATGCCCTTAAAAAGGACCGTGCCCAAAAATCAGATAACTCGTCTGTAGCAGGACGAAGCTTTTCCCAAGCTGAATTAGCGCATGGTCATTAAAAATTAATATATAAACTTGGGGAGAATATAAATTTATTCGCAAATTGTAATAATTGGGGGCGCTTGACCGGCTCTTCGTTCCGGCCTATGCCTAAAGCACAAAATTCGTTGGGGTGCCTTCGAAGCAAGATCAGGAAGAGTGCATTGCGGTTTTCCATCCGATCTTGCGACACAAAAGGCTGAGAGACGCTGATCGCGTTAACCCATTGAACCTGATCCGGGTAATACCTGCGTAGGGAACGGAGTTTGGCGCGTCGCGAACAAGGAGGAATCCATCCTCCGTGGGGCAAAGCCCCAAAACCCGTTCATGACGTCTCAATTTTCCGTTCGGAATGAGAGACGACATGATGGACTTAAGACAAAGCCTCTCCCGAACAAAAGCAAGCAACAGCAATGGTGCATCAGTGCCTATTTGCGTAACGATTGCAGGCTCTGACAGCGGCGGCGGTGCTGGCATTCAGGCAGACCTCAAAACCTTTTCAGCCCTTAATGTCTATGGCGCAAGCGTAATCACTGCGATCACCGCGCAGAACACACTGGCCGTCACGGCTGTTCACGACATCCCGTCTGAAATTGTTGCGGCACAGATCGATGCAGTCTTCAGCGACCTCAATGTGGCTTCGGTAAAGATCGGCATGGTATCTGTGCCGGAAACCATTGAGGCAATCGCCAAAGGTCTCGCGCATTTCTCTGGCCCGCTGGTTCTTGATCCGGTGATGGTGGCGAAATCCGGTGACAGGCTTTTAAGCGAGACTGCAATCTCGACATTACGCGACAAACTGATCCCACTTGCATGTGTTCTGACACCGAACAGACCAGAGGCAGCCTGCCTGCTCGATTGTGCAGTTGCTCGCAACGATAATGAGGCAGAAGGACAGGGCCGTGCCCTGCTCAAGCTTGGTGCAAAGGCCGTGTTAATGAAAGGCGGACATGCGGAAGGCGACATCTGCACCGACCTTCTCATCCGCGCCAATCTGCCGACAATCCGTCTGGAAGCGCAGCGCATCTACACGCAAAACACCCATGGAACCGGCTGCACGCTTTCATCAGCAATTGCAGCGGGACTTGGCAAAGGCTTTTCGCTGGAACAGGCACTTCGTGAGGCTCACAGCTATCTGCAAGCCGCCATCCGCTTTGCCAACACATTGCAGGTCGGAAGCGGGCACGGCCCCGTGCATCACTTCCACGCCTTGTGGGAGATTGCATAATGCGCGTTACCATCATCGGCGCAGGTGTTGCAGGTCTTGCCTGTGCCGCAGAATTTAGCGATCAGGGACATGCCGTCACTGTCATTGCCAAAAGCACCGCAATCGGTTCGGATAGCTGCTCGTGGTTTGCAGGCGGAATGCTGGCCCCTTGGTGCGAAGGCGAGAGTGCGGAAGAACCCGTCGTCAGGCTGGGGCAAGAAGCGATTGGCTGGTGGGAACGGCACGTTTCGACAGTCCATCGCAAGGGAACGCTCGTCATTTCCCACACACGCGATGCAACAGAGCTGCGCCGCTTCGCGCGTCGCACGGAAGCGTTTGAAACGATTGATTCCGAACAGATCGATGCACTGGAACCGGACCTTGCAGGCCGTTTCCGGCAGGGGCTTTTCTTTGCGGACGAAGGCCACCTCAACCCGCGCAATACACTGATCGAACTTGCCGAAAACCTGCAAAAGAAAGGCGTCGTCTTTCATCTCGGGCAAGATGCGAAAGATGTAAAAATCGACACCGATATCACCGTCGATGCGCGCGGTCTGGCAGCACGCGATCAATTGCAGGATCTGCGCGGCGTGAAGGGCGAAATGCTGGTGGTTCGCTCCCGCGACATCAATCTTTCACGCCCTGTGCGCCTGCTGCATCCGCGCATTCCGCTCTACATCGTGCCGCGTGGCGACGGCATTCATATGATCGGCGCAACCATGATCGAAAGCGATGAGAGAGGCGGCATCAGCGTTCGCTCGACGCTGGAAATGTTAAGCGCCGCCTATGCGCTGCATCCGGCATTTGGCGAGGCGGAAATTCTGGAAGCCGGCGTCGATGCCCGCCCCGCCTTCCCCGATAATCTGCCGCGTGTGCGCAAGCGCGGCCAGACCATCTATGTCAACGGGCTTTACCGGCACGGCTTTCTGCTCTCGCCTGCGGTTGCACGCATGGCGGTTGCGGCAGCAACTGAGGCCGAACAACAGCCTGAACTTCTGGAGAACCTGGCATGACCATCGTTTTAAATGGCGAGGTCTTTGAGACCAAAAGCGCCAATCTTTTGGCTCTACTTGCAGAAATCGAACTTGATGAAGCGGTGGTGGCTACCGCGCTCAATGGCGAATTCATTGCAGGCGATGAACGCGAGGAAACGCTCATCGGTGAAGGTGATCGCATCGAAGTGCTCGCGCCGATGCAGGGAGGCTAAGATGCTGGAATTTTACGGAAAAACATTTGAAAGCCGCCTGCTATTGGGAACGGCGCAATATCCATCACCCTCCATTCTTGCTGACAGCGTCCGCGCGTCAAAGTCGGAAATCGTGACGGTTTCGCTGCGGCGCGAGAGCGGTAATATGCGTTCTGGTCAGGACTTCTGGACACTGATCAAGGATCTGGGTGTTTCGGTTTTGCCCAATACCGCCGGGTGCCATACCGCACGCGAAGCAGTCACCACCGCAAAAATGGCGCGCGAGGTTTTTGGTACCAACTGGATCAAGCTCGAAGTCATTGGCGATCACGATACATTGCAACCCGATCCATTCGAACTGGTCGAAGCAGCCCGTATTCTTTGCGATGAAGGTTTTGACGTCTTTCCCTATATGAATGACGATCTGGTGGTTGCGGAAAAACTGATTGAGGCAGGCTGCAAGGTGTTGATGCCATGGGGCGCGCCGATTGGTTCAGGTCGCGGGCTCAACAATCCCTATGCGCTTAAAACCATGCGTGCACATTTCCCCGATATTCCACTGGTGGTTGATGCAGGTATTGGCGTGCCATCGCACGCAGCAACCGCCATGGAGCTTGGTTTTGATGCCGTGCTGATCAACACCGCCGTTGCCAAAGCAGGTGATCCAGCCGCTATCGCCCGCGCTTTTGCGCTCGCTGTTGAGGCTGGTCGGATCGCTTACGAAGCCGATCCGATTGAAGCCCGCGACATGGCTGCCCCCTCCACTCCCCTCATCGGAAAGGCATTTTTGTAATGGCCCTTGATCCGTTCTACCCGATCTTTGACAGCGCCAGCTGGTGTGAGCGCATGGTGCCGCTTGGCATCAAACTCGTGCAGCTGCGCATCAAGGATAAGACCGACGCTGAACTGCGCGCAGAAATTCGTGTCGCCCGCGAAATTTGCGAGCGATATGATTGTCAGCTCATCATCAATGACTACTGGAAACTGGCGATTGAGGAAGGCTGCGACTTCATACATCTCGGTCAGGAAGACCTTGATCATGCGGATCTCGATGCAATCCGCGAGAGCGGTGTGAAGCTCGGTGTATCCAGCCATGATGAAGCAGAACTTGATCGCGCATTAGCGCTTAAGCCAGCCTATATCGCGCTCGGTCCTGTCTATCCCACTATTCTCAAAAAGATGAAATGGCATGAACAGGGGCTCGACCGCGTCAGCCAATGGAAAGCCACCCTCGGCGACATTCCACTTGTTGGCATTGGCGGCATGACTGTGGAGCGTGCGCCCGGCGTCTTTAAAGCCGGAGCCGACATTGTATCCGTCGTCACCGACATCACTCTCAACCCCGATCCGGAAGCCCGCGTGCGGCAATGGATCGAAGTTACTCGACCTTACGTAAAACAGACTTAATATTCGCTTTAACGCGCATCTTGCCCGAAAACCGCTTCACACTTTTCGGGATGCGCTCTAACCGGAGGAAACATGAAAAAACTGGTTTTTGCTGCGCTTTTCAGCGCCACGGCTTCGTTCGCCCTGATGTCAGCTCAGGCAGCTCAGGCGAACGATAAATTCATACTCATACTCGACTGGTATGTGAATCCGGATCATGGGCCGATCATCGTGGCCGACAAGCTCGGTTACTTCAAGGATGCAGGTCTTGATGTCGAAATCATCGCGCCCGCAGACGCCTCTGTGCCACCCAAAATGGTTGCGGCTGGACAGGCTGATCTCGCAATTTCATATCAGCAACAGGTGCATCTCGATGTTCACGCCGATATTCCGCTGATCCGCGTCGGCACTCTGGTCGATTCTCCGCTCAACTGCCTGATGGTGCGTGACGATGGTTCGGTCAATTCCATTGCCGATCTCAAAGGCAAGAAGATCGGCTTCTCGGTCGCTGGTGTTGAAGAAACAGTACTTGGCACCATTCTCAAAAACCACGACATAAAGCTTTCAGATGTCGAACTTATCAATGTGAACTTCTCGCTCGCACCATCGCTGATGTCGAAACAGGTTGATGCGGTGATGGGTGCCTATCGCAATGTCGAGCTCAACCAGATGGCGGTTGAAGGGGTTGCGGGCAAATGCTTCTTCGTCGAGGAGGAGGGCGTGCCGGTCTATGACGAGCTGGTGTATGTCGCCAACTCAAACAAGCTGGATGCGAACGAAAAGGAGCGAATTTCGCGCTTTCTAGCAGCTACCGAAAAAGCCGCGCAGTATATCGTCAATCATCCCGAGCAAAGCTACGACCTGTTTGCGTCTTATAGTTCCGAACTCAAAGACGAGCTGAACCAACGCGCCTGGAAAGACACGGTTGCCCGTTTCTCGCGCTCACCCGCAAGCCTCGATTATGGACGCTGGAGCCGCTACGAAACCTATCTCAAAGATAATGGTCTCGTGCCTTCGATCCTGCCTGTCGAGAAATTTGCAATCGACGTCAACGCGGAAAGCAATAAGTCATGAGTGCCACGCTTTATTCGTCCGAACTGTTCACCCGCCTGCGTGCCGCAACGCTTGATGACTGGAACCCCTATATTGATCATGCATTCGTCCGCGGACTTGGTGACGGCACACTGCCGAAATCGGCCTTCCTGCATTATCTCAGGCAGGACTACGTCTATCTGCATCACTATGCCCGCGCCTTTGCGCTGGGTGTCGTGAAGGCAGGCAGCTTGCAGGAAACGCGGCTCTGCGCCGAAATCATGCATGGGCTGGCGGTCACAGAACTGCCGCTGCATGTCGGAATCTGCGCACGCGAAGGCATAACCGAAGAGGATCTCTACAACACAAAAGAAGAGCCGGAAAACCTCGCCTATACGCGCTACGTACTCGATTGCGGGCAGGCAGGCGATTTCCTCGACCTGCTGACCGCACTGGTTCCCTGCGCGCATGGCTATGGCGAAATCGGGGTCAATCTGGCAGCCACCGCCCATACAGGCACACCCTATCAGGAGTGGATCGACACCTATGCAGGCGCTGATTATCAGGAGATGTGCCACACGGTTGGCAAGCTTTTTGATCAGACCGCGAAAGATCGCATCGGACCAGATTTCGAGAGCAGTCCGCGCTGGCCAAAGCTCTGCCAGATTTTTGCAACGGCAAGCAGGCTTGAAGCGAACTTCTGGAGCATGGGTCTCAAAGGAGCATGACGAGCATCGCTCCTCGTTCGCGCAGAAAACGCATCGCCGACGGGTTTCTGTCGGCGTTTGCTGTGCTGGCACTTTGGCAGGCTGTGGTGAGCATCTGGCAGATGCCGCGCTTCATTCTGCCCGGCCCGCTCGACGTCGTGCAATCGCTCATCACCAATGCACAGTTGATTGCCGATAATGCCGTCGTGACATTTGGCGAAGTGCTGGGCGGGCTGTTTCTCGGCTCTACCATTGGTGTGCTCACAGCCATAGGGCTGATCATGTCGCCGCTTGCTCAACGGCTTGTCATGCCGGTGATGGTGTTTTCTCAAGCAATCCCGATATTTGCGCTTGCTCCGATCTTAACACTCTGGCTCGGCTATGGACCGGCATCGAAAATTGCCGTCACCATTCTCATGATCTTTTTTCCGGTCGCTTCCACCTTTCTCGATGGAATGCAAAGGACGGATCAGACGCTGATTAATGCCGCCGAAAATCTCGGCGCCAAGCCAATGCAAATTCTGTTTCGTGTGCGCATTCCCGCAGCTTTCCCGTCACTCGCTTCAGGTTTGAGCTTGGCTGCCGTCTATGCACCCATCGGTGCCGTGGTCGGCGAATGGGTCGGCGCATCCAAAGGGCTTGGCTATCTGATGCTGCTCGCCAATGGTCGTGCCAAGGTCGATCTGATGTTCGCAAGCCTGTTCGTACTGGCGGCCTTCACCATGCTTTTACATGCAACCATCTCGCATTTTTCGCGCAAGCTCGCCGTTTGGCCTCGAAAGCTGTAAGGCAGCATTTTTATCACACTCGCTAGATTGAAAATAAATTTCTGCATTTTGCCACTTGGCAAATAGATTTGCTCATTTATTGTGCACCCATCTGAAACACTGGCAAGAGGTATGAGATGCGTGCTTATCCATTTCCGTCGGTGCCCGGTGTTAATGCGGGCGCTTCCAAGCTTTAAGTTCTTGGCCCGTGTTGCAGGCTAAGGCCTGACCGCCCTCCCCAAAAGGGCATATTCCTAAAAACTTCCAAATTTGCCGCAGCTATTTTCAGCTGTTTGTTTTGTCTTCGTTTTCAAGCATTTGTCGGCGCAAAACCGCACCGCACTTTTGATGAAAATGATTTTAAAGGAACCAGAATCCGTTTTCATACGGGCTGGTATTATTCATATGACTCGGTTCCGTTTAGATTTCCGGGGGCCTGCGTTCCGCAAAGTCCTCGGCTACACCGTCAGCCACTGGCGAAGTCAGCCTCTGCGGCTGACGCTGATCATTATCAGCATGCTGCTTGCAACGGCCGCAGACGTCCTCACACCTCTCTATTCAGGGAAGCTGGTAGATGCGCTTTCGCTTGGGCAGGACAGCGCATGGGATGCCGCTATTCACTCACTAATCATTCTGCTTGCCTTGGGCGCAGTTGCATTGATCACACGTCAGCTGACCTTCTATGTCATCACGGATTTCACATTGAAAATCATGAGCGACATGGCAGCCAGTGCGTTTCACAAGCTCCAGCGCTTTTCGACCGACTGGCACGCCAATGCCTTTGCCGGATCGACTGTGCGTAAGGTTTCGCGCGGCATGTGGGCGCTTGATCTGCTCAATGACACGCTTCTGCTTGCACTGCTGCCGTCGATCCTGATGCTGCTCGGCTCGGTCGCGCTTCTCGCATGGTACTGGCCGATGATGGGTCTGCTGGTATTTATTGGTTCGGTGCTTTTCATCGTCTGTACGATTGTGATTTCGCTCGGCTTTGTTGCTCCTGCCGCAACACTTGCTAACAGCTGGGACACACGCATGGGCGGCGCTTTGGCTGATGCGATTTCGTGCAACGCCGTTGTAAAAGCATTCGGCGCTGAAACGCGTGAAGATGGGCGTCTTGCGAAAGTCGTCACCAAATGGCGTGGCCGCACACGTCGAACATGGCTGATTGGCACACTCAACGGCTTCATTCAGGGCGCAAACCTGTTGATCATGCGTGGCGTGGTCATTGGTTTTGCGCTTTATCTCTGGAGCCAGGGCAAAGCGACCGCAGGTGATATTACGTTTGTTCTGACCGCCTTCTTCATGTTGCAGGGCTATCTGCGCGATGTGGGCATGCATATCCGCAACCTGCAACGCTCGGTCAACGACATGGAAGAACTGGTTCAGATCGAAGCGGAGCCTTACGGTATCGCAGACAAGTCTGGTGCCGGTGCAATCCAGATCGGAAACGGCGAAATCACGTTCGATAACGTCACCTTCCATTATGGCAGCCACGACACAGCGCTTTATCGCGACTTTTCGGTCAGGATTGAAGCTGGTGAGCGGGTCGGTCTGGTCGGCCATTCGGGTTCGGGCAAGACCACTTTTGTTAAGCTGATCCAGCGTCTTTATGATGTGAGTGGCGGTGCCATCAAAATCGATGGACAGAACATTGCCGAAGTCACGCAGGCTTCGCTCAGATCGCAGATTGCTATCGTGCAGCAGGAACCAATCCTGTTTCACCGGACACTGGCTGAAAACATCGCCTATGCTCGCCCCGGCGCAACACAAGCCCAGATTGAGCATGCAGCCATGCTTGCCAGCGCGCATGACTTTATCATGCGTCTGCCAAAGGGCTATGCAACGCTTGTTGGTGAACGTGGTGTGAAGCTTTCGGGCGGTGAACGTCAGCGTGTGGCGATTGCCCGTGCGTTTCTTGCTGATGCACCAATTCTTATTCTGGACGAGGCAACATCAAGCCTTGATTCAGAATCGGAAGTGCTGATCCAGCAGGCAATGGAACGGTTGATGATCGGTCGTACCACACTTGTGATTGCGCATAGGCTTTCAACGGTTCGTGCACTCGATCGGCTGTTGGTCTTTGACAGAGGCAATATCGTCGAAGAAGGCGATCACGATGCACTTATCCGTAAGCCAGATGGCATCTATCGCCGTATGTTCGAACGGCAGGCCTTGGAACTAACCAAAGGCCTTGATTTTCCATAAAAAATGGGCCGGGAAACCGGCCCATTTTATTTGGAAACCTTGCCGGACGATTGGCGAATAATCAGCTTGTAGTCGATATGCCGCGACGGCGATGCCTCGCTGGTTTCTATCTGGCTCAAAAGCATATCCACCGCATCATAGGTCATTTCGCGGATCGGCTGATGCACGGTGGTGATCTGCGGCGATACCATGCTTGAAATCGCACTATCATCGAAGCCAACAATGGTCAGCTCATTTGGTACTTCGATCTTATGATCATAGGCAATTTGCAGAACGGCTGCTGCCATATCGTCATTCGATGCAAAAATCGCAGTGGGTCTGTTCTTCAGCGACAAGAGTTTGCGGCCAGCCTCCAGCCCGCTTGCAAAGCTAAAGCCACCCTCAGCTTCATAATCAAGATTATGCGCAATTCCCGCCTGGTCGAGCATCTTACGATAACCTTCAACGCGCAATTGCGCCGAACGGTGCGTCAGATCTCCAATCACAATTGCAATCTTACGGTGCCCCAGGTCGAGCAAATATTGCATCAGATCGCAGGCCGCTTTCTCGTCATCAATGGCAATGCTATCTGTCGGATGCACACCAAAATCACCAGCCACGCGCGTAAATGGCATCGCGGACGCGATAAGCTCCTGCAAAATCTCAGGATCATCCGACATCGGCGGCGTTACGATAATTCCGTCAAGGCCCGACGCATGGGCTGTCTCAATAAGCGATCCGCGAATGTCTGCACGGTTCTCGACGGGGAATATTAGAAGCCGGTACCGCGTGCCGCGCAAACGATCCAGCGCGCCTATCTGCAATTCGGTTACATAGCTTTGGCTCGGATTTTCAAAGAAAAGCCCAATCAAATGCGAGCGGCGTTCGACCAGATTACGCGCCGCAGCATTGGGACGATAGCGCAGCTCGGCGCCTGCCAGTTTAACCTTTTCGCGGATCGTATCGCGGACATTCGGCTCGTCATTATAAACACGCGAAACTGTCTTGATCGACACGCCTGCCAAACGCGCCACATCGTGGATCGTCGCTCTTTTATTGGATGCGGCCATGGCCGTTATACACTCTCCCCAGTGATATGGCCAATTTAGTATCTGCTTTGCTCTGGAGAGCAAAGAATTAAATCGAGCATATCTTGGAACGGGTGAGAAAGCGCTTTTCGCGACCATTATCAAGCGAGAACATACCGCCACGTCCCGGTACCACATCAATGATGAGTTCGGTATGTTTCCAGGCTTCGTATTGTGAGCCGCTGATATAAAATGGCGCACCGCCGATTTCACCGAGCTTCACATCGGCATCCGATAGTAGCAAATCGCCCTGCGGATAGCACATCGGTGACGATCCATCGCAACAGCCACCCGACTGATGAAACATGATCGGACCATATTCGGCCTGCAACTCGGCGATCAGTTCCAGCGCTGCATCTGTGGCAGTGACCTGCTCTTGTTCAGAGATTTGCGGCATGGTTCCTCCTCCCATGAGAAAAGCCGCCGCATCACTACGGCGGCTTCAAATAATGATTATCGCAGCATTACTGCGTCAGGTCCATCACGACGCGGCCTTCAATCTGGCCTGCGCGCATTTCATCAAAGATCGCATTGATATTATCGATCTTGTCGGTGCGGATCGTCGCCTTGACCTTACCATCTGCAGCGAAATCAATCGACTCCTGCAAATCAAGACGCGTGCCCACAATAGAGCCGCGCACGGTGACGCCGTTAAGCACCATATTGAAAATCGATAGCGGAAATTCACCGGCTGGCAAGCCGTTCAGTGCAATCGTACCACCGCGAGCTGCCATGCCGATTGCCTGTTCAAAAGCCTTTGGTGACACAGCCGTCACCAGCACGCCCTGCGCGCCGCCATCGGTTTCTTTTTTGATATAGGCTGCCGGATCGTTGTGCGTCTTGGCATTAACGGTAACAGTCGCGCCCAGCTTGCGGGCAAGATCAAGCTTCTTATCGTCAATATCGACAGCAGCAACATTGAGCCCCATGGCCTTCGCATATTGCACCGCCATATGGCCAAGACCGCCAATACCAGAAATCACCACCCAATCGCCGGGCTTGGTATCCGTGACTTTGAGGCCCTTATAGACCGTAACACCGGCGCAGAGGATTGGGGCGATTTCGTTGAATGCGATGTTCTTTGGCAGATGGCCGACGAAATTTGGATCTGCAACAACATAGTCAGCAAAGCCACCATTGACCGAATAGCCGGTGTTCTGCTGCTCTTCGCAAAGCGTTTCCCAGCCGCCAAGACAATGCACGCAATGGCCGCAAGCCGTGTAAAGCCACGGAATACCGACGCGATCGCCTTCCTTCACATGCTTGACGCCACGACCGACCGCCGAGACAAAACCAACGCCTTCATGACCCGGAATAAACGGCGGATTTGGCTTTACCGGCCAATCGCCTTCGGCAGCATGAAGATCGGTGTGGCACACACCAGATGCCTGAATTGCCACCTGAATCTGACCATCGCCCGGTACCGGAATTGGTACTTCGTCAATGGTCAGTGGTTTGCCGAATTCGCGAACCACGGCAGCTTTCATTGTCTTAGCCATTACGAAAACATCCTTCTGTTTTATCACGCACTTTGCCCTGAAAACCGCTTTGCTTTTTCGGACGTGCTGTAATGGGCCGGATTGGCAGGCACAAAGTCCTGCCGACCCGACCCTTTCCTGGGAGGAAACAGTGGGGGAGCGACTTCATAATGTGTTCTGTGAAGCCGCACTGAACCAGTGAAGTTACGAAGGCAGCATCCCGCAGCATCTCTGCGGCGGGATGCTTTCATTGTTTAGAAGAAGCCGAGCTTCTTCGGGCTGTAGCTCACCAACATGTTCTTGGTCTGCTGATAATGATCCAGCATCTTGAGGTGGTTTTCGCGACCGATACCCGACTGCTTATAGCCACCGAATGCCGCATGAGCCGGATAGGCGTGGTAGCAGTTGGTCCAGACACGACCGGCCTGAATGGCGCGACCAAAGCGATAGGCGCGTGTGCCGTCACGCGTCCAGACACCAGCACCAAGACCATAAAGCGTGTCATTGGCAATCGCGAGCGCTTCAGCATCGTCCTTGAACGTCGTGACCGAAACAACAGGACCGAAGATTTCCTCCTGGAAAATCCGCATCTTGTTGGTGCCCTTGAACACGGTCGGCTTAACGTAATAGCCGCCTGCCAGATCACCAGCCAGTTCATTGCGGCCGCCGCCGGTCAGCACTTCCGCACCTTCCTGCTTGCCGATGTCGATATAGCTCAGGATCTTTTCGAGCTGTTCGCTGGAGGCCTGCGCACCAATCATGGTTGCCGGATCAAGCGGATCACCCTGAACAATGGCCTCAACACGCTTCAATGCCCGTTCCATGAACTTGTCGTAGATCTTTTCATGGATCAGCGCGCGGCTTGGGCAGGTACAGACTTCGCCCTGATTGAGCGCGAACATCACAAAGCCTTCGATTGCCTTGTCGAAGTAATCATCATCTTCAGCGGTTACGTCCGAGAAGAAGATGTTTGGCGACTTGCCGCCCAGTTCCAGTGTCACCGGAATAAGGTTCTGGCTGGCATATTGCATGATGAGACGACCGGTTGTCGTTTCACCTGTAAACGCGATCTTGGCAATGCGCGGGCTTGATGCCAGCGGCTTGCCTGCTTCAAGACCAAAACCATTCACCACATTGAGCACGCCTGCCGGCAGAAGATCACCGATCACTTCCATCAGAACGAGGATCGAAGCTGGCGTCTGTTCGGCAGGCTTCAGCACCACGCAGTTACCCGCAGCAAGTGCTGGCGCAAGCTTCCACACAGCCATCAGCAGCGGGAAGTTCCACGGAATAATCTGGCCGACAACGCCGAGCGGTTCATGGAAGTGATAAGCAACCGTATCGTGATCGATTTCGGAAATGCCGCCTTCCTGCGCACGGATCGCACCAGCAAAATAGCGGAAGTGATCGATTGCCAGCGGCAAATCGGCATGGGTGGTTTCGCGGATCGGCTTGCCATTGTCCCATGTTTCAGCTGCTGCCAGCTTTGGCAGATTCGCTTCAATGCGGTCGGCGATCTTATTCAGGATTACAGCGCGTTCAGCCGGGCTTGTTTTGCCCCAGGCTTCTTTGGCTGCGTGTGCTGCATCAAGGGCTGCTTCGATATCAGCCGCTTCAGAACGAGCGACTTCGCAAAGCACCTGACCATTGACCGGCGATGTGTTTTCAAAATAGCGGCCCGACTTGGGTTCTACCCATTTGCCGCCGATGAAGTTGCCATAACGTTTGGCAAACTCCGGCTTTACCGAGCGATGAAATTCAACCTTGTTCATTATAGTCCTCCCAAAATTCAACGCCGCTCCTACGGCGTTTCAGACACAATGTGGCGCGGCTCTTGGGAGGAGTCATCCAGCATTGGATAATATGCAGTATCAATGTGTCTCAATAATGCGACACAATTCAAAACCGAATCAAAAATAAAGAAATTTTTGTTTCGTCTTTTTACAACGCATGTCTTTTTCCCAAAACCGGTTCCCACTTTTGGGAGACATGCTTAGTGTGTCCTTATGATTTTGAGGCGATTAAGCTTGCGATGAAGCGTTGCACGACTGATGCCAAGAAGCTTCGCCGCAGATGAAACATTGCCTTCCGCCCGTGCAATGGCGCGCAAAATAACGCTACGTTCAGACTCCGCCATATCCTCACGCGGATCGGCATTCCAGCCAAGCAGGTCAGCAGCAGGCAGTGCGGTCGAAAGCGCTTCGTCCGTCAGATCAAGCGAAAGCCGGGCTGCACGTGTGGCACCAATGACGAGATCATCCTTATCGACCGCGATCAATGCGCCGCCTGTTCTGTCTGCACTCGGCGCAAGCACAATGCGCGCATCCGGGAAAGCCTGACGGAAATTCTCGGCCTCAATACGACGCGCCGCATCAATCACCGCAACAGAAATCAGCTGCACGAAAGCTTCTGTCAAATCGCTGCGGCAGGACGAAACATCAAGCGCCGCCATAATGCGTCCCTGATGGTCATGAATTGGCGCGACTGTGCAGGAAAGCCCGATATTTCGGGTGTGAAAGTGCTGGTCGCGATGGATGGTCAGCGCCCGCTGCTCGGCAATGCAAGTACCAATGCCATTGGTGCCTTCAACTGCTTCACTCCAGACGGCACCCGTCCATAGACCCCAATCGTAAAACGTATCGTCATCACCCGCAGCGCCGCGACGCTCGACCGGAACGCCTTCGCTATCTGCCAAAAGCACGCAGCAGCCAACGCCGCCAACAGCCATATAAAGCCGGTCCATACTGGCTTGTGCAATGCTGATAACGCGTTCCATAAGTTGACGCGCCGTGCGCAACTCATGATCGGAAAGCGTCTGAACGGAGCCTACCTCCGCAGGATCAAGGCCATAAAGCCGGGAAGACCGTCGCCACGAGGCGACAAGTGCAGAACGCGCTGCACCGCCCGTATCGATTGCGGACTGAATACGCTCAGCATGAATCCTGTCTTGCGGTGCACCCATGTTTTCCTCCCAGAAAGGCTGGAAACCGCCTAATGAGAGGATAATGACTTTTTATCGGACGGGTTGCAAGCGAACCGTTACACGACTTTGGCAGGTTCGACGAAAGTCTCAAGCGCTGCGACTTCCATCTCATTCATCCGCAGGCCAAGTTTGGTCCGGCGCCAGAGAATATCTTCTGCCGTATGCGCCCATTCATGCTCGATGAGATAGCGCACTTCCACCTCGTAAAGGTCGGCACCCAAATGTCGGCCAAGCTCGGCAAGCGACTTAGCGTTGCCAAGCAAAACCCTTGCACGTGTTCCGTAAAGCTTGAATAAGCGGCGGGCGTGGACATGCGAAAGGAAAGAATAATCGGCTTTCAGCCTTTCCAATTCACGATCAAAAGCCGTCGCTTCGAAATCACCGCCCGGCAAAGACGCGGCATGGGTCCATGGCGCACCCTTTTTGCCTAAGTGATGCTCGATTTTTTCGAGCATATGTTCGGCCAGTCTGCGTGCTGTGGTCAGCTTGCCACCGAATACATTGATCAGCGGTGCTACGCCCTGCGGCGAATCTTCTTTGAGCACATAATCACGCGTTGCTTCCTGCGCCTTGCTGGCACCATCATCATAAAGCGGACGCACGCCGGAATAAGTCCACACAATATCTTCAATACGCACTGGCTCGCGGAAATATTCGCTTGCCGCAGCACAAAGATAATCGGTTTCCTTGTCGCTGATCGCAACCTTTGCCGGATCGCCCTTATAATCCTGATCAGTCGTGCCGATCAGCGTGAAATCATCCTCATACGGGATTGCGAAGATGATACGCCCATCATTGTTCTGGAAGAAATAGGAGCGCGGATCGGAAAACTTCTTGCGCACAACAATGTGACTGCCCTGTACCAGCCGCACATTGTGCAACTGACGGTCGCCTTCGACACCTTCCAGCACCTTGTCCGCCCATGGACCTGCAGCGTTGACCAGAAGGCGCGCGCGAAATTCTTCGCGCAGACCTGTATCAATGTTTTCCAGCGTCACCGTCCAGGCTTCATGGTCGCGGCGGGCCGAGACAACCTTGGTGCGCGTGCGGATCATCGCACCGCGATCAGCGGCATCGCGCGCCGTCAGGGCAGTAAAACGCGCATCATCCACCCAGCAATCCGAATATTCGAAAGCCTTGGTGAAAAGCGGCTTGAGCGGTGCGGCGACCGGATCGGTACGCATATCGAGCGTGCGTGTTGCAGGCAGCATCTTGCGGCCACCCAGATGATCATAAAGAAACAGGCCAAGGCGCAGCAGCCAAGCCGGGCGCACGCCGCCCTTATGAAAAGGCAGCACAAAACGCATCGGATGGATCAAATGCGGAGCATTAGCCCAGAGCACTTCACGTTCCATCAAAGCTTCGCGCACCAGACGAAATTCGTAATGCTCCAGATAGCGCAAACCGCCATGAATGAGCTTGGTGGCGCGTGATGAAGTGCCGCTCGCCAGATCATTCATCTCAGCAAGACCGACGGAAAAGCCGCGACCGACTGCGTCACGTGCAATGCCGCAGCCATTAATGCCGCCACCGATTACGAAAATATCGAATATTTCATGCTGCGTCATGGTGAACCCTGAAGATCGTCTCCAACCACCAAAACGAATATAATTTATTTAATACGAAAGCAAAACGAAAATGAAACGAAACTACGATTCTTTCTCTTCGGCAGAGCTAAGCGGAGCTGTTTCAATCAACTCAACCTCATTCTCGCGGCATAAATCGCGCAATTGCTGCGACGGACAGCGGTCAGTGATAAACGTATGCACCTGGGATATATGACCAAGGCGTACAGGTGCAGTACGTTCCAGCTTGGTTGAGTCGCTCACCAGAATGACGTGACGCGCATTGGCGATGATTGCCTGCGCGACTTTCACTTCGCGGAAATCAAAATCCAGCAGTGCGCCGTCCTCATCCATGGCTGATGCGCCGATGATTGCGTAATCCACCTTGAATTGGCGGATGAAATCCACTGCCGCTTCACCCACGATGCCGCCATCAGAAGCGCGCACCACGCCGCCAGCAATGACAACCTCGATTTCAGGATAAACGCGCAGTGTATTGGCAACATTAATGTTGTTGGTGATGACCATCAGGTTGTTGTGGTCGATCAACGCATGACTGACGGCCTCGGTGGTCGTGCCGATATTGATAAACAGCGATGCTCCATCGGGAATCATTTCGGCTGCCGCACGCCCGATCAGTTCTTTCTCATGGGCTGCAATACGACGCCGCGCTTCATATTCCATATTCTCTACGCCCGACGGATAAAGCGCACCACCATGGATACGACGCAGCAAACGAGCCTTGCACAGATCATTGAGATCCTTGCGCACCGTCTGCGGCGTTACATCGAAAGCGACCGCCAGATCATCCACCAGAACCTGCCCCTGTCGGCGCGCGATATCCAAAATTGCATTATGACGAGGCGTAAGCTGCATGGTGTTCCCGGTATGGAATTATTCTAACAAGTAATTCGTAATTTCGCTGTTTTGCAAAAGAAAGCAACCGCTTGATGACAAAACAGGCAGAAGCACTGCAACCCGACAGCAATTTTTATATCACTTTTCAAAACTCTTGGCTTTTCAGCATGCACTCGGTCCACGTTGCGCCTTCACTATAATCCAAAGTCTCTAAACTTTGGTTTAGAAGCAAAACGAAGGTCATGATTTGCAGTTCAAAAATATCCAAACGATAGCGATAAAGATTAAGAATAATAAACCGCTTACACATTGTAGGTAAAAAATATCACAACATTTATATTCACAGTATCTAAATTTTACATATTATCTCAGTAATCCTTTTCACAAGCGAAGAGGAATAAATATAATAAATGATAATGGCGCCTTTATCATAATAACGTCTCTAATAAAGAAAGTAAAAGTTAAAGGGGTTAGCTATGTCTAAAATGGGTATCCTTTGCTTATCAGGCACACTTATTTTTTTCGCTGGCAGTGCGTTTGCTCAAGCTGTCAACGTAGACAACAACACAAATTCATCGTCGCAAGCGGGCGCCACAGCGATAGCGGTCGGTGGCGGTGGCAATTCGCCAGATAAAATCAAGACCACTGTTCCGGCCTTCGCGCCGGGGCTTGTCGCAGCAGGCGTCCACTCATGTGCGGGTTCAACGAGCGTTGGTGTGGGCGCAACAGGCTGGGGCTTAGGCTTCGGAAGCACCTATGAAATGCGCGAATGCAACCGCCGCGCCTATGCCGCAGCCCTTCTCGGCATGGGGCAAAACAGGGCAGCACTCGATCTGATCTGTCTTAATAAGGAAGTCAGAGCTTCGCTGAATGCAACGGGCGTGGTCTGCCCGTCACAGGGACTTGCCACCCGCGCTGCATCGCAACCGGTTCGGGCAAGAGCACCGCTTTTTGCGTCTGTTTCCAACGAAGAGCCTGCGGCAATTCCCGCAAGCACCAGGGCTTCATCAAAAGTACCGAGCGGCAAACGCACATATTCCGCCAAAGCACTTGGCCTGAGTTCAGATCAATTACGAGCCAAGGGATGTGTTCTGCGCAATACGGCAAACAAAGGACAAGCCTGGTACTGCTCGCGACCCCTAATGTAAAAAACGAAAAGCTAAATCACACGCCGAAAAGTGTGAAACGCCTTTCTGAACAAGATGTGCATGCAACCAAACAGCTCGAGTATTTCAAATCAATCAAAAGAAACTGGAAATGCTGAGCATCCTGCATCGGCCCGAAAGCCGCTTTGGGCCGATGCACCTAACCGATACAGCCTTCTACTCATGACCACGCGAAAAATGATTAGCGGGGTATATCGTCGGGATATGCTGACATGAGAGGGATCCGGAGCAGTACAAAATTATGCAATTCAACAAACCTGCTCTGTCTCTTCTTTTTTATGAAACAAGAGGAGTTTCATCGTGAAAAAAATCATCATCGCATCCATCGCACTGCTTGCTGCAACCGCTTTGCCAGCAGCAGCACAAACCGTTAACTGGAATGGTGCTTTTGGTGGCTCCAGCGGCGCAGGCTCTGCCGTCACCGGCGGATTTGCATTCGGCGCAGGCTCCACCGCAGCAGGACAGGCCGCCACTACCGGATGGGCTGAAGGCAAGGGCACTGTTCTTGGCATGGGTGGGAGAGCTGGCCATTTCGGTGCAAGTGGCGGCATTGGCTCCGGCTACTTCACTTCTGGTTCCGGCGGACAGACGGCTGCCATGGCACAATCGGGGACCGGATTTCTCGGCGGGAGTTCAGCAGGGACTGCCTTTGGCACCACCTCCGGCGGATCGTCCGGCAGCATCAGCCTTCGGCCCTGACTGGAGCGTTAGTGGTTATCTGTTAAGCGAAAGCAATCGCTCTAAAGGCTCGTCAGATAACTTCACAACGTTCAAAAGCAGCAAGAATCGACTTCAGTTCATGCTGTTTAGGAACGAATGAGAGTCCCCTCAAAGGATACCCACTCTCATTCTGTAGGGGCGGATGAAAATCTGCCCCTACACTTATAAATTTAAATTGGATTGAAACCAGAAAACACCATCTGGCCATTCAGTCCGGCGCTTTCTGGCTCATGGTTTTCATATTCAGGTTTTTATTCTGTGCCGAATTTATTGCCATACATTTTGTGAAGCTTGCAAACCACTTCCGTGCGGTTTGCGGCACCAATCTTACGCATGATATTATGAACATGCGCCTTAACTGTGCCTTCGCTCATGCCCAGTTCAAAAGCGATGATCTTGTTGGATTTTCCCACACGAATGGCGTGAACGACTTCGATTTCGCGAACCGTAAGCAATTCGCCAAGGACATCGTCGCTCATTTCCTCAGATGGCGGCTTCATTAGCATCGACGCTGGCACATACATGCCGCCCGCAAGTGCCAAATGTATTGCTTCAACGCAAATTCTTATATCCACCGATGTCGGAATGTAACCGCGCGCTCCAATTTCCATTGCGCGAAGGACTTGCGACCACTCCTCACGTTCTGCAAGAAGGACGACAGGTATCGGGTGCCATGCTTTGACCGCAGATTCTATTTCGTCGGAGAAAAACGGATCGGCGAGCCGCTTAGAACCGATATGCATAAGAACAGCGATCGCGCCATTGAGAGGCACATTTTTGTCGACTGCTGCATAACTGACAACTGGTAACTTTAGCCCATTCATCATGAGCCCATTGAAAAGACATTCCCGCTCAAGATTGCTTTTACAGACAAGCATAAGATGAGGATCAGTCTGTACTGGCAAACCGGCGACATAATTGCCATCTCTTATTTGCACACCCCGAGCAACGGAAAGGCCGTTACCGGCACCATCTGGCGCTGCCCATAAGTATCGGTCTCTGACTTCCAGCATTGTTTAGTTTCCCCTGTTACTCAGGATTTCGCTAATGCAAAACACTACTCATGCGTAAAACAGCGTCAGTTTATTATGATTTTTGTTGCCAAATCCGACGATGACTGGTCTAAATATTGCAATTGTTAAATAAACGTGTCATTAACTTATGTTAGCGGTTTATAAAAAAATATGCTGACCATACGACCTACTTCGGGAGCAGAAAGTTATAATTTCTATAACTTTCGTTGAGCATAGGCAGCGGATGCATAGTGGGAGCCACAACACCACAGCATTGATGATCGACGGCCTGGTTAGCTTATTGGAATCGCCTCCAATTCTGGCCGGATTGAGTGCGCGGGAAATCGAAACCCTTCAGTCGCTAACCATCACCGAAAGCAGTTACCCGGCTGATGCCGTTATCATTAATCAAGGCGCTTCGATCAGAAGCATTCATCTGGTGCGATCAGGCTGGGGTTGCGTCTATCGTGACCTCTCAAGTGGAGAGCGTCAGATCATCGACTTTCCAATGCGATGCGATTTTGTTGGGCTGAGAACCGCCGACGGATACAGCTACAATACGATCAAAACGATTACGCCCATGTCGGTTTATGAAATCCCCCTGCATTCCCTTGAACAGACAATGAAGCAAATGCCCCGTTTAGGCATGCTTTTCATCGAAATGCTTTCCAGACAACGTTCAATGCTCATCGAGCATTTGACGAATGTTGGCTGCCGCAGTGCCTTTATCCGCACCGCACATTTTTTGCTGGAACTGTCAGACCGGGTTAAATCATCGGGAATGGGCGAACCGGACTCCTTTTACTGCCCACTCACGCAATATCAGCTTGCCGATGCTCTGGGTCTTACCCCTATCCATCTCAACCGCATGATGCGTGAATTGCGTGAAGAAGGACTGGTCGTGTTCAAATCTTATAGGGTTGAAATTCTCGACCGTCAAAGATTGATTCAGATTGCCGAGTATGACGGCGCATTCATGCGCATGTCTGTTTTCGACAAATCTATTTAGACAATCATTTCGGGGAAGAAAATGGTCGGAGTGGAGAGATTCGAACTCCCGACCCTCTGGTCCCAAACCAGATGCGCTACCAGACTGCGCTACACTCCGTACCTATATGAGCGAGACTCTATCGTCTTGCTGTGAGCGGCTTATAGCGCCGCTCTTTTGAACCTGCAAGGGGATGCAACAGCTTTTTTTCAGCTATTTTTTTCAACGACATAATTAGCTGGCTTATCTAGTTGAAAACTGGCGCTTTTCCCGCCCCGAAAGCCACAAAATCCGGGTTAGCGAAACTCTGAACGGTTCCGTCCGACCGCGCACCATAGATCATCGGATTTCCGTCAAAAGTCGTTGTCATGCCACCGGCTGCACGCAAAACTGCATCGCCTGCGGCAGTATCCCACTCCATCGTCGGGCCAAATCGTGGGTAAAGATCGGCATCGCCGCGCGCAATCATACAGAATTTGAGCGACGATCCCACCGAAACACTTTTTCCACTGTGATTGAGCTTGAGGAATTGTTCGGTTTCTGGCGTCAAATGAGAGCGGCTGCACACCACGGTTTTTTCATCTGGTGCAATGCGAGCGTTAATCGCACGCCGGCTTATGCTTTGATGGTCGGCAGATGTCGTCACTTCCTGTGCACCGTCACGCGAACCGACATAAAGTAAGTTGCGCACAGGCGCATAGACCAGCCCCAGCACTGGCGCTCCATCCTCAATAAGCGCGATATTCACCGTGAAATCGCCATTACGCAGCAGAAATTCCCGCGTTCCATCAAGCGGATCGATCAGGAAAAAATGTCTCCCCAATTGCGCTGGCAGTCGGCCTGCTGCGGCTTCCTCTTCAGCCACGACCGGAATATCCGGCGCAACAGATGCAAGAGCCGCAAGAATAATCGCCTCAGCCGCGTGATCAGCTTCGGTTACCGGCGATTGATCTTTCTTGGAATGAACTGCACAGCCTTGCGTATAATGCTTGATGATGACACGACCAGCCTCAAGAGCGGCATTCTCCAGTGCAGCGAGCAAAGCTTTGCTGTCGGGATCAGTTTTCGGAAAGGCTGCTGTTGTCATTGCTCAAATCGACCAGGAATCACTGCCATAGCTGCCGATAACACCACGCTCGGCGAGATATCTTTCCACTTCCGCGACGAGTTCGTCAATGTCGCGACCTGCGGTGTGAAGATGTAGCTCCGGCGAATGCGGCGCTTCATAGGGCGAATCAATGCCGGTAAACGCTTTGATCTCGCCACGCAGCGCCTGCGCATAAAGTCCCTTGGGATCACGCGCCATGCATTCCTCAATCGGTGTATCGACAAAGATTTCGATAAACTCACCCTCCGGCAGACGCGACCGCACGCGGTCGCGTTCGGATCGGAACGGTGAAATGAACGAGACCAGCGTGATCAACCCGGCATCGGCCATAAGACCCGCCACCTCGCCAACACGGCGAATGTTCTCGGCACGGTCTTCGTCCGAGAAACCAAGATCGCTGTTAAGGCCATGACGGACATTATCGCCATCCAGCAGATAGGTGTGCTTGCCAAGCGCATGAAGTCGCTGTTCAAGCCTGTTCGCGATGGTGGATTTACCCGATGCTGACAAGCCCGTAAACCAGAGCACAGCTGGCTTCTGGAATTTCTGCGCAGCCCGCGCCTGTTTGTCGAGATCGAAAGCCTGCAAATGCACATTCGTTGCCTGACGCAGTGCCTGATCGATCATACCGGCGCCAACGGTCGCATTGGTGAGACGATCAATCAGCACGAAAGCGCCCGTCACGCGATTGTCCGCATAGGGATCGAAAACGATCTGGTCTGCCGTCTGAAGATGGCAAAGTCCAACTTCATTCAGATCAAGTTGCGTCGCCTCTTCCCGCGCAAACGTATTAACGTCAGTGCGATATTTAATCTCGCTGACCGTTACTGGTGTCTGATCGGTTTCGGTGCGTAGCAGATAGGAACGCCCCGGCTGTAACGCCTCTTCACCAAACCAAACGATATTGGCACTAAAGCGATCTGCCACTTCAGGCCGCGCCTCTGTACCCACCAGCATATTGCCACGAGAGACTTCAATCTCGTCTTCGAGAACCAGCGTTATCGCCTGCCCTTCGCTGACGCGGGGCAGATCACCGTCATAGGTGGCGATGCGTTTAACCTTCGATTGCTTGCCCGATTTTGCAACGACGACCGTATCACCTTCTGCAATCGAACCTGAAGCAACCGTTCCGGAAAAACCACGGAAATCGAGATTTGGCCGGTTCACGTATTGCACCGGAAAGCGAAATGGCTTGCCGATACTATCCGTATCAAGACGCACGGTTTCCAGATGCTCCAGCAGATAAGGGCCTTCATACCAGCCGATGCGCGATGAGAGGCTGCTGACATTATCGCCGAACCGCGCAGACAGCGGGATTGCCTGAATGCTGGCAAAGCCCAAGTCTTTGGCAAAGCTCATATAGTCAGCGACGATGCGGTCAAAAACATCTTGCGAGAAATCAACCAGATCGATCTTGTTGACCGCCACCACAATGTGCCGGATGCCTAAGAGCGAAGCGATGAAGCTATGGCGGCGGGTCTGTGTCAGCACGCCCTGCCGTGCGTCGATCAGCACCACTGCCAAATCAGCCGTCGAAGCGCCTGTAGCCATGTTGCGCGTATATTGCGCATGGCCCGGCGTGTCAGCCACGATGAATTTGCGGCGAGGGGTTGAGAAGAAACGATAGGCCACATCGATGGTGATGCCCTGCTCGCGTTCGGCTTCCAGACCATCGACCAGCAGCGCGAAATCAAAATCGTCATCCGTGGTGCCAAATTTACGACTGTCATTCTTTAGTGTCGCCAGCTGATCCTCAAAGATCAGCTTTGTGTCATAGAGCAAGCGCCCAATCAGCGTGGATTTTCCGTCATCAACCGAACCGCAAGTCAAAAAACGGAGCAGCGTCTTGCGTTCCTGATCGGCAAGAAAATCGCTGACGGCAGCACTGGTTACAGAGGGCTTCAATATGGCGTTCATCAGAAATAGCCCTCACGCTTCTTCTTTTCCATCGAGCCTGCTTCATCGCGATCAATGGCGCGGCCCTGACGCTCGGAGGTGCGGGCAATCAACATTTCTTCAACAATATCGGAAAGATTGGTGGCACTGGATTCAATGGCACCCGTCAACGGATAGCAGCCAAGCGTGCGAAAACGCACCAGCCGCTCCTCTACCTTCTCACCGGGACGCAACGTCATGCGGTCATCATCGAGTTTGATCAACATGCCGTCGCGCTCGACAACCGGGCGGGGGGCTGCGAAATAAAGCGGCACAATCGGGATATTTTCCTGCAGGATATACTGCCAAATATCCAATTCGGTCCAATTCGAGAGCGGGAACACGCGGATCGATTCACCTGCTGCGACACGGGTATTATAAACCTTCCACATTTCCGGACGCTGGTTCTTCGGGTCCCAGCCGTGCTGCGCATTGCGGAATGAAAAAATGCGCTCCTTAGCGCGGGATTTTTCCTCGTCGCGGCGCGCACCACCGAAAGCTGTATCAAACTTATATTTATCAAGCGCCTGCCGCAAACCCACTGTCTTCATGACATGGGTATGGACGTTTGAACCATGCGAGAACGGACCCACGCCATCGCGCACGCCGTCTTCATTGATATGAACCAGCAGCTCAAAACCCTTGTCGCGGGCCTGTGCATCGCGAAACTCAATCATTTCGCGGAATTTCCAGGTCGTATCGACGTGCAGAAACGGAAATGGCGGCGGAGCCGGATAGAATGCTTTCATCGCCAGATGCAGCATGACGGAGGAATCTTTGCCCACCGAATAGAGCATGACCGGATTGGAGAAGGTTGCGGCAACCTCACGGAAAATATGAATTGCTTCTGCTTCCAGACGCTCGAGATGCGTCAGGTTCTTACTCAGGGATGCGTGATGCACGTCTGTTTCTCCCGGAAACCAGCTCGAAAAGAATATTGACGGGAGGTTTTATCCGGCGCGGGCGTTGGAAAACCACTCTTCGCGCATTGTCGTGAAAGGCAGAGCAAAAGGAAAAGTATGCTATCGCGTATTGTGACGGGGTTAAGCGAAAACGTGCCTGTTTTGACGCGATAACAGAAACAAACTTGCGCCAGATTGAAAAGTACAATTTTCGGCCAAGTTGCGGAAAATACTACTAAATTTGTGGTATTAAGCCAATTTTTGAGGGGTAAATTGTCCTTCGGGCCAAACCGCCAAAGGATCAAACACTGTTAGAGAAGGCCAAATGTACGCGCCTTGGCAACAGCCTGCACTTTGTTTACGGCAACAAGTTTGGTGAGAACATTACTGATATGAAAATTCACCGTGCGCGTCGAAATACTGAGGATAGTTCCAATAATCTCAGCGGTTTTACCTTCGCTTGTCCAGCGCAGGATTTCACGCTCGCGCGCAGTCAGGTTCACTTCTGATACGCAATTGATTTTCGGAACATTGAGATGTTCATACATGGCGAGGTGCAAAAGATTGGTCACAATCTGCATCTGGCGACGCAGCATCGAGATTTCACCTTCTGATAAAACAGGCTTGTCACGCAGAAATGTGAGAATACCAAAAACACCTTGGGCGGCCCAGCATGGCTGAGAGATACCCACACGAAGCCCGAAATTCTGCGCATCAGCCCAGATCTGTGGGGTTTCAGCAAAAAGCCTCTGCGACCATACAAGCGGCTCGATGCTGTTTACTCCCCGCCGCACGACAGGATCGATTTCGACATATTTCTTGGCCGCATATTGTTTCTGCCACTCATCGGGCGTGGTCTCAAAGCGTATCCAGCGCGAGACACTATCCAGCGACGGCACACACATGGAATAAGACACATAGGCAAAGCCAAGCTTGGCAGCATAAGACTTGATCTGCTCGAACAGGACTTCGGCATTATCGGATGATTGAATGGTCTCGTAAAAATCTTCCCATTTCATAACTTGAATCCCAATATTGTTTCGATGAACCAAAAACTTCTGAGAAATATCAGTTAAAGAGCCGCACTCCGGCCAAAATTAAAAAGCCAGACAAGCGAATAATAATGTTGAGGATTCGATGGCGCCGGAACCCGAATTTATTTATCGACCACAAGACCGTGAGCCACCTGTATTACATACCATATGATTTACAGGTCATCCACCTATATTGATTTGAATATTGTTATAATTTTCAAAAAACAGTACTTATTTTAACTGCATAAAACTTAAGTAAAATTAAATAAATAAGCCCCGCAATGCGGGGCTTATGATTTTCAGATGCGCTACGGTTATGCAGCAGCTTCAACCGGCTCCGGTGCCTGGCCAGGAATATAATTGAGAACTGGGCCAAGCCAACGCTCTACTTCCTCAACGCTCATGCCCTTGCGGGTGGCATAATCTTCGACCTGATCACGCTCGACCTTCGCAACGCCAAAGTAATAGCTTTCCGGGTGGCCGATATAGAGGCCCGACACGGACGAACCCGGCCACATGGAATAGCTTTCGGTCAGCTCAACGCCGGTTTGCGTAGTCGCATCAAGCAACTCAAACAGAGTCTTCTTTTCCGTGTGATCCGGCTGTGCAGGATAACCCGGTGCCGGACGAATACCTGCATAACGCTCATGGATCAGATCATCATTCGTAAGCTCTTCGCCCGGCGCATAGCCCCAGAACTCATTGCGCACACGCTGATGCATCAGTTCGGCAAAAGCTTCGGCGAAGCGGTCAGCCAAAGCCTTTACCAGAATAGACGAATAGTCATCGTTCGCGCGTTCAAAACGCTCAGCGATGGCCACTTCCTCGATACCCGCCGTGACAACGAAGCCCCCAACATAATCCTGCTTGCCGCTCTCGTTTGGAGCCACAAAATCGGACATGGCGACATTCGGACGACCATCACGCTTGGACAATTGCTGACGCAACGTGAAGAAGGTGGCCAGCTCCTCCTTCCGGCTTTCGTCAGTAAACAGACGAATATCGTCGCCCACCGTGTTTGCAGGCCAGAAGCCGATGACTGCACGCGGTGCAAACCACTTCTCTTCGATGATCTTCGCAAGCATGGCCTGCGCATCTTTCCAAAGCTGACGTGCCGCTTCACCCTGCTTTTCGTCTTCAAGAATAGCCGGATAGCGACCCTTCAGCTCCCATGTCTGGAAGAAAGGCGTCCAGTCAATATAGCGCGCAATCTCTGCGAGATCGTAGTTCGCGAATGTTTTGGTGCCAAGGAATGTTGGCTTTGGTGGGCTATAGGCATCCCAATCGAGCTTATGCGCGTTTTCACGTGCGCGGGCCAATGGCAGACGTTTCTTTTCCGCTTCGCTGCGCGCATGCGCTGCTGCAACCTTGGCATATTCAGCGCGAATGCCTTCAACATATGCACCCTTGTTTTCAGGCGACAACAGGTTGGAAACAACACCCACCGCACGGCTGGCATCGATTACATAGACCGCCTGCCCTTGCTCGTAACGCGGATGGATTTTGACCGCCGTATGCACACGGCTGGTCGTCGCGCCACCGATCAGCAGCGGCACGTTAAACCCTTCGCGCTCCATTTCAGCAGCCACATGCACCATCTCGTCAAGCGACGGGGTGATGAGTCCTGAAAGGCCGATAACATCAACATTTTCAGCGCGTGCCGTGTCGAGAATTTTCTGCGTCGGCACCATCACGCCAAGATCAATGATTTCGTAATTGTTGCAGGCGAGAACCACGCCGACAATATTCTTGCCGATGTCGTGCACGTCGCCCTTCACAGTGGCCATCAGCACCTTACCGGCACTTTGACGACCTTCACCACCATTCAGACGCTTTTCTTCTTCCATGTAAGGCAGCAGAACAGCCACAGCCTGTTTCATCACGCGGGCGGACTTGACCACCTGCGGCAGAAACATTTTGCCTGAGCCAAACAGATCGCCCACCACATTCATCCCCGCCATCAGCGGACCTTCGATGACATGCAGTGGACGTGCCGCAGCAAGACGCGCTTCTTCAGTGTCGGCTTCAATATATTCAGTAATGCCATTGACCAGCGCATGCGAAAGACGCTGCTCCACCGGCCATTCGCGCCAGCTCAGATCCTGCGTCTTGGCTTCTCTTGTGCCGCTATCGCGAAAACGCTCAGCGATTTCGAGCAGCCGTTCCGTCGCATCATCACGACGGTTCAGCACCACATCTTCGCAGGCTTCACGCAGTTCCGCATCAATGGTGTCATAGACGGCAAGCTGACCCGCATTAACGATACCCATATCCATGCCAACCTGAATGGCATGATAAAGGAAGACAGCGTGCATTGCTTCGCGAACCGGCTCGTTGCCACGGAACGAGAAGGACAGGTTTGAAACGCCACCCGAAATATGGGCATGCGGCAAAGTTTCTGTAATTTTGCGCGTGGCTTCGATAAAATCGACGCCGTAATTATTGTGCTCGTCAATGCCGGTTGCGACGGCAAAAACGTTCGGATCGAAGATGATATCTTCCGGCGGGAAGCCTACCTGTTCGGTCAGAATCTTATAAGCGCGGGTACAGATTTCTACCTTGCGCTGTTCAGTGTCCGCCTGCCCGGTTTCGTCAAATGCCATGATGACAACTGCAGCACCATAGGCACGCACCAGTCGCGCATGATGCAGGAAGGCTTCTTCACCTTCCTTCAGAGAGATCGAATTGACAATCGGCTTGCCCTGCACGCATTTCAGGCCAGCCTCGATCACCTCCCACTTGGAGCTGTCGATCATCACCGGCACACGCGCAATGTCCGGCTCTGCCGCAATCAGGTTAAGATATTCAACCATGATCTTCTGGCTGTCGATCAGACCTTCATCCATATTGATGTCGATGATCTGTGCGCCGTTTTCCACCTGATCACGCGCCACAGCCAAAGCAGCAGAATAATCGCCAGCGGTAATCAGCTTACGGAAACGGGCGGAGCCGGTAACATTGGTGCGCTCGCCGACATTGACGAAAGGAATATCCTTGGTCAGCGTGAAGGGCTCAAGGCCCGATAGGCGCATCAGTGGCGGCACTTTTACCGGCTTGCGCGGCGGGTGCTTGGCGACAGCAGCTGCTATTGCGCGTATATGGTCCGGCGTCGAACCGCAGCAGCCGCCTACCACATTGACGAGGCCTTCGCGTGCGAAATCCTCGATTTGAGCTGCCATCGCCTCCGGGCTTTCGTCATACTGACCGAACTCGTTTGGCAGGCCAGCATTCGGATAGGCGCAGACAAATGTATCGGCAATGCCCGCGATTTCAGCCAGATGTTCGCGCATTGCATTGGCACCGAGCGCACAATTAAGCCCAATCGTGAACGGCTTGGCATGGCGCAGCGAATACCAGAACGCCGTCGGCGTCTGACCGGACAGCGTGCGGCCTGAAAGATCGGTAATTGTGCCGGAAATCATCACCGGCAGATGCACGCCCTTCTCGATAAACACTTCTTCAGCCGCAAAGACAGCGGCCTTGGCGTTCAGCGTATCAAAGATCGTCTCAATGAGAATAATGTCGGAGCCACCATCGATCAGCCCGCGGATCTGATCGGCATAGGCAATGCGCAGATCGTCAAAAGTGACGGCACGATAACCGGGATTGTTGACATCCGGTGACAGCGAAGCGGTACGGTTCGTCGGCCCAAGTGCACCGGCAACAAAGCGACGGCGACCATCTTTCTGTTGCGCGCGGATGGCTGCGCGGCGTGCAAGACGTGCGCCATCACGGTTCAGCTCATAAACGGCATCTTCCATGCCGTAATCGGCCTGCGCGATAGTGGTCGACGAAAACGTATTGGTTTCAAGAATATCGGCCCCGGCCATCGCATAGGCATAATGAATTTCTTCAATCGCCTTTGGCTGGGTGAGCGTCAGCAGATCATTATTGCCCTGCAACTGGCAATCGCAGGAACCAAAACGCTCACCGCGAAAATGCTCTTCGTGAAAGCCAAGTCCCTGAATCTGCGTACCCATAGCGCCGTCGAGAATCAAAATGCGTTCCTGTGCGGCCTTTGTCAGTGCTGCGAGCACTTCCGAACCGTCCGGCTTTGCTGCCGTTGAACCAAAAAGATTATCGAGGGAAGACGTCATAGGGGTTTACCGCCTGTATTCTGATACGCAAAATCGCAGTGAGCTGCTTAATGACATAAACATATCTTTATGTCAATTCAGAAGCGGCATTCTAAGCCGCCGCGCGCGCCTTCACCAATCTGTTGCTACAGCAAAGAAAAAGTGAGTTTTCCCAGCCACCTACCCGCCACATTGCGGGAGCAAAATCGCGCCAGGGACGTTGAAGATAAAGCTCGTATCATTTTGAGGAGATAACGATGAAGAGACTTGCATCATCCTTCTTCGCAGCATGTCTGTCACTTGGCATCGGTGTACCTGCGATAACAACGAGCGCAAATGCGGCACAGCCAACATCGCTTATTGCACCCGCTGTCTCGCATGGCGCACAGGCTCCGGTTGAAACCATTCAGTATTACGAACGTCGCGGAGATCGGCGTCATTGGCGTGATGGTTACAGGCATCACCGCCCTCATTACAGACCACACTATCGGCCGCATTACCGCGATTGGGGTCCGCCACCACGCTATCGTCATCACCCACCGCGCTATCGCCCTGCCCCAATCTATCGTGGCGGTGGCAATGCGCATGTGCGCTGGTGTTACAACCGCTATCGGTCATACCGGGCTTACGACAATACATTCCAGCCCAATTATGGCCCACGCCGCCAGTGCTACTCACCTTATATCTAAACAAAAAAGCCCCGGACAAACCGGGGCTTTTTCATAAGATTATTTAATTCAAAGATCAGGTGACGAAAGCACCGATGGACGCTGCGACCAGTCCGATAGCTACGGCGATCATCACGCCATAAACGCGTGGCTTGTCGAAAAGCACCGCAAAAGCGGAGAACCAGCCCACAACCGCCGCACCAAGTGCGAAAAGAAAACCGGGCTTATCGCCATGATAAAGATTGGCCGCCATCAGCGCGCCAACGATCAGCGCACCAAAAACGATCATCAGCCCTGTGGCATAGCGTTCGTAATCGTCCATTTAAACTTCCTCGTTCCGATCACATTCAACATGCACCGGAAGGTATCGCTCTGTCATTTGGCCATAAAAAGTCATGACTCATGATCATACCTATGGCGGTTGTCCCCACACAATCACTATTTGCTGTATTCTTCAACCATTTCGCATCGCCATCCGCAGCAATTGTTGCGGATTATGCTATATCAATGCTCATGGATTCGACCGGCATCAACATATTCAACACGCCTATCGGCCCTTGCGGGATTGCATGGGACGCCGGTAAAATCATCGGTGTAGAAATTGGTGACGCCGATGAAAGCGAAACGCGTTACCGGCTTCAGTCACGCTTTGCCAATGCGGAACCATCATCTGCACCTGACTATGTCAGCGAAGCCATCAACAAAGTTCAATTGCTGCTTGATGGCGGCGACCCTGATTTTTCACAGACACCGCTGGCACTTGATCAGGTGCCGGACCTCAATCGAAAAGTCTATGAAATCCTTTTGGAACTCAAAGCCGGCGAGACCATCACCTATGGCGCAATCGCGCGCAGGCTCGGCGATGTCAGTTTATCGCAGGCAGTGGGTTATGCGCTTGGCAAAAACCCGTTCCCGATCATTGTGCCCTGCCATCGGGTTTTGGGCTCCAATGGCAAGGTCGGTGGCTTTTCGGCCGCGGGCGGCACCACCACCAAGCTGCGCCTGCTCAATATCGAACGCGCCAGAACGTCAACCGAGCCAGACCTGTTCGGCGGCCTGCCATTGCAGGCACCGCCACAGGCTGATTAGCCCTTGTCGGTTATCACATCGGCTGAATAACGCATTTCGCGCATCGGACGTACATATTGCGTGGCTGCATCATAAGTTGGGTGGTTTTTGTAAGCGAAAAGCGCTTCTTCATCCTTGAACTCGGCATAGACAACGAGATCAATCGCGTTGCCCATCGGGTCAACTTTGGAATTCGGCAGAACTTCAAACACGTCTGAATAAGGAATAGTGCCCAACTGCTCCAACCCCTTGCGGACAACATCGATGTCCTGATCGGGCTTGACGCTGAAGAAAACAATGTGGCGGATCACGTCTTGTCTCCAAATCCAGAGCGGCCCGGTTCTAACCGAACCTATGCGGACCGCTCTATCTCTTTGCTTTGACGCATTATCCTACGCAAAACCGCTTCGCACTTTTGCTGGAAATGCTTTTATGAGGGTATCTACCCCATCAAGCAGACAAGCAAAACCACAAAAAGCTGATCGCTACGATTTAACTGACTTTTACACGCCGCCAGGCATAGCCACTCTCCTGCTGCACCGAGCCGCGACCGGGCTGATAATAGCCGGGCGTATCGACCAGACGCTGCTCGCCAAGACGCAATTGCGCGACCTTGTTGGTCACCTGCAGGCTGTCAAAACCTGTGCGCAGCATAAGTGCTGCCTGATCAATCAGCACATCACCCGTTGCCCGAAGTTCGCCCCCAAAACCTGCGCGACGCAGAACTTCGGCCTTGGAATAAGAGCGGCCATCATTGAAGGCCGGAAACTCCAAAGCAATCACTGGCAGACTTTCCAGATGATCGAACAAAGGTTCGATTTTCTCACCCGGCGCCACCGACACACCAATGCGGCGATTGGAGGCACGGCGCAATTCCTCATCAAGTCCCAGCCAGACAGCCAGCGGAAGGATGATCGCGGGCGCATCACCTGCGGCTTCGAGATCATCGGCAAAGATATAATCGTCTTCGCGAAAGCCCTGCTCGGACCAAAGTTTCGTTTCACTCATTTCCGGTCCAAAGCTCCATGATTTTTCAGGCTATCTGCAAGTCCGGTCAGATGGATGCCGCATTCGGTCTTTTCCGATCCCGACCAGCGTCCGGCGCGCTGATCTTCGCCCTCGCTCACTGGCCGCGTGCAAGGCATGCAGCCGATCGAGCGATAGCCTTGTTCTGTCAGCGGATGGACAGGCAGATCGTGTTTTCGCGCATAGTTTCGCAAATCGTCCGCGCTCATACGTGCCAGCGGATTGATACGAATACGCGGGCCGACCGATTCAAAAACCGGCAAAGCATTGCGGGTTGAGGCCTGAAACTGCTTCCGGCCAGTCATCCATGCACGATAAGGCGAAACCGCACGCGCCATTGGCTCAACCTTGCGGATAAAGCAGCAGCGGTCCTTGTCGGTCATCGACAAAGCGCCAAACGGATCATCGGCCTTCACGCTTTCCTCAAGCGGCAGAATATCCTGCACATCAAGAAGCCCCAGCCGGTCCACCAGATCATGCCGATAATCAAGCGTTGCACGAAAATGCTTGCCCGTATCGAGAAACAGAACCGGCGTTGCCGGATCAATCCGAGAGATCATGTGCAGCAGCACAGCCGATTCAGCACCAAAGGATGAAACGACTGCAATGCGCCCGTCAAATATCTCACGAACGCTCAGCGCAATCACCTCTTGCGGAGAGGACGCGCCATGGCTTCCTTCCAGCAAACGAGCTTGCGCCTCTGCTCTTTGATCTGAATTGAGACCCGAATTGAAATCACTGTCAGGCAGCACGGCTCACTTCTCCATAAAGTGCCCGTTTGAAAGGCTCCATACCCACGCGACGATAGGCAACGATAAAACTTTCATCCGCATGCTCACGCAAGCCGAGATAGGTATCGACCACCGTTTCAATCGCATCGACCACTTCTTCGGATGAAAAGCCACGACCGGTAATGTCACCGATGGACGTATATTCATCCGCCGAACCGCCAAGCGTGATCTGATAGAGTTCCTCGCCCTTCTTCTCAACACCCAGAATACCAATGTGGCCGACATGGTGATGGCCGCAGGCATTGATGCAGCCGGAAATCTTGATCTTGAGATCGCCAATTTCAAGCTGGCGCTGCTGATCGCCAAAGCGTTCGGAAATACGCTGCGCAACCGGAATCGATCGCGCATTGGCAAGCGCGCAATAATCAAGGCCGGGGCAAGCGATAATATCAGTGATCAGACCGGCATTGGCCGTCACCAATCCATCGGATTGCAAAAGATCATAGACCGCCGGAAGATCGGCCTTCGCCACATGTGGCAGCACCAGATTCTGCTCATGACTGACGCGGATTTCATCAGACGAATAGGTCTGTGCAATATCCGCCACCAGTTCCATCTGCTCGGCACTCGCATCGCCCGGAATGCCGCCAATTGGTTTGAGCGAAATCGTGACAACCGCATAGTCCGGGTTCTTGTGCGGTGTCACATTGCGCTGGGTCCATGCTGCAAAATCGCTATCTGCCTTCTGCGTAACGGCCAGAATTTCCCAGCCTTCAGGACGCTGCGGCAAATCCGGCATGCGGAAATAGCTTTCAATCGCATCAATATCGCGCTGCGGCAGTTGCAGATCGCTGTAACGGATCTGTTCCCACTCAGCGTCAATCTCCTGCACCAGCGGCTCAATGCCAGTTTCATGCACGAGGATTTTGATACGCGCCTTGTATTTGTTATCGCGGCGTCCGTGGAGATTATAAACGCGGACGATTGCCGTCACATAGGTCAGCATGTCCTCAAGCGGCAGGAAGTCGCGGATTTTCTTGGCGACCATCGGCGTGCGCCCCTGCCCGCCACCGATATAGACGGCAAGGCCCAGCTCACCTGCTTCGTTCTTTTTCAGCTGCAAGCCGATATCATGCACCTGAATGGCCGCACGGTCATGCTCGGAGCCGACAATTGCAATCTTGAACTTGCGCGGCAAATACGAAAACTCAGGATGCAGCGAAGACCACTGACGTAGAATTTCTGCGAGCGGACGCGGATCGGCAACCTCATCAGCGGCCGCCCCTGCAAAGTGATCAGCTGTCACATTGCGAATGCAGTTGCCCGACGTCTGGATAGCATGCATTTCAACTTCTGCCAGCTCTTCCAGAATACGCGGCACGTCTTTCAGTGCTGGCCAGTTATACTGAACATTCTGACGCGTCGTAAAATGCGCAAAACCGCGGTCATAATCGCGCGCAATAGAGCCAAGCCTGCGCAACTGGCGGCTCGACAAAGTACCATAAGGGATCGCAACACGCAGCATATAGGCGTGCAACTGCAGATAAAGGCCGTTCATCAAGCGCAAAGGCTTGAACTGGTCTTCCGTCATTTCGCCTGAAAGACGGCGCTCAACCTGATCTTTGAACTGTGCAACGCGGGCCGCAACAAAATCGCGGTCAAATTCATCATAACGATACATTTTTAATTCCGATATTCAGATCAGGATGCAATTTTCAAGGGTGATTGACCAAGCGTAATAATGGTGGGGCCGGAGAGCCGGATGCGCTCGCGCAAGCGAATGGGATAAAGCCCTTCATCACGCTCTTCGACATCAATGACATTCACATCGACCACCAGATTGGCTTTGGCAGCAACCTTGCCCGCGTCTTCAAGCGCCGCGACCGCTTCCGCATGACGGGCAACCAGCGCGCCATCAATCGTTTCCTGCCATGAACCATCAGCGCCAAGCCACACGGCCTGACCATCAATGAGCCGGTTTGCGGTGAGAACTTTTACAACCATTTTTCCGACTCCTGATTTAAGCAGCGACTGCAACGGGTCTAACCGCCAGCGCTTGCGCTTTGTCGATAGCGGCACCTGCAACAGCATCGCCGATGATGACCATAACCGGACCCGCAAGCTCTTTGCGCTCTTCCAGCGATGGCAGATCTTTCAATGTTCCATGAAACAGCCGCTTGTCCTTGCGGCTGGCATTCTCAACAACCGCGACAGCCGTATCTTCATGCAGCCCCGCAGAAATCAGACGGCTTGCAACCGAAGCTGCAACGCTTGAGCCCATATAGACGGCGATTGTTGCACCCGAGACGGCAAGCTTGGCCCAGCCCGGCAACACATCACCTGCCATGTCATGCCCTGTCGTGAACACCAGCGAAGATGCCACGCCGCGCAAGGTTAGCGGCAGTTCCATATCGGCTGCGGCAGCGAAAGCGGACGTGATGCCCGGCACGATCTCAAAGCCGATACCGGCAGAGCGGAGTGCCGCCATTTCTTCACCCGCACGACCAAAGACCAGCGGATCGCCCGCTTTCAGGCGCACTACGCGCTTGCCTTCGCGGCCAAGGCTGACGAGGAGATCATTGATCTCGTTCTGGCTCTTGGAATGGCAACCCTTGCGCTTGCCGACCGAAAGACGCTCCGCATCACGACGCCCCATGGCGATAACGCCTTCTGGCACCAGTGCATCATGCACGATCACATCTGCTTCCATCAGCACACGATGCGCACGCAAGGTCAGCAAGTCTTCGGCACCGGGACCCGCGCCAACCAGCCAGACATAACCGGCAGCATTCTGAGGCTGAGAGATCAGTTCATTTGCGGCTCTATACGCTTCCTCACGGTCATCGTTTTCAACGGCACGGGCAACAGAACCTGAAAAGAAACCGCGCCAGAAACTGCGGCGAGCCAAACCTTTTGGCAGCAGCTTTTCAACCAGAGGACGCCAGCTTTCGGCATAATGCGCCAGTTCGCCAAGACGTGGCGAGAAGGCTGCATCAATGCGCGCACGCACCATCTGTGCCAGCACGGGGGCCGAACCTTCTGTGCCAATGGCAATTGCAATCGGAGCACGGTTAACGATAGCCGGTGTCAGGAAATCGCAGAGTGCAGGACGGTCAACAACGTTGACCGGAATTTTATGCGCTTTGGCAATCGCTGCAATTACGCGATCGGTGTGTTCATCGCCGGTGGCAACAAAGATAAGCTTTGCACCTTCAAGATGTTTTGGTTCAAAAGCTTGCTGGACCTGCTCTGCACCTTGGCTTTCGATGAAGCTCGCCAAAGCTGGCTCATACTCTTCCGCAACGATGCGCAAACGAGCCGACGTCTGTGCCACAAGGCGCGCTTTGTTAAGCGCTTCTTCGCCGCCGCCAACAATAACCACCACCTCTCCCGAAACACGGAAGAAGGCAGGAAAATCAGCAAGAAGTCGTTGGGACGCGAGAGCCACAGCAGTATCCTTTTTTAGACTGCTGTTATTATTCCCGGACTGGTGAAATTTTATAAGAAACGGGCTTGCGTGCGCAAATCGCGCGGAGCATCACTTTTTCGCATAAAAGGCATTTTGAGGATTTTAATTCCTGTTTGCCTCAAATTATATCCTATAATTTTTGTAGGATTAGCATTTGAGCGCCGTGCGTCCTATTGGACGCACAAAGGACGCTCAAACACTAAAAATGCGCATCGAGCTTTCCAAAAATCGATTTCGATTTTTGGGCCGATGCGTGACTAGCTATAATTGCCCGACGTAAAAAATGCTGGCACATGCTTTGGCCAGCGTCGTGGCAGGACAGCCACAAGATCAAAGCGCAGCGATAATTGCGCGTAATCCTTTTGGCGTTGCAGCCACATATCCGCCGCCGCCTCGATCCGCCGCATGGCTTGCGGGGTGACGGCAAGATGTGCCGCTTCCACACTGGTCCGCGCTTTAACTTCAACAATGAGAATGAGGTTTCCGCGCCGGGCAATGAGATCGATCTCGCCTAATCGCGTGCGATACCGGCGTGCAACGATACGATAACCTTTGAGCATCAGCGCGAAAGCCGCCAGACGTTCGGCGCTATGTCCGCGAAAGAAAGCAACTCGCTTTTTCTCGCGGAAATCACTCATCAGCCTTGCGCCTTCAACTGCATCAGACGCTGATAGAGCACCGACTTCTGGCCTCCGGTCATTTTTGCGGCCTCACCTGCCGCCTTGGACGGAGACAATTCCTGCGAGAGTGAAAGCAGCAGCTTGTCTATGTCCTCCTCGCTTTGCGGACCAGCTTCGCCTGTTGGCGGACCAACCAACAGCACGACTTCACCGCGAATACGATCTTCGCCATCAAATTGCTGTTTCAGCTCGCCCAGAGTGGCGGTGACAATGGTTTCATAAGCTTTGGTCAGTTCGCGGCAGAGTGCTGCATCACGCGTATCGCCAAACACATCGGCCATATCAGCAAGGGTTGCAGCAGCGCGATTGGGCGATTCATAGAACACCAGCGTCGCGTCGATATTCTTTAAACTTTCGAGCTTGGAGGTTTTCTGTCCGTGTTTAACTGGCAGAAAGCCGCAGAACATGAAAGCATCGGTCGGAAGCCCGGACGCGGCAAGGGCTGCAAGAAGTGCCGAAGCGCCCGGAACCGGCACCACACGAATGCCTGCCTCACGCGCTTCACCCACGAGACGGAAGCCCGGATCAGACACAAGCGGCGTGCCTGCATCAGAAACCAGCGCTACACTCTTTCCAGCCTGCAAGGCTGTAATCAGCTTTGCGCCCGCTTCAGTAGCATTATGCTCATGATAGCTGATCGGGCGGCGCGCAATGCCATAGCGATCCAGCAACACACGCGTCACACGGGTATCTTCACAGGCAACAATATCGGCACTTGCCAACACTTCCAGCCCGCGCAGCGTCATGTCGCCAAGATTGCCGATAGGGGTCGAGACGATATAAAGCGCGGGTTCAATCGGGCGCGCACGTTGGGCGGTGCCGCCGACTACAAATTCGCGTTTCTGCTCGTCCAAAAATTCCGTCATTCAACTTTCCTAAGCCGCCAGATCAGCCACGAGCGCATCAAGCACCAGCGACCCATCCGGCGTTGCACGGATGAAAGTACCATCCATCTTTTCAATCATGCCTGATGCAATCAGCCGTTCAAGGCGCTTGCGATCAATATCATGGCCGGTCAAGCGCTGATAACGCGCAAGATCAATGCCTTCGCGCAGCCGCAACCCCATCATCAGGAATTCATCGCCTTCCTGATTGCCATTGAGGTATTCTTCTTCAATGATGCCGTGACCGTTGGTCTCGACCTTTTCGAGCCATGTTTCCGGGTGTTTTTCGGTCATTGTGACCGTGCGCGTGCCGTTCTCAACAAAACGACCATGCGCGCCCGGACCAATGCCGACATATTGCCCATACCGCCAGTAAACCAGATTGTGCTGCGACTCGCGCCCCGGCACCGCATGGTTTGAAATCTCATAAGCAGGTAGGCCGTGCTCCGCTGTGATCCTCTGCGTCTCTTCATAAAGAGCCGCCGCATGATCAGGTTCTGGCGTGGTCAGCTTGCCAGCCTTCCAGAGATTGTAGAACTGCGTGCCTTCTTCAATCGTCAGCTGATAGAGCGATAGATGATCGGCAGCCAGATCAATGGCTTCTTTCAGCTCATCGCGCCAAGCTTCAATGGTCTGGTTGGGCCGCGCATAAATCAAATCAAACGAAAGGCGTGGGAAAATTTCGCGTGCCAGCCGGATTGCGGCCTTGGCCTCATCAACCGAATGCATGCGACCCAGACGACGCAGATCAGGGGCATTCAACGCCTGAATGCCGAGCGAGACGCGATTGACACCCGCCGCGCGATAGCCGCGAAAACGATCTGCTTCCACGCTTGTCGGGTTCGCTTCCAGCGTCACTTCAATATCAGGTGCAACGGACCAGCGCGACGCAATGCCATCAAGCAGACTGCCAACAGTTGAAGGCTGCATCAGCGATGGCGTGCCGCCGCCCAAAAAGATACTGGTGACAGTACGCGGACCTGTGCGCTCGCGCAGTGTGTCCATCTCGCGATTGAAGGCTGCCGCAAAGCGATCCTGATCAACCGGCTGATGGCGCACATGGCTGTTGAAGTCGCAATATGGGCATTTGGCCAAACAAAACGGCCAGTGCACATAAACGCCAAACGCACTCTCTCCATCCGCTCTCGCAATCGGCAGAATATCGACATTCTCAGCAGATGGAGAAAAGTGATGGTTCATTCAGCCGGGTCCGAAACAACATTGAGTGCCGTTTCAGCGAACAGCTTGAAGGCACGCGCACGATGCGAAAGCGCAGACGCCTGACCTGCTCTCCAGCCATGCTTCTCGTCTGTAACCATTTCGCCGAAGGTCTTTTCATAGCCATCCGGCTGAAATACCGGATCATAACCAAAGCCGATGGTTCCACGTGGAGGCCAGACCAAACTGCCTTCGACTTCACCACGATAATATTGTGCTTCGCCATCTGGCCATGCGAGGCAGATGACCGACACAAAACGCGCAGTGCGCTGTTCTGGCATTGTCGCACCTTTGGCCTGCAAAAGGTCTTCGACCTTTTGCATCGCCATGTTGAAATCGCGGGTGCCATCTTCTGTCTCAGCCCAATCAGCCGTGTAAACGCCCGGATCACCATCGAGTGCATCAACCACCAGACCGGAATCATCAGACAGCGATGGCAAGCCGGTGGCCTTCGCCGCAGCAAAAGCCTTGATGTAAGCGTTTTCCTCGAATGTCGTTCCGGTTTCTTCCGGCTCTGGCAGACCGAGAGCCGCAACGGAACTGACCTCAAAACCAAACGGCGCAATCAGCCCATCGAACTCGCGCAATTTGCCTGCATTGTGCGATGCGACGATCAGTTTGCCTTTTTCAAGCGCTCTCATTTCAGTTCTACCTTTTTACGCATGATCTTATCCGAAAACCGGTACCCACTTTTCGGGATCATGCTTTAACTCCAAAGTTTCGGCTCGGCGAATTCCAGCGAATTACCGGAAGGATCGCGAAAATAAATCGAACGCGCACCATTGGGCCATTCGAAATCGGACTCGATAGCAATGTTGTGCTTTTCGAGATAGGCGCGCCAGTCGTCAATTTCATGACGTGTGGCTGCAAAACAGACATGCCCCGGACCCGAAGCGCCATGTGGTGGCACCGGCAACGCCCCGGTTAGAGGTGGTTTTAGCGTTTCTTCCGCTTTGAACAACAGCAATATGCCATCGCCACAGCGGAAGAATGCATTGCGTTCACTCACCTTGCCAACCGGCTCAAGCCCGATAATGTCACGATAAAACGCAATCGCTTCAGCAACATCACGGACATAGAGCGCGGTTTCAAGAATGCGGGATGCTTGCATAGTCTGGCCCCCTCATAAAACAAGAGAAGGCCTTAACTATCAGGCAAGTGCTGCCTTCTGCAACTCAACCAGCTGATTTACGCCGCCGCGAGCTAGCTTCATAAGCGCAGCAAACTCTTCTTCCGAGAACGGCGCACCTTCAGCTGTACCCTGAATTTCGACGATACCGCCCTTGCCGGTCATGACGAAATTGCTGTCGGTTTCAGCTGCGGAATCCTCAACATAGTCGAGATCAAGCACAGGCTGGCCTTCATAAATGCCGCAAGAGATCGCAGCGATATGATCTTTCAGCACTTTTTCGATGCGGATCATCTGACGCGCTTCCATCCAGCGCAGGCAATCATGCAGCGCGATAAAGCCGCCAGTAATCGCAGCCGTACGCGTGCCGCCATCAGCCTGAATGACATCGCAGTCAACGGTGATCTGATATTCACCCAATGCCTGAAGATCAACAACAGCGCGCAGCGAACGGCCAATCAGACGCTGGATTTCCTGCGTGCGGCCACCCTGCTTGCCAGCCGCTGCTTCGCGGCGCATGCGGTCGCCGGTCGAGCGTGGCAGCATGCCATATTCTGCTGTGACCCAGCCCTTGCCAGAATTGCGCATCCAGCCCGGAACCTTTTCCTCTAAGCTTGCGGTGCAAAGAACGTGGGTGTCACCGAACTTTACGAGGCACGAGCCTTCCGCATGTTTGGAAACGCCGCGCTCGAAAGAGACGGCACGCATTTCATCAGCAGCGCGCTTGGATGGACGCATAGTAATTCCTCAATTCATTTGTTCGTTGCGGCTTTTTAGGCGTGTCGTGCGGGAATGGAAAGGAATTTCGCATGATCCTTCAAGAGAGATGTTGAGAGAACTGTCATTATTCGCGCAAAGCCTTTGACGCCTTGGGTTGCTCGCTTATATTTATAGCATGCAATTCAGAGGCTTCGCTCTAAGACTATGATCAAATCACCGGAACATCAGCTGCTTAATTCGCTCGACCAGCGGTCGCGCGATATTTTCCGGCTGATCGTTGACAGCTACCTCAATGATGGCGATCCGGTCGGTTCGCGCAATCTGTCGCGTCTGTTGCCGCACAGCCTTTCGCCTGCGACCATCCGCAATGTAATGAGCGATCTGGAGCAGCTTGGTCTCATTTATGCACCGCATATTTCTGCAGGACGCCTGCCAACGCAGATCGGCCTGCGTTTCTTTGTCGATGCTTTCATGGAAGTGGGCGATCTGCGCCCTGATGAACGAACATCGATTGAAGCACAGGTGCGCTCGGCGGGCATGAACAATTCCGTTGAAAGCGTTCTGACCGAAGCCAGTCAGGTTCTGTCTGGCCTCTCGCGTGGTGCGGGTCTCGTTCTTGCAACCAAAACGGAAGGCGCGCTCAAACATATTGAGTTTGTACGCCTTGAACCCACCCGCGCATTGGCGGTTCTCGTGATGCAGAATGGCGATGTGGAGAACCGCGTTATCAATCTGCCTGTCGGCATTTCTGCCTCCCAGCTTGTCGAAGCATCGAATTTTCTCAATGCGCATATTCATGGCCACACGCTGTCTGAGGCAAAATCAGAGCTGGAAAAGCTGTCGCAGGAAACCAGACAGGAACTGGATTTGCTCTCGCAGGAACTGGTTGAACAGGGTATCGCCGTCTGGAGTGGTGCAGGTTCTGACCAACCGGCGCGGCTGATCGTGCGCGGTCGTGCCAATCTGCTTGAGAACATTCATGCACAGGAAGATATTGAGCGCCTGCGTCACCTGTTTGATGATTTAGAGACCAAGGATGGTATGATTCAGCTGCTTGATCTGGCTGAATCAGGTTCTGGCGTGCGAATCTTTATCGGTTCGGAAAACAAATTGTTTTCTCTGTCTGGGTCTTCTCTGGTTGTGGCGCCTTATCGCGACAGCGAACAGCGCGTTGTGGGCGCGCTTGGTGTGATTGGCCCTACACGACTTAATTATGCGCGCATCGTGCCAATGGTCGATTATACTGCGCAAATTGTATCGCGATTGCTGCGTTAAGTTGTCAGTCTTAACAAGGCCAACAAATTAGACCTTGATTTTAACGCCGCGAAACTCGATATCCGGCTCAAACACACTTCAAGACGGAAGACACAAAATGGCTGATGAAAAAAACACACCTGAAACCGCCGATCTTGAGCAGCGCGATATCAACAATCCTCGTGATCGTGATGCGCTGAAGCGTGCTGCCGACGATTTTCTGAAAAGCCGCAAGGCGGAAGCGCGCGCCGAGGTCGAAGAAGACGAAGTTGACGCCGAAAATCTGGCTGCCAACACCATTGCAGCACTTGAAGCTGACAATGCAGAACTGAAAGACCAGATGCTGCGTCTGGTTGCTGAAATGGAAAACCTGCGCAAGCGCACCCAGCGCGATGTTCAGGATGCCCGCACCTATGCAGTCACCAATTTTGCACGCGATATGCTCTCGGTTTCCGACAATCTGAGCCGTGCACATGAATCGATCCCAGCAGAAGCGCTCGAAAGCGATGCAAACCTCAAGTCGCTGGCCGAAGGCGTGGAAATGACTGAACGCGCCATGTTGCAGGCTTTGGAACGTCATGGCGTGACGAAGCTTAACCCTGAAGGCGAAAAGTTCGACCCGAACTTCCATCAGGCAATTTTTGAAGTGCCAAATCCTGAACTGCCAGCGAACACAGTCGTTCAGGTCATGCAGGCAGGCTATGCCATTGGCGACCGCGTGTTGCGTCCGGCCATGGTTGGCGTTTCCAAGGGTGGCCCGAAGGCTTCTGCGGAAACTGCACCTGAAGGCAATGCATAAGCATATTGACTGCTGAACATTATTCGAGAGAAAGAGCGGCGCATTCATCGCCGCTCTTTCTTTTTGTCGGCATCCATTGGAATATCGACAAAGGATCAGCTGGGAGGTCTGAGTGACGATCATTGACTTTGCCAATTTTGCAGGCGTTTTCGTCTTTGCAGCCACGGGTGCACTTGCGGCCTCGCGCCGCCAGCTCGACATTATCGGATTTATCTTTCTTGCCAACATCACCGGCATTGGCGGCGGCACTATCCGCGATCTGCTTTTGGGCGCACCTGTTTTCTGGGTGATTGAACCATTTTATCTGCTGGCAGGCACGTCAGCAGCCATCTTCGTTTACTTCACGGCCCATCTGGTTGAGTCGCGCTATAGGCTTTTGTTGTGGTTCGATGCCATCGGCATGTCGGCCTATACGGTTGTGGGGGCAGCAAAGGGATTGTCACTCGGCTTCGGGCCATCGGTGGCGATTGTGACCGGGATTTTTACAGCAACGCTCGGCGGTATCTTGCGCGATATGGTGGCGGGTGAGCCATCGGTTCTGATGCGGCGCGAAATCTATGTCACCGCAGCCCTTGCCGGTGCGTGCCTCTATGTGGTGCTGGAGCGCTTCGGGATTGACCCGCTATTTGCGGGGCTTACCTCAGCGCTGACCGCCTTCGTCGTGCGTGGCGGCGCGCTTTATTTTGGCTGGAACCTGCCTGTTTATAAAAGTCGTCCCGGTCGCACCGAGGAAGAACTCAAGCGCGACCGGATTGTGCCTTAACTAGATAAGCTTGGCCTGTGCTGCCACAGCCTTCAGATCAACCAGCGGACGCGGACCCATCTGCTGAACGATCATGCCAGCAGCAAGCGAGCCGAGACGTGCGCAATCCTCAAGCGAACGATCCTTCGTGTAGCCATAAAGAAAACCCGCAGCATAAAGATCGCCAGCGCCGGTCGTATCGATCAGTTCTTCAATCTCAATGGCCGGCACTTCAATCGTCTGCTCAGGCGTGACCACAACCGCACCCTTTTCGGATCGCGTGATGATCGCAAGCGGGCAATCCTTACGAATGGCTTCGATTGCTTCCTCGAGCGCTTTTGTCTGATAAAGCGACTTCGCCTCGTCTTCATTGGCAAAGACAATATCAACAGTGCCATTGCGCATCAGATTGAGAAACTCGTCGCGATAACGATCAACGCAGAATGGATCAGACAAAGTCATCGCAACCTTGCGGCCATGCTCATGCGCAATCTTGGAAGCCAGAACAATAGCTTCCTTGGCGCGTGGCGGGTCCCACAGATAGCCTTCAAAATAGGTCACACGCGCATCGGCAACCTTGGAAGTCTCAACATCTTCCGGTCCAAGCTCAACGCAAGCACCCAGATAGGTGTTCATCGAACGCTCGCCATCAGCAGTCACGAAAATCGTGCAGCGTGCCGTCGGCGATCCCTTTTCGAGCGGTCGCGTATCGAAAGCAACGCCCTGCGCGCGAATGTCATGCGCGAAAACCCGACCCAGATGATCCGTTGCAACTTTGCCGAAATAGGCAGCACGCCCACCAAGGCTTGCAATGCCCGCAGCCGTATTGCCTGCGCTGCCACCAGACATTTCCGTAACCTGACCCTTGATACGGCCATAGAGCAGCTCGGCCCGGTCCGCATCAATCAGGTTCATAGCACCTTTGATGATGCCGTTTGTTTCGAGAAATGCGTCTTCGGTGCGCGAAATAATATCGACAATGGCATTGCCAATGCAAAGAACGTCGAATGTAGCCATGAGCTGGTCTGGGCTCCCCTTTGGTCTGCGGCCATTCTCCGTCGCACGTTTTCAAACAGAGACTGGCCGAAGCAATGTGGGGCCGGTTTAACGGTTTGCAAGTGCTTTGACCACCCACTTAGACCTTTGGACTGTGGGCAGGCATATTGCGCGCGCGATTCCTTCTTCCTATTTTGATTGCATAATTTGCGAAAAGTGGACCTAAATGATCATTGAATCGGCATCAAAAGCTCTCAAGCGCCTTCCAACACCGGAATTTCGTTCGATTTTGTGGAAAACGCTTGGCCTGACGCTCCTGCTGCTCGTCGGACTTTGGGTCGCAATTCGTCAATTATTTTTTACCTTCGCATGGCCATGGCTGGAGCAGATACTGCCCGGCATGCCCGAATGGGCTGGCTGGCTTGGTGTTGTCGCAGCCATTGTTGCAGGACTTGGGCTGGCACTGGTTCTTGCCTTGATGATTGCGCCGGTGACGGCTCTTGTCGCTGGCATTTTTCTCGATGACGTTGCCGATGTGGTCGAGCGCGAGGATTATCCCCATGAGCCAAAAGGCACAGCTCTCCCGTTGGGGCGTTCGATCATTCTGTCGCTTAAATTTTTGGGCGTGGTTATTGTCGGCAATATCATAGCGCTGTTTTTGCTGTTCATACCGGGCATCAATCTGATCGCCTTTTTCGTAATCAACGCCTATTTGCTTAGCCGCGAGTTTTTTGAATTTGCTGCTATGCGCTATCGCTCAGAAGCGGAAGCGAAGGCACTGCGCTCGCAATACAGTGTCACGATATTTGCCGCAGGACTTGTGATCGCAGGCTTTCTGGCGATTCCGATTATCAATCTGCTGACGCCGCTTTTTGCTGCCACTATGATGATTCATCTGCACAAAGCGATTTCGCAGCGAGAAGTTCTAAAACTGCGGCGGTAGCGGAATAAGCGCCGCAGGAACATCACAGGTTTTGCCCGGATATTTACAAATATCGGCGACAACGCATTTCTCACATTCAGGCTTGCGCGCCTTGCAGGTATAGCGCCCATGCAGAATGAGCCAGTGATGCGCATGGAACAGATATTCCTTTGGAATAACCCGCATCAGAATGGCTTCCACTGCCTCCGGCGTTTTGCCCGGCGCAAGCCCCATGCGGTTGCCGATACGCAAAACATGCGTGTCGACCGCCATAGTCGAATGCCCGAAGGCCATGCTCAGCACGACATTCGCAGTTTTGCGACCAACACCCGGCAGCTCAACCAATGCATTCAAATCATCAGGCACTTCGGCGCCATGCTCGCGGATCAGCGCTTCTGACAGAAGAATCACGTTTTTGGCCTTGTTGCGCCAAAGTCCGATGGTCCGAATGTAATTGCCGACTGTCTCCTCGCCCAGCGCAAGCATCTTTTGCGGCGTATCAGCAATCGCAAAAAGCGCATGCGTGGCCTTGTTGACCCCAGCATCTGTCGCCTGTGCCGACAGAACCACCGCCACCAGCAGCGTAAAAGCATTCACATGCTCAAGTTCGCCCTTCGGCTCAGGCCGCAATATCGAAAAGCGACGGAAAATCTCATGAATCTCATTCGCCGTATAAAGTGTGCCAGCCACCCGGCGCGGACGGCGAGCGGGTGTTGCAACATTCACGGGGGATTTGATTTTGGCGTTTTCCATTTTGTCTCTATACTGGCACTTGGCTTTGGAAAAAACTTAGCAGCTTGACGCAGCCCCCACAGGACGTCGATCCCATGCAGCATCCAGACGGCGCAAATCCGGATAATTTTGACACACCAATTTTCAGTGCACTGCTGACGCCCTATCGCTCGCTGGGACGAACAGGTTTTCGTGTGCTGATGGGCGCGCTGATCCTATGCTGGCTTTTTGTCTGCTTACTATTCTGGTCAATCGGTGCATGGCCAATCATCGGATTTTTCGGCCTTGATGTACTGCTGATTTATCTGGCCTTTCGCTGGAACTATCGCTCTGCCAATGCGCGGGAAGAAATATCCGTCTCCCGTTCAGCGCTGCATATTCGCAAATATGAGCCTTCAGGCAAATTAGTTGCGCATGAGTTTCACCCCTTCTGGTCGCGTTTCAGGATCGCCCGCAAACCGGAATTCGGCATCACATCGATGCATGTCGAAAGCCGCGAGAACCGCGTCCTTATTGGTGGATTTCTCAATCCCGATGATCGCGAAAGCTTCGCAACCGCTTTTCGTGATGCACTGGCACAGGCCAGAAGATAGACTTTCCACATCTTCTGGCAGCTTTTGCCGCCAGCGCCGCTGATTTACAATCTAAAAATGGGCTGAGGAAAGGAATCGAAATTCGGCTCTTGAAGTCGGGCTTTTCACAAGCCATATCAGTTGGGTGAAAGATACGCCGCAAGGGTGCTTTCCATAACCGGTCGCTTCGATAAGGACTGATGCAATGACACGAATGACACCGTTTTCGAGCCCTTTACTGCTCGGATTCGACACGATGGAAAAGACGCTGGAACGGATTGCCAAATCCGGCGAAGGCTACCCGCCCTATAATATCGAGCGCCTGCGCGGCGAGACTGGTTCTGAACGCCTGCGTATCACGCTGGCTGTTGCGGGCTTTGCCAGCGACGATCTCGAAGTCATGACGGAAGACAACCAGCTTGTTATCCGTGGACGACAGACCGACGACACCGAACGCGAGTTTCTGCACCGTGGCATCGCTGCCCGTCAGTTTCAGCGCGTGTTTGTTTTGGCGGACGGAATGCGGGTTGTCGCCTGCGATCTGAAGAACGGCCTATTGGCGATTGATCTTGATAGACCTGAACCAGAACGGCTGATCAAACGTATTAATATAGCGGTGAAAGACTAAATCTGGTTCAGACTGGGTTCACGCTGAGACCGCTATAAAGAATTATTAAGCTCTTAAGCGCCATGATCGCAAATGATATGCCGCTAGAACGGAGGCTACGATGATGAACAGACATATTCTTACTGATCATGAATTCGCGCATCTGGGTGAAGGCGAACTGGCCTATGTGCGCAAGATCAGGTCCGATGACCTCTCCCGCACTTTCCCTGCGCTGCCACCGATTGCTCCAGGTTTAGAAATCTGGGCGCTGTTTGGCGCGAGCGGTGAGCCGATTGTACTCTCCGATGTCCGAGCCACAGCTCTTCAGGGCGCACAGGAACACGAACTGCGCACGGTGACGCTTCAGTAATTTCGCTGAAAAATCGGCCCGCTCCAAACGGGCCGATCTTCGATGAGCTATCGCCCAATCACTGTGGCGGCAACTGATGCGTACAGATGCTATATTGCTCTCTCAGGCAATATTCGTACTTCTTGTGATGTTTAATGTGTTTCTGGCAACGTGTCTGAGCGACTTGATTGCATAACTCCGAATTTGACGAAGCTGCAGTTTGCAAAACTTTAACCGATGCGTCCCCAGCCATCGCAGAGCTTGATGCGATAATCAATGCGATCGCCGCCACCACGTTTCGCGCCAAAACCATGCAATACCTCTAAAAATCAATTAACTGAGATAAGAGCATATCTTTATTACAAAACAGCGGAAATCGCTCAATCCAGCGACCACAGTTCAGCTCACTATAATGAAAAACCGCTGTTTCAGTCGAAACAGCGGCTTTAAATGTCAGTATTTCAGAAAACTCAGGCAGCGTTGGTGGCTGGCTGTGCTTTGAGGAATGAATAAAGCGCCTGCGCGTCATGTGTGCCGCGCAGCTTGGCAACTGTATCGGCATCGCGCAACATACGCGCAATACGTGACAGGGCTTTCAGGTGGTCAGCGCCCGCGTTTTCCGGTGCCAGAAGCAGGAAAACGAGATCAACAGGCTGATCGTCCAGTGCTTCAAAATCCACTGGCGTTTCAAGGCGCGCAAAAATTCCGGCAATCTTGTCAATACTCGCCAGCTTACCGTGTGGAATGGCGATGCCATTACCAACACCAGTCGAACCAAGGCGTTCGCGCTGGAGAATTGTTTCAAAAACTTCACGCTCAGGGAGACCGGTCAGTTCCGCAGCCTTTTCAGACAGAATCTGCAAAAGCTGCTTTTTGGAGCTGGCTTTCAACGCAGGGATAATCGCCCCTGGCTGAATCAGATCACTAAGATCCATTCTCTCCGTTCCTTCTTCAATCAAGCCATTTAAGGCCCGGTTTGGGGAAGCGCACGACAGCATCCACTGCGTGCGCTTCAGGTTTGCCGTCAGGCGCGTGGCGCAGACTGGCGGGTTACCGTTGACGGATCAACCCAGCCAATGTTTCCGTCCGCACGACGGTAGACGATATTAACTTCATCATTGCCTGCATTGCGGAACACCAGAACCGGATTTTCAATCAGGTCAAGTTCCACAACTGCCGACGCGACCGAGAGGGTGCGAAGAGCAACAGACGATTCCGCAACAATAGTTGGCGCGTAATCAACCGGAAGGTCCTCCTCTTCTTCCGGCAGCGGTGCCATAACACGATATGCCACATCATCATAGATCGCATTTGGTGCAGTGGCAGGACGCGATTTCAGTCGGCGCTTGTAACGGCGCAACCTGGTTTCAATCTTGTCAGCCGCCGCATCGAACGCCAATTGCGGGTCCTGTGCATCTCCGGTGCTCTGTAGAGTGGCACCACTATCAAGATGCAAAGTGCAATCTGCGCTATAGCGCGATCCGGACTTGGTGACCGTTACCTGCCCGGAAAAGCCATGATCAAAATATTTGCCGACTGCATCATTAACCCGATCAACGATCCGGGTCGTAAAAGCTTCGCCGACGTCCATATGCTTTCCAGATACACGCAGAGTCATTTGGTACACCTCATTTGCGTTACACAACAGGACGTAGTCTAACCACATGGTGAGCGAAGCGCAAAGCGAACCAGCATCAATTTTGCTTTTCGTCCTGTGCTTATTTTAGCCTCGTTTCACATATTCCAGAGAAGCTGACCTTGCTTTCCGGAATAGGCTCATTTTCACGGCTATTCGAGTAATTTCCCCATTCATCGTCAGGGATGGCTCACTGCACATCGTTCTTTTATGTAACGCAGAAAACGCAGAAGCGTTTCCCGAAATATTACCTAGCCTTCCATTCAAACAATCGGTCAGTGTGAAACCGACTTTTGCAGGTTCATATCGTTATGCGAGCCGGGCTTCTATTGACTGAAACATCAATTGTCAATCGCGGCTGATGCCAGTCATTTTCCAATATAATGCATGCAGCTTGTTAGAAATTGAGCAAATTCGCATAAATCAGATTTCAGTCGTCGGCAATTTTCGAAGCAATTCCATGATTTTACAAAAGGATTTCGTACTGCTTTCCAACGCAAGATGATCCATGTCATCGTGCGGATAATCTGGCTTTTTTCTCGCGCCTGCGTTGAACCGATGAAGCAATATTCATCGATTCCCTGTATTTTGCGACTGTTCTGCGAGCAATATCCACACCGTCTTTTTTCAAAGCATCAACGATTGCATCATCGGAAAGCACGTCATCAGGCTTTTCTGCATCGATCATCTGGCGGATACGATGGCGAACACTCTCAGACGAATGCGCATCGCCACCCTCTGATGAGGCGATAGATGCATTAAAGAAATAGCGCAATTCAAAGACGCCGCGCGAGGTTGCCATAAATTTATTGGCCGTCACGCGGCTGATGGTTGATTCATGCATACCGACCGCATCGGCAACAGTGCGCAGGTTCAAAGGTTTGAGATGCGTGACACCATCGCGAAGAAAGCCATCCTGCTGACGCACGATTTCCTGTGTGACTTTAAGAATCGTTCGCGCGCGCTGATCAAGACTGCGCACCAGCCAGCTTGCCGACTGCATACAATCAGACAAAAATGCCTTTTCTTCCGCCTTCACGGAAGGGCTGACTTCCGCGTAATATTCATTATTCACGATCAGGCGCGGCATCGCATCAGGGTTAAGCTCAATTGCCCAGCCGCCATCACTTGTCGGCGAAACCAACACATCTGGCGTAATCACGTCAGCAACCGAAACTTCAAACTGTGTGCCAGGCTTGGGATCCAGTGCCCGAATTTCGCCGAGCATATCGAGAAGATCAGACTGATCGACACCACAAAGCTTTTTGAGCGATGCGAAATCCCGCCGCGCCAGCAGCTCAAGATTATCGATCAAAGCCGCCATTGCCGGATCGTATCGATCTTTCAGCCGAAGCTGGATCGCCAGACATTCGCGCAGATCACGTGCAAAAATGCCTGCCGGATCAAAACCTTGCACCGCATGCAACACACGCTCAACATGTGCGGTCTCAACGCCAAGATTTTGCGCAAGCAACGATGTGTCAGCGCGCAAGTAACCGCTTTCATCGAGTGCATCAGCAAGGGCGGTGGCGATAAAACGATCAGCAGGATTGCTGAATGAGAGGGCAATCTGCTCAGCAACATGCTCATTCAAAGACGGGCGGCTCGCGGTAAGCTGATCAATATCATAGCTGCCGCCTGCGCCTCCACTATCCCCACCGGAAGTTTTCCACTGCGGATCAAGCATAGCACCGGCATCATCGGAACGCCCGGGATCATCTGGAAAAATATTTTCTAACGAGCTGTCAAACGTCGACGAAAGGTTCTGCGCGTCGGCGACATTATCCGTCTTGAACCAGTCTTCATCAGATGAAACATCCGACGTGTCACCGCTATCGCTCGCCATTTCAGGCTCTGCAAAATCATCATTTGCGGCTTCAATTCTGTCCAGAAGCGGATTTTTCTCGATCTCAATGTCGATAAATTGCTCCAGCTCAATATGCGTCATCTGCAACAGTTTGATGGACTGCATCAACTGCGGCGTCATCACCAGCGATTGCGATTGACGAAAATCTAGCTTTGGCGACAGAGCCATGCGATGCGTAATCCCCCCGTTTCCCAAACGGCAATTGAGCTGGCACGCAACATGTTCCTGAATTGTTTTCAATTAAAGCGTGCAGCTCATCAAAACTGGTATGAACCTTGCTTGTCAATTCTGAATGTGCGTTTTTTCGAGAAAAGAGGAAAATAGTCGCAGAAATGACGCGACTGCTGAGGCAGTCGTCGCGTCATACACGAGAAGAAGGAAAGCGGTTTCCACATGTTTGTGGAAACCTAAAAAAATCAAAGCGTAAACTGATCGCCGAGATAGAGCCTGCGCACGTCAGGATTGGCAACGATTTCCGCTGGACGTCCATGGGTCAGCACCTGACCGGCATGGATAATATAAGCACGATCGATCAGGCCGAGCGTTTCACGCACATTATGGTCGGTGATCAGAACGCCAATGCCACGGCTGGTCAAATGGCGCACGAGCTGCTGAATATCGGAAACCGCAATCGGATCGACACCTGCAAAAGGCTCATCCAGCAGCATGAAATTCGGACGCGATGCGAGAGCGCGGGCAATTTCGAGACGGCGGCGTTCACCACCGGACAGCGAAATTGCAGCAGCTTTGCGCAGATGCGAAATGTGAAACTCTTCCAGAAGAGCATCAAGTTCCATCGCGCGCTTCTTGCGGTCCTTTTCGACCACTTCCAGCACGGCCTTGATATTGTTCTCGACCGAAAGACCACGGAAAATCGATGCTTCCTGTGGCAGATAACCAATGCCCAGACGCGACCGGCGATACATCGGCATCGAGGTTACGTCGTAACCATCAATTTCAATGGAGCCAGCATCTGCCGGAACAAGACCCGTCACCATATAGAAGCACGTCGTCTTACCGGCACCGTTCGGGCCGAGAATACCAACCGCTTCGCCGGCGCGAACACCAAAAGACACGCCATTGACGACCTGACGTCCGCGATAACTTTTGCAAAGCCCACGCGCCACCAGAGTGCCTTTTAGTCGCGTTTCTTTGCCCGGCTGCGCAGGCATCATACCGTCAACAGCAGATGAAGGTGCAGCACTTTCAGAAACAGCCATCGGCTCGTCGGCTTTCTTATTCCAGAACAATCCCACGCGCGCTCCGCTTAATTCGACTGGGGCGCGGCGCCGCCCTGCTGTTTATCACCAGGAGCCATAATGATGGAAACACGGCCCTTGCTCTGACCCTTACAGCTTTCAAGGAAAGCTTTGCCGGTATCCATATGTGCTGTGAGTTTGCAGCCCGTTGCAACATTATCGCCGTCAGTCAGAACAACTTTCGATCCTTGCAAAACCATGACCTGGCTCTTGCCATCATAGGTTCCAGTATCTCCAGTAGCAATCTGGGTGCCGGATTTCAGATAAACCTTGCCGCTGATCTCAAGACGATCAATGCCCGAACCACTCAGGCCAGCAGTACCACCAGCAGATTGTCCGCCCTCGCCCTGTGCATCCTTGTTATAAAACACGACCATCTTGCCAGACTTCAAAAGTGCATCGCCCTGCACAACAGAAACATTGCCCGTGAAGATGGCCCTGCCTTCTTTGTCGAGCATTTCAAGCTTGTCAGCGTCGATCTTGATCGGATCCTTGCCGCCGGAGAGCTTAAGACTGCCAAATGGAACCTGCTGGCTATCCTGAGCGGAAGCGCTATTCGGTGCAACAAGGAGGCCAAGCGCCAAAGCTGCAAATCCCATCCGCAATGTGCGGGTCATCATGCTCTTGTTCATTGTGCCCGTCTCGCGTTTCATCGCTTTTACTTCCCCTAAAGACCCCGCCTCGGGATCAGGTCCAGCGCAATTCATAACTGTCTGACGCATAAACTGTTCTGAAAAGTCGATCAACCTCTCAGAACCGCGCCTCAGACCATAATTCATAGGCCCTGATCTTAAACTTAACGCAGCCAGATACAAATCTCTGACTGCGCATAAAAGAAAGCAGCACCGTTATAAAAACCGCCCTGATTTTCAAAGGTCGATTTAAGGTGTGTTGTCACCGGAAACCGCACCGCCGTCAATGACAACACGCACCTTGTTTTCAAAGATTAAAATCTTGCCACTCTCTTTGATCTGCATGCTGTCGGCACTGATCTGCGTACTACCATTACGAATATCGACTGGCTTGTCCGTCGTCACTTGCCCGCTCTTCAGATTGACATCTGCGTTGCGCATGACAGCATGCAAGCCTTCGTTCGTGGTAACAGTAAAATCCTTATCAAGTTGCAAACGGCCATTCGCATTATCATAAACGCCAGAAACAGCCTCGACCTTGGCGCTGCCATTGTCGCCGACAGGAAGCTCGGCCGAGATGCCTTCAAGGGCGATCGAACCGCTATTTTTTGCATCCTGTATGGCTTTAGCAGCAATCATTGAATAAGGGCGATTGTCTTTCGTGTAGCCATTGAGCTGCGGGTTGCTCATAACGAGTTTACCGGCCTCACCGCCATTGTTGACTTCCACCTTCACAGGCGCTGCAGGTGTCGCCAGAAATGTGTACCACGAGAACACAGCGGCAAGTGCAATGGCTGCAACAGGCAAAGCCGTCTTCAGTACACGCACGCGAACCGAATGACGCTGTGCGGATTGAAAAAGCGAAGCTGCCTTTTCAGACGATCCAAAATGCATGCCGCCGCTTGCAGGCGCTGCTGTAGCGGCCCCTTGCGAAACATGTATATGTGGTGTGTCAGCGCTCATAGTGTCTTTCGATCGTTGAATGTCATCGTTGGCTTTTAAGGTCGTTTTATTTCTCAACTCTTTACAGCAGGATGAGAAATGAACATTTCTATGCAATGCTATCTGAATTCAATACGGCTTATTTGGGATGCAATAGCCTGCTACTCAAGTCTGTTACACGTCGCAAAACAACGCACCTGCCATGCAAATATTACATGAGCGGTGTAAATCGCGGGAAAACTGCGCATTTCAGCCCGATTAATATAGGTTACAGGCTAATCAATTCATTGTTAACATAAAACGCATTTTGATTATAGTGGAGGTCAAGTCAGATAATGGGCTTATCTCCTTCCCCAATTGCAAATCATAGATTAGTAAACACAAGCCGCATTATTTGAAGAACTTGCTTTTAAGAACTGGATGGACCGAATGGCTCAAGATGCCGAAGCCCTGATCGAAAGACGCAAGCTACGCCGTAAATTGACTGTCTGGCGCGTCGCGTTTCTCCTTCTGCTGGCTCTATTGATCGCCGGCATCGCCTCCTATTCTATGCGCGGCACAAATTTTGCCACGCCGCATGTTGCGAAAGTGCGCATTGAAGGTACGATTTTTGAGAATGAAGAGCTTCTCAAGCGCCTTAACAAGATTGCCGATGACGATGCTGTCAAAGCTGTGATCCTTATTCTTGATTCTCCCGGCGGCACCACCGTTGGCGGCGAAACAATTTATGACGCCGTGCGGAGAATCGCCAAAAAGAAGCCGGTCGTGACACAGGTTGGTACGCTTGCAGCTTCCGCTGGCTATATGATTGCCGCTGGCTCAGACCATATTATTGCGCATCAGACCTCGATCGTTGGCTCAATTGGTGTGCTGTTCCAATATCCTGATCTGTCAAAACTGCTTGATACAATTGGCGTAAAGGTTGAAGCTATCAAGTCTTCGCCACTCAAAGCAGAGCCAAATTATTTCAGCCCGGCAAGCGAAGAAGCCAAAGCCATGATCCGCAGCATGATCATGGATTCCTATGACTGGTTTGTCGGCATTGTGCAGGAACGCCGCTCTTTCACGCATGAAGAAGCACTGGCGCTCGCCAATGGTGCAGTCTTCACGGGCCGTCAGGCGCTTGAGAAAAAGCTGATTGACGGGTTGGGTGGAGAGCAGGAAGCGATTGACTGGCTGACAAGCAAAGGCATTTCCAAAGATCTGCCGAAACTTGAATGGAAGCCGGTCAGCGCAGACACCGGATTTTCGCTCCGCGATCTCATTATTCATGCTGGCGCGAAACTTCTGGGCTTGCCTCAGGAAGCCAATGGATTACTTAATGAAATCGCTAAAGATCGTATCTTCCTTGACGGACTTCTTTCCGTTTGGCACGTTGACGGTCAGCCGGACAGCAACCCGGCAAATAATTGAGTCCTTTCGTCGGACACCATAAACACAGGGGTTAAAAGCCGTGATCAAATCGGAACTCGTTCAGATTATCGCCAGCCGTAATCCGCATCTTTTCCAGCGCGATGTTGAAAACATCGTTGGAGCGGTTTTTGATGAGATCACAACCGCCCTTGCTGAAGGCAATCGCGTCGAGCTTCGCGGCTTTGGCGCGTTCTCAGTGAAAAACCGCCCTGCCCGCAGTGGCCGCAATCCACGCACCGGCGACACGGTGGACGTCGAGGAAAAGTGGGTTCCTTTCTTCAAGACGGGTAAGGAACTGCGTGACCGTCTCAACGGCGCCATCTGATCCATCATGGTGGCAAAGCGCGTCGTAACAATTGTCATTCTTGTGCCGCTGGCGATCATCCTGATTGCTTTATCGGTGGCCAATCGTCAAACAATTGGCCTGACAATTGACCCGTTTAATCCCGGCAATCCAGCACTGACCTATCAGGCTCCGCTGTTTATCTGGCTGTTTGGCGCGCTCATCCTTGGCGCTTTTATTGGTGCGGCCGTGACTTGGCTCACGCAAGGCAAGCATCGCCGCCGTGGACGCCACTATAAAAAAGAGGCCTCACAGCTTCTAGAACGTGCCGAATCTGCTGAAAAACGCCACGCGTCTAACACTCTCACCAAGGTCTGATCGCGTCTTTTCGTTTTTTCACTTTCGTTCTGGCGGCATTTGCCCTACCTAAACCCAAAATAATAAACGGAGTTTCGGGTGAAGGCGCCAAAAGGAAAAGGCAAGAAGCCAACAGGCGGTAAAGAGCAGCGCGGTTCAGGCCGCGCTAAGCATGAAGAACCGCGTTCGGCTTCAAGACAAGGGAACAAGCCTGACGACAAGGGTACGTTCTTTAAAAAGCCACGCCCGCAATTCGCTAAGGCACCTGTTAAGCCAGCCGAAGAAAAGCACGTTGCAGCTAGCCCTCTACGCGAAATCAAAGCGTATCAAGGTGAGCGGCCCGCCGAACGTGCTCCTGTCATTCTCGAAACCGAGCCATCAAACGATTATGCGCTGCTTGATAGCGGCGATGGTCTCAAGCTCGAACAATACGGCCCTTATCGCATCATCCGCCCGGAAGGTCAGGCCATCTGGCTTCCAAGCCTCGACAAAGGCGAATGGGACAAAGCCGACGCAGTCTTTACCGGCAATACCGATGAAGAAGGCATGGGCCGCTGGGCATTTCCAAAGCTGCCGATTGGTGAGCAACTCGGCGAAACATGGCCGATGCAGCATGACGGCATTTCATTTCATGGCCGTTTCACATCATTTCGTCATGTCGGCGTGTTCCCGGAGCAGGCTGCGCATTGGTCCTATATGGACAAGCTCATTCGCGATGCAGCCAAAGCGGGCCGCACTGTAAAAGTGCTTAATCTGTTTGGTTATACTGGCGTAGCGTCTTTGGTCGCTGCACGCGCAGGGGCTGAAGTCACCCATGTCGATGCATCGAAGAAAGCAATCGTCTGGGCGCGCGAAAATCAGGAAATGGCCGGACTATCAGACAAGCCAATCCGTTGGATTTGCGAAGATGCGATGAAATTTGTGCAGCGCGAAGAGCGCCGCGGCAGCACCTATGACATCATCCTGCTTGATCCGCCCGCTTATGGCCGTGGTCCGAACGGCGAAGTCTGGCAGTTGTTTGAACATCTGCCTGCTATGGTCGATACCTGCCGTGCGATCCTTTCGCCAAAAGCTTTGGCCGTCATTCTGACCGCCTATTCGATCCGCGCTTCCTTCTTCGCCATTCATGAACTGGTCCGCGACCGGTTCACCGGACTTGGCGGAACGGTCGAATCGGGCGAACTTATTCTTCGCGAACGTGCATCAAAGCGTGCGCTTTCCACCTCCATGTTCAGCCGCTGGGTAGCAAAATGAGCCGAGACGACGATTTTTCCAAAAGCGGCAATTCACATTCGGGCCAGCATTCAGGCCAACGCGTCGGTCAGGTGAAAGAAGTCACCAGCCTGACAAATCCGATTGTCAAAGACCTTCGCTCGCTCGCCCTGAAAAAGTTTCGCGACCAGCAGGGTGTGTTTCTGGCCGAAGGTCTGAAGCTCGTTATTGATGCTTTTGAACAGGATTGGCGCATCAAGACGCTCGTTTTTGCCAAGTCCGGCAAGGGCAACAAGATGGTCGAGCAGGTTGCAGCACGCACGTTTGCCAAAGGCGGACTGGTGCTGGAAGTGACCGAAAAGATCATGGCAGCCATCACCCGTCGCGATAATCCGCAGATGGTGGTTGGCGTTTTCGAGCAGCAGTATCAACAGCTTTCAAGCCTCAAGCCAAAAGGCAATGATGTTTACATCGCACTCGACCGTGTGCGCGATCCGGGCAATCTTGGCACCGTCATCCGCACAGCCGACGCGGTTGGTGCCAAGGGCATTATCCTGATTGGCGACACCACCGATCCTTATTCGCTGGAAACAGTACGTGCCACAATGGGCTCGGTCTTCTCATTGCCGCTTTATAAGACAACGGAATCCGAGTTTCTCAACTGGCGCAAAGGCTTTTCGGGGCTTCTCGTCGGCACGCATCTGAAAGGTGCCGTCGATTATCGCACGATCCCTTATGCCAAAAAGCCGGTCATTCTCATGATGGGCAACGAGCAACAGGGACTGCCGGATAATCTGGCAGAAAGCTGCGATAAGCTCGCGCGTATTCCGCAGGCTGGTCGCGCCGATTCGCTTAATCTGGCGATTGCCACCGGCGTGATGCTCTATGAAATTCGACGCGATGTCCTCACCCTTGATGAAAGAACCAGCGGATGAAGCGCCACGCCGTCCTGTCATCGTTTTTCGTTGTCTTCTTTGCGGTTCTGATCGATCAGGGCGTCAAATATCTCGTCGAAACCCGGATGGGCTATCACGAGCAGATTGATATTCTGCCGTTTCTTGCGCTGTTTCGCACGCATAATGAAGGCATCGCATTCTCGATGCTGGCATGGCTGCACGACTGGGGACTGGTTGCAATCACCGCAGCCGTTATTGTTTTCGTGCTCTATCTCTGGTGGACCAATCCATCCAATCGCATCTTTGCGCGCTATGGCTTTGCGCTTGTTGTGGGCGGTGCGATTGGCAATCTGATCGACCGCGTCATGCACGGCTATGTGGTCGATTATATCCTCTTCCATCTGCCGACATGGTCGTTCGCTGTTTTCAATCTGGCAGACACATTTATCACCATCGGAGCGGCACTGATTATTCTCGAAGAATTTCTTGGCTGGCGGCGCGAACGCGCTACTCGCTAACCATTCTTGCTGGTTGTTTTTTGCAGCCCAAGCGAAAGTCTTGATTGCACAGGGGCTTTCGCTTAGTTTGAATTCAAATTTAACAGTTTTTTGAAGGGGATAAGCTCGACCCACTCCAATTGACACATTGGTGACACGCTTCTGTCATCCTCACGTAGCACTGAACGACTATTGCTTTGGCAAATACGGAACAAATCATCCGTTGCCGGGCAAGCCATTCGGGAATGCGCGGAAACGGAATTAGGAGCGAATCATCATGTCAACACTGCTTGGAATGAGCCAGCAAATCATCGATGATACGGTCATGTCGGGTATAGAAGCACAACAGGCACTTTTTGAGACAAACGGCGCTCCCATCGTTTTGGGACGCATCGGCACGCTCGAAGTGCGACTTGCAAATTCTCGCGAGGCAATTGAAGCCGCGCAGGAACTGCGGTTTCGTGTCTTCTTTGAAGAAATGGGCGCCCGCAAGGAAAGTATTGAAGAAGTTGAGTTGCGAGACGCCGACCGCTTCGACGCAATCTGCGATCACCTTCTGGTTTACGATACTGCCCTTCCCGTGCCTGAGCACAAGCAGATTGTCGGCACCTATCGCCTGATGCGCAGCGAGCAGGCCGAAAAGACACTCGGCTTCTATTCAGCAGACGAATATGACGTGCAGCGTCTGGCGCTTTCGCGCCCTGATTTGAGACTTCTCGAGCTTGGTCGCTCCTGCGTCAAAGCGGAATATCGCTCCAAGCGCACGGTCGAACTGCTCTGGCAGGGTGCATGGGCCTATTGCCGCCGCCATTCGATTGATGTCATGTTTGGCTGTGCATCATTCCACGGTGCCGTGCCCGCCGCACATGCGCTGGGACTGTCGTTCCTGCATCAGAATTGCCGTGCAACGCCCGATTGGGACGTGCGCGCACTGCCGCATCGCTATCAGCCGATGGATTTGATGCCGAAGGAAGCGATCAACACCAAGGTTGCGCTGTTCTCGATGCCGCCACTGGTGAAGGGTTACTTGCGCCTTGGTGCGATGATCGGTGATGGCGCGGTGATCGATGAAGCTTTTGGCACAACGGATGTTTTCATCATCCTGCCAATTGAGCGCATTTCCAGCCGTTACATCACCTATTACGGTGCGGATGCCAATCGTTTTGTATAAATAAAAAGGCGAAGCACCAGCTTCGCCTTTTCTTTAAGCGCGCATCTTTATCCGAAAACCGTTTCACACTTTTCGGGATGCGCTTTAATTTCATCCCCTGCCCGCTAATTCCTTCAGCTTATAAATCAGCTCAAGCGCTTCACGCGGCGTCAGCTCATCCGGGCTGATGTCAGCCACAGCCTTAGACAACTCGCTGTCTTTTGCGCTCACTTGCGGCTTTGGCTTTTCCTGTTTCAGCACGACTGAAAACAGCGGCAGATCATCAATCAGCTTATCGGCTTTGCCGGATGTTTCACCAGCTTCAAGCTGATGCAGAACATCGCGTGCACGATTGACGACAGCTTCCGGCAAACCAGCAAGACGCGCAACTTGCACGCCATAGGAACGATCAGCCGCGCCCTTCGCCACTTCATGCAGAAACACGACATCATTGTCCCATTCCTTGACCCGCATGGTGACATTCGACAGCCGGTCGAGCTTTTCAGAGAGCGCCGTCATTTCGTGGAAGTGGGTTGCGAACAATGCGCGGCAGCGGTTCTTTTCGTGCAGATATTCGACCGCAGCCCAGGCAATGGACAGCCCGTCAAAGGTTGCCGTGCCGCGACCAATCTCATCGAGAATGACCAGCGAACGCTCACCCGCCTGATTAAGAATGGCGGCAGTTTCAACCATTTCCACCATGAAGGTCGAACGGCCCCGCGCCAGATCGTCCGATGCACCAACCCGGCTGAACAAGCGGTCCACCACACCGATCTGTGCCGAACCTGCAGGTACAAACGACCCCATCTGCGCCATGATTGCGATCAGCGCATTCTGGCGCAGGAAGGTCGATTTACCGCCCATATTCGGGCCAGTCAGCAGCCAGATTGCACCATTGCCACCGTCTGTTTGCGGCGACAGATCGCAATCATTGGCAACAAACGGATTGGCAGCCTGACGGCGCAGCGCTTGCTCCACCACCGGATGACGGCCAGCGACGATGTTGAAAGACAGGCTGTCATCGACCAGCGGACGGCAATAGCCCTGCTCATCGGCAAGCATTGCGAGTGAAGCAGACACATCGAAAACAGAAAGTGCTACAGCAGCCGCACGAATACTATCGGCATGGCTGACTGCTTCCGCAGTCAATTCTTCAAAGATTGCCAATTCAATGGAGAGCGCACGATCAGCGGCATTGGCGATTTTGCTTTCCAGTTCGGCCAGTTCGGTGGTCGTAAAACGCATGGCATTGGCCATGGTCTGACGATGAATGAAACGGCCCTTGGCTTCGACCGTATCAGTCATCGTGCCGGAATTATTGGCTGTGACTTCAATGAAGTAACCAAGCACATTGTTGTGCTTGATTTTCAGCGTTTTGATGCCGGTTTCTTCGATATAATCCGCCTGAAGCCCGGCAATGACACGGCGCGACTGATCACGCAGTGCGCGCATTTCATCGAGTTCTGTGTTGTAGCCCTCGCGCACGAAGCCGCCATCGCGCTTTAACAACGGCATTTCGTCGGCAAGCGCACGATCAATATGGGCCGCAAAACTGACAGGCAATGTCTCGATTGCTTCGCGCGCTGCTGCCAATTCATCAGGCAGAATTGTGCCTTCAAGTATAGAAGCGATGCCGTTGGAGGCTTCAAAACCGCGCTGTAAGGCACCCAGATCACGCGGACCACCACGATCAACCGCCAGACGCGACAGTGCACGCGGCATGTCCGGCACGCCTTTAAGCTCCAGCCGCAGCCCTTCGCAAAGCGATTGTTCGCTTAAAAACCATGAAACCGCATCAAGACGCAGCGCAATCGCTTTGGGATCAGTCAAAGGCGCTGTCAGACGTTCAGCAATAAGCCGCGCACCACCGCCCGTCACCGTGCGGTCAATGGCCTTGAGCAGGCTGCCCTCGCGATTGCCCGACATGGTGCGGGCGAGCTCAAGGCTTGCGCGAGTGGCAGGATCGATGAAAATCGTGCCGCCTTCCTGCTCGCGTTCCGGCCGCATCAACGGCGGACGCTCGGCAATCTGCGTCTTTTCAATATAGGCAATGGCACCGGAAATGGCGGAAAGCTCAGAGCGGCTGAACTGCCCGAAACCATCCAGCGTCGCCACATTGAAATAACGCTGAATCCGGTTTTCAGCCGCCGCACTGTCAAACAGGGTTGCAGGCTGTGGAATAACCGCCTTGCCGATAAGATCGAAAGTCGGGCGCAGCTCAGCATCGTGAAATGCCGTATCCGCCACGATCAATTCACGCGGATCAACACGGGCGACATCGGCAAAAAGCCGGTCTTCGCTCGTCTCCGAGACGCGGAATGTGCCAGTCGAAATATCGATCCATGCAAGCGCAAGCGCGCCGTCGCCTTTGGTGCGGCCAAGTGCCATCAGATAATTGGCTTCTGACGGATCAAGAAGCTTTTCTTCGGTGATTGTGCCGGGGGTAACGAGCCGGATCACATCGCGGCGGACTACCGATTTCGAGCCGCGTTTCTTGGCTTCTGCCGGATCTTCGATCTGCTCGCAAACCGCAACGCGATAGCCTTTGGCGATCAGCCGTTGCAGATAATCATCGGAGGCATGAACCGGCACGCCGCACATCGGAATATCTTCGCCAAGATGCTTTCCACGCTTGGTCAGCGTGATGCCCAGCGCCTTGGAAGCCTCGACCGCATCGTCAAAAAACAGCTCGTAAAAGTCGCCCATGCGGTAGAAAAGCAGCGAATCAACATTCGCAGCTTTGATCTCAATATACTGTTCCATCATGGGCGTGAGGCGAACAACGGTTTCCTGCGTGTTATTTTCATCCGCATCAACCTGTTTCTCTTCGACCTTCGCTTCCATGCCAAACCTTCATTTATTGCGATTTAAATCCATTTAAAGACATAATACGTTCAATATCATGCTTTTTAGGATCAATATCTATTCCAAAATGCGCTGTTTACACTCCTACGGACTGACGCTATCGAATTCGTCCCGCAGAAGAAACCGGAGGGAACATGCCAGTCTCGACGCCGAAGGGCAACACGCCAGAACGCACACCCACAGCCAGTGAGAAGGAAGCGCTCGACTTTCACGCGCATGGCCGTCCGGGAAAGCTGGAAATCAATCCCACCAAGCCTATGATGACGCAGCGCGACCTGTCGCTGGCCTATTCGCCGGGTGTCGCAGTTCCAGTCAAGGCAATCGCCGAAAACCCAGCCACCGCCTATGATTATACGGCCAAGGGCAATCTGGTTGCGGTCATCTCCAACGGCACGGCCATTCTTGGCCTTGGCAATCTCGGTGCGCTGGCTTCCAAGCCTGTGATGGAAGGCAAGGCCGTCCTCTTCAAGCGCTTTGCGGATGTGGATTCCATCGATTTGGAAGTCGATACGGCCAACATTGATGAATTTATCAATGCCGTGCGCTATCTCGGACCATCCTTTGGCGGGATCAATCTCGAAGACATCAAAGCACCGGATTGCTTCATCATCGAACAGCGCCTGCGCGAAGTGATGGACATTCCGGTTTTCCACGATGACCAGCACGGCACAGCCATCATTGCCGCAGCAGGCATGATCAATGCGCTGCTTTTGACGGGCCGTGACATCAAGAATACCAAGCTCGTCTGCAATGGCGCTGGCTCCGCAGGTATTGCCTGTATCGAACTCATCAAGGCCATCGGTTTCCCGTCTGAAAACGTCACGCTCTGCGACACCAAGGGCGTCGTTTATCAGGGCCGTGAAGAAGGCATGAACCAGTGGAAGTCGGCCCACGCCATCAAGACGTCCAAGCGCTCGCTCGAAGACGCCATGAAAGATGCTGACATTTTCTTCGGCGTTTCGGCAAAGGGCGCGCTGACCAAGGAAATGGTGCGTTCGATGGCACCAAATCCGATCATCTTCGCGATGGCCAACCCGGACCCGGAAGTGACCCCGGAAGACGTGGCCGAAGTGCGTGACGATGCCATTGTCGCCACAGGCCGTTCGGACTATCCGAACCAGGTCAACAATGTTCTCGGCTTCCCGTATATTTTCCGTGGAGCGCTTGATGTACGTGCAACCACGATCAATGACGAGATGAAGATTGCAGCGGTTTACGCGATTGCGGAACTGGCGCGTGAAGACGTACCAGATGATGTGGTTGCCGCCTATCAGGGCAGCCGCCCACGTTTTGGCCCACAATATATCATTCCTGTCCCGTTCGATCCGCGTTTGCTGGCCACCGTTTCGGCGGCTGTCGCCAAGGCTGCCATTGAAACCGGCGTTGCTGGTCGCGCTATCGAAGACATTGAAGGCTATAAGCAGGAACTGCTTGCGCGTCGTGATCCGATTGCTTCGACATTGCGCGGGATTTATGAGCGCGTGCGCCGTCAGCCAAAGCGCATCGTCTTTGCCGAAGGTGAAGAAGAGCCAACAATGCGCGCCGCTGTTTCCTATGTTAATCAGGGCCTTGGCACTGCCATTCTGGTTGGCCGCGAAGAGCGTGTTGCAGAAACTGCCAAGGAGGCGGGCCTTGATCTCAACCGTCCGGGCATTGAAATCATCAATGCGCGTCTGTCGAGCCGCAACGCGGCCTATGCCGACTATCTCTATGAAAAGCTGCAGCGCAAAGGCTATCTGACCCGCGATTGCCATCGCCTGATCAACAATGACCGCAATCATTTTGCGGCTTGCATGGTTGCACTTGGCGATGCGGATGGCATGGTAACGGGCATCACCCGAAACTACGCAACGGGCCTCGAAGATGTGCGCCGTGTGATCGATTCAAAGCCGGGTCATCGTCTGGTTGGTGTGTCCATTGCGCTTTGCCGTGGCCGCACAGTGTTCATCGCCGATACCGCCGTTCACGAAAAGCCAACAGCCGAAGAGCTTGCCGATATTGCTGTTGAAGCCGCAGGCATGGCGCGTCGCATGGGCTATGTGCCACGCGTGGCGCTCACAGCTTTCTCGACCTTCGGTCATATGGGCGGCGAAAGCTCAGCTCGTATTCAGGAAGCGGTTCGCATTCTCAACACGCGTCATGTCGATTTCGAATTTGACGGCGAAATGAGCGCAGACGTAGCGCTGAACCCGAAGCTGATGGAACGTTATCCGTTCATCCGCCTGTCGGGTCCGGCCAATGTCATCGTCACGCCGGATAATCACTCGGCATCGATTGCAGCCAATATGCTTCAGGAACTGGGCGGCGCAACGATTATCGGGCCGCTGCTCGTTGGTCTTGATAAACCAGCACAGATCGTCAGCATCGGTGCGAAAGATACCGACATCGTCAATATGGCGGCTATTGCTGCCTATAATGCCGGTAACTGAAAAGACGAATGAAAATTGGATAAAGGCCGGGCAATGCCCGGCCTTTTCTTTTCAATGTTCACCATATTTAAAACCGGCTATAGGATAGTTCCGTCAGTTCCCTCCCAAAACGCCGGACATACAAGCCGCATGAGCGCACACGACCTGAAGCTTGAAGACATCGTCAATCCAGAAACGCTGCGTCGCAAGATCAACGAACTCGCGGATTCAGCCGACGAAAGCTATACGAGCCTGCCTGTCCGCAAGGTGGTCTTGCATGCGCTAAAAGATGCGCTCGTGCGCGGTCGTGGCGTTGCAGAAAACATGCTGATGAAAGACGGCGGCGGCACGCTTTGCGTGCGGCGCTTGTCCTATCTCATGGACACGCTGATCAGCGCTCTTTTTGAATTTGCCAGCACAAAAGTCTATCCGGCGCTTAACCCGTCTAAAGCCGAGCATATGGCGGTCGTTGCTGTCGGCGGCTATGGTCGCGGCGGACTGGCTCCCGGCTCAGACATCGATCTGCTATTTTTGCTACCTTACAAGCAAACGCCGTGGGGCGAGCAAGTCGCTGAATATATGCTCTATATGCTCTGGGATATGGGGCTGAAAGTCGGGCATTCCACACGCAATATCGACGAATGCATCCGCCTTTCGCGCGAAGATATGACGATCCGCACTGCCATTCTTGATGCGCGTTTTATCATCGGCAATCGTGATTTATTCAATTCGCTCGTCACGCGCTTTGACGAAGAAGTGGTGAAAAATACCGGCCCTGAATTCATTCAGGCCAAGCTTGCAGAGCGCGATAACCGTCACAAAAAGGCAGGTGAAACGCGCTATCTGGTCGAGCCGAATGTCAAAGAAGGCAAAGGCGGCCAGCGCGATCTGCATACGCTGTTCTGGATTGCCAAATATTTCTATCGCGTCAAAAGCAAGGAAGAACTGGTCAAGCTTGGCGTGTTGTCACGCGCGGAACTGAGGCTGTTCAACAAGGCTGAGGATTTTCTCTGGGCTGTACGCTGCCATATGCATTTTGCAACGCTGAAAGCCGAAGAGCGCTTGTCCTTCGATATTCAGCCGGAAATCGCACAGCGTCTGGGTTATACCGCCCATCCCGGCCAGAACTATGTCGAACGCTTCATGAAGCATTACTTCCTCGTCGCAAAAGACGTCGGCGATCTGACGCGCATACTCTGTGCAGCATTGGAAGAAGAACAAGCCAAGCATGTGCCGGGCTTCAATCGTATCTTCCTCACATTTTCCAACCGCAAGCGCAAACTTGCGGGCAGCAATGATTTCATCTCTGAAAATCATCGCATCAACATTGCCGATGCCGATGTGTTCAAGCGCGATCCGGTCAATATCATTCGCGTTTTCCAGCTCGCCGATAAGCTGGGGCTGGAGTTTCATCCTGATGTGATGCAGCAGCTCACCCGCTCGCTGAAACTGATCAATGCGGAGTTGCGCGAGAACCCGGAAGCCAACAAGCTGTTTCTGGAAGTGCTGACCTCGCCGCGCAATCCTGAACTCATTCTCAGACGCATGAATGAATCGGGCGTACTGGGCAAGTTCATTCCGGATTTCGGTAAGATCGTCGCGATGATGCAGTTCAACATGTATCATCATTACACGGTCGATGAGCATCTGCTGCGCTGTATTGCAGTGCTTTCCGAGATTGAGCATGGCGACCTAGAAAATGAGCATCCGCTTGCCAATCATCTGGTCAATTCGATCAAGCGCGACCGCAATCTGCTCTATGTCGCCATGCTTTTGCATGACATTGCCAAAGGTCGCCCGGAAGATCATTCGATTGCAGGCGCCCGTATTGCCAAAAAGCTTTGCCCGCGTTTTGGGCTGTCGCCATCCGAGACTGAAACCGTCGAATGGCTGGTGCGTGAGCATCTGACCATGAGCATGGTTGCGCAGTCGCGCGATCTCAACGACCGCAAAACCATCGTCGATTTTGCCGACACCGTGCAGACCATGGAACGGCTGAAGCTGCTGTTGATCCTGACCGTTTGCGACATTAAAGGCGTTGGCCCCGGCGTATGGAATGGCTGGAAAGGCCAGCTTCTGCGCACGCTTTTCTATGAAACCGAGCTGGTTCTCACAGGTGGCTTCTCTAAACTCCCACGCGCTGATCGCGACCGGCAGGGCCGCGCTGCGTTGGGCGAAAAGCTGAGCGACTGGCCAGAGGCCGAGCGCGACGCCTATCTTAGCCTGCATTACACCAATTATTTCCTCACAGTCAGCCTTGAGGATCAGGTGCGCCACGCGCATTTCATCCGCGAAGCAGACCGCAATGGTCGTGCGCTGGCAACCATGGCCAAGCCTCACACATTTGAGGCCGTCACGGAAATCACCGTGCTAGCGCCCGATCATCCGCGCCTTTTGTCGATCATCACCGGCGCTTGTGCTGCCGCTGGCGGCAACATTGTCGATGCACAGATTTTCACCACAGGCGATGGACGCGCGCTGGATACAATTCTGATCAGCCGCGAATTTGACACCGACGAAGACGAGCGTCGCCGTGCCGAACGCGTTGGGAAAGTGATTGAAGATGTGCTATCCGGCAAAGCGCATCTGCCGGATGTTTTGGCCAAGCGCACCAAGCCCAAACGCGGCGCGAAGGCTTTCAAGGTTGAACCGCGCGTCGAGATCAACAACACACTCTCCGACAAATTCACCGTCATCGAAGTGGAAGGGCTTGATCGCCCTGGTCTTTTGTCCGAACTGACCGGCCTTATTTCTGACTTGTCGCTGGATATTGCTTCGGCACATATCACGACCTTCGGCGAAAAGGTGATCGACAGCTTCTATGTCACGGATCTGGTGGGCCACAAGATTTCAAACGCAACACGTCAGGGCAATATCAGGCGCAAGCTTCTTGCGGTTCTCGGCGGGGAAAATACTGCTAAGTCCAGCGGGCGCGCAGCGGCATAATACAGGTATTTTAGTCTTATGAGTTTGGTCAAAAAATTCGCAACTGTTGCGTCTGGCACGCTGATGAGCCGCATTTTTGGTTTCACGCGTGAAATGTTTATGGCGGCGGCACTCGGCACAGGTCCGGTTGCGGATGCGTTTAATGCGGCATTTCGCTTTCCAAACACTTTCCGCAGACTGTTTGCCGAAGGTGCGTTCAATACTGCCTTCGTGCCTCTATTTTCAAAAGAGATCGAGAAGAACGGCATGGACGGCGCACGCCGCTTTTCCGAAGAAGTGTTCGGCGTACTTTTTACGGTTCTGATGTTCATTACGATTGCCATGGAACTCTCCATGCCGTTTATCGTGCGCACCGTCATTGCGCCGGGTTTCACCGATGATCCGGTGAAATTCGACAATACGGTGCGGCTCGCCGTGATCATGTTCCCCTATCTTGCTTGTATGTCGCTGGCATCGATGATGGCGGGAATGCTCAATTCGCTGCATCGCTATTTCGCCGCAGCAGTCGCGCCGGTCTTTCTAAACATCATCCTCATTGCGGTTCTCGCCTTCAGCTGGTGGCAGGGATATGACGCGCTGGCCGTCGGCTATGCGTTGTCATGGGGCGTTATGGCCGCAGGTCTGGTTCAGCTCGCTATCGTCTGGATCGACGTGCGCGTTGCAGGGATCAAAATCGGTTTTCGGCGTCCGCGTCTGACCCCCGGCGTCAAACGTCTGCTCGTTCTGGCATTTCCAGCAGCGATCACCGGCGGCATCACGCAGATTAATCTGCTGATCAACACCAATATCGCCTCGGGCATGGAGGGTGCTGTTTCCTCGCTGGTCTATGCCGATCGCATTTACCAGCTGCCGCTTGGCGTGGTGGGAATTGCGGTTGCGACCGTGCTTCTGCCGGAACTCTCGCGCGCCTTGCGCGGCGGGCATATGAAAGAAGCATCGAACCTGCAAAACCGCTCGGTAGAGTTTACGCTGTTTCTCACACTTCCGGCTGCGGCTGCCCTTCTGGTCATGTCAGAGCCGATTGTTCGACTGCTGTTTGAGCGCGGGCAGTTCAGCGCGGAATCAACGCTCGTTGTTTCCAGTATTCTGGCGATTTATGGCATCGGCTTGCCAGCTTATGTGCTGATAAAAGCCTTTCTTCCGGGCTTTTTTGCGCGTGAAGACACCCGCACACCAATGATCTTTGCTGCCATTTCGGTTGCGGTGAATATAACGCTGGCCCTCACGCTGTTTCCGCGTATGGGACCGACCGGCATCGCCATTGCAGAAATCACAGCGGGCTGGATCAATGCGGCACTGCTATTTGCAATGCTGATAAAGCGCGGGCATTGGGGCAATGATATTCCGCTGCTCACTCGTATTCCGCGCCTGCTGATTGCGGCCGCAATTATGGCTGCGGGCATTCATTTTGCCATTGGCTATTTTGCGCACGAGCTTTCATCAGCCTCGTCCTTTGGGATACGCGCCGGAACTCTCGCGGCCATGGTTATAGGAGCGATGGTCGTCTATTTTGCGCTGGCCTTTGGGCTTGGTGGCGCGAACACGGCGATGATCCGTCGCGGCATCAAGCGTGGTGCAGCCAAGAAAGAGCCTGAGAGCGACAATTAAGACGCGCATCTTTGTCCTAAAACCGTTTCACACTTTTCGGGATGCGCTTTTATTACCCTTGAAAGGCGCTCGCAGCTCTGCGAAAACACCGCATCAAAATTAGTGCCCTTCGCTCTCCACCGGCGAAGGCCAACATCAGGATAATATTATGAGCACGTTCAAACCGCTTGTCTTCTCCGGCGTTCAACCGACCGGAAACCTTCACCTTGGAAATTATCTGGGTGCGATCAAGCGGTGGGTCGAAGTGCAGGAGACGCAGGAATGCATCTATTGCGTTGTCGATATGCATGCGTTGACCGTCTCGCCCGATCCAGCCGAGTTGATCCAATCAACCCGCGAAGTGACTGCCGCGTTCCTCGCTGCTGGCATCGATCCAAAGCGTAGCATCGTGTTCAACCAGAGCCGCGTGCGTCAGCATGCCGAACTCGCATGGGTGTTCAACTGCGTGGCGCGCATGGGCTGGATGAGCCGCATGACGCAGTTCAAGGACAAAGCTGGTAAAGACCGCGAAAATGCATCGCTTGGTCTCTTCGCTTATCCGAGCCTGATGGCTGCTGACATTCTGCTTTATCGCGCAACCCATGTGCCTGTGGGTGAAGACCAGAAGCAGCATCTGGAACTGACACGCGACATCGCACAGAAATTCAACAACGATTATTCCGACCGCATTGCTTCGCTCGGTATCGGTGTGGATATGCAGGTGGGTGACGAAGAGGTTTCGGGCTTCTTCCCGCTGACCGAGCCGATGATTTCGGGTCCGGCTATGCGCATCATGTCGCTGCGTGACGGTACCAAGAAGATGTCTAAGTCTGATCCGTCGGACCTGTCGCGCATCAATCTGATCGACGATGAAGACACCATCAACAAGAAGATCCGCAAGGCGAAAACCGATTCGGACGGTCTGCCGACGGAACTCGATGGTCTTGCAGGCCGCCCGGAAGCCGACAATCTCGTCGGCATCTATGCAGCCCTTTCGTCAAAGTCGAAGGAAGACATTCTGGCTGAATTTGGTGGACGCCAGTTCTCCGAATTCAAGACTTCGCTTGCCGATCTGGCAGTCGCGAAACTCTCGCCAATTACCCATGAAATGCGTCGTCTGGTGGCAGATTCTGCCTATATTGACAGCGTTTTGAAGGATGGTGGCGAACGTGCAAGTGCGATTGCCGAAACCAATATGCGCAATGTGCGTGATATTATCGGCTGGCTTCAGGACTGATCCTGTCAAATATTACGGCGCTACCCGCTTGCGGGTGGCGCTTTGCAATGCCACATTATCGCCATGGTATCCAAACGACTTAGCCGGGAAACCGGCCATCGACGCAAGTTTCTTGCTGTTATTGACGAGACGCCCGAATGCGGGCGTGCCGTCGCCTATGCATCGCGCCGCGCAAAAAACTCAAACGGTGCGCTTGTCATGCTCTTCGTCATCGACAATTCAGATTTCCAGCAAATCTTAGGTGTTGGCGAGATCATGCGTGCAGAAGCCGAAGAGCGAGCGCGTTCAACGCTAGAGAAATTCGCCGCGAAAGTGCGTGAAGAACAGGGCATTGAACCGGAACTCATTATTCGTGAAGGCCGGATTACAGAAGAGCTGCCGAGCCTGATTGAGGAAGATCAGGATATTGCTATCCTCGTTCTGGCAGCGGGTTCGGGCAACGAAGGCCCCGGCCCTCTTGTGCAATCTCTGGCCAATCGCGCACAGTTCCAAATTCCGGTGACGGTTATTCCGGCAGGTCTTTCAGATGAAGACATTGATGCCGTGACTTAATCACCCTATATTGATCGTAACGCGCATGCGCCCTTTGAGATGAGGCTTGCTTAAACGCGCATCCATGCTTACGAAAAGCTTCTGATATTGAAAGCGGAGAACGGACATGTTCATCCAGACCGAGACCACGCCAAACCCGGCAACTCTCAAGTTCCTGCCTGGCAAGGTCGTTATGCCTGAAGGCACAGCGGATTTTCGCGATGCAGCAAGTGCCGGTAATACATCGCCGCTAGCAGCCAAGCTGTTTGCCGTTCCGGGCGTGACCGGCGTTTTCTTTGGCTTTGATTTTATCACAGTGACCAAAGAAGATGGAGAATGGCAGCACCTGAAGCCTGCTATCCTTGGCACAATCATGGAACATTTCATGTCGGGCGCGCCTGTCATGGCAAGCAATGCTGGCGTTGATGCTGCAAAGACCGATGATGAGGAAGAGTTCTTCGACAAAGCCGACGCTGAAATCGTTGATACGATCAAGGAACTGATTGAAACCCGCGTCCGCCCAGCTGTGGCGCAGGACGGTGGCGACATCACCTTCCGCGGTTTTGAAAACGGCACTGTGTTTCTGCACATGAAGGGCGCTTGCTCTGGCTGCCCATCATCGACCGCGACACTCAAACACGGCATTCAGAACCTTCTGCGCCATTTTGTGCCGGAAGTTCAGCAGGTCGAGCAGATCTGATCTTATAAAAATCGCAATAAAAAGGCCGCTTTTTAGCGGCCTTTTTCATATCTTCTGTTATCGGACGATAACCTTGGCTCCCTGCTCGGTACGCTCGTAGAGATCAATAATATCCTGATTCATCATGCGAACGCAGCCCGATGACATGGCTTTACCGATCGACCACCATTCTGGTGTTCCATGAATACGATAGCCGGTGTCGCCACCCTTGTTGTAGAGATAGAGCGCGCGTGCACCCAAAGGATTCTTGAGGCCTGGTCCCATACCATTGCGATATTTCGCCAGTTCGGGCTGACGCTTAATCATCGGTGCAGGCGGTGTCCATGTCGGCCATTCACGTTTCATCGCAACACGTGCAGTCCCATTCCAGCCGAAGCCTTCACGACCGACGCCGATACCATAGCGCATCGCTTTGCCATTTGGCTGCACCAGATAAAGGAATTTTTCGCCGGTTTCTACGATGATCGTACCGGGCGCTTCAGTGGTCTGATAGCTGACGATCTGTCGGCGATATTGCTGCGGGATCTTCTCATTCGGAATAGCTGGAATGGTGTAGCCAGCGTCGCTGACCGAAGAATAAGACGCGGTGTAGAAGGTGCCGCCGACTGTGGAGCAGCCAGTAAGGGCGCCACCAAGAAGAAGGGCTGCGGTCAGCTGCAAGACGCGAGACTTCATGAAAATTCCCCAGATTGAATAGACCATCATCAGGAGCGAATCGCTCATTCATACGCAAAGATGAGGGAGTATTGTTAACCAAGCGTTAACCGTAAATTGAAAATTCATTATTTAGCCATAATCTCGCCATTGGTTTCACAATCTTGCTCTAGGTTTGCCGCTGATTTTTGAGTGTTTTTCAATTGTTTTGGACGTTTTTCACGCGCAAAATGCACTTATGCCAATCGTGATTCCCAACAAAACACACCCTCTTTCCGACGGTCGCCAATCCGAAAATGCCATGCTGGTGCGGCGCGGTGTTCAGCGTCTGTTTTTGGAAATGGGACTGGCAACTTTGCCGGAATTATCACTCGCTTCGGGCAGGCGCGCAGACCTTATTGCGGTTAGCCGCAAAGGCGAAATCTGGATCGTCGAAATCAAGTCGTCCATTGAAGACTGGAAGGCCGATCGCAAATGGCCAGACTATCGCGCCTATTGCGATCGTCTGTTTTTTGCGACGCATCCAAGCGTACCGACAGAGATATTCCCGGAGGATTGCGGGTTCATTTTATCGGATGGGTATGGCGCGGAAATCCTGCGTGATGCACCGGAACACAAACTGCCAGGCGCTACCCGCAAAGCGCTGATGTTGCGCTTTGCGCGATCAAGTGCGGCACGCCTCACCATTGCAGAGCTTGCAGGTTTAGACGTTCCCGAAACCGATATAGATTAGCGCGGCGCGCGCTTTGCCAGAATGCGCTGCAACGTACGGCGGTGCATATTGAGACGACGCGCAGTTTCAGAAACGTTGCGCTCGCACATTTCATAAACGCGTTGAATATGCTCCCAGCGAACACGGTCGGCAGACATTGGGTTTTCCGGCGGTGCAATCTTCTCACCCGGGCGACGGGTAAGTGCTGCAAAAACTTCATCCGCATCGGCAGGCTTGGACAGATAATCAATCGCGCCAAGCTTCACGGCGTTCACAGCCGTCGCAATATTTCCGTAGCCGGTGAGTACAATCGCACGGGTATCAGTGCGGCGGGTGCGGATGGCTTCGATCACATCAAGGCCGTTTCCGTCACCAAGGCGCATATCGACTACAGCATAAGCAGGTGCCGCAGCTTTTGCCGCCGCAATGCCTTCCTCAACGGATTCCGCAGTCGTCACCTGAAAGCCCCGGCCTTCCATGGCGCGGGCAAGACGCTGCAAGAAAGGCTTATCGTCATCAACCAGAAGAAGGGTTGGATCGTTGCCAATGGCTTCGGTGTCTTCCTGCTTCAAGTCTTCCATGGGGTGCTTCCTGCCTGTATTTTTGTTCCTTTATTGATACCCCTGCGTCAAAAAGTCAAATAGCCATTGAATTGTTGAAGCAATCCTTGCAAAAAATTGACAAACAGAAACAAGGCAAACTGTTGTTTTCGCAAAGTCTTTTTTAGGTTTTCCAAATAAAAATGAACTTATATGGAGGCGTTACTGCTCGCCAATTCTTTCAATAGTCGAAGATGAATTATCCAGCATATTCATTAGCTTAGGGCGAATGCGGAGCGTGGCCAAACCACCTTTACCTCTGCTCCCTGACCGGGATTTTTGCGATTTTTGAAACTGATCTGTGCACCAGAGCGTTCAAGCAAGGTTTTTGCGATAAAAAGTCCCAGACCAAGCCCACCGCCGCCATTCTGACTGCCATCACGACTGCTCATATAAGGTTCACCGATTCGGTCAAGAATTTCCGGCTTGAAGCCTTCACCATCGTCCTGAATGAGAACAGTGACATTGGTATCCGTCCAACCCCATGTAACGCTGACCTCATTGCGTGCAAAATCGACGGCGTTTTCAATCAGATTACCGAGGCCGTACAGCAAACCCGGATTGCGTCGCACGACAGGTTCAGGCTTAGGCCCATCGAGCTTGGAGACATCAAGCACCACACCAAAATTGCGATGCGGCTCGATCACTTCTTCGATCAGTGAGGAGAACGGCAAGCGGGACATATGCTCTTCGTTTTCCGACGAAAGACTGGTCAGACGTTGCAGGATTTCCCGGCACCGTGCCGCCTGCGATTGCAGAAGCGCAATGTCTTCCGCCAATGCCGGATCGCTATCCGGCTTTTTTGCGTAAGTGCGCTGCATTTCCTTAACCACCAGCGTGATGGTGGCAAGCGGCGTGCCAAGTTCGTGGGCCGCGGCGGCAGCAAGCCCATCAAGAGCAGTCAAATGCTGTTCACGCTGCAAGATCAGTTCGGTGGCAGTCAAGGCATCACCCAACTGACGCGTTTCTTCCGCGATACGATAGGCATAAACACCAGTAAAGCCGAGCGCCGAAACAATGGCACACCAGATACCTGCGACAAAGAGAAATGGCAGCACCAGCATTTCGCCCGGATACCATGGCAGAGGACGGTGATAGAACATCAGAAACGATGTGCTCAGCACTGCCAACAGTGCCAGACCAAGCGTATGCCGCACAGAAAGCGATGTTGCCGAGATAATGACGGGCGCAATCACCAGAATGATAAAAGGATTCTGAACTCCACCAGTTAGATACAGCAATCCTGCCAGTTGCAAAATATCGAAGGCCAACACGATACTGGCAGCGGACGGATTGAGACGGTGATTGTTCGGAAAATGAAATGCCAAATATAGATTGAGCCAAGCGGAAGCTGAGATCAACGCAAGGCAGATACTAATGGAGAAACTGAATTGCAAATAAAGCGCCACGAACATGACGGCTGCCGTCTGTCCGGCAATCGCCAGCCAGCGCAAACGCACCAATGTGGTGAGACGCGGCCTGCGTGAGAGATTGGAAGCGCGATTATCGAATTCTGCGTGCATGGCAACTCCCAAACATCTCACCAAATTTCAAGACTGCCTCGCGTTGATAAATGCATATCCATTGCGCTGGATGAAGCGAAGCCACCTTCGGCCCCTTATGCGACAGCGCAAATATTCATGCAAGCAGAACTGTGTCATCCAGTCGCAGCTTAACAAGCAATAGGCCATACCCCCGCATTTACGAGGATTTGGAGCGCAATCACATTGCCGTCAGGATGGGCGTGATTAAATTGTGTCAATTTTGTGAATAATTTATGATGCCCTACATACGCGTAGGAGGGCACGCATGGTTATCTTCAGGGGGAGGATATCTTCGGGGCTCGGGAGGCATTCCGAGCTAATCATTCCGGGGAAGCAAAATTTAGCCGATCCACCTATTGATTGGCCGGAAGAGTTTGCCGCTGGATCACTCAATGTTCAAATCGTGGAATTTCCCGAGGCACTGAAAAGCCTACGCACCAAGTTGAAGGCGCTGGATCGCGGGGTGATTCCGCCGACATTGGTAATCCCGCAAGACAGAATTGAAAACAACAGCCTGCGTCGCAAGTTTTTCAAGCCGCGTCGAGGCATGGGGCAAGCATGGCGAGCAACGCTTTACGCTAAGTCGCGGTCGATGCCAGTTTGGGTTTTCCGGCGCGTAGGATCACACATGCATGACTGTCTGGAGTTGATCTCCGATAAGCGCATACGCAATCACCTCGACATTCGCGATGAAGACGAAGTGAGCGTCGTCCTGCACGCTTAAGTGCCGCGTGGCTTAGCACGGCTGGTGGGGCTCGCATGCGCCGGATCTTCCGGCCAGACATGGCGCGGATAGCGCCCGCGCATATCGTTACGCACATCGGCCCATGAGCCTTGCCAGAAGTTAGGCAAATCACGCGTGATCTGGATCGGACGGTGGGCTGGCGAAAGCAATTCCAACAAAAGCGGCACTTTGCCATTGGCAATGGCTGGGTGAATACCAAGGCCAAAAAGCTCCTGCACACGCACGGCAAGAACCGGCTCCTCCGCATCGTAACGGATCGGAATATTGAAGCCAGTCGGCACTTCAAAATGTGTTGGCGCGAGTTTGTCGACGCTGCGTTGCAGATCGAACGGCACAAGGCTCATAAGACCGTTTTTCAACACATGTGCCGGGATACGGTTGAGTTGTGACTCACCCGTAAGAAATGGCAAAAGCCAATCATCAAGGCGCTCAATGAGATTGTCGTCATCCATGGACGGCCATGGATCGCCAAGGCCGCGATAGAGCCAGCCCAGACGGCGGCGCAGGATTTCAGCCTCTTTGCCCCATGGCAGGATTTGCAGTCCATGCTCACGCACGGCAGCGATCACGCCTTCATCGGCACTCGCACCGGAAGGGGCGGCAAGCGGCCTTTCCGACAAGGCAATGGCGCCAATGCGAACTGCTTCGCGGGCGCGCAAAGCGTTCTTTTCCGCGTCATAGACAACCTGTCGTCCGCTTTCGATCTTCGTGCCGAGTGCTGCTCGAATTTCCGCTTCAGACACTTCTGCTGCGGAAAGCACGCGTGCGCGACCTGCCTTACCTGACATATCAGCAACCACCAGCCATTGCGCCCGGCTAAGGCTGATAGCGGGATCGACCTCACCGCCACGGCCATTGGCCAGCAGAAATTGCCCGGTTTGGCCGCGCGCCTTGGCGATGCGGTCTGGATAGGCGTCAATTAGTATGCGGCCAACGCTGGAACCTGCTGCTTCGCCTTTGTTTGACACACTGGCGGCAAGGCGCTTTGCCAGTCCTTTGGCGCGTTGGGCACGATCAGAACGATCATTGCGGAACCGCGACATGCGCGTGTCGAGGTCGGTTTCATTGCCGCCAAGACCCCGCTCGGTCAAAAGCATGGCTAGTTCCGCAGCGCGCAAAGCCTCGCCGCGCTTGCCCGCTTCCGCCACCATATGTGCAAGCCGCGCAGGCAGGGCGAGTGAGCGCATAGCCTCACCATCTGCGGTCAGGCGTCCAGCCTCATCAAGCGCACCAAGTCGCATAAGCAGCGCTTTGGCTTCTTTCAAAGCGGGTGCAGGTGGCTTGTCGAGCAGCGAAAGCGTTGCCGGATCGGTCACGCCCCACGCGGCCGCATCAAGCACGAGGCCGGAAAGATCGGCCTCCAGAATTTCAGGCGGCGAGAAAGCGGGCAGCGAAGTCGTTTGCCCCTGATGCCAAAGGCGGATGGCGATGCCCGGCTCAGTACGTCCGGCACGACCAGCGCGCTGATCAGCACTGGCGCGCGAAGTGCGCACGGTTTCCAATCGCGTGAGGCCAGTGGCGGGTTCGTATTTTGGCAGGCGGGCTAGACCGCTATCAATCATCACTCGAACACCATCAATGGTGATGGAGGTTTCGGCAATCGAGGTCGCCAGCACAACCTTGCGATGACCTGCGGGCGCTGGCTTGATTGCCGCATCCTGATCACGACCCTCCATCGCACCATAAAGCGGGGCCAGAATGATATTGGCAGGCAGAAATTTTTCGAGGTTTGCTGCTATGCGTTCGATCTCGCCCTGACCGGGAAGAAAGGCAAGAATGCTGCCGGTTTCGTCGGCCAGCGCTTCACGAATGGCTTTCACCATCGCATCTTCAATGCGTTCGTCTGGCTTACGGTCGCGGTGGCGAATATCAACGGGGAAAGCGCGGCCTTCGCTCTCAATGATGGGCGCATCGCCCAAAAGTGAGGCCACACGCGCACCATCCAGCGTTGCCGACATGACGAGAATCTTGAGATCATCACGCAAAGCTGCCTGCACATCGAGCGCCAGCGCCAGACCAAAATCGGCATCAAGGCTGCGTTCGTGAAACTCATCAAACAGAACAGCGGCGATACCCTTGAGATCGGGATCGTCAAGGATCATGCGCGCAAAAACGCCCTCGGTAACGACGAGGATTTTGGTCTTGGCCGACACCTTGCTTTCGAGGCGCATACGATAGCCGACTGTTTCGCCAGGCTCCTCGCCGAGCAACTGCGCCATGCGTCGGGCCGCGGCACGCGCTGCCAAGCGACGCGGTTCGAGCAGCACAATCATGCCGTCGCCGCGCCAGCTTGCATTCAAAAAATGCAGCGGCACCAGCGTCGTCTTTCCCGCGCCGGGAGGGGCAACCAGAACCGCGCTTGCATGGGTGGCAAATGCGGCGTCAAGTTGCGGCAGAATGCGGGTAACGGGAAGATCGGGCAGGCTCGTCAAATGAAATTCCGTATTATAAAGGCGTTGCTTTGCTGCTTATCACACAAGGAACCGAGATGATCCATATCCGAAAATCCAATCCGGCAGATGCCCCGGCCCTAACCGCTATCTGGCGCGCAAGTGTACTGGCAACACATGACTTTCTAAGCCGGGAGGATTTCGTCGAACTCGAAAAGCTCGTCGGTGAGCAATATCTGCCGAATGTGGAAGTCGATGTCATTGAGGATGACGGCAAGCCGGTAGGTTTCATGGGCATGACCGATAACAATATCGACAGCCTGTTCATTTCGCCCAATCAGCGCGGCAAGGGTATTGGCAAGCATATGATTGCACATGCGAAAAAGCGGGGCACTTTGACCGTCGATGTGAATGAGCAGAACACGCAAGGCGTGGGCTTTTATCGCCATGTCGGTTTTTTCGAGACAGGTCGTTCGGAGACGGATGATCAGGGACGTCCTTATCCGCTGCTGCATCTCAAGCTTGAGGCTTAAAATCCGGGCCATGCCAATTGCGGAGAAAACCATTCTCGCAAAAGGCATTTTGGGAGCAATTGACATACTCCCCTATAGTATATAAGCTTCATAAAAATTGGGAGATTCCATGCCGCATTCACCAGAAGACAAAAAGCGTGCTTTGACGCGCCTGCGCCGCATCAAAGGCCAGGCCGAAGGCTTGGAGCGCGCGGTGGAAGCAGGCACGGAATGTGCTGCACTCTTGCAGCAGATTGCGGCGTTGCGCGGGGCTGCCAATGGATTGATGGCGGAAGTGCTGGAAAGCCATTTTCGCGAGACATTCGGCCAAGTGCGCGGGAAGTCTCGTGAGGCGATAGCACGCGACGCTGTGGCAGATCCCGATGCAGAGATCGACGAAATCATGCGAATTTTGCGCACCTATCTGAAATAGGCGCATAAACGAACACTGAAATTGAAGGGAATATCGTCATGAAGTCACGCGCAGCCGTTGCCTGGGAGGCAAAAAAGCCGCTCACCATCGAAACCGTTGAAATCGGCGGCCCACGCGCTGGCGAAGTGCTGGTCGAAATCATGGCGACTGGCGTTTGCCACACCGATGCCTACACGCTTTCCGGCCTTGATTCAGAGGGCAAATTTCCGGCCATTCTCGGCCATGAAGGTGCCGGTATTGTGCGCGAAGTGGGGGCTGGGGTTACTTCGGTAAAGCCCGGCGATCATGTGATCCCGCTTTACACGCCGGAATGCCGCTCGTGCAAAACCTGCCTGTCGCAGCGTTCAAACCTCTGCACCTCGATCCGCTCAACGCAGGGTCAAGGCCTGATGCCTGACAAAACCTCGCGCTTTTCGTGCGATGGCGGCGAAGTGTTCCACTACATGGGCTGCTCGACCTTCTCGAACTTCACCGTTCTGCCAGAAATCGCAGTCGCCAAGGTCCGCGAAGACGCACCTTTCGACAAGATCTGCTATATCGGCTGCGGCGTGACCACCGGCATTGGCGCGGTTATTTACACGGCTAAGGTTCGTCCGGGTTCCAATGTGGTTGTGTTTGGTCTGGGCGGCATTGGTCTCAATGTTATTCAGGGCGCACGCATGGTTGGTGCGGATAAGATCATCGGCGTGGACATCAATCCAGCCAAGGTGGAAGTGGCAAAGAAGTTCGGCATGACCGACTTCATCAATCCGCGTGAAATCGGCAATGACAAAGTGGTTCAGGCCATTCAGGATCTGACCGATGGCGGTGCGGATTATTCGTTTGATGCCACCGGCAATACAGATGTCATGCGTCAGGCGCTGGAATGCTGCCATCGCGGCTGGGGCGAATCGATCATCATCGGCGTAGCCGAAGCCGGCAAGGAAATTGCCACGCGTCCATTCCAGCTCGTCACCGGACGTGTCTGGAAGGGTACTGCATTCGGCGGCGCGCGCGGTCGTACCGATGTGCCGAAGATCGTCGACTGGTATATGGAAGGCAAGATCGACATCGACAGCCTCATCACCCACACCATGCCGCTTGATGAAATCAACACGGCTTTCGATCTGATGCATGAAGGCAAGTCCATCCGCTCGGTGATTGTCTACTGATGAGTGAGAAGCTTTTCACCTCCCATTGGGATGAAATCGACAACCTGACCCCGCGCGCGCTTTATGCGATGCTGAAGCTGCGCGTGGATGTTTTCGTGGTGGAACAGAATTGCCCTTACCCCGAAATCGACGGCAAGGATTATGATGCGTTTCATTTGCGCATTCTCGATGGTGAAGAACTCGCAGCAAGTTTGCGGGTTCTGCCACCGGAGAAGGATGGTAAGCCGGTGAAGATCGGCCGCGTTGTCGTGGCAGCCGATTATCGTGGTTACAAGCTTGGTCAGCGTCTCATGAAAGAGGCTGTCGCCTTTGCTCAGACACGTTTTCCGGGCATTGCCATTGAGCTTGGTGGACAGAGCCATTTGCAGAAATTCTATGGCTCGTTCGGCTTCGTCGCGATTTCGGAAGAATATCTCGAAGATGGCATTCCGCATGTCGATATGCGGTTAGAGCCGCAAGAAAGCGCTGATTGATGTTTTTGCTGCGCCGCCATATGTCGTTTTATCTCGCAGCTGTTGGCGGCGCACTCGCATTCATCATCGCGTGGGTTCTCAAAACCCCACTGGCACCGGTCATTGGGGCGAATGTTTTCTTCGTGCTTTATCTGGCGCTGGCATTATGTGCCTTGCCAAAACTGACAGCACCCTATCTCAAAAAACATGCGGCAACGGCGGATGAGCCAATCTGGATCATCTTTCTGGTGACATTTGCCACCGTTGTTGTGGCAATTGTGTCGCTGTTTGTGCTGGTCAATCAGAAGCCCGAAGCAGACTTGTTTTCGTTGATTGTGACGCTGACATCTGTGCCGCTCGGATGGTTCACGATCCATATGATGACGGCGATCCATTACGCACATCTATACTGGCAACCAACCGAGCCAGCCGGAAAAGATGCGGCGCACGCCAGCCGCTACCGGGGCGGCTTTGCGTTTCCCGAAACGCCGCAGCCTTCGGGCTGGGATTTCGCCTATTACGCCTTCATCATCGGCATGACGGCGCAGACCTCTGACACCAATGTCACGACGACCGCGATGCGAAAAGTGACCCTTCTGCACAGCGTCGTCTCATTCTTCTTCAATACTGTCCTTGTTGCGGCGACAGTGAATGTCGCTGTTGCGCTGGGAAGTTAGGATTTAATCATGGAAACGATTTCAACTGCAAAATGCTTTGGTGGAACTCAGGGCGTCTATCGCCATAAAAGCGAGGTCAATCAATGCGATATGACATTCGCCGTTTTCCTGCCACCACAGGCAAAGGACGGTCCCGTTCCGGTGCTTTGGTATCTTTCCGGCTTAACCTGCACACATCAGAATGTGATGGATAAAGGCGAATATCGGCAAATGGCCGCAGAATTGGGAATTGCCGTTATTTGCCCGGACACCAGCCCACGGGGTGACGACATTCCTGACGAGCCGCAGAACTGGAAATTCGGCAAAGGTGCGGGCTTCTATCTCGATGCAACGCAGGAACCATTCGCCAAAAACTATCAGATGTATAGCTACATCACCAAGGAACTGACCGATCTGGTGGCGACTGAGTTTCCGCTTGATATGTCACGTCAGGGCATCACCGGCCATTCGATGGGTGGCCATGGTGCACTGACCATCGCGCTTAAAAACCCTGATCGTTTCAAATCGGCATCGGCTTTCGCACCCATTGTGCAGCCTTCAACAGCCGACTGGTCGAAGCCTGCTTTGGAAAAATATCTGGGCGCAGAAGAACGCGCATGGCGTGCCTATGACGCGACGCTGCTGATTGAGGATGGCGCACGCTTTTCAGAATTTCTGGTCGATCAAGGTGAAGCCGATGTGTTCCTTGAAGAAGGCTTATGTCCATGGTTGCTGGAGAAAGCTTGCCAAAAGGCTGGTATTCCACTCACGCTCAATATGCGTGAAGGTTATGACCATTCCTATTTCTTCATCTCATCCTTCATGGATGAGCATCTGAAATGGCATGCGGAGCGTCTTAGCAGATAAAGCTGCTGAAGGAACGACATGGCGAAGAAGAAGAAAGTTGTCACCGTCGGCGCATTGCTGGTGAACGCTGACAAAAAGGTCCTGATGGGACTTCGCTCGCCATGGAAAAAGGCGTGGCCCGAACATTGGGACACGCCCGGCGGCCATATGTCGAGCGTGGGGAAACGCTGGAGGATGCGCTGGTGCGGGAAATGGGCGAAGAACTCGGTATTCGCCCGATCAAGTTTCGTGAGATCGCCGCAATTGATGAGAAAAAACCTGATCTCTATGGCGATTCCATCTGCCATATTTTTCAAGTCACAGCATGGAGCGGTGGCGAACCGCGCAATGTCTGCGATGAACATTCTGAGCTTGCATGGTATAGCCCTAGCGAGCTCGAAACCATCAGTAATCTGGCCGACCCCGACTATCCGCGTCTTGCCCGGATCGCCATTGGTGCGGCAACCGATTAGCGTTTCGTAACTTTCATCGGCAGACCGCCCTGCGGTTGTGTGGTGAGCTTTTGCACTGGCCATGGCTTTGTCGTCTCCAGCACATCGAAGCGTCGACCATCGAGCAATGTTGCAAGTGCAATGACCGCTTCCTGTAACGCGAAGCTTGCCCCAATGCAGACGCGCGGACCGGCTCCAAAGGGCAGATACTGAAAGCGGTCGAGCTTGTCACGATTTTCGGGCCAGAAGCGTTCAGGCATGAAGGCATCAGGCTGATCCCAATAGAGCCTGTGGCGATGAATCACCCAAGGCATCACCAGAACAGCCGTTCCCTTGGCAATTTTCAGATCGCCATAGGTATCGTCGGTCGCGGCCTCGCGATTGATTGACGGTGCTGGCGGATAAAGCCTCATCGCCTCTTCAAAAGCTGCACGCATGAAGGGCAGTTTTGCCAGCCATTCCTGCGGCGGCAGGTCATTGCCGCCATCAGCAAAGAACGCATCGATCTCAGCCTCAACACGCTCGCGTTCCTGCGGCGCCTTGGCCAGCAGATAGAGCGTCCAGCCAAGCGCACGGGCAGTTGTTTCATGCCCAGCCCCGATGAAGGTGATGATGTTATCTTCAATCTCGGCACGGCTCAAACCATCCGGCCCTTCGGCGCGCAAGAGCAATGTCAGAAAATCATTGGGCACATCTTCGCCCTTATCCATCCGCGCTTTTCGCAACGCAATGGTGTCGGAGACAAGTTCGCGGAAGAAGCCAAGAGACTGATTGCCGCGAAGGCGCGTAAAGCGCGGCAGCCAGTCTGGCAGGCCAAGCAGATCAAACGGATCAACGCGGCCCATCGTTTCAAAAAGCTTATCGATCTGGCGCGCAAAGTCATTGGGATCACCGGCGATCTCGCCTGAAAACAGGGTTTCCGCCAGAATATCATAGGTGAGCAGTGTCATGTCATGCGCAACATCGGTGATGATACCGCTTGTTTTGTAACGTTCGACAAACTGGCGCGAGCGGTCCCGCATCGCTTCCGCAAAGCCACCGATATGGCGCGGCGTAAACACGGGCGCCATGGCCTTGCGCGACCGCTTCCAGACTTGACCCTCAGCGGTCAGCAAACCATCGCGCAAGAGCGGACGCAAAACCCGCTGGCGAATGGCAGACATCGGGTAATTTGTAGCATTATCGACCAGCACATGCCGGATGAGACCGGGATCGTTGGCGATGATGGTTTTGATGCCAAGCCAGCTTACAGAAACCCAGCGCTCGTTATAGGAAGGCTCGCCCCACAATTCGAGCGGGTTTTTATAAACCACCCGCATCATCTCGAAGCGGCCAACTGGCTTTTCGCGCGGGCGCGGTGCCGGTGGGATGAATGGTTGCGCAGCTTCGTTCATCGCCATTGTGGTATCCATAAAGTGCTCCTCGTTATCGAGAATGCCCCTGCTGAAAAATAATATAAGCCTCAATTGTGGCGGTTCCAAAGACTGCCATTTATCGCCTATCGCCATCTGAGCCGAATTGAGCGCAATCCCCGGTAAATTTGGCCTTAAAATTTGGAAAAATCACCGTTAACGCCTATATTAAAGCCATGTTTGTCGAGTGATTCGACATGAGTTTTTATGCTGGATAAGCAGCAGGATTTAAGGCTGCATTCGCGGCACATTTGCGAAAGATTTTCATGACCGAGACTCCAGAGATGAATTCTGAAGCCCCTGCCGAATATGGCGCGGATTCCATTCGTGTTCTGAAAGGCCTCGACGCAGTTCGCAAGCGTCCGGGCATGTATATCGGCGATACGGATGACGGCTCAGGCCTGCATCACATGGTGTACGAAGTCGTCGACAACGCAATCGATGAGGCGCTTGCCGGACATGCGACACTTGTGACAGTGACGCTTAATGCCGACGGCTCCTGCACCGTTACCGATAATGGTCGTGGCATTCCGACCGATATCCATAAGGAAGAAGGCGTTTCGGCTGCTGAAGTCATCATGACCCAGCTTCACGCCGGCGGTAAGTTCGACCAGAACTCCTACAAGGTTTCCGGCGGTCTGCATGGTGTGGGCGTTTCGGTTGTGAACGCACTGTCGATCTGGCTCAAGCTTAAGGTTCGTCGCGCGGGCAAAATCCATGAGATGGCTTTCACGCATGGCGTGGCCGATGCTCCGCTGGCAGTGATTGGTGATGCAGGCAGCGATACCGGCACGGAAGTAAGCTTCCTGCCTTCGCCTGAGACCTTCTCCATGGTCGAATTTGATTACGACACGCTGGAGCGTCGCTTGCGCGAGCTGGCGTTTCTCAATTCCGGCGTCCGCATCAAGCTGAGTGATCGTCGCCATGCCGACATCAAAGAACATGAACTGCATTATGATGGCGGCGTTGTCGAATTCGTGAAATATATCGACCAGAGCAAGAAATCGCTTCTGGAAACACCGATCTATATCAAGAGCGAAAAAGACGGCATGACCGTTGAAGTCGCTATGTGGTGGAACGATTCCTACCACGAAAAGGTGCTGTGCTTCACCAACAACATTCCGCAGCGCGATGGCGGTACGCACTTGGCCGGTTTCCGTGGCGCGCTGACGCGTCAGGTAACAGGCTATGCCGATGCATCGGGCATGACCAAGAAAGAAAAAGTCAGCCTCACCGGCGATGATTGCCGCGAAGGTCTGACTGCTGTTCTTTCGGTCAAGGTTCCTGATCCAAAGTTCTCGTCGCAGACGAAAGATAAGCTTGTTTCTTCGGAAGTGCGTCCGGTCGTTGAAAGCCTTGTCAATGAAGCGCTTTCAACATGGCTGGAAGAGCATCCAGCGGGCGGTAAGACCATTGTCGAAAAGGTTATTCAGGCAGCCGCAGCGCGTGAAGCAGCGCGCAAGGCACGCGACATCACCCGCAAGAGCAATTTGAGTGTGACATCGCTGCCGGGTAAACTTGCCGATTGTCAGGAACGTGACCCTGCCAAATCAGAAATCTTCATCGTCGAGGGTGACTCTGCTGGTGGCTCCGCCAAGAGCGGTCGTTCGCGTCAGAACCAGGCAATTCTACCGCTGCGCGGTAAAATCCTGAACGTTGAACGCGTTCGTTTTGACCGCATGATTTCGTCCGATCAGGTCGGCACGCTGATCACAGCGCTTGGCACATCCATCGGTAAGGATGAGTCGCACGGCTTTAATCCTGACAAGCTGCGCTATCACAAGATCATCATCATGACGGATGCTGACGTCGACGGCGCGCATATTCGCACATTGCTGTTGACCTTCTTCTTCCGCCAGATGCCGGAACTGATCGAGCGCGGCCATATCTATATCGCACAGCCACCGCTCTATAAGGTCGCACGCGGAAAATCCTCGCAATATATCAAGAACGAAGCGGCCTTTGAGGACTTCCTCATCGAGACTGGTCTTGATGAAGCGGCTCTTGAAATGGCAAGCGGAGAAGTGCGCGCTGGGCCGGATCTTCGGTCTGTCGTTGAGGATGCCCGCACGCTGCGCCAGCTTTTGGGTGGCCTGCATACGCGTTATGACCGCCGTATTGTTGAGCAGGCAGCAATTGCCGGACTGCTTAATCCTGGTTCTACCGCCAATGACGCGACAGCACAGGCATCCGCTGCAACGGTTGCCAAGCGTCTCGACATGATTTCGGAAGAAACAGAGCGCGGCTGGACTGCGCATGTGACAGATGACGGCGGCTATCGTTTCGAACGCATGGTGCGCGGTGTGAAAGACGTTGCCATTCTCGATATGGCGCTGCTTGGTTCTGCCGATGCACGACAGATCGACCGTGTTGCTTCGCGCCTTTCAGACGTATTTGCTGAGCCTCCTGTTCTGCGCCGCAAGGACAAAAACGATACGCTTTCTGGCCCGATGGCGCTGCTTGATGCGATTTTCGCAACAGGTCGCAAGGGCCTCACGCTACAGCGTTATAAAGGCTTGGGCGAAATGAACGCTGAACAGCTTTGGGAAACCACGCTTGATCCAAACGTGCGTACGCTTTTGCAGGTCAAGGTCAACGATGCGACGGACGCAGACTCGCTGTTCTCGCGCCTGATGGGTGATGAAGTTGAACCGCGCCGTGAGTTCATTCAGGAAAACGCGTTGAGCGTTGCCAATCTCGACGTTTAAACCAGATTGGGTTCAGAGATAATGAAGCCCCGGAAGAGAAAAATCTTCCGGGGCTTTTTATGTTTTTGGAGTTTTTGACAAAAGAAAAAGCCCGCCAATTCGGCGGGCTTTTTTTAATCATTATAGCGATTACTCGCCGCGTGGCTTTTTCGAATAGCCGTCATTGGATTTACGGCCGTCCTTCTTGAAACCATCTTTCTTGAAGTCGCCTTTCGGCTTCGACCAGCCACCCTTGGCGCCATCACGGAAATCGCCTCTTGGCTTGTCGCCGCGCGGCTTGAAATCGCGCTTGCCTTCGCGAGGTGCCGCATCGCCACCTGCAACTGCAGTGCGGATCACGAGACCCTTTTCGCCAGTGCCGCGTTCTTCAACCGAACGGCGGAATTCTTCAGCCTTGGCTGCAGTGATTTCAAAGCGGGTTTCGTTGTCGAAAATCTTGATCGAGCCAACATCGCGCTTGGAAACATCGCCAGCCTTACAGATCAGCGGCAACAGCCACTTTGGATCGGCGCGGTGCTTACGACCGGCAGAAACCGAGAACCATACCCCGTCAAAACGTGCATTGCGGTCGAAACGTTCGCCCGGCTCACCACGATCAAAACGCTCGCCACGTTCCGGACGATCACCACGCTCTGAACGCTCGCGCGGCTTCTTGCTGGAAATCGGATGAACAGGCGCGTCAGAAATATCTTCCGCCGCAGGCAATGCTGAGAGTTCGCGATTGAGGAAAGCGCTCGCGATCTGTTCCGGCGTATAACGCTCGGTCAGCGCCTTCAGCAGATCCTGATGCTCTTCATCAATCGGCTGGCTGAGAGCTTCGCTGTTGAGAATGCGCTCATTGTTCTTGGCCTGAACGGCAGCAATGCCCGGTGCAGGAACTGTCTGCGCATCAAGCTTAGCAAGGCTCAGGAGACGCTCCGCACTGCGACGACGCGAGAACGGAACGACCAGAACGCAAGTACCCTTGCGGCCCGCACGACCTGTACGGCCCGAACGATGCAGCATGGTTTCAGGATTGTTCGGCAGATCGGCATGGATAACCAGATCAAGGTTTGGCAGATCGATACCGCGCGCAGCAACGTCGGTTGCCACGCAAACGCGGGCACGTCCATCGCGCATCGACTGAAGCGCATTGTTACGCTCGGCCTGGCTCAATTCACCCGACAGCGCCACAACCGCAAAACCGCGGTTCGACAGTCGGCTTGCCATGTGCTTCACAGCTTCACGCGTCGAGCAGAAAATGATCGAGTTCTGCGCATCGTAATAAAGCAGAGTGTTGATGATTGCATGGTCGCGTTCCTGGGGCGGAACCGGCATAGCAAAATAATCAATATCGGCATGCTGACCAGCTTCGCCAGCAGCAGTAATGCGCAGCGCATCTTTCTGGAAGCGCTTGGCAAGCTGTGCAATCGGCTTTGGGACTGTTGCCGAGAACATCAATGTGCGGCGATCTTCCGGTGCTTCACCAAGAATGAATTCGAGGTCCTCGCGAAAACCCATATCGAGCATTTCGTCAGCTTCATCGAGCACGACAACGCGCAGTTCCGACATATCAAGCGCACGGCGCGAAATATGATCGCGCAGACGACCCGGCGTGCCAACAACGATATGCGATCCACGTTCGAGCACACGGCGCTCGGAACGAATATCCATACCACCAACGCAAGAAGCAATAACAGCACCTGTATCAGCATAGAGCCATTCGAGTTCACGGCGAACCTGCAAAGCAAGTTCACGCGTTGGTGCAATAATCATCGCAAATGGATTTTGCGCACGATCAAAACGCAGCTCGTCGCCAAGAATGGTCGATGCCATCGAAAGGCCAAAGGCAACGGTCTTGCCGGAGCCTGTCTGCGCGGAAACAAGCAAATCGCCATGAAGTGTTTCAGGAGCCAGAACGGCATTCTGAACAGCGGTGAGTGTGTTGTAACCACGAGCGGCTAATGCTCCGGAAAGAGCCGGAGCGATCGTATCAGGTAGGGACATGAGTGACTTTCAAAAAAGCTTCACAAGCCGCATACCCATCGGTTGTGAACCTTTTTGTTCACAACTCTCCTGACGACTACCGAAGCACCATAATTAGCGCCTACCTATAGGCTTGCGCCTCTCAGGTCAACAGGGTGAGACTCTAATGCGCCTCATCCCAGTTATGCGCTGCACGCGCATCGACATGCAAAGGCACTGAAAGCGACACAGCTGGCATTGCTGCGTTTTCCATGACATCACGCACCAGCGTAATCGTCTTTTCGACCTCGTTTTCAGGCACTTCGAAGATCAACTCGTCGTGGACCTGCAACAGCATACGGGCTGCGAGTTTCTCTTTTGCAAGCGCATCTTCCATACGGATCATGGCGCGGCGGATAATATCGGCGGCGGCGCCCTGAATAGGAGCATTGATTGCCGCACGTTCATTAAATGCACGCACCTGTGGATTGGATGCTTTGATGTCGGGATAATGCGCGCGACGACCAAAGATGGTTTCGACATAGCCATGCTCGCGGGCAAAGGCCTTGGTCGCTTCCATATAGTCCCTGATGCCCGGAAAACGCTCAAAATAGGTGCGGATATATTGGCCTGCTTCTTCACGCGGGATGGAAAGCTGATTGGCGAGACCAAAAGCCGATATGCCATAGATGATACCGAAGTTGATTGCCTTGGCACGGCGGCGCACTTCCGACGGCATGCCTTCGACAGGTACACCAAACATTTCAGAAGCCGTCATCGCATGAATATCGATACCGTCCGCAAATGCTTGTTTTAGCTGCGGAATATCGGCAACATGAGCGAGAACGCGCAATTCAATCTGGCTGTAATCGGCTGAAACCAACTTATTGCCGGGTTCGGCAATGAAGGCGGTTCTGATCTTGCGACCTTCAGCGGTACGCACCGGAATATTCTGCAAATTCGGCTCAGATGAGGATAGTCGTCCGGTCGATGTTGAGGCCATCGAATAAGATGTATGAACGCGCTTGGTCTGCGGATGAATATAACCCGGCAGAGCATCGGTATAGGTCGATTTAAGCTTCGTCAGCTGGCGCCAGTCAACGATCTTGCGCGGCAGAGGCAGGCCTTCCGCAGCCAGATCTTCCAGCACTTGCGCAGAGGTCGACCATTGCCCGGTCTTGGTTTTGGAAGCGCCGGGAAGCCCCATTTTTCCAAAGAGAATATCGCCAAGCTGCTTAGGCGAACCGATATTGAATTTTTCGCCGGCCAGTTCGTAAATTTCATCTTCATAGCGCGCGGCAGACTGTGCGAGATCACCCGACAAGCGCGAGAGAACCTGACGATCAACCGAAACGCCGCGCTCTTCCATACGCGCCAGCACATCGACCAGCGGACGCTCAAGACGCTCATAAACCGAGGCCAAACCTTCTGCCGCCAGACGCGGTTTCAACACCTGCCAGAGACGCAATGTCACATCAGCATCTTCGGCGGCATAGGCCGTTGCGCGATCAATCTCGACCATATCGAAAGTGACTGCACTTTTGCCGCTGCCTGCCACGTCCTTGTAGGCGATTGGTGTATGGCCCAGCCAGCGTTCGGACAATGGGTCCATGCCGTGACCTCCGGTGCCAGCGTCCAGCACATAAGAAATCAGCATCGTGTCATCAAAAGACACGGTGTTGATGCCGTGGCGGCGCATCACCAGCCAGTCATATTTCATGTTCTGCGCGATTTTGAGGACAGATTTATCCTCAAGCACGCTCTTCAATGCTGCCAGCGCCTTATCGAGCGGTATCTGCCCTTCAACCATGCCGCCGCCGAGCAGATCGCCCGCGCCGGACTTATGCTGAAGCGGGATATAGGCAGCTTTACCGGGCGCAAGCGCCAGCGAGAAGCCGATCAACTCTGCTTGCATTGGATCAAGCGAGTTGGTTTCGGTATCGAAGGCAACGAGACCTGTTTCAACAGCTTCCGCGAGCCACGTATTCAGCGTTTCAATGTCGCGAATGCAGGTATAGGCCGTGGTGTCGATTTTCTGCGCCAAAGCATCCGACGCACGCTTCGCGGCGAGCGCTTTGGGCGTATAGCCGCTTGCATCGGACGTTTCAGCAGCAATGGGAGCCGAGCCAGTTGGCGCAGCGTCTGACTTTGCAGGCACATCAACGTCCGGTCCGTGAGCATCTGCGCCCCATTCGGTTTCAATGTGGCAAGGCTCAACCGCCGACGCATCTGTATCGGTTGCTTCCGCCACGCGGCGCGTCAGCGTTGTGAAATCAAGCGCTTTCAGGAAGCCGATGAGTTTCGGGCCGTTCTGCGGCTCAAGCACCAGACCATCAAGATCAACATCGAGCGGCACATCGACTTTAAGGGTCACCAGTTCACGCGCGATCTTGGTCTGATCGGCATAGGCGATGATGTTTTCGCGGCGCTTGTTCTGTTTGATCTCGGACGCGCGTGCGAGCAGCGTATCAAGATCGCCAAATTCTTCCAGCAATTGTGCTGCCGTCTTCGGCCCGATGCCCGGAATACCCGGAACATTATCGGTGCTGTCGCCGGTCAGCGATTGCAGATCAATCATCTTTTCCGGCGGCACACCCCATTTTTCGATCACTTCCGGGATCGAAATCTGCTTGTCCTTCATGCCGTCATACATTGACACCTGTGGTGTTACGAGCTGCATCAGGTCTTTGTCAGAAGACACAATAGTGACATCGGCACCGGCTTCTGCCGCAATCCGCGCATAGGTGGCGATCAGATCGTCAGCCTCAAAGCCTTCTTTTTCAATGCAAGGCAGATTGAAGGCGCGTGTTGCCTGACGGATCAGGCCGAATTGCGGGATCAGGTCTTCCGGTGGCGCGGTACGGTTTGCCTTATATTCGGGATAAATTTCTTTGCGGAATGTCTGCGACGAATAGTCGAAAATGACCGCAAAATGCGTCGGCACCACACCCACATCGGTATTGCGCGCATCCTTCAACAGCTTCCACAGCATGTTGCAGAAACCGGACACGGCTCCTACCGGCAAGCCGTCCGACTTGCGCGTCAGCGGTGGCAGAGCATGATAGGCGCGGAAAATATAGCCCGAGCCGTCGATGAGGAAGAGATGATCGCCTTTTTTCATGGCTTAGGATTAGATCAAACAAAGCACAAAGAAAACCGGCCTTGTGTCAGGAGAAACGAGTGTCCACTTGAAAGGTGAGTTTTTGTGCCACCCGTTCACGCAAAGCTCCCAACTCGATAACGTTTATGTTACGAATTTTTAATCTAAAATGCCCTTGAATAGCCACAGTTGAAGGGCCAATTCTAGGTCATCGACAGTACGTTGATCGCCGGTTTACTGACCCGTCCCCCGTTGGAAACCGGTTGTGAGCGACAGCCTAAATCCCCTCTCCGGGCTGTCGTTTGTGAGTGTAGTGATATGGCCGTTGTGGTAACCCCCTCACCACGACGGCCAATTCATTTTGAGGCAACTTTCCTTTATCGAATTGGGTTTCTTCTTGAGCTTCGCAGTTGTACTGTGCGCGCAATATTTCGACTCGTCAGGAAGTGTTCATGTCCGCGCAATCACTCGATAAAGTCCTCAACCATCTCGACGCAAATCTCGACAAGAGCATCGATCATCTGTTCGATCTTCTGCGGATTAAGTCGATTTCGACCGATCCGGCTTACAAAGCCGATTGCCGCAAGGCTGCCGAATGGCTGGTCGAGGATTTGAAGTCCATTGGTTTTGACGCAAGCGTGCGCGACACACCGGGCCATCCGATGGTTGTCGCCCATCATGAGGGTGCAACGGCCGATGCGCCGCATGTGCTGTTCTATGGCCATTATGATGTGCAGCCGGTTGATCCGCTTAACCTTTGGGAAAACGATCCGTTTGAACCTGCGATCAAAGACGTCGGCAATGGACGCAAAATCCTGACTGGTCGCGGAACATCCGACGACAAGGGCCAGCTGATGACCTTTGTTGAAGCCTGCCGCGCTTATAAGGCGGTTAACGGCAATCTGCCTGTCAAAGTGACCTTGCTGTTTGAAGGCGAAGAAGAGTCCGGCTCACCATCGCTCAAGCCATTCCTTGATGCCAACAAGCAGGAACTAAAGGCTGATGTGGCGCTCGTCTGCGACACCGCCATGTGGAATGAAGAAACACCAGCGATCAGCGTTGGCCTGCGCGGTCTGGTTGGCGAAGAAATCGTCATCAAGGCTGCGGATCGCGATCTGCATTCGGGCTTCTTTGGTGGCGCCGCTGCCAACCCGATCCATATTTTGAGCAAAATCCTTGCAGACCTTCACGATGAAACTGGCCGTGTTACGGTTCCGGGTTTCTATGAAGGCGTGGAAGAAACACCGTCGCAGATTTTGCAGTCATGGGAAAACCTTGGCCGCACAGCTGAAAACTTCCTTGGGCCGATTGGTCTTTCTGTTCCTTCGGGCGAAAAAGGCCGCAGCGTTCTTGAGCTCACATGGGCGCGCCCAACCGCCGAAGTGAACGGCATCATCGGTGGCTATACCGGCGAAGGTTTTAAAACTGTTATTGCAGCGGAAGCTTCGGCAAAAGTTTCATTCCGCCTCGTGCATAAGCAGGATCCTGTCAAAATCCGCGCAGCTTTCCGCGCTTTCGTTGAAGAACGTCTGCCAGCTGATTGCTCCGTCGAGTTCCACCCGCATGGTGGCTCGCCAGCCATTCAGCTGCCTTACGACTCACCACTGGTCTCCAAGGCCAAGGACGCACTGTCCGACGAATGGCCAAAGCCAGCCGTACTGATCGCCATGGGTGGATCGATCCCGATTGTCGGTGATTTCGACAAGTTCCTCGGCATGGAATCGCTGCTTGTTGGCTTTGGCCTCGAAGACGACCGCATCCATTCGCCCAACGAAAAATATGAGTTGAACTCTTTCCATAAGGGCCAGCGCTCCTGGGCCAGAATTATGGCGGCTATCGCCGCCAAGTAAGGAAGACTAAATGACTATTCGTTTTCATAAAAACGATCTGCCGAACCTCGAGCATTATCAGGTGGATTCGGTTGCTATCGATACAGAAACGCTGGGCCTCAACCCGCATCGCGACCGGCTTTGTGTGGTGCAGATTTCGCCTGGCGACGGCACCGCAGACGTAATCCAGATTGAGGCTGGCCAGAAAACTGCACCTAATCTGGTAAAGCTTTTACAAGACAAAGCGATCACCAAAATCTTTCATTTTGGCCGCTTTGATCTGGCTGTGCTGGCGCATGCTTTTGGAACCATGCCAGAGCCTGTTTTTTGCACGAAGATCGCATCCAAGCTGACCCGAACCTATACAGACCGTCATGGTCTGAAAGAAATCTGCGGCGAGTTGCTGGATGTTTCGATCTCCAAGCAGCAACAGTCATCCGATTGGGCGGCAGAAGTTCTGTCACAGGCACAGCTTGAATATGCAGCTTCTGACGTTCTTTATCTGCACCGCCTGAAGGCAGTGTTTGAAAAGCGTCTGGAGCGTGATGGCCGTACCAAGCAAGCCGAAGCCTGCTTTAAGTTCCTGCCAACCCGATCAGAACTTGATCTGATGGGCTGGCCTGAGACAGATATTTTCGCTCACGCATAGATTTTCAACTCAGCATTTTAATAAGCGCTCCAATTGGGGCGCTTTTTATTTTGAGTAAATTGTTCTGAGAGCCAATCCACAAGCATTCCAGATACAGAACAACCCATAATTTAACCAGTCAGTAACCAAAAGTTGCAGCTTTTAAGCGTAAATGCCCGGAAACACGCATGTTTTTCCACTGGATGTTCACTGTGGCATTCTTGCTACAGACTTTACGGGCACGTGGTCTATATTAGGGACAATGAATGATTATCCCTATTTCTCCCACGGAGGTTTTATTATGAAGCTTAAGTCCCTTCTTCTCGCATCGACCGTTGCTCTCGTAGCTGCCACTGGTGCAAAAGCAGCTGACGCTATTGTTTACGAAGAGCCAGTAGCAGTTGTTGTGGCTCCTGTATTCAGCTGGACCGGTGGCTACCTCGGTGGCCAGATTGGTTACGGCTGGGGCAAGTCCCAGGTCAGCGGCGATATCAATGGCAGTGTAAAGCCTGATGGTTTCCTAGGTGGCCTCTATGCTGGCTATAACTTTGATCTCGGAAATAGCGTAGTTCTCGGTATTGACGGCGATGTAACTTATAATGATGTCTCGAAGGGTACCAATCTTTATCTTGGTGACGTAATCGTCGGCTCGGCAAAGACAGACCTTCGCTGGTCAGGTGCAATTCGTGCCCGTGCTGGTTATGCAGTTGACCGCTTCCTGCCATACATCTCCGGTGGTGTGGCCTTTGGTCAGGTTGAGAACAAACTCAACCTTCTTGGTAGCGACTTCTCTGAAAAGAAGACACACACAGGCTGGACAGCCGGTGCAGGCGTTGACTATGCTGCAACCGACAATGTTATTCTGCGCCTTGAATACCGTTACACCGATTACGGCAAAAAAGATTACAGCTTCGATGGAATCGATGTTCGCAACAAGTTCAAGACCAATGAAATTCGTCTTGGCGTTGCATACAAGTTCTAATCTGACTTGATAAAACTATGGAAAAGGCCTCGCATTTGCGGGGCCTTTTCTTTTTGAACCGTTGGAACGTTGTTTTTTGTGAATGCCGAGTTTACGCCCCTTTAAACTGCCGCATTTACACTTCAGGCGATAAACAACTTAAAATATGCAGGCGGGTGGATTTAAGCAGATATGGCATCGCGAGACGGTAGAAACGGACGCATCGAACCTTCCTTTGGCAACGCGCCAAAAAAGGAAGAGGAAGAAGACGTGTTTCGCGTCGATGATGAGGAGCGCATGGCCAGAACGCAGCGCAGCGGCAAGCAGCCAAAAGAGCGTGAACCGCGCGGTTCACGCCGCAAGCCTAAAAAGCGCGGTGGCTTTTTTGGCTTCGTTCGCCGTGCCTTTTACTGGTGCCTTGTGCTCGGCCTTTGGGGCGGTATCGCGTTTGCTGGTATGCTCGTTTATTTCGCAGCAAAAATGCCGCCGACAACCGACTGGTCGATCCCGGATCGTCCGCCAAATGTGCGTATTGTTGATGTTCAGGGCAATCTGATTGCCAATCGCGGCACGACCGGCGGCGAGGCCGTTGGCCTGCATGAAATGTCGCCGTTCATTCCACAAGCAGTTATGGCAATCGAAGATCGCCGCTTCATGTCGCATTTCGGCATAGATCCGATCGGCCTTGCACGCGCCGTTGTGACCAACATCACCTCGGGCCGGGCCGTTCAGGGTGGGTCGACACTCACGCAGCAGCTGGCTAAAAATCTGTTCCTGTCACCAGACCGCACACTGGAACGTAAGGTACAGGAAGTGATGCTCGCCCTCTGGCTTGAGCATAAATATACCAAAGAGCAGATTTTGGAGATGTATCTGAACCGCGTTTATCTCGGTTCAGGTGCTTATGGTGTCGATGCTGCCTCACGCCGCTATTTCAACAAATCCGCAAAAGACCTCAACCTGATGGAAGCGGCGATAATTGCCGGTCTTCTGAAAGCCCCTTCGCGTCTTTCTCCAGCGCGTGACCCGGAGGCCGCAGCAGCCCGCGCCAAGCTGGTTCTCGGTGCCATGCGCGAAGAGGGTATGATCGATGACCGTCAGGTGGCGATTGCGGAAAGCGAGCCGCCAGCACGTGCTGCCTCTTATTGGCAGGGGTCGGAAAACTATTTTGCCGACCGTGTGGTTGCTGAAATTCCGTCGCTGATCGGCGAGACAAAGACAGATATCACGGTTGAAACCACTGTTGATCTCAACCTTCAGCGCGCTGGCGAAGAAGCAATCAAGGACCAGATTTCCGCAAACGGAAAGAAGATGAATGTGAGTCAGGGCGCGCTCGTTTCAATCGATGGTACGGGGGCAGTGCGCGCTTTGGTTGGCGGTTATGACTATGCAGCCAGCCAGTTTGACCGCGTGACAGATGCACGCCGTCAGCCAGCATCGTCGTTTAAGCCATTTGTCTACCTGACCGCTTTGGAACAGGGTCGCACGCCAGATTCTGTTCGCAATGATGCGCCGGTACGGATCGGAAAATGGACGCCAAGCAACGACAACGGCAAATATATGGGCGAAGTGACACTTGCGACCGCGCTGTCTCACTCGCTCAACTCCGTCTCGGCACAACTTGTGATGGAAGTCGGACCGCAGACCGTTATCGACACCGCACATCGCCTTGGTGTGCAGTCAAAGCTTGATCCCAATGCGTCACTTGCGCTGGGCACATCGGAAGTATCGCTACTGGAACTAACCGATGCCTATGTGCCTTTCGCCAATGGTGGCTATCGCGCGCCGGTCTATTTCATCACCAAGATCACCGATTCAGAAGGCAAAGTTCTTTATCAGCGGGAAGATGGCATTGGTCCGCGCGTCATTGATGAGCGCAATGTTGGCATGATGAACGCTATGCTGCGCAAGACAGTGGAAGACGGTACGGCGAAACGCGCTGCTTTCGGCTGGCCAGCCGCGGGCAAAACCGGCACTAGCCAGAATTTCCGCGATGCATGGTTTGTCGGCTACACTGCAAATCTCACCACAGGCGTCTGGTTTGGCAATGATGATGGTAAGGGCATGAAGCGTGTGTTCGGCTCGACGCTTCCGGTGGCTGCTTGGAAAGCCTATATGAAGGAAGCCCATAAGGGCGTGCCTGTTGCCGAGCTTCCCGGCCATTACGACATTCAGAACATCATCCCCGGCGGCAGCGACGGCATCGATCCGAACAATCCGTATGAGCCGGGTATGATTCCGCAGGGCGGCTATGGCGAACAGCCACTGGCTGGCAATGGCGATGATGGCTATTGGCCGCCAGCTCCTGACTCGCCAGCGCGCAACAATGTTCAGCAGGGTCAGCAACCCGGCATGCCAGCCAATTACCCAGCCAATGATAATGGCGCGCCAATGCCTCCCGGTGATGTCGGCGGACAGCCACAACAGAACCGTGATTCAACCACGCTTCTCGATATCATCATGGGCAACACGCAGTGATCTTCGCTTAGGGTCGGTTAATACCGGCCCTTATCGCGATCAAGTGAAGCAGATAGCGCTAATAGCTGTGAAATCCGCTCGAAATCCTGAGTAGCTTAGTCTATTCAAGGATGGAGAGTGAGGTTTTCATGTCTACAGTTTCCCAAACAGATGCGGCCCGGTCTGACGCTCCCAAGCCAGAAGCGGAACGCAAAACAATCGTTTTGACAGGCGCAAGCCGAGGTATCGGCCATGCGACGGTTAAGCGTTTTTCGCGCGCTGGCTGGCGCGTCATCACCTGCTCGCGTCAAGACTTCGCTGAGAATTGCCCATGGCCAGCAGGCCCGGAAGACCACATCAAGGTCGACCTTGCCGATCAGGAAGACGTCGGCAAGGCCATCGCAGAAATCCGCCGCCGACTGGAAGCCAATGGCAGCAAGCTGCATGCGCTTGTCAACAATGCCGGTATTTCGCCCAAGGCAGAAGGTGGGCGTCGCCTCAACTCTATCGAAACGCCGATGGCTGTGTGGCGCGATGTTTTTCAGGTAAATTTCATGGCGCCGATCATGCTGGCACGCGGCCTGTTCAAGGAACTGGAATCCGCGCAAGGCTCGGTGGTCAATGTGACCTCGATTGCCGGATCCCGCGTGCATCCTTTTGCTGGCACTGCCTATGCCACTTCCAAGGCAGCACTTGCCGCCCTCACCCGCGAAATGGCTTCGGATTTTGGTCCGCATGGCATCCGTGTGAACGCCATAGCGCCCGGTGAAATTGATACAGCCATCCTGTCTCCCGGCACGGAAAAACTTGTCGAGCAATTGCCGATGCGTCGCCTTGGCAAGACCTCGGAAGTCGCCGAGACCATCTATTATCTTTGCACCGAAGCCTCGTCCTATGTGACGGGTTCGGAAATCCATATCAATGGCGGCCAGCACGTTTAATTAAAAAGCGAGATAAACCCATGATCCTATGCTGCGGTGAAGCCCTGATCGACATGCTGCCACGCGAAATTGCGGCAGGTGAAACGGCATTTCTGCCACTCGCTGGTGGATCGGTCTTCAACACGGCTATTGCGCTTGGGCGGCTCGACGTTCCAACGGGTTTCTTCTCCGGCCTTTCATCGGACTTCTTCGGCGATGTGCTGCGCGACACACTTGCACGTTCCAAGGTCGATTATTCATTTTCAGCCACATCGGATCGTCCGACGACACTGGCTTTTGTCCGCCTCGTTGATGGGCAGGCGCGCTATGCTTTCTATGATGAAAACACTGCTTTGCGGATGCTCTCCGAAAGCGATATTCCGCCGATTGATGCTGCGATCAAGGCCATGCTTTTTGGCTGTATCAGCCTGATTTCCGAGCCATGCGGCAGCGTTTATGAATCGCTGATGACCCGCGAAGCATCAAAGCGCGTGATGTTCCTTGATCCGAATATCCGCTCAGGCTTCATCAAAGATCGCGAAACGCATCTGGCACGCATGAAGCGCATGATTGCGCTTGCGGATATTGTGAAGCTTTCGGACGAGGATCTTGAATGGTTCGGCGAAAAGAGCAGTCACGATGAGATTGCTGCCCGATGGCTTAAGCTTGGGCCGAAGCTGATTGTCATCACCAAAGGCGCACATGGAGCTGATGCCTATAGCGCAAACGCCACCGTTCGGGTGCCCGGCGTAAAGGTTGACGTGGTGGATACGGTCGGCGCTGGCGACACGGTCAATGCGGGTATTCTGGCGAGCCTGCACACTCAAGGTCTTCTAAACAAAGAAGCACTCGTCAATCTGGATGAAGATCAGATTCATGCCGCTGTGGCGCTTGGTGTTCGTGCCGCCGCCATCACGGTTTCACGTGCGGGTGCCAATCCGCCGTGGGCGACGGAAATGAAAGACTAGATCGAAATCTACTGCAAACTTGCGTGTGAACGGATGCTCCCCTGCCCTTGACCTCAATCATTTAGCGCCTTCTATTGGACGAGGGCGAAAGAGAATCGAATTCAAGCGAGGGACAATCATTGGACGTCTTGCGTATAGCTGCCTTCTCGCAAGGTAATCAGGGCGGTAACCCCGCCGGTGTGCTGATTTCTGAAAAAATGCCCTCTGCGGAGGACATGCAGAAAATCGCCAAGGACGTGGGTTTTTCGGAAACTGCCTTTGCAATGCCAGAAGCCGGAGGTTTTCGCGTGCGCTATTTTGCACCGGAAACAGAAATTCCATTCTGTGGTCACGCCACAATCGCATTGGGTGCGGCACTTGCCATGCGCGAAGGCGATGGGCGTTTTGCATTGAAGCTCAACAATGCCGAAATCAGCGTGGAAGGCCGCAAGGAAGGCGAGCTTTTTGCCGCTAGCCTGCAATCACCGGGAACGCGCAATCGTGCGGCATCGGAAATCGAAATTGAGCAGGCGCTTGCGCTCTTCAACTATGAAAAAGATGATCTGGCGCCGGGTATTCCACCAGCACTCATTCATGCCGGGGCAGATCATATCGTGCTCGCTTTGCGTTCGCGTGAGAAGCTTGCAGCCATGCATTACGATCTTCAGCGCGGCCGGGTATTGATGAGCCGTCAGGGCTGGACCACGATCCTTTTGGTGCACGCAGAAACGCCCACGCGTTTCCATAGCCGCAATCCATTCGCTTCGGGCGGTGTTTATGAAGACCCAGCAACCGGGGCTTCGACTGCCGCATTTGCTGCCTATCTCCGTGATCTTGGCTGGCCACATGGCGGCGAAATCGAAGTGCTGCAGGGCGAGGATATGGGAATACCGTGTCATCTGCGAGCTGAGATTGGCCATGTACGCGGCGAATCTATCCGCCTATCGGGTACTGCACGCCTGATGGAGTAAAAACACCCTCACCATAACGTCAGCGTAGATTCGGCGTTATGGTGAGGCGAAAATGCCGTTCTTCGAGAACCGGAGCGCAGCGTACTTAAAGGTAAGTGAGCACCGGAAGCGCAGAGGAACGGTATTTGCAGTCCAACAGAACCCGAATATCGTTGACGTTAAACGCGGACGAGCTGCTCCACCCGCTCCTCATTGCCAAAGAATTTGAGATAGCGCGCGACTTCCTTCGGGTCGCCTGTCGCCTTCTGCGGATTATCCGAAAGCTTGACGGCCGGACGACCATTGGCATCAATCACTTTGCAAACCAGCGATATGGCCTTCAGCCCATGGATGGTTGTCGGCGCGCAACCGGCAAAGTCATTGGTGAGGTTAGTGCCCCAACCAAAGCTCATGCGGACACGACCTTCAAAGTGGCGATAAGTTTCTTCAATCGTATCGACATCAAGCGCATCAGAGAAAATCAGCAGCTTATCGCGTGGGTCTTTGCCGCGTGATTTCCACCATTCAATGATGCGTTCGCCGCCTTCGATTGGCGGTGCGCTGTCTGGACGGAAACCCGTCCAGTCGGCAACCCAATCGGGCGCATTGCGCAGGAAGGCAGCCGTGCCAAAGGCATCCGGCAACACGATTAGAAGATTGCCGCCATAATAGCGGTTCCAGTCCTGCAAAACGCGATAAGGTGCGGTTTGCAGCTCCTCATCCGTATTGGCCAGAGCCGCCAGCACCATCGGCAATTCATGTGCGTTGGTGCCGAGCGCTTCCAGATCATTATCCATCGCCAACAGCACATTGCTGGTGCCGGTAAAGGAATTGCCTATACCTTCTTTCAGCGCCTCAACGCACCAGCGCTGCCACAGGAACGAATGACGGCGACGCGTGCCAAAATCGGAAATCTTCAAGTCAGGTAGTTCGCGCAGTCGCTCGACCTTGCTCCACATCTTGGCCTTGGCGCGAGCATAGAGAACATCAAGCGAGAACGGCCCCAAGTTCTTCATCGCAGCGCGCGAGCGAAGCTCATTGATGATGGCGAGTGCTGGAATTTCCCACATGGTTGTATGCGACCACGGACCATGGAAATGCAGCTCATACTGGCCGTCTTTGCGGCTCAGTTCATATTCCGGCAGCTGGAAATCAGGCAACCAGTGGAGGAACTCCGGCTGGAAAATCTGCTTGCGGCCATAAAAGCTGTTACCCGCAAGCCAGATCATTTCTTTCTTGGTAAAGCGCAGGGTGCGCGCGTGATCAAGCTGCGCGCGCAATTCGCCCTCATCAATTTCGTCGGCAAGACGCACCGAAGTCGTGCGATTGATCAGAGAGAAGGTGGCATCCACCTTGGGATAAAGTCCCCAGATCATCTGCAACATCAGAAGTTTGTAGAAATCCGTATCCAGCAGGCTGCGAACAATCGGATCAAGCTTCCATGCATGATTGAACACGCGCCGCGCAATATCGGTCTTGGCCATAACGGCCTCCATTCCATGAGCATATACCGCTGCCTAGCCAAATGCTTGGCAGCAAAAAGAAAGGCGGGTTTTCACCCGCCTTTTTAAATGCTTCATTCAGATTTGGGAAGCTCTACAATGATTTCATGTTCGCCATCCGGCTTGATGATTACACCGTCTTCCGGCTTGGTGATTTTGCGACCATCGAGTTTGATAGCTTTGGTCTTAGCACCCGTAACAACTTTCACACGGTAGAGCGCTTCACCGAAACGCAGTTCTGCTTCATAGCCATCCCATTCCGGCGGCAAGGCCGGATCGAGATGCAGACGATCACCGCGCTTCGTAACACCGAGAATGCCTTCGGTTGCCACGCGATAGAACCAGCCGGCAGAACCCGTATACCATGTCCAGCCGCCCTGTCCGCGACGCGGCTCAACCGAGTAAATATCGGCAGCAATCACGTAAGGCTCAACGCGGTAAGTATCCGGGTTGCGGCCATGATTGACCGGACTGATCAGCGAGAACAGCTTCCATGCTTCCGCCGCCTTACCCATGCGGGCGAGCGCCAGAATAGCCCATGTTGCACCATGGGTATATTGGCCGCCGTTCTCACGAACGCCCGGCGGATAACCCTTGATGTAACCCGGTTCCTGCACCGTCTTGTCGAAAGGCGGCGTGAAGAGACGCAGCAATTCACCCTGATCATCAAGCAGGTATTTTTCAAGCGAAGCCATGGCCTGTTCCGAACGCTTCGGATCGGCAACGCCCGACAACACACTCCAGGACTGTGCGATGGCATCAATCTGGCATTCGTCGCTGTCTTTTGAACCAAGCGGCGCGCCATTATCAAAGAAGCCACGGCGATACCATTCGCCATCCCAACCATCGCGATCAAGCGCTTTGGTGAGGCTCTCCAGATGTGCCGCCCATGCTTTCGCACGGGAATCCTTGCGGCTTTCTGCAATCGGGATGAACTGACGCAAGGTGTAAGCAAGGAACCAGCCGAGCCACACGCTTTCGCCCTCGCCCTTCACGCCGACAAGGTTCATGCCGTCGTTCCAGTCGCCGCCGAGCATCAATGGCAGACCATGCTTGCCAGTGCGTTTGATCGCAAGATCAAGCGCCAGCGCGCAATGCTCATAAAGGCTCACGGTTTGATCAGAAATCTCCGGCTCAAAGAACGCATCATGTTCACCCTCTTCGAGCGTGCGTCCTTTCAGGAACGCCAGCTTTTCATCAAGGATCGCATTATCGCCAGTCGTTTGCACATAGAGAGACGTGCCATAACCGAGCCAGACCACGTCATCCGAGATCAGCGTGCGAACACCGGCACCCGTTGCTGGCAACCACCAATGCTGGACATCGCCTTCAGGGAACTGACGCGAGGCGGCATTGAGAATCTGCGCACGCGCCAATGACGGATCAATCAGCAGAAGTGACAGCGTATCCTGCAACTGGTCGCGGAAGCCGAAGGCGCCACTGGCCTGATAGAAAGCTGCACGCGCCCAGATACGGCAGGCAATCGCCTGATAAGGCAACCAGCCATTGATCAGCAGATCAAATGCCGGATCAGGTGTCTTGACCTGCACGCGGTTAAACAAGCCATCCCAATGCTTGGCGGAAGCATTTAGCTTTTCGTCAAAGGAAGCCTTGCGGCTTTCTGTGACCAGCGCCTTCGCCTGCTGCTGATCGGCAGCATTACCAAGCAGGAACACCACTTCGCGGCTTTCGCCCGGACCAACTTCGACGTCGATTGCAAGAGCGGCACACGGATCGCGGCCAGCCTCAACCGTATTGGACAGTGCTTTGCCAGCCAGCACGATTTCAGGACGATCAACCGAACCTGTCGAACCAATGAACTCACCACGATCAGCCGTTACCGATTGCGGCTTTTCGGTCGCCGCAAAGAACGCCACCTGACCGGACTTGTCCGGGTGATATGGATTACCTGCAAAGAGTGCGCCGAGTTCTTCATCCTGCGATGGCACGATGAACGGCACATTCTTGGAGCGGGCATTGCCCAGCACCCATTCAGCATAGCCATAGACGCGCAGCTTACGCTTGGAGCGACCCTTATTGGTGATTGTCAGGCGCGAGAGCCGGACTGGCTTTTCAGCGTCAACGATATGGGTCAGTTCCAGTGCCAGCTCGCCATGCTGGGCAGCAAACGTGCTGTAGCCATGGCTGTGGCGCGCTTCATATGTCACGGCCTCGTCACGGAGCACGCTTGCTGTTGGAGCAAAACTGCGTCCGGTTTCTCGGTCGAGAATATAGATTGCTTCGCCCGGACGGTTGCTGACTGGATCATTTGCCCAAGGGGTGAGCTGATAATCGCGACTGTTGCCCGCCCATGTGAAAGCCGAACCTTCTGCCGAAACATGGAAGCCGAAATTCGGATTGGCGATGACGTTGATCCACGGATGCGGCGTGGTTGTGCGGTTGTTGATGCGCACGACATAGCTGCCGTCCTCAGCAAAGCCACCATAACCATTCCAGAACTGGAGATCATCGCCAGTTGGCGCCGGACGCACAACAGGCTTTGGCTTGGCAACCAGACGGCGCTCTTCGGTCCCGCGTTCGATTGTTGCCGGTGCAAGACCCGCAGCGCCGAGACCCTGTTGCAAGGCAGGCGTCTTGCCATCGCCGCGTGCAGCCAGATCGACGGTGAGTTCTTCACTGCGGCGAAGCTGCTCTGCAAGCGAACCGTTCTGCGCGTGCATCACGATACGAGCGGAGGCGAGCAGCGTATTGTAGCTTTCTTCGCTCATCTGATCGCGACGGACCGCAAAGATATGCGGCTGACCACCACCACGGGCGCGGAAGCCCTCGATGATCCAGTCAATCGCCCGCTGCGTATCCTGTGCATAGGAGAAGGCGCGTTCATTGACCGCTACAACATCCACAGTCAGGCCCTTGCTGCGCCAGTATTCCTGAGCACGTAGCACGCCACGCAGCACATCAAGATCGACCTCGTTATCAATGCGGAGCGCAAAGATCGGATAATCGCCCGAGATCGACATTGGCCAGAGGTTCGACTGCTTGCCAAGGCCCGCTGCAATAGTTTCTGGTGGCTGACGCATGGTCCGCTCTGGATAGAGCAGATAGGCCGCAACCTTCTGATAATCGGCTGCTTCCGCTGGCTTGATGCCGATATGGTAGAGCTGCACCTGCGAGCTCGTCCATGACAGCGAATATTCGCGAACGAAAGTTTCCGGATGACGATGGGTTGCGACAGCGTGCTCTACCGCATCACGGCTACCGCCTGCGAATGTCCAGAAGACGAGGCTCACCTTCTTGTGTGCGGGAACGCGGACGCGCGTGCGCACCGATGCAATCGGATCAAGCACGCAACCCTGACTTCCCGTGAACTTTGCACCTTCATCAAAGGCTGCGGCATCGCGCAGCGAACGGCCACGACCGATGAACGCACGGCGGTCGGTTTCGACTTCCGTTTCACGAACCGAGCCAGACAGGTCGGTCACAAAGTGGGCAACGTGAATATCCGGGTCAGACGGCGCACGCTTGCGACGCTTCGCATAGATGGTAGAGCCATTATCCGAAATTTCGGTTTCAACGAACATCTTGGCAAATGCCGGATGAGCGGCATCGCTGTCGCTATCCGTCAGCACCAGTTCGGAATAGGACGTCACTTCAATCACGCGATCACGCGCAGACGTGTTGATGATGTCGAGCCTGCGGCCTTCACCATCCGATTCCGACGAGACAATCACTTCCACAACGGTCTTGATGTCACCGGCGGTTTTGTAGAATTCCGCCTTGTCTTCGGTGAAGACAGTCTTGGTTTCCTCATCCGGGTTGCGCACTGGCTCACCAGTTGCCGACCACCAATAGCCGCTTTCCATATCGCGCAGGAACAGGAAGCTACCCTGCAAATCTTCCGATGCATCGGCATGGAAACGCGTGATGTCCCAATTGTGCCAGCGGCTATAACCCGAACCATTGGCCGTGACCATCAGCGCATATTGGCCATTCGACATCATATGCGTGGTGCGCGGTGCCTTGAACGGCACATCGATGATCCGCATTGGCGCATCGTCGAAACCGCCGGAATCCACGCGCATCGGATTTTCCGTCTTCGCATAGATCATCGGGATTTCGCGTGGCGCCTTTTCCTGCAACAGCAGTTCTGCTGCTTCGATCACCGGATCGGAGTGGAAACGCTCACGCATACGACCTTCGAAAATCACGTTGTTAACGGCGATGATCGCCATGCCATGATGGTGAGCATAGTAGTTTTTCACGACAGCATAGGTTTCACCTTCGCGAACACGCGATGGGGTGAAATCGACCGAATCGTGGAAACCATAACGGCCAAGCGCACCGAGCTTTGCCAGACGCTTCAAGTTCGCAACAGCTGCCGCTGGCTGATACTGCGCTGCAAGTAAGCTCGCATAAGGCGCGATAACAGCATTACGCGACAGACCACGCTGAAGACCGAGATTCGGCACGCCAAAGTTGGAATACTGGTAATTCATATGCGCATCACGCGCATTGAATGCCGCTTCCGAAATGCCCCATGGCAGACCGCGCGAGGTGGCATAGTCGATCTGGCGCTGCACCACGAGCTTATTAGTCTGATCAAGAAGCGAACCAAGCGGTTCGGACATGACCAACGGTGGCATCAGATATTCGAACATTGAGCCGGACCAGGAGAGCAGAGCGCCCTTCCAGCCAACCGGCACCAGAAGGCGACCGAGCTTGAACCAATGTTCAACCGGCACATCGCCCTTGGCAATCGCGAACAGGCTGGCAAGACGCGCTTCGGACGCCAGAAGATCGTAGCAGCTTTCGTCCAATTCGTTTTCCTGCACGCGGAAACCAATAGAAAGAAGGCGACGTTCTTTACGCTCAAGGAAGCCAAACTGCATATCAAAGGCCAACTGGCGCGCGCGCCCGGCCAGATCTTGCAGACGTTCGCGCAGCTCGTCCGTGTTATGCTCGCCAACAGAATCATCGGTATGTGCCTTACAGGTATCGACCAGAATATTGGCCCATTCCTTGGCTTCAGCACTTGCCGCCGTTTCGATTTCGCTATCCAGCTCTTCCATCAGGCGCACAATATCGGTCGCAAAAAGCGACAGATTGATCGTGCGGAAAGAGGCTGTTTCCGGCTCTTCCTTGATGGTGCGAACGGCGCGGCGGAAATTGGCAATCCGCTCTTCCAGACGACGACGAAGCGGACGCAGAATACGACGATCATCTGGTATCTGCGCGATGCTTTCCTCAAGGATATCATTGACATCAAGGATGCCGTCGAGGTCGGCCTGAAGATAAACGCTTGGTGCTTCTGCCCATTCTTCAAGTGCCGAAGAAAGGGTCACAAGGTGGCCAGCCAAATTGCCACTATCAACTGCAGAAACATAGAGCGGACGCATCGGCGTCAGCGTGTTGGTTTCATACCAGTTGTAGAGATGGCCCTGATATTTCTCCATTTTTTCAAGCGTGGTGACGGTCGCAGAAAGGCGATTAAGCGTTTCATCAAAACCGATCCAGCCGAAATCGCGGGCCGCGACAACTGACAGCACATAGACGCCGATATTGGTTGGCGACGTGCGCTGAGCCACAATCGGGGCCGGGTCTTCCTGAAAGTTATCCGGCGGCAGATGGTTGTTTTCCTCATTGGAAAACTCCGCGAAATAGCGCCATGTACGACGTGCGTAACGGCGCAAGTCTGCCTTATCAGAAGAGAGAACTTCCAGCGTATCTTGCGGCTTGGCTGAACGACTGACGAGCCAGGCGATCAGTGGCGACGCAAACCAGATCACAGCAAACGGTGCTGCAATCAGTGCAGCATGGCTATCAGCACCAAGTGGGATGAACACCGCAAGACCGGCAATGATAATGGCAGGCCACATCAACTGGAAATAATAAAGCAGCGTATCTGGCGATGACTTTGCCTGCGCCGCTGTTTTCCATTCAAGCATATCGCGATGCGATACAAACAGGCGATAGATCGTGCGCACGATTGCATCGGCCATCAGGAACGCCGAATGCGCGATAAAGGTGGTGCGCAGCGCCACATCCGCCGTGCCCAATGCAACATCGGTCAGAACCGATTGCGCATGGCCTTTCAGCGAATAATCCATATTCGACGGAATGAGATTGGTCAGAATACCGAAAGTCGGCGCCACAAACATACTGACGATCAAGAACGCCTGCCAGACGGAAGCGACACCAATCGGCAGAATGCTCCAGCCGATTACCGAAGCAATCAGCCACATGATCGGGTTCAGTGAGCGACGCAGATTATCGACCATTTTCCAGCGGGTAACTGCACTCACACCACGGCTTGTTGAGAACAGCCACGGCAGAAGCTGCCAGTCACCACGCGCCCAGCGATGGTGACGCGACACGTCGACATTATAGCCGGTCGGATAATCTTCAACGACTTCTACGTCACTGACGAGTGCCGCACGCGCATAGCCACCTTCGAGAAGATCGTGGCTGAGCAGCGTATTTTCCGGCACGCGGTTTTTCAGTGCCACTTCAAAAGCGTCGATGTCGTAAAGGCCCTTCCCCGTGAAGGTGCCTTCTCCGAGCAGATCCTGATAAGTGTCGGACACAGCAAAGACATAAGGATCGATGCCGCGATTGACCGAGAACACGCGTTGCAGGAACGATGCTTCGTCGCCAGTGGTCAGCGATGGCGTTACGCGTGGCTGCAAAATGCCGTAACCGCGCACAACACGGCCAGTTTTCTCGTCGAAAACAGGGCGGTTCAGCGGATGGCTCAACTTGCCAACCAGATGCGTGACCGCTTCCGGCGTAAGACGCGTATCCGCATCGAGCGTCATCACATATTTGATGTCTTTTGGCAGACGGGCATCCGGTGCAAAATAGCTTGTATCCTGATCTCCACGCAGCAACAGATTCAGCTCATGCAGCTTGCCGCGCTTGCGCTCCCAGCCCATCCAGCAGCCCTGCTTTTCATTGTAAAGCCGGCGGCGGTGAAGCAGGAAGAAGCGTGGCTGCTCATCCCCGGTATAATGCGCATTAAGCTTGGCGATTTCTTCGCGCGCATATTCATAAATTTCCATATCAGCAGGCGTGATTTCCTGCTTGGCATCCGTCCAGTCGCTGACCAGCGAGAAATAAATCTCGCCACGCGGATTGGTCAGATAATGGACTTCGAGATTGCGGATCTGCTCGTCGATGGAATCACGTGACGTTATCAGCGTTGGCACCGCAACCAGCGTACGTGCCTCAGCAGGCAGGCCTTCCTTATATTCAAACCCGATTAAACGGGTTGGCTGCACAAAGCGCGGGACGAGCGCATTGAACAGCGAATAGGAAGCATCCATTGCCGGGAACAGCGCAAGCAGCGTAAAGAGCGTGCGCAGATCGGCTGAAAGGCCAGCCTTCATCATGCAATAATGCACGATTGTCAGAATAATAACCGTGAAGATTGCCGTTGGAATGAAAAGACCCAGCAAACCAAGGCCGCGATAAAAGCGCAGCGCTTTGGTGCCAAACGGTGCCTTGTAGCCGCAAAGCTGCTCGAGTTCCTTACGACCATCACCCGAAAGATAATAGGCGATCGAGCCTTTACCTTCCGCTTGCGCCTCTCCAACCTTGCTGTCTTCAGCAAGTTTTAACGCCGCCCATGTGATGTCGATTTCGCTCATATCCGAGAAACGGGCGAGCTTTTCAATCGTCACACGATAGGCATTGCGCGAGCGGAAATCGAGCAACTCGAAATCGCTATGATCACGCAGGATCGCATCGACTTCGTTGACGGTTTCAAACCATGTTTCCCAGTCAATATCGTCAATGCGCTTGAGACTGGTGATCGCATTGCCCATGGTCACGCCGCCGGTAGACTGGCGGGCATGTTCTTCGACAATCGCATCTTCGGCGTTGCTGCCTTCCTGCTCGAGGATGCGCTCGAGCCAGATCGATGCCGCTGACGTATCGGTCGAGGCGCTGCGCAGACGATAGAGCAGATGCGTGGCAAACGTGCTGTCGCGTGCGGCCTGCGCATATTGCGCAAGAACCGTTTCCAGTTCATGCTCGTTGGCAGCAATGACGATGCGGTCAGCAGCCGTATTGGCGAGATTGCGCATGTTGCGCGCGCGATCAACGCGCAGTGCCAAACGGCGTACATTCTCAATCAGGAAATAGCGCACCGCCGATGGCAGCGCCCACAATTCACCAATCTTCAGCGGCTCAACGCTCTGGAACCCCTGCACCAGTGCAGTTAGCGATTTCAGCGAAAAATTGCTGTCGGTATGCGCGACATAGAGCCAGGCCAGCGCGAAAATGCGCGGCATATCTTTCTGCGCTGCATAAGTTGGCAATTGGCGTATGAACTTGCGCGGTAAATCGCGGCGGGTCTGTTGGGCAGTCTTATCAACCTGGTAGTGGTTATCAAGCAGCCACTGCGCAGCGGGCGTAATGGTTTCGCCTGCGCGCGATGCAGCGTCCGATGAACGATAAGCATGCAGGATCAGCTTGCCGTTTTCAGACAGACGCTGATCGAATTCAAAAGACTGATAGCCGGGGAGTGCCAGCACATCTCCGCGCGCAACAGAAGCTGCGAGTTCGCGCAGCTCATCCTCGCTTTTGTAGAGAGCTCGTATCGGAGAAGGTTGCTCGGGCGGAATCTGATCCGAAGTCTTGCGATCGACGATGGATGAATTTGACGGCGAAGAAGACAATTCCGGCATGTGCCTTAACAGCCTTTCGGAAGGAAATGAGTTGAATGCGGCGGGTGAATACTAAATAGAGTTTCAATTCAGAAAAACGACAGTATCCGTAATCGGTTCCCTGAATGTCTGTATCATTTGACCAAAATGCGACGACGGGTTGTGCTGATATTCAAATCGGTTAGATCGCAACGCACAAATCTTTCCCGGTAGTAATGTTGCGTTATGAAATGTGCGGCGAATACAACCTAGGCTCAGGTTCGACTAATTTAATGGAAATGGCACCTGAAATGACAAGAGCTGCGAGGAAAGACGCGATAAACGGGGCCCTTCCCCCGGTTAAGCGGCTTGACGAAGCAGATCGCCAGTCATTTCGGTGTCCGGAGGATGTGGCCCATCCGCCCGGCTACTTTGTCGAACAGTCTCGAAAATGAACCACATTTCCTTCGCCTCTTCTCCGCGTATCCAAACGGATGGTCTCACACCATTTCCGTCAAATTAATCGACCCTGAGCCTAACATACTGAAAATAAAAATAATACCACTCAGAGTCTAGCTCCATTGTAATACTTACCGGGCAAGCAAATCAGTAAGAGAAATAAAAAATCCGCACCCCGATTGGGATGCGGATGATGATTTGACAGAATAAATCGGCTGTGCAGCAGATTTATGAAGCCTTATCGAGCACATTCGATGCATTTTCGGCATCTTCGCGGCCAAAAACCTTCCAATAACGCGGACGAAAGGCAATGCGGCTTTTTTCAGATGCCGGATGCTCGGCAGGGATTTCGATTTCCACGCGCTCACGCGAACCACCGATTTCAAGTTCCACACGACGCTTGCCGCCTGATCTGCGGCTCGCAATAACCGTGCCTGCGATACAACCGCCGCAACCATCAAGCAGTTCAACTTCATGCGGACGGAAGAAAAGCTGCGCTTCGCCATCGGCCTTCTTCTCGACGCTGAGGCCAATATTACGATCTGCAAGCCAGACTTCACCATTTTCAATGCGCACAGGCAGCGTGCTCGATTCGCCTATGAAGCCATAGACAAACGGCGAGTTGGGATTGTCATAGACCTCATCCGGCGTACCAATCTGCTCGATACGGCCCTGGCTCATCACCACCACACGATCAGCCAGTTCCAGTGCTTCATCCTGATCATGTGTTACGAAAACAGTGGTATGGCCGGTCTTGTCGTGAATTTCGCGCAACCAGCGACGCAGTTCCTTACGCACTTGCGCATCAAGCGCCCCAAACGGCTCATCGAGCAACAACACCTTCGGCTCAATCGCCATGGCGCGGGCAAGGGCAACGCGCTGACGCTGACCACCAGAGAGCTGGGATGGATAGCGATTTTCGAGGCCCTTCAGCTGTACCAAATCGAGCAATTCGAGCGCGCGGCGGCGGATTTCTGAACTTTCAGGGCGCGTGCGACTTGGACGAACCTTAAGGCCAAAGCCGATATTATCGGCGACCGTCATATGGCGAAACAGGGCATAATGCTGAAACACGAAACCGACATTACGCTCCTGCACACTTTTGTGCGACGCATCTTCATCGCCAAAATAAATGGCGCCATCGGTTGGCTTTTCCAGACCGGCAATCAGGCGCAGCAAGGTTGTCTTGCCGGAACCCGACGGTCCAAGCAAAGCAATCAACTCGGATGAGCGAATATCAAGCGACACATTATGCAATGCCGGAAAGCGAGCAAACTCTTTACGCACACCGGCGACACGAACTTCCATTCCAGACCCTTTCCCCTACCGCCACTGGTCAACAAAACCGGGCGGCTTATTCTCTTGTATCTAATCTAAGTGTTAATGCCCGTTACTGCCAGCCAGTTCATCGCCATAGCGCAATTCAAGAAATGCTTTGACCGCCAAAGTGACAAGCGCCAGCAGTGCCAGCAGCGATGCCACAGCAAAAGCCGCAACGAAATTATACTCGTTATAGAGGATTTCGACATGCAGCGGCATGGTGTTGGTCAGGCCGCGAATATGCCCGGACACCACAGAAACTGCACCAAATTCGCCCATCGCACGCGCATTACAAAGCAGGACGCCGTAGAGAAGGCCCCATTTTATATTGGGCAGCGTAACATAACGAAATGTCTGCCAGCCATTCGCACCCAGCGAAATGGCCGCTTCTTCGTCACCGCTTCCCTGCTCCTGCATAAGCGGGATCAGTTCACGCGCTACAAAGGGAAATGTCACAAACAAGGTCGCCAGCACGATGCCCGGCACTGCGAACAGGATTTGAATATTATGGCTTTCAAGCCAGGGACCGATCAAGCCGTGGCTTGCAAAAAGCAGCACAAACACCAAACCGGAAATGACCGGCGAGATCGAAAATGGCAAATCAATCAGCGTGGTCAGAAGCGCCTTGCCCTTGAACTCAAACTTGGCAATTGCCCAAGCCGCTGAGACACCAAAAACCAGATTGACCGGCACGGAGATCACGGCAACCAGAAGCGTGAGCTTGATGGCTGCAATCGCGTCCGGCTCAACCAATGCTGCCAGATATTCGCCAGTGCCTTTGCGGAAGGCTTCAACGAAAACCGCAATGACCGGCAGGATCAAAAACAGCGCCAGAAACAGAAGGGCTATGCCGATCAGAATGATCCGTGTCGGCAGGCTTTCTGTCACAGCGCTGCGCGTGGAAGAATTAGACGCCATAGCCGTACTTCTTTCTTGTCCACGACTGGATCAGATTGATGAGCAGCAGCATAGCGAATGACAGCGCCAGCATGACAGTGGCAAGTGCGGTTGCACCGGCATAATCATATTCTTCCAACCGAATCACGATCAGAAGCGGCGCAATTTCAGAGACATAAGGCGTATTGCCTGCAATGAAGATGACTGAGCCATATTCACCGACACCACGCGCGAAAGCCAGTGCAAAGCCCGTGAGGATAGCGGGTTGCAGGCTTGGCAACAGAACGCGCCAGATGGTCTGAAAACGCGATGCACCAAGGGTTGCAGCGGCTTCTTCAACTTCGCGGCTGATCTCTTCCATGATCGGCTGCACCGTGCGCACCACAAAGGGCAAGCCGATAAAGATCAGCGCTACGACGATGCCAGCGCGCGAAAAGGCAATCCGAATATCAAAAGGGGTCAGCAGGCTGCCAATCCAGCCATTGGGCGCATAGATAGATGCCAGCGCGATACCGGCGACGGCTGTCGGAAGTGCGAAAGGAATATCAACAATTGCATCGATGAACCGGCGCCCCGGAAAACGATAGCGCACCAGCACCCATGCAAGGATGACACCAAAGACCACATTGACCAGTGCTGCAATAAAAGCCGTACCAAAGCTTGTTTCAAGCGCCGCCACCGTACGCGCATCTGTGACGATCTTCCAAAATCCCGCAAAGCCGACATCAGTGGAGCGCAGCACCAGTGCTGCCAGCGGAATAAGAATAAGCAGAGTCAAATAGGCGACACTAAAACCGAGTGTCAGTCCAAAGCCTGGAATGACGCTCGGTTTTCTGAAATGCCACCCTGCTCTGACCGGTGCAGGGTGAGAAGACATTGTTATGTTCCCTTTTATTGGTCGTACTGACTCGTAACCAAGAGCAGCTTATTTTGCTGGCTTGTAGATCTGATCGAACGTTCCGCCATCACCGAAGTGATAAGGCTGCGCCTTGGCCCATCCACCAAAGATTGGATCATCAATCGTCACAAGCTGCAACTGCGGGAAATCACGCTTCTGGTCAGCTGGCACCACATCGGGCTTCGATGGGCGATAAAAATGCTTGGATGCCAGCCCCTGACCTTCCGGCGAATAGAGATATTCGAGATAGGCTTCCGCAACCTTGCGGGTTCCGTTGTCATCGGCGTTCTTGTCGACGAGGGCCACTGGCGGCTCTGCGAGGATTGACTGCGGCGGCACAACGATATCAAAAGCATCTTCACCGAATTCCGCGATGGAAAGGTAGGCTTCGTTTTCCCACGCCAACAACACGTCACCCAACTGACGCTGCACGAAGGTTGTGGTGGAACCGCGTGCACCCGTATCAAGCACTGGCACATGACGGAACAGTTCGCCGATATATTCCTTTATCTTGGCTTCATCACCGCCATATTCTTTATGCGCCCATGCCCATGCAGCCAGATAGTTCCAGCGGGCACCGCCGGATGTCTTCGGATTTGGCGTGATGACTTCAACGCCATCTTTTACAAGATCGCCCCAGTCTTTGAGGCCTTTTGGATTGCCCTTGCGCACAAGGAAAACAATCGTCGAGGTATAAGGCGATGAATTGTCCGGCAGACGCTTGCGCCAATCCTTATCGATCTTGCCGGAATGCTCGACGATGGCGTCAATATCGCTTTCCAGTGCCAGCGTGACGACGTCGGCCTTCACACCATCAATAACTGAACGCGCCTGTTTGCCCGATCCGCCATGCGAAGCGCGAATGGTGACCGTCTCGCCGGTTTCATCTTTCCAGTGCTTTGCGAAGGCTGCGTTATAATCTTTATAAAGCTCTCGTGTTGGGTCATAGGACACATTGAGCAATGTCTGGTCAGCATGACTTACCTGAATCCCACCGGCAAGCGCTGCGGTCGCAACAAAAGTTGCGAGCGCGAATGAAAATTTTGATATTTTCTTCGACATGTTCAGGTCCACCTCTCCGCGTTTCATTCCTCAAAGAGTATCAGAGGTCAGTGATCACAGGATGCCACAAGGTTTCTGTTATTTAAACGCTGTACGGAATTTCTGAGCAATCAAAGTGGATTGTAAGGAATATATTTCCAACCATCCATCCCAATAGCTGAGGCGGGGGTAAGAAATATCTATGTAATTAAGAAAGAGAATTGTGTTCTTAAGTCGAACAAAAACCTTGAAAAGGTGGGACCCGGATTGGGATTGCGGGGGCAAATTTACTCCGGGTCCCGGCCGATCTAACGACCAGCACACTGACAACGGGTTACCATGATTTCGGTTCCATTAGAATATTGAAATTTTTAATTTTCTGGGCTTCATGCTTGTGCGCGCTTAACCATGAAGCGAGTTTGTTAAAGCACAATAAAATATCGCCATATTACAATGCAATTGGCAGATAATTAACATGAACAGAGAGATCTTCATGCTACGCAAAACTAAGAACTTGATCATCGCTTTTTCGGCGGCTCTTATGATGACCGGCCCTGTTATGGCCCAGACAATCAGCCGTGATTCAGTCATTCGCACAGACTATATTTGCGAGCGTGGCGTGGTCGTTCCAGTCACTTATATTCATGCCGGTGAAGAGCCAGCATTTGCAGTGCTTGATGCCGAAGGCAAAATGGTTGCACTTCAATGGCATGATGCTCTGAAAAAATACGTCGCGATGGACGAGCAGGATAGCTATCGCTGGAACGAGAAAGACGGCAAGGCTGTTCTGACCCATCTTGAGGCTGATGATTCAGCAAAAGAAGTGACAATACTTTCAGCCTGCCGCGCGGACGATAATGAGGAATAAAATCTAATCAGGGGACGAGGTAATGCTTGTCCCATTGATCCTGTGGAACTTCGTCGCCGATTTCATAATCGAATGACGTGATGCTGATGTGGTCATCAGCAGTCTTGCAAACAAATGCGAGCTTATACCAATGCTCACCGCTGCGAAACGCTGCCCCATCGGCCTTGATGCTATTTTTACTCGTATGAGGGTCGGAAAAGGCATAGGCCAAAACCTTATCGACTGAGAACTTCCGCACATCGCGGCTGATCTGTTCCATCGCCTCGACATCACAGCGCTGCTCAAGACGTGTTGAAGGATCAAGCTTCTCAAGCTGCGCTTTTTCGAGCGCGGTCATAGCCATTGCTGGCGCACTAACAGCAACCAGAAAAGCCACAAACGACAACAAGCGTACAACGATAGATATAGACATCAGGCGATATAAAAACTGCATTGGATTTTGGAAAACTCACTGGCAAAGACATTAAATCAGCGCCTTAATAACACACTCTTTATGCCGGCTTGTCGACCTTCACAGCAATGTTATTGATTGTGATCCCCATAGAATAGCTTTCGCTCATTAGGCTGGTTTGGCTATAAAAATAAGCTACCAAAAGAACGTCCGGTTACGCCCGGCTTCCTTAGCCGCATACAAAACCTTATCGGCTGCCTCTACAGTTTCCCAGAAATTCCCGTGGCTTTCGAGCTTAGCCGCACCAAAGCTACAAGTAACCTGCTGGCCTTCCGACAAACGTGCAAACTGTCGATCCTTCACGGTTTCGCGAATCGTCTCGACAAGAGCCAATGCTTCATCCGAAGGCATATCGTCGAGATAGAGAATAAACTCTTCACCTCCGATTCGAGCGGTCAAATTGCGATCACCGGAATAAGACTGAAGAATATCAGAAAATTCCCTCAGGACAGCATCGCCCGCGGCATGGCCATGGCGGTCGTTGATGGTTTTAAAGTGATCGATATCGCAAGCAACAATCCATCCCGAAAGATTACTGCGCTCTGCTTCAACAATGCGTGCTTCCAATCCGCGTCGGTTCAAAAGCCCCGTCAGAGGATCTCTATCGCGTTCGTGTTCCAGCTCACTTAAACGATCGGCACCGGCAGCAGCGAACAATACAAGCCCTGCAATAACGCCTGCCACCGCAGTCGAAAAAACCGTCCATTGCCAAAATGGAGTGAAGGAAAAATCGATGCCGGTGTCGTCGCCGATAATAGATTGTGCGGTCAGCAATGTTCGTGGGAAAAACTGTATCGATACAAGTAACAACATACCGAGAATGAGTTTGTCAGCGACAGAGCCATAGGCCAGCCCGCGCAAATACCAGACAAAGGCCAAAATCATGAATGCAAGGCCGAAATTCACAACGTAAATACGACCAATCGCATTGGGTTGCGGGTAAAGAAACCAAAGAACTCCGCCCATGATCAAAACGAAGCTAATGACACAGAACCAAACAGACAGGCTCCGACCTGATCTTCTGAGAATTCCCTGACCGCCTGCCAAAGCGCCCAACACATAGATACCAGTGGTTAGCAGCGTATTATTTTCATCATCTGCCGGTATATCGACAAGTTGGCTAAGCATGGCAAAGCCAATGCAGATAAAGCAGACTGCACACCACAGGAGATGAAGACGCAGTTTATCAATGGCCCCCACGATAACAAAGGCCAATGAAAACAGGATAAAAACGGCTGGCAGTACATAAAGCATGTAATGATTGTCTTATTTATAATTTTGGAGAGTCTTATCGCCTTCCTCAATTAAAAATACAATTCAGTAAATTAAACCGAAGGCAGAAACGCGCGTATGGGTTAAACACTCTTGATTTAGAGCCTCTGAGCGTGCTTGAAACAGCCAGGACAATCGGCAATTCAGTCATAAAGCTTCAAGGCTAATTATGGCGAGAGGAACAAATATGAAGCCCGTTTTTCTGCAACTACAATGCGCGCCCGGCAAGACCTATGAGGTTGCCGACACACTTTATCAGCGTGAGATCGTTTCAGAGCTTTATTCAACGAGCGGTGAATATGATCTGCTTGCAAAAATTTATGTCAAAGAAGGCGACGACATCGGCAAATTCATCAATGAAAATGTGCTGAATATTCCAAATATTGTCCGCTCGCTTACCACACTCACTTTCACCGCATTTTGAGTAGCTTGCCAATTCGACGAATTATATCTTTGACTTAGCGCCTGCTATTTCAACGAAGTAAAGGTTTGATTCACCATTATTCTATTATCCTGTTTCTCAGGGAACCACTCTGTACCCTTGCGCATTGACTCCGTGAAAGCCCACAGGAATGGGCTTTTTGAAAGAGTTTAAAGATAGCGACAATGGAAAGACGATGGATAATCTTGAACATAGGCGAGTACTGGTTGTGGAGGACGAAATTTTCGTTGCTCTCGACGTGGCTGCCACTGTGGAAGATGCCCAGGGAACTGTTATTGGGCCAGTCGGCACAGTAAAGCAAGCCATAGAACTTATTAATAAGCAGGACGTTGACGCCGCCATTCTTGACGTTAACCTTGCGGATGGTGATCTCGAACCCATCCTGGAACGGCTGAAAAGTCGCAATGTCTTTGTTGTGGTCCATACTGGCGGCGGATTGCCCCCTCATATCGCCGCGCGATACCCCGATGTGCCGGTATTTCGCAAGCCTGTGCCACCGTATGTTTTAACGAGAGCATTGTCATCGGCGTTCACCTCTCAAACAATGCAGGGTGCCTGACGCAGCACTCTTTTCCGAATTTTGAGGCAGTTCTGAAAGATATCATAGCGCAGAACTCAGCTATGAAGCTATTGGAGGCTTTGTAGTGAAAAGCGATGCTCTCTTTGATCCTCAATATCGCGTAAGCGAAGCAAAACGGTGAAACACCCGTTTACAAATCGCAGAGAGAAACAGTCGCCTGCATCCAGCCTCAAAGCGAGCTTAATCTCGCAGCCACTATGACGCTTGAAGAACTGCAGCGTTTAAGACATGTTTTTTAGCGTAGAACCAACCTGATCTCCTGCCGTTTCAGTTCCGTCTGAGCGCTGAACAGCATATCGAAACGGCGAATACCTTATCATACGCAGCTATGGCGAAAGCCTCAAAAGCCGATTAGTCTTTAACCGGCATCCTATGCTTAAGCGCTTCAAACTCTATCTGATTGCTATTTAAGAAATTTCATTACGTTTAAATGGCAAAATCTTTTGCATTATATCAATAATGTGTTACATTATCCGTGTCGGTGTCTGCGATTATCATTGCACGCCTGAACCTTCCGTGGAATGCAACGTGCCTTAAAAATAGTGCGCCAGTGCAGTCTCTGGGGCAATTTGCGCTTTGCTCTGCGGAAATGATTCTGGCATACCGGCATCAGCGCATCGGCCTGAAATCGATTTCGATTTCAGAAAAGCACGATGCGCCGATTCAAAGAGTTAGAGCGTCCTTAGTGCGTCCAAAAAGACGCACGGCGCTCTAAAGTTAGAACAGTTCCTAAAAGGTTTGAAAATGCCTCCTTATCGTTCGCGTACTACCACTCACGGCCGCAACATGGCTGGCGCGCGCGGCCTATGGCGCGCCACCGGCATGAAAGATGAGGATTTTGGCAAGCCAATTATTGCTGTGGTGAACTCATTCACGCAGTTCGTTCCCGGTCATGTGCATCTGAAAGATCTCGGCCAGCTCGTCGCGCGCGAGATCGAAAAAGCGGGTGGCGTTGCCAAGGAATTCAACACCATTGCCGTCGATGACGGCATCGCCATGGGCCATGATGGCATGCTTTACTCGCTGCCATCGCGCGAACTGATCGCTGACTCGGTCGAATATATGGTCAATGCCCATTGCGCCGATGCAATGGTTTGCATTTCCAATTGCGACAAGATCACCCCCGGCATGCTGATGGCGTCGCTGCGCCTTAATATTCCGGTCGTATTCGTTTCCGGCGGCCCGATGGAAGCCGGTAAGGTTATCTGGGACGATCAGGTCAAAAAGCTCGATCTCGTCGATGCGATGGTTGCAGCCGCCGACGACAGCTACACCGACGATCAGGTTAAGACGATTGAACGCTCCGCCTGCCCGACCTGTGGCTCGTGCTCCGGTATGTTCACAGCCAACTCGATGAACTGCCTCACCGAAGCACTTGGTCTGTCGCTGCCGGGCAATGGCTCGACGCTTGCAACGCACGCCGACCGCAAGCGCCTGTTTGTTGAAGCCGGTCATCTGATTGTTGATCTTGCGCGCCGTTATTATGAGCAGGACGACGCAAGCGTGTTGCCACGCTCTATTGCGAGCTTCGAAGCGTTTGAAAATGCGATGACGCTCGACATTTCCATGGGCGGCTCAACTAATACGGTTCTGCATTTGCTTGCCGCCGCGCAAGAAGCCGAAATCGACTTCACCATGGCGGATATTGACCGTCTGTCGCGCGGTGTTCCGGTGCTTTGTAAAGTGGCACCTGCCAACAACACGGTTCACATGGAAGACGTGCATCGTGCAGGCGGTATCATGGGCATTCTCGGCCAGCTCGACAAAGCAGGCCTCATCAATACCGATCTGCCGACCGTACACAGCGAAACCATGGGCAAGGCACTTGATACTTGGGACGTAACCCGCACCAAGAGCGAAATGGTGCATAAGTTCTATTCCGCTGCTCCGGGTGGTGTACCAACACAGGTTGCATTCTCTCAGGAACGCCGCTTTGACAGCGTCGATTCTGACCGTGAAAAGGGCGTCATCCGCTCGAAAGAACATGCATTCTCTCAGGATGGTGGTCTGGCCGTACTTTACGGCAATCTCGCTGAAGATGGCTGCATCGTGAAGACAGCCGGCGTGGATGATTCCATCCTGAAATTCTCCGGCCCTGCACGCATTTTTGAAAGCCAGGACTCGTCGGTTCTTGCCATTCTCAACGGCAAGATCAAAGCTGGCGACATTGTGCTGATCCGCTATGAAGGTCCGCGTGGTGGTCCGGGCATGCAGGAAATGCTCTATCCAACCAGCTACCTGAAATCGAAGGGGCTCGGCAAAGCCTGTGCGCTGATCACCGACGGACGCTTCTCGGGCGGCTCTTCGGGTCTTTCGATTGGTCACGTTTCGCCGGAAGCAGCCGAAGGCGGCACAATCGGTCTGGTGCGCGAAGGCGATATCATCGACATCGACATTCCAAACCGTACGATCCACCTCGCTGTTGATGATGCAACACTGGCGCAACGCCGCGCAGAGCAGAATGAAACGGGCTGGAAGCCACTGGAACAGCGCAAGCGCAAGATTTCAACCGCGCTGAAAGCCTATGCTTCCATGGCAACCAGTGCCGCGAAGGGCGCGGTAAGAAAGCTGCCTGATTGATAAACTGAAAAAGCAAAAGCCCCGCACATACGGGGCTTTTTCCATTTTAGAGCTTTATTTTTGCAGTGCTTTTTCCACTGCTGGCATCAGGTCATTCTTGACTGACTCCGGCGTAAACGGTCCAACATGCTTATAAACGATCTTCCCATCGGCATTGACGAGGAAGGTTTCAGGCACACCGTAGACGCCCCATTCGATGGCTGATCGACCGGCACGGTCGGCACCGACTGCGGCAAATGGATTGCCTAAATCGCCTAAGAAACGGCGGGCGTTTTCGGGCTGGTCCTTATAATTAAGGCCCACCACACGAATGCGCTCGTCTTTAGCGATCTCCATCAGCAGCGGATGTTCCTGACGGCATGGGACGCACCATGATCCCCACACATTCACCAGTGTGAGCTTGCCCCCAGAACCAGTTTTGAAATCATCGCTGTTGAGGCCCGGCACGGGTGTGCCGTCCTGCACAAGACCTTCCACCGGCGGGAGATTGGTTTGCGGAGCATCCTTGCCGATTAGTGCGGACGGAATGGTCGTATTGTCTTTGCCGGATAAGAGTTGCACCGCAAAGATTGCTGCAAGACCGACGAAAATCATCAGCGGCAGCAATGCAACCCAGGTTGCGCGTTTCTTTGTGGCTTCAGTCATTGTGCGGAACCGGATGCTTTGTCGGAACGGCGGCGCACACCCTGAGCCTCAAGCCGTTTTAGCTCGCTTTTCTGGATACGTTGATCAATCAGTATCCAGCCAATAGTTATCGCAAGGGCTGCTGCGGCAATCCCGTAAGACGTCATCACGTAAGCGAAATGGCTCATTGTGCGGCCTCCCCTTGCGCGTCAGCGCGCGCTCTTTTCAGGCGGCTGCGATCTGCATTGCGCGCTGCAAGCTTCTTCATCATGGCCACACGGCGACGCCAGATTTCATTGCGCATTGCCATCATATGCAAGGTCAGAAACAGCAGCGTGAAGCCAATCGCCATCACAAAAAGCGGGCGCAGCATGGAGCCGTCAATGGTCGGGCCATCCATGCGGAACACCGAAGCGGGCTGATGCAATGTGTTCCACCAGTCCACCGAGAATTTGATAATCGGGATATTGATGAAGCCGACAAGTGTGAGCACGGCCACGGGCTTTGCACTTTTTGCCGGATCATCCATGGCGCGCGACAGCGCGATAATGCCAAGATACATCAGGAACAGCACGAAAACGGAGGTCAGGCGCGCATCCCACACCCACCATGTGCCCCACATTGGCTTGCCCCAGAGCGAGCCGGTTGCAAGTGCAAGTGCCGTGAAAACCGCCCCCAAAGGTGCTGCGGCACGGATGGAAACATCGGCCAGCGGATGACGCCAGACCAATGTGCCAAGCGCCGAGATTGCCATGATCGAATAACACATCATGGAAAGCCATGCGAAAGGCACATGAATATACATGATGCGAACCGTCAGCCCCTGCTGATAATCATCAGGCGACAGGAAGACCATATAAAGCCCTGCGGCCAGAAACAGCGCAGAGAGGATGGCCAGCCACGGCAGAACCTTGCCCGCAAAGCCAAGAAAGCGCGTGGGGTTTGCCAGATCAAGCCAGCTTGTGGTTTTCACAATGTCATTCGTCATGGGCTATACTTATACCTGACGCGTTATGGCGTTCAATTGACCGTAATCAACTGCGTCAATCCGCCGAGCATGATTTCATCTAATCACAACAGAATCTTGTTTAATCTGCCGAGCTTTTTAACGATGCCGCCGCAGCGAGCGGCCCCAAAACTGCGAAAAACAAAGTCAGTGCGCAGAGAATAAGAAAAGGTGCAAAGAAAGGTGCCACCATATCGGTCGCGCCATAAGAAGCGGACACGCCGAAAATCAGCACCGGAATTGTCAGCGGCAGCACGATTACCGAAACCAGCAAGCCGCCGCGCGGCAAAGCAACCGCAAGTGCGGCACCCACAGCGCCGATAAAGGTAATAGCAGGCGTTCCGACCAGCAATGTCAGCGTGGTTGCAGCAGTTGCCGTTGCGTCCATATTCATGAATAGTCCCAGCAGGGGCGAAGCAATCACCAGCGGCAAAACGCTCGCTACCCAATGGGCAAAGCATTTCACAAAGACTGTGAAAGCCAGCATGTGCCGGTCTGCGCCGATGAGCAGAAGGTCGAGCGAGCCATCATCGCGATCCGCCTGAAACAGCCGGTCGAGGCCAAGAAGCGTTGCCAGCAAAGCGCCGATCCACAGCATCGCAGGGCCAATGCGCGATAGCAGATTAAGATCAGGTCCGACGCCAAACGGCATCACCGAGATCACCGCCAGAAAGAACAAAATACCGATCAGCGCACCGCCACCGGCACGGAAACTCAAGCGTAAATCTCGCAAAAACAGCGCCAGCATCACACGACCTCGGGCGAATATTGCGCCATGTCGAGCGTCTTGACACCTTCAAGGCCGAGAGGAATATGCGTGGCGGCAATCACCATGCCGCCCTCGCGCATATGATCGCGCATCAGTTCTGCAAAGCGCGCCTCGGATGCCTTGTCGAGACCAGCAGTCGGCTCATCGACAATCCAGAGCGAACGATGGCTGATCAACAGTTTTGCGATGGAAACGCGTCGCTTCTGCCCCGTTGAAAGATAGCCGAAAGGGAGATGTTCAACGCCTGGCAGATCAACGGCTTCCAATGCCTCGTCAATATCGAGGGCTACTGCTCCATTGAATTTTTGCCAGAACAGAAGATTCTCACGCACGCTCAAAGCTGGCTTCATTGCATTCTGATGACCAAGATAATGACACGCTGCTTGAATGGGAAGGATCGTCTCATCTCCAACAAGCTGGATCGAGCCTTCTTCGGGCGCCAACAGACCAGCGATGATTCGCAGCAATGTCGATTTTCCAGAGCCGTTCGGTCCTGTAACAACCACCGCTTCGCCTGAACGCAATTCAACCGTGAGGTTCGCAAATATCGTTTCGCCGCCGCGCTCGCCTGCAAGATTTTCGGCCAAAAGCCGCATTTTCTCTCCTTAGCCCCCACCACGCACGTATGAAACGGGGGTATCGCAACATTTCGCCGCAAGGGAACAAAATCACGATATTCTGTCTGGAATCGTTTTAAGAAACTCTCTATATGAGGGCTACCATGCCAGCGGTCGGTGTGGAAACAAATTTTGGCCGATCTCAAAGGCTTGTCGCTTGTAGGAGCACAGGTTTCGGGACGGACAGCGGAAATGACTGCACCCGCACCTTAGCGCGTCCTTGAAACGCTAGCTTAGGCGTTCGTCCTGGTTTTCCGGCCAGTAGCATGAAGGACGAACGCTGTGTCGCACATCGACAGCTTTAAATGCCGCAAAACCCTTACCGTAGCCGGTAAGGAATATGTTTACTACAGCCTGACAGAAGCCGAAAAGAACGGCTTGGAGGGCGTTTCCAAACTTCCGTTTTCCATGAAGGTTCTGCTTGAGAACCTGCTCCGCTTTGAAGATGACCGCTCTGTGAAAAAGTCAGACATCGAAGCTGTAGCCGCATGGCTTAATGATCGTGGTTCTGCCGGCGCAGAAATCGCTTATCGCCCAGCGCGCGTTCTCATGCAGGATTTTACCGGCGTTCCAGCCGTTGTTGATCTTGCAGCCATGCGCGATGGCCTTAAGGCGCTTGGCGGCGACCCGGAAAAAATCAATCCGCTGGTTCCTGTCGATCTCGTGATCGATCACTCGGTTATCGTGGATGAATTCGGCAATCCAAGCGCGTTCAAGGCCAATGTGGACCTGGAATATCAGCGCAATGGTGAGCGTTACCGCTTCCTTAAATGGGGCCAGCAGGCATTCAAAAACTTCCGTGTTGTTCCTCCGGGCACAGGCATCTGCCATCAGGTTAACCTCGAATATCTGGCGCAGGCCGTTTGGACCAAGGAAGAAGATGGCGTAACCATTGCTTATCCTGATACCTGCGTCGGCACAGACAGCCACACCACCATGGTCAACGGCCTCGGTGTTCTTGGTTGGGGTGTTGGTGGTATTGAAGCGGAAGCTTCGATGCTGGGTCAGCCTGTGTCCATGCTGCTGCCGGAAGTTATCGGCTTCCGTCTGACCGGTAAGGTCAAAGAAGGCGTAACTGCAACCGATCTGGTGCTTACTGTTACACAGATGCTGCGCAAAAAAGGCGTGGTTGGCAAATTCGTTGAGTTCTTTGGCCCCGGCCTCGACAATATGACGCTCGCTGATCGCGCAACCATTGCAAACATGGGTCCTGAATATGGCGCGACCTGTGGTTTCTTCCCGATCGACAAAGAGACACTCAACTACATGAACACGACCGGTCGCGAAGAAGACCGTATCGCGCTTGTAGAAGCCTATTCGCGTGCGCAGGGCATGTGGCGCGAAGCAGATAGCGCTGAACCAGTATTCACTGATGTTCTCGAACTGGATATGAGTGAAGTCGTTCCATCGATGGCTGGTCCAAAGCGTCCGGAAGGCCGTATTGCGCTGGAAAATATCGCATCGGGCTTCGCGACCTCGCTTGAAACTGAATACAAAAAGACCACCGGCCAGAGCGCACGTTATGCGGTTGAGGGCGAGGATTTTGATCTCGGTCATGGCGATGTCGCCATTGCTGCGATCACCTCTTGCACCAACACCTCGAACCCAAGCGTGCTGATTGCTGCCGGTCTTTTGGCACGCAACGCAGTCGCCAAGGGTCTCAAGACCAAGCCATGGGTCAAGACCTCGCTCGCTCCTGGGTCTCAGGTGGTTGCCGCTTATCTTGAATCGGCTGGTCTGCAGAAAGATCTTGATGCGCTCGGCTTCAACCTTGTTGGTTTCGGCTGCACGACCTGTATCGGTAACTCCGGCCCATTGCCTGCACCGATCTCCAAGACGATCAACGAAAAGGGTCTGATTGCAGCAGCTGTTTTGTCCGGCAACCGTAACTTTGAAGGCCGCGTTTCTCCTGACGTTCAGGCGAATTATCTCGCTTCGCCGCCACTGGTTGTAGCTCATGCGCTTGCAGGTACGGTCACGAAAGACCTGACCAAGGAGCCGCTTGGCGAAGATCAGAACGGTAATCCGGTATTCCTGCGCGATATCTGGCCTTCATCGGCTGAAATTCAGGATTTCATTGCCAAGAACGTAACCCGTAAAATCTTCTCGGAGAAATATGCGGACGTGTTCAAGGGTGACGAAAACTGGCAGGCCGTTCAGGTGCCAGCAGGCCAAACCTATGCATGGGACGACAACTCGACCTATGTGCAGAACCCGCCCTACTTCGTGGGCATGGGAAAGTCGGCTGGTACGATCGCGGACGTCAAGGGCGCGCGTGTCCTGGGCCTCTTCGGCGACAAGATCACCACCGACCATATTTCGCCTGCAGGCTCAATCAAGGCACAGTCGCCAGCTGGCAAGTATTTGCTTGATCATGGCGTCGGCATTGCCGACTTCAACCAGTACGGCACACGCCGCGGCAACCATGAAGTGATGATGCGCGGCACCTTCGCAAATATCCGTATTCGCAACCACATGCTGGGTGAAAATGGACGTGAAGGCGGTTACACCATTCACTATCCGTCGAAGGAAGAAACCTCGATCTATGATGCTGCCATGCAGTATAAGGCCGAAGGTGTTCCGCTTGTCGTGTTCGCGGGCGTCGAATATGGCAATGGCTCGTCGCGTGACTGGGCTGCAAAGGGCACCAATTTGCTTGGCGTGAAAGCCGTGATTGCACAGTCGTTTGAGCGTATTCACCGCTCCAACCTTGTTGGCATGGGCATTGTGCCTTTCGTCTTCGAGGAAGGCACAAGCTGGCAGACACTGGGTCTGAAGGGTGACGAAATCGTCTCCATCGAAGGCCTTGCCGATGTGCGTCCACGTCAGAAGGTCGAAGCTTCGATCACTTATGCCGATGGCACGGTGAAGAAGGTTCCACTGATCTGCCGTATCGATACACTGGACGAGCTCGACTACATGAAGAACGGCGGCATTCTGCAGACCGTTCTGCGCGATCTCGCTGCTTAATCAGCGCGTTCATAAAACGAAAAGCCGCTGGAGAAATCCGGCGGCTTTACCATTTATAGCCCCGAACGAATCATTTCCCTGATTTTCAAAGCCTTCTCAAAGTGATCGAGCTTATGCGTTTTGATCCACCATTCCGCTGCTTCCATAAGCAAGTCTGGGTCTGAGTTCTTATTGGCAAAGAATGCATAAAAGGAAATGCCGACGGTCTCGCCCTTCTTCGCGATTTTCTCATCGCAAATAGAGATGGCCTTTTCTCTTAAACTCGCCCTCATATTCACTCAGTCCTGTGCCTATATAATTGTGCGTAAGCGACGCTTATCGCAAGCCAGCTCAATCGTGGGATAAAAGAAACACCCATATGACAAAAACTGCGACAAATCTCACTGCAACGTGACTTCCTATTGATCGTCGCAATTCCTACATAATAGATGTCAGCGTCAATTATAACAGGATGAAACCAAAGTGACCTTCCACTCCCCTTTCAATGGGACATATACATGGCTTTCCGACGAGTGCGCTCCCGGTCTGCGTTGTGTTTGTGCTGCGCTGGGGATGGCGTTCACTGGTTGCCTGTCAATGAGTGGCGCTGCAAAGGCACAAGACAACAGCACGCGCACATCGGTGCTTGAGCTTTATACCAGTCAAGGCTGTAAATCCTGCCCGCAGGCCGACAAGAATCTGGCATCCTATGCCGATGATCCAAACGTCTTGGCGCTGTCGTTTCACGTCAATTACTGGGATTATATGGGCTGGCGAGATACGCTGGCCTCTCAGGATAATACTGACCGCCAGAATGCCTATCGCAATTCATTCAATGCGAAGATGGTTTATACGCCTCAGGCCATCGTCAATGGTGCTGCCGAGATGAACGGCAACAACGCTGACGTCGTGAAAAATCATCTTTCGAAAAACAAACTTAACGTGCCTGTTTCAATCAAAAAACTCGATGATGGTCGGCTCTCCATCGAGATTGCTAAGGGCGAAAAGCCAAAGACGCCTATACATGTTGTGATGTTTTATCTGCGCGATTCGGTGACGATACCAATTGACAAAGGCGAAAATGCCGGACAGTCGGTTACCTATCGAAATACAGTCATGGACATTAACACCATCGGCATGTGGGATGGTGAAGCGCTGAAGATTGAATTGCCAGCGTCCGAACTCACGCGCAAAGACGTCACAGGCTGCGCTATCGTTTTACAAGAAAGCAATAGCGATAAGGCTCTGGGTCCAATTCATGGTGCTGCGATATACAAACAGCAAAGCCAGTTGTCCCTTTAATCGGAACAAAGAACAGCAGCGATATGCTGTTTCCAATTCCTCATTCAGCTCAGTTCTGGCAATTTTTCCGGGAATTTTGTGTCGCTAAGAAAGTGATCCAGCAGGAGTTGGTTCGGCTCAGGCAGTCCTTTGGGCGGGGGGCTTGGGGTGGACATACCTGAACCGAACCGTCTCAGGCAACACGCTGATATTTATCCTACAATCAGGCCAGAATGCGAATTTGGCAAGGCTAAAATGTGGCCAGCAATCACCATTGAGAACAGACATTCTCTTTTCGTGATCATCTAATATACAACTAATAGGGAGTAGTTTTGTATAGACCAATCAGAGAGTGAGCGCTAGCCTTCAAACTCAACCTTGCAAAAATTTAATAAAAGCATCAACATACCGTCATGAGGTGATCTGCTTCTCCCGCCTCGTTTCCTTCATGACCCATTTCGCGATGAAAGGAACACAATGGATATTCCAAGCGCTGCGAATGAAGATCAATCATCGCAACCCATTTCTCCTACATCGGCAACGCCAAAAGTAATTCCTCTTGGCCCATCACGTCCGCAATCGCCGACGGTTAGTTTTGACAGGCACGAACTGGGAAAAATCCTCAATATTTATGGCCGCATGGTCGCAACAGGCGCGTGGCGCGATTACGCCATCGACCACCTTGCCGACAGAGCAGTTTTCTCCATCTTTCGGCGCGCCAGCGAAGTTCCGTTGTTTCGTGTTGAGAAAAACCCGAAGCTTGCGAACAAGCAGGGTGCCTATTCGGTTATTGCCGCAAGTGGGCTTGTTATGAAACGCGGACACGAACTGGAACGCGTGCTGCGCGTTTTCGACAAAAGCCTCAAGCTTGTAGGCAATTAAGAAGCGCATTTTATCGGAAAGCCGTTCACACCTTTCGGGATGCTGCTCTTTTTGACGCGCATCTTATCCGAAAACCGCTTCGCACTTTTCGGGATGCGCTTTTATTAAGTCAGAGGCATCGGTCCGGGATCAACCGAGCAGCCACCATTGAGCGGCAACTGCATGAGCACCGTATCAAGCCAGCGCCCATGCTTGAAGCCCGATCCCTGAATGCGCCCACAATGAACATAGCCGAGGCTCTCATGCAGCTTCACGGAGCCTATATTGTGCTCGCCATCGCCAACCACTGCCAGTAACTGCCGGAAGCCGAGCGCTGTTGCGCGTTTGATCAGTTCACCAAGCAAAAGCTTGCCGACGCCCTTCCCCTTCGCATCGGGTGCGATATAGATCGAATCCTCCGCAAGCCAGCGATAGGCGGGGCGGGTGCGGAAATAGCTGATATAGGCATAGCCCAGAACAAACCCGTTTTCTTCGGCAACCAGAATTGGAAAGCCTTGTTCGACAAAGCTATCAAAGCGGCGTGTCATGTCTTCAAGCGTCGGCGGCTCGAGATCATAGGAACCTGAGCCGTTCAGCACGGCTTCGGTATAGATGGTTGTTATGGCTTCAATGTCGGTGGGATGAAAGTCGCGAATATGGGGCATATGGGCCGGGACTCAGTTTGAAATTGCCCGCTGAGAATGACTCCAAGCATTCATTTTGAAAAGCAAAAAGGGCAGCGTTTCCGCTGCCCTTTCAAATTCTTATAGCTCAGACTGATTAGTCACGGTTGCCCATGAACTGAAGCAGGAACATGAACATGTTGATGAAGTCGAGGTACAGACGCAGCGCGCCCATAACGACCTTACGGCCCTGCGATTCAGCAGAATCACCTTCGAAGTACATTTCCTTGATCGACTGTGTGTCGTAAGCGGTCAAACCTGCGAAGATCAGAACGCCGATCACCGAGATTGCAAACTGCAGCGCGGTGGAGCCGAGGAAGATGTTAACGACCGAAGCAATGATCAGGCCAAACAGACCCATCATCAGGAACGAGCCCATAGCCGACAGGTCGCGCTTGGTTGTGTAGCCGTAAAGCGACAGCGCACCAAACGAGGCAGCGGTTACGAAGAAGGTGCGAACGATGCTCTGACCGGTGTAAACCAGAAAGATCGACGACAGCGAGAGACCAACGAGCGCTGCGTAGCCCCAGAAAACGGCGCTAGCTGTACCAACCGAAAGACGCTCAATGCGGAAGCTCAGGAAGAATACGGCAGCCAACGGCGCGAGCATAACAACCCAGCGCAGTGGCGATGTGTAAAGTGCTGCACCAAGTGCGGTAAGCATCTTGCCGTTTGACATCTGTGCAACCGCAGCCGACGGATCGGTTGTGACAGCCAGCGACGAAACAGCCAAAGCAGCAAGGCCGGTAACAACCAGACCAATTGCCATCATATTGTAGACGCCGAGCATATAGCTGCGGAGGCCCTGATCGATGTCGGCACCAACACGAGCGCCACCTACCGGCCTCTGCTGTGCCTGAATATTGCGAAAGTCAGCCATGACTTAAATCCTTTTGCGTTGTCCCGTCCGGTGTCGAGGTCAGGCTCTTTTCGAGCCGCTCCCAGGCGCCGCTGGCGGGACCCCAGCATGCCTGCGTTTTATTATGGGGATTTTGCCGCTCTCACACAAGTACCACTTGAAAAAAATCGTGATGATGCTGGTTGAAATACGGATCGCATTATCCATGCGATCCAAAGGCTTAAGCGATTTTAAGCTTCCACATTACAAATGCTTCATAAGGTGCGGAGCACATTTGCAGGCTTCTGACCCAGCACCCGCCATGTTCCGGCAAGACCGAAACCGACAGTCAGCACCAGAGCAACCCCAACCGTCATCAGTGCAACATCCGGTAGAAACTGTGCTTTGAGCTTCATCACTTCCACAACCACATACCAGCCCGCGACACCACCTGCGACCAGCGCAAAGACCGCGGTTGCCAGACCCAGCAGCATATATTCAATGATATAGGCGCTGATCAGCGTGCCACGCGTGGCACCTAACGTTTTCAACACCACCGCATCATGAACGCGGGCGCGGTTGCCTGCAGCCAAAGCGCCACCCAGCACCAACACTGAAGCGGCAAGCGCGATGGATGCCGCCGCGCGGATTGCCGTTGCAAGCTGACTAATCAGATCGTTTGCAACATCCAGCGCATCGGTCACGCTGACGGTGGTAACCGCTGGCCATGTTTTGGTAACCTGTCGCAAAACATCCGGTGCCAGATTTTTCTGACCATCAGGAATGGTCAGCGTTGCAAGCCATGTGGCAGGCGCCCCGGCAAATGTGTTGGGCGAGAACACCATGACGAAATTCATCGCCAGCGTTTCCCATTGCAACTGCCGGAAGCTTGCGATTTTGGCATTGATATTACGGCCAAGCACATTGACCGTAACCATGTCGCCAACTTTCAGACCCAGTTCCTTGCCTTCACGTTCGGCAAAGGACACAAGCGGTTCGCCGGAGTAATTTTCGGGCCACCATTCGCCTTCGGTCAGCGTCGAGTTTTCAGGAACCTTGTCGGCAAATGTGATGCCACGATCACCACGCAGCACCCATGCAGCCTCAGGCGGGATGGTCATGTCACGAACATTGGTGCCGTTGAAAGCAACGATGCGGCCACGCAGCATAGGGCCGGAAGTCAGTTTGCCGTCCGGCACAATGCCGCTGACAAGCTTGGTGAAATCGCCAATGTCGTTGTTCTGAATATCGACAAAGAAGAAGTCCGGCGCTTGTGCAGGGATATTCTCCGTCACCTGACGCCGAAGATTACCGTCTATGAGCGCAATTGCTACCATTAGCGTGAGGCCGAGGCCGAGCGAAAGCACAACAGAAGGTGTCAGCGCGCCGGGACGATAGATATTGCCAATGGCCAGACGAAAGGCGGTCGAGCGCGTGCGCGGCGCACGGCGAGCCAGCCAGCGGATACCGTCCGCGACCAGCCGCAGAACACCAAAGGCAGCGATTGATGAGACGATGAAGATCGCTGCAATCCGCCTGTCATAAGCGACATAAAGCGCAAGACCGGCCAAGGCGGCAATCAGCAGAACGGCCAACGCCAAATAGAGAAATGGCGGCAATCCGCGTTGCTCAAAGCCCTGTTCGCGGAAAAGCGCCGTTGCAGGAATTTCACGCGCACGACCAAGCGGTATGATCGCAAAGGCAAGCGTTGTGATGAGACCAAACACGGCTGCCAAGGCGAGTGCATCGGGGAAGAAACCGCCGCCGCCCGCAACCGGCAGATAATTGGCAAGCGCCAAAGCGGCTGCAAATGGGATGATTGCCGCAAGTACCAGCCCGATCGCAATCCCAATCAGACCGATGACCATGATCTGCACCAGATAGACCAGCACGGCAAAACGCGCCGGCGCGCCCAGTGATTTAAACGTCGCAATCACGCCGCGCTTGCCATCAAGATAAGCACGCACTGCATTAGCAACGCCAACACCGCCGACGATCAAGGCGGTCAGGCCGACCAGCGTGAGAAACTGTGAAAAGCGTTCGATATTGGCGGTCAGCGCCGGTGCCGCGTTGTTGCGCGAACGGATATTCCAGCCAGCGTCGGGAAAGTCGGCGGTAGCGCGTTCACGCAGTTGAGCGATTGCAGAATCAGGCGCACCATCGGGCAAGGCCACCTTATAAATATGATCGACAAGGCTTCCGGGCTGGATCAGACCGGATGCGCGAAGACCATCTATTGAAACCAGAAAGCGCGGTGCAAAATTGAAACCTGACGACAGAAGGTCAGGCTCGCTTTCGATCAGTGCGCGCAGTTCAAATGTTTCCGAACCGAGCAGAACTTTCGTTCCAAGCTTCACACCCATGCGATTGAGGAAGTCCTGACTGACAGCAGCACCATAAGCGCCGTCCTGCTGCTTCGTCATGTCCTCAAACGAAAGTTCCGGTGCGACCTTCAACGCACCATAGAGCGGATAAACAGCATCAACCGCCTTCACCTCGACCAACGACTGATCGGAGCCATCCGGCAGACGCGCCATTGAGCGCATGGTCGCGCTTTCAGCAACCGTGCCTTGGCTGTCTATGAAAGCACGCTCTTCAGCACTTGCTTCGCGTTGGTTAAGCGCAAAACTGACATCACCACCAAGAATGCTCTGGCCTTCTGCGGCAATGCCAGTGCTGACGGAACGTGCAACTGAGTTGACGCCACCAATTGCTGCGACACCCAGCGCGATACAAGCCAGAAAAATATAGAAGCCGGAAAGCCCGCCGCGCATTTCGCGCAGCGCAAAGCGAAGAGCTAATGAAAATGAGGCAAGTTTGCTCATGCGCCAGCCACCGCTGTTTCAAGCGCTGGCTCTTTTCGGGCAGGTTCTTCAATGCGGCCGGAACGGACCGGAATTTCCTGATCGCAACGCGCTGCAAGCGATGGATCATGCGTGACAAGCACCATGGTCAGGCCATTTTCACGCTGTTTGGAAAACAAAAGATCGGCGATCTGTCGACCTGTGGCCGTGTCGAGGTTGCCTGTTGGCTCATCAGCAATCAGAATTTTCGGGCTTGGCGCAAGCGCACGGGCAATCGCCACACGCTGCTGCTCACCACCGGAAAGTTCTGAGGGATAATGCGTGAGACGCTCACCAAGGCCGACGGCACGCAATTCGCGCTCTGCCACTTCAAACGCATCTCTGCGGCCTGCAAGCTCAAGTGGCACGGCGACATTTTCGAGTGCCGTCATATTCGGAATGAGATGGAAAGACTGGAACACGATCCCGATATTCGCACCGCGAAATGCTGCTGCCTGATCCTCGGTCATTTGGCTTATGGTTTCGCCTGCGATCTTCACCTTGCCCTGATCGATATGCTCAAGACCGGCCAGCACCATCAACAGTGTAGACTTGCCCGAGCCCGACGGGCCGACGATACCAACAGAGCGCCCCTGGGCAATGGAAAGCGAGACACCTTTAAGCACATGCACCGATGATGCCGCATGTCCCAGAGTCAGATGAACATTCTCTAGCTCGATGATCGGGCCATGATTTAGCGAAGTCACCTGTTCCGTCACGCGTTTTTCTTCCTATATGAATATTAAGAGCCAAAGCGCGTCACAAAAATGATCTTGTTTTGCGCAAGAAGGAATCATGTAGGTGGATCCACCACCAATTAGCTAGATATGGGTTGCTAACGATGCGTTTCAAACACTCGATCACGGTTTGGTTATCGATTTTTGTCGTAGCTGCGTCTTTTATCGCTACCGCTGCGCGTGCGCAGGAAGAACCTACGGGGCTTGAGGACGCATTGCCAACCGAGCAACTGGCACCCGTCAAAATTGTTGGCTTCGGCGACAGTCTGATGGCGGGCTATCTTTTGCCTTCAAATGCCGCCTTCCCGCAGCAACTCGAAAAAGCGCTCGATGATAAAGGATATGAAGTCAGCATCGAGAATGCCGGCGTATCGGGTGATACCACTACTGGCGGTCTCGCGCGCATCGACTGGTCAATTCCGGATGGCACCGACCTGGTCATCCTCGAACTCGGAGCCAATGATGCGCTGCGCGGGATTGCGCCTGATATTACTGAGAAAAACCTCGATGAAATGCTCTCGCGTCTCAAAAAACGCGGCATCTCGGTTATTCTCGCTGGCATGATAGCCCCGCCTAACATGGGCAAAGATTATGCCGACAAGTTCAACCCGATCTATCCAAAGCTCGCGCAAAAATATGGCGTGCCGCTGTATCCATTTTTCCTCGATGGTGTCGCTGCACAAAAACAATTGCAGCTTGAAGACGGCATGCACCCGAATGAAAAGGGCGTAGAAACGATGGTGAGCAATTTCATGCCAACAATCGAGAAAGTCCTCAAAGCCGAACAAAAGACGGGGACATCAGGCGGCTGACACAATCGTCAAGCATAAACAGCTTGCCCAAGAGGGCGAAGAATGATTCGCTAAGAAATACATCGATTAGGAAAAAGAGATTCGTTTTTCTGTTGATCGATGCACAGGCACTCTAATTCAGAGCGTCCTCCCGTGGCTGAAGCCACACGACGCTCTGGCTCAGAACCGTTCGAGGAGGATGCTAAATGCCGCGTCTCTTTACTGCCCTCGAAATCCCGCGCGACGCCGCGCTTTCGCTCTCGTTATTACGGGGCGGCCTCCCAGGCGCACGCTGGATCGATGTTGAAAACTACCACATAACTCTGCGTTTTATTGGAGATGTGGAAGGCCACGTGGCCGACGAGGTTGCCAATGCACTGGATCGCGTACGGCGCCCCGAATTCATGCTCAATCTGTCCGGTGTTGATGCTTTCGGTTCAAAAAAACCGCACAGCATCTATGCGGGCGTATCGCCCTCACCTGAACTCAACGCATTGCAGGGCGAAATAGAACGCATCTGCCAGCGGCTTCACATACCCGCAGATCCGCGCAAATTCACACCCCATGTGACTTTGGCACGGTTGAGAAATCCACGCATCGAAGATGTCGTGCAATATCTCTCATCACGAGGCAACTTTTCGACGCTGCCCTTCAAAGTGGGGCGTTTCGTTCTGATGTCATCGCGCGATTCCGTGGGTGGCGGACCTTATATTGTCGAAGAAGCCTGGCCTTTGATGGCAGCCTCCCGCCAGAACTGGTCGGCCAGCGCCTTTGAAGAGGCAAGCACCATCCGGTAAACCTGTTCGAAATCCCCGATATTTCCATAATAAGGATCGGGGATTTCCACCGCTTTGCCCTCTGCTGTTTCGGTGAAAAGGCCAATGCGCGCGGTTGCTTTCGCAGGCTGGCGCTGCGCGATCATGCGCATATTGTAACGATCCATACCAAGAATGAGATCAAAGCGAGTGAAATCACTTGCAGTCAGCTGGCGGCAAGATTGTTCCGAAATATCAAGGCCATGCTTTGCAGCAACCCGTACGGAGCGTTCGTCCGGTTCTTCGCCGGTGTGGTAGCCGTTCGTGCCTGCCGAATCGATCAGCACATGATCAATGCGCCGCTCAGCCAGAACCTGCGCCATCACACCTTCTGCAAGCGGAGATCGGCAGATATTGCCTGCACAGACGAACAGAATACTCGTTGGGGCTGATTGGGTCACGGAACTCTCGCGGCTATGATAAGTTATAATCAGAACCGCAACATAGGCGAAATGTGATGGCGCGCAACAGGCTGACAGAAGAAGAACTGAAACAAGCTCTCAGCGAGCTTGAAGGCTGGCAGAAGCTTGATAGCCGCGAGGCGATCAGTAAGAGTTTTAAATTCAAGGACTTCAATGCAGCTTTTGGATTTATGACACGGGCAGCGCTTTATGCCGAAAAGCTCGACCATCACCCGGAATGGTTCAATGTTTATAATCGCGTTGATGTGACGCTTTCAACGCATAGCGAGAACGGTATAACAGAGCTCGACATTAAGCTTGCACGCAAAATGAATGCGATCGCTTAACGCATTCACACCTTTGAAATATAAACGAAAATCGTCTTCTTCTGGAAATTGAAACTGCCATCGCGGTTTCTGGCAATATATGGAAGTGCCTTGGTGAGATCGACACGATCACTCCACTGCTGGCCGAGTGCGCCGCCATTGATACTGCGAATAAACACATCGCCCACCGAAACGGCCGAGTGGAAGATGTGGCCTGCTCTCACATCGTAAAAGCCAATGGCGCGCCCATAGGGCAGCGATGAATAGCCATTCCACAATTCGCCAGCCCGGAAGTTTAATAACGGTATCCAGTTCTGCCCGGATGTGCCGCGTAAAGTGTGCTCAGAAATACCGGCTCCAAGCAGAAAGCGCATATAGGCCGTGATGTCATAACAAATGCCGTCTTTCACATCGATATTGACCTGATCGCCAATATCCTGTGCGGCTGCGAGTTGACGGCCGCGATAGAACTGGCTCGACCGGTCACTGCGCACAAAATTTTCGCCATAACCAGTTAAATGCATCGGATAGCTCCACTCCATCAGATCGTGTTCAGCCCTACGAGGGCAAAATCCATAATCCAGTGATTTGGGAGTCGTGGTGAAGCTGATGGTTTTGGCAGGGTCTGCCAGTGTCCTATCGGGCAGAAAACTTGAAAATGACGGGAAATCATCCCATCTTCTCGTAGTGACAGCCCCTATCTGGCTGACAGGAGTTAAACTGACTATGGATCGTACCAAGATTGATGACATCCTTGAACCCGGAAGCGAGCGCGACCACGAAAAGCGCAGCGAACGGGTGAAAAAGGGATTCTGGAAGACAGCACGTCGTGCTGGTCGCATGGTTCCGTTCATGGATGAAGTCGTAGCGGCTTATTATTGCGCGCTCGATGAAAAGACCCCAACTCGGGTTCGCATGACGCTAATGGCAGCACTTGCCTATTTCGTACTGCCTTTTGACATCATTCCGGACATGCTGGTGGGCATTGGCTTTACCGACGATATTGCCGTGTTGATGGCCGCATTGACCGCTGTACGCACACATATAACGCCAGCGCACAGAATTGCTGCTCGCGAAGCCATGCGCGACGAGGGCGAAGCGGCATAGCTTTGTTTCACAGATTTGTTACGGCATAACGCCCCGCTGATCGCGAATTGACGCGATATGACAAACTCTTGCCGCTTTCTTTTAATTGAACTTGGCAACGGGATCGCGGGGTTAAGGCCCAGAACCGGTTAATTTGACGGAAATGGTGTGAGGCCATCCGTTTGGATACGAGGAGAAGAAGCGAAGGAAATGTGGTTCATTTTCGAGCTTCTTTGACAAAGTAGCCGGGCGGATGGGCCACATCCTCCGGACGCCGAAATGACTGGCGATCTGCTATGTCGAGCCGTTTGACCGGGGGAAACACCCCGCTCTTCACGTCTCTCCTCGCAGCTCTTGTCATTTCAGGTGCCATGTCCGTCAAATTAACCGGTTTTGGGCCTCGGCCTACTCGTTCAAGTTTTCTTTCAAAACTTCACCGTTTGGTAACCCAGATTAAGGCACATTAAGGGTCATCAAACGGGGCGGCGTGTTGAACGGCGACATCCCGATATTCGACTTTGAAGCAAACGAAAGAGAACCGGTAAAAAATCATGCTTGGAAAATCGATCGTCGCGGCTTCGGTGTTCACGATTGCAATGGCAGGCTCAGCACTCGCCCAGACACCGACCCAGATTAAGCAGTTCGACGCTTGGGGCGCATATAGCTACCAGTCTGCCAATGGCAAGGTTTGCTATGTCCTGTCCGTTCCGACGCAGAAAGCGCCCGCCAATGTTGATCATGGCGATAACTTTTTCCTCGTGAGCAAGAAGCCAGGCCAGAACGTCAACCTCGAGCCACAGTTTATGGCTGGCTATGAGCTGAACGCCAATGCGAATGCCAAGGTTATTGTTACCGTGGGCAATCGCAATTTCACGATGTTCGTGAATGGCAAGTCTGGCTGGATGGAAAATGCAGCAGAAGAGCCGCAGCTGATCGCAGCGATGCGTGGCGGTGCAGACATGAAAGTGCAGGCGCAGTCCAAGCGCGGCACAAAGACCAATTACACCTATTCGCTCAAGGGCATTTCGGCAGCACTCGCTGCCATTCAGAATTGCAAATAAGCCAATCGGTCGCTTTTTACTATTACGCACATCTTATCCGAAAGCCGGTTCCCACTTTTCGGGGTGTGTTTTAAATTCATTAGCCGGGGCTTCGCTCCGGCTTTTCTTTTGAGGTCGTATCCTCACTTATGCATGTCTGCCGCGACAGACTGCGGGATGACGGATGCAATATTGTGTGCTATGAGCGCGCGCAACAGGCTCGCATTTCAGATGAACGAGCCCATATATCCATGCAACAGATCGTGTTTACCGGCGCGCTTTATGCGGCGTCCTCAACAGTTGAAAACATATGTCCATTTCGTTCGACCTGACCATTGATGATACGCGTGACCAGCTTGCCCGCCATGTGCGCGCAAATATGGAGCAGAAGCCGTCGCTCATCGGCATGTCGCGTGAGGAAATGGCTGATGAGCTGATTAAGATTGGCGTCTTGCCAAAGCAGGTGAAGATGCGCATTGCGCAGCTCTGGCACTGGCTTTATGTGCGCGGCGTTTCTGATTTTGCCGATATGCGCAATATTTCCAAGGATCTGCGCGCTCTTCTGGCGCAGCATTTCACCATTGCGCGCCCGGAAGTCGTTGAAGAACAGATTTCGCAGGATGGCACGCGCAAGTGGCTGTTCCGCTTTCCGCCACGCGGTGCTGGACGCCCTGTTGAAATCGAATGTGTTTATATTCCTGAAGAAGGCCGTGGCACGCTCTGCATTTCCTCACAGGTTGGCTGCACGCTGACCTGCTCTTTCTGCCATACCGGCACGCAGAAGCTGGTGCGCAATCTGACCTCGGAAGAGATTCTTGCGCAGTTGATGACGGCACGTGATCGTCTCGGCGATTTCCCGGAAACCGACACGCCGGACGGCGCTATCGTGCCTGCTGAAGGTCGCAAAGTCACAAACATCGTTATGATGGGCATGGGCGAGCCACTTTATAACTTCGAAGAAGTGAAAAAGGCTCTGCTGATTGCGTCTGATGGCGATGGTCTCGCACTTTCCAAGCGCCGCATCACGCTGTCGACCTCTGGTGTTGTGCCTGAAATCTATCGCACCGGCGAAGAGATCGGTGTGATGCTGGCAATTTCGCTGCATGCCGTGCGCGATGAATTGCGCGATCTTCTGGTGCCAATCAATAAGAAATATCCGCTGGAACAGCTGCTCAAAGCGTGCCGCGAATATCCGGGCCTGTCGAATGCCAAGCGCATTACATTTGAATATGTGATGCTCAAAGACATCAATGACAGCATGGAAGACGCCAAGCTGCTTGTTAAGCTTTTGAAGGGCATTCCGGCCAAGATCAATCTGATCCCGTTCAACCCATGGCCCGGCACGAATTACCAGTGCTCGGACTGGGAGCATATTGAACGCTTCGCAGATTATGTAAATGCTGCGGGTTACGCTTCGCCTATCCGCACGCCACGCGGTCGCGATATTCTGGCTGCCTGCGGTCAGTTGAAGTCGGAATCAGAACGCATGCGCAAGACCGAGCGTCTGGCGCTCGAAGCCATGATGATAGCCGGGCATGGTGAATAATTCGCGGGAGATTAAACGCGTTTGACCGATACGTTTGATTATATCACGCGCTTTGTCGTTATCGTTTTCGGCTATTGCTTAGCCGTTCTGGCCGCTGGATTTTTTCTGGCGGCCATTTTGTATAGCCAGATCGATGTGCTGGGCTATGCCATGTCGGACCCGTTCTTTGAGGACGTTTTCACTGAAGTCCGTAACAGCTGGGATACGACCGGCTTTTATGCAGCGGTCCTCGTCGGTGGCCCGGTTCTGGCATTCATGGCAGGCGGTTTCAGCTTTTTCCCCGCTTTGGTGCTGATTGTCATCAGCGAAGCGCGCGGATGGAAATCGTCGCTGCCTTATTGCATCGGCGGCCTGGTGATCGGATTGCTTGGAATGGGAACGGGATCGCTTTTCGCGGTCACAGATCAGCAGCTCTCTGCCGGTATCGCGCTTCTGACCGGTGCTTTTGCAGGTTCAGGTGTCGTTGGCGGCTTCGTCTATTGGCTGGTAGCTGGCCGCAATGCCGGGCGATTCTTAGAGCGCAGTTCGATCTGATTAGATCAGATCGGCGCTCTAACTGTTCGTTTTAACGCGCATCTATGTCCGAAAACCGTTTCACACTTTTCGGGATGCGCTTTGACCCGCCCGGCTGAATAACTTTACTTCGCTTGCGCAGTGATAATTTTCAGCGCGAAGGCTGAGAAAATACCCGCAAAAAGCCAATCCACAATCCGCGTCACTGTCGGGTTCTTCTTGAGAAGACCGGCGAACTTGTCGGCTGCAACCACCATTGGAATGGTGAAAGGCAGTGCCAGTGGAATGAAGGACAGGCCGAGGAAGAACAGCTTTCCCATCGCATGCGGATCACTGGCCGAAACGAATTGCGGCAGGAAGGTCATATTGAACAGGATGATCTTCGGATTGAGCAAATTGATGCCAAGGCCCGTTGCCCAATTCTGAAACAATGTATGCTTTTTGCCGCCATTTTTTTCCGGCGAGAATGCAGAACCCTTGCGGATTGCCTGCACTGCGAGCCAGACAAGATAAATCGCGCCAACAGCCTTCAAAGCTGTGAAAGCGGCAGGTGACGCAAGGATCAGCGCGGACAGGCCAAGCGCCACCATGCTCGTATGAATGACGATGCCAGTGCTGGCTCCTGCCATGCAGGCAAAACCCGCCCACTTGCCTTCAGACAAAGCACGACCGACGAACAGCGTCATGTCCGGGCCGGGGGTGATCGACAGGATTGCAGTGGCAATCACGAACTGGACGAAGATAGTCCATTCGGGAATGAAAGTCAGGTTTGTCAGGAAGGACATTGAAAAGCGCTCCGGGAATTCGCGGCAAGCTAACGCGAATTCAGATAAGCCGCCATAGGATTTTTGATAAGAGATGGCCATCCGGGTTGCGTGCGGCTTGGCAACTGATAAAAGACTTGCAACAAGTCTACATTACATCAGACGGAAGTGAATTATGAGCAAGCTGAAAGACGTCAAAAAAGTCGTTCTCGCCTATTCCGGCGGTCTCGACACCTCGATCATCCTGAAATGGTTGCAGACTGAGCTTAACGCAGAAGTCGTTACCTTTACCGCCGATCTCGGTCAGGGCGAAGAACTTGAACCAGCACGCAAAAAGGCGGAAATGCTGGGAATCAAGGAAATCTTCGTTGAGGATGTGCGCGAAGAATTCGTGCGCGATTTCGTCTTCCCGATGTTCCGCGCCAATGCCGTCTATGAAGGCGTCTATCTGCTCGGCACCTCGATTGCCCGTCCGCTGATCTCCAAGCACCTCATCGAAATCGCCAAGAAGACCGGCGCTGACGCGATTGCACACGGCGCAACCGGCAAGGGCAATGATCAGGTTCGCTTCGAGCTTTCCGCTTATGCGCTGAACCCGGACATCAAGATCATCGCTCCATGGCGCGACTGGTCGTTCAAGAGCCGCACGCATCTGCTCGAATTTGCTGAACAGCACCAGATCCCTGTTGCGAAAGATAAGAAGGGCGAAGCACCGTTCTCGGTTGACGCAAACCTGCTACACTCTTCGTCTGAAGGTAAGGTTCTGGAAGATCCGGCGATCGAAGCGCCGGAATATGTGCATATGCGCACGATTTCGCCAGAAACCGCACCAGACACACCAACCATCATCAAGATTGGCTTTGAAAAGGGTGATGCCGTTTCGATCAATGGCGAACGTCTGTCGCCTGCAACGCTGCTTGCCAAGCTCAATGATTATGGCCGCGACAACGGCATTGGTCGTCTTGATCTGGTTGAAAACCGTTTCGTTGGCATGAAGTCCCGCGGCGTTTATGAAACACCGGGCGGCACGATTTTGCTTGCTGCACACCGCGCCATCGAATCGATCACGCTTGACCGTGGTGCAGCGCATCTCAAGGATGAGCTGATGCCACGCTATGCAGAACTCATCTATTACGGCTTCTGGTTCTCGCCAGAACGCGAAATGTTGCAGGCTGCAATCGACCTCAGCCAGCGTCATGTCGAAGGTGAAGTCACCCTCAAGCTCTATAAGGGCAATGTGATCGTGACTGGTCGTGAGTCGGACAAGTCGCTCTATTCCGACAAGCTCGTGACGTTTGAAGACGATCAGGGCGCCTACGACCAGAAAGATGCAGCAGGCTTCATCAAGCTCAATGCGCTTCGTCTGCGCACATTGGCTGCACGCGACCGTCGCTAAGCGGCTTTAAATGACAAAACAAAAGCCTCCGGTGTTGCCGGAGGCTTTTTTCATTTCTCGCACCCGTGCCTGATAGAACCAAGCATCTTTTCTTCACCCGGACGTAAGGTCAGCACCCGCACGCCATTCGACGTAACAGCCACCGTATGCTCAAACTGCGCTGACAGTTTTCCGTCACGCGTTACCACTGTCCAGCCGTCTTTTTCGGTTTTCACTTTGGCTGTGCCCTGATTGAGCATCGGCTCAATGGTGAACACCATGCCTTCGCGCAGACGAGCACCTGTGCCGGGCTTGCCGAAATGCAGAACCTGCGGTTCTTCATGCATTTCACGGCCAATGCCATGGCCGCAATATTCACGCACCACGCTGTAATCATGACGCTTTGCGTGGCGCTCGATGGCATAGCCAATATCGCCCAGCGTTGCACCGGGGCGCACAGCGGCAATGCCCTTCCACAGGGCTTCATAGGTCACGCGGACCAGTCGTGAGGCGAAGGGAGCAACATTACCAATCATATAGGTCTTGCTGGAATCAGCGATAAAACCATCCTTCTCCAGCGTAATATCAAAATTGATAATCTCACCATTGGCGATGATTTCGTCATTGGACGGCATACCGTGGCAGACAACTTGATTCCTTGAGGCATTAAGCACATAGGGAAAATCATATTGCCCCTTGCTCGCCGGACGCGCCTGTAGCTCGCGGGTGATATAATCCTCGACCAGATCATTGACCTGCATTGTGCTCATGCCAGCAAGCGGCGTGTTGTCGAGAAGCGTAAAGACAGAGGCCAGCATCGCGCCGGAAGTCGCCATCTTTTCCACTTCAGCAGATGTTTTGATCATGACGACTGCACAGCCAGAACAGGAATTTCCACTTGAGCCGCACGTAACTGCATCTGCACGATTTCATTGAATGAGAGTTCTGGATTGGCCTGCGCCAGCATGCCGACCTTCATCCAGTATTCGGCCTGCGCATTGATCGAACGGCACATGACGTCACTCGCCTTACGCAGTTCTTCATGCAATTCATCGCTGATTTTTACGATACCCATAATTCCAATCCATCACTAATATATGAAACATACATAAAACGTATATTCCACTCAATCAAGACCGCCCGTTTGCAACACCTGCTTAAACTGCTTGCATTTAGTACGGCACCATATTATATGTCACCGTATGGAAATTATTGAGCAAAAGCATCACGCCCTTCTGGGCGAACTGGAACGCCGCAACGCTCCCTCAACCGGTGCGTTGAAGGCCTGTTTTGAAATCCTGTCGCTGGCGGCAGCCATTGACCGCGACTGCGCGAACAGGCTTAGCCCCCATAAGCTTTCCGAAGGCAAGTTTGTGTTGCTGTTTTTGTTGCAGAATGCAGCCGACGGCCTGTCGCCGCATGAGCTTTCAGAACGCGCTGGTGTAACGCGCGCCACCATTACCGGCCTTCTCGACGGGCTGGAGCGTGATGGCTTTCTGACGCGCCATGCAGATACGCAGGATCGCCGCAAGCTTACAGTCAAGCTTACACCGGAAGGTGCGCGATTGGCACAGGAGCTTTTCGATCAGCATACCGCCTGGATCGCGGGCCTGATGAGCGATCTTTCAACCGGCGAACAGCAACTGCTAAGCACCCTATTGCGTCGCATCTGGAGCCGAACCGATGCGGGCCAGTCTTTTAAAATCAGTGAAACTCTAAGGGATATGACATGTCCTATTACCTCGCCGAACTTTACTCACCCAAGGCAAGCTGGCTGACGCTCGATGCACAAGGCAGGCAAGCTTTCTTTGAAAAAGTCGGTGCAGGCATGGGCGGTCTGTCAGCACTTGGCATTGAGGCTTTAGCCTTGGGTCCGGTTGATGCCACCAAGCCTTACGCGCCTGAGCAGAGCTTCTTTGCCATCTGGCGCTTCCCAGATGAGGCCGCTCTCGACATGCTGATTGCCGGAATCACTTCAACCGGCTGGCATGATTATTTTGACACCATCAATGCGGCAGGCGCTGGCACCGATCTTGGCGGTCATCTCGCCCAACTGGCAGGTGTGCCTTTCAAAGAAGCCGCCTGAACTGCAAGACAAATGCTCCCTTTTCGGGAGCATTTGTATTATCCACACCAACCCACAGATGATCCCGCTTGACTCTTCGCTGACTCGATTCAATACTAGAACATAAAGTGAACAAATAATAGGTTTCAAACGTGAGCGGCATCGACATCGCGGCGTTGCGGCGCATGGTTACGGCCATTGAAGGCAACGGCACACAAGGCAGTTTTAGCAATGACGCGACCGAAGGTTTCGGTCGTGAGCGCAGTTTCACGCTCGGCTTTGCGTATGCGGATGATGCTTTTCCGCATGGTCTGGCAGGCGATGCTTTGCATGAGGTTTTTGCAGAAAACCCCGGGGCACATATGGCAGCAACCGGCTTTGCACTGGCGCTTGCCTTGCGAGCATCGTCTGCAAAAAAACCGATCATCTGGATTGAGGAGGAAAGCACTTCAAGTGAATATGGCGGGCTTTATCCGCCGGGGCTTCATGCTTTTGGCATTGATCCGGCGCGGCTGTTAATTGTGCGCTGCCCCACCGCGCAGGATGTGCTCAAAGCATCCAATGATGCGCTTGAGGCGGGAAGTGGTGGCAAGGCTTCGCATCTCATCTCCGGCGTCGTTGCTTCGATAATTGGCCAACCCAAATGTCTAGACCTGACCGCTTCGCGTCGTCTGCTGCTGGCAACAGAAACCGCGCAACTGCCGGTGTTCCTGCTCAGGAGTCACCGAACAGGCGTTCAGAGCGCAGCCGTCAGCCGCTGGCGGGTAGCCCCCGCGCCGTCCCGCTCCAGCGGAGCCAATGCGCCCGGGAAGCCTGCTTTTTCTGCCGTACTTGAGCGAAACCGGCACGGCACATGTGGGCAATGGATCATGGAATGGAACAATGAAAGCCTTGAATTTGGAGCAGCAGAACGGAGCGCCAGAACGCGTGTTCCTCGCCCTGTGGTTTCCGTTTCTGCCAACCGACCGGCTTCGCCGCTCCGCTCCGCATGAAGACAAACAGCAACTGCCACTTGTCGTTACCGAGCGCACGGCCAACGCACTGCGACTGACTGCGGTGGATATTGAGGCCGCAAAGCTTGGCCTTTTTCCCGGCATGGCCCTGACCGATGCGCGCGCACGGGTGGAGAAGCTTGACGTGGCAACCGCAGCACCTCAGCGCGATGCAGCGCTACTCACGCGGCTTGCGCACTGGTGCGAGCGCTATACACCGCTTGTCGCTCTCGATCAGCCCTATGGGCTGATGCTCGACATTACCGGCTGCGCGCATCTTTTGGGCGGTCTTGCCGCCATGCGCGAGGACGCAATCATGCGGATTGAAAGGGCAGGTCTCCACATACAGGCGGCGATATCCGATGGCAGCTTTGCCGCACGGCTTCTGGCGCGGGGCACGAAAGGTGGTGTTTTCAGCAAGGCCGGGGCCGACCATTTTTTGCCGCGCCTGCCGATCAGCTCTCTTGAACTGAATGAAGCTGCTGAAACGGGCCTTAAACGCGCCGGACTGAAACATATCGGCGATGTGATGGGGCTCCCGCGTGCAACGCTGACCGCGCGTTTCGGAACTGACCTTGCCACGAAGCTTGAACGGTTGGCGCGGCAGGAACGGGCACCGATTTCACCGTTGCGCATTATGCCGCTCAGCATAGCTGAACGCCGCCTGTCAGAGCCGGTCACGGTGATGGCGCTTGTTGAGCAAATTTTGCAGGAACTGGCACAAGAATTATTCGCCCTGCTTGAGACCGAAGGCAAAGGCGCGCTGCTGATCGAAGCTTCTTTTTTCCGGGTCGATGGCGAGGTGCGCCATATCCGCATTGAAACCGGCCAACCTTTGCGTGAAGACCGGATTTTTCTGAGACTGGCGCGCGAACGGCTCAATGCGCTGACCGATCCGCTTGATGCTGGCTTTGGCTTCGACATGATCCGGCTTGCGGCACTGCGTTCTGCTGCCATTGCCCAGCGCCAGACGGGACTGGACCAGAACGAGGAAGATCAAGCCGGTTTCAGCCAGCTGATTGACCGGCTTGCAGCCCGGCTTGGCGCAAACCGCGTCCTCATCCCGTTTGCGCGCAACACGCATATGCCAGAACGGGCTTTCGGCCTTCGTTCTGCCATGCAGACAGATCGCAAGAATGACGCGGATTATGAAAGCAGTCGGACGCTTCCCGGTGATCCGCCCGCGCGACCGATAAAGCTGTTTTATCCGCCGCAGCCAATCGAATCGATAGCTGAAGTGCCTGACAGTCCGCCATCGTTTTTCCTCTGGCGGCGTGTGCGCCATCATGTATGCCTTGCTGAAGGGCCGGAGCGGATCGAGCCGGAATGGTGGCTTTCTATCGGCCATGATGTGCCGCTATTGCGTGACTATTACCGCGTGGAGGATGATAACGGCCAGCGTTTCTGGATTTTTCGCGAGGGACTTTATGACGGCTCCAATCATCCGCGCTGGTTCCTGCATGGGTTGTTCGCGTGATGGACCGCTATTTTGAAATGGCTGTGGCCAGCAATTTTTCATTCCTGAGCGGAGCATCGCATCCGCATGAGCTTGTCTTGCAAGCGCATGCCTTGGGGCTTTCCGGCATTGGTATTGCAGATCGCAACACACTGGCGGGTGTGGTGCGAGCGCATGCGGCATGGAAGGACATTCGCGACACATGCGACTTCCGGCTTTTCATCGGTTGTCGCCTTTCCTTCATCGATGGCACACCGGATATGGTCGTCTACCCGCGTGATCGCGCGGCCTATGGGCAGTTGTGTCGCCTGCTGACAGAGGGCAAGGGCCGTGCTGCCACCAAGGGCGAATGCCATCTTGAATGGGGCGATCTGCTGTTTCGGGCGCGGCAGTTTCAGATTGCCGTTTTTGTCCCCGACGAAGACGAACCTGATTTTGTTGACCATCTGACAGAGATTGCAAAGGCCGCACCCGGCTCTGTCTGGCTGGCGCTGACCATGCCGCATCAGGGCCATGACGGCCGCCGTGCGGAACGCATTGCACGTTTTGCAATGGAAGCAAATGTGCCGCTGCTCGCCACCAATGATGTGCTTTATCATCATACCGATCGGCGCGCTTTGCAGGATGTGCTGACAGCAACACGCCATCACACAACAGTTTTTGCCGCCGGGCGAATGCTTGAAAAAAACGCCGAGCGGCATCTCAAACCGCCGCATGAAATGATGCGTCTGTTTCGCAATTATCCCGGCGCAATTGAATCTACTGCCGACTTTGTTGCACCCATCACTTTTCAGCTTGATGAGCTGAAATATGATTATCCAGACGAGCCGGTGCCGCCCGGCAAGACACCACAGCAGCATCTCCATGATCTCGCATGGGACGGCGCTGCCCGATTTTATGGTGCAGACACGATCCCGCTGAAGGTTCAAAAGCTGATCTACAAGGAACTCGCGCTGATAGAACAACTGCAATATGCGGCCTATTTTCTCACTGTTCATGACATTGTGCGCTATGCCCGCGAGCAAAAAATACTGTGTCAGGGACGCGGTTCAGCCGCCAATTCCGTTGTCTGTTTTTGCCTTGGCATAACCGGCGTTGACCCAACAGAAGTGGACCTTTTGTTTGAGCGTTTCCTTTCTGTTGAGCGCAAAGAACCGCCGGACATCGACGTCGATTTCGAGCATGAGCGGCGCGAAGAGGTGATGCAATATGTCTATGAGCGCTACACGAGAGACCGTGCGGCGATTGTCGCAACCGTCATCAGCTATCGCTCCCGCAGCGCTATCCGCGATGTCGGCAAGGCACTTGGGCTAACCGAAGACGTGACGGCAGCACTTGCCAACACCGTCTGGGGCATATCGGGCGGCGGCATCGACAAAGAGCACATCAAGCAGGCGGGGCTTGATCCCGATAATCCTATTATCCGGCGCGCTGTGGAACTGGCGCTGGATCTGATCGGCTTTCCACGACATCTGTCGCAGCATGTCGGCGGCTTTGTGCTGACGCGTGATCGTCTGGATGAGACCGTGCCAATTGGTCCGGCGGCGATGGACAAACGCTCTTTCATCGAATGGGACAAGGACGACATTGACGAAGTAGGCCTGATGAAAGTGGACGTGCTATCGCTTGGTATGCTCACCTGTATCCGCAAGGCATTCGATCTCATCCATGCCCACAAGCCGCAGCTTTATGGCGGTAAAAAGCTGACGCTGGCAACCATAGAGCGTAGAGACGAGGCTGTTTACGACATGCTTTGCGAAGGCGATTCTATCGGCGTGTTTCAGGTTGAAAGCCGCGCGCAGATGAACATGCTGCCGCGCCTGAAACCACGCAAATATTATGATCTTGTCATTCAGGTGGCCATCGTCCGTCCCGGCCCTATTCAGGGCGATATGGTGCATCCATATCTGCGAAACAGGAAAAACCCGGAGAATGTAATCTATCCCGCTCCTTCGCCAGAGCATGGCGAACCGGATGAATTAAAAAACATTCTGGAAAAGACCAAAGGCGTTCCACTGTTTCAGGAACAGGCCATGCGGATTGCGATTGAAGCTGCACATTTTTCGCCTGATGAAGCCAATCTGCTGCGTCGCGCCATGGCGACTTTCCGCAAAATGGGCACTATCGGCACTATGGAAAAGAAGATGATCGATGGCATGGTCAACCGTGGCTATGACCGCACCTTTGCGGAGAACTGCTTCAACCAGATCAGAGGTTTTGGTGAATATGGTTTTCCGGAAAGCCATGCGGCGAGCTTCGCACATCTCGTCTATATTTCCGCATGGATCAAATGCCATCATCCGGAAGTGTTTGCGGCAGCTTTGCTTAACTCACAACCGATGGGGTTTTATGCACCAGCGCAGATCGTGCGCGATGCGCATGAACATGGTGTGCAAGTGCTGCCAATCGATGTGAATTTCAGCCATTGGGACAACACTCTGGAGAACAGACCCAATATGCAACCAGCGCTTCGGCTTGGCTTTCGTCAAATTGACGGGTTTTCAAAGGATGCTGCAAAACTGCTGATTGCTGATCAGCACGACCCCTATCGCAGCATTGAGGATATGCACCGTCGTCTGCGGCTTGACCGGCGTGCTTTCACACTTCTTGCCGATGCTGATGCATTTGGCTCGCTGAACATTGACCGCCGTGCGGCGCTCTGGGCTGTGCGCCGTTTGCCAAACGACGAAACCCTGCCGCTGTTTGTGGCGGCCCAGACCAGCGAACTAGCAGAAGAGCCGCGCACGATACTGCCCGAAATGGCGGCTTCCGAGCATGTGATTGCTGATTATGAGACGACCCGGCTCTCGCTCAAAGGTCATCCAGTAGAATATCTGCGTGAAATGCTCACGGCAGAAGGTGTTTCCACCTGCAAAGCTGTGCAGCAAGCAACACAAAGCCGCCGCATGAAAGTGGCGGGTGTTGTCACCGTTCGCCAGCGTCCCGGTAGCGCCAAGGGGGTGGTGTTTCTCACCATCGAGGACGAAACCGGCATCGCCAATATTGTTGTATGGCCGAAAATCATGAAGACATTTCGCCGCGAGGTGATGGGCGCACGGCTCATTCTTATCGACGGACAGGTTCAGCGCAGCCCGGAAGGCGTCGTGCATCTGGTTGCATCAAGACTGGAAGATCGTTCAGCCGCTCTTATCGAAATGAGCGGGCGCGAGCCAAACCGACTCATCGCACCATCTCAGACGACTGCACGCCATCCGCGCAATGTGAAAATTATGCCGAACTCACGCGACTTTCATTAAGATTGAGCTTCTAACGGCCTGCAAATGGCGTTTTTCTCTGCTTCCGGTGCTCATGTACCTTAAAGTACACTCCGCTCCGGTTCTCGCAAAACACCATTTTCGGCACGCCATAAGCCCAATCCGGCGCATCGCAAATATCGTCAACTTCACGTTCCGACGACAAAAACCGCGCAATAATGGAGTGCCGCACCAACCACGACAAAGCCGTGCCAGATTGCATTCTGAAAACGCAACCGCTCCCAGACATGGAAGATCACGCCGAGCGAATAGACCATGCCACCAGCGGCAATCAGCCAGAACACCGCTGGCGGCAATGATTGCACCATGGTGTCATAGACCATCACACCACTCCAGCCGAGTGCCAGATAAAGCAGGATCGACAGCCGGTCGAAACGTCCCGGCATGAAGAGTTTGAGCATGATGCCAACAAAAGCCACACCCCAGACAAAGAGCAGCAGCGGCACAGCCCGATCCTCCATATGTATGGCGAAAGGCGTGTAGGTCCCCGCGATCAGCAGATAGATTGCGGAATGATCGAAGCGGCGCAAAAACCATTTGGTCGTCGATACTGGCCAGATATTGTAAACAGCCGAGACACTGAGTGCTGCCAGAAGGCTTGCGAGATAGACCCCGGATGAAATCGACGTGGCCGCTGACATATTCGGCAGGAAATAAATTAACATCGCGATGGCACCAGCAAGTGCCAGCGTGACGCCCAACACATGGACGACACCATCGGCCCAAAGCTCGGCGCGGTCATATTTCCATTTGACTGAATAAGGCAGCCTTACATCCATCGCGCTTTTCCATGTTCACAAACCAAACTTGTGATGACATCGGATTGCAGCGTCAAGATGACAGAGTGTCGTTTGGTTTCTTACTGAGCGGCAGGCGCGAATGAAGCCTGAACAGGTGTAACACCGGGCAGTGGCACAGCGTCGCCTTGCGGGAGAACAGCTGGCTCTGCCGAAGTTGCGGCTGCCTCAACAGTCGGACCATTACGCTTCAGGCTACCGTCTAGGCCTGTCTCCTGTAAAAGCCCTTTGCGCTTAGCGTCATAATAATAGCCACGTGCATAATAGCGGACAGCCTGACTTTCATCACCGCCAGCCACCTTATAGGCACCCGAGAGATAACGAACCGCATACTTCAGGTTGGTCTCGGCATCGAGCAGCCCCTTGGGGTTGCCTTTGTAACCCATACCGCGCGCAGTCGGATGGCTGATCTGCATCAGACCCCAATAAGGACCGTTACGCGCGCCGGGATTGAAGCGGCTTTCGCGATGCACCACGCGGCGCACCAGACGTTCCGGCACATCATAAGCAACCGAATATTTGGTGATCAGGTCATCAAGACCGTCCGGTGCATGGTCCGGCGTTTCAAATGCCATACTGGTTGCAAGAGAGGCGGGCGATGTTGCAGCTTGTGCACTCGCAAAAGCCAGCATCGGCTCAGATTGTCCGCGAACACCGGGAATTGGTACAACCGATGGAAGCACAGGATTTTCAAGCGATGCAACAGTCTCCATGCCCGGAGCGGTGTTCGCAGCCGCAACTGCTGTGGTGCCTGCGGCAGGGGTGACTGGGTCGCCAGTTGCAGTTGAAGAATTTTCAGCAGGAGTGATCAGTGCGGTTTTTGCAGTCTTGCCATCGCTCGTCGTGTTGCAGGCACTCAATGCAAAAGCGCAACTAAACAACAGTGCCCCTTTGAAAAAGGGAAGAACGAGCGGCTTTGAAAAAGACTGAAATCCCATGATCAACCGATCCTATGAATCGAAATCTTGTTCGATGCGTTTTTCGAGTTCAACCAGATCTTCTGGCAAAGGCATGCCGGTCGCTTTAAGCGTATTGAGCTTTTCGCGAACGATTTCACGAACCTCGTGAACGTCCTGCGGCTGGTTTACCATCTGCTCAAACAGCAGAGCGATCTCTGCTTTGATGTCCTCGAATGCCATAAGATCCTCTTGGCTTAACAGGCGCAAATGCGGCCCGGTTCAGTCAATATTCTTTCAATCGATGACAGTGATGTACCACGCGAAATGAGCAAAGCGGAAGCCCTGAAAGTCATGCAAGCGTCAAAATGAATATTTCAGCGCGTAACAGAGCCATTTTCCGGCTCATAAAATCCGGGGCAACATCGTGTCTATCGCATTGAATTCATGAGCAAAAATTCCAAGATCTTCAAAATCCAGACCACCCTCCGGATTGAACAGATAAATGCTCATCCAGATCAGTGCCACAGTCAGCACAATCGCCAGAATCGTCAGAAGTAACAGGCGGCGACCGAGAGCGGCCTTATGGCCAGCTCCCTCAGGTGGAATCTTATTCATCATCAATCGTCATTCGTGGCGTTCAAATCTTCAGGCGGTGTACCATGTTCTGGCGCTGCTGCAAGATAGCCCTGATGCACAAGTGCTTTTCGCAGAATCAGAATAATTGCCTCGGTCTGATTGATGCCTGGATGCGTCTCGTTGATGAAGCGCTCAAGGGCGTCATGAACGTCGGTGGGAAGATATGTGCTCATCGTTCCTCCACAGTTTCAGCGTCTTTCAAATAAATCAGACGACCTTGACGGAAATAGAGCCGACACCGTCCACATTGCCTTGCAGCACGTCGCCGCGCTGGACCGCGCCAACACCGGCGGGTGTGCCAGTATAAATAAGATCACCGGGTTGCAGTTCAAACAGCGACGAAAGATAGGAGATCGTCTCGGCAACTTTCCAGATCATCTGATTGAGATTACCCGACTGGCAGGTCTCACCGTTGATTTTAAGCGAAATCTCAGCCGATTCGGGGTGGCCTGTTTCCGATACCGGCACGATGGCCGAGCAAGGTGCGGAATGCTCAAACGCTTTTGCTACTTCCCATGGACGACCAGCTTTTTTGGCTACCGCCTGCAAATCACGCCGTGTCATGTCGATACCAACCGCATAACCAAAGACATGGTCGAGCGCTGTTTCCACCGCAATATCTTTGCCGCCCGTTTTCAATGCAACAACGAGTTCGATCTCGTGATGCACGTCTTCGGACTTGGGCGGATAAGGAAAATCACCACCATCAATCACCAGATTATCCGGGTTTTTCTGGAAGAAAAATGGCGGATTACGAGTAGGATCACCACCCATTTCAATGGCGTGATCGGCATAGTTCTGACCGACGCAGTAAATGCGGTGCACAGGAAAACGCGCTTCTGTTCCCTTAACCGGCACGTAAGGTTGCGGCGAAGGCTGAAAAACATAATTTGTCATAGAAAGCTGATCCCGTGAGATATGTATGAGGTTTTTATCATGCAGGCAGGAATCACCCGCTGCAAGCCTTACCCGAGCAATTTTCCGTCATGAACTATGCCGTTTTGACAACGTAATTGGCATCGCGTGAGGATGAGACCACGAGTTCTGCGTTCGGAATATCGTTGGAAAGTGCGCGTTCGCGTGCGGCATCGGGCGTATGCCCATGGTCAAGCCAGCGTTGAATAAGCCGACGTTCAAGCTCCGCCAAAGGGACATCGAGAAAGATCGTCATATCAAAAAACGGCGCAAGTCGCGTCCATGGCTCCTGATTGAGCAGCAGATAATTGCCCTCAACCAACAAAATCCGATGATCGGTACGAACGATAGACGCACCGGCACGCGCAAGATCAAGCGTGCGGTCGAAAACCGGAATGACAACATCTTCTGATGTGTTTTTGAGACGCTCAAGAAGTGCGGCAAAACCCGCGCAATCAAAGGTCGGCGGAGAGCCTTTGCGGCTGCGTAATCCGCGCTCATCAAGAATCGCATTATCGAGATGAAAGCCATCCATCGGCACGATGACAGCTGGTCCAGCCTCGCCCTGATTAATCGCATCGCGCAGATATTCAGATATGGTGGACTTACCCGCTCCCGGAGGTCCGGCGATCGCGACGATCAGACGGCCATCAATGTTGGAAAGCTTTGAGAGGATTTCGGCAGGCAGATTTTCCGCTTGGTAAGGCTTCATGGGCGAGAACCTAAAATCAAAAATTAAAGTGTTTCTGTAAAACAGCACACAGTTTGTTATTTTCAAACAATAAGTTTGATCTATCTTGTCTTGCAATGAGCACAAACACCGATCACTGCTACACCAAATCATTGAATCGAACGGGAAAAATATGACCGTCAAGACAGTTGCCACCACGCCCTTTCAGGATCAGCAGCCCGGTACATCGGGTCTGCGCAAGAAGGTGCCGGTTTTCCAACAGCCCCATTATGCCGAAAACTTCATCCAGTCGGTTTTCGATGTGCTGGATGGTTTTGCGGGCAAGACCCTTGTGGTGGGCGGCGATGGACGCTTCTATAATCGCGAAGTGATCCAGAAAGTCATCAAGATTGCAGCGGCCAATGGTTTCGGCCGCATCATGGTTGGTCAGGGTGGTATTCTTTCTACGCCCGCCGCTTCCAACATGATCCGCAAATACAAAGCTTTTGGTGGCCTCATTCTGTCTGCAAGCCACAACCCCGGCGGTCCAACCGAAGATTTCGGCATCAAATACAATATCGGCAATGGCGGTCCTGCGCCGGAAAAGATCACCGAGGCGATTTTTTCGCGCTCGAAGGTGATTGATCAGTACAAGATCATTGAGGCTGCGGATGTGGACCTCAACACGCTCGGAACCGCCAAGATTGGCGACACCGAAATTGTCGTCTTTGATCCAGTCGCAGACTATGCCGAACTCATGGAAAGCCTGTTCGATTTTGACGCGATCCGCGCCATGATCAAGGACGGCTTTGCGCTGAAGTTTGACGCCATGCATGCCGTTACCGGCCCTTATGCCAAGGAAATCTTTGAGCGTCGTCTTGGTGCGCCCGAAGGCAGCGTAATGAACTTTGTGCCACTGCCGGATTTTGGCGGGCATCATCCCGACCCAAATCTCGTTTATGCCAAAGAACTCTATGATCTGCTGATGTCGGATAGTGCGCCAGATTTCGGCGCAGCGTCAGACGGTGATGGCGACCGCAATCTCATCATCGGGCGGGGCATTTTTGTGACCCCATCCGATTCGCTTGCCATGCTTGCCGCCAACGCGCATCTGGCACCCGGTTATAAGGATGGCATCAAAGGCATCGCCCGCTCCATGCCAACCAGTGCCGCAGCCGACCGCGTCGCAGAGAAGCTCGGCATCGGCATTTATGAGACGCCGACCGGCTGGAAATTCTTCGGAAATCTGCTTGATCATGGCGAGGTTACGATCTGCGGCGAAGAAAGCTCCGGCACCGGCTCTGATCATGTGCGCGAAAAAGACGGGCTATGGGCTGTTCTGCTCTGGCTCAACATTCTCGCCGTGCGCAAGGAAAGCGTGAAGTCAATTGTTGAGGAACATTGGGCACGCTTTGGCCGTAACTATTACACCCGCCACGATTATGAAGCGGTTGATTCCGATATTGCAAAGAAGCTGGTTGCTGATCTGCGCGGCAAGCTTGGAAATCTACCCGGTACCACCGTCAACGGTTTGAAAATCGAAAAGGCCGATGATTTCGCCTATCACGATCCGATTGATCATTCGGTGAGCGAAAATCAGGGGATCCGCATCTATTTTGAAGGCGGTGCGCGCGTGGTTCTGCGTCTGTCGGGTACAGGTACGTCAGGCGCGACTATCCGCATTTATATCGAGCGTTATGAAGCTGATCAGGCCAAGCATAATCTCGATACGCAGGAAACCTTGGCAGCGCTGATTGATGCTGCCGAGCAAATTGCTGAGGTCAAAAAGCGCAGCGGACGAACTGAGCCGTCAGTGGTTACATAAAAAGGGCCCCTTCGGGCCCTTTTTTCTTTCTGAACTATTCAAAAACAATCGCTGGTGCGGGCTTTCCAACGCCTGCACCTGACTTCATATTTTCCCAGACCTTACGCGCAATATCACGATAGATTTTCGCGTGTTCGCTATCCGGTTCGACTGCGGTTATTGGCGTGCCGTTGTCTGAATGCGCACGCACATCCATGTGCAACGGCACTTCGCCAAGGAACGGCACATTGAGGCGTTCCGCTTCTGCACGCGCGCCGCCATGGCCGAAAATATCATATCGCTTGCCGGTATCAGGCGCGATGAAATAGCTCATGTTTTCGACAATGCCCAAAAGCGGAACATCGACCTTGCGGAACATGGCAAGTCCCTTGCGCGCATCAATCAGCGCCAAATCCTGCGGCGTCGAAACAACCACAGCACCCGCCAGCGGCACTTGCTGTGCCATGGTGAGCTGTGCGTCACCCGTACCCGGAGGCATATCGACAACCAGAACGTCGAGATTGCCCCAAGCCACTTCGCGCAGCATCTGTGTCAGTGCCGAAATCACCATCGGTCCACGCCAGATCATCGGCGTGTCTTCATCCACCATGAAGCCCATGGACATGACCTTGACGCCATAATTCTCCATCGGCTTCAAGGTACGCCCTTCAACCGTTTCCGGACGACCGGAAAGACCAAGCAAACGCGGCATCGATGGGCCGTATATATCCGCATCAAGGATACCGACCTTCAGGCCATTGGCGGCCATGCCAAGTGCCAGATTAACCGCCGTCGTGGATTTGCCCACGCCACCCTTGCCCGATGCAACCGCAATGATTGCGCCAACGCCCGGAACTCCGGGTTTGGCTGCGGGGCGCGGTTGTGGTGCGGCAGCGGTTGCCGCAGGGCGTGGCTGAGGCTTTGGTGGCGGCGGCGCATCGTCACTTGTGCGACCGCCTTTCTTTTCCGCAGTCAGCGTAACCAGCGCGCCAGAAACGCCCGGAATTTCCTTAACTGCCTTTTCAGCAGCCAGACGCATCGGCTCAAGCCCGTTTGCGCGATCTGCAGGAACCGTGATGGAAAAGAAAACCTTGCCGTCGGCGATAAAAATATCCGACACCAGCTTGAGCGACACAACATCGCTTTCGAAATCTGGTCCTGTTACGGCCTTCAGCCGCTCCAGAACTTGTTCACGCGTTACGCCTGACATTATTCCAACCTCGTCTGCGGCAAGCCCTCGTCTGCAACACGCATTGCGCTTGCCCGCTTTGCATGTCTTGAGATAAGCCAGTTTTAGCCAAAAGGCCAATAGAACCAAGCAAAGAGTTTTATAGAGACAGGTGACATAATGGCCAAAGCCATCCACACGATGATACGCGTTCTTGAGGAGGAGCGTTCCGTTTCCTTCTACGATCAGGCTTTTGGTCTGAAAATTGCCGAGCGCATCGATTTCGAAAGCTTTACGCTTGTTTATCTGCGCAATGACGAAGCGGACTTTGAAGTTGAGTTGACCGTGAACAAAGGTCGCACCGAGCAGTATAATCTTGGCGATGGCTACGGCCATGTTGCTTTCGTGGTTGATGATCTCGGTGCCGAGCATGCCCGCTTCAGTGAGCTGGGCTTTAAAGTCGGCAAGCTGGTGGATTTCAAAAATGGCGACGTGCTCGTCGCACGTTTCTTCTTTGTCGAAGACCCAGATGGCTACAAGATCGAAGTCATTCAGCGCGGCAGACGCTATCAATAAGCTTTTTGAGCGAGCGGTTTATCAAATTGCTGCTCGCCTTCTCATAAACCAGCTTCTATTTGACGCTTGGCAAAGACGGTCGCCTTGGAATAGATAAGGTCAATCCTGAAGGAGCACTCGGATTGAATAGGCGCGCAGTCCAGTTACGGGCAACATTGGCAATACGCATTCTAAGCGTATTGGCGTTGATGCTTGTCGCTTTCGGACACAAGCCAGTCGCGCTCGCTTCTCCAGAACAATTGCTGCTCGCACAATATGTGTTGCCTGATGGCAGCTATCCGGTGCTTTGCATCACGGATCATGCGATTGATCATGATAGCCATGACGGCGACCAGCATGTGCACAACAGCAATATTTGTGATGCTTGCCGCATTTCGTCGGCATTCCTGTGTCCTGCGCCTGCTCCATCGACGGGAGCTGCAATCAATATTGCAACGGCTGATATCATCACCCCATCAGAACCAATTCTGAGACAGCAGACCTATCCACCGCAAGCGCCGCCACAAGCGCCGCCTTTAGCCTGAAATCAATCTTTTCCTGTACGCGCTTAGAAAAGCTGCGTCCCGACACATGATTATTCAGGTTTTTTACAATGAAAAATGCTCGTCTTTTGACATCTGCCATTTCGCTCTTTGCCCTTTGCGCTTCCGCAGGCATGGCAAACGCCCACTCTTCGCTTGATCAGGGCGAAGCCACGGCAGGGAGCCGTTATAAGGCAGTCGTTCGTATTCCACATGGTTGCGACGGCAAAGCCACGACTTCGGTAAAAATTGAACTGCCAGAAGGCTTTATCGCGGCCCAGCCACAGGCAAAAGCCGGTTGGAAAATTGAAACCGCTAAAGGGGATTATGCACAGAGCTACAAAGTCCATGGGCGCGATGTGACCTCTGGCGTGAAACAAGTCACGTTCAGCGAAGGCGAACTGCCAAGCGATTTCTACGACGAATTCGTGGTTGTCGGTCAGCTTGCCAAGTTTGACAAGGACACAACGCTGTCCTTCCCTGTGACCCAATATTGCGGCACGGATGATTCCGTTGCATGGACTGAAATTGCAGCGGACGGCCAGAATCCACACGATCTGAAAAACCCTGCCCCGCAGCTTCGCGTTCTCGTGGCTGCCGCATCTGATGACCATGCCGGGCATGGCTCGCATGGCGATCACGCCATGGCACCAACCAAAGCGGGCGATCTGAGCATCAGCGGCCCTTCGATCCGTGCGATGGTTCCGGGTGCCAAAGTTGCGGGCGGCTTCCTCACCATCCAGAATGACGGCAAGGATGCCGACAAGCTGGTCAGTGTCACAACGACAGGCGTTAAGCGCGTTGAAATCCATGAAATGACCATGGACAATCAGGTCATGAAGATGCGCAAGCTTGAAAATGGTCTGGATATTCCTGCCGGTGAAACTGTTGAACTGAAATCCGGTGGCTACCACCTGATGTTCATCCAGCCAGACCATCCGTACAAGGAAGGCGACAAGGTTTCCGCCACGCTGGACTTTGAAAAGGCTGGGAAAGTTGATCTGGAATTTCCTGTGACCCCGCAAAGCGGCAAGTCGGAAGACCATTCAAACCACTAAGCTTCAGAGTGAAGGGCGCTAGCGCATTTCTCTCCTGACCGCATTATGCGCCCGTTTGCCGCAACCGCTGCACGTTGTAGCGGTTGCGTTCTTCATTTATAGCTATAAACATGAATGTAATAGTATAGAATAATTCTAATTTATTGAAATAATTCTGCTTTTTAAAGCTGACTAATTGACTCCAGATCAATTTGCAGCTTTTATGCGCCAGAGTTATTTTATGCAGCCTTTGATGTTTGGGCCTTGAACCCGTTCGATTGGAGGACCAGATGATCGGTCTCAGTGAGTGCCGGTCCGCAAATGTGGATGGATTGCCTTGGCAGTTGCATCTTTTGCCGACCGGATATTGTAATGCGCGAGGGGAAACAGAACGCCTCGCGAAACAAAAGCAGCAAGACTGCGCACGTGCGCGCACCTCTGAATGGAGGCGCACATGAATATGCGTATTTCTGAGCTGAATGGCACCAACAGCGTCGGCTATTATGACCGCCTTCCTGAAAAGCTGGTGCTTGAAGGCTATCGCCGCTGGACCGCCGGTTTTGAGACCGGATCGATCATTCCCTGGGAAATGACCTGGGGCCTCTATTCGGAATTGCTTGGCGCATCAGAAGCAAAACGTGCGGTGGGCGAACTCTCCCAGTTCATCCGTGTGCTGCACCATTGTGCAAGCTGTCAGTTGCGCGCCTTTCCATTCGATTCGCACCATGTTTGCCGCGAAGAGTGTCTGACGCTCGGCCTGATCTCTGGCATCCAGAATCAGGATGGCTTGCTGCTCGATACCTGTCTTGAGGCGATGGCCAGTAAGCGTCGCAGTCATGATGTGGCCGATGCTGCACGCAGTTTCGCCGAAACCTTGGCGGATTTCGGACAGACTTTGCTGCCAATACCCATCCATGCAATCGACAGTGCTTTGAACATATCCCGTCGCGCGACTTTTCACTGAACTGAAACGCAGCACGGAAACCAATTCAGATTGAGGCCGCGAAAAGCGGCACGAGGAGAACGAAAATGCAGGCCAGAACAGAACGGCGCCTCGGCTTTGTAGCAGCGATTGCACTCACAGCATCAGCCTTTGCAATGCCAGCAGTATCGACACAGATGGCACAGGTTACCACCGCACCTGCTACGCTTCATGCATCAGTGGACAGCATGAAACTGGAGCTATCCCGCCTTGTCGCTTTTGCGGACAGCGCGGCTAAGCCAGCTCATTACGAATAAGAATACACAGAACCAGCCGGGCGGAACGCCTCCAGTCAGTCCGGTAAAAATAAGAGCGCGTGCATTGCGAAATGCACGCGCTCTTTTTGTTTGGGTCGATGGGCTAACCGATCATCCAACGATAATCGGTGCCTGTCCCTGAACACGATTATAAAGATCGATGATGTCCTGATTCATCAGGCGGATACAGCCCGAAGACATCGACTGACCAATCGACCACCATTCCGGTGAGCCGTGAATACGATAACCTGTGTCGCGCCCATTCTGGAAAATATAGAGCGCACGCGCACCCAGCGGATTCTGCGGCCCCGGTTCCTGACCATTGCGATATTTTTCAAGATCAGGCCTGCGCTGGATCATTTCCGGCGGAGGCGTCCAGCGTGGCCATTGCCGCTTATATTGTACATTTGCGCGGCCCTGCCATTCAAAGCCCGCCTTGCCGATACCGACGCCGTAGCGCAGCGCTTCGCCGCCCGGCAGGACGTAATAGAGGAAATGATCCTTTGTGCTAACGACAATAGTTCCCGGCGCCTGCCCTGTTGGATCAGGCACGATCTGACGGCGGAACTCTTTCGGCACCTTTTGATACGGAATAGCGGGAAGCGCATATTGGCCTTCCTGCACGGCCGCATACATCACATCCGGTGTCGTGATATTCTTATCGACGCTGATTTGCGGACGCATTGGCGTGATGCCACCCGTCGACATCGGGTCCAGATTCATCTGAAACGCCGACATGTCCATGGTTTGCGAACAACCTGCAACGCCGCCCAGCATAGCGGCACCTGTGCCAAGCAGAAAATGGCGGCGGCTTAATTTCTCAGTCAACTTAGACATACAAATCGCCTAACTCAAAACAACTGGCAAAATGCCTTCTGATCATTTTGACAATTTGCGTCCTTATGGTTGAGGAAGCGTTAAATAGCTCGCGCAAACGTTAAGAAAAATGGTTACCGCGCCATAGATAAAAAAAAGGCCGGGATTGCCCCGGCCTTTCAAACTTCAACTGAATGATGGATCAATAGTCTTTTTCGTAGAAGATACCCGCGCTGGAATCACCGTCCGCCCCCAACGCGCCCTTAACTTTGAGGTTACGGGAAATATCGAGATTCACAGTGCCTTTCGTGGCCCCAGCGGCACCGGCTTCAACGCCGAGATAGATATTATCCCGAATATAGCGCCCTGCCTTCACACTGGTCTGGCCCTTGCTGTCTGTTACGACATCAATGTCATCCAGCCCCGTGCCCTGACGCAGTTTGTTGATCAGTGAGTTGTTCGAGCCACCGGCAAGCTCCGCAGCTGCGGCTGCGAGCTGCGCGATCTGGAAGGCCGACAATTCGCCAATGGAGCGCTTGAAGATGAGCTGCGCAAGCACTTCGTCCTGTGGCAGTTCCGGCGAAGATGAGAAAACGATATTGAGATTATCGACCGTTCCCGTCACCGTCACAATTGCAGTAATATTGTCGCCTTCACTGCGAGCCACGAAATTGATCTGCGGGTTGAGATCGCCAACAAGCGTGACACTGCCTTCGTCAAACGTAATACGCTGACCAAGGATGCTGATACGGCCACGGATCAGGTCAAACGAACCAACCGGCTGGATATTGGTAACAGGGCCGGTGAGACGCACACGCCCACCCAATTCTGTATCAAGACCACGACCACGCACAAAAATCTGGTTCGGCGCATTGACCAGAATATCAAGGCGCGGAACGGTTGGACGCGAGGTTGGCGTAGGCACTTTGCCCCTGCGCGTTTCGACCTTTGCGCGTTCAAGCGTTGTCAGCACGTTTTTCGGCGTATGGATATGTGTTACCGGAACATAGGTTGCGCCACCGCCCAGATTTTCCGGAACGGTGATTTCTGCGCGTTCGACATCAATACGACCAGCAATCAACGGATCACGCATTAGCGGGCCAGTGATGGAAATTCCGCCATTGACGGTCGCTGCTACCAGTTTGCCATCGGCATAACGCGCATTATCGAGCTTGATGTCGATATTCGCGGGGAAGCTGGCAGCTGCATTGGTCGAGATTGTGCCAGTCGCGGAAACAGAACCGCCCCCGCCCAAGGCTGCATTGACCTGACGAAGCGTGATAGTTTCACCCTCCATCGCGCCCATGACATTGATATTGTTCAGGCGAAGGTTTGTTTCAGGATCAATGAACTGTGCACCCGACGTGGAGAACATGCCACGCAATTGCGGCTTGTCGAAACCACCTGAAACGCTTGCGGTCAGCGACAGCGTGCCGCTTGCCTGTGAACCACGATCAGCAAGGAAGCGATTGGCGAGAGCCAGCGGAACACTGCCCGAAACATTCACACCAAGGCCCTGCCCCGAAAGCGGAACCTTGCCATTGGCAGTGACATTGAGACCCTGTGGACCTTCAAGTGTCAGCGACGAAATATCGACAGTCTTTGCTGCGTAATTGCCAGCCGTTTGCAAGCTTATTGGCGCAAGACCATTATCGCGCAGAGGCTTTGCTGCAAGACCAGTTCCACGCAGATTAAACTGCGCTGCCGGATTGGTCAGCGGGCCAGTCACACGTGCAGTACCTGTCACGTTACCCGCCAGATCCTGACCTTTTACCGCGCCGTTCAATGCAGTCAGCGGCAGATTGGCGAGGTTAACATCAACGGCCAGATCGCCCTTGCCAAGCGGCAAAGCACCCTTGGCGCTCACATCAATGCCACCGCCACCAGTAACACGTGCATCGACATTGAGGCGATTGTTATCCGAGGTGCCCTTGGCATCCGCATCAAGCGGCCCAATGCCCTGATTTTTCAGTTCAGCAGCAGTCACACCACGCGCAGTGATGTCAAATGCTGCATTCGGATTATCTTTGGTGCCTGTAACGCGCGCCGTGCCGTTGAGAGTACCGCCAAGCCCAAGCTCGGGCTTGAACGTATTGGCAAGCGCCAGCGGCAGATTGGAGAGTGCGACCGAAAGATCGAGCTTATCGCCAACTGCGCCATTGACCTTCACCTGCCCGTCGCCTGTATTGACGATAATATCTCCAAAGGAAATGTTGCTTCCCTTCATGGCAATAGTAGCAGGCGCTGCAAGCGTAGCCGCAAGGTTTCCCTGCTTCACGTCGGCTGATGCAAGTGCGAGTTCAAAGCCACCATCTTTCGGCTCGAGCGAACCGGAAGCATTGGCAAGCGTGCCAATCTTGAGTTTGGTGCTAGCCGTAAAATCGGTCTTTGTGCCGGTTGCATTCGCTTTGGCGTCAAAATTATCGATGCCGAACGTACCAACCAGAATATCGCGTGCACTCGCCGTACCATCAACAACCGGCACGCCAAACAAATCCTGAGCGGTCAGCGCTATATCCGCCGATGTAATATGATTGCCGTTGATTTTGAGGCCATTGGCCTTAGCATTGACAGTTGCGTTCTGGCGTTCGCCATTGGCATCAAGCGCGATATCGGCATTTGCCGAACCAGTCGCATCGGCAAGAAAGAGCGCTGCAGCAGTGGAAATATCTGGTGCATCAACCTTCAACTGGCCAGCCAACAAGCCTTTTGCATTCTGCGTAACATTGCCAGAAAGATGCGCACCGCCTGCGTTGAACACCAAGTCGGTCAGACGCTTCTCGTCATTGACGATGTCAATCAGCGTAGCAAGATCGATCTTCTGGCCATTGAGGAATGCGTTACCGGCAAGCTTGCCCGACAAAGACGCGCCCGTTGTGGCATTCCCATCAAGCAGCGCATTGAAATCAAGTGCGCCTTCTGTGAGCTTGCGATCCGCCAGCGTCCCTTGTGGCGCATCAGCACGCAATGCCAGCGCAATCAGCTTGTCATCACCACGCGCGCTCCCCTTGATCGTCATGCGGCCCGAAGCTTTATCGGACAAGAGCTTGAGATCCGAAAGCATGACACCGAAATCAAAGTCCGCCTTGTCGGATGCAAAAGAGCCATTAGCAGTGATTTCGCTCAGCTCATTGCCAATGCGGAAATTACGCGCTGCGAAACCTTGCGCGCTGCGGGCAATTCCGCCGCTCAGCTTCACATCACCATCGAGGATATTATCGACCGCTTCCGTGCCCGTGCGCATATTCTGCGCATTTCCATCAAGATTGAGATCAAAAGCACCGCTGATCGGGCTGACAGTGCCCGATGCTTTCACATCAATGCTGCCTGCAAGATCGCGGTCAGCAAGCGCCGCATAAGGCGCAAGGCTTGCGACCTTGGCTGCGATATCGCCATTGAATGTGAAATCATCAATCTTGCCGGCGAGTTCAAGGCTCAAGCCGTTGCCTTCGATTGCAGCTTTTGCAAGATCGACAGCAGTGCCTGCACGCCAGCCGCCCGCAATTGCGAGATCGATTTTATCACCCAGTGCCTCGGCAACTTTAGCATCGGTCGCATCAATTCCGCTGACACCACCCTTCACATCGAAGGTCACACGGCGGTTGGCCGCATCATTCAGGTTTTCGGCAACGCCGCCCATATCAAGCGCAATGCTGGAAGCGGAAACTGTCGCGTTCTTGAACCCAGTTACAGCAAGCTTACCGGTCCAATCATTGGTCGGCCGGTCGCCGTAAGCAATTTGCAATGTGGCATTATTGATGGTTGTTTCACCACCCTTGACCGGCAAAAGCACTTCACTCTTGCTGTCATCCTGAATGGTTGCATCTACGCGCAGCTTGTTCAGAAACCCGTCATTGCCGGATTCAGCCGACGCTTTAACATTCAATGCAGCACTCTTGAGCGCCAAATCATCGAGACGGAAACCACCGCCATCTTTCAGCAAACCATTTGCGGAAAGCGCTGTTTCAGCACCAAAGAAATCGCGAAATGCTGGCGGCACCAGAACGGCGATAGGACCATTGATCTGCGTCGCAAACACCCGGCCATCAGCCTGACGCACCAGTGTAAAACCACCCGTCAACGTGCGACTGCCATTGGTATCAAGCGCCAAATCGATCTTAAGATCATCAAGCGTACCCTTGCCAGTCAGCGTCAGATCGACCGGCGGACGACCATCAATATTGAGCACATTGGCAACAATACCATTGGCAGGCTCAGTGACTTTCAGATCAAGATCGAGCTTCTGATCAGCATTGGCATAGGCCGCACGAAGCGCAAAATTACCGCCCGGACCATCAATACGTTTGATGTCAAATGCAGAAGTCAGCGACCCATCGGCAAGCGACAAATTACCATTCAGCGATACTTCCGATTGAAGTCCGAAAATATCCGGGCCGAATTTGAGACGTGCCACATCGAGGCTATCGATATTGATCGACAGCGGCAGTTCCGGCAGACTGAAACTCGACGATTCAGGCGATGGCAGACCAGTATCCGGCAAAGGCTTGCGGATAAAATCGATACGCTCAGCAACAAGCGACTGAATGCTCAGGCGGCCTGTGAAAAGGGCAGTACGGCTCCAGTTGAGCTTCGCATTTTCAATGCGCAGCCACACGCCTTCCCGGTCGGCAATTGTGATCTGACCAACGCTTGCTTCAGACGACAGAAGCCCGCTCAGGCCTGAAAACTGGATACGGCGGTTTGGCGCTGAAAGTTTGCTTTCCACGAAGGAAATGAAATACGACTTTTCCTCTTCCTGCTGCTGCTCCTGGGCGACGGCAGGTACTGCAAAAAGGATGAAGGCGAGAAGTGCGAGAAATCTGGTCAAAACGCCTGTCCTATGCCCACGTAAAATGCATAGCTCGGATCGCCCGAGCGGCGGTTAAGCGGAATAGCAACGTCAAGACGGATCGGCCCAAGCCCCGTCAGATAGCGCAGGCCAAGGCCAGTGCCTATGCGTGTGTCTTCTGAAAAGTCTGGATAGGATTGCTCGCCGACATAGCCAGCGTCGACAAAGCCAACCACTCCGATAGAATCGGTGACGCGTGTACGGACTTCGCCCGATGTTTCAAGCAGCGAGCGGCCAGCAATCGTTTCACCGTTCGGTGTTTCAACACCAATACTGCGATAAGAATAGCCACGAATTGAACCGCCGCCACCTGCGAGGAACAGCTGGTTTGGTGGAAGATCGGCAATGTCTGCGCCCACGACGGAACCGAGTTTCACACGGCCTGCGAGAACAACGCGATCCGTCGCGCCAAAGCCGTAATAGGCACGTCCTTCTGCTGTGAAGCGTGTCGCGAAGTTACCGCGCTGGAATTCATAGAATGGCTGAATATTGCCTTCCGCATAAAGACCCGAAGTTGGATCAGGCTTGTTGTTGCGGCCATCATAAAGAAGATTGCCTTCAAGTCCGCCAGTCGTGAACTCACGCTTTCCGAAATAATCATCATCGAAGCGGCCATGGCTTGCCTTTGCATAAAGCGCACCCGACAATTCATCGCTGAAGATTTGCGTGAAGCCAGTCTTCGCATTCACCGACGTTTCGGTATAGGCGTCGAGCACTTCACGCTTCGCATCAAGCGCTGCCACAAAGTCCGTGTCCGGCGTATAAACGCCCGGCTTGGAAAAGCTTGTTCCCAAAGTATAGGTGAAATTTGTTGGGTCGAACGAATTATCCTGCGATCCGCCGACACCACTCACCTTGGCATCAAAACGCAGACGTTCGCCTCTGCCAAACAGGTTACGGTGCATCCAGTAGCCAGTGACACCGAAACCGTCGAGCGTCGAATATTCGGCACCAAAACCAAAGCGACGGGGCTTGCGCTCCTGCACATTGAGCGTCATCGGCAAGCTACCATCCGACCCAATCTGATCGGCTTCCTCAAAGTTCATCGCACGGAAAACTTCCATGCGGCCAAGGCGTTTCTTGGCGTCTTCGATATCTTTGGGGCTGTATTGCTCGCCTTGTTTAAGGCCGGTCATCCAGGCCACAAATTGCGGGTCCATGCGCGCGGTGCCAACGACACTGACCGGACCATAAAATGCCTTGCGACCCGGATCGAGTGCAATATCAGCTGAAACCGTATTACCATCATGATCAGCGACAATGTCTTCATTGGTGATTTTAGCTTTTGCATGGCCCTGATAACGCCATGCCTCGACGGCGAGACGCTCTGCTTTCAGGATGGCGCCCGAACGCGCAAGCTCACCAGGGGCGAAACCAGCCTGCTCCGGTGTCTCAAGTTTGTCTTTCTTATCGACAGCGGGCGGCACGATATTGGAGATAGCCGTGCGCGAAAATAGAAATTGCGGACCCGGATCGACAGAAATATCAATCTTTGCGTTGTTCGGAATGTCGGTGTCGGCTGGAATATCGGCTGCTTCGCGCCCATCCACCTTGATGGAAATCGTACCACCATAGCGGCCTTCACCGTAAAGAGCTGCGAGAATGCGACGATAATCGCCCCGCGCCTTTGCCAAAAGACCAGCCGAACCGGATGCAGGCGTATTTTCATCGGAGACGAGACCTGACGCCCCATCAATTACAGATTTCAGATCGGCATCGCTACCGTCAGCATTTTTTCGGGTACCGGAAGTAGTGACTTCGACAGTGTAGCTTTTGGGATCAATAATGTCGTCATCGACTTCTTTTTTCTGACCCCAAAGGTGAATTCCAAAAATCTCAAACGCCAAAGCAGGCGAAACCGTCATGGAAGCAAATTGCACCGCCAAAGCGAGCACAATCAAACTTCTTCCCTGTATCGTCCTGTTACGCCTAGTCATACACGTTACTGTCCGGTTGCAATTTCACGACCGCTAGGGCAGCGCCTCGTCCTCCCCCAAAAATCCCAGGACGATTCAGGGATTAACATAGAGCGGTAGGAAGACCAAGCTTCAACCCATATGCGTAATGACATTTCAGGCCTGAACTAGCATTTATATAAATGAGACACCGCGCGATACGGCCCGCTGCGAATCTCAAATTGCTTCTAAAGCCCAAAGATCATTTATTCCCTATTGTGAATAGATTGAGTCAATGGAGCGTTAACATTCTGAAATGATTGCGGCCCGCCGGAGGGAGGAACACCGGCAGGCCGCTTCTCAGGTCATGTTTCAGGGGAGGAGTAATGACCTGATATCTATGAACGCGCTGTCAAACGAGTATGGCGAACCCGAAATTCGTACGAACTTGAAGCAGCTCTCGGAGCGAGTTTCGGGTTCCAAACCATACTGGTAAACTTTTAATTCCAGTGTGGTTTACGGATTTGAAGTTCCTCAACGTGAATGCAGCACAAATGATAGGAACTTCAAATCCACCACACTAGCGTCCCGAATGGTACGGGCGCATATTGCCGAAGTTGGGGCGAACGCCATCTCCAATCCTGCCAAAGCCATTTCGGCCAGACCAATTGGGATTTCGTACCGGCCCAACGCCCCATTCCGGCCTCCAGCCGTGGTAGCCAGAGCCGCCATGCGTACGCGCGTACGGATCATATCTTGGCCCAGAACCATGCCTCCAGCCCGTACCCCAACCGGGATACACACCGCGCCCTATCCGCCGCCCCCAATAAGGATTCCATCCGGAGCCCGGCCCCCAACCACCGCCGCCGATTATAACTGTCGTACTCGAACTCGGGCGATAATCATTATCGGGGTAGAGGTTGCTGGGGTAGATCGGGCCCTTTGCATAACCACCAAAGCGTATGAAGCGTGCAGAAACCCAGCCACGGTATCCACGATTGTTTATCTGGCACCAGCTTCCCCGACATGGTCCCGCATCAAGCCGGAAACCCGCAGGCAATGTAAACAGTTTTCCATAGTTTATTCCGGGTCCACTGCGAATATTTACATTCCCAGTCACTGTCGCGGGCATCGCTGAAGCTGAAACTGGCGCAATCAAAGCAGAAGCAAAAATCAGCGATCGGGCAATATCGTTATAAAGTATTTTCTTAAATAACAGCATCGTTCATTCTCCAAATATGCAAACAATAAGTGCAATGCGAAGAAGCAATTGATCGAATAGATATATCAAAAATTATATAAATGCAAATATTTGATGTTATTTTGTAGATAAATATCTTTAATATAATTAAAATTTCGAAATTTAACATCAAAATTTGATGTAATTTTCATTAAATTTACAGTTTTAATAAACTTTTACTTATAATTTTTATTTGTATTATTTCAAACAAAAAGCGCCCTGGAGGGGACCAGGGCGCCACGCGGCTTTTAAGGGGGAGAGGGAGGAAAAAAGCCGCGCAACCGGGCCGTCGGACCTGGTTTCAGGCGATCAGAAGGCCAACCTGAGCGGGCCTTCTGAAAATCACTTATGGCAGATTACGTGCATCTGCCGGTGTCATATTCATCGGCATCATATTCGTATCAAGGTGATGCATGACCCAGATGGAGCCACCAAGCACAATCGCCAGAATGATAACCGTGAAGATAAGCGCCAGAATGTTCCAGCCATTTTCCGATTTCGGATCAAGATGCAGGAAGTAAACCAGATGCACCACGATCTGAACGACCGCCATGCCGATTACAATAACTGCCGTTGTTGCTGGCGTGAAATAGCCGTTCATTGCCAGCATAAATGGAATAATGGTGAGAATGATCGCCAGTGTCAGACCAATCAGGTAGGACTTCAGGCTGCCATGTGCGGCTTGATCGTGTGTTTCGTGTCCAGAGCTCATCACAATACACCCAACAGATAGACAAGGGTAAAGACGCCAATCCAGATGATGTCCAGGAAGTGCCAGAAGAGGCTCAAGCACATCACGCGCGTCCGGTTTGTTTCGGTCAGACCATCACGCAGAAGCTGGCCGGAAAGCACCAGAATCCAGATCAGACCCGAAGTGATATGCAGACCGTGGGTTCCGACCAGCGCAAAGAAAGCTGAAAGGAATGCACTGCGGCTTGGACCTGCACCTTCAACGATCAGATGATGGAATTCATATATTTCCATAATCAGAAACGCTGCACCGAGCAGAAACGTCACTCCCAGCCACAACAATACGCCTGCGCGGTTGTTGCGGTACATCGACAAGGTGGCCAGACCATAGGTCAGCGACGATGCCAGCAGGATCATGGTTTCTGTCAGAACGAACGACAGGTCGAACAGTTCACGGCCGGTTGGGCCGCCCGCAAACTGATGCGCCAGAACGGCATAGGTTGCAAAAAGGCCCGAGAAGAGAACGCAGTCGCTCATCAGGTAGATCCAGAAGCCGACCAGTGTGGTCGACCCTGCATCATGATGATCTTCGTGAGCCGGATGCTCGTTGCCACCTGTGAAGGGAGCAGATTTATAACCAATAGCGCTCATGGATCAGGCCTCCTGAGCATTCAGTTGCCGAGTGCGTGCATCTTCGACGCGCTGCACTTCTTCGGCCGAGACATAATAGTCTCTGTCATTGTTGAACGAGTGAGCGATAGCGACAGCAAGGACGCCGAGCGATGCCGCAATTGCCAGCCACCAGATATGCCATATCAGAGCAAAACCAAGTGGAATGGTGAGGATACCGATAATGAAGCCGGTACCAGTGTTTCGCGGCATGTGAATGCGGGCAAACTTTTCAGTACGACGAACATAACCGTTCTGCTTCATATCCCACCAGCTGTCTGGATCACGGACATGTGGAACTTCTGCGAAGTTGTAGAATGGCGGAGGCGAAGACAGCGACCATTCCAGCGTACGGCCATTGCCCCATGAGTCACCATTAAGGTCACGCAGCTTTTCGCGATCACGGATCGAAATCATGATCTGGAGTACCTGGAAGACGATACCGCAGAGGATAATCGCAACGCCGATGGCAGCAACGATCAGATAGATATGCCATGCTGGATTTTCAGTGTGGTTCAGACGGCGAGTCATACCCATCAGGCCGAGCACGTAGAGCGGCATGAACGCAAGAATGAAGCCAACGAGCCAGCACCAGAATGCCTTGCGTCCAAGTCCTTCATGCAGCTTGAAGCCGAATGCCTTTGGCCACCAGTAGATGAGACCGGCAAAGCAACCAAACAGCACGCCCGAGATGATCACATTATGGAAGTGAGCGATCAGGAACACCGAGTTGTGCAGTACGAAATCTGCTGGCGGAACTGCAAGCAGAACGCCCGTCATACCACCGACAACGAAGGTACACATGAAACCGATGGTCCAGTACATTGGTGTCGTAAACTGGATGCGTCCCTTATACATGGTGAACAGCCAGTTGAAGACCTTTGCCCCCGTCGGGATCGAGATGATCATGGTTGCAACACCAAAGAAGGCGTTGACGCTTGCACCGCCACCCATGGTGAAGAAGTGGTGCACCCAGACGAGGAACGACAGAACGGTAATCGCAACAGTTGCGTAAACCATCGACGTGTAGCCGAAGAGACGCTTGCCGGTGAAGGTCGAGACGACTTCAGAAAACACACCAAACGCAGGCAGAACCAGAATATAGACTTCCGGGTGACCCCAGATCCAGATCAGGTTCACATACATCATTGGATTGCCACCACTGTCATTGGTGAAGAAGTGGAAATCCAGGTAGCGATCGAGCGAAAGCAGAGCGAGGGTCACGGTCAGGATCGGGAACGCAGCCACGATCAGAACGTTCGAGCAAAGTGCGGTCCATGTGAAGACAGGAACCTGCATCATGCCCATGCCCGGCGCACGCATCTTGATGATGGTGGTGATCAGGTTAACGCCCGAAAGAAGCGTACCCATACCGGAAATCTGCAAAGCCCAGATATAATAATCAACACCGACATCCGGACTAAACTCAATGCCCGACAGTGGCGGATAAGCCAGCCAACCGGTCTTGGCGAATTCACCGATACCCAGCGACAAGTTGATCAGGACAGCGCCGGAAACGGTCAACCAGAAGCTCAACGAGTTGAGGTACGGGAAGGCCACGTCGCGCGCACCGATTTGAAGCGGAACAGCAAAGTTCATAAGGCCAACGATAAAAGGCATTGCCACGAAGAAGATCATGATCACGCCATGCGCCGTGAAGATCTGGTCGTAGTGGTGCGGCGGCAGGAAGCCTTCATTCGCACCAGACGCAATTGCCTGCTGTGCACGCATCATGACAGCATCCGAGAAGCCGCGGAACAGCATCACGAAAGCCAGAATAATGTACATAATGCCGATGCGTTTGTGATCGACAGAGGTCAGCCAGTCATTCCAAAGAGTGCCCCACTTTTGATAGTAGGTAATGGCTGCGAGAATAGCGAGCGCCCCACCGGCCACCGCGGTCAATGTGACCATGATGATAGGCTCGTGATAGGGGATCGCTTCGAGCGTAAGTTTTCCGAACATTTCTATTCTTACTTCGATTGGAGTGCGATCAACGACCTAACCCCGGATAAAAATTCCGGGGTGAAGGCCGCATCGGCAAATCAGTTTTCAAGCTGCGTCAGGCGCTGCGGCTGGGTCAGGCAAAGAATATCATTTGCCCACTGGCTGAAATCGACAGGCGATGACTTGCGCAGGTTCGAGCGTGCTTCACGCACCATCTGTTCCTGATGCATCTGATCATCAATACAGACCGATTTGCCATCCCAACAGCGGTTTACGATATTGTGGAACAGCGCTTTGTCATTATACGCAAAATACTGAACGGGCGCTTTTTCACTTGGCTGAACCAGCGAGGCATAACGCTCACGCGACAGTTCCTGACCCGAGGCTTTCGCATCCGCAATCCACTTGTCAAAGCCAGCCTGATCGAACGAATGCGCCTTGAAACGCATCTGAGCAAAGCCCTGACCGCTATAATTAGCGGAAATACCGTCAAACACACCTTCATGATTGGCGATCAGGTGAAGCTTGGTCTGCATGCTTGGCATGGAATAAACCTGGCTTCCGAGCGCTGGAATGAAGAAGGAATTCATGATGCTGCTGGATGTCAGCTTGAAGTTCACCGGAACATCAACTGGCATTGCCATTTCGTTAACCGATGCGACACCGTAATCCGGGTAGATGAACAGCCACTTCCAGTCGAGCGCCACAACCTCGACATTGATCGGCTTCGCATCAGATACCAGCGGACGATATGGGTCCAGCTTGTGCGTTGCGATCCATGTCACGGTGCCAAGCACCACGATAATAACCACAGGGATCATCCAGACCGCAGCTTCGATCTTATTCGAATGATGCCAGTCAGGCAGATATTCTGCCTTTTCATTGGTGGCGCGATACTTCCATGCAAAGTACAGCGTCATGCCGATGACCGGAATTACGACCAGCAGCATAAGGCCTGTCGCAAAATACATGAGATCGCGTTCCGCCAAACCGACCTCTCCTTTCGGAGAGAGCAGAACCTGGTTCTCGCAGCCGACGAGTAACGTCGTGAGGGCCAAGACGGCGAACGAAATGATCGTCCGGGGGGTGCCGTGTTTCATTTGTCTTTCCATCCTGCGCACAGAACATCAGTCCCAGCGCATGCGTCATTTCCTAGATTTCGGTAAATTCTGAAAATTTCAAAAGTACCGTTATAACGAATAATCCCGTTTGTCACGCCTCAGACCAAAAATGTATTGGATCGAAATGTCGCGGCTATGCGTGTTTCATGAGTCATAATTGACCTCATCAGAATCTTAATGGGCTATCCAGTTACGATTGGCGGCCTTCTACAAGTTCAATTCTGGATTTTCAAGACAACACTTGAGTGACAACTTGCTGCAATCAATTAAATGACGTTAACTTGCTCATTAGAATACATAGAAATCAACAAATAATTTTGCTATTAATTTTCGATTTTATAAATTAATCATATAAATATGTAAGACATACAGTACTATATATTGGACGTATGTGCAAATATTTCTATTGATTTGACCTCAAATCAAACTCGAACCGATTCTAGTCGGCATAAAAATGCTACAGTTTTGACTTGCGGGAACACGACATAATGAGACATGCATGATTTTTGGTAACTGGCCAATTGAGGAAACTGAGGGAGCAGTACTTGGTTATGCAATTACCGCAGGTACTCAAAACTTTCGTAAAGGCACCCTGCTAACCCATGATCATCTCGATATATTGAAGCAACATGGTATCACGCATATTCTCGCCGCTCACCTTGAACATGACGACATTCCCGAGAACGAAGCTGCTCTTAGCGTCGCAGAAATACTGATTTCAGAAAACATTGAGGCAGGCAAGACCGTTACCGGCCGTATCAATCTTTTCGCGCGTAATGCTGGTTTATTTCACGCCAATGCAGAAGCCATTGATGCAATCAATTTGTTTGATGCTCGCATCTCAATCGCAACTTTGCGCAATGACTGCCGCGTTGAGAGCGGTCAGATGGTGGCAACCGTCAAAATCATTCCCTTCGCAGTGCCAGCCACGCTGATAAAGAACCTGCATGCACATCAAAATAGAATGAAAGCGATTGATGTGAGACCGTTTAAATCTCTCAAGGTTGGAATCATTCAATCCCGCCTGCCCTCAATTCGCGAAACAGTCCTCAACAAGACAAGTGAGCTGATCTCAAAGCGGATTGAGCGCAATTTTGGCATTGTGGTTGCAGAACGACGCGTTGAACATGAACAATTTGCGCTATCGCAGTCGATCAAGAAGATCGCAAGTCATTGCGATGCAATCTTGATTTTCAGCGGCTCTTCAATTGCGGATGAAGCTGACATCGTTCCCCGCGCCATCAACGAGGCCGGTGGAAGGATTTTGCGAATAGGCGTGCCGGTTGATCCCGGCAACCTTCTTGTTTTGGCCACGCTCGGTGAGAAATATATTATCGTTGCTCCAGGATCAGCGCGCAGCGCTCGTGAGAACAGCTTAGACTGGATCCTGGACAGGCTAATGGCGGGCATAAAGCTAACTGCGAACGACCTTGGGAAAATGGGGGTTGGCGGGCTTCTTCTATAAGACTGATCGACAGTTATAATCGAAAACCAGAATGCCTTCGAGCCCACTTTCAGCAAGCTCGACCAGCTTCGTGCCGACAATTACATGATCAGGATGCGGCAGATACGCGTCGCGCGCCGCCTCATCTTTAAAGTCAATGACAAAGCCGTGACGGAACCCTTTTTCGAGCGATTCAGGGCTAACATTGGCGCCAGTGCTGACAGAAAGAATCCCGCCGATAGTCTCTCTTAGTGCGGTAACCCCATCCAGAACTCCCTGAATTTCTGCATCATCGACATCAGACCTGAATCGAATAAGAACGATATGGCGCAGCATTCATTTTCTCCCAGTCAATTGATCGTAACTCAAATCCAAGAATGCACTGAATATAATTGTAGCCATAGTGCTCACTCTATGTCTTGGCGTTTATGTAAGTGTCGTCAGGAAACGGAAGCAAGTTTTCCACGGCATACACTCATGCGGGAACAAAGACGTCTTGTGTAATTTATAAATTATACCAAGTCAGATTTCAAAAACGAAAAAGGCCGGGCTAAACCCGACCTTCCGCTTTCGTTCTGCTCATGCGCCAGTACATCCGTGGTCACATAACAGAACAAATTCCCGATACGCTTAGAGATTTAGCATCCATCCATTTCAGGATTGTGACATGTAAGCGAATAACAATAATTACAATCTGACCAAATCAGATCGGCAATCTAAACTTTGCTCAAAACAAACATCTTTTTCCGAAAGCCAATTCGTACTTTTCGGGATGTCCTTTAAGCCGCCATTGGCGCTTCAATCGGCTCTGGGTGATTATAGCTCCACACCTCGATCAAGCATTGCCTCATCAGATCAAGGTCTACAGGACCGATACGGCTTAGCACCAGATCAAGTTCGTCTGGCTCCACACCTCTGTTGAGAAGCTCCACTATAGCTTCGATCAAAACTCTTTTGTCGTCAAATCGATAGCGCTGCATCAAACCTGCTCCGCTGAATGCCCCACTTTGATACAGAAACATTAAACCAGGATGGTTAACCGAAGCTTACTATTTGATGCCCATACACCTTAAATCATATATCGTAGGGCATTTTTTTCTTCGAAAATGTCTATACGCATCAAGTTAGAAAAGCATTTATTTGTTAAATATAAATTTCTAATAGTCTATATTATGCCGTAATTTTAATATAAAAAAATTTTAATTCAATAAAAAATTTTACTACTATCATATTGGGAGATATTCATGAGAGAAGCTATGAACTTCTTCAAAATTTATACGAATTTCTCACTTAATTATTTGGGATCAATCAGCTTGATTGGGTTAACATCTGTAAGTTTTTTAACCGGATATCTGGTAGCGATCCAATACAAGGGAAATTTTCATACGATTGTTCCCGGGCAAGCCTATCGTTCTAATCAGCCTGATCCAGTGCGTATTGCACAACTCCAAAAACTTTATGGAATAAAGACGATCATCAACTTACGCGGCGCAGAACCAGGTTTAGATTGGTATGACGAAGAAGTTGCAGCGGCGAAAGCACTCGGCATTCAGCTTACTGATTTTGAAATATCATCAAACCGGAAACTGTCTACAGAGCAAACACACGCGCTCATAACTTTAATGCAGAACGCAGAAAAGCCAATTCTCATTCATTGTAAAGCTGGATCTGACAGAACTGGGCTTGCTGCTGCCCTCTATGTTGCAGCAGTTGCTAAAGGTGGGGAACGCAAAGCAGAACAACAAATGTCAATCGCTTATGGGCATTTTGGAATTCCATTTAGTCCCACTCGCGCGATGGAGGATAGTTTTGAAGCCATCAAAGCTGAGCTTGGCTTTCCAAAATCCTGATAACACTTCAAATATTACTTATAAAAACGCCGGGAATAATCCCGGCGTTTTTATCAATCTCAAAGCGACAATCAGTCGAGACCGACGATCTTACCATCGGTCCACTTGAACACGTCGAAGCTTGGCGACGAAAGATCGCCCGTTTCGCCATAGGTCAGCTTGCCAATAACGGTTTCGATCGGCTGACCATCGCGAAGAACCTTAGCAACAGCTGCGGCATCTTCGGTTGTACCAGCGCGTTCAATGCCATCGGCAAGAACCTGAACAGCGGCGTATGCATTCATCGTGAATGCTTCAACCGGGATGTTCTTTGCAGTCAGCGCATCGACGGCTTCCTTGGAAGCTGGGTTCTTGGTTGCATCAACAGCATTGGTGAAGAGCGTACCTTCAGCATTCTTCTGACCAATCGCCCAGAACTCGGTGTTGGAAAGACCTTCACCGCCAAGGATCAGCGCATTCAGACCCGCATCATGAAGCTGGCGTGCCAGAAGACCGCCTTCACCATGATAGCCGCCGAAGTAGACGACTTCAGTACCAGCAGCCTTCAGCTTGGATACGAGCGCGCTGAAATCCTTGTCGCCCGGTGTGACCGAATCATACTGGACTTCGGTGACGCCGTCTTTGTTGATTGCAGCCTTGAAGGAATCTGCCAGACCCTTGCCGTAAGCGCCCTTATCATGGACGATAGCGACTTTCTTATCCTTCATGTTCTTGATGAAGTAATCAGCCATAACGTCTGCCTGCTGGTCGTCACGGCCGCATGTGCGGAACACGGTTTCCAGACCGCGAGCGGTCAGGTCAGGGCCGGTTGCAGTTGGCGTAACCATCAGAACACCGTTTTCAGCGAAAACATCGGACACCGGAATTGCAACGCCGGTCGTGACTGGACCAACGACGAACTTAATGCCTTCGCCGACCAGCTGGTTAGCAGCCGAAACGCCCTGCTTTGGTTCGCCCGCATCGTCAGCAAATTTCAGAACGATCTTTTCGCCCTTGATGCCGCCTTTTGCATTGATGACTTCAACGGCGGTTTCCGCGCCCTTCTTGACCTGATCGCCATACGCGGCAACAGGACCTGTGAGCGGTGCAACAACACCGACGGTGATGTCTGCATAAGCCGTACCGGCAAAGCCGAGAGTAGCGGCAAAAGCCACGCTTGAAAGAAGCTTGAGGTTCATTCTTTTTCTCCTTTGCGAGGTCTCGTTTTCCCGATGACCTCAGACAACCCATGCCGGTCAAATCGCGGCGTCTGTGCGCCGCCGGTTTGCCGGGCCCTCCCTTTTATTTCAATCATACGATCTTAAAGGGTCAATCCAAAAGCACGCCACACATCACCCATAACGATGCCAGAGCCATAATATTATCCGAAATTGCACCTGCGCTTTCGGAATCATGCTCCAGAACGGGAGCGCGCTTTCATGATGTAATAAGAATGCATTTCCGGCTTCCGATTGCAAGGGTGCAAGTGCCCGCAACTACAACGAAAATCGGCCTCCCAATAAATGCTTATCCTCCTCTTTTCCATGACGGTGAAAGCTTCGCAAAAAAGGCCGCAATTCCCTCTGCGGCCTCTGGTGTTTCCCATGTATCAGCTAGACGGGTGAGCGTCATTTCTATCACCGCTTCGTCGATTGGCGCACCAAGCGCGTGCACCAGCCGCTTTGATGCTGCAACCGCCGTAGGGGCAACCGAAAAATAAGGGTTGATCTCCACCTCGACAGCTTCTTCAAGCCGCTCTGCCGCAACCACCTGATGCAGCAATCCGATATGCCTTGCTTCATCCGCATCAAACAGCCGTGCAGAAGTGAAATAGCGCAATGCATAGGCTTGGCCGACACGTGCAACCACATAGGGACTGATCGTTGCCGGGATCAGGCCGAGCTTGGTTTCCGTCAGCCCAAAACGCGCATCAGAAACACCAATTGCCGCATCACACACACTGATAAGCCCGACACCGCCACCATAGGCCTGACCATTGACGCGTCCGATCAGCGGCTTTGGCAGATCGCGCAAGGCTTTCAGCATCAGCGCGAGCTTGCGCGCCGCTTCGATGCGCTCGCTGCGCGTCGCATTCACTTGTTCCCGCATCCAGCCAAGATCGCCGCCTGCACAAAAGCTGGTTCCACTCCCGGTCAGCACAACAATGCGGACCGTATCATCACTGGCGAGACTATCAGCAGCACTCCGAAGCTCATCGATCATCTGGCCTGAAAGCGCATTGTGCTGATCAGGACGATTCAGTGTCAGGGTCGCAACGCCGCGCTGGTCTGCCACGAGGTGCAGGGTTTCAAATGCGCTCATGCGGCTTTGTCCTGCCTGAGAGCCTGTGCGAAAAGGGCAGCGGATTTCAGCTTTTCAATATCAAGACCTGTTTCAAAGCCAAGGTTTTGCAGCATTTCCGCGACTGCCACAGTATCAACATTGCCTTTGGCCCCCGGTGCAAAGGGACAGCCGCCTAAGCCACCGACTGATGCATCGAACACTCTCAGGCACTTCTCCAGACTGACGCGGATATTATCGAGCGCACGTCCGTTGGTGTCGTGGTAGTGCCCCGCCAGACTATGCGCTGGTGCCACATTCAAAACTGCATCCAGCATAGCGCTCACAGTTTCAGGCGTGCCGCGTCCGATGGTATCGCCAAGGCTAACCTCATGGCAGCCAAGCGAAAAGAGCTGCTCTGTCACATCGGCTACTGCCTGCGGCGCAGTCGGCCCATCATAAGGGCATTCGACAGCGCAGCTAACATAGCCGCGGATGGCCAGCCCATCATTAATTGCCGCACCAATCACCGGCGCAAGGCGCTCAATGCTATCGGCAATTGTGCAATTGATGTTGGCTTTGGAAAAACCTTCGGACGCCGAAATGAAGACCGCAATTTCATCCGCACCGGCGCTCGCAGCGCGTTCATAGCCCTGCATATTGGGCACGAGCACCGAATAGCGAACGCTGTCGGCGCGACGGATGCCGCTCATAACTTCTTGCGCATCGGAGAGCTGCGGCACCCATTTGGGACTGACGAAACTGGTAGCCTCTATACGGGAATAGCCACATTCGGACAGGCGGTCGATCAGTGAGATCTTGTCCGCTGTTGGCACAAAACGCTTCTCGTTTTGCAGGCCGTCACGCGCTGCCATTTCGACGATTTCAACGTGTTCAGCCATGACGATCTCTTCTTTTTGTTTGAGCATGATCTTGTCCGAAAACCGGTTCCCACTTTTCGGGATCATGCTCGTCCTCCAGTTCCACGAGCAAAGTGCCTTCATTGACCTGATCACCCGCCGCTACGGTCACGGATGCGACCTTGCCGTCGCGCGGTGCAGTCAGCGAAAGCTCCATTTTCATTGCTTCCATCGTGACGAGCCTGTCGCCTTTGCCGACGTTCGCCCCCTCCACGACAGAAACCAGTCGAATCAGTCCTGGCATCGGCGACAAAATGCGGCTTTCGTTCGAACCCTCTTCGTCTGCGCCAAGCGATTGCACATGGTGAAACAGCGTGTCCCGGCCATCAAACTGAACCGTTACTTCATGGCCAATGCGCAAGAGCGAAGCCTGCTCAATGCGACCACCAATCGCAAAGCCAACCAGCCCATTCTCATGAGAGCGGATTTCCAGATCGCCAAAAGCAAAACCGAAATGCCTGCCATTTTTGATGGTAAAACTGATGGTCTGGCGCTCGCCGCGATGTTCCAGCAAAACCAAGCGCGATGCATCTCCCCATAGACGAAACCCGCGCAGATTATCCCAAGGATCGCCTTTTTGTGGCGCATCCAGCAAATGAAGCGCGCCCAAAGCAGCTAGTGCAAAAGCGACTTCAGAAACTGGTTCAACTTTGAAAATCTCTGAAGTTTCGCGGGCGATCAGCCCCGTATCGACATCACCTTTGCGGAACGCTTCGAGGTTACAAAGGTCTGATAAAAACTGCCGGTTGGTGACAAGACCTGCAATGCGCGTTTTATTCAGTGCCGCATCAAGGCGGTTCAGTGCCTCGTCGCGTGAAGCGCCGTGGGTGATGATCTTTGCGATCATCGGATCATAAAAAGGCGTGATGGTATCGCCGCTGCGCACGCCGGAATCGACACGCGCATTTTGCGATGCCGCGAACAATGCAAGCTTACCCGTTGCAGGCAGGAAATCACGCGCCGGGTCTTCCGCGTAAAGTCGCGCCTCAAAAGCCCAGCCATTAATCGCAAGCTCATCCTGCCGCTTTGGCAGAGCCTGCCCGGATGCCACACGCAATTGCCATTCTACCAGATCAAGCCCTGTTATAGCTTCCGTCACCGGATGCTCGACCTGCAAACGCGTGTTCATTTCCATGAAGAAGAAGCGGTCAGGTCGCAGACCTTCAGAAACATCGGCGATGAACTCAACCGTGCCTGCACCGCTATACCCAATAGCGGCAGCCGCTTTGACAGCCGCCTCGCCCATGGCTGCACGCATTTCGGGAGTCATTCCGGGTGCGGGCGCTTCCTCAATCACCTTCTGATGGCGGCGTTGCAGCGAGCAATCGCGCTCGAAAAGATGCACCGCATTGCCGAAATTATCGCCAAACACCTGCACCTCGATATGGCGCGGCTTGGTCATGTATTTTTCGATCAGCACAGCACCATCGCCAAACGAGGCTTCGGCCTCGCGCTTCGCACTCTCCAATGCTGCTTCAAAATCGGCGGGATCATCGACCCGGCGCATACCCTTGCCGCCGCCGCCAGCGCGTGCCTTGATCAGCACAGGATAGGTAATTACATCCGCTTGATTTTTTAGGAAAACGACGTCCTGATTATCACCATGATAGCCCGGAACCACCGGCACACCGGCCTTTTCCATCAGTGCCTTAGCGGCATCTTTAAGCCCCATGGCGCGAATGGCTTGTGCAGATGGGCCTATGAAGATAAGTCCGGCTGCCTCAACAGCTTCCACAAAGGTGGGGTTCTCTGACAGAAACCCATAGCCCGGATGGATTGCCTCTGCGCCCGTATCCCGTGCAGCTTTGATGAGTGTTTCGATATTGAGATAGCTTTGTGCAGACGGAGCCGGTCCGACCCGCACCGCTTCATCCGCCATTTCGACATGCAGCGCGTTTGCATCCGCATCGGAATAGATTGCAACGGTCGCAATGCCCATTTCACGCGCGGTACGGATAACCCGGCAGGCGATTTCTCCGCGATTGGCAATCAGGATTTTTTTAAACATCTGACTACCCCTACATCCGAAACAAGCCAAAACGCGTTGGTTCAACCGGCGCATTCAGCGTTGCCGACAGCGACAGGGCGAGAACTTCGCGGCTCTTGCGCGGATCGACAATGCCGTCATCCCAGAGTCGGGCGGAGGCATAAAGCGGATGGCTCTGCCGTTCGAACATATCCAGCGTCGGACGTTTAAATTCGGCTTCCGCTTCGGCAGACCATGTTCCGCCGGTTCGCTCAATGCCGTCGCGTTTGACGGTCGCTAGCACACCTGCCGCCTGCTCGCCGCCCATCACCGCAATGCGGCTGTTCGGCCAAGTCCAGAGAAAACGCGGCGAATAGGCCCGTCCCGCCATGCCGTAATTGCCCGCACCATAAGACGCACCGATCAGCATCGTGATCTTTGGCACATTGGCGGTCGCAACTGCTGTCACGAGCTTGGCGCCGTCTTTGGCGATACCTTCAGCCTCATATTTGCGACCGACCATGAAACCGGTGATATTCTGCAGAAAGATCAGTGGAATATTGCGCTGGCAGCAAAGCTCGATGAAATGCGCGCCCTTTAAGGCAGCTTCGGAAAACAACACGCCATTGTTCGCGATTATGCCGACAGGCATCGTGTGAAGGCTGGCAAAGCCACAGACCAGCGTGGGGCCAAAACGCGCCTTGAACTCATCAAACTCAGAGCCATCGACCAGCCGCGCGATCACTTCGCGTACATCATAGGGAATGCGGGTATCGGCGGAGACAACTCCCAGAATTTCCTCTGGGTCATAAAGCGGCGCAGCCCCCTCCCCCCTTGCGATGAACCTGCGCTTCTCGCTGTTAAGATTAGCAGCAATGGCGCGCGCGATTTGCAGTGCATGAGAATCGTCATTGGCCAAATGATCGGCAACACCGGAAAGCCGTGTATGCGTGTCACCACCGCCCAAGTCTTCCGCACTCACCACCTCGCCGGTCGCGGCTTTGACCAGCGGCGGACCAGCCAGAAAAATTGTGCCCTGATTGCGTACTATGACCGTTTCATCGCTCATCGCTGGCACGTAAGCGCCGCCCGCCGTGCACGATCCCATCACAACGGCAATCTGCGGAATGCCTGCCGCAGACATCTGCGCCTGATTATAGAAGATGCGTCCGAAATGATCGCGATCCGGGAAAACCTCGTCCTGATTGGGCAGGTTCGCTCCACCTGAATCAACGAGATAGATGCAGGGTAGACGGTTTTCGCCGGCAATCTCCTGCGCGCGCAGATGCTTTTTCACTGTGATCGGATAATAGGTGCCGCCCTTTACCGTCGCATCATTGCAGACGATCATGCACTCACGCCCCGACACACGCCCAATACCCGTGATGATACCACCCGAAGGCGCAGCACCATCATACATGCCATGCGCTGCCGTCAGACCCACTTCCAAAAACGGCGAACCCGGATCAAGCAATTGCGCAACCCGTTCACGCGGCAGAAGCTTTCCGCGAGAGACATGGCGTTCGCGCGCTTTTTCGCCGCCGCCATCCTGTGCCTGGCGTGATGCTTGCGCCACCACATCGATAGCATCAAGCATAGCTTTGCGATTGGCTGTAAAAGCTTCACTGCGCGTCGAGATTTCAGATTTCAGAACCGGCATCAGCGCGTCTCCTGAAAGAGTTCCCGCCCGATCAGCATCCGTCGGATTTCCGACGTACCCGCACCGATTTCATAAAGCTTCGCGTCACGTAAGAGACGCCCAGTCGGATAATCATTGATATAGCCGTTGCCGCCCAGTGCCTGTATCGCCTGAAGCGCCATCTGCGTGGCGTTTTCAGCTGCATAGAGAATGCAGCCCGCCGCATCCTTGCGCGTCGTCTCGCCACGATCACACGCAGCTGCCACCGCATAGACATAAGCGCGCGAAGCGTTGAACAACACATACATATCGGCAAGTTTACCCTGCATGAGCTGAAATTCGCCAATCGGCTGGTCGAACTGCTTGCGCTCATGTACATAAGGCATAACCACATCAAGGCACGCTGCCATGATGCCAAGCGGGCCACCGGCCAGCACCACGCGCTCATAATCAAGGCCGGACATGAGCACATTGACGCCCTTGCCCAGTTCACCGAGCACGTTCTCGGCTGGCACTTCACAATCCTCAAACACCAGTTCGCAGGTGTTGGAACCGCGCATACCGAGCTTGTCCAGTTTCTGCGCGGTGGAGAAACCTTTGAAACCCTTTTCGACGAGGAAGGCGCTGATTCCACGCGGCCCCGCTGCCGGGTCGGTCTTGGCGTAAACAACCAGCACGTCCGCATCAGGACCGTTGGTGATCCACATCTTGTTGCCGTTGAGAACGTAACTTTCACCGCGCTTTTCGGCAGTAAGTTTCATCGAAACGACGTCGGAACCGGCACCCGATTCTGACATAGCAAGCGCGCCCACATGCTCACCAGAAATGAGCTTTGGCAGATATTTTGCGCGTTGATCGGGCGAGCCATTGCGCGTGATCTGATTGACGCAGAGGTTGGAATGCGCTCCATAGCTCAAACCTATGGAAGCCGAGGCGCGGCTGATTTCTTCCATCGCAATGCAGTGGGCGAGATAGCCCATGCCTGCGCCGCCATAGTCCTCAGATGCGGTGATGCCCAGCACGCCGAGATCACCCAGTTCGCGCCAGATATGCATGGGAAAAGCGTTGTTGCGATCGGTCTCAGTGGCAAGCGGCGCAATGCGGCTTTCTGCAAAACGGCGCACCGTATCACGAAGGGCTTCGATCTCCTCGCCAAGACCGAAATTTATGCCCGAAGCAAACATACTCGTCCTCCACAAGTTGTTCCCGGCTATCGAAACAGAGTGTCTTGTGGAGGCTGAATAGGCAATGGCTTTGCGCGGCGTTCTGTGGCTATTTATTACCCGTTTACGTAATTTTATTTCGCACGATTTTCGGCATCATGCTCAGTCCTGCTGAAGCTCTGCGAGATCGCGATAAAGCTCCAGCGCTTCCGGGTTTGCCAGCGCTTCGCGGTTCTTCACCTCACGCCCATGCACAATATCGCGCACCGCAAGCTCGACAATTTTTCCAGACTTGGTACGCGGAATATCGCTGACAGCGACTATCTTCGCAGGTACATGGCGCGGTGTGGCACCCGTACGGATTTTCGTTTTGATCCGCGCTTTGAGATCGTCATTGAGCGAGACGCCTTCAGCAAGCCGCACAAAGAGCACCACACGCACGTCATTATCCCAATCCTGCCCGATGCAGAGCGCTTCTACGACTTCTGCCATCTGTTCGACCTGATTGTAGATTTCCGCGGTACCGATACGCACGCCACCCGGATTAAGTGTCGCATCTGAACGACCGTGAATCACAATGCCATCATGTTCGGTCCATTCAGCGAAATCGCCATGGCACCAGATATTGTCAAAGCGTTCAAAATAGGCAGCCTGATATTTGGCGCCTCCGGGATCGTTCCAGAACTCCAGAGGCATACAGGGAAAAGCCTTCGTGCAGACCAGCTCGCCTTTCTCACGGCGCACCGGCTTACCATCGTCGTCCCAGACATCGACAGCCATACCAAGACCAGCACCCTGAATTTCGCCCAGCCAGACAGCTTCGGTTGGAACACCGAGCACGAAACAGGAGACAATATCGGTGCCACCGGAAATGGAGGCCAAATGCACATCCGGCTTGATCGCTTCATAGACGAAAGCAAAACCTTCCGGTGACAATGGAGAACCGGTCGATGAAACCGTACGCAAAGCAGACAGATCATGGGTTTCGCGCGGGTTCAGCCCGGCTTTCAGCACCGCATCAATGAATTTTGCAGACGTGCCGAAATAGGTCATTTTTTCTGCTGCCGCATAGTCAAACAGCACATTGCCATCGGGATAGAATGGTGAGCCATCATAGAGCAGAAGCGTTGCGCCGGACGCGATGCCGGATGCCAGCCAGTTCCACATCATCCAGCCACAAGTGGTGAAATAGAATAAGCGATCGCCGTCGCGAATATCGGCATGCAGGCGATGTTCTTTGAGGTGCTGCAACAGCACACCACCAGCCCGGTGAACAATGCACTTCGGAATGCCGGTCGTGCCCGACGAAAACAGAATATAAAGCGGATGATCGAATGGCAGGCGTTTGAACGCGACGTCTTTCGCAGCAAATGGTGCGAGTGCTGCATCCAACGCAACGCCATTTGCAGCTCTGGCTGCAACAGTTTCAGCTGCACCCAGATAGGTCACGATGACCGTGCGCTTGCAGCTTGGCAGCTTTGCAGTCACTTCGGCAATCTTCTCGCTCTCATCAATGCGCTTGCCATTGTACCAATAGCCGTCACAGGCGAAAAACAGTTTTGGCTCGATTTGGCCAAACCGATCCAGAACGCCCTGTGAACCGAAATCTGGCGAGCACGAAGACCACACCGCACCGATAGAAGAAGAAGCCAGCATCAGTGCGATTGCTTCGGGCATATTGGGCATCATGCCTGCGATGCGGTCGCCGGGTTTTACACCTTCTGCCAACATCAATTGCTGGAGTTTTGAGACCAGCGCATGCAGATCATCCCATGTCAGGCGGCGCTCGACCTTGTCTTCGCCGCGAAAAATGATCGCTTCGCCATAGCCCTTATGGCGAAGAAGATTTTCTGCGAAATTAAGCTTTGTGTCCGAAAAGAATTTTGCCTCGCGCATGTGGCCACTATCGATCAACGCCGTATCACCGCGCTCACCAATCACATCACAGAAATCCCAGATCAACGTCCAGAAGGCGGCGCGATCCTCAATCGACCAGCGATGCAACGCCTGATAATCGGAAATCTTCCGCCCTGCGCGCTCCTCTGCCTGCACGCGAAAATGTTCAAGCCAGCTCGCTGCAATGCGCTTTACATCGGGTTGCCACAGTGGCCGATCATTGGCGGAAACAGTCTTATTCATCATTCCTCCCAGAACTACGTGAGCTGAGATGTTCTCCCGACCAGCTCTAAAGTAATTTCTAAAAGAGACTTTCGAAACCGTCCATGCTTTTCGTGATAGTTATCGGTTGCCGCGTCAGCCGCTTTCATTCATATCACCAATCATGCGGATATTGGGCTGGGTCATTGGACTGATAATTATCGGTCTGCAAGTTGCAATCATTGCACCGTCGCAGGCAGCGAATACCCCCTGTAGCGGCAGCAAGGGAGGCATATCGCATTGCCGTGGCGATATTTTCATCTGCAATGATGGTTCAGTCAGCGGCAGCAAAAAATCCTGCCAGGCTTTTATGGGCTCAAGTAAGGGTGCAGTCGGTTTGATCAGCCCCGCTCAATCGAATATGCAATCCTCATCCAACAACGAATGCTCATGCCGCGACGGCCTGATATGCACCGGTCCACGCGGTGGAAAATATTGCATTGATGATCGAGGCAAGAAAAGCTATTTACGACGCTGAATTAATTGGAAATTTGGTGGAGCCAAGCGGGATCGAACCGCTGACCTCTTGCATGCCATGCAAGCGCTCTCCCAGCTGAGCTATGGCCCCATCAGACCTCTTGCGAGGTGGGCCAGACAGAAATTTCTGTCCGGTGTGGCGGCTTCTTAAATGGCGTTTGAGAGAAGATCAAGAGCTAAATCGCAACTCTTATCGCATCGGCCAAAAATAATTTGCCGAATATCTATCCGCCGTTTGCAATACCGTAAAAGCAACAAGGCGGCTCAATGAGCTGCCTTGTTTCAATCTAAATCGAGAACAGAAGATTAAACTTCTTCGTCGTCATCACCGACGCCGCCGCCGAGAATGCCCGAGACGTCGTCGTCTTCATCTTCTTCTTCTTCAAGGAAGGTGTCGTCGTCGTCATCACCAAGATCGACATCATCGTCGAGATCCGGCAGATCTTCGCCACCCTTAGCTTCATCGTCCGCATCCTCAAGGGAAACGAATTCTGGCTTTTCGAGTGCGGTATCGACTTCTTCCGCTTCTTCTTCCTGCTCAGCCGCACGGCTTTCCGCTACGCTCGCTTCGAAATACGACCGTGGGTAGGAAATGCCGCTGTAAGGCGAAACAATCGGATCGCGATTGAGATCGTAAAATTTCTTGCCCGTTTCCGGATCAATGCGCTTGGTTCCAAGTTCAGCTTTTGACACGTTTAGCCTCGTGAGTTGATTTCCCCGTCGCGCCTGCGACGCTTGCATGCATTAAGCTCGCCATCAAACTCCTAACCGTCTATCAGTCGGGAGATGCGCCTTACGGTGTTGTTTGGTGCATAAACGTAATTTGCGGCTTTTGTCAAAGCCAAAGACTCATTCTGCGCGTTTACAACACCTGAAAATATGCATTGGCGGATGACCAAGCCGTGTTCCTGTGTTAGGAAGCTGCCGCTTTGATTAATCCAGCGTGAATAACGCCAAAATGAGACAGTGAAGAATCCATGTCCCATTCCGCTACCCCGAAACCTGCAACCGCCCGCCGCTCGGAGGCTTTAAAGGGCGAAATCCGCATTCCGGGTGACAAATCCATATCGCATCGTTCCTTCATGTTCGGTGGTCTTGCGGCGGGTGAAACCCGCATCACAGGCCTGCTTGAAGGTGAAGACGTTATCAATACAGGCCGCGCCATGCAGGCCATGGGTGCCAAGATTCGCAAAGACGGCGATATCTGGATCATCAATGGTGTTGGCAATGGTTGCCTTTTGCAGCCTGAAGCGCCACTTGATTTCGGCAATGCCGGAACCGGTGCCCGTCTCACCATGGGCCTTGTCGGCACATACGACATGACCACAACCTTTATCGGTGATGCATCGCTGACCTCGCGTCCGATGGGCCGTGTGCTCAATCCGCTGCGCGAAATGGGTGTTCAGGTGAAGGCCGCCGAGGGCGACCGCCTGCCGCTCACGCTCACCGGTCCAAAAACTGCGAACCCGATCAGCTATCGCGTGCCAATGGCATCTGCACAGGTGAAGTCGGCAGTACTACTTGCTGGCCTCAATACGCCGGGCGTTACAACGGTCATCGAACCAGTCATGACCCGTGATCACACCGAAAAAATGCTGCAAGGCTTTGGTGCAGATCTCACAGTCGAGACCGACAAGGATGGCGTGCGTCATATCCGTATCGTCGGACAGGGCAAGCTGACCGGCCAGACCATCGACGTGCCGGGCGATCCATCATCGACTGCTTTCCCGCTTGTTGCGGCACTGCTGGTCGAAGGTTCGGACGTGACAATTCTCAATGTTCTGATGAACCCGACCCGTACCGGGCTTATCCTGACATTGCAGGAAATGGGCGCCGACATTGAAATCATCAATCCGCGTCTTGCGGGTGGTGAAGATGTTGCCGATCTGCGTGTGAAATCGTCGAAGCTCAAAGGCGTTACTGTTCCTCCGGAACGCGCACCGTCGATGATCGATGAATATCCGGTTCTGGCGATTGCTGCTTCCTTTGCAGAAGGCGAAACCATCATGGATGGCCTTGATGAGTTGCGCGTCAAAGAATCAGATCGTCTTGCAGCGGTTGCGCGTGGGCTTGAGGCCAATGGCGTTGATTGCACCGAAGGCGAAATGTCGCTCACGGTTCGCGGTCGTCCCGACGGCAAAGGTCTTGGCGGCGGCACAGTTGCAACACATCTGGATCACCGCATTGCGATGAGCTTCCTCGTCATGGGGCTGGCCGCTGAAAAGCCTGTCACCGTTGACGACAGCTTGATGATCGCCACTTCATTTCCGGAATTCATGACCATGATGCCCGGTCTTGGTGCAAAAATCGAAGTCAGCGAGAAGCAATGACAAGTTTCGTCGTAGCCATCGACGGACCAGCAGCCTCGGGCAAGGGAACCCTTGCCCGGCGCATTGCCATTCATTACGGCATGCCGCATCTTGATACCGGCCTGACCTATCGTGCAGTCGCGAAAGCGCTGCTCGATAAGGCGCTCCCGCTTGATGATGAGGCGATAGCTGCGGATGTGGCGCTCAATCTCAATCTGCATGACATGGATAAGGCCGTGCTTTCGGCTCATGCCATCGGCGAAGCGGCATCAAAAGTAGCCGTCATGCCTGCCGTGCGGCGGGCGCTCGTTGAAGCCCAGCGCAGTTTTGCCAATGCTTTGCCTTCAAGCGTGCTTGATGGCCGAGACATTGGGACGGTGGTTTGCCCGCAAGCGCAGATAAAGCTCTTTGTAACGGCATCGCCCGAAGTCCGCGCCCAGCGTCGCTTTGACGAGATTATTGCCAAAGGCGGCACAGCGGATTTTGATGAGATTTTAGCCGATCTCAAAAAGCGCGACGAGCGCGACATGAACCGCACGGATTCACCGCTCAAGCCTGCGGAAGACGCGCACTTGCTAGATACGAGTAAAATGAGTATAGAAGCGGCATTTCTGGCCGCGAAAAAGCTGATTGATCATGCTCTTGCGCAGCACAAGGCATAATATCGGGACAGTTTTACAACTTTCTGATAGAATAATGCCTCTGAAACGCTGAATAATCCGGGTTTTGTTCCTATATAGGGCTTACCCAAACTTATAACCTGACTTCGCGTTCCACGCGCCGGTTGTCTCTTAAGAGACGGAGCCGAAGGACAGGCCCAACGCAACTCTAACCCCCGGCGCCGCATCCGATGTTGTTTTATACCGGATGCATCAGGAGTATTTATGTCTGAATTCAATCCCTCCCTCGCAGACTTCGAATCGCTGCTGGCTGAATCCTTTGCCAACAATGACCTTGCAGAAGGTTATGTTGTAAAGGGTCGCATCGTTGCCATCGAAAAAGACATGGCAATCATCGATGCCGGCCTCAAGGTCGAAGGTCGCGTACCGCTGAAGGAATTCGGCGCGAAGGGCAAAGACGGCTCGATGAAGCCGGGCGACGAAGTTGAAGTTTACGTTGAGCGCATCGAAAACGCACTCGGCGAAGCTGTTCTGTCGCGCGAAAAAGCACGTCGTGAAGAAAGCTGGGGCAAGCTCGAGCAGAAGTTCGCTAACAGCGAACGCGTCGACGGCGTCATCTTCAATCAGGTTAAGGGTGGCTTCACCGTTGATCTGGACGGCGCAGTTGCGTTCCTTCCACGTTCGCAGGTCGACATTCGTCCGATCCGCGACGTTACCCCACTTATGCACGTCCCACAGCCTTTCGAAATCCTCAAGATGGACAAGCGTCGCGGCAACATCGTTGTTTCGCGTCGTACCGTTCTTGAAGAAAGCCGTGCGGAACAGCGTTCGGAAATCGTTCAGAACCTTGAAGAAGGTCAGGTTGTTGACGGCGTTGTCAAGAACATCACCGATTACGGTGCGTTCGTTGACCTCGGCGGCATTGACGGCCTCCTGCACGTTACCGACATGGCATGGCGCCGCGTCAACCATCCTTCGGAAATCCTCACCATCGGCCAGTCGGTAAAGGTGCAGATCATCCGTATCAACCAGGATACACATCGTATCTCGCTCGGCATGAAGCAGCTCGAGAACGATCCTTGGGATGGCATTGGTGCGAAGTACCCGATCGGCAAAAAGATCACCGGTACTGTAACCAACATCACCGATTACGGCGCATTTGTCGAAATCGAGCCAGGTATCGAAGGTCTGATCCACGTTTCAGAAATGTCGTGGACCAAGAAGAACGTACACCCAGGCAAGATCCTGTCGACCACACAGGAAGTCGAAGTTGTTGTGCTCGAAGTTGATCCGGTCAAGCGCCGCATCTCCCTCGGTCTCAAGCAGACTCTCGACAACCCATGGACGACTTTTGCTGACAAGTACCCACAGGGCACAATCGTTGAAGGCGAAGTCAAGAACAAGACCGAATTCGGCCTGTTCATTGGTCTCGACGGCGACGTTGACGGCATGGTTCACCTTTCCGATCTCGACTGGAACCGTCCAGGCGAACAGGTCATCGAAGAATACAACAAGGGCGAAGTTGTTAAGGCCGTTGTTCTCGACGTTGACATCGAAAAGGAACGTATCTCGCTCGGCATCAAGCAGCTTTCCGGCGACAAGGTCGGCGAAGCAGCAGCTTCGGGTGATCTGCGCAAGAACGCCGTTGTAACCTGTGAAGTCACAGCTGTTACCGATGGTGGCCTTGAAGTCCGTCTCGTTGACCACGATCTCGAAAGCTTCATCAAGCGTTCGGATCTGTCGCGTGACCGTGACGAACAGCGTCCAGAACGCTTCACCGTTGGCCAGAAAGTTGACGCTCGCGTCATCGCCTTCGACAAGAAGACCCGCAAGCTGCAGGTCTCCATCAAGGCTCTGGAAATCGCTGAAGAAAAGGAAGCAGTCGCTCAGTACGGCTCGACCGATTCCGGTGCATCGCTCGGCGACATTCTCGCTGCAGCAATGAAGAAGTCGGAAAACAACTAAGTTTTCGACACTTCGATAAATACGAGAAAGCCCGCCATTTGGTGGGCTTTTTCTTTTATAATATCTATAAATACGAAATGTAGTCTTACAATTTAATTGCAAACAAAAAATTACATTATTCTACAATAGAACCACCTAATAGTTGTTATTGATCAATAAAATTAAAAATGTAATTTCGCCATTCCGAAAAATAAACTTACTGCGCAATGGAGTTTTTTATGAAACGCTTTTTAATGTTAAGTTCTTCAGCTTTTCTTTCAATCGTTGCAACAGGTGCTTATGCTGCCGACGCAATCAGTGCTCAGGAACCGGTACCAGCCTATGTTGCACCAATCTCTGCAGTACCGGCATTTACCTGGAGCGGCGCATATATCGGCGGACAAATTGATTACTCCATGTCAAAAGGCAAATTCTCATACGGCAATTCGCCGGAAGCTAAAGGTACCGGTAAAGGCTTTCTTGGCGGATTATATACTGGCTATAACTTCGATATCGGAAACAACCTGATACTCGGTACCGAACTCGACTTTAGCGCTGGCTTTAACAAGAAAAAAGCAAACGATAAATTTGGCGCATCCCCATATGCGAGTTCGGAAATCCGATGGTCAGGTGCGGCACGCGCACGCGTTGGTTACGCGGCGGACCGCTTCCTTCCATATATTGCGGGCGGTTTGGCTTTCGGTGATATTAAAGATCGTTTGAAAACGGCCGATTCGACCTTCACAAAGGATAAAACGCGTACAGGCTGGACGATCGGCGGCGGCGTAGATTATGCAGCAACGGATAATGTGATACTGCGTCTTGAGTACCGCTACACTGACTTTGGAAAGCAAAGCTTTGATTTGGGTAATTCAACAAATTACAGCCGAAAACTGTCCACAAATGATATTCGGGTCGGGGTAGCCTACAAGTTCTAACAGATTGATTTTTCGCTAGTAACACCCTTCAAGGTGATTATGTTGGACCGGGGCTGTTTTATTGTTTTTAAACAGCCCCGCTTCAAAATTGGCACGTAAGGCTCTATAAGCAGACTCACACAACACCAAGCAAATGGATCAGGCTGAGACTGATCGCGCCAAGAACCAGCAGCGACAGGATAGCCGCAAGCGTAACGCGCCCACCAGCAGACGCGACCGAGCGCACATCGACACCAAGCCCAAGCGCTGCCATCGAAATGATAGTCAGTGCAGTCGATGAAAACTGGATGATTGGGAGAACGGTTTCCGGGATCAGGTGCAGCGAGCGCAACGCCATCATGCCGAGAAAGCCGATAATGAACCATGGCACGAGTTGCAGAAAGCCGGGTTTTACCTCGGCATCCTTGTTACCAGCCAGCACGGAAAGTGCCAGAATTACCGGACCCAGCATCAGCACACGCACCAGCTTGACCAGCGTGCCGAGTTGCACACTGATTGCAGCAACGGGCGCTGTCGCTGCCAGCACCTGTGGCACCGCATAGACCGTTAGACCCGCCAGAACGCCATATTGCGTAAAAGACATTCCGAGCAGTGGCACCAGCAACGGCAGTAGCAACACAACAACGACGCCCAGAATGGCTGTAAACGCTATAGAGGCGGCGACGTCTTCACTATCGGCACCAATGACGGGAGCCGTTGCCGCAATCGCCGAGTTACCGCAGATGGAATTGCCGCAAGCAACAAGAATGGCCATACGATGCGGCAGCTTCAGTAACCGACCGATGCCATAGCTTAACGTGATCGCAATCGCGACCACACAGGCAATGCCGAGGATGAGCCCCGGCCCTGCATCAATCACCGCACTTGCGCTGATCGACGCGCCAAGCAGAACGACGGCAATTTCCAACAATAGTTTTGCTGAAAAACTGATGCCTTTGGCAAATTGCTTACCGGGTCGGAAAAGGGTGCGAACGGCTGTTCCAAGAAGAATTGCGAGCACCAAGGCTTCCAGCCACGCCTTACCGGTATAATGTTCCTCGACCTTTTCCAAGCCGACCGCAACTGCAGATACCGCTAGACTAAGCGCTAGTCCGGGGAGAATGTTCTGGAATTTTGTGGCTGTGGCGGCGGTCATTGAAATAGCATTCACATCAGGAGAAATATTTTCCAATCTGATGCGCTTTTTCTTCTGTTCATTCCATCGCATAATATGGCACAATTCATTCGATAAAATCGAATGATATAGCTATGACACTGGAACAGTTACGTATTTTCATCGAAGTGGCCGAGCGCGAGCATCTCACACGTGCTTCGGAGGCGCTCAATCTCACGCCATCGGCGGTGAGTTCTGCCATTCGCACGCTGGAAGATCGCTATGGTGCGATGCTTTTCAACCGGATCGGACGGCGCATTGAGCTAACTGGCGATGGCCGGATATTTCTGGATGAAGCCCGTGCGACGCTTGCCCGCGCGCAATCGGCAGAGCGTATGCTATCCGAACTTGGTGGCGGCAAACGCGGCATTCTTGTCATTCATGCCAGCCAGACCATCGCGAGTTACTGGTTGCCGCCTTATCTGGCAAAGTTTCACGCAGCCTTCCCAATGATCGACCTACGGCTGACGCTCGGCAATACCGAAAGCGTAACTCAAGCGACTGAGGCCGGTTTAGCCGATATAGGGCTCGTAGAAGGCGCGGTACAGGCTCCTGCCCTTTCGCTTCGCAAAGTTGGCACAGACCAGCTAATCGTTGTCACAGGGCCTGATCATCAATGGCGCAATGCTGAAAAGCTGACATGGGATTCGCTGTTTAGCGGCCAGTGGATATTGCGCGAACATGGATCAGGCACACGCAGCGTGTTTGAAGATGCGATGCGCGTTGCGGGCTACAATCCGGCGCGGCTTAACATTGCACTTGAATTGCCCTCCAACGAAGCGATCTGTTCCGCAGTACTTTCCGGCAATTATGTGACTGCAATTTCGGAACTGGTCGCAGCGCCGCATCTCGCGGCAGGCTCGTTAGTCAAAGCAAATTTTGCATTGCCTCAACGCCAGTTTCTGATGCTTTCGCACAAGGATCGCTATCAGACCAAAGCGCTCAAATCTTTTGCCGATATGCTAATGAGCGAACCGGACATGTCGCGCACAGAACAACTCCCCGACCGATAATCACGATAGGCTTCCCCTACGGGTATATCCCCGCACTGTCCATCTGGAGGAGGTAGACATGAGCAGGAATAGAGGCGTTGTGTATATGCGCCCGGGTAAAGTTGAAGTTCGCGACATTGATGATCCAGTGTTGAGCGCTCCTGATGGACGCAAACTCGATCATGCAGTCATTCTGAAAGTGATCACCACCAATATTTGCGGGTCTGATCAGCACATGGTGCGCGGGCGCACCACTGCAATGCCCGGCCTTGTACTTGGTCATGAAATCACCGGTGAAGTGATTGAGAAAGGCAGCGATGTGGAAATGCTCGACGTGGGCGACATCGTTTCCGTTCCGTTTAACGTCGCCTGTGGGCGCTGCCGCTGCTGCAAGTCGCAGGACACCGGCGTTTGCCTGACGGTCAACCCATCACGCGCTGGCGGCGCTTATGGCTATGTCGACATGGGTGGCTGGATCGGCGGACAGGCACGCTATGTCATGGTGCCTTATGCCGACTTCAATCTGCTGAAATTCCCAGACCGCGAACAAGCCATTGAGAAAATCCGCGACCTGACCATGTTGTCGGATATTCTGCCCACCGGCTTTCATGGCGCGGTGAAAGCGGGCGTTGGTGTTGGCTCAATCGTCTATGTGGCGGGCGCCGGACCAGTAGGGCTTGCCGCCGCAGCCTCTGCCCGCATTTGGGTGCTGCGGTCGTCATGGTTGGCGATTTCAACAAAGAGCGACTGGACCACGCCCGCAAGGTCGGCTTCGAGCCGATTGATCTTTCAGCAAGCGACCGCCTTGGCGATATGATTGCAGAAGTGACCGGAAGCAATGAAGTGGATAGCGCCATTGACGCGGTTGGCTTTGAAGCGCGCGGCCATAGCGGCGGCGAGCAACCAGCTATTGTTCTCAACCAGATGATGGAAATTACCCGCCCAGCGGGCTCGATCGGCATTCCGGGATTGTATGTGACGGAAGATCCGGGTGCTGTTGACAGTGCTGCCAAGCAAGGAAGCCTTTCGCTGCGCTTTGGTCTTGGCTGGGCGAAGGCACAGTCTTTCCACACGGGCCAGACACCGGTGGTTAAATATAACCGTCAGCTCATGCAGGCAATTCTGCATGGACGCTTGAACATTGCGGATATCGTCAATGCGCAGGTGATTTCGCTCGAAGATGCTCCCCAAGGCTATGAAAGCTTTGATCAGGGCGTGGCGAAGAAATTCGTGCTCGACCCGCACGGCATGCTGACAAAGGCTGCTTAAAACATTGACGCCGGGAGTTTTCTCTCCCGGCAATCCATTTTAGCGAATGGATTTCACCAGATGCGGCTCTGTAAAACAAGTTGGCGCCATGCCATTCTTGGTTTGCCACAGACCAATCGAGCGGCGGGTTTTAAAGCCCGGTAAACCATCGCCTTTACCGATATCATAGCCTTGCGCCTGCATGCGCTTTTGCATCGCCAGAATATCGGAGCGATACATCGTGCCGACATTCCCCCATTGCGTTTGGAAATCACCAGCGCCATAGGCGATACGGTCGCCAATATGGCCGATGAAGAGCGCATAGAGATCGCTCATATTGTAATCTTTGATGACGTAGAAATTCGGTGTCACGATGAAGGCCGGGCCATAGCGACCAGCAGGCATCAGCAAAAAGCCCTCGCCGCGCATTTCATTGGCTGGAAATGCTTTGCCGTTCGTGCGGGTGATACCGAGCTTTGACCATTCAGCGAATGTCTTGCCCTGATCAGGCCCTTCCAGCGAGCAGGAGATATTCTGAGGGACATTGACCTCATAGCCCCAGTCGCGCCCAGCCTGCCAGCCATGAATCTTGAGGTAATTGGCAATCGATGCAAGCGTATCCGGCACGGAATTCCAGATGTCGCGCTTGCCATCGCCATCAAAATCAACGGCATGTTTGAGATAGGATGTCGGCATGAATTGCGGCTGGCCCAGCGCACCCGCCCACGAGCTTTTCATTGAGCCATTGGCAATGTAACCGCGCGATGTGATTTGCAGCGCCGCGATCAGTTCCTTGCGGAACAGATCCTTGCGCGTTGCCATGAACGCCTTGGTGCCAAGCACTTCAAAGGCATTGTAAGGAATTTTGACCGTGCCAAACCCCGACTCGCGGCCCCAGATGGCCACAACAATGCGGCCCGGAACACCATATTGCTGCTCAATGCTTTTGAGCAGGTTTGCATTCTGGCCAAGCCGTGCCTTGCCGCCATTGGTGACACTGCCAACGGTCTTCGCATTGAAATATTTGCCCGGTGCGCCGAACTCAGCCTGTTTCTGCTCTTTTGGTCCCGTTGGCTTTTCGCCTGGGATAACCAGATCAGGCAGTTTCCAGTTGATGGTGACGCCTGCAAAAGCCTGCTCGAAAACTGGACGTGAAACGCCTGCTGCTTTTGCCTCCGGCCAGAGGTCTTTTTCAATCCAGTTGCGATACTGGCTTTCGATTTGCGCTTTGGAAGGGGCGGCAAAGGAAGACGTTGCGCAAAGCGATGCAGCGATAAAAAGAGCCGTTGTCAGGCCTCGTTTCCAGAATGCAGCCTTCATAAACGTCTCCCAAATTGATTGTCAGAGTGCAGTTCGTGCCCGCAGAGCCGCCGCAAGCGTTCCTTCATCAAGATAATCGAGCTCGCCACCCACTGGCACGCCATGCGCAAGCCGGGTGACGCGAACTTCGAAATTCACCAGCTGATCAGTGATGTAATGCGCGGTCGTCTGCCCTTCGACAGTGGCGTTGACTGCGAGAATCACTTCCGTGATGTCACCCGATGCAACCCGCTCGACCAGCCCCTTGATGTTGAGATCATCCGGCCCCACGCCATCCAACGGCGACAAGCGGCCGCCGAGCACATGATAACGGACATTCATGGTGCCAGCGCGTTCCAGCGCCCAGAGATCGGACACGTCTTCCACGACGATCAGAACGGATGGATCACGGTGGTCGTCTGTGCAGATCGTGCAAGGGTCGCTGGTATCGACATTACCGCAGCACGAGCAGATACGCACTTTTTCAGCCGCTTCCTGCATTGCACCGCCAAGCGGCACCAGAAGCGCCTCTTTCTTCTTGATCAGGTGCAACGCCGCGCGACGCGCAGAACGCGGCCCCAATCCCGGCACTCGCGCCAGAAGCTGGATGAGACGTTCAATTTCAGGACCGGCGATACGTTTGGACATGCTGATTTAAAAGGTTGGCTACTTTATGAAACTCAGGGAATAAGGCAAAAACGAAATGGGGGCTTAATCGCCCCCTCATCGCCTAGAATGGTAGTTTGAAGCCCGGAGGAATTGGCAGGCCAGCGGTCAGCGACTGGGTCTTTTCAGCCATTTCAGCTTCGAGCTTCGCCTTGGCATCATTATGAGCTGCGATGATCAGGTCTTCGAGGATTTCAGTATCCTCTTCCTTCATCATCGAAGGGTCGATCTTAAGCGACGACAAGGTGCCCTTGCCCGAGAGCGTGACCGTAACAAGACCGCCACCTGAAGAAGCGGTTGCTTCAAGATTGGCGATTTCATCCTGCATGACCTTCATCTTGGCCTGCAATTCTTTCGCCTGTTTCATCATGCCCATCATGTCACGCATGGGTTCACTCCATCATTTTTTGAACGCGCATCTTATTCCGAAAACCGCTTCGCACTTTTCGGGATGCGCTCTAAAATTCAGTCATCGTCAGAAGGCGCGCCGGGCACGTCTTCAACTACATCGAGGTCTATATCGTCATCGTCGCTCTGTTCTGCAACCGCAATGCGGACGTCAGTGATCTTTGCACCGGGAAAAGCCGCGAGAATTGCAGCGACATCCGGATCAGCACGCGCATCAGTCACAAGATTATCGCGACGCTCGGTTTCAGCTTCCGCAACGGTTTGCCCAGAAACATCACGTGCAACCGTTACCACCCAGCGAATGCCGGTCCAATTGTGCAGACGCTGCGAAATATCGCTCGGCAGAGATTTTGGCGCATCATCCGTGAGGCCAATTTCAAGCCGCCCCGCCGCAATAGACGACATGCGCACACAGTTCTTGACCAGAATCTTGAACTGCATGTCGCGGAACTTATCAGCCAGCGTCACAATATCGTTGAGACTGTTGATCTGAACCGAGGGCTGCGGAGTGTTATCGACAAACTGCTGTGGCGCAGGTGGCTGAACTGGCTGCGGCTGTGTTTCAACGAGACGCATGGCTGTGGCAGGACCACCCGATGCAGGCATCATGGTTGAGGCAGCAACTGCATCAACACTGCTACGCGCTTCTGGCTGCGAGCCGCCATTGGGCCTTGCGCCACCTGAAGACTGCGGACGGGGTGCTGAGACTGATCCATTTTCCAAGCCCCGCAGCGCTTCATCCAGCGTTGGCAGATCGGCTGCATGGGCCAGACGGATCAGCAGCATTTCCGCCGCCTGCACAGGTCGCGTAGCTGTATCGACTTCCGCAATGCCCTTGAGCAGCATCTGCCACGTACGCGAAAGCACGCGCACGGAAAGCTTTTGCGAGAAATCACGACCGCGAACGCGCTCATCTTCCGAGAGCGACACATCTTCTGCCACATCTGGCGTAAAGCGCAGACGTGTCACCAGATGATTGAAATCAGCGAGATCCGTCAGCACGACCGATGGATCAGCACCGACATCATATTGCGCGCGGAACTCGGTCAAAGCACCGGCCACATCGCCGCGCATAATCATCTCAAACAGATCAATAATGCGGGCGCGGTCGGCAAGGCCGAGCATTGAACGCACAGCTTCAGCTGAGACATGACCTGCACCATGTGCAATCGCCTGATCGAAGATTGAGAGCGAATCGCGTGCCGAGCCTTCGCCCGCGCGCGCAATCATCGCAAGCGATGTGTCATCAACTTCGATTGCTTCTGCTTCTGCAATGCGACGCAGATGTGCTGCGAGCGTTCCCGATTCGATACGGCGCAGGTCGAAACGCTGACAGCGCGACAGAACCGTGATTGGCACTTTGCGAATTTCGGTGGTGGCGAAGATAAATTTCACATGCGGCGGCGGCTCTTCAAGCGTCTTCAGCAGACCGTTGAAGGCCTGATTGGACAGCATGTGCACTTCGTCGATGATGTAGACTTTGTACCGCGCCGACACAGGGCGATAGCGCACCTGCTCGATGATCTCGCGAATATCGTCGATACCGGTATGCGAGGCCGCATCCATTTCGATCACATCGACATGGCGGCCTTCCATGATCGCCTGACAATGCTCACCCATTACGGAAAGATCAATCGACGGCTGATCGACAGTATCGGTCTTGTAATTGAGCGCACGCGCCAGAATACGCGCCGTCGTGGTCTTGCCGACACCGCGCACACCAGTCAGCATCCATGCCTGCGCAATGCGGCCAGTCTCGAACGCATTTTTCAACGTGCGGACCATCGGCTCCTGGCCGATCAGATCATTGAAATTCTGGGGGCGATACTTGCGGGCGAGAACGCGATAAGCGCCAGTTTCGGATTTTGTGTCCATTGCGACCCTTCCGTTCTCTGTTCGCTTGTTCCGATCAACAAACTCTAAACAGTTTGGACCAGAGACGAAAGTGGCTTTGGCGATGGCGTATCAACCATCAACAGCCATGATCGTTTTAGAAAGGTGGGAGGCTGGCACGATGACCCGTGCCGTGCTCGTTGGGGCTGCTTCCTTCCGGACCTGACCCGGTTGGCGAGTGGCTCGTCCACCACCAACCTCCCACGCTGCATATCGTCAATTACCACGCAAAAAGCAAGCGCAGAGACAAAAAAACTGATAAGAATTATTCTATGGAACAGTTTGAACTCGATAAACGGCTCGATGCCGACACTTTTTTAGTGGCCAAGCTTGGCCTTTGCGAGCTGCGCTTGATGAATGACAAGCGCTGGCCTTGGCTGATCCTTGTGCCGCGCCGTGCCAAACTATCAGAAATTCACGACCTCACGCCGCTTGATCAGACCATGCTGACCTTCGAAGCGGCAATCGTTTCACAGGCACTCAAAAGCACCACCAATTGTCTTAAAATCAATACCGGCGCTTTGGGCAATATGGTTCGCCAGCTGCATATGCATGTGATTGCACGCAATGAAGGTGACGCTGGCTGGCCCGGCCCCGTCTGGGGGCATGGTACACGCGAGCCTTATAGCGATGCTGAAGCGCAAAAGCTGATTGAAGACATTCGCGCTGCACTCTGATCCCCTCACAAACATTTCCCGAGAACATCATGGCTTTTCGCCTTTACGACCTGCCGGAAATTGAGCCGAGCCGCCTCGTCGGCTTTGCAGGTGACCGCATTGACCGCCTATCCGAAAAGCGACAGGACGATTCTGCTTTCACAGCGCTGGAATTGTCCGAAACCCGCGTGATGGTTCTCGGCGGCAACAAGCTGCTGCTTGATTACACGGAAGAACAGGCACCCCGCGCCCTGTTTTCGCTTAGCGAGGCACAGGCGTTTTCGCCAGATTTGCATGAGCCTATTCTGCTCGGCTTACAGGATGGTGCGCCGATTGTTGCCCTCATGGCACAGCTTGACCCGGATGCAATCGAGCAGCCTTACCGCGCGCAAGATTATCGCAGCATTTATATGGAAGGACTGGTTCCGGCGAATATTGTTGGAGCACTGGCACAGGCTGGAGCGCTGAGCGCATGGCATAACAATCATCGCTTTTGTGGGCGCTGTGGCACAAAGAGCGAAATGCGCGCCGGTGGCGCCAAGCGCGTTTGCCCCAATTGCAGCGCCGAACATTTTCCGCGCACTGATCCGGTGGCGATTATGCTGCCGGTTCGCGGTGAAAAATGCATTCTCGCACGCAGCGCACATTTTACTGCTGGTTCTTATTCCTGCCTTGCAGGATTTATCGAGCATGGCGAGACGATTGAAGCCGCTGTGCGCCGCGAGAGCTTCGAGGAAATGGGGCTTGAGATCGGGCGCGTTGGCTATCATGCGAGCCAGCCTTGGCCGTTCCCCTATTCGCTCATGATCGGCTGTCACGCCGAGGTACTGTCTGACGACTTCACTATTGATCGCTCAGAACTTGAAGACGGCCGCTGGTTCAATAAGTCAGAAGTGCGTTCCATGCTTGCAGGCACTCATGAAAATGGGCTGCGTGTACCGGCAAGCGGTGCCATCGCAACCCATCTGATCAAAGCTTGGGTAGAGGGCTAGAGCGGACTGACCGCTCTGGTTATCTCTAAGCATTTTCTTACGCGAAAGCGATTCCCACTTTCGCTGGAAATATGGGTTACTCCGCCGCCAACAGCTGCGTTCCACGAATATCGCTGCCCTTATAGACACCGAGAATGCGCACTTCCTTTGAGAAAAACGCCAGTTCTTCCAAAGCAAGCTGCACGTTACGGTCTTCAGGGTGGCCTTCAATATCCGCATAAAACTGCGTGGCAATGAAGCGCCCGCCGACCTGATAGCTTTCCAGCTTGGTCATATTGACGCCGTTGGTCGCAAAACCGCCCATAGCTTTGTAAAGCGCGGCTGGCACGTTGCGCACGCGGAACACAAAGGTCGTGATAATGCGCTCGTCTTTTTCAGGACGTGGCTCCCATTTCTTGGTCTTGGACAGAACAACGAAGCGGGTCACGTTGTCTTCTGCGTCTTCAACATTCTCTTCCAGAATATCGAGACCATAAAGCTCAGAGGCTAAGCGCGGTGCAAGCGCTGCCATCGAACGATCCTGCATATCAGCAACAAGACGCGCAGCACCTGCCGTATCGCCCGCAATCACCGGCTTCCAGCCATTTTCACGAATGACCTTTCGGCATTGACCCAACGCATGAACATGGCTGTGAACCGTTTTGATCTCTTCGCGCTTGACGCCCGGAAGCACCATCAACTGAAAATGGATCGGCAGAAAATATTCGCCGACGATATGAATATCAGCCAGCGGCAGCAGATAGTGAATATCGGCAACGCGACCGGCAAGCGTGTTCTCAATTGGAATCATCGCGAGGTCGGCCGCACCACTTTCAACCGCGTTAAACGCATCTTCAAAAGTCGGGCACGGCAAAGGCTCCATATCGGGAAACATGTTGCGGCAAGCCGTATCGGAATTGGCGCCCGCTTCACCCTGAAAGGAAATCCGGTTGGTCTTCATCGTGTCCGTACTTTCTCAAATACCCTCGTCTGTTTTGAGGGCTTCTTCTGGTTATAAACCCTTTGCGATAATTTCCCGTGCCCGGTCAAGATCAGCCTGCGTATCAACGCCAAGCGGAACGGTGCGGACAATCTCAGCTTCAATACGCATTCCGTCTTCAAGAGCCCGCAACTGTTCAAGCTTTTCGCGCTTTTCGAGCACAGATGGGCCAATCTTCACAAAACGCTCAAGCGCCGCACGGCGATAGGCATAAAGACCGATGTGGTGATAGAGTGGTCCATCGCCATAAGGGGCGGTCGCGCGTGTGAAATAAAGCGCACGCAGACGCTCGCCGCCATTCATTGGCGAGCCGACGATCTTGACCACGTTAGGATTGACCTTTTCCTCATCAACCGTGATCTCGACGCCAAGCGTAGCAATATCAGCAGGTCCATCAACGAGCGGCAGCAAAGAACGGCGAATTGTTTCAGGATCTATTGTCGGCAGATCGCCCTGCACATTGACCACGGCTTCGACCTCGCCATTCGGGTCGACTTTTTGCAGCGCTTCATAAATTCGGTCCGATCCCGACTCGTGATCACTGCGCGTCATAATGACCTCATGACCATGCGCCTGAACGGCTGCAAAAACCTCTTCACTGTCCGTCGCAACCACCGTGCGGCCAAGCTTTGCCGCCACAGCCCGGTCTGCCACATGCACGATCATCGGCTTGCCGCAAATATCCGCAAGAGGCTTGTTTGGCAGGCGCACCGAGGCCATGCGCGCCGGAATGAGTGTCAGTGTTTTCAAAGTCTGAAGCATGATCGTCTCGTCATGTGTGGTTTAGCCGTAAAGGTCTTCTTGCGCCTTCTTTTGACATTTATCTACCCACCCATTGCAGCAAAAGTGTCAAAAAGTCACGGGGGTAGCAGCCCTTATAAGTGTTGCACCCCCCCCGTAAAAGACCTAGTTTCCGCCCAATGCCGGGGAGAGACTTGCCAGACTTACACATAGGTTTTGCATGCCGGCCTTTGGAGGCGTTGAGTAGAGGGAGCGCTGACCGGCGATGAATTCAACACGTACTAATAAATTTATTATGGCTTTTCTGGCGGCGGTTTTCGTTGTCATGACCACGAGCATTCTGTCGGATACGCTGTTTTATTCGCCAGCGCCTGAAAAGCCAGGCTTTATAATTGAAGCCGCAGAGGCTTCAACAGGCGGTGAAGCAGCCCCAGCCAAGGAAGAAGTGTCGATTGCAGTTCTCATGCAATCCGCTGATCCTGCGCGCGGCGAGACAGTTTTCAAGCGTTGTGCAGCGTGTCACACGTCTGAAAAAGGCGGAGCAAACAAGGTCGGCCCACATCTCTGGGACGTGCTGGATCGCCCAGCCGCATCGGTTGATGGCTTTGGCTATTCCGCTGCCATGAAGGCTTTTGGCTCTGAGGGAAACAAATGGGATTATGAACATCTCAACAAGTTCCTCACCTCGCCAAAAGGCTATATCAAAGGCACGGCAATGGGCTTTGCTGGCGATAAAAAGGACAATGAGCGCGCTGATCTGATTGCTTTCCTTCGCTCTCTATCCGATAATCCTGCACCGCTGCCAACCGCTGACGCGGCCCCTGCAGAAGCAGCACCAGCTGATGGTGGTGTAGCGCCTGCTCCAGCGGAGACCACGCCCGCCAATTAGGGTGAAGTGAAATATTGAAAAGGCCGGGATTTGACCCGGCTTTTTTGTTGCCTGCATATTTTTTCAACTTGTGCCTTTCTTCCTCCGCAAAAACCCATAAAACTTGGTCCCAATATATCCGAAGCAGAAACGGAGATGCTGGATGAAGGGTTTTTGGGCGGGCGCTTTCGCAGTCACCATGTTGGCGGGCACGGTATCTTTTGGTTACGCAGCAGACGGCGAACCACAATGGCACACCGCTTCCAGCCTCATCGGCGAACCCAAATACCCGGCTGATTTCAAGCATTATGACCATGTAAATCCTGATGCGCCAAAAGGTGGCGCGCTCAATCAGGTCGCGGTTGGCACATTCAACAGCTTCAACCCTTATGTTGTTCAAGGTGTGCCCGCAGCTGGCCTCGCCCCATTCGGCGGCGGGATGCTTTACGACACGCTGATGAGCGACTCGCTTGATCAGGGCTCAACACAATACCCACTGATCGCCGAAGCCTTGCAGTATCCTGATGATTATTCATGGGTGAAGTTCAGACTTAATCCCAATGCGAAATGGCATGACGGACAGCCGATCACTGTTGATGACGTCATATGGTCATTCGATGTGCTGAAAAAGCAGTCGCCGATGTATAACAAATATTATGGCGACGTCGAAAAAGCCGAAAAGACGGGCGACCATGAAGTAAAGTTCACCTTCTCAGAAAAGGGCAATCGCGAGCTTCCGCAAATCTTAGGGCAGCTTGCGGTGCTTCCGAAGCACTGGTGGGAAGGCAAAGATGCGCAGGGAAAACAACGCGACATCAGCCGCCCGACACTCGAAATTCCGCTGGGATCAGGTGCTTATAAGATCAAGAGTGCCGTGCCGGGAAATTCAGTCGTATGGGAGCGCGTAGCCGACTATTGGGGCAAGGATTTGCCCGATAGTGTTGGCCGCAACAATTTTGATGAAGTGCGTTACGAGTATTACTTAAGCGAAGATGCAACGTGGGAAGCCTTCAAAAAGGGCGGCCAATACGATTATCGCAACGAGAATCGGGCGCAACGCTGGGCCGAACAGTATAACTTCCCGGCAGTACAGCGCGGCGATGTGGTGAAAAAGTCGTTTCCATATAATGCTGTCGGGCGGATGCAGGGCTATTTCCTTAACACCCGCAAAGACAAGTTCAAGGATCCGAAAGTGCGTGAAGCGCTCACATACGCTTTCGATTTTGAAACCATGAACCGTTTGCTGTTCTTCAACCAATATACCCGCATCAACAGCTATTTCTCTGGCAATGAATTGCAGCTCGATGGTCCGCCGACAGCTGAAGAAAAAGCCATTCTTGAAACGGTAAAGGATGCGCTGCCCGCAGCAGCTCTGACTGAAGAATTCAAAGCACCCGTTTATGACACGCCACAGGCCACACGTGATAATCTGCGTAAAGCGCTGCAACTCTTTGGTGAGGCGGGTTGGAAATTACAGAACAACAAGCTGGTTGATGCCAATGGCAAGCAGTTCACGATTGAGTTTTTAGATGACGGCCCAACATTTGAACGCGTCCACAATCTCTATATCCAAAACCTGAAAAAGATCGGTATCGATGCGCGAATTCGTACCGTCGATGCCGCACAGTATCAGGCCCGTCTCAATGACTTCGACTATGATGTTATATCGTCTGTCACCGCGCAAACTGCCTCTCCGGGCAACGAGCAGCGCGATATGTGGGGCTCGAAAGCAGCCGACTTCAAAGGCAGCCGCAACTATGCGGGTATCAAGAATCCAGCCATCGACAAGCTGATTGACCGCATCATCTATGCGAAAGATCGAGACGAACTGGTGGCGGCAAGCCACGCGCTCGACCGGGCATTGCTCTGGAATTATTACGTCATTCCGCAATGGTATTCTGACCACATCAATGTGGCCTATTGGAACAAGTTCGGTATGCCCGATAAGCAACCCGATTATATGGGAATTGACCCGTTTTCGTGGTGGGTAGATCCTGCAAAGGAATCAAAGATCAAGACTGGCACCCAGTAGAGTATCGATAGAATGACCACTCTTCGCATGGATCGCCGCCATTTTCTCGGGCTTACAGGCAGTGCAGCCATCGCTACATGCCTGCCGGAAATTGCTTTTGCAAATCTTGCCGTCGATCAGCCCTTGCATGGATTGTCGGCCTTCGGCGAACTGAAATACCCGCCAGAATTCGCGCATTTCGATTATGTGAACCCGGACGCACCCAAAGGCGGTACGTTCACGCTCGCGCCCAACACGTGGTTCTGGAACCAGAATACCGCCACTTTCAACACGCTGAATACGCTTACTTTCAAAGGTGATGCGCCGCCACGCATGGAGCTGACCTTTGACGGCCTTATGGCATCGGCGCTCGATGAGCCGGATGCGGTTTATGGGCTGATTGCAGAAAGCGTCACGCTCTCCACAGATCGGCGGACCTGCCTCTTTAAGCTGCGCAAGGAAGCACGGTTTCACGATGGTTCGCCGATTGAAGCGAAAGACGTGGTATTCACGTACACGACGCTGAAAGAAAAAGGCCATCCGCTTATCCGGCAAACGCTTGCAGCGCTTGAAACAGTGCAAGAAACAGGCAAGCTGGAAGTGACGATGCACTTTGCTGCCGACCGTGGTGTCAGCGCTATTCTCGATGCGGTGACACTGCCAATATTGTCGAAAGACTGGTTTAAGGATCGCGATTTCGATGCGGCCAACATGGACGTCCTTCTCGGATCGGGCGCTTATCGCGTCGGAAAAGTGGTTGCCGGTCAGTCAATTGAATATGATCGCGTTGACGATTATTGGGCCAAAGATTTGCCTGCACAGCGCGGCTCCAATAATTTTGATCATCTGAGGATCGAGTTTTATCGTGATCGTCAGCCGGAATTTGAAGCTTTCAAGAAAGGCAATATCGACTTCCGGCAGGAAAGCGTCGCTAAAAACTGGGCTACGGCCTACGACTTCCCGGCGATTGAGCAGAAGAAAATTATCAAACGGACCTTTCCGCGAGAAAAGCGCCCTTTGATGCAGGCATGGGCGCTCAACCAGCGCCGCGAACGCTTTCGTGATCCGCGGGTACGCGAAGCAATCAATCTCTGTTTCGACTTTGAATGGACGAATGCGAACCTGTTCTATTCAACCTATGAACGCTCGCAATCGAATTTCAATGGCTCTGATTTTCAGGCCGTGGGCTTACCGACACCAGACGAAATGAAAGTGCTGGAACGCTATCGCGGTAAAATTCCCGATGCAGCCTTTGGTGAAGTCTCTCTCATGCCCGTCTCGGACGGCTCGGGTCGTGACCGCAAGCAGTTTTCGCGCGCGATTGAGCTGATGCATGCGGCGGGTTTTGAGCGCAAGAACGGCCAATTCCATAGCAAGAGCGGCGAAAAATTCTCGCTGGAGATACTCAGTAATTCGGAAAGCTTTTCGCGCATCTATAATCCATTTGTGCAGAAGATGCGGGCAATCGGCATTGATGCCAGTCTGCGACTGGTCGATCCAAGCCAATATCAGGCGCGAATACAGGATTTCGATTTTGATCTCGTGGGTATGGCGATGCAATTTGGTGCGACGCCAACAAAAGAATCGCTTGCGAGCATGTTCGGTTCGGAATCGGCCAAAACGCCAGGCAGCTATAATCTTCCGGGTACTTCTGACCCGATAATCGACGCATTGATCGACGATGTCGGCAAAGTTTCCACTCGCGACGAGCTCATTGCAACAATCCGGGTGCTAGATCGCTACTTGCGTATCCGGCTGGAGTGGATTCCAAATTGGACAGCAGCGAATCACCTGGTTGCCTATTGGGATCGGTTTGGCTTTAAGGAGCCAAAGCCCGATTATGGGTTTCCGGTTGAGACGCTTTGGTGGACTAAACCGTAATTTTAAAAAGCATAAAGGCGAAACTATTGGCAAGCCGTGAGAGCAATCTGAACATGTGGAGCTGTGAGAGCTGATGGGCGCATATATTTTACGCCGCCTGCTTTTAATGATCCCGACGATCCTCGGCATTATGGCCATATCTTTTGCTGTCGTTCAATTTGCGCCCGGTGGACCTGTCGAGCGCGTTATTGCGCAGCTCTCCGGCCAAGGCGGCGACGCTCTTGACCGTATTTCTGGCGGTGGCGCTGATGCTGGACAAGCCGGGATCGATAGCGGCTCGGTCAATTCCAAATATCGCGGTGCGCAGGGTCTTGATCCGCAATTCATTGCCGACCTTGAAAAGCAATTCGGCTTCGATAAGCCGCCGCTTGAGCGCTTTGGTCATATGCTCTGGAGCTACATGAGCTTCGATTTCGGCCGCAGCTACTTCCGTGACATCAGCGTCATCGATCTCATCAAAGAAAAGCTGCCGGTTTCGATCTCGCTCGGCCTCTGGCTCACGTTCCTGTCCTATCTGATCTCGATCCCACTCGGTATTCGCAAGGCGATCAAGGAAGGCACGCGCTTTGATACATGGACCAGCGCGATCATCATCGTCGGCTATGCAATTCCAAGCTTCCTGTTTGCGATCCTGCTGATTGTGCTTTTTGCAGGCGGTTCGTTCTTCGACTGGTTCCCACTGCGCGGCCTCGTCTCACCTGATTTTGCGCAAATGTCGGTCTGGGGCAAGATCGGTGATTATCTCTGGCACATGGTGCTACCAGTGACAGCGCTCGTGCTTTCGGCCTTTGCCACAACAACCCTTCTGACGAAGAATTCGTTTCTTGAAGAAATCCGCAAGCAATATGTAACGACGGCACGCGCGAAGGGCCTGACGGAACATCAGGTGCTTTACCGCCATGTGTTTCGCAATGCCATGCTGATCGTGATTGCTGGTTTTCCGGGCGCATTTATCTCAGCCTTCTTCACCAGCTCACTGCTGATTGAAACGATCTTCTCGCTCGATGGACTGGGCCTGCTCGGCTATCAGTCGATTATCAATCGCGACTATCCGGTGGTGTTTGCCAGCCTGTTTATTTTCTCGCTAATCGGCCTCCTGGTCGGGCTGTTGTCTGATTTGATGTACACATGGGTTGATCCGCGCATCGACTTTGATCGGAGGGACGTGTGATGACAGACGCCACTCTCTCAACTGCTCCAAAGCCCGTAAAGCGCCCGTTTTTATCTCCTCTCAACCGTCGCCGCTGGCAGAATTTCAAAGCCAATAAGCGCGGTTACTGGTCGCTATGGATTTTCCTGTTCCTGCTCGTCGCAGCCCTTTGCTCCGAGTTTATCGCCAACGACAAGCCCATCCTCGTTTCCTATAAGGGCGAACTGCTGACGCCGGTTTTTGTCGATTACCCGGAAGAGAAATTTGGTGGCTTTTACGCGGTCACAGACTATCGCGATCCGGTGATACAGGACGAGATCAACAATAATGGCTGGGCGATCTGGCCGCCGGTTCGCTATTCCTACAACACTGTCAATAATGACATTCCGGAAGCTGCACCGTCCAAGCCGTTCTGGCTTTATACAGCAGAACAGCGCTGCCAGCGTTATCCGCTGGGTGTGAATGATCCGAACTGTATCGTTGGCAATTTCAACTGGCTCGGCACGGACGATCAGGCGCGCGATGTGTTTGCGCGTGCGCTTTATGGCTTCCGCATTTCGGTGCTGTTCGGCCTTATCCTAACATTCTTCTCCGCCGTCATTGGCGTGACAGCTGGTGCTGTGCAGGGCTATTTCGGCGGCTGGGTCGATCTGATCTTCCAGCGCGTGATCGAAATCTGGTCTTCGATTCCGGTTCTCTATCTGTTGCTGATTATAGCTGCGATATTACCGCCCGGGTTTTGGGTCTTGCTCGGCATTATGCTGCTGTTCTCATGGGTCGCTTTTGTGGGCGTGGTCCGTGCAGAATTCCTGCGCGCCAGAAACTTTGAATATGTGAATGCGGCTCGTGCGCTCGGCGTAAAAAACGGCACCATCATGTGGCGGCATCTGCTACCCAATGCGATGGTGGCGACGCTGACCTTCCTGCCGTTCATTCTCAATGGTTCGATCACAACGCTGACCGCGCTCGATTTCTTAGGCTTTGGTCTGCCGCCGGGTTCGGCTTCGCTCGGCGAATTGCTCGCACAGGGCAAGAACAACCTTCAGGCACCTTGGCTCGGTATTACCGGTTTTGTGGTGATCTCGGTGATGCTGTCACTGCTGATTTTCATCGGTGAAGCAACGCGTGATGCATTCGATCCACGAAAGGCATTTCAATGAGTGGGTCGATGAATAAGCCTTTGCTTTCTGTCCGCGATCTTTCCGTCGCTTTCCGCCAGAATGGTGAAGAACGGATTTCCGTGGACCGCGTTTCCTTCGACATTGCCGAAGGAGAAACCATAGCACTTGTGGGCGAATCGGGTTCTGGCAAGTCAGTTTCAGCACTCTCTATCCTCAAGCTTCTGCCCTATCCGGCTGCAAGCCATCCTTCCGGCGAAGTTCTTTTCGACGGTAAGGATCTGATGAAAGCATCCGAGCCAGAGTTGCGGCGCGTTCGCGGCAATGATGTGACGATGATCTTTCAGGAGCCGATGACATCGCTCAATCCATTGCATACGGTGGAACAGCAAATCGCTGAAATCCTGAAAATGCATCAGGGCATGGGAGATCAGGCGGCGCGCAAGCGCACGCTCGAACTTCTGCATGAGGTTGGTATCCGCGAACCGGAAAAGCGCCTCGCATCTTTCCCGCACCAGCTTTCAGGTGGGCAGCGTCAGCGTGTGATGATCGCCATGGCACTTGCCAACAAGCCAAAACTGCTGATCGCTGACGAGCCGACAACAGCGCTTGATGTGACTGTCCAGGCACAGATTTTGGAGCTTCTTGCGGAACTCAAAGCCTCGCAGGGCATGTCGATGCTCTTCATCACCCATGATCTTGGCATTGTGCGCAAGATTGCCGACCGCGTCTGCGTGATGAGCAAAGGCAAGATTGTCGAGACGGGACCGACGAAAGAAATTTTCGAAAATCCGCAACACGACTATACAAAGCATCTGCTCGCGGCGGAGCCGAAAGGCGAGCCGCCTGTTGCCGATCTCAGCGCCAAAACGGTGATGGAAGGCAAAGACGTTCGCGTCTGGTTTCCAATCAAGAAAGGCTTTCTGCGCAAGACAGTCGATCATGTGAAAGCCGTCGACGGCATTGATGTGCAACTGCGTGCTGGCCAGACGCTTGGCGTGGTGGGTGAATCAGGTTCCGGCAAAACCACACTTGGTCTTGCACTTTCGCGGATGATCTCGTCAAAAGGTGAAATTCGTTTTGACGGTCGCGATATTGCGCAATTCAGCTTCAAGGATATGCGTCCGCTGCGTCGTGAAATGCAGATCGTTTTTCAGGATCCATTCGGATCACTCAGCCCACGCATGACCATCGCGGATATTATTGCGGAAGGGCTTCTGGTGCATGAACCAAAACTGTCCGCCGATGATCGCGACGAGCGGGTTGTTTCTGCACTCAAGGAAGTAAACCTCGATCCTGAAACCCGCTTCCGCTATCCGCACGAGTTTTCCGGTGGGCAGCGCCAGCGCATCGCAATTGCACGCGCCATGGTGCTTAACCCGAAATTCGTGATGCTGGATGAGCCAACCTCGGCGCTTGATATGAGCGTTCAGGCGCAGGTTGTCGATCTGCTGCGTGCATTGCAGAAGAAGCATGATCTGGCTTATCTTTTCATAAGCCACGACTTGAAAGTAGTGCGGGCACTGGCCAATGATGTGCTTGTTATGCGCAATGGCAAGGCAGTCGAATATGGAACGTCAAAGGAAGTCTTTGCCAATCCAAAGACCGACTACACCAAAGCGTTGATGGCAGCGGCTTTCCACATGGAGGCCACACCGGGAGGAGTTAAGCAATGACAAGCAATAATGATGGCAACATTCTTCTCGCAATAACCAATTGGGACCCGGCAACCTGGACCGATAGCTTCAAGGCGCATGCCCCTGAGCGCAATGTCGTGACAGAACGTGCGGAGAATGATCCCAGTATCGAATATGCGCTTGTGTGGAAACAGAAGCCCGGCTCACTGGCCAATCTGCCAAACCTGAAAGTGATCTTCTCGCTGGGCGCTGGCGTTGATCATGTCTTTCACGATCCGCATATCCCGGATGTGCCGTTGGTGCGTGTCATTTCCGATGACCTCACCATGCGCATGACGGAATATGTGGTCTGGCAGGTGCTTGATCATCATCGTCTCGGTGCAAGCTATCGCAAGCAGCAGAAAAACCACATCTGGCACGAAGATCCACGCCAGCCGGCAGCACATGAAGTCACTGTTGGTATCATGGGGCTTGGTGTGCTTGGCCGCGATGCAGCCGAAAAGCTCAAAGTGCTGGGTTTCAATGTTACCGGCTGGAGCCGTCGTCCGCAGGAAATCGACGGTGTGCAGACTTTCAGCGGCAAAGACGGTTTTGGGCGTTTTCTCAAGACCGCCGATATTTTCGTCTGCCTGTTGCCTTTGACGCCAGACACCAAGGGCATCCTGTCCATGACCATGTTCGCACAATTGAAGAGCGATGGGCCTCTCGGTGCGCCTGTGCTGATCAATGCGGGTCGTGGAGGCTTGCAGAACGAAGCCGACATTCTGGCGGCACTTGATCGTGGATTGCTATCTGCAGTGACGCTTGATGTGTTTAATCAAGAACCTTTGCCTTCTGAAAGCCCGCTCTGGACGCATCCCAAAGTGACGATCACCCCGCATGCAGCCGCGAGCTCGTCTGCGAATGCGATTGTTCCGCAGATTATTCGTCAGATTGAAGCCTTTGAACGCGACGGAACGCTCGAAAACGTGGTCGATCGCGCTACGCAATATTAACAGGTTACCCGGCTAATCACCGTGCGCAATTATTTTGCGCATGGTGATCGACGTTGTGCGGTCAAAACCCGGATGGGCCGTCTCGGCAATTTTGCGAAAGCCAAGCTTTTCAAAAACAGCATGATTACGCGTGAGTTCTATCCGCGTTTGTAGCTCTAATTCTGGCTTGCTATGCGCAACAGCCTGCTGCTCTGCTTCTTCCATCAGCTTGCGACCAACGCCTTTTCCTTCAAAGGCTGTAGCGACCGCAAGCTTGCCAAGATAGAAGTGATCGTCTTTTTCCTTGATAAACACGCAACCAGCGAGTTTGTCACCGAGAAAGGCTGCAAAGCCCAGCTCGTCCTGTGCTTTGGTCTGCAAGTTTTCAATCGTCAACAAATGTGCGGATGACGGCGGGTCAATCACCCCATCCATATAGGCAAAGCTATCTCGAATAAGCTTGAGAAGCTCGCTCCAGTGCTGAAAATCTGCACCAGTGGGAGCGATACGAACAGAATTCATTTGGGTTTACGCGCCTTGTAACGAATGGTTTCAAAACGCACGTTCAATGCATTGTAGAGCAATAAGCGGCCCACAAGCGGCTCGCCAATGCCCGTGATAAGCTTGATCACTTCCATTGCCTGCAAGCTGCCAATTACACCCGGCAAAACGCCCAGAACACCTGCTTCAGCACAGGTGGGAACAGAACCGGCTGGTGGCATGTCAGGAAACAGATCACGATAGGACGGGTTTTGTGTGCCATCAGCACCTTTTGCATAGGGCATAAGCACCGTCACTGTGCCATCAAAGCGCCCCATAGCGCCTGAAACCAGCGGACGCCCGGCAAGCGCACTTGCGTCGGCCAAAGTGTAGCGGGTAGCGAAATTGTCCGAACCATCAACCACCACATCATACAGGCTGATTAAAGCGTGCGCATTTTCGCCATTCAGCCGCAAGGAATGCGTTTCGACATTCACGTGCGGATTGATGCGGGCGATAGACGCTTTGGCGCTCTCAACCTTGCTCTGCCCTACGCTGTCTGTGTCGTGGATCACCTGTCTTTGCAGGTTAGAGAGCGAAACTGTATCGTCATCGACAAGGCCAAGTGTGCCGATGCCTGCGGCAGCCAGATATTGCAGCACCGGCGCGCCAAGCCCACCTGCACCGACAATCAGCACACGCGCAGCTTTGAGCTTCTGCTGCCCCGGTCCGCCGATTTCCGGCAACACAAAATGGCGCGCATAGCGTTCTAATTCTTCAGATGAAAAAGGCTTTGATGATGCATTCATGATGCTTGAACATAAGCCTGCTCACATGCGCTGTCAGCGACTATTTTCAGATTTTCGTCAGTTCGCCTGCTGCGACATTGAAAAACTGCGCGTCACCCTCAAGCGCTTCAAACAGCGAACGATCAGTCCCGGTCATAAAAGCCTGCCCGCCAAGATCATCAAGAATGCCGAACAGAGCCGCACGGCGTCCCGTATCGAGATGGGCCGCGATTTCATCCAGCAGCAGAATCGGCGCCATGCCGGAAAGCTCGCCCGTAAGACGAGCATGGGCGAGAATGAGACCAATCAACAATGCTTTCTGTTCGCCCGTTGAACACAGCGCGGCAGGCATGGATTTGGGCCGATGCTGCACAATCAAATCGGTGCGATGCGGACCTTCAAGCGTGCGTCCTGAAGCGCGATCACGCGGACGGCCATCGCGCAACAGACGGCGGAAGTCCTCTTCCAGATCAAGGGCTGCTTCAAGACCGATGCGCTGTTCAAGCGAGCCTTCCAAAAAGCAATCGGCTTTCGGAAATGGACCATCGCTAGGCAGTCGCTCAATCATCGCAGCAATCAGCCGCATAGCTTCAGCGCGCGCTGCAGCAATTGCGATGCCAAGCTCGGCCATCTGGCTTTCAATCGCATCAAGCCACTGATTGTCGTTGTTGCCGTCACTCAACAGACGATTGCGCGAGCGCATTGCCTTTTCATAATCAAGCACACGTTTGCCGTGGCCTGTATCAATGGCCAGCACCATGCGGTCAAGAAAGCGTCGTCTGTCAGACGCGCCGCCGGTAAACAGCCCGTCCATTGACGGCACCACCCACAACACACGCGCATAATCGAGAAGCTCATCACCCGATGCTGAATTACCGTTGATACGCACCTTGCGACCACCTTCGCCGCCGCCTGCCGTCCCAGTGCCTATTTCGGTATCACCGTAGATCATGCAATCAAGTGCGGCGTGAATGGCAAAGCCATCATGTCCGGTTGTACGCGCAACGTCATCATAAGACGCACGCCGCAGCCCCCTTCCCGGAGACAGGAAAGAAAGCGCTTCAATGAGATTGGTTTTGCCTGAACCGTTTTCACCTGTCAGCACCACATGGCCGGGGCCAAGTGGAAGCGTGAGTTCCGCATAGTTACGGAAATCAGAAAGTTTAAGCCGCCGGACCGAGACTCGATCCGGGCGGCTTTCTATGTTGTTTCTTGTTTCCACTATCCGCTTCTTTAAGGGCTGTCGCTATTCTGGTTATGGCGAGCCGAAAATGGTGATTTTCGAGAGCCGGAGCGCAGCGTACTAATAGTACGTGAGCACCGGATGCGGAGAAAAGTGCCATTTGCAGGCCGCCAGAGCCTGAATAGACGCCCTAGACGCGCATCGGCATCAGAACATAGAGCACATCTTCATCGCCCGTATCACGTACAAGCGTTGGCGAACCGGCATCAGCCAGCATGAAGACCGCATCCGAGCCCGAAAGCTGGCTGGTGATATCGAGCAGATATTTCGAGTTGAAACCGATGTCGATTGGATCATCATTATAATCGGCTGCAAGCTCGTCGGTCGCACTGCCCGAATCGGGATTGTTGACCGTGAGCGTCAACTGACCATCAGCAATCGAAAGCTTGACCGCACGGCCACGCTCGCTCGAAATGGTCGAAACACGATCAACGGAAGCGGCAAAATCCTGACGACCGATGGTGAGCTTCTTATCATTGCCCGAAGGAATCACGCGCTGATAATCGGGGAATGTACCGTCGATCAGCTTGGAGGTCAGAACAACCGAACCAACAGTAAATCTGATCTTTGCATCTGACAGCTCAACACCCACAACCGTATCCGGCACGTCGACGAGCTTCTGAAGTTCAGCGACGGTTTTGCGCGGGATAATGATGCCCGGCATGCCTTCCGTGCCCGAAGGTGCTTCAAGTTCAGCACGCGCCAGACGATGACCATCAGTTGCTACTGCACGCAGCTTTAGCGCGCCGTCGCTTTCAATGGCATGGAAATAAATGCCGTTGAGGTAATAACGGGTTTCTTCCGTCGAGATCGCAAATTGTGTGCGATCAATCAGACGCTTCAAAGCCTGCGCTTCAATGCGGAATGTATGGGTGAATGAACCCGAGGTCAGTTCCGGGAAATCGGACTGTGGCAAGCATTGCAAGCGGAACGACGACTTGCCGGACACAACCGACATCGATCCGCCATCAGGATTGGTCGACAACATCACTTCCGCACCATCGGGAAGCTTGCGCACGATGTCATAAAGCAGATGTGCAGGAACTGTCGTGGCCCCGGCCTGCTCGACCATTGCAGCCGTTGCTTCATTGACTTCAAGGTCAAGGTCGGTGGCTTTCAGTGCAAGGCTTGCACCTTCAGCCTGCAGAAGCACGTTGGACAGAATCGGAATCGTGTTGCGGCGTTCAACAACGCGATGCACGTGATTGAGGGATTTAAGAAGGTTCGACCGTTCCAGGGTTACACGCATATTGAAACGCACTCGCTCTCTAGGACTGGGCAACCGCGCAACGGGCAGACACCCTTATCAATAAGGCGCTTATCGCGCCCGAAGGTTTGTTAAAGTGCCAGATTTATAAGCTTAAAAGCAAGCCCATGCCGCGTCGCAAATCGACACGGCATGGGCTTTTTGTTGATAACCACTGTGAACAGCGGGGATGTCTGCGAAATTAGGCAGCCTGATCGTTAATAAGACGCTTCAACAGTTCCAATTCCTGCGCAAGCTTGGAGTCTGCACCGACCAGATCTTCGATCTTACGAACAGCGTGAAGCACAGTGGTGTGATCACGACCACCGAAGCGGCGGCCAATTTCCGGCAGAGAGCGCGGTGTCAACATCTTGGCCAGATACATGGCAACCTGACGCGGCTTAACAATGGTGCGTGTGCGGCGGCTCGACAGCAAATCCTGCTTCGATACGTTATAATGGCGCGCAACGATGCGCTGAATTTCTTCAATACGAATACGCTTTGGCTCGCCCACGCGGGTGAGATGGCCAAGCAGTTCATCGACGCGATCAATCGAAAGATTAGGCTCGAACGACTGGCGGAACAGAAGCTGATTGAAAGCGCCTTCCAGCTCACGGCCCGATCCGGTGACTGTGCGGGCAACATGCGAAAGAATTTCATCGCTGATGCTGAGGCTTGGATCTTCAACCTGTGCCGCGGTTAGACGGCGGCGCATCATTTCAACGCGCATTTCATAGTCTGGCGCTGCAACTTCGAGAGCCACGCCACCCTGAAGACGCGAGCGAACGCGAACATCAAGCGATTCCAGTTCCGATGGTGCGCGGTCAGCTGCAACGACAACCTGTTTGGCGCTATCAAGCAGCGTGTTCAGAAGGTGGCAGAACTCGTGCTGGATCGACTTGCCCTGCAGGAACTGCATGTCGTCAATGACCAGAAGGTCGATGTCGCGGAGCTGTTCCTTGAACGATAGTGCATTGTTATCGCGGATAGCAGTCGCAAAGCGCCACATGAAATATTCAGCAGTCAGATAAACGACGCGTGCCTTTTCCTGGCGCTGCAAAGCAGCTGCGGCGATCGCCTGAAGCAGGTGAGTCTTTCCAAGGCCAACGGATGCATGAATGAACAGCGGGTTGAAGCGAACTGCACTTGTGCCTGCTTCTGCAATGGTGCGGGCGGCAGCGAGTGCCACACGGTTGGATGCACCATCAATGAAGGAATCAAACGTGTAACGCGGATCGAGTGGTGAGCCGAGAACGGCACCAGAGGCAGCAACCGATTCTGCAACAACAGCAGAACCACGCTTTTCAGCGCTTGGCTGGCCAACAGGGAAAGCTACTTTTTCACGCAAACCAGCTGCTGGCGACTTTGTTTCAGAGACGTCTGATGTTTCAACAGGTGCTGCATTGCGAACCACACGGCTCATTCCGCGCACAACAACTTCAACTTTCAGAATCTGCGGATTTTCTTCCTGCCACAACTCGGTCAGCAGGTCGGAGTAGTGATTGTTGATCCACGAACGCAAGAAGGCTGTTGGAACCGACAAGCGAACAACGCTCTTGGAAAGATCGTCAAGCTTAAGACGACCGAACCAGCTCGAATAGATCTCGCTACCAACACGCGCTTTGAGTTTTGCTGTCAGACGTTCAAAAACGTCATCACCGATGGACGACTCAGCGCTCACCACGAGGCTGTTTTCTTTTACGGTTGCAGAAGATCCATGGATACGGTTCGCATGCGCATCATCACCCATCGTTGCCGTCGACTTACCAGTCATCATTGCCATCGTCTCGCCTGCCTTCACATTCTTACGCGCCATTTTTACGGCGCTTATCTTTTTTCCTGCTTAAGGTCCGCCGGGTCTTATGCTCCGGTCGCCTCGCGGGTATTCACTTCACACTGACACCTCATGCCGAGGGCCAGACACAAACTCAAAACAGTCCACGCTTCAAAGAGCTATCACGGACTGGTGCCCGGATGCTCCTTTCCGGCTACACGCTACGACTCATAGAATTCTCACTCAGGGCTGATTACCCGTAATGGGTCTTGCGACAACCTTTCAATTGACGAGGATGTGCCTAAAACAGCATTCCGGTTAATGATTGGTAAGCAACAGCCAAAGAAGACAAACTTTAATTGGAACAGGAACTTAAGACCAGAATTCAGCAATCGCGGACAAGCTGCCTACGTTGAATTAAAGATTAATTTAATGCTAACTCCGGGCCAAAGCCCACCCCTCTTGAGCCCTGACTTTAACGAAGGCTTGCTGCAAAGAGCAAGCCTTAGAAATGCTGTTTTTTCTTCAATTAAAGCTTGCATGACCTGAGCGGAAGGCATGAGAATCGGGCATCAGAGAAATAATACGTTAGGATTCAATGCGTTTCGAATAGCGGTTTTTTAGGTGAGCCCGATATGTTCTCCGAGAAAATAATTTTTAATAATCTTCTTGACTCTACCCCCCTTCCGAGTCCCTGCCGAGCCCTGTGGATAAGTGTGGATAAAGATTCACAAGCGTTTGAAAATGATGAGGAAATTTCTGCGGTACATTTCATATCTATTTGAAAATATCACTATTCCCATTGAAAACTATGGAAAAAAAGCGGTCGAATTAAATGGTCACATTCTTTAAAAAAACTCCAAAAAAGAAAACCCGGCTAACAATGAGCCGGGTTTCCAAAACCTAATTCTAATTTAGATTATATTAGGCGTTCAGAGCCTTAACGCGTGCAGCAAGGCGCGAAACCTTACGAGCAGCTGTATTCTTGTGAACAACGCCCTTTGAAGCAGCGCGCATCAGTTCTGGCTCAGCAGCCTTGAAAGCAACCGTTGCTGCTTCCTTGTTGCCGCTCAGGAGCGCATCTTCAACCTTGCGGAGGAATGTGCGAACGCGCGAACGACGCGATTTGTTGATTTCGGTGCGGGCAGCGATCTTGCGCACTGCCTTCTTCGCCGAAGGAGTATTGGCCATAAATGCCTCTCTTTTTCTGTCAGCAGCCCACGGTCAATAACCGTCAGGCACAAAAACCTCTAGGGCAGCCATAATGCCTAGGGCCGCCGATCTGTGGCGGGCTTATAGATCAGCTTTGCCTGCGCGTCAACGAGGATTCTGATCTCAAGCCCTGTCAAAAGGCCGGATATGCGGCCTTCTGGCTCAAATTATGGCCCCTAAGCCAGCGCGAGTGCTTCATTTATAGCCTCTCGCGGTCATCACATCAGCGATTCTTGAATGATGGCGTCCGTTTGTCGATAAATGCGGACATGCCTTCCTTCTGGTCTTCGGTCGCAAAAAGCGAATGAAACAGGCGGCGTTCAAAACGCAGACCTTCATCCAGCGTCGTCTCATAAGAACGGTTGACCGATTCCTTGACCATCTGCACTGAAGGCTGCGAGAAAGACGCAATACGCTCGGCGGCTTTAAGCGCTTCCTCAATCAGCTCTTCCGGTGCAACAAGCCGTGAGACCAGACCGCAACGCTCGGCTTCCTGCGCATCCATCATGCGGCCTGTCAGGCACATATCCATGGCCTTGGACTTGCCGACATAGCGGGTGAGCCTCTGCGAGCCACCCATTCCCGGCATAACGCCCAGTGTAATCTCCGGCTGGCCGAATTTCGCGCTGGTTGCCGCAATGATGAAATCGCACATCATGGCAAGTTCACAACCGCCGCCCAGCGCATAGCCGGAAACAGCTGCAATGATTGGCTTGCGGGTGCGATCTACCTTGCGCCAGTCTGCAAACATATCCTGCAAATAGGCATCGACGAAGTTGATCGGCTGCATTTCCTTGATATCCGCACCAGCGGCAAAGGCTTTTTCAGAACCCGTGAGAACAATCGCACCAATTTTGCCATCGCTGTCGAAAGCTGAAAGCGCTTCGGTCAGCTCTTTAAGAACGGTGCTGTTTAACGCATTCAACGCCTGCGGCCGATTAAGCCGAACAAGTCCTACACCGCCGCGTGTTTCTACAACGATCGTTTCATAAGCCATGAGAAAGTCTCTCCTCCAAAACTAGTGCGTATTCTGCCGTCAAGCTGGACCAGACGTTTCGATTTAACAAGGCCAGCTGATAGTTAACTTTGGCATGAAGCGCAGAAAAACGTCGAACGACCCGACTGCACTGCGCGCTCAATATTATTTTTACAGCCGGGCGCACGACATGGCTGCGCCTCCCGCCCATAGACGGAGAATGAGTGCTGGAAATAGCCAAGCGCGCCATCGGCCTGAATATAATCTTTAAGGCTTGAGCCACCCGCGGCAATCGCTTCGGCAATCACAGTGCGGATATCCTCCGCCAGTCGATCAAGAAGCTTTTTATCCTTAGCAATAGAGCCTGCGGCACGCATTGGTGACAGACGCGAGCGCCACAGCGCCTCACAGACATAGATATTGCCAAGCCCAGCAATCAGCCGCTGATCAAGCAACGCTGCTTTGAGAGGCGTCTTGCGGCCTTCAAAGAGTGTGCCAAGCAATTCGCCTGAAAGGCTGTTGCCGGTCGGTTCAACGCCCAGACCTTTAAGAAAAGGATGCTCATTCAGAGCGCCATCTTCTGCAAAGAGCATGAAGCCGAACCGTCGCGGATCATTATAGATGATGCGGGCGGTTGAACCATTTGCGCGTTTTAGGTGAAAAACCACATGGTCATGTTTGGTGAGTTTGGAGCGCTCATGATGAAAGTCTCCCGGCATACCTTCAGCATCATCCGCCTCAATCCGAAACGAGCCGGACATGCCCAGATGACTGATCACAGACAGCCCGTCATCAATATGCATGGTCAGATATTTCGCGCGTCGCCCCAATGCATCAATATTGCGTCCTGTAAGGCGCTCAACAAATTGATCAGGAAAAGGAAAGCGTAAATCAGGCCTGTTCTGCTCGACATGCTCGATTTTTGAACCTTCCATAAAAGGCTGCAAACCACGGCGAACTGTTTCAACCTCAGGCAATTCGGGCATTTTTCATCTTTCAGGCAGGAAAAGAAACAAGCTGTTGCAATGATATAATGCCGGTTAGCGGCATTTGCCATCCGTTAACCCAAACCACATCCAAGTCGCATCTAACCTATATTAACGTTTTATTTTCCTTGTTTCTTAAACTCATCACAATTGGCAGGCACTAAAAGGAAACCCAACGAGACTTCAGTTCAGGGTAAGTAACATGCCGACTTTGATGACGCGCTTTATCAAAAACAGATCGGGTGCAGCGATGATCGAATGCACACTCATCGGTGCGCTTGCCGTTATTGCTGTCATTAGTGGTATGGCACTGTTTGCTGGAAAGCCCGCTTCTGCTTTTGATTACAAAGCAGCGCAGATTCAGATGACTGAACGCAACTGAGTTGTCTCACTTCGTAGAGATTTGAATAGCCACCCGGTTCACGCCGGGTGGCTATTTGTTTATTGATTAAGCCAGAAATTCTAATCGCCGAGGAATGTTATGACAGTTGAAATCATTACCGCGAAGTCAGCCGATAGCCGCCCTGTCTGGTTCATCGGAAAGAATGCCGTCGATCAGGCGGGGCTGTCGTCGGATGCTGGCGCTTGGGCAAAGGCGAATGATTTTAACGGTGAAGCTGGTCGTGTTTTGGTGCTTCCCGGTAAAGACGGCACGATTGCAGGTGCGCTGTTTGGAACAGGTGATGCAGAACAGAATGGGCAGTCACAGTTGCTTGCCGGAAAGCTTGCACGCAGCCTTCCCGAGGGCGACTGGCATATTGAAGGCACGCCAGATCACGCAGAACTCGTAACGCTCGCCTTTCTGATGGGCGGCTATGATTTTACACGTTACCGCAAAGGCAGCGACAAGCTCATCCGTCTGGCCGTCCCGGAAGGCGCAGATACGGCTGAAATCAACCGCATAGCTGATGCAGTGACATTGGCACGCGATCTGATCAACACGCCGACCAACGATATGGGGCCGGATGCGCTGGAACAGGCAGCACGCGATCTTGCAACGAAAAATGGTGCGGTAGTCAGCACCGTTGAGGGTGAAGCACTTCTTGAGCAGAATTTCCCGATGATTCATGCGGTTGGCCGTGCTGGCAGCATTGCGCCGCGTCTCATCGATCTCACATGGGGTAAAAATACCGATCCAAAGATTACACTCGTCGGCAAAGGCGTGTGTTTTGATACCGGCGGTCTCGACATCAAGCCTGCAAGCGGCATGCTCACCATGAAAAAAGACATGGGCGGCGCTGCCAATGTGCTGGGTCTTGCCTCCATCATTATGGATGCCAAACTGCCCGTGCGACTGCGTGTGCTGATCCCTGCGGTCGAAAACTCTATCGCTGGCAATGCTTTCCGCCCAAGCGATGTACTGCAAAGCCGCAAGGGATTAACCGTTGAAATCGGCAATACCGATGCGGAAGGTCGTCTGGTTCTGGCTGATGCACTTGCGCTGGCGGATGAAGAAGAGCCGGAACTGATCATTGATATGGCAACGCTGACGGGTGCGGCGCGTGTGGCGCTAGGTCCAGACCTGCCACCCTTCTATACACATGATGATGCACTTGCAGAAAACATTGCAGAGAAGGCCATTGAGACCGCCGATCCGCTGTGGCGCATGCCACTCTGGCAGCCATATGCGCAAAAACTTTCCTCACGCGTGGCCGACATAAACAATGTTACCACCGATGGCTTTGCCGGTTCGGTAACTGCTGCCTTGTTCCTGAGCCGTTTTGTCGAGAAGGCAAAGAGCTGGGCGCATTTCGATATTTTCGGCTGGGTGCCGGTTGAAAAGCCTGCCTCACCTGTCGGTGGCGAAGCACAGGCCATTCGTGCGATCTATGCGCTTCTCAAGCAAAAATATCCCGCGCAATGAAATCGCTTGCCTGCAAAGCGAAAACGGCGTTGAGTGATACGGAGCCGAAACGATATTGAGCGTTGCGTAAAATATGCCCGTTGAACTGAAGCCTTTGCAGGCACTGACATTGCTAAGGACACTGTCACTGGCGCAGGTGCAGGATGAAATGCCTGACCTTACAACGCGGCAGGTCGCCATTCTTCTGACGATTTATCTCGAACCGCCGCCGCATACGGTGCGGGGGCTTGCAGCCAAGCTTGATGTCACCAAGCCGGTGATTACGCGTGCACTCGACACGATGGGAACGCTCGATCTCGTATCCCGGCATCGTGATGAAAAAGATCGCAGAAATGTGCTAGTAAAGAGAACGGTCACGGGTGCACTTTATGTCGAAAGACTGGGTGATCTCGTGATTGCCAATGCCCGGGAGTTACCATTGTGAGCATGCTCGATCGCCGCCTCAACGCCTACCGTCCTGACCTCGCCGATGAGCGGCTGAATGGTCAGGTAGAAGCGAGCCGCTTTACCGCAGGCACGCCGATGCAGGTTTCTGATTCTGTGGTCGATCTGCGTGCAGAGCCACGCCCCGACAGCGGACCGCAAACACAGATCATCTTTGGCGACATGGTGCGCGTTTTTGAAGAGCGGGACGGCTGGTGCTGGGTGCAGGCTGAGCGCGATGGCTATACCGGCTACGTCTCAGCGGCTTCACTGGCAAAGCCTGTTGGCGAGCCGACGCATATGGTCATCGTTCCACGCACATTCGTTTATCCCGGCAATGATCTGCGTTTTCCGCACACTCAAGCGCTCTCACTCGGTTCAAGAGTGCGAATCGTTGGCTCATCGGAAAAGCGCGGCACCGAATATGCGCTGCTTGAAAGCGGCGAAGCACTGATTGCCAAGCACCTTGCGCCCTTGGGCGACCATGCTGATGATTTTGTAGCGGTTGCAGAAACGCTTTTGCACACGCCTTATCTTTGGGGCGGCACATCGGGCTTTGGCATCGATTGCTCTGGACTCGTGCAGCTTTCGATGTGGGTTGCTGGCAGATCAGTTCTGCGCGATTCGGATATGCAGGAAAATTCGCTCGGTGACATCATCGAGCCGGACGCTGACTATTCCAATCTCAAGCGCGGCGATCTCGTCTTCTGGAAGGGCCATGTCGCGATCTGCCAATCGCCAGATATGCTCCTTCATGCCAGCGGTCACACCATGACCGTAACGCTTGAGCCGCTGAAGGACGCAATCAAACGCATAGCTTATCTTTACGATCTGCCAACGCTCATCAGAAGGCCATAAGCGTGAGACGATGAAGAGCAAAGGGACATTATGGATTGCAGGGCTGGCACTCGGCCTCACAGCCTTTTTCCCTTCTGCTGTCTCTTTTGAAAGAATCGCCCGCATGACCATCACCGCTTCGCCAGCGAGCTTTGCCAGCATTAATGGCATCGAGATGTATTACCGCGTTGTCAGCAAGGGATCGCCGATTCTGCTTATTCATGGCGGCCTGTCCGATCAGCATGTCTGGGACGCGCAGCTGCCGATTCTCGCCCGCAATCACATGGTCATCGTTGCAGACAGTCGCGGACAGGGGCGCTCAACGCGAACCACCGAGCCACTCACCTATGAGTTGATGGCAGACGATTATGTAGCGCTGCTCGATTATCTCAAGATCGACAAGGTTGATCTTGTCGGTTGGAGCGATGGTGGCATTATCGGCCTCATCATGGCGATGCGCTATCCTGACAGGCTGAAAAGCGTATTTGCCCAGGCCGCCAATGTGTCACCGGAAGGCTCGACTGGCTATGCGCTGGCGCGCGCTGAAGGCAAGCCGCTACCTGAGCTGCGCCATTATGAGAGCATCGATAAGGAAATCCATGCGCTTTGGGCCAATGAGCCAAATTACACCGCTGATGATCTGTCAAAGATAAATGTGCGCACGGCAATTGTGATCGGTGATCGCGACACCGCAATCACGCGCGAACATACTGAATTTATGGCGCATCATATTCCGGGTGCAAAATTAGTGATCCTGCCCGATTCGGGGCATGGCGTTCCGGCGGAAAACCCGCGCCTTTACGCGCATGCGGTCCTGAAATTCATTGCTGGCGATATGCAAACTGATCCCATAACCGCCAGCAAGTAATTAAATTCTGTTCGGCAGCACACGATCCGGCGGGCGATGACCGTCAAAAAACGCTCTGATATTGATGATGACCTTGTCGCCCATATCGACACGGCCTTCAATCGTGGCTGATCCCATATGCGGCAGCAGCACGACCTTACCCTTTTCTGCCAGCGACAACAGGCGCGGATTGGCGGCGGGTTCATTCTCGAATACGTCAAGCCCGGCACCGGCGATCTTACCCTGCTCGATCAGATCGACCAGCGCATTCTCATCAATAATCTGACCGCGCGATGTATTCACCAGATAAGCGGTTGGCTGCATCAGCGCGATGCGCCGCGCTGAGAGAAGGTGAAAGGTTGCAGGCGTTGACGGGCAATTGACCGAGATAATGTCCATCCGCGCCAGCATCTGATCGAGGCTGTCCCAATAGGTCGCTTCCAGCTCTTCCTCAACCTGCGCGTTGACGCGCTTGCGGTTGTGATAATGGATCGAAAGGCCAAATGCCTTTGCACGACGCGCAACCGCAGTGCCGATTCGGCCCATGCCGACGATACCGAGGCGCTTGCCCCAGATGCGGCGTCCAAGCATCCATGTCGGCGACCAGCCTGGCCACTCGCCATCGCGCTCGTTGAGCACATTCGCACCCTCCACCAGACGACGCGGCACCATGAGTAACAGCGCCAGCGTCATATCGGCGGTATCTTCAGTCAACACATTGGCGGTGTTGGTGACGGTGATTCCGCGCTTTGCAGCGGCGGCAACATCAATATTATCAACGCCGTTGCCAAAATTGGCGATGAGTTTGAGATTGGGGCCAGCCTGCTCAATGGCTGCCGCATCAATCACATCCGTGATGCAGGGCACCAGAACATCGGCTTCTTTCATCGCAGCGATAATTTCAGGCTGCGACATGCGATGGTCATCTATATTCAAGCGTGTATCGAACAGTTCCCGCATTCGGGTTTCCACCGGGTCGGGCAGTTTCCGGGTCAGTACCACCAGTGGTTTTTTCTTGTTCGACATCTCCACCCCATTTTTTGAGCAAAGCCAGCGGTAAAAGGCTTACAGATTTCTCAGGAAACCTGCCCTGCCGTTTCACACGTTGAGACCTCCTTAACCAAGAAGGTGCAATATGTGATTTTGCTTCAGTTGCTCATCTCTAGCAAGGTGGCGCTGCAAAGACAAAGAAAAACAGAACCGCGAGAGCGGCATCAAATGCGGGCAACCGCGCAATTTATTCATTTCGCAGTTTCAGACGCGCCTCCCCCAGTCCTGAAATTGCCCCACATGACAGGACGGCGAGAGGTCAGAATTGTACCGGGTACTTTCGCAACGCTTTTTTATCGCAACGCTTTGCAGCATCGCTCTGCTGCTGGTTGGTGCGCCATTGTTGGCATCGCACAAACACGGCGCAAATGCACAGGCGCAATCTGGCACGCCCGTAGGTGCAAGTGGCCTGCCTGTCCCGCGCTTTGTCAGTCTCAAGCCAGCGCGCGTTAATCTGCGTGTCGGACCGGGACGTGATTACGCTGTGTCGTGGCTGTTTATGAAAGCCGGCCTGCCTGTCGAGATCATTCAGGAATATGATAACTGGCGCCGTATCCGTGATGCCGATGGCACAGAAGGCTGGGTCTACCAGTCGCTTTTATCTGGCAAGCGGACCGCAATCACCGCGCCATGGCTTAAAAACGATCAAGGCGCGATGATTACCATGCGTCGCGATCCAAGCGAAACGTCTGGCTTGTCGGCCGAAGTCGAACCGAATGTCGTCGGCACCGCACGCGAATGCAATGGCCAGTGGTGCCGGATGGATATTCAGGGCACACGCGGCTGGATCCGACAATCAGACCTCTGGGGCGTTTACCCAGATGAAGTTTTCGACTGATTGATCAAAGACTACAGCTTGACGCCTGTCTATTGTTGGCAGTAGTTTTGTCGGACAAGATACGAAGGAGTTTTATGCACAGAAGTTCATTGCTGCCGTTTTAACGGATTTGGACCCCGCCAATTGGGTGGGATTTTTGTGCATATAAAACTCTGGAATCATCATGAAAAACATGAGTATTACAATCCGCACCTATCAGGCTGCGGACAAGCAGACCCTATCCTCTATATGGTATCGTGCCTCGCTAGAAGCACATGCGTTTTTGGGAAGCGACCTGCTGAGCAAACAGCAAAAGCTCATTGAAGACGTTTATCTCGATAAAGCCGAGACCTGGGTCGCTATTCTGAATGACAAACCCGTCGGCTTCATTGGTCTGCTCGACTGTTTCATCGGCGGGCTTTTCGTGGATCCAAGCGCACAGGGACAGGGAATCGGATGCAGCCTGATTGAACATGCTCTCAACCTCAAAGGCGAACTCTTCTTAGAGGTTTATGCCGATAACAAACAAGCATGTCGCTTCTACACGCACCTCGGCTTTCAAGAAGTCAGTTGTCGCGCAGAGGATGATAACGGACTTCCATTTGCAAATATTCAAATGCAGCTAAAAGCTTAATAGCAAAGCGGGGCGATTGCTCGCCCCGCCACCAAAACAATTTCAATAAGAATTCTTACCAGGCCGGGATGACCGAGCCTTTGAATGTATCAGCGATAAATTGTTTCACTTCCGGGCTGTGATAGCTGCTGACCAGCGTTTTCACCCAATCAGCATCTTTGTCTTCGGTACGCACAACCAACACATTAACATAAGGTGCCTTTTCGCCTTCGCGGATCAATGCGCCAGCAGCCGGATCAAGACCTGCTTCCAGCGCGTAGTTCGTGTTGATGACGGCAGCGTCGACATCTTCAAGCGAGCGCGGCAATTGCGCAGCATCCAGCTCCACAAATTTCAGGTTCTTTGGGTTTTCGGTCACATCAATTGTTGTGACCTTCAGGCCCTTGGAAGTATCGAGCTTGATGAGACCATTATCCGCAAGAACCAGAAGCGCACGACCACCGTTCGTTGGATCGTTCGGGATCGCGATGGTTGCACCATCAGCCAGTTCCGAAATGTTTTTCAGCTTGCTTGAATAGAGGCCCATCGGAAAGTTGACCGTTGGCGCTACTGTTTCAATCGGAAAACCGCGATCTGCAACCTGATTGTCGAGATATGGCTGATGCTGGAAGGAATTGGCTTCAAGAGCCTTGTCAGCCAGCGCCATATTGGGAATCACATAATCAGAAAATTCCTGAATATCGATTTCCATTCCTTTCGTGGCAGCAACTTCTTTGACCTTTTCCATGATCTGCGCATGCGGGCCGGGCGTTACACCAATGCGAATTTTCTCAGCAAAAGCACTTGCTGTTGAGAACAGGGCAAAAGCGGTAGCGGCAATGATCAACTTGCGCATGGGCGTCTCCAGTCAAATGGTTATCGACGCATTCATGCGGGGTTGGGAGGTCCAAGATGAGATGCGCCAGTTAAAAGCAATGCTTGGGTGAATCACTTTAGGCTAAGATGCGCAACAAAAAAGCGGCCCCAAAAGGCCGCCTTCTTAGAAACTTTTACCAAATAACTTATCGTGTTTTACGACGAAGGCGGACGATAATGTCCACATTGACGATTTCCATGCCTTCCGGTGCTTCCGGCATATTGGAAACTGTCGGCTGACCGCGTTCGCCATGCGGAATATCGAACACAACATTTTCACCTTCGAGGAAAAAATGCTGGTGATCGGAGATATTGGTGTCGAAATAGGTTTTCGAACCTTCTACCGCGATGATGCGCAGCATACCGGCTTCGGTAAACTGGTGCAGCGTGTTGTAAACAGTCGCAAGCGATACGGGAACATTCGCGAGGACTGCTTCTTCATGAAGGTCTTCAGCGGAAAGATGGCGATCACCCTGCGCATAGATCAGGCTGGCAAGCGAAACACGCTGGCGCGTCGGGCGCAAACCCGCGCTGCGAAGGCGTTCTTCCATTGAAACCATCGAGTGGCTGGCATGATAATTCTGCATATTCACCCTTGGATCCGTCACAAGCTTGTAGCAATTTCGTCAAAGATTAAACGGGCTGTTGCCCATTGCCTACTGACATTGATATATGCCGTTGCGAATTAAGTATCAATAGGCTTGGTAATTCCGCCTTTTTTTGGAAAACCTCGCTCACTATTTTACTGATGGAAACACTCTATGATAGAGGTGTTCCCGAATTGATGAAACGCGATCGCTCCTCAAACGCAGGAGCCGTCACAAGAATAACCCTCAAGGGAGGCGTAATGGCAGAACAGAAATCGAGCTACGGGTATGAAGAGCTCCTCAGCTGCGCACGTGGCGAGTTGTTCGGTCCCGGCAATGCACAGCTCCCCCTGCCGCCAATGCTGATGGTGCACCGCATCACCGAAATTTCCGAAACTGGCGGAGAGTTCGACAAGGGCTATATCCGTGCTGAATATGATGTCAGCCCCGACGACTGGTATTTCCCATGCCATTTTCAGGGCAATCCAATCATGCCGGGCTGCCTTGGCCTCGACGGCATGTGGCAGCTGACAGGCTTTTTCCTTGGCTGGCTCGGTGAGCCGGGTCGCGGTATGGCGCTTTCGACCGGCGAAGTGAAATTCAAGGGCATGGTTCGCCCGCACACAAAGCTTCTGCAATACGGCATCGACTTCAAGCGCGTCATGCGTGGCCGCCTTGTTCTTGGCACAGCCGATGGCTGGCTCAAGGCCGATGGCGAGACCATCTATAAGGCAAGCGACCTGCGCGTCGGCCTGTCCAAAGACGGCGACAGCGCTTAATTCAACCATCATTCACGGGCGCGGACGCAGAAAAACACGAGTTTTCATGCAGCCGCGCTCAAAACATGCGAAGATCGCACCTATGTAACCGGGAACAAGGGTCAACTCATACGGGTTGATCACACGGAACAGGTGTAAAGGAGAACGCGATGCGGCGTGTGGTCGTAACGGGTATGGGGATTGTATCCTCGATTGGAAACAACACAGAAGAGGTCACCACCTCTTTGCGTGAAGCCAGATCCGGCATTTCCCGTGCGGAAGAATATGGCGAACTCGGTTTTCGGTGCCAGGTGCACGGCATTCCAAAGATCGATGTCGAGGCGCTCGTAGACCGCCGCGCCATGCGTTTTCATGGTCGTGGTACGGCATGGAATCATGTCGCCATGGATCAGGCCATTGCCGATGCGGGTCTTTCGGAGGAGGAAGTCTCCAACGATCGCACCGGCATCATCATGGGCTCTGGCGGTCCTTCGACACGCACGATTGTCGATTCTGCCGATATTACCCGTGAAAAAGGCCCGAAGCGCGTTGGTCCTTTTGCTGTGCCAAAGGCCATGAGCTCGACCGCATCAGCGACACTTGCGACCTTCTTCAAGATCAAGGGCGTGAATTATTCGATCTCGTCCGCTTGTGCGACATCGAACCATTGTATCGGTAATGCCTATGAAATGATCCAGTATGGCAAGCAGGACCGCGTTTTCGCTGGTGGCTGCGAAGATCTCGACTGGACGCTTTCGGTGCTGTTCGACGCGATGGGTGCCATGTCGTCCAAATATAACGACACACCTTCGACCGCTTCACGCGCTTATGACAAAAACCGTGACGGTTTCGTTATTGCCGGTGGTGCAGGCGTTCTCGTGCTGGAAGACCTCGAAACCGCACTTGCACGCGGTGCCAAAATTTACGGCGAAATCGTCGGCTATGGTGCAACATCGGATGGCTACGACATGGTCGCTCCATCGGGTGAAGGCGCGGTCCGCTGTATGAAAATGGCGCTCTCGACCGTCAAGGGCAAGGTTGATTACATCAATCCGCATGCAACCTCGACACCTGCTGGCGACGCTCCGGAAATCGAAGCAATCCGTCAGGTATTTGGTTCAGGCGATGCCTGCCCGCCGATTGCGGCAACCAAGTCGCTAACCGGCCACTCGCTCGGTGCAACTGGCGTTCAGGAAGCTATCTATTCGCTTTTGATGATGCAGAATAACTTCATCTGCGAAAGCGCTCATATCGAAGAACTGGATCCTGCCTTCGCGGACATGCCTATCGTTCGCAAGCGCATCGACAATGCTCAGCTCAATACAGTGCTTTCCAACTCGTTTGGATTTGGCGGCACCAATGCAACGCTGGTGTTCCAGCGCTATCAGGGCTGACGGAGAGGGACAACATGCAAGGTTTGATGCAAGGCAAACGCGGCCTCATTATGGGGGTCGCGAATAACCACTCACTCGCCTGGGGAATTTCTAAGCAACTCGCAGCACAGGGGGCCGAACTCGCATTCACCTATCAGGGTGATGCACTCGGCAAACGCGTTAAGCCGCTGGCCGAACAGGTCGGTTCGGACATGGTGCTGCCTTGTGATGTTGAAGACATCGCTTCGGTCGATGCTGTTTTCGCTGAAATCGAGAAGAAATGGGGAAAGCTCGATTTCATCGTTCACGCCATCGGTTTCTCGGACAAAACAGAGCTGAAGGGACGTTACGCAGACGTCACCACACGCGACAATTTCAGCCGCACCATGGTGATCTCTGCCTATTCCTTCACGGAAATGGCACAGCGCGCAGAAAAGCTGATGAAGGACGGCGGCTCGATCCTGACGCTGACCTATGGCGGTTCCACGCGCACGATCCCGAACTACAATGTCATGGGCGTCGCCAAAGCTGCCCTTGAAGCCATGGTTCGTTATCTCGCTGCCGATTACGGTCCGCAGGGTATCCGTGTTAACGCGATCTCGGCTGGTCCGGTGCGCACGCTGGCTGGTGCTGGCATTGGCGATGCACGCGCGATCTTCAGCTATCAGCGCCGTAATTCACCGCTGCGCCGCACTGTCGATATCGACGATGTTGGCAAATCGGCTGTTTATCTGCTGTCTGATCTTTCAAGCGGTGTGACCGGAGAAATCCATTATGTGGATTCGGGCTACAACATCCTTTCGATGCCAACGCTGGAAGAACTGAAAAGTTCGGCTGACACACGCGGCGAATAAGCCTCATTAAAAAAGCCGCCTTTCGAGGCGGCTTTTTTTATCAGAGCGGTTCACACGAATTATCCCACGCAAAACCGCTTCGCACTTTTGCTGGAAATGCTTTACTTTTTAGCATCAAATATTTTGAAGCCGTTCGCTTCCTCAAGAACAGTCACGTTCTTAAACAAGCTTTTAAGCGTTGCCTCATAAGGCAATTGCCTGTTCGCAACCATCAGCAGACGTCCACCGGTCTTAAGCCGTGAAGCGGCGGCGGCGATAAAGGTTTGGCCGAGCGACACTTCAGTTGCACGCCCCTCGTGAAACGGCGGATTCATAATCACCGTGTCGTAAATGCCGGTGAGTTTTTCACTCGTCACATCGAACCAGTTAAACGAAATCGGTACAGATGCGCCAAGCCGTTCCAGATTACCGCGGGCGGCCTCCAATGCTTCGTAATCGGCCTCAAACAGATCTATACCCTTAAGACGATCAGCATATTTAAGGCTCTGCGCTGCAAGATAGCCCCAGCCAGCGCCAAGATCGGCAACCTGACCGAACACGATCTTTTCCATATGCGGCACCAGCAGCGCCGAGCCTTTATCAATCGCACCATGCGAGAACATGCCCGGCTCTGTGCGGAACACATCGTCAATATTGCTTGCAAGCGGCTTCAAGGCATTGATGAAGTCTGTCGTCAGGTCGGCTGGGCGTTGCAGCCAGAAAGCCACCGCATGATTCTTGGACAGGCGATCGCTGACTTCAGCAATATTGCCGACCCATTTACGAAAGCTATCGACGCCAAGCTTCTTGTCGCCTGAGACAACGATCCAGCCGCCCGGCTCAACACGTCCCAGAAGCTCCGCAAACCACGCCTCGTTGCGTCCACGATGTTTTCCGAGCAGAAGTAGCCCGCCGGAAAAATTGCTCTCCTCGTCAGGCTCTGTCCCCAATTGAGGGATTGCCTTAAAGCCTTCTTTATTCAGAGCCAGCCAATCAGGACGCCATGGCTGTAAAAAAGTCAGCGCCTGCTTCCATTCATCCTCAAGATGCCGGTCGGCTGACAGGCCGCAAGCAAGGAAGGTCTGGCCTTCTTCAGGCATATCCAGAATGTCCTGATAGAAGGGGAGAAAGAGTGTTTGTTGTGCTGGTGTCATCATGGCTCATCCATGGTCTTGAATTGATTCACGTGCAACAAAAAAGCGCGCCCCAAATTAGCTCTGAGGCGCGCTTTCGATAATTTATAACAGCTTCAACGCTTATTCAGCGTCTGCTTCCGCCTTCTTTTCAGCAACGATTTCCTTGCCGGTTTCCTGATCGACAACCTTCATCGACAGGCGAACTTTGCCGCGTTCGTCAAAGCCCATGAGCTTGACCCAGACTTTCTGGCCTTCCTTGACCACGTCAGTGGTCTTGGCAACGCGGTCGGAAGCCAACTGCGAAATGTGAACCAGACCATCACGTGGACCGAAGAAGTTTACGAATGCGCCGAAGTCAGCAGCCTTAACAACTGTACCTTCGTAGATTTCGCCAACTTCTGGCTCAGCAACAATCGAGTGAATCCACTTCTTAGCGGCTTCGATTTCTTTGCCGTTCGACGAAGCGATCTTAACCGTACCATCGTCTTCGATGTTGATCTTCGCGCCGGTCTTTTCGACGATTTCACGAATAACCTTACCGCCCGAACCGATAACATCACGGATCTTGTCGGTTGGGATGTTCATGACTTCAATGCGTGGAGCAAATTCGCCGAGTTCTTCACGCGAGGTCGAAAGAGCCTTGCTCATTTCGCCAAGAATGTGAACGCGACCGCCCTTAGCCTGTTCCAGAGCAACCTTCATGATCTCTTCGGTGATACCGTCGATCTTGATGTCCATCTGAAGTGCTGTGATACCATTTTCAGTACCGGCAACCTTGAAATCCATATCGCCGAGATGATCTTCATCACCGAGAATGTCGGAAAGAACAGCGAAACGTTCGCCTTCCTTGATCAGACCCATAGCAATACCAGCTACTGGACGGATGATCGGAACGCCCGCATCCATCAGAGCCAGCGATGTGCCGCAAACAGTTGCCATCGAAGACGAACCGTTGGATTCGGTGATCTCGGAAACAGTACGGATCGTGTAAGGGAACTGCTCAGCAGCAGGCAGCATTGGATGGATTGCGCGCCATGCAAGCTTACCATGACCAACTTCACGACGGCCTGGCGAACCCATGCGGCCAGTTTCACCAACCGAATACGGTGGGAAGTTGTAGTGCAGCATGAAGGATTCTTTGTACGTACCGGTCAGAGAATCGATCATCTGTTCGTCTTCGCCGGTGCCAAGTGTCGCAACAACGATTGCCTGCGTTTCACCGCGGGTAAACAGTGCTGAACCATGGGTACGTGGCAGAAGGCCAACTTCAGAAACGATTGCACGAACAGTCGACAGATCGCGACCGTCAATACGGTTGCCAGTGTCGAGAATGTTCCAGCGAACGATCTTAGCCTGCAAATGCTTGAATACGGTTGCAAACTTTTCAGCTGAGAATTCTGGCTCTTCAACGCCTTCTGGGAAGAAATGCGCCTTCGCCTTGGCTTTCGCTGCATCAACAGCGACGTAACGAGCCTGCTTTTCGGTGATCTTGTAAGCGTCGCGCAGGTCGTTTTCGACAACTGCGAGCATCTTTGCTTCGATGTCCGACAGGTCTTCCGGCTGGAAGTCGCGTGGTTCCTTGGCAGCAACTTCAGCGAGCTTGATGATCGCGTCGATCACTGGCTGGAACGCCTTCTGACCGTAAACAACGGCGCCGAGCATAACTTCTTCGGACAGTTCCTGTGCTTCCGATTCAACCATCAGAACGGCATCAGCGGTACCGGCAACAACCAGATCGAGCTTCGATTCTGGCATTTCGTCGATATTCGGGTTCAGCACGTATTCGCCGTTGATGTAACCAACGCGTGCGCCACCGATTGGGCCCATGAATGGAACGCCCGAAATGGTCAGCGCAGCTGATGCTGCAACCATCGACAGAATGTCCGGGTTGTTTTCAAGATCATGCTGAATGACAGTCAGAACAACCTGTGTGTCGTTCTTGTAGCCATCAACGAAAAGCGGACGGATCGGACGATCGATCAGACGCGAAACGAGAGTTTCGTTTTCGCTTGGACGACCTTCACGCTTGAAGAAACCGCCTGGGATCTTACCGGCAGCGTAGGTCTTTTCCTGATAGTTTACGGTCAGCGGAAAGAAATCCTGACCTGGCTTTGGTTCCTTGGCAGAAACAACAGTCGCCAGAACGACAGTTTCACCATACGTTGCGAGAACTGCGCCGTCAGCCTGACGTGCGATCTTGCCGGTTTCGAGTGTCAGCGGACGGCCGCCCCATTCGATTTCAACTTTGTGTGTGTTGAACATATCTAGTCCTTGTTTGGAGATGCCGCGCAAAAGCGTCTGAAGGCATCATCCGGGTTGGCGGACACGCCACGGGCAAGACAACGGGAAGTTCGTTACGTGTCGGAACATTCACTGCGAATGTTCGCTGGCACGAACTGCCTGCAATCCTGCCCCATGACTGGTCCAGGTCATGAGCCTTATGGCTCGGTAGGCATGACGGAATGCACCCGGTGCGCCGTCTCATGCCAGTGGGCATTCGCCCGAAATATCGCATTCTCTTTTTGAAAGCGGCTATCCGCTTCTCAGAATGCTTTAAGGTATTCCTTCAGTGCGCATCGCAAAGACGCGCTCTAAATCAAACGGGCGACGTTTTGAGACGTCGCCCGATTTTACCGTTAGCGGCGCAGACCCAGACGGGAAACCAGCGCCTGGTAACGTGCCTGGTCGATGCCCTTGACATAGTCAAGAAGACGACGACGCTGCGAAACCAGCTTCAGAAGGCCGCGACGCGAATGATTGTCATTCTTGTGGCCCTTGAAATGATCGGTAAGGTTAGCAATACGCTCGGAAAGAACGGCAACCTGAACTTCAGGGGAACCGGTATCGCCTTCCTTGGTGGCGTATTCCTTAATAAGTGCTTGCTTGCGTTCAGCAGTAATCGACATCGTACACCCTTTCTTGATGAGAGGAAAAAGAGACGCCCAGGCCGGGATGTCGTCCAGCGCGGGCCATGGAAACAGTCTCACAATTAATTTGTAAGACCGCTGATGGGGCATATAGTGCAAAAACGGCAATAATACCAGTGTCAAATAATAGCCGATATTATTGCGGTTAACTTAACCCGCCGTGAAAACACGTTTTGGCTTAAACTGACCCTGCTCGATATAGCCAATTGCAAGCAACTTGCCTTTCGAGGTTACGCAGGCTTCGTCTGCTTCCAATGGTGCATCGCGTCCGCGGATAATCACAGGATTTCCAAGGCGCACACGCTGCGCCTGATCATCACTCAATGGAACCTGCGGCAAGCAATCAAGCGCTGCACCCGTGTCGATCACGAGCGCGTCGATTGCCGAGAAATCGCGGCGCGGCGCTGGCTGTTCGACAACATCGGCCTCTGCGTCTTCTGCGGACTCTTCCTTTTTCGGAGGCAGCGGCGGCCAGGCTTCTTCAAGCTCTGCCAGCGTTACCATATCCTCATCAGTGAAGGGTGCCACTTCAATGCGGCGAAGGTCCGAAATATGGCCAAAGCAGCCAAGATCGCGGCCCATATCGCGCGCAAGCGAACGAACATAGGTGCCCTTAGAGCATTCGACTTCAAACTCAGTGCGATCTGCATCAGGAAACTCAACAATTTCCAAACGGTCGATTTCAACTTCGCGTGCTGGAATTTCTACGGTTTCGCCTTCGCGTGCCAGATCATAAGCGCGTTCGCCACCGATCTTGATCGCCGAGAACTGCGGCGGAATCTGCGAAATGACGCCTGTGTAGTTTGGCAACAGCGCTTCGACATCTGCACGTGACGGGCGATTGTCAGAGTTCTTGGTGGCAACGCCCTCCAAATCGTCGGTCGAGCGTTCTTCACCCCAAGTCACCGTGAAACGGTAAACCTTGGTTCCATCCATGACATAAGGCACGGTCTTGGTGGCTTCGCCCAGCGCAATTGGCAGCATGCCGGATGCAAGCGGATCGAGTGTGCCAGCGTGACCGGCCTTTTCTGCATTGAAAAGCCACTTAATCTTCGAGACTGCTTCCGTCGAACCCATGCCTTTTGGCTTGTCAAAAATAACCCAGCCAGAAACCGGACGGCCTTTTTTCTTGCCCCGTCTTGCCATGCTTTATGCGTCTCCATTGCGGGAAGCGTCATCCGCCTCACCGTTTTCGTCATTGTCACGTCCAAGATCACGCGCCACTTCTGGCGAGCGCAGAAGTGCATCGATCTTGGAAAAATTGTCGAAGCTTGTGTCAGGCCGGAAACGGAATTCCGGCATATACTTCATCTGGCTCAGGCTTGGTGCAATGCGACCGCGAATGAACTTCGCATTTGAAGCCAGCGCCTTAATCACTGCCTGCACATCTGTGCTGCCGAGTGGTGTGATGAAGCAGGTTGCGATTTTCAAATCCGGCGACATGCGCACTTCTGAAACGGAAATAACTGTGCGCTCAAGCAACTCATCACGAATTTCACCGCGCTGAAGAACCTGTGCCAATGCGTGACGTACCTGCTCGCCAACACGAAGCTGGCGCTGAGAAAGACCGCCTGAGCCTTTCGGATCGGGAGAACGTGCCATTATTTATCCTCGATAAACAGCCATGGACAAGCAAGCAAACGTGCCTGCCGATAAAATGGCTACAAATTTATAGGTTCAATCTACCACAATTGCGACGGGAGTCAGACCCTCGGAACCGGGCAATGAAAAGCCGGACCACCCATTCGAGGACGGTCCGGCATTAAGATATTAGAGCGTACGCGTAATGTGTTCGACGCGGAACGCTTCGATCGTATCGCCTGCGCGAATATCGTCGTAATTTTCGAATGCCATACCGCATTCCTGACCCATCGGCACTTCTGCAACTTCATCCTTGAAGCGCTTGAGTGTCTTGAGCTTGCCTTCGTGGATAACCACGTTGTCACGGATGAGGCGGACGCCAGCACCACGTTCAACCTTGCCATCAACGACACGGCAACCAGCAACCTTACCAACCTTGGTGATGTTGAAGACTTCGAGAATCTCAGCATTACCGATGAAGGTTTCACGGCGTTCTGGCGACAACAGACCCGACATCGCTGCTTTCACATCTTCGATCAGATCGTAGATGATGTTGTAGTAGCGAATTTCCGTGCCCTGCTGATCGGCTGCATCGCGTGCCTGCTTGTTAGCACGAACGTTAAAGCCGATGATCGCAGCATTGGAGGCTTCGGCCAGCGATACGTCGCTTTCCGTGATACCACCTGCACCCGAATGAACGATACGTGCACGAACTTCGTCGGTACCGAGCTTGTCGAGTGCTGCAATAATTGCTTCGACCGAACCCTGCACGTCACCCTTGATGACGAGCGGGAATTCTTTCGTGCCATTGACCTGCAACTGGCTCATCATCTGTTCAAGCGAACCGCGCTGACCAGTCTGACGTGCAACAGCCTTATCGCGAGCGAGACGCTGACGATAATCAGCAATTTCACGTGCCTTGGCTTCGTTAGCAACAACTGCGAAGCGGTCACCAGCCTGTGGTGTGCCCTGAAGTCCGAGAACTTCAACAGGCATCGCAGGACCAGCTTCCTTGACGTGTTCGCCATGGTCGTTGACCAGAGCACGCACGCGGCCCCACTCATTACCAGCAGCGATAATGTCGCCCGGACGCAATGTACCCTTCTGAACCAGAACGGTCGCAACGGAACCACGACCACGGTCGAGCTGAGCTTCAATAACAACACCTTCAGCTGTACGTGTCGCATCAGCCTTGAGATCAAGAATTTCAGCCTGCAACAGAACTGCTTCAAGCAGCTTGTCGAGGTTCAGCTTCTTCTTCGCCGAAACTTCTACGTCGAGCACTTCACCGCCGAGCGATTCAACGAATACGTCGTGCTGAAGCAACTGTGTACGAACCTTCTGCGCATCAGCTTCCGGCTTATCGATCTTGTTGATTGCAACAATGATCGGCACGCCAGCAGCCTTGGCATGGCTGATGGATTCAATCGTCTGCGGCATCACGCTGTCATCAGCGGCGACCACCAGAATGGCGATATCGGTTGCCTGTGCACCACGCGCACGCATTGCGGTAAACGCAGCGTGGCCCGGCGTATCGATGAAGGTGATCTTATGGCCGTTCTGTTCGACCTGATAAGCACCGATATGCTGTGTGATACCACCAGCTTCGCCGGAGACCACGTTGGCCTGACGAATAGCATCGAGCAACGATGTCTTACCGTGATCGACGTGACCCATGATGGTGACAACAGGAGGACGCGAAACCATTGCACCCTGATCGTCAGCAACGTCGAAGATACCTTCTTCAACGTCCGATTCAGCAACGCGCTTAACAGTATGGCCGAATTCTTCAGCGATCAGCTGGGCCATATCGGCATCGATCACATCGCCCGGCTTCATCATCTGGCCCTGTTTCATCAGGTACTTGATGATATCAACCGAACGTTCGGTCATGCGCTGTGCAAGTTCCTGAAGCGTGATGGTTTCAGGAATGATAACTTCACGAGAGATTTTCTCGCGGGTTTCCTGCATCTGCGAACGCTTGAACTTTTCCTGACGACGACGCATTGCCGACAGCGAGCGTGAACGGCCTTCATCTTCCAGATTGCTTGAGATGGTCAGCTTACCACGACGGCGGTCGTCTTCGCCCTTCACAACCTTTGGAGTGCGAGCATCAGGCTTTGCCGGTGTGCTGCTGCGGCGTGCGCCTGCTGGACCACGACGATCATCATCATCCTGACCCGCACCAGGCTTGCGCTGCTGGCTTTGCGGCAATGGCTTGTTCGCGGTTGGAATAACGTCTGCAATCGCTGGCGATGCCTGACGCTGGCCCTGTCCCTGACCGGGACGACCACCCTGCTGGGGACGACCCGACTGCTGCGGACGACCACCCTGCGGTGCAGGACGGGAATCGCCACGCTGTTCTGGACGGGCAGCGGCCTGTGGAGCGCGCTTTGCAGCTTCAGCTGCGGCGCGTGCCTTGGCTTCTGCTTCCGCTTTCAGGCGTGCTTCTTCCTCTGCCTGACGGCGAGCGGATTCTTCACGTTCCTTAGCGCGACGCGCATCTTCTTCAGCACGACGCTTGGCTTCTTCGGCGGCGCGAATACGATCTTCGGCATCACGAACCAACGCACCTTCAAGCGCACGGCGACGAGCATCCATTTCCGAGCTCGAAAGCGTGTTCAGCACCATGCCCGAGCGATCGGACTGGCGTGGACGCTGTGACTGCTGGCCGGGGCGCTGCTGGCCGGGACGCTGCTGACCCGGACGGGACTGCTGCTGACCGGGACGCTGCTGCTGGGAACCCTGCGGACGCTGTGCGGACGCTGGCGCTGCTGGCGCAGGCTTTGGCTGCTGCGGTGCAGGAGCAGCAGGTGCTGCTGCCACTGGAGCCGCCGCCACTGGCGCGGCAGGCGCAGGCGTTGGAGCCGGAGTCGATGCCACAGCTGGAGCTGCCTGAGCTGGTTGTGCAGCAGGTGTTGGCGTTGCAACTGGAGCAGGCGCTGGAGCTGCAGCGACAGGTGCTGGCTTTGGCTCAACAGGCGTGGCTGCAACCGGAGCAGGAGCCGCAGGCTTTGGTGCCGCTGCTACTTCCGCTTCAGGCTTCTCATCAGGCCGTGAGAACTTGCGCTTCTTCGTTTCAACGACGACAGCCTTTGTGCGACCGTGGCTGAAATTCTGGCGCACGGTGCTCTGCTCAACCCCTGGCCGCTTGATGGTCAGCGTCTTCTTGGAATTGACGCTCAGCGTCTTATCGTCGTTTGTTTTATCGCTCATTACGTTTCCGTTTCCTTCGCGGCTTCAACCGCTTTACCCGAGCATTATCCAACACAATCAAATCATTTTGGATAATGCTCCGGTCATCCACTTCAGTGCATAATCCGGTTGGGCCAAACAGCCCAAACATCCGGTTCATGCTCCAGAGCGGACCCCGTATCGTCGGGATTTAAGAGAACCGCTCTACTAATTTACCACACAGCAGTGTCGGACTGCTGCTCGAATTCGCCGTTTCAACTCACCGTCTCAATCGGTGGGCTTTCGCCACGATAGCTATGCAATAAAAGCAGTCTTTGCACGACGCCGGCTGATGCCCTTCCGCCGAGCACGGCTGCATGTATCACATTTCCGCCCCCAAATGCCAAATCCATTTCTTCAACTCCGAAAAGAGTGAATGCCGGGATTTGAGGGCCATCCATATGCACGACAACACGTCTTGCCTGATCCAATTTGCGAACCCCATCGGAGGCCGCTTCCTTCGCATGCAATACCAACACCGCTTGTCCGGAGCGAATTGCCTGATCGACCTTGGTCGAACCAGAGGCAACAGCACCGGATTTGCGTGCCAGTGCCAGACTTCCCAGTGCAGATTTCGTCAGCAGCTGGTCAACCAGCGCGCCAAGATCCGCCTGCGGCGTGACACCTTCTTTCAACGCCCGCGCAAACAGCTTGCGCTTGACGGCTTCATCAACCAGGCGCCGCTCTGCCTTAACCCAACAGCCCCTGCCCGGCAGGTTACGCTTCAAGTCCGGCACAACTGAACCATCAGGCCCAGCCACAAAACGGATCAGATCATCCGCAGAACCACTTTCACGTGTGACGATACAGGTTCTGTCGTTCATATCCTGCTCCACACGCAATGATGGCTTTGCCATAGACCGCCTTTATTCAATTCCAAAACTGGCAGCGACCTAGCAGAGCTAACGCCACATCACAATATCAAACTCTAACAAGAGCGTGGTGCCGCATCATTTACGCCCGATTTGCATCAGAGCGATCATAATGCGGCTCCCTTTCTTTACGAAGCGGCTTCTTCTTCGCCAGCTTCTTCAACTTCGTCGCTTTCAACTGCGACCAGTTCGTCTTCTGTGATCCAGCCAGCCTTGAGGCGTGCAGTCAGGATCATCTGTTCCGCATCAACGCGGGAAACATCGAACGATGACAGGATACCGCTGTGATTAACGGTTTCGCCGTCCTTGCGTTCACGCCAGCCAACGAGATCGTCAACAGCATAGCCAGCAAAGTCTTCAATGTTCTTCACGCCGTCTTCGCCAACTGCAACCAGCATTGCTGTCGTCAGACCTGGAAGGTCGCGAAGTTCATCTTCTACGCCCAATTCCTTACGACGGTCATCCTGTTCGTTTTCGATACGCTCCAGGAATTCGCGTGCGCGTTCCTGAATTTCACCAGCGGTATCATCATCGAAACCATCGATAGAAGCGATTTCAGCCGGTTCGACGTAAGCAATTTCCTCAACCGAGGCAAAGCCTTCAGAAGCCAGAACCTGACCAACCATTTCGTCAACGTTGAGCGCTTCCATGAAGAGGTTCGAACGCTCAGCAAATTCTTTCTGGCGACGATCAGACTCTTCGTCTTCGGTCAGGATGTCGATGTCCCAGCCGGTTAGCTGTGACGCAAGACGCACGTTCTGACCGCGACGACCAATTGCCAATGATAATTGGTCATTCGGAACGACAACTTCAATACGCTCTGCATCTTCATCGAGAACAACCTTGGCAACTTCAGCTGGCTGAAGCGCGTTGACGATGAAGGAAGCCGCATCGGGCGACCATGGAATAATGTCGATCTTTTCGCCCTGAAGTTCAGCCACAACAGCCTGAACGCGCGAGCCGCGCATACCAACGCAGGCACCAACCGGATCAATCGATGCATCACGCGATACAACGGCGATCTTGGCGCGCGAACCCGGATCACGGGCAACCGACTTGATTTCGATAATGCCGTCGTAGATTTCAGGAACTTCCATGTTGAAAAGCTTCGCCATGAAAGATGGATGGGTACGCGACAGGAAAACCTGCGGGCCGCGCTGTTCACGACGAACGTCGTAAACATAGGCGCGAATGCGGTCACCATAGCGGAATGCTTCGCGTGGGATCAGTTCGTCACGACGCACAATTGCTTCGCCGCGGCCAAGATCAACGATCACATTACCATATTCAACGCGCTTAACGGTGCCGTTTGCGATTTCGCCAACGCGATCCTTGAATTCGTCATACTGACGGTCACGCTCAGCTTCGCGCACTTTCTGCACGATAACCTGCTTTGCAGACTGGGCAGCAATACGGCCGAAATCCATTGGCGGCAGCTGATCAGCAATGAAATCACCAATCTGCGCATCGGGGTTACGGTCGCGTGCAGTGAACAGCGAAATCTGCGTGGAATAGTCTTCGACAGTCTCAACAACTTCGAGCAGGCGCTGAAGCTTGATCTCGCCGGACTTCGCATTGATGTCCGCACGGATGTTGCTTTCCTGACCATAGCGCGAACGCGCGGCCTTCTGGATCGCGTCGGCCATGGCCGCAAGAACGATCTCGCGGTCAATCGACTTTTCACGTGCGACCGCATCGGCGATCTGCAGAAGTTCCAGCCTGTTTGCACTGACTGCCATAGGTCTCTCCTTGGTGGCGCATCCGTTCTTCTTTGAGAGCCGGACGCCTGAAACTCACTTTGAAACTTATTTATTTTCTGTTTCGGATTCAGCCGAACCTGCTTCTTCCGTATTATCACTCGCGCCATCGCCCAGATCATCACCGGGGATGCGGCCTTCGCGCAGGGCTTTATCCTTGCGCAGCGCATCGCGGATCAGATCATCAGTCAGAACCAGACGCGCATCAGAAATTAGGTCAAATGGAATACGAACAACTGGTTCATTTCCATAGGAAATCTGATCGCTTTCAATCACAACCGAATCGTCCGCTGTGGCTTCATCAATTACAATACGACCGCGAAACTTCTTGCGACCTTCATGCACAATCGACGTCTCGACCTTGGCGATATGTCCGGCCCAATCAGTAAAATCGGACTTGCGAACCATCGGACGATCAATGCCCGGCGACGAAATTTCAAGATGATACTTGCCGCTGAGTGGGTCTTCCACGTCGAGAACCGGAGCCACGGTGCGGCTCAACAATTCACAATCTTCAACGGTCATCGTGCCATCAGGACGTTCTGCCATGATCTGCAATGTCTGACCATTGAGGCCAGAAAGGCGCACACGCACAAGGCGGAAACCCAGCGTATTGATCACCGGCTCCACAATGGATGCTATTTTCGCATCGATACCCGTTTCGCGAATGATGCGCTCGTCTGCAACTACGGCATCTGCGGTTACGGTTTCAATTGCCTGTTCGTGTTCGCTCACTCGATAAACCTTCTTTACTGGGTCGCAGGTAACAAAAAAGAGCGGGTCCGGGAGGGCCCACTCTTGTTCAAACGACCAAGAATTTGAGATCTATATACCAGCCAGTACGGATTTTTTCAAGACCCGCATCCCAGATAGATCACTTCCGAATAAAAGTTAGATAAGCAGCAACGCGTCCTTCCCGGAAAGCCTTGGCTTCATAACGGGTGCCCGGCCAGCCATCATAGGCATTGTTCCAGTCGTCCGGACCCTCTGCCTGCCATTCAAAAGCGGGATGTCTGCGGCAGTGCTGTAGCGTCCAGTTGACGTAATGCTCAATGTCGGAAGCAAAGCGGAACTTCGCACCGGGTTTCAGCAAGCGTGCGAAACGGTCGAGATTGGCATCGCTGACAAAACGGCGCTTCCAGTGACGACGCTTGTGCCAGGGATCAGGATAGAAAAGGTCAATTCCGGCAAGCGATGCATCCGGCAACCAATCCAGCACATCGGTCGCATCTTCATCATAGAGACGCAGATTCGTGCGTGGAGCTTCATGAAGGGCAGCCAGCATCTTGGCCATGCCATTGACGAAAGGCTCGACACCAATAAAGCCGGACTGCGGATAGCGTCCGCTTTCGTGATTGAGATGTTCCCCGCCACCAAAGCCAATTTCCATGCGCACATTTTCAACTGGCGCATCGAACAATGTTCGCAAATCCTGTGGTGCAGGCGTATCTAGATCAAGTTTCAGGCGCGGCAGCAAATCCTCAAAAAGATTGTTCTGATGTGGACGCAGTGGCTTGCCGTGACGGCGACCGAAGAAATTTCCGGCCGCGCGTACTGGATGAGATTCATCGGTCATTTATCGCGGTTCCAGTTAAAGCGGTAACATAGGAACCGCTCTAACTCTTTTTTACGCATTGTCCTATGCAAAACCGCTGCGCAGTATTGCTGGAAATGCTCTCCTTATTTCATTTTTGCATTATCCTGCGCAAAACCGCTTCGCACTTTTGCTGGAAATGCAATCAATCAGGCTGAAAGTGCTGCCTTCAACGCCTTGCTGAGATCGGTCTTTTCCCATGAGAACGAACCGTCGCGACCCGCTTTACGTCCGAAATGGCCATAAGAAGAAGTCTTGGCATAGATAGGCTTGTTGAGATCAAGATGCTTACGGATGCCGGTTGGCGACAGGTCCATAACCTTGCGCAACGCTTCCTCGACAGCCGCTTCATCTACTTTGCCAGTGCCATGCAGATCGACATAGACCGAAAGCGGCTGTGCAACGCCGATTGCATAGGAAAGCTGGATCGTGCAGCGGTCTGCAAGATTGGCAGCAACCACATTCTTGGCAAGATAGCGTGCTGCATAGGCTGCCGAACGGTCAACCTTGGTCGTGTCTTTGCCAGAGAATGCGCCACCGCCGTGCGGTGCTGCACCGCCATATGTGTCCACGATGATCTTGCGACCTGTAAGGCCCGCATCACCATCTGGTCCGCCAATAACGAACTTGCCGGTCGGGTTGATGTACCAGTTGCAGTTAGCTGCAATCGGAAGATCACCCAGCGCTTCGCGGATGTAAGGCTCGACAACCGAGCGAACTTTCTTTGAATCCCAGCTTGCATCGAGATGCTGCGTGGACAGAACGATCTGGGTCACCTCAGCGGCTTTGCCGTTTTCGTAACGCACAGTCACCTGGCTTTTGGCATCAGGTCCGAGCTTGCCCGGATCACCCTCACCTTTGTGACGGGCTTCGGCAAGCTTTTCGAGAATCTTGTGCGAATAATAGATCGGCGCAGGCATAAGATCTGGCGTTTCGCGGCAGGCATAGCCGAACATAATGCCCTGATCGCCTGCACCCTCTTCGCCCTGACGGTCCGCAGCATTGTCCACACCCTGCGCAATATCGGCAGATTGTGGATGCAGCAATACGTCGATTTTCACAGTGCGCCAGTTAAAGCCATCCTGCTCGTAACCGATTTCGCGGATCGCCTTGCGCGCTGCCGAACGGAAGCGCGATGGATTAATCAGTGGATGGCCTGCCGCGTCATGCGCGATTGAGCCGTCCTTATTCTTCTTCAGGAAAGTTTCAGGCACACGGACTTCGCCAGCAATGACCACACGATTGGTGGTGGCAAGCGTTTCGCATGCGACACGAACAGACCAAGGATCAACGCCAGTGCGGCGCGCTTCCTTATAGATCATGTCTACGATTTCATCGGAAATACGATCGCAAACCTTGTCCGGATGGCCTTCGGACACCGATTCGCTGGTGAAGAGATAAGAACTGCGCGACACGGGTAACCCCTCTTGAAAATCCAACGGATGAAATATCCGCCATGGAAACACAGTAGCGCCCGGAACCGTTTCGTATGGTCCGGGCACAGCATTGTGTTAGCGAAGTTAGGATTAAACCGTCAATGTATATTCTTGTTACGAAAGCTGGATGCTGGAAAAAAACCTTCCCGCATGCGGTTTTGCGAACAAAATTATGTTTTATTCGCCTTCTGCAGCAAGCGACTTCACAAGATCGATAATCTTGCGCCGCACTTTCGGATCTGAAATTTTGGTGAATGCGCGGGTAAGCTGCACACCTTCATTGGAACTCAAAAAGTCAACGACATAGGTTGCTTCATTATCCTCGGCAAAGCCTGCCTGTGTCGGTGTGGAACCCGGTGCATCTTCAAAAAAGAACGAAACCGGTACCGTCAAAATGTCTGAAATAGCCTGAAGACGGCTAGCACCCACGCGGTTGGTACCCTTTTCGTACTTCTGGATTTGCTGAAACGTGATTCCGAGGCTTTCGCCTAGTTTTTCCTGACTGAGGCCCAACATATTGCGGCGAAGGCGGACGCGGCTGCCCACATGTATATCAATGGGGTTTGGCTTCTTCTTATTCTCACTCATACAGCATCACTCCTCGCAACCGCGAGCTTTCATTCATGGCCTGTTCATTCGAACAGGGATAAAAAATCATTATGGGAGGTAGTCAGACCCGTCGCAACAGACGCCGTCACCGCCCGAGTATAACATCGCAACAAAATTGCCGTGTCAATGAAAACGCTTACGAAAAGACAAACTGAGACACAGGCATATGACGAATAGCGCTAACAGGATGGCAAGAGCCTGCTTCACACCCGGCGCACTGCCCCAAAATGGGACACGCTCTTCGGGCAAGTAAGCATCAATCACCCCCACAGCGTCAAGTGGTAGCTCTTCAATGATTCGTCCATAAGCATCCACAACAGCAGATACACCATTATTGGCAGCACGAACGAGGGGGAGGCCTTGCTCGACAGACCGCACCTGTGCTTGTCGGAAATGCTGGTAAGGTCCGGGTGTATCGCCATACCATGCATCATTGGTGACATTGACAATCGCCGTCACCTTTCGTCCGGTATAGGAAAGCTCATCAGGGAAAATCGCTTCATAGCAGATCAACGGCAGGAAGGTTTGACCCTCCATGACATTGATCGCGTGACGCGCCTTGGCCGCTGTGAAACCGCCGGGCATTTCGACCACTTCCTGCAATCCCCAACTGCGTAAATACCGCTCAAATGGCAGATATTCGCCGAACGGCACCAGATGGACCTTATCGGTGTAATCGATGATTTTACCGTCGCCATTGATCGTCAGGATGGAATTATAATAGCGAGGATCGCGACGCGGCACGATTTCTTCACGCACTGCGCCTGTTAACAGCACCTGATCATCGCCAACCACATCGGCAATACGCTTGAGCGCTTCAGGTGTGGAAGAAAGAATATAGGGAACCGCAGTTTCAGGCCAAATCACCACATCTGGTCGCGGCGCACCCTCTGCTGGTGCCTGCTCAGTCATGGCGATAAATTTATCGAAGATCGCCCGCCGTTCATTATTGTCCCATTTCAGACTCTGCGAAATGGAAGGCTGAACGATGCGAATTGAAAGCGTTGTCCTATCAGTATCAAGCGCTGGCGCATTCGACAAAACCCATGCGCCAAAACCGATATGCGTAGCGACAAGAACAACGGCCAAGCCAAGCCCGGTCTTTGCGAAACGACCGCCACTGAGCAATGCGGGTGCTGAAAACACCAGCGCTGCAAATGCGCTCATACCAATGAGGCCCACAATCTCCACCGACTGCATCATCATCGGCGTCGGCATGGCAGCATAGCCCAGCGCATTCCACGGAAAGCCTGTGAAAACAAATGTCCGCAGCCATTCTGTCAAACCAAAGCCGAGCGCCATCGCAAAGATGCGTCCAATGCCTTGCGACCAGAAAAGTCGCGCAACCATCGCGGCCAACCCGTAGAAAATGGCCAGAAACGCGGGAAGGCCCAAAACTGCAAACGGAATAGCCCAGGCAAATTGCTCAGCATCCACCAAAAGAGCAGTTCCGATCCACCAAAGACCGGATACGAAATAACCAAAGCCGAACCACCAGCCGATCAGGCCAGCCGGAAAAAAGCGCCGGATCGGGCCTTTTTCCTTATCGGGTACTGCGCCGTCAATCAGCCAGACCAGCAGTGGGAAGGTGATAAACCCGGCGATAAAGATATCAAACGGTGGTTGGGTGAGCGTCGCAATTGCACCACTGAGAAAAGCGACCAGCGCCCGGCGCCAGCCGCTCAGTGAAGAGATCTTCCCCGCAAATCTCTCTATCATCAGGCCTCTTTGGACGTGTCCGTGGTGTTTTCGGATGCATCATCATCCGTGCTGACAACTGGATGTAGCCGATGACTTTCTGATTCTGAAAGCGGCACAATGCGAACCCGCTTTACACGGCGCGGGTCAACTTCCAGCACATGGAACTCATATCCCGGGATAGCCTGAACGACCTCACCTCGCACAGGGATGCGTCCAAGAACAGAGAAAATCAGACCGCCGACAGTGTCGACATCCTCGCCATGTTCTCCGGCCTCAAAAGATGGGCCGATCTTCTCAGCCAGTTCTTCAAGATCAGCACGCGCATCCACGACAAAAACGCCGTTGCCTTCCTCAGAGATCATAATCTCTTCGTCGTCATGCTCGTCTTCAATGTCGCCGACAACCATTTCAACGATGTCTTCGAGCGAGGCCAGACCATCAGTGCCACCATATTCATCAATGACCAGAGCCATCTGAATATGAGCCGCCTGCATACGTGCCATAAGTCCGCTTGCCAACATCGATGGCGGCACGAACAACACTTTGCGAATTAGATTGAGTTCGCCGATCGTCTTCGTGAGGTCGATACGCCCCATGTCAAACTTGGCAGCACTTGTTGCGTCAGTCTTCTGACGGGATTGCTGTGTAATGTAATTCAACACATCTCGGATATGGATCATGCCGCGCGGATCATCCAGCGTTTCAGCATAGACGGGCATGCGTGAATGGCCGGAGCTTTCAAACAGCTCCAGCGCCTCCCAGAGCGGTGTAGAAATTTCAATCGCTACAACATCCGCGCGTGGGATCATCACATCTTCAACGCGGATTTCGCGCAGACGCAGTATGTTGTTGAGCATCGCCTTTTCTTCAGGCGAGAAAGCCGAATCCTGTTCGCTTTCAGTGCTTGAAAGCGCATCAGCTAAATCTTCGCGCAAAGACGATGATTGGCGCGAACGCATAAATGGAAAAATATTTGCCAGAAGAGAACGCTTTTCGCTCGATTGCGAGCGCTGCGTACTTTGCCCTTCGGCGTCTTGTGTGTCGCTTCGGCTATCGCCAGCGGTCGAGGAATTGTTTTGGTCAGCCATGATCAATCTGTTTCAACGTTTAAATCGGATACAGCATAAGGGTCGGGGATGGCAAGAGCATGAAGGATTTCGCGTTCGCGACGTTCCATCTCTTCGGCCTCCTCCTCAGTCTCGTGATCGTAACCCAAAAGATGCAAAAAGCCATGCACTACGAGATGCGTGAGATGGTTATCGAACGGCTTGCCCTCTTCGAGAGCCTCGCGCTCCACCGTTTCGCGCGCAATAATGATATCACCCAGCATTGGGCCCGGCTGCTCGCCAGCCTTTACAGGATAGGCCGGGAAAGACAAAACATTGGTCGCCTTGTCCTTGTTTCGCCACTCAGCATTGATCTTGCGGATAGAAGCATCGTCGGTAAAAACCAGACTCAGTTCACTCTCAGCGGGCTTTAGCCGGAGATTATTCCAGGCCGCCTCTACGGAGCGCTGCACAAGTCCTTCAAGGACTGTTTCTTCCGGCCAGTTGCCGGCTTCGATCATAATGTCGATTTGGATCGCGTTATCTGACACTTCTCTCGCGGCTTGCGATGAAACAGCCGCTCTATCCTTCCAGTTGTTAAAAGAAGCGTCCGCCTTTCGGCGGACGTAATATTTATAAATCGTCATTATTCTACGCGAATACAAGAATAATTTTGAATTATTCTGATCGTGCGTGCTTTTTAGCGTCAGTGTCGTAAGCGGTAACGATAGCCGCAACCAGCGGATGACGCACCACGTCTTTCTCGGTAAAGCGCACTTTGACAACCGATTCGACATTTTCAAGCACACGCAGCGCTTCGACGAGACCTGATTTCTGGCCGGGCGGAAGATCGATCTGGCTTGGATCACCATTGACCATCATGCGCGAACCTTCACCAAGACGGGTCAGGAACATCTTCATCTGCATCGACGTCGTGTTCTGCGCTTCGTCAAGAATAACCGCCGAATGCGCCAGCGTGCGACCACGCATGAAAGCGAGCGGAGCGATTTCGATCACACCTGCTGTAATGGCGCGTTCAACCTTTTCCGCAGGCATCATGTCGTAAAGCGCATCGTAAAGCGGGCGAAGGTAAGGGTCGACCTTTTCCTTCATGTCACCCGGCAAAAAGCCAAGGCGCTCACCAGCTTCAACAGCCGGGCGTGACAGAATGATACGCTCGACCAGACCACGCTCCAGAAGCATCGCAGCATGAGCAACGGCCAGATACGTCTTGCCCGTACCGGCCGGTCCGACACCCATAACCAGTTCCGAGCGATCAAGGGCGCGCATATAGGCGTCCTGCGTCGGTGTGCGGGCAAAAATTGTCTTCTTGCGCGTCGATATTTGCGCAGCCGACATTTTCCCTTTGGTTTCAAGGGTCGGTAAGACCAGCTGATCATCCGCAGCAATGGCAATGCGGATCGCGCCATCGACATCCGAAGCGGTCAGCTCATTACCCTTTTGCAGATATTCATAAAGTTGATCAAGCGTGCGGCGAGCCTGTTCGGTAGCCGTTGGCTCTCCACGGATGGATAGCTCGTTACCCCGTGAACGCACATCGACGCCGAGCTTCTGCTCAATACGCGCCAGATTCTCATCGAACTGGCCGTAAAGCGCACTAGCAAGGCGGTTATTGTCGAAGGTGAGGACGATATGGGCCATATCGGAGGCCCCGGATGGCGCAGTGATAGCAGAACTCGCAGCCGGGCTTGAAATTGTGTCTGTTTGCGTATGGATGGTTGGCTTGGCAGGCTTTAGTTTTTCCGTAGCGCTCAAACGCATCTCCCAAAGGTTCACGCATTGCAATCGCAGTAACGGCAGGACGTTCGGTCAAAGACTACTCACCGCGACTACTGCCTGAATGCTATAATGCTCTCACACAAGCTTTTGCGCAATAAGACTATTGGTACCAGTCCCCGTAATTTTTACGCGGATGATCTCGCCGACCTGATCGTCATTGTTATCGATGATTGCAGGAAGAAGCCACGGCGAACGACCGACCATCTGGCGCTCGAAACGACCCTTCTTTTCCAGAAGCACATCCATCTCTCGGCCAACCAGCGAATCCTGAAACGCATATTGCTGCTCATTGAGCAGCGCCTGAAGACGCTGCAAACGCTCATCCTTGACCGCCTCTTCCACATGATCGGGAAGATCGGCACCGGGTGTTCCGGGACGTGGCGAATATTTGAACGAATAGGCCTGCGCATAATGCACTTCGCGCACCAGCTGCATCGTATCTTCAAAATCCTGATCGGTTTCGCCGGGGAAACCGACGATGAAATCACCTGACAAAGCCATATCCGGGCGCACTTCGCGGATCCGCTCGACAAGGCGGATATATTCATCGGCCTTGTGGCGGCGATTCATCGCTTTGAGAATACGATCCGAACCAGCCTGAACCGGCAAATGCAGATAGGGCATCAGCTGACGCAGATCGCGATGGGCTGCAATCAGTGTATCGTCCATATCGCGCGGATGGCTGGTCGTATAACGCAGACGCGCCACACCGGGAATGCGGGCGAGGCGGAACAAAAGTTCACCAAGGCCCCATTCGCGGCCATCATCGCCCGCGCCATGCCATGCATTGACGTTCTGACCCAAAAGCGTGAGTTCGCGCACGCCGCTATCGGCAAGGCGTTCTGCCTCCGCAACAATCTGCGCAACGCTGCGCGAGACTTCCGAGCCGCGCGTATAAGGCACCACGCAGAACGTACAGAACTTGTCGCAACCTTCCTGAACCGTCAGAAACGCCGAAACGCCGCGCTTGCGGGTTTCTTCGCGCTTTGGTGCAGGCAGATGCTCGAACTTGTCTTCGATGGCATATTCGGTTTCGACCACCTTTTCGCCGCCCCGCACACGCGCCAGCGCGTTGGGCAGACGGTGATAGGTCTGCGGTCCGATGACCAGATCGACATTGGGCGCACGACGCAGGATTTCCTGACCTTCGGCCTGCGCAACGCAACCGGCAACACCAATGGTCAGTTCCTTGCCATTGGGTCCGCGCTTGTCCTGCATCTTGCGCAGGCGACCCAGCGCTGAATAAAGCTTTTCCGATGCCTTTTCGCGAATATGACAGGTGTTGAGCAGCACCAGATCTGCATCGTCGGGAGTGTCCGTCGTGACATAGCCTTCGGAGGCAAGGCTATCGGCCATACGCTGGCTGTCATAGACATTCATCTGGCAACCATAGGTCTTCACAAAGACCTTACGTGTGTTGCTGCCATCTGATGTTTTTTGAATATCGGTCATGTTTTCGCTCATGGCGGCTATCTAGCGTTTTTATCGCGGCATTAAAAGGCGACAAACTTACGCTCTTATACCAAGGCGCTGAGATGCTAACGCATCACGCCTTGAAGAAGTTCAATCGCCACTCGGGCTTAACCCAACTCTATCGAGTTTCACTCTATGGAATTGGGTATCAATCTTCCGCGATCTCGCGACCATGCAACGACGTCTGCAAAAGCGCCCTCACCCGGTTTTCCATTGTGTGGGCAAGTGCCTTGCGATCCGTCTCAGCAGTCACCACAATCGGCTCGCCAAAACGTATTTCAACGTCGATCGCGCCTTCTTTCAGGATGCCTTTAAGGTGCGGCATCAACTGTACATCGCCCGGCCATGAGGCAATCGGGCGATGGTAGCGCCCCATCGCCATGCCATGCATGCCTGTATAAGCAATGGCCACCGGCTGCACGATCACTTCAGGCACAGCTGCCTCACGAATAGCTGCATGTGCAGCCCCAAAAAGTGCGGTCTTGAATGGCAATACCCGGTTACCGTCCGAGGTTGTACCCTCCGGGAACAGAACCATAGCGTCACCATCGGCCAGACGTCTTGCAATGTCAGAGGTTTGTTCACCCGTTTTTCCGCGCCGTTCACGCTCGACAAAGACCGTGCGCTGCAACACGGCGAAAAAGCCAAAGACCGGCCAGCTTTTCACTTCCGATTTTGCAATGAACGAAACCTGACCCGCCGCCGACAGAACAACAATATCGCTCCATGACGTATGATTGGCGACCAGCAAAAGCGGTCTGCCTTCCGGCATCTCGCCGACAATCGTAATGCGGAAGCCGAACAGGCGCGCGATAATACGATGAAAGAAATTCGGCAGACGGCACTTCCAAGTGTTTTTGAGTTTCAAAAACACATATTGAAACGGGATGAGCGACAGGCTGAGAGCTACCATCGCCACAACCACTAAAATGATGCGGATTGCGCCAATCATTGCGGCCTCACCAGATCGCGCCGCAGAATGAAAGCCGATGAACGACCATTTTCTGTTTCATAATAGGCTGGACGATCACCGACCTTGTTGAAACCAATCCGCCGGTAAAGAGCGAGTGCCGCAACATTGTTTTCATCGACTTCCAGAAACAGCGTTTCCGCCCGTTCCTGATAAAGATAGCGCAGCACCGCATCCATCAGCGAGCGACCAACACCCTGTTTGCGCACCTCATCGGAAACCGCAATCGTCAAGATTTCTGCTTCACCTGCAACCAATCGGGCCAGCACAAAACCGCATGCCTTGCCGGGTTTGCCCTCTGGCCGTGCCACAAAGCCAAACACGTTATCCTGTGCGATCAGCGAGCGGAAATCGTCTGAGCTCCAGCTATGATGAAAAGCCAGCGCATGAACGCGGTGAATTTCTCCGCAGTCCTTAGCGCTAAGCGGCTCGACCGAAACAGGCTTGCGGCCAAAGCGTGGGAGCGAAAATCCCAGCATCTTATTCTCCGCTCGCCTTACGCGGCAGCGCAAAACCAGTCTGCGGCTTCACATCAGGTCCGCGCATGTAAAGCGGCTTTGGCGCTTCACCCGGTTCGCGCAATGCTGCAAGCTTGGCATAAGTGCCGATCCATGCGGTTGGTTCGGCGCGTGCTGTGCTGAATGTACCAGCCATAATCTCATTGAGCGCATCTGCGGCAGAACCAGCAAGCACCGTCTCTGAGGATTGCTGCTGGATAAGCGCCAGCGCTTCATCGCGCGGCAGCACCATTGGGCTGGCGACAGCCAAACCCTCACCATCAAAGTCCTGCGCATAGATTTCGCCGCGATGCGCTTCGAGCAGCACCAGAACCGGCTGACCCGGATGGCTGATCGCCACTTCCGATGCAAGCGCATCGAATGCACTGACACCGATTGCCGGACGCTCAAGCGCCAGCGCAAAACCGCGCGCTGCCGACACGCCAATCCGCACACCAGTAAACGAACCCGGACCAATATTGACGGCCACGCGATCAAAATCGGCCATGGCAATTCCAGCTTCAGCTGTCACGCGCCCGATATAGTCCATCAGGACTTCGGCATGTCCTTTGCCAATATTCTCGCTGACTTCAGCGAGAACCGTATCGGTGCCAGAATCATAGATCGCGGCAGCACACCAGGAAGAAGCGGTATCAAGGGCAAGTATCTTCATAAGCCATCGGGTAAATCAGAATTCGTTATGCCACAAGCAAAACACATGAATTGTGCCAAATTTAGCAGCGTTTTCGGGAACAAAATGCCGTGCAGAGCGTTTTAATACTGGATGCGGGGCGGAATTGAATTACCCTATCCAAACCGGCCTTACATTGAGATCCGGCGGGGGCGGTTTCAGAAAGCAAATCTGCTTTCGCTCAGTGATGTCCCAATCACTGTGATTTGAGTCGGATCGTGCAAAGGATATGAGGATCAAATGTCCAAGAAGTCGATGCATGCAACCCGCAACGATCTTCCCTCCAATACCAAGACCACGATGATCGCACTACTGAATGAAAATCTGGCTGCGACGATTGATCTTGCCCTCATCACAAAGCAGGCGCACTGGAACCTCAAGGGGCCGCAGTTTATCGCCGTGCATGAATTGCTCGATACATTCCGCACTGATCTCGACGATCACGTGGACACGATCGCAGAACGCGCTGTTCAGCTTGGCGGAACCGCCTATGGCACAACACAGGTTGTGGCGAAAGACTCCAAGCTCAAAGCCTACCCGACCGATATTTATGCCGTGCACGACCATCTTGCAGCGCTGATTGAGCGTTACGGCGATGTGGCCAACCTCGTGCGTCAGTCGATCAAGGATGCAGATGAAGCCGGTGACGACACCACTGCCGATATTTTCACTGCCGCCTCGCGCAGTCTCGATAAGGCATTGTGGTTCCTGGAAGCCCACGTTCAGGAAAAGAACTGATTTTGACGCTCTGACGGCCTGCAAATGGCGTTTTTCTGCGTTTCCGGTGCTCATGTACCTTTAAGTACATTCCGCTCCGGTTCTCGAAATCCACCATTTTCGGCACGTCATAAAGCCAAAATAAATAATCTTGCGACCGTAAATAAAAGGCCGGGAATTTCCCGGCCTTTTTAAAATCAGTTGGCCCATTCGCCGCCACGCATGACAGGCTCGCGGCTACCATCGGCATTCACACCATCCACATCAATCTTGTCTGAACCGATCATCCAGTCGATGTGGATCAGGCTCGAATTGCCGCCCTGTGCTTTGATCTGTTCCGGCGTAAGCTTCGCGCCATCGATAAAGCATTTCGAATAACACTGGCCGAGCGCGATATGGCTGGCAGCATTTTCATCAAACAGGGTGTTATAGAATAGAAGCCCACTCTGCGAGATTGGCGAGGAATGCGGAACCAGCGCCACTTCGCCCAGACGACGTGCGCCCTCATCCGTATCCAGCACTTTGTTAAGCACTTCTTCGCCACGGCTGGCCTTGGCTTCAACAATGCGACCGCCTTCAAAGCGCACCGAGATATTATCGATCAGCGTACCCTGATGAGATAGCGGCTTGGTGCTCGACACATAGCCATCCACCCGCAGCGCATGTGGTGTGGTGAAGACTTCTTCGGTCGGGATATTCGGATTACAGGTGATACCGTTTTTCGCTGTGGATGCGCCGCCATGCCATTCGTGACCATCGGCAAGACCAACCGTCAGATCAGTGCCCGGTCCTTTGAAATGCAGCGCGCTGTAAGCCTTGCCGTTGAGCAAACGCGTGCGGGTGCGCAATGCTGCATTGTGCGCCGCCCATGCGCCAACAGGATCGTCCACATCAACGCGGGAGGCTGCGAAAATTGCATCGGCAAGCTTGCGCGTCGCAACGTCCTGCGCATCTTCCGGGAACATCAGCTTTGCCCATTCCGGGTTCGGATAGGAAATAATGTTCCAGTTGATGTCGAAGCCTGCAATCTTTTCCAGCGCTGGCTGATAGGCTTTGGAATTGGCGCGGTTGGCACGCGAAACCTTCGCAGGGTCTTGTGAGGACAACAGCATGGGGTTGTCTGCTGCAATAGCGAGGCGGGCCGCACCATTGGCATAGGCCTTTGCCATGCCTTCATAGAGCCAGTCGGCTGCACGATCAAAACTCTCGTCCGGTGCATTTTCATAACGCGCCAGCGCAATCGCATCATCGGAGAAGAATGGCGTCACAATGCCTGCACCAGCCTTATAGGCGTGTTTGGCAATCAAACGAACAAGCGGCAGTGCAACAACTGGGGCCGTAATGACAAGATCCTGCCCTTCACGCAATTGCAAGCCAACGCGCACGGCGACTTCCGCCAGACGTTCGAGTTTTACCGGGTCGATGACGGGAGCTTTATTGTCATGTGCCATAGGGCTGCAAACCTTGTGTTTGATAGAATCAGCGGCAGTGTATCAGAAGGCATAATTTCACCACTCTTTTTACTGCTATTGCGCTATATTGATCATGCGGTCGAATTTTTTATTAATGAGAGCAACGGCTATGAAGAAAAGCGTGCTTATAATCCTCGGTGTTGCAGGGCTGCTTGCAGGCTGTCAAACCATGACACCTGAACAGCGCCGCGCGGCAGATGAACAGACCTGCCGCGGCTATGGTTTCAAACAGAAATCGGATGCTTTTGCGAATTGTCTGATGCGGCTTGATCTCGACCGCCGCGCGGATCGGCGCGAATGGCAAAACAGAGCCGATTTTTATGACAGGCCGATGGTGATTTATCAGCCCGTTCCCGTAGCAGTGCCTGTAAAATAAAAAAAGCGCCCTTTGGGGCGCTTTTTTATTTCTGCGAACAGTTCAACTTCAGAGCGGCGCTTGCGGGCGATCCTGCGCAAGAAGCATCGCACCAATTGCATCAACGTGCTTTTTATCCGCTGCATATCCCAACGATACATTCTGCACGGTTGGTGCTGTCTCATCGAATGTCGGCTGATAGCTTGCAACCTGTGTCATCACCGGCTTTTCAGCAGGCTTGACCGGAAGCGTAGCGAAACGATCTCCTCTTGCCTGAGGGCCTACGCCACCATTTTGTTGCGTCTCGGCAGTATTTGCGGCTTCAGCCAAAGCAACCTGTACGGTTGGCTGCGCCTGTGGAACCGGCACATCCTGCTGCGTGGTTACGTTGTAAAACGGACCTTCTGGCACAGATGGTGACTGTGGCGATGAAGCATAAGCCAGATTATACGGTGTCTGTGGAACCGGGTTTTCCAGCTCGCCATCGCGACCCCGCTTTTCGTAGAAGGAATTACCGCCCGCAACCAGCACATAATGCATGTTGCGATATGGGAATTTGAGACCAGCCGTATGGAAGAACATCGAGTTCTTCAGCGCAGGCAGTCGTTTCCCTTTGAGAACGGCATCGGCTGCTGCCTGAACATCAGGCAAAGCACTGGAATTCATCTTGCGGGTGAGAACGCCCGGAGCGAACTGGTTCTTCTGACCGACAACACCACAAATCGTATCAGGATAGCTGCCAGATGCGAGGCGGTTCATCACAACAGTACCGACGGCCATCAAGCCATCAGGACTCGAACGATTCGATTCAAAGAACATCGCGCGCTGAAGGCACTCGCGGTCTCTCGCAGTATAAGTAAAAGTCTTGACGCCATTGACCGTTTTGACGTGGCTTACAGCCGCTGTCTTCTCGGTCTTGGCCTTGCTTGTACCAGCCGTCGTCGTGCAACCCGTCACCAAAAACGGTGCTACGAGCAATCCGAGAATAACTGGCAGTTTCCATGTACGAGCGCGCGTCAACGGCTCAATCTCTTAATCAGGCGCATCATTACGACCCTTAACTGATCCAGTCTGCTTTCGCTTTTTAGAGCGCCTTAAAGGCGCTGCAAAATCAGACTGGCGTTCAAGCGAAATCGAACGAAAATAAAAATTCAAACGTTCTGCTAATCTTCTTAAAGTGCAAGAATTGAGAATTTTTAGGCAAAAACAAGGCAAAAATTCATATTTCAAATGTGAGGCCATTGTGAAAAACACAGCCAGAACAATTCGAATCTCAGTCAAACATCAATCGCTAAGCCATTCTTAATTATTAACAAATCCTTAATACGACTTATAGAATCTTATAAGTTATTGATTAAACGCGATTCAATTATCAATCTGAGCATATCATATAGCTGCCTTAATTCGGGAATGCTGTAAAATCCTGCTAAGCCATAGAAATTGGCTCTGAAAAAATCTGGAAGAGTATCCCGCACACGAAACGGGCATGCATTAGGTCAAATCTTTGAAATGAACTGTAACATCGTGTGATGCGAGCCGTTATGGAACGAATTTTCATCAAGAACACGAATCGGAATGATGCATTTTGTAACAAAAATGGCCCGATGCCTTTCAGGCAACGAGCCATCTATAACGCGTTCGGTAAACCCTGACGATCAGCCGAACGAATAGCCCGCGCCGCGCACAGTGCGGATCGGATCAAGCGTGCGACCAATATTGATCGCTTTACGCAGACGTCCAACATGCACGTCAACCGTGCGATCATCGACGTAAATATCCGGGCCCCAGACGCCATCAAGCAACTGACTACGCGAGAAAACACGGCCCGGCGACATCATGAAATATTCCAGCAAGCGAAACTCTGTTGGTCCTAGGCGGATTTCTTTTTCCTTGCGATAAACGCGGTGCTGCTGACGGTCGAGAACCAGCTCGCCGACTTTGAGTACATGCGACAAAACACTTGGATTGGCGCGGCGCAGCATGGCTTTGACTCGCGCCAGCAGTTCCGGTGTCGAGAATGGCTTGACCACATAGTCATCAGCACCGACGCTCAAGCCGCGAACACGCTCGCTTTCTTCGCCGCGCGCCGTCAGCATGATCACCGGAAGACGTTCTGTTTCCGGCCACTGACGCAGACGGCGACACAATTCGATGCCCGATACACCCGGCAGCATCCAGTCGAGGATAAGAAGATCCGGCACGTTTTCACGCAGTGCAATCTCGGCTTCATCACCACGCAGGATCGTATCAACGTGATAGCCTTCGGCTTCCAGATTATAGCGCAACAAAACGCTCAGCGCTTCTTCGTCTTCAACCACAGCAATCTTGGGTGCCTGTGACATGCAATGTTTCCTATCGAGTTAAGCGTGGCGACACATACAACTCCCCCGTTCAGCCGCGTGCCGCCGCGTTTTCTTACATATGCAAATGGCTCGCTGCATGCTTACAGCAAGCCATGTTTTCAGGATTTACGCGCCTCGTCCACGACAATACCGTGGCTCAGGTCTTCTTTCGGGCGTTCCGCAGGCATCTGCAGGCCAGTCACGATGTAATAGACTGTCTCGGCAATGTTGGTTGCATGATCGCCAATACGCTCAATGTTCTTGGCGCAGAACAGAAGATGCGTGCAGGCAGAAATATTGCGCGGATCTTCCATCATATAGGTCAGCAATTCGCGGAACAGCGAAGTGTACATCGAGTCAATTTCGTCATCGCGGTCGCGAACGACATTGATCTGCTGCACCGAGCGCGTTGCATAAGCGTCGAGCACATCTTTCAACTGTGTCAAAGCCAGTTCAGCGAGAGTTTCGAGACCACGATAAAGCTTGCCCGGCTGACGCGATTCTGAAACCGCAGCAACGCGCTTGGCGATGTTCTTGCCAAGATCGCCAACGCGCTCAAGATCAGCCGAGATGCGGATTGATCCGATGATTTCGCGAAGATCCACAGCCATTGGCTGACGCTTAGCGATAATCATGACGGCCTTGTCGTCGATCTCGCGTTCGCTTGCATCAAGGATGAGATCGTCAGAAATAACGCGCTGTGCCAGTGCGTTGTCGGCATTCACAATTGCTGCAACCGACTGCTCGACCATGCGCTCCGCATGACCGCCCATTTCGGCGATCTTGTGGGTCAGGAACTGAAGTTCTTCGTCGTATGCGCTAACAGTATGCTGGGACGCCATAATAGACCTCTCGATTAAAAACGCAGGAAGCGGAACCGAAGCCGGTTCTCGCCTGTGCTGAAATATTGTTTAGCCAAAACGACCAGTGATATAGTCCTGCGTGCGCTTCTCGGTCGGTGCCGTGAACATCACATCCGTGTCGCCAACTTCCACCAGATTACCAAGATGGAACATCGCCGTGCGCTGCGAAACGCGGGCTGCCTGCTGCATCGAGTGTGTCACGATGACGATGGTGTAGTTCTGGCGCAACTCGTCGATCAGCTCTTCAACCTTTGCAGTTGCAATCGGATCGAGTGCCGAGCAAGGCTCATCCATCAGGATCACTTCAGGGCTGACAGCAATAGCGCGTGCGATACACAGACGCTGCTGCTGACCGCCGGAAAGGCCGGTTCCTGCATCGTGAAGACGATCCTTCACTTCTTCAAAAAGGCTGGCCTTCTTCAAGCTTGTGACGACGATTTCTTCGAGATCGGTCTTGTTGCGTGCGAGACCATGAATGCGCGGGCCATAAGCCACGTTTTCAAAGATCGACTTCGGAAACGGATTTGGCTTCTGGAACACCATGCCAACGCGAGCGCGCAATTCGACAACGTCGATCTTTGGATCGTAGATGTCTTCATTGTCGAGCGTGATCTTGCCAGCGATGCGGCAGCCTTCAATCGTGTCGTTCATGCGGTTCAGCGAACGCAGGAAGGTCGACTTGCCGCAACCCGATGGTCCGATCAGCGCTGTGACCATCTTTTCCGGCACGTCGAGATCGACTTCAAACAGAGCCTGCTTTTCGCCATAGAACACACAGACCTTGTCGCCACGCATTTTAATCGAAGGGGCGTTGGTGTTCATTTTTTCTCCTACGGCTTTTTCGAGAGATCGTTCAGTCATGAGATTCATCATTTCTCTCCCGTTTACCAGCGGCGCTCAAAGCGGCGGCGCAGAATAATTGCTAAGATATTCATGACCGCAAGGAACAGGAGCAGGACGATAATAGCGCCTGATGTCCGTTCCACAAAGGCACGTTCGGCTTCATTGGCCCACATGAAGATCTGCACTGGCAGAGCCGTAGCAGGGTCCATCGGGGTTGCAGGCATATTGGCAACGAAAGCCACCATACCGATCAGAAGCAGCGGTGCAGTTTCGCCCAGCGCCTGCGCAAGACCGATGATCGTTCCGGTCAGAATGCCAGGTGCTGCAAGCGGCAACACATGATGGAAAACCATCTGTGTTTTCGATGCACCAAGCCCCAGCGCTGCCGCACGGATCGACGGTGGAACTGCGCGAAGAGCGGAACGTGTCGCGATGATGATGGTTGGAAGCGTCATCAGCGTCAGCACCAGACCACCAACAAGCGAAGCTGAACGCGGCAGATTGAAGAAGTTGATGAAGACAGCAAGGCCAAGCAGACCAAACACAATCGACGGAACAGCCGCAAGATTGTTGATGTTGACTTCGATAATATCCGTGAGACGGTTCTTCTTGGCATATTCTTCCAGATAGATGGAAGCTGCGACACCGATAGGCAGTGCGAGAACCAGCACGATCATCATCATGTAGAAAGAACCGACCAGCGCAACACCGAGACCCGAAGTTTCAGGACGGCTGGAAGCACCATTGGTGAACAAGCCCCAGTTGAAAGCTTCGCTCATGATGCCTTCATCGGTCAGTGTCTTGATCCAGGCAAACTGGCGATCCGAAACCTTGCGGTTTGCTTCAGGCACTGAAATATCGATCTGGCCCTTATAAGCAGAATCAATATCAGCAGCCGCAAGAACAGGAACCGTCTGCGTCGTCCCGATCAGCGATGGATTATCCATCACCATCTGGCGCAACTGAACGCGCACACCATCGGAGAAGAAACGTCCAACTTCACGCATTTCTGCGCGATCCGTGGTTGCAACGCCAAGCTTTTCAGCCAGCGCATTGCGCACCAGAAGCGGATAGTTGGCGGTGATCAGCACATTCGGATCAGTTGCGAGCTTGTTGCCCGGATCGATGACGCTCGCTTCAAGTTTAACTGGCAGATAGATCGTCGTCTGTCCGAAAGCCGTATAGCCCTTGGAGAAGACCGAGAACAAAAGCGCGCAGAGGAAGAACACACCAATCGCAATGGCAATGATGCCATAGAGACGGAAGCGACGTTCAGCAGCGTAGCGACGCTTGATCCCGATATCGCGGCGCTCAGGCTTTGTTACAGCAGTGCCGGCATTCAATGTTGAATCGGTCATTATTCGTACTGCTCCCGGTACTTGCGAACGATGTAGAGCGCAAAGATGTTCATGATCAGCGTCAGGACGAAAAGCGTAAGACCCAGCGCAAAAGCAACAAGTGTCTGTGGCGAGTCAAATTCAAGATCGCCTGTCAGCTGACTGACGATTTTGACAGTGATCGTCGTCATCGCTTCAAATGGATTGGCGGAAAGGCGAGCTGCAACACCGGCTGCAAGCACCACGATCATGGTTTCACCAATCGCACGCGAGGCCGTCATCAGCAGTGCGCCGACAATGCCCGGAAGTGCAGCTGGCAGAACGACACGCTTGATTGTTTCAGAGCGTGTTGCACCAAGACCGAGCGAGCCATCGCGCAATGAACCGGGCACTGCCGTAATAATGTCATCGGACAGCGACGACACGAACGGGATCAGCATCACACCCATAACGAGACCAGCGGTCAACACGCTCTGCGCCATGATGAAGCCCTGACCGCCAGCGATTGCCATCGAGAGGTCACGCAGGAACGGGCCAACCGTAATCAGTGCGAAGAAGCCGTAAACAATGGTCGGGATACCGGCCAGAAGTTCAAGCACCGGCTTGATCACGGTGCGGACTTTTGGCGATGCATATTCTGCCATGTAGATTGCCGAGAACAAGCCAACAGGCACCGCAAACAGCATGGCGACAAACGCGATGTAGAGTGTACCGGCCAGAAGCGGGATCAGACCAAACTGACCAACTTCACCGCCCGAACCTGCCGCTGCAAAGCGTGGATCCCAGACCGTGCCGAAGAAGAAGTCCATAGGCGCAATCGACTGGAAGAAGCTCACTGTCTGGAACAGAACAGAGAACACGATGCCGATAGTCGTGAGAATTGCGATGCCAGAAGCGGCAATCAGCCCCCACAATACGATGCGCTCAACATTGTTGCGGGCGCGTGTGCGGCGGCGAATGCCGGAAAGGCCAAAAATAAGGCCGGCAACAGCGATAACCAGAGCAATTGCGCTGCCAACGGTGTGTGAAATCTTGCTGGCTTTATCGAGGAAGATTGCAACCGGGACCATATAGTCCTGACCTTCGGTCGCAAGCGCCACGCCCTTTGAGCCAAGAATGTCACGCGCTTGCGCGTAGGTCTGCGGCAGGCTGTCGATTTCAGCAGGTGTGAGTTTTTGTAAGCCGTCTGACAGACTGCGGATCATACCAAGCTGCAGGCTGCGCTCGGAATAAGTACCATCTTCAACAGCGGCGGGCATACGCGCTGTCGCTGTATGGTCGAGATAAACCGATGTACCAACCGCCCAGACCGCGAGAAACAAAATTGCGGGCAATGCGGAAACGAGGAAAACCCACCAGCCATGATAAAGCGGGCGGGAATGCATTTTCTCTGCGCTTGCGCCTGTGGTGACTACAGGCTGCGCTTTGTCAATCGCAACGGCGCGCTGTCGGCCTATGAAGAATCCGATCAGTCCGATTGCAACGACACTGACGAGAACCAGAAAGAAGGACATTCAATTTCCCCGGTTGCCCCAAACAATGCGGAAGCAGCGTGTTGACGCAAAACATGCAGTCGAACCACTTCCACGCGAATGCGCTTGTCTTATAGAACCAGCGCTAAAGAGAAAGAACGTGAGGACCAATGATCCCCACGTTCCACAGTTCAAAGCTTACTTAGCAGCAAGAACCTTGCCTTCGGTGAACGAAGTGCGCTGTGCTTCACGTTCTGCATCTGGTGCAGGAACCAGACCGTACTCAGCAAGCGGAGCGTCTGGACCGACCATCTGTTCGGAGAGGAAGAAGTCTACATATTCCTTGAGGCCTGGAATGACGCCAAGGTGAGCCTTCTTCACATAGAAGAACAGTGGGCGCGAAACTGGATATTCACCCGAAGCTACGGTTTCTGCCGATGGCGTTACGCCATTAACAGTTGCAACCTTCAGCTTGTCAGCATTGTTTTCGAAGAAGTAGAGGCCGAAAACGCCAACGCCCTGCTTGTTCGAGTCGATGCGAGCCAGCGTTTCGCTGTAATCGCCGTCGATGTCGACAGCCTTGCCGTCTTTACGAACAGCGATACAGGCAGCAGCGGAAGCCTTGTCGTCGAGACCGGTCTTCTTGATTTCAGCAAGAGCGCCCGATTCCTTACAACCATCAGCCATAAGCTTTTCTTCGAAAACTTCACGGGTGCCGTGCTTTTCGCCAGGGATGTAAGCAGCAATGTCCCAATCTGGCAGGTCTGCATTGACCTGGTTCCACTTGGTGTTTGGATTGTCTACGAGCTTGCCATCAACGATAACCTTAGCGGCAAGTGCCTTGTAAAGGTCAACTGGAGCGAGTTTCCAATCCGGACCCTTTGCATCGGTTGCGAAGACGATGCCGTCATAGCCGAAACGAACTTCCTGAACGTCCTTAACGCCAGCGTCGATGCAGGACTTGAGTTCTGTGTCCTTCATAGCGCGCGATGCATTGGCGATGTCGATGGTATTTTCGCCAACGCCCTTACAGAATTCCTTAATGCCAGCGCCCGAACCGCCCGATTCAATAACCGGTGTTTTGAAGTTCGGGTAGGTTTCGCCGAAAGTTTCGGCAACGATCTTAGCGTAAGGCAGAACGGTCGAGGAACCGGAAACCTGAATCTGTTCGCGTGCGTTTGCAGCTGAAACCGACAATACTGCTGCTATTGCAAGCGCTGCGGTCGAGGAAATCATCTTATTCATGAGTACCAGTCCCTGTTGTAAAAGACACATGACGTGAAAGCGTCAGCAGCCATCTACGCGCTCTATATAACAGTCATATGACAGTAGTGTTACAGCTCTGTGTCATTCAATGATGATGGCTGTTTTGTGCGCTCACATGCAAATTGCCTAATATTATGAATCACTCACTTGGCCGGGAAAGAACATATACGGCCGAGCCAGCCATAAAAATTGTGACGATAATAGCCAGCAGTGGGCCGGGCTGTGCACCCCACCAGAACATGCCATAGCCGAAGGACATGCCCAGACAGGCATAGAGTTTGGCTCTGGGTGGAATGGCTCCACGTTCACGCCACTTGATAATCATCGGACCAAAACGCGGATCAGCCAGCAGGCGCGCTTCTAACTTTGGCGATGAACGCGCAAAAAACCATGCAGCGAGGATAATGAAGATCGTAGTTGGCATGACGGGCAGGATTGCGCCGATAATCCCCAATGCCACCATAAGAAAGCCAAGGCAAAGATAAAGAATGCGCTTTCCCGCCGAAATTGGCGGTAGCGGCGTTTCCGTATCGTCCTTTTGCATATTGTCCTGCATGATAATCCATTCTGAAGATGCGCGCTTATAGCAGGATTTTGGCTTTTGCGTGCATAGACCGCGCGGACAAAACTGCGTCATCACGCAGGATTTCAACAAAAGTTACAGAAAAGACTCCAAACTTTACCGATCTAAAAACACGAATAAGTTGTATTTTGACCAAAAAAGGCCGGATTTTGTCATCTTGTGAATCCGGACTGAACACTAGCGATACAAATAAAGATTGTATTGTCACGGCTAAGCAATCGTCCGCCCTTAAGCAGCTTTTCTTGGGAAACACGCTTGAAAACATGGATCAGCGCGGCTTGTCATTGAATCCCAGAGATTCCTAAATAGATTTACAGAAACAACACGATTCAATTCAAAATATTCCTGATTTTTTCTTGGAATTTTAAATAAACAACGCTTAGTATAGGATGATATTCCGCTTAAATAAGCGATTCAATCACCTCATTATACTCCCAATAACATCACGTCGTCGCCACATTTAGATTCCAATTGGCTCCAGCCTTTACCAGTCATGACTGTGAAGGCTCTTCGAAACGACTATTGGAATCACGATGAACTTCAAAATCCGTATGGCTATGCTCGCCGTTGCGACAACAGGTCTGTTCTCGATCACCGCAATGGAAGCTCAGGCCGCGCGCTGTGGTGGTGCTTCATGGTATGCACTCACGTCCCGCACGGCATCGGGCGAACGCATGAACCCTGCGGGCCTAACAGCCGCCCATAAGACGCTGCCTCTCGGCAGCAAGGTTAAAGTCACCAACCAGCGCAATGGCAAGTCGCTCGTTGTCCGCATCAATGATCGCGGTCCGTTCATTAAAGGACGTGTGCTTGATCTTTCCAAGGGTGCTGCGCAGCGTCTCGGCTTTATCAATGCCGGCCACACAAATGTGTGCTTTACGCCACTCTGACCCAATAACGAATAGCATGTTTTGAAACCGCTATGGGCTTCCATGGCGGTTTTTTGCACGCCCAAATACACGCAAAAGATGCATTTATAATCGAATACCCGCGTTAACCATTAATTAAGAAGTTGGGCGAATACGCGGCACTTCGAATTGACTCAGACCATGTTTCATACTTTAACTTTTCGTTAATAAATGCCCAGTGCGGGCTGTGAAAAGGGCGTTGAGTATGTTGTGTGTAGTTCGCTCAGGTATGAAGATTATCGCTGCTGCCAGCATCGGCATCGCTGCTCTCGTTGTGAGCTTCAGTGCACAGGCTGGAACCGGCGCTTATATGCAGACCGGCAAACTCACCTCACAGCCAATTGGACACTACGAATTCTGCAAGCGTGAAGCTGCTGAATGCAATATCGTAAGCCGCGATACACGCGCCCTTTCGCTCAACAACAACAACTGGCAGCTTATCCAGACCGTCAATCTTTCGGCCAATGAACGCATTAAGCCGATGACCGACATGGAAATCTACGGCGTTGAGGAATATTGGGCTTACCCAACCACTGTTGGCGACTGTGAAGATTATGTTCTTCTTAAGCAGCGCGAACTGGCAAAGGCTGGTATTCCAATGACCGACCTGCTGATCACTGTTGTGCGCAAGCCAGACGGTGAAGGCCATGCAGTTCTGACTGTTCGCACAGATCGCGGCGATTTCGTTCTCGACAACCTTACAGATGAAGTTCTGCGCTGGGACGAAACCGAATATACCTATCTTAAGCGCCAGGCTGCTAACAATACTGGCCGCTGGGTCACCATCGAAAGCCCTGACAACCTGCTGGTTGGCGCTGTTAAGTAAGGTTAGGCAGAGGCGATCAGCCTCTCCGCACCCATCCGATAAGAAATCGCACCGGCCAAATGAATCCGGCTGACCTGATCAACACCATCGAGATCAGCGAGCGTGCGTGCCACTTTCAGAATACGATGATAGGCACGCGCGGAAAAGCGCATCTGCTCACTGGCATCGCGCAGTAATTTGACGCCTGCCGCATCCGGCTTTGCCACGTCTTCAATCAGATTTGCCGAGCAATGTGCATTGGTCATCGATGCATCAAGCCCAAGCGCCGTATAGCGTGCGCTCTGTATTGCCCGCGCCCGCGCCACCCGCTTGGCAACACTTTCACTGCGTTCAGACTGTGATGGCTGAATGAGGTCCATTGCGGAAACCGCGGGCATGTCAACGCGCAAGTCGATACGATCCAGCAAAGGGCCGGAAATTCGCGCCTGATAATCGCTCTGGCAGCGCGGGCCGCGCGCGCATGTGTGCCCCGGTTCTCCTGCCATGCCACAGCGACATGGATTCATTGCTGCAATCAACTGGAAACGCGCCGGATAGCTGGTGCGGTGATTAACACGGGCAATCATACATTCGCCGGTTTCAAGCGGCTGGCGGAGCGAATCCAAGACCTGTGGCGAAAATTCAGGAAACTCGTCGAGAAACAGCACGCCATTATGCGCAAGCGATACCTCGCCCGGTCTCGCTCGCAAACCACCGCCGACCATGGCAGCCATGGATGCCGAATGATGCGGCGCACGAAACGGTCTGCGATCCGACAATTTTCCGCCCGACAATTCGCCCGCTATGGATGCGATCATCGAAACATCGAGAAGTTCGCGAGGGATGAGCTTTGGCAAGATCGACGGTAAGCGTTGCGCCAGCATGGATTTTCCCGATCCCGGCGGACCGACAAGCAGCAGATTGTGATTGCCAGCGGCTGCAATCTCCAGTGCGCGTTTTGCTGTCTCCTGCCCTTTAATATCAGCCAAATCAGGCTGCACTTCGCTCGAAACCCGCATTGACGGCTCTGGTGGTGTCAGCACCTGCGTGCCTTTGAAATGGTTGGCCAAAGCGATCAGGCTGCGCGGCGCAAGAATATCGATGTCGGCGCCCGCCCATGCAGCCTCCGAGCCACAAGCATAGGGACAGATCAGGCCTTTATCTTCACGATTCGCACTGATAGCGGCAGGTAGCACGCCGGCAACGGCGGTGATCGTGCCATCGAGAGACAATTCACCCAGCACCATGTAGGATTGAATAGCATCCGCCGGGATGGCGCCAATCGCCGCCATAAGCCCCACCGCAATCGGCAAATCGTAATGTGAGCCTTCTTTTGGCAAATCAGCGGGCGCCAGATTGATTGTCACGCGCTTGGTCGGCATGGAAAGCCCGGAGGCATGAAGCGCTGCCTGCACCCGCTCCCGGCTTTCTGCAACAGCCTTATCGGGCAGACCGACAATCGACATGCCCATCTTGCCCGGTGCCACCATCACCTGCACATCGACAGGCACCGCCTCTATGCCCTGAAAGGCAACCGTTCCCACCCGCGCTACCATATGCCCCCGCATAAAACGCAGCACATCTCAAACGTGAGAAAATGCTTAAATACAACCATAAGATTTAAGCATTTTCGATACACGCAATCAAGAGAAAGGGCCGATCTGATTGTTTCAGACCGGCCCTCTAATTTTTCTCGGGATGGTACGTTACTTGCGCTTGGCTTCCACTGCATCCCAGAACAGGGCGGCGATATTGGTACCGTCGAAACGTTCGATTTCACGAATGCCGGTTGGCGAGGTCACATTGATTTCGGTCATATAATCGCCAATCACGTCGATACCCACCAGAATGAAGCCGCGTTCTTTCAGTGGCGGTCCGATGCGCTCGCAGATTTCGCGTTCACGCGCTGTCAGCAGCGTCTTCTCGGCACGGCCACCGACATGCATGTTAGAACGCGCATCGCTTTCAGAAGGCACGCGGTTGATGGCACCGACTGGCTCACCATCGATCAGAATGATGCGCTTGTCGCCAGAACGCACATCTTTGAGATAACGCTGTGCGATAAACGGCTCTTTGAAGAGCTGGCCAAACATTTCGAGCAGTGAAGTGAGGTTACGGTCGCCATCGGCGAGATGGAACACGCCCGCTCCGCCATTGCCGTAAAGCGGCTTCAGAATAATGTCGCCAAACTCACGGCGGAATTCCAGCACTTCCTGCGGGTCTTTGGTGATCAGTGTTTCCGGCATCAGATCAGGAAATTCGGTGACGAAAATCTTTTCCGGGCTGTTGCGCACCCATGCCGGATCATTGACCACCAGCGTCTTTGGATGAATACGCTCAAGAAGATGCGTATTGGTGATGTAATTCATGTCGAAAGGTGGGTCCTGACGCAGCAGCACCACATCCATTTCCGTCATAGCGCGACGCACCGGCTCACCAAGCGTAAAATGATCGCCCTTGATGTCGCGGACTTCAAGCTTTTCAAGACGCGCCGTAACAACACCATCGCGCATCGAAAGGCGGTCTGGTGTATAATGATACAGCTCATGGCCACGCTTCTGCGCTTCAAGCGACAAAGCAAAAGTGGTGTCACCAGTAATATTGATGGTGCTGATATGGTCCATCTGGACCGCAACTTTTAGCGACATGATTTCCTCGCGATTCTTAGTTGCGCGAACTTAAAACGGTTTTCTCAAGCAACATAGAACTTTCTGATCACTTAAATATTTGCAACTGGATCGTATCGGTCTGCTTGATTATGTTGAAGTGGCATGACCCCGGGGAGGAACAGGTGAGCGCAGTCAAGACAACTATATTTGCCGACCATATTGCTGAACTGGGCGAAGGTCCGGGCTATGATCCGCTGACGGGCCAGTGCTGGTGGTTCGATATTCTAGGTCAGCGGCTTATTGAAAGAGATGATAGCGGTGAAGTTAGCAGCCACGATCTTGGCATGAAAGCCAGCGCGCTTGCAGTCATTGATCGCGAACGGCAACTGATCGTGAGCGAGCATGGGCTGTTTGTGCGTGAACGCGCCAGCGGACGCCTCACGCTGTATCATCCGCTTGAAGCCGATAATGACGTGACCCGTTCCAATGATGCGCGTGTGCATCCATCCGGTTCGTTCTGGATTGGCACCATGGGCAAGAAAGCCGAGAAGGATGCCGGCTCGATCTGGTGGTATCGCGAGGGACAGGTGAAAAAGCTTTTCTCTGGCATCACGATCACCAATTCGATCTGCTTTTCGCCGGATGGCAAAATCGCCTATTTTGCTGATACCGACCGCAACATCATCTGGCGTGTGGATACCGATCCCGAAACCGGGCTGCCGACATCTGAAAAGAGCGTGTTTCATCATCGCGTTGAAGACGGCGGCGTTGATGGATCGGTGGTGGATGCAGAAGGAACATTGTGGAATGCCTGTTGGGGCGGCAGCGCGCTCAATGCCTATTCACCGCAAGGGCGGTTGATCCGCTCGATCAACCTACCCGTGACGCAGCCGACCTGCCCTGCCTTTATCGGTGCGGATGCTTGCGCGCTGATCGTCACCAGCGCACATGAAGGCATGAATGAAAATGCCCGCAATGCTGATCCGCATGCGGGCAAAGTCGTATTGCTTGATCTTTCGGTCAGCGGTCGTCACGATCCGCCGGTCAGACTCTAAAGATTAAACGCCTTCGACAATCACGATTTCGCCATCCGCTACAGTCTGGCGGATGGCTTTCGCCGCCTGATACTCTGGCGAATTGTAGCAATCCAGCGCATGTTGCATGGTTTCAAATTCGATGATGACATTGCGCGCACGGCCCGGTCCCTCAACGGCCTCAGCTTTGCCACCGCGCGCGATGAACTTCGCGCCATAACGCTCGAAAGCGGGCTTGGCGGTCGAAACATAATCCTTGTAACGCTCCGTATCACGAGCATCCACGCGGGCGATCCAATAGGCTTTGGTCATATCGTCCTCCTCTTTTATCAGCTAACCGAGCGCATTTCGTCCAGAATGGCAAGAGCAGCTGCCCTGCGATCACTCGCGCCGACAATTGGTCGCGCAACGACAAGATGACTTGCACCGGCCTTCAGCGCATCGGCTGGGGTCATAACGCGCTTCTGGTCGCCCTTTTCAGCGCCTGCCGGGCGAATGCCGGGAGTGACAACCGCCATATCAGGGCCAATGGCCTGACGAATGGCGAAAGCTTCGGCAGCAGAAGCGACAATCCCACCCATACCGGCATCGCGTGCCTGCTGCGCGCGCTTGAGCACCAGCGCCTCGGGCGTATCCGAATAGCCGGCTTCTTTGAGATCAGCATCATCCATCGAGGTAAGAACAGTCACGCCAAGCAGGCAGAGATCGGAGCCTTGCGCTGCCTGAACAGCCGAGCGCATCGCCTTTGGATAAGCGTGCAGCGTGAGCATTGAAACGCCCATCTTCGCGACATTTTCCACACCCTTGGCAATGGTGTTGTCGATGTCCAGCAGCTTCATGTCGAGAAAGACTTTTTTCTTCGCAGCAATCAGGCTCTTTGCAAAATCAAGACCACCTGCAAACACCAGTTGATAGCCGATCTTGTAGAAAGTAGCCGCATCGCCCAGCTCTTCGACCACATTTTCCGCTTCAGCAACAGTTGGCACGTCGAGGCCCACGATCAGCTGATCGCGCAAATCTTTCGTCGTCATGGAAATCTCCGCTGTGATTTTTGTTTTATTCGCACAACAGGGCGCAGTACGAAAGATACCGCGCCCTGAAATATGCAAACTATTGATTATCAGCTTGTCTATTTGGCCGAATGCGCAATCAGGCTTTTGCAAACGTTGCTCAGCATTTTTGCCTGACGTTCGTTTTTGAGGCTGCCGTCTTCGTTGAAAGCATCGGCAGCACCACTGACCGAGCATTGCTCGGTGATAACCTGTGTGCCAACTGCCATCAGAACAGCGCGCAGGTGATAAAGTCCGCGCATACCAGCAAAAGCACCGTTGGAAGTTGAGCAAAGCCCGACCGTCAAACCCGCATAGGGCTTGAATGGCTTATCGCCATCCTTTGAAATCCGGCTGACCCAGTCAATCGTGTTTTTCAAAAGCGGTGGGATCGATGCATTATATTCCGGCGAACAAATCATCAGCCCGTCATGCTCAGCCATCAGACGGCCGAGCTTCATGGCGTTTTCTGGAATGCCTTCTTCGGCTTCCAGATCTTCATTCATAATGGGAAGTGGATAATCGGCAAGCGTTATGCGTGTGACTTGCGCACCCTGTTGCGTGAGTTCTTTTTCAGCTGCATCCGCCATATGAGCCGAAAATGCACCCGTGCGAATAGAACCCGCGAAAACGAGAATTCGTGCAGTCATTGTTACTCCAAATATCAGGTGATCGGGCGGCGATAGACCCAAAGCTGTGCAGGCGGAACATTGCGCACGACAAAATCATAATGCTGCACGGTATAATTGCCTTTACCAGCAGGCACCGGAGGGCGTGGGCCATAGGTAATCTGGATCAGCGGACGGCCACGCGGAATGCGTGACAAAAGATCTTCCATCAACTGAATACGGCTTGGCATTGGGAAATTCAGCATCGGAACAGCTGAAACAATGCTGTCGAACTGCTGATCTCTCATAGAACCAAGTGCGGTATCAAGATCAAACACATCGCCTTCGATGATATTCACATCGGGATAGGCTTTTTCGAGATGTTCGACAAAAGCAGGAGAATATTCGATCGAGTAAAGATCGGATGGCTTCACGCCATGCGCAAGAATCGCTTTGGTGATAACACCTGTGCCAGGTCCGAGTTCAAGAACAGGTAAGCCCGATTTTGTATCAATGACGCTCGCCATGCGGCGCGCCGTAATCGAACTTGTCGGCAATATTGCGCCAACCGCTTTCGGTCCGTCTATCCAACCTTTGAAAAAACGGATTTCCTCATCGAACTTAGCGGCCAGTTTCCTGCCGAGTTGTCCTGCCATTCTCACTGCTCCCATTGTCGTTATCAGACAAGTTTATGCCGCATTGAATTACTTAAGCAAGGCAGGATTACGGAGAGAAATAAAAAAAGGGAGCCAAACGGCTCCCTTTTTCATCACTCACCAATACCCTCGAAAAACTCTTTCATCCGGGAGAAGAAGCCAGCCGATTTTGGGCTGTTTTCTTTGGACGAGAGTGTTTCAAACTCCTCAAGCAATTCGCGTTGACGCTTGGACAAGTTCTGCGGTGTCTCAATATCGATCTGGATATAAAGATCACCTGTCGCCTGCTGGCGCAGAACCGGCATGCCCTTACCCTTAAGGCGGAACTGCTTGGCGTTCTGCGTACCTTCCGGCACTTTTACGCGGGTCTGGGTGCTATCAAGCGTGGAAACTTCAAACTCGCCGCCCAGTGCCGCCGTCGTCATCGAAATTGGCACTTTGCAATAAAGATCCGCGCCATCGCGCTGGAAGAACTCATGCGGTTTTACTGACAGGAAGATGTAGAGATCACCCGAAGGTCCGCCACGTGTTCCAGCTTCGCCTTCGCCTGCGAGACGAATACGGGTGCCGTCTTCAATGCCAGCCGGGATATTGACCGAAAGCGAGCGTTCCTGCGTAACACGGCCCTGACCGTGGCACTTGCCGCAAGGGTCCTTGATAATCTGGCCGCGACCGTTACAGGTCGGGCAAGCGCGTTCAACCGAGAAGAAGCCCTGTGCTGCGCGCACACGACCAGCGCCACCGCACGTCGTACAAGTGGTTGGCTGCGAACCAGCCTTTGCACCAGAGCCTGAACATTCATCACAGGTGATCGAAGTCGGCACACGGATTTGTGCGGCCTTGCCGGAAAAAGCTTCTTCCAGACTGACTTCCATATTGTAGCGCAGATCGGCGCCGCGTTCGCGTCCGCCATTCGAGCGACGGCGACCGCCGCCGCCCATCATCTCGCCAAAAATATCTTCGAAAATATCGGAGAAACCGCCAGCACCACCAAAGCCGCCGCCGCCGAAACCACCGCCACCCATGCCGCCATTTTCAAAGGCTGCATGACCATAACGGTCATAGGCTGCACGCTTCTGCGGGTCTTTCAGCGTTTCATAAGCTTCGCCGATTTCCTTGAACTTAACTTCAGCTTCCGGGTTATTCGGATTGCGATCCGGATGATATTCCATCGCAAGCTTACGAAAGGCGGTTTTCAGCACCTTATCGTCTGCAGTTCGCTCCACACCCAGAGCTTCGTAATAATCGATCTTCATAGTTCGTTATCCCGACGGCAGGAGCACGTTCAACAAGTGCGGCTCCACGGTCCCATTACGTGCAGACATATGTTTGTCTGCTGGACTATTCTTAGTTTTGTCCGTCCGGTGCAACCGTCCCGAAAGGCCGCAAAAGCCCGGGAGTGACCCGGGCTTGAGCGTTTACGGACAAGGCTTACGACTTTTTCTTGTCGTCGTCGATTTCTTCGTAATCGGCATCGACAACATCGTCGTTAGAAGCAGCCTGCTCATTGCCTGCAGCGCCACCTTCTTCAGCAGCCTGCGCTGCTTCATACATGGCCTGACCAAGCTTCATCGAAGCTTCGGCAAGAGTCTGCGTCTTCGCCTTGATGTCTTCAGCATCTTCGCCTTCAAGCGCGGTACGAAGAGCTGCAATTGCGCCTTCGATAGCCTGCTTGTCTTCAGCCGAAACCTTGTCACCATATTCCTTCAGCGACTTTTCAGACGAATGAAGGAGGCTTTCGCCTTGGTTCTTGGCTTCAACAGCGTCACGACGCTGCTTGTCGGCTTCAGCATTTGCTTCCGCATCCTTGACCATCTTTTCGATGTCAGCGTCCGAAAGACCACCCGATGCCTGAATGCGAATCTGGTGTTCCTTGCCGGTACCCTTATCCTTCGCAGACACGTTAACGAGACCGTTGGCGTCGATATCGAACGTCACTTCAACCTGTGGAACGCCACGTGGTGCTGGTGGAATACCAACGAGATCGAACTGGCCGAGGATCTTGTTGTCGGCAGCCATTTCACGCTCACCCTGGAACACGCGGATCGTCACAGCCGACTGATTGTCTTCAGCGGTCGAGAAGGTCTGCGACTTCTTGGTCGGGATCGTGGTGTTGCGTTCGATCAGACGTGTGAACACGCCACCAAGCGTTTCAATGCCGAGCGAAAGCGGGGTTACGTCGAGCAGCAGAACGTCCTTGACGTCGCCAGCCAAAACGCCGCCCTGAATTGCTGCGCCCATAGCAACAACTTCGTCCGGGTTTACGCCCTTGTGTGGTTCCTTGCCGAAGAAAGCCTTAACGACTTCCTGAATCTTCGGCATACGGGTCATACCGCCAACCAGAACAACTTCATCAATGTCGCCAGCCTTGAGGCCTGCATCCTTGAGCGCTGCCTTGCATGGCTCGACCGTGCGCTGCACGAGATCGTCAACCAGGCTTTCGAACTTCGAGCGTGAAAGCTTGATAGCAAGGTGCTTAGGACCGGTCTGGTCAGCGGTGATGAATGGCAGGTTGATTTCGGTCTGCTGCGCCGACGAAAGTTCGATCTTTGCCTTTTCAGCAGCTTCCTTAAGGCGCTGCAGAGCAAGCTTGTCGTTCTTCAGATCGATGCCCTGCTCTTTCTTGAACTCGGCAACCAGATATTCAACCAGACGCATGTCGAAGTCTTCACCACCGAGGAACGTGTCACCGTTGGTCGACTTCACTTCAAACACGCCGTCGCCGATTTCGAGAACGGAAACGTCGAACGTACCACCACCAAGATCGTAAACAGCAATCGTCTTGCCTTCGCTCTTATCGAGACCGTAAGCAAGGGCTGCAGCAGTTGGTTCGTTGATGATGCGCAGAACTTCAAGACCAGCAATCTTGCCGGCATCCTTGGTTGCCTGACGCTGTGCATCGTTGAAGTATGCCGGAACCGTAATAACGGCCTGCGTGACAGTTTCACCGAGGTAAGATTCTGCGGTTTCCTTCATCTTCTGAAGGATCATCGCGGAAACCTGCGATGGGGAATATTTCTTGCCGTGGGTTTCTACCCATGCATCGCCATTGTCGCCCTTGACGATCTTGTAAGGCACAAGATCCTTGTCCTTGGTTACCATTGGGTCATCAAAGCGGCGGCCAATCAGGCGCTTTACGGCAAACAGAGTGCCTTCAGGGTTGGTGACAGCCTGACGCTTCGCAGGCTGGCCAGCGAGACGTTCGTCACCATCGCTGAAAGCGATGATCGAAGGTGTCGTACGCGCACCTTCAGCATTTTCAATGACCTTCGCGGTTTTTCCGTCCATGACGGCTACGCAGGAGTTGGTCGTTCCCAGATCGATACCAATAACTTTAGCCATATTTCTCTCCATTCAGCAAACCGCAAAAACCTCTACCGAGCGTTTCATGTGCGGTTCCTATCGGTTTCACAATGCCTGCTTCAAGGTGTGAAGTCGGGAAGCATTTTTCAAGCCACCCGGCCTTTTATCAAAGCCCTGTGCGAGGCGTATATAAGAAAGGCAGTTTTTCACTGCAAGTCACAAGACGCATCACAGTAAAAGATTCCTGCCTGTTAAACTTTTCATCTCTCAGACACTCACGAAGCCGTCGCTTTTACCAGCGCGATAAATCGCATCGATAAATTTCTGATTGGCTTTTGAGTTTTCCAGAGAAAACAGCATCACGCCTTCGCCCTTCGTGGCGCGCACGAAGTTTTCCGCCTGAAGCTTATAATGGTCTGTATCGGAGAACGACCACTCTGTCGCCTCCGTATGTCCTGCATTATAGAGCGTAATGCGGCCATGACCATATTTGCCGGTGTTAAAAGGTGCGTGAACTTCGATAAAGCCCTTATCGCCATGGAAAACCATCGTCTGACGACCGGCAAGCTGGGTGGCAACATAGAAGCTCAGATCAAAACCATCGAATCGGGCCGAGACATTGGCATAGCGATCGGTGCCGAACTTCGGATCATATTCGACCGTAGCCTGTACCGAGAGCGGTTCCTTGCCCGTGACCATACGCGTGACAACCGTTGGATAGACGCCAATGTCCGGCAGCACGCCACCGCCAAGCTCCGGCTGGTTACGCATGTTCGCAGGATCATTGTTGAAATAGCTGAACGCGCCCTGCACATGGCGGAGCGTTCCAATCGCGCCTTCTTCAAGAAGAAAACGCAGCCTGATCCATTGCGGATGATAAAAGACCATAAAGGCTTCGGCGATTATAACCTTATGCTTGTCGCGCGCGGCAATCAGCTGATCAATATCATCGGCTTTAAGCGCAATCGGCTTTTCGCAAAGCACATGCTTGCCAGCCTGAGCCGCTTTCAGCGTCCATTCAATATGTTGTGAAGTTGGCAGCGGGATATAGACGCCATCCACTTCGTCGCTTGCGAGCAGTTCTTCATAGGAACCAAAGGCCAGCGGTGCACCGAACCGATCCGCAACAGCGCGGGCACGCGCCTCATCACGGCTGGCAATGGCATGAACCACACCATTGTCAGAGGCGCAGAGCGCCGGAATAACCTGCGTGACGCCAATCTTGGCGGTGGAAAGAATACCCCAACGAAACATGCCGATCCCTTTTTCAATGCTTTTAGCAATGCAAACTTTTGGGGGCCATGGATGGCATGATTGTGAGGGAGGTTAAACTAAAAAATGAAAGGCCGCATCATAGTGCGGCCTTTGAAAAGGGTAGAATCACATTTTTCGCAAGGTGCGCGGTGCAAGGGTTAGCAAGCCAAGAAGCGTCATGATAAAGCCCACCCAGAGCGGCGCATGAAGGCTATAGCCCGTTGAGAGCGCAAAACCGCCAGCCCATGGACCAAGTCCCAGACCAATATTGATGACCGATGCATGCATCGCATTGACCAGCGCGCCGGGATGGGCAATGCGCATCACCCGTGCGATGAACGCCGGATTAAGCGCAATACCGGTGAGACCGATCATCACAATTGCCAGCACTGTCGCAATTTTCAGCTCAGCAAACAGGGCGAAGATCAGCATTGCCGCCAGCATAATCAGAATGCCGATAATTATCGTTGCAATCGTATGACGGTCAGCGAAACGACCAATCACATAATTACCGATAATGTTTGCCGCGCCATAGATGGCCAGCAAAAACGGCAGTTGCGCTTCCGGAAAGCCTGCGAGTTGCGCTGTGATCGGCGATAAATAGCTATAAACCGAGAACGAGGCACCAATCACCAGAGCGCTGGTTGCGTAAGCGGCCCAAAGCCTTGGCTTTCGCATTTCATTGAGTTCGGAGCGCAGATTTACCTCCGCGTGATTTGGCTTTGCTTCGATCTTGATTGCGATCACCAGAGCGCAGAACAGGACCAGCACCACAATCGCCCAGAAGCTCGCCCGCCAGCCGAAGGCATTGGTGATAACGGTTGCCAGCGGCACGCCAAGAACGGTGCAAAGCATCAGCCCCGCAAAGACCAGCGAAGAGGCGCGACCACGCAGTTCAGGCACGACGAGCTGCGCAGTGATTGCCAGCATCAGCCCGAAACTGGTCGCCGCTGCCATGCCGGTGAAAACACGCGCCACCAGCATCACATGAAAATTGCTGGTCGAGGCAGCCACGCTTTGCCCGACAGCATAAAGAATCAGAAGCAACAGCAGCCCGCGCTTGTTTTCAATCTTCAGCGCCAGAAACAAGATTGTCACCAGCGGGCCACCAATCGTCATACCGAGAGCATAGACCGAGATGAGATTGCCAATATCGGAAATCGAGCGGCCAAAAGCCTCCTGTAGCGCTGGCATCATGCCGGAAATCATCAGTTCAGACGTGGTCAGCGCAAAAATGCCCAGTGTCAGGCAATAAACCACCAGCGGAATGGCGCGCGCCTGATTTGAAGACGCAGAAACCCCTTCCACCGCAAGGGTAGAATCACACACTTCGTTCATGGGACGAATCCTATTTATATAGTCGATACTACATAATTCATATCGTCTTGCGCCGGAGCGTCAAGCAAATTATATAAGCACGACTACAGAAAGGGCGAAAAATGGTTCCGCGCGGGCGTCCGCGCAGTTTCGACCGCGATACTGCGCTGGAAAAAGTCATGAAAGTCTTCTGGGCGAAGGGCTATGAATGCGCCCAGATCAATGATTTCACGTCGGTGATCAGCATCACGCCGCCGAGCTTTTATGCCGCCTTCGGCAATAAGGAACAGGCATTTCGTGAAGCCGTGGACTATTACACCCGCACGATTGGTGCTGGTCCTTTCGATGCGCTTGAAAATGCGCCAACCATTCAGGACGGCATGCGGCAATGGCTTGAACTCAGTGCCGACAGCGCTTTTGCCTGCCCCGCCGGTGGCTGCATGATCAGTGTCAGCTCAATCCAGTGCAAACCTGAAAACGCCAATGTGAAGGCGTTTCTGCAAGATGTCCGTCACACCAATCATCAGCGGCTTTCACAGCGCCTGAAGCGCGCTATTGCGGCGGGCGATTTGCCCGAACACACCGACATCGCTCAGATGACCGAATTTTATCATATGATCCAGCAGAGCATTTCATTTGAGGCCCGCGATGGCAACTCGCGCGAAGCCGTGCAGAAAATCATCGACATGGCCATGCTTGCCATGCCTGCACGCGCGATTGTTCCTGCATGAGTGGTGCAATATCCGCGGTTCTGATCCATGTCAGCGATGTTGAGACGGCAATAGAGTGGTATCGCAAGGCTTTTCCGCAAGCCGTCCTTAAACATCTCGAAGCTTATGATTTCAGCTATTTGCAGATTGGCGATGTCGATCTGGAGATTGTTCCGGCAGATGAGAAGGTTTCATCGGGTGCTGCGGGAAGCGTTGTCTATTGGCACGTCGACAATTTCGATGAGATGCTCGCGCATTTGATTGCCATTGGCGGCACGCTTTATCGCGGGCCGCTCGATATTCAGGACGACATGCGCATGTGTCAGGTCAAAGACCCATGGGGCAACTGCGTCGGTTTGCGAGGCTAATTCAGCCATTTGCTATAAATCGCATCAAAGCTGCCGTCTTTTTTTGAAAGATGAAGCCATTGATTGACGAAAGCAGTTAAATCCGGATCACGTTGAATCCAATAAGCTTTTTCGACGAGAGTGAATGGCTTTTCAACAGAAGCAACACAAAAAATTCCCGGATACTTCTTCTGCTGATAGCGCGCTTCAATAGCGTCAGTAATCATCAAATCTGCCTTGCCTCCAGCAAGCGCATCGAAAATGCTCTTATTGTCTTTCCATAACACAATCTGGGATTCTTTGAGATTTTTTCTCACAAACAATTCATTTGTACCGGCCGGATTAACAATCACTTTGACTGAGGGCTTGTCGATAATAGACAGCGTAACAAACTTGTCTTTATCTTCACAGCGCGTCAGAGGTGCTTTGCCATCCTCCAGATAAGGCAGGGAAAAAGAACCTGTCTTTTGTCTTTCAAGCGTGACGGAAACGCCCCCCATCGCAATGTCGAATTTATCAGAAGCAAAATCTGTTGAGAGATTTGACCAGGTGGTCTCAACCAGTTGCAGCTTGACGCCTAGTGCTTTTGCGAGGTTTTCGGCTTGCTCTATATCGAAACCTTCAAACACGCCCGTTTCAGTGTTTCTGAATGTGAACGGACGATAATCACCCGTCGTTCCAACTTTCAGGATGCCGCTCGCACGAATTTCGTCGAGCCGCGACTGACCGGCTTCACTGGCCAAAGATGAAGAAGAACCCGAAATCAGAAGCCCGATATACAGAATAAAACAGAAAAAAGATCTCATATTGAAAACACCTAAAATTAAAAATAATAAAAAAATGGCCCTTAACGGGCCATTTTAGTCTTTTTATCCGCGAAGGACGCCGCCGGTCTGCTTGGTGACATTTGCAATCACCTGCTTCGCCAATGCTTCCAGATCCTCGTCAGTCAGCGTGCGGTCCTGTGGCTGCAAAAGCACTTCAACCGCAATCGACTTCTTGCCTTCACCAAGTGAAGCGCCTGTGAACACGTCGAACACCTGAACACCGGCAATCAGCTTCTTGTCAGCCGATGAAACCGCCTTAACAACGTTACCGGCTTCCACATTTGCATCCACAACGAAAGCGAAGTCACGCTTGAGGCTCTGGAACTGCGAAAGGCTGAGCGCTGGCTTGGTGCGGGTGGCCTTCGCCTTTGGCTCAGGGATCGCATCAATATAGACTTCAAAGCCGCAAAGCGCGCCTGAAACATCGAGTGCTTCCAGCGTATCCGGGTGAAACTCACCAAAATAGCCAAGCACGACCTTCGGTCCAAGCTTCAGCGTGCCCGAACGGCCCGGATGGAACCATTCCGGACCACCGGCTTCGATCTGGATACGATCAACCGGCGCACCAGCAGCCTCAAGTGCTGCCAGCGCATCAGCCTTTGCATCGAACACACCGACAGTTGCTGCATTGCCCGACCAGAAGCGGCCTGCGCCTTCAACGCCAGCCGTGCCGCGACGCACACCGCCCGCCACGCGACGCTGCTGTTCCGGCTTGTCCCCTTCATAGATGCCCGACACTTCAAACAGTGCCGTATCACCAAAACCGCGATCTGCATTGCGTTGAGCAGCAGACAGCAGGCCCGGCAGAAGCGATGGACGCATATCCGACATATCGGCTGCAATCGGGTTCGCGAGCTTCAGTTCCGGCTTGCCGCCGCCAAAAGCTTTGGCCTGGCTTTCGGAAATGAAGGAATAGGTGACAGCTTCCATCATGCCGCGCGAAGCAAGCGTGCGGCGTGCAAGACGCGTGCGGATTTGCAGCGTTGTCAGAATACGACCATTGACCGTGCCAAGCCCCGGCAGCGGCTGCGGTGCAATCTGATTGATGCCGTGAATACGCATGACTTCTTCAACGAGGTCAGCCTTGCCTTCCACATCATTGCGCCACGTTGGCACCGTTGCCTTGATGATCTTGCCATCACCTTCAACGCCAAAGCCAAGACGCTTCAGAATGTCGAACGATGCGTCATAGGAAACCTCGATGCCAGTCAAACGCTTGACTTCCGAAACCGGGAAATCAATCACACGCGGGGCAGGAGCATTGTAACCAACCACGTCGAGAACCGTTGGCTGACCGCCACAAAGCTCAAGCACCAGCTTGGTTGCAATTTCCGCGCCCGGAATCATCATTTCAGGATCAACGCCGCGTTCAAAGCGATAGCGCGCATCGGTGACGATACCCAGTTCGCGGCCCGTACGCGCAATCATGCGCGGATCCCAAAGGGCCGACTCGATCAGCACGTCGACAGTGTTTTCATCACAGCCTGAATGTTCGCCACCCATGATACCGGCAATCGATTCGGGGCCGTTTTCATCGGCGATCACATACATGCCCGGCTTGAACTTATGTTCACGTCCATCAAGACCAAGGATCGTTTCGCCATCCTTCGCAAGACGCACGGTCAGATTGCCCTTGACCTTGGCCGCATCAAACACATGCAGCGGACGGCCCTGATCGAACGTCACATAATTGGTGATATCGACCAGCGCATTGATCGGGCGCAGGCCAATATCTTTCAGACGCTGCTGCATCCATTTTGGGCTTGGGCCGTTCTTCACACCCTTAACCAGACGCAGCGCAAAGCCGTTGCAGAACGGATTTTCCGCATCCTGATCAAGAATAATCTTAACAGGTGTCTCGCCTTCACCCTTTGCCGCTTCCGGCAAAGTATTCTTAAGCGTGCCGAGGCCAGCGGCGGCCAGATCACGAGCAATGCCGCGAATGCCGGTGCAATCCGCACGGTTTGGCGTCAGACCGATTTCGATGATCGGATCGTCGATACCGAGATATGCCGCATAGCTTGTACCAACAGGCGCATCTTCGGGCAGATCAATAATGCCGTTATGTTCGTCTGAAAGCTCCAGCTCGCGCTCGGAACACATCATGCCGAAACTTTCGACACCACGGATTTTGCCAACCGAAAGCGTCACATCGAGACCCGGCACATAATCGCCCGGACGGCCCAGAACACCGACCAGGCCTGTGCGGGCATTCGGTGCACCGCAAACGACCTGAACCGGCTGGCCTTCGCCAGTATCAACGGATAAAACGCGCAGTTTATCGGCATCAGGATGCTGAACGGCGTTCAGAACCTTGGCGATTTTGAAAGCCTTGAACGCGGCGCGGTCATCAACCCCGTCCACTTCCAAACCAATATCTGTGAGCTTCTCGACGATCTGGTCGAGCGTCGCATCGGTTTCAAGGTGATCCTTGAGCCAGGAAAGCGTAAATTTCATTGTCTTTTCCTTCCTGTCTTTACGCGCTCAGGCCGCCGAACAGCGTCGGCAGGTCGAGTGGACGGAAACCATAATGGTTGAGCCAGCGCACATCGGCATCGAAGAAAGCGCGCAGATCAGGCATGCCGTATTTCAGCATGGCAATGCGGTCGATACCCATGCCCCATGCAAAGCCCTGATAGACGTCCGGATCATAGCCCGAAGCGCGCAGTACATTCGGATGCACCATGCCGCAGCCCAAAATTTCGAGCCAATCCGTGCCTTCGCCAAACTTCACATGAGGGCCGGAACGGTCGCACTGAATGTCGACTTCAACCGAAGGCTCGGTGAACGGGAAGAAGCTCGGACGCATACGCATCGTGACGTTTGGCACTTCGAAGAAGGCCTTACAGAACTCTTCCAGCACCCACTTCATGTTGGCGACATTGGCAGACTTATCGACAACCAGACCTTCGACCTGATGGAACATCGGCGAATGGGTTGCATCGGAATCCATGCGATAAGTCTTGCCCGGAATGACGATGCGAATCGGCTCGTCGCGGCCTTCCTTGTCGCGAAGGGCGGCGAACTTCTCCATCGTATGCACCTGCACCGGCGAGGTGTGCGTGCGCAGCAGCTTGCGCTCGCCCTTCTCGTCTGCATTGAAGAAGAAGGTGTCGTGCATTTCACGCGCCGGATGACCTTCAGGAAAGTTCAGCGCCGTGAAATTGTAATAGTCGGTCTCAATATCCGGACCTTCGGCAATCGAGAAACCCATATCCGCGAAAATCGCGGTGATTTCATCGATAACCTGAGAAATTGGGTGAATACGGCCACGTGATGCAGCGCTTTCGCGTACCGGCAGGGTCACATCGACCTTCTCACGCTCAAGGCGCGCTGCAATAGCTTGCTTGCGCAGCTCTGTCTTGCGTTCGGTGAGCGCTTCGGTGACGCGGTTCTTCAGACCATTGATGGCCGGCCCCTGCGCCTGACGCTCTTCCGGCGACATGCTGCCCAGCGTCTTCAGCTTTTCAGAGATGGTGCCCTTTTTGCCGAGTGCTGCCACGCGCACCGCTTCAATCGCCTGCTCGTCGCTGGCCGCAGCGATTTCGCCAAGAATAGTTTGTTCGAGTTGTTCAAGATCGCTCATTGTCTATATCCCTCTCGTGTCCAGGGGACACTCGACGCCTCTTGATTTATTTCCCTGTCGTGCTTGCAGCACTCCACGCCTCTTGATTGATACTTGCCGGTTCGCATGAGCGAACTGAAAGAAAAACCCGCGCCAGCCGAGCCAGCGCGGGTTCCCAAAATTCAGATTATCACTTGGGAAGGGCTGGCTTAGCGAACAGCGCCTTCAAAAGCGTTTGGCGTCTCGGTGTTCTTGAGGTACTCGAGAGCCTTCTTTGCCGACGCAACCAGCGCACCGAATGCATCAGGTTCATGGATTGCGATGTCGGAAAGAACCTTACGGTCGATTTCGATACCTGCCTTAGCAAGACCATCGATGAAACGGCCATAGGTCAGGCCCTGCTCGCGAACAGCAGCGTTGATACGCTGAATCCAGAGAGCGCGGAATGTACGCTTGCGATTCTTGCGGTCGCGGTAAGCATACTGCTTCGAACGATCAACAGCAGCCTTAGCGGTGCGGATCGTATTTTTACGACGGCCACGGAAACCGGAAGCCTGGTCGAGAACTTTTTTGTGCTTGGCGTGGGCGGTAACGCCGCGTTTTACACGTGCCATGTTATGATCTCCTTACGAGGATAGACGGCTTAGAGGCCGTTAGGCAGGAACTGTTTTACGATCTTCGCATCTGCTTCCGAAAGCACCATGGTGCCGCGTGCATCGCGAATGAACTTGTTCGAGCGCTTGATCATGCCATGGCGCTTGCCTGCAGCCGCAGCTACAACTTTGCCAGTGCCTGTGATTTTGAACCGCTTCTTAGCAGCCGATTTGGTCTTCATCTTGGGCATTTTGCTACTCCTTTGTTTAGTCCCCGTCGTATTTGCAGCACTCCACGCCTTTTGTTTAGTGGCGTCCGTATCTGCAACAGACCGAAACCTTGTTTTACTCCCGGACCGACCAAGTCCAGAAAGCATACGAAACCGCCACGGCATGCCCTGCCGGTCGGTTCGAAGGCGGCTTATAGGCGTAAAGCCCGAAAAACGCAATGCCTGAATCAGCTTGAATCAGGCTGAATCGCGCCCCAAATTCAATAAAGTCGCAGCAAAACCGGCAATGAGCCGATGTCCTGAAGATATTCGATGAATTCAAAGAACGGATAGGCCACAAAGAACACCAGACCATCCGTGAATGTCCGGTAAAGCCGGTCCGGTTTTACGCGCAACTCAACTTCATCGCGAAACAGCGAGAATTTTGGAAAGAAGCGCGGAACACTCGCGCAATAAGCCTCATAGGGCTTGCCAAAATTGGCCTTGAGAAACTTCTCTTCCGTGCGGATGACGGTTGCGAAAGCCAGATAACACAGCACGCCAAAGGCAAGCGCGATAATAATACTGCCAGTTTGTGCGCCGATACCGATAGCGCCTATGCTGCTGAACACGTATAGCGGATTGCGCGTCATCGAATAGGGGCCCGTCTGCACGATCTCCGCACTTTTGCGCCCGCCAATATAAAGCGTGCACCACATACGGCCGAGAATCGCAGCGACGATCAAGCTGATGCCGAAAGCTTCAATATATTCATGCATATGGTCGGTCGATTGTGAGCGCACGAACAACAGCGCGAACACAAGAAGCCCAATGACAATGGCTATCGCAAGACGGCGTCTTTGCTGATATTTGCCCAGTTCACTTAGTGTTTTCATGATGATCTCTAAGAGAGGATTATTTCGGGCAAAGAAAAACCGCCCGAAGGCGGCTTTTCAAAGGCAAAAAATCATTAGATCAGCGTGGAGCCAGAACCATCATCATCTGACGGCCTTCAAGCTTAGGTTCTGCTTCGACCTTTGCGATCTCCACAGTGTCTTCCTTGACGCGGATGAGAAGCTTCATACCAAGCTCCTGGTGCGCCATTTCACGACCACGGAAACGCAGGGTGAACTTCACCTTATCGCCATCGTCAAAGAAACGCTGCGCAGCCTTCATCTTCACTTCATAGTCATGCGTGTCGATGTTCGGTCGCATCTTAATTTCTTTGATTTCGACCGTTTTCTGCTTCTTGCGTGCTTCGGAGGCTTTTTTCTGATTCTGATACTTCAGCTTGCCGAGATCCACGATCTTGCACACAGGCGGTTCAGCGTTTGGCACGATCTCAACGAGATCGAGACCCGCTTCTTCTGCCATCGCAATGGCGTCCTGCGTCGGGATACTGCCGTGGTTGTGGCCTTCGGCATCAATAAGCTGGACCCGGGGAACCCGGATATCACGGTTGGAGCGCGGTCCGTCTTTCTGGACCGGCGTCGCTCTGAACGGTCGGCGAATGGTCGTTATCTCCTGATTATTAACGTCATAGGCGGCTTAATTTCGTGGCCCGCGACGGCCTTTTCCGATCAAACCCCTGTTTAACGCGGAAATGTGGTCAAGCGAGCGGTAAAGTCAATAGCATCTTTGACAGGGAAAAGCACCCCCGGAAGAATAAAGGCAAAGAAAGAAGTGTTTCGGGAGTGGTAAGCGACATATCGGTCACATTCCTCAATATTTCAAGGGAGTGAGGTTTTCTCCGCCTGTCATAAATGGCAAATGAAGATCACTTGATAAACTGCCTGCCAAATCAGGAGACGAACCATGAGCACAGCTGAACCAGATTTCATTGACGTTGATGGCGCGCAGATTGCCGTGCGCAATCGTAACGGACAGGTTGCACCGGGTGTTGTCTGGCTCGGTGGCTATCGTTCGGACATGCTCGGCACCAAAGCCGTCGTTCTTGATGACTGGGCTGAAAAGACCAGGCGTTCTGCATTGCGTCTTGATTATTCCGGTCATGGTGAGTCGGGTGGTGACTTCAATCAGGGCACAATTTCACGCTGGCTGAATGAAAGTCTCGCAGTTTATGCAAAATATGCGAAAGGCCCGCAGATTCTCGTCGGTTCATCCATGGGCGGCTGGATCGCGCTGCGCATGGCGCAGGAACTGAAGAAAGTTGGCAAATCGCCAGCAGGAATTATTCTGATCGCACCGGCACCTGATTTTACCGCAGAACTGGTTGAACCATCACTGACCGATGCGCAGAAGAAAGACCTGATCGAGCAGGGCTATTTTGAAGAGCCTTCGGAATATTCGCCAAACCCGTATATCTACACCCGCGCGCTGATCGAAGACGGCCGCAACAATCTGGTTCTCAAAGGAATCATCGAAACGGGCTGCCCGGTACATATTCTGCAAGGGATGCAGGATGATGCCGTGCCTTATCAGCACGCGCTCAAGCTCGTCGAGCATCTGCCTGTCGATGATGTGACGCTTACACTGGTGCGCGATGGCGATCATCGTCTGTCGCGTCCGCAGGATCTGGAACTTCTGATCCGCACCGTTTCGGGTCTCGCTGAACGTATATCTCTCGGAGAATAAGCATGCGCGTTTCGGTTTTTGCGTCTGCGGCAGTCGCAGCAATCGTTGGCTTTGGCAGTACGCTGGCGCTGATTGTTGCAGCCGCTAGTGTACTCGGCGCAACGCAAGCCGAAACCGCAAGCTGGGTAACTGCGGTGTGTCTGGCCATTGCCGGTTCATCCGCATGGCTGAGTATACGTTACAAAATGCCGATCATCGCCGCATGGTCCACACCCGGACTGGCGCTGATTGGTGCAAGCGTCGGCTTCACCATGCCGGAAGCGGTGGGCGCATTCATCGTAACAGCGCTGGCGCTGATCCTGACCGGGCTGATCCGACCGCTTTCGACACTGGTGTCGCGTATTCCGGCATCGGTCGCATCAGGCATGCTGGCAGGTGTATTGCTGAGTTTCGTGATTGCGGCTGCAAAATCCGTTTCGCTTGATCCTGCATTTGTGCTGCCTCTGGTGGCTTTGTTTTTCATCGTGCGGCTGTTTAATCCGTCGCTGGCAGTCATTGCCGTGCTCGTGCTTGGTATGGCCTATGCGCTGATGTCAGCGCGTGTGCCTCAACTGCCTGCACCGGAGATTTCGACACTCACACTGATCTGGCCGGAGTTTCACATTGGCGCGATGATCGGCATCGCTTTGCCGCTTTATATCGTGACCATGGCCTCACAGAACCTGCCGGGATTTGCGGTGTTGCGCGCCTCAGGCTATGAGCCACCGACCAGCGCCGCGCTGCGTGTAACAGGATTTTTCTCACTGCTGACTGCACCCTTTGGTGCAGCAACCAGCAATCTTGCAGCTATTTCAGCAGCGCTTTGCACCAATCCCGATGCGCATCCAGACCCTAAAAAGCGCTGGATGACCGGCCCGGTCTATGCAGTCTATTATATAATATTCGCACTGTTCGGTGCTTCGCTGGTGGCGATCTTCGCAGTTCTGCCCGTCACACTCATCGCGCTGGTTGCTGGCCTCGCACTGAGTGGCCCGTTCATCAACGCTATGGCACTGGCGCTTAAAGTTGAAGAAGAGCGGCTTGCAGCCATTGTCACCTTTGCAGTGACTGCCTCCGGCATTGCCTTCTTTGGTGTTGGTTCAGCCTTCTGGGCGCTGGTTGCCGGGCTTGGGGTAGCAGCACTCGAACATTTACGTAAAAAATTTCTGAGATAATCACATTGCTTAGCTCCCGTTTGGCGGGAGCAGGCAGGCGATATTCTTGAAAAGCCGCAATTGGTTTACCACGTCAATTCCAAGCCGCGAGATCAACAAACGGCCATGAATGAAACGGAGTAGACCATGACAAATTCTGCATTGATCCGCCCCGCATGGACACCAGCGACGATTGCGCTGATGGTGCTGGGCTTTATCTTTTTCTGGCCGCTTGGCCTCGCCATGCTCGCCTATATCATCTGGGGCGACCGCCTCGGTGATTTTAAACGCCAGGTCAACGAAAAGACCGACTCTCTGTTTGGCTCTTTCCGCAATTGTAGCAAAAGCGAAAGCTTTAATTTTGGCGGCACCACCGGCAATGCTGCATTCGATGAATGGCGTCGCGAAGAACTCGACCGGTTAGCCGCAGAACGCCGCAAGCTGGAAGAAGCCCGGGCTGAGTTTGAAGCCTATGCCACAGAACTTCGCCGCGCCCGCGACAAGGAAGAGTTCGACCGTTTCATGGCTGAACGACGCGCTTCGGCAAAGAAAAATGATGCGAGCGACATAACCACGATCTAGTGGCTATAATCCTGATCTGAACTGCAAACGGCGCGGGCTTTGTCTGCGCCGTTTTGCACGGAACATTAAAAATTTCTGGATTTTTATGCGAATCACCTATCTTTAAAGCATGGGTTTTTCCTTATTTCGATCTGCGTCCAAAAAGCCGTCTGTCGTCACACGCGAACGCATTCATGCGGTTGCGGGGTGCGAACTGCCTTTGCGCGTGCTGGAAAACCCACGCGCAAAACGTCTGACGCTGCGGATTGAGACTGGCGGCAAAGGGCTGCGTGTCACCATTCCGCCCGGCCTACCCGACCGCGAAGTGCAAAGCTTTCTGGTCCGTCATCAAGGCTGGATTGAAAGCCGCATTGCGAAAATGCCTGATCAGGCTGGACTTCGTGCTGGTGTGAAAATACCCATTCGCGGTGTGCCGCATCTCATCACCCATCAGCCCGGACGCGGCACAGTGGATTTGTTGGAAGGCAATGTTCTGCTCGTTCATGGCGATCCCGCGCATCTTTCGCGGCGTATCGCTGATTACCTCAAACGTGAAGTCAAACGCGATATTGAACAGCTTGTTGTCCGTCACACGGCAACCGTGGGCCGCAAAGCCAAAGCGGTCCGGTTCAAGGATACCAAAAGCCGCTGGGGGTCGTGTACTTCCGACGGCGTGCTTTCTTTTTCGTGGCGTATCGGCATGGCGCCCGCGCCCGTCATTAATTATCTCGTCGCCCATGAAGTGGCCCATCTGATTGAGATGAACCACGGGCCGAAATTCTGGAAACTCTGCCATGAGCTTTGCCCTGATACAGAGCGCTGCAAAGCATGGCTGAAGCGCAATGGCAGCGCATTACAGGCTATCGATTTTACATGACATCAGACATTCAAACTGCTGCACGGGCGCTGTGGGATTACCATTGCCTCTCCGATGAACCTGTCGCCGCCGATGTGATCATCGGGCTTGGCAGCTACGACACCCGCGTTGCAAAACATGCGGCCGATCTTTATCGGCAAGGTCTTGCCAACTGGCTCATGTTCACAGGCCATAGCGGCAACTGGACCAAAGGGCTTTACAAGGCTTCAGAGGCCGAAGCCTTTGCAGAAATCGCCATTGCTGAAGGCGTGCCGGAAGAGGCTATCATCATTGAGCCGAAAGCGACTAATATTGGCGAGAACATTCTTTTCGCACGCGAAATCATGGTTGCAGGAACCATCAGCCCAATCTTTGTGACCAAACCGCAGACCCAGCGTCGGGTGCGCGCAACCGTTGACCGGCAATGGCCGGAGGCACGCGCATTTGTCACCGCACCCGCGACGTCTTTTAGAGATCAGCCAACAGCGGGCCATGATTTTGAAAAGCTGGTGCGCGAGATGGTGGGTGATCTGCGCCGCATTCTCGAATATCCGGCACTTGGCTTTCAGGTTGCGCAAGCCGTTCCCCTTGAGGTTATGGAAGCCTATGATTACCTCATAGCACAGGGCTATGATGACGCGGCTCCCCGCGTTGAAGCCGGAACAGCTTGAGTCGGCCCGCAATATGTGCGACGGAAACGCCATGGTTTTTGATATAAAAATATGTGGCCTTAAAACGCCGGAAGCAGTCGCTGCTGCGCTTGATCGCGGGGCGACGCATATTGGCTTTATCTTCTTTCCCAAAAGCCCGCGGCACTTAACCCCTGCCGACGCCGGACGTCTGCGTGAAGCAGCGAGAGGCCGCGCCCAAGTGGTTGCCGTCACCGTTGATGCGGATGACGAAACGCTTGATGAAATTGTGCGTGAATTGCATCCCGATATGCTGCAACTCCATGGCCATGAAACGCCGGAACGTGTAGCGCAAGTAAAAGCTCGTTACGGCCTGCCGGTGATCAAAGCCTTTGCCATTCGCGAGGCCGAGGATTTTCAGGTGATCGCGCCGTATCAGGGCATTGCGGATCGCTTTCTTTTTGATGCCAAACCACCGAAAGATTCTGACCTTCCCGGCGGCAATGGTGTATCCTTTGACTGGGCATTGCTCGACGCGCTTGACGACAGCGTCGATTACATGCTTTCCGGTGGACTGAACGCGGGCAACATTGCCGAGGCGCTGCACAAGACGCGTGCGCCGGGTATCGATGTATCGTCCGGTGTGGAGCGTGCGCCCGGTGAAAAGGATGTGCGCCTTATCAATGAATTTTTTCAGGCTGTGTCTGATGCCAGACAATAGCCTGCACATGACGGAGTGGCAGCAGTGAACAAGCCGGTTGAACCCAATTCCTACAAAACAGGCCCGGATGAAGAAGGCATGTTCGGCATTTTTGGCGGACGCTTTGTCGCCGAAACGCTGATGCCGCTCATCCTCGAATTGCAGGGAGCCTATGATACGGCAAAGAACGATCCTGAATTTCAGGCCGAGCTTTCCAATCTCTCGACCTATTATGCAGGTCGCCCTTCCAAGCTTTATTATGCTGAAGGCCTGACCAAGCATTTGGGCGGCGCGAAGATTTACTTCAAGCGCGAAGACCTGAACCACACCGGCAGCCATAAGATCAACAATTGCCTTGGCCAGATTCTGCTTGCTAAGCGCATGGGCAAAACCCGCATCATCGCTGAAACCGGCGCAGGTCAGCACGGTGTTGCATCGGCAACCGTTGCTGCGCGTTTTGGCCTGCCTTGCGTGGTCTATATGGGTGCGACTGACGTTGAACGTCAGAAGCCGAACGTCTTCCGCATGAAGCTGCTGGGCGCTGAAGTTAAGCCGGTCACGGCTGGCAATGGTACGCTCAAAGACGCGATGAACGAAGCATTGCGCGATTGGGTCACCAATGTTGAAGACACCTATTATCTGATCGGCACTGCCGCTGGTCCACATCCTTATCCGGAGCTCGTGCGCGACTTCCAGTCGGTCATTGGCACCGAAGCACGCAAACAGATTCTCGAACAGGAAGGCCGTCTACCAGACGTGATCGTCGCTGCTGTTGGCGGCGGATCGAACGCAATTGGCCTGTTCCATCCGTTCCTGGACGACGCATCGGTTAAGATCGTTGGCGTTGAAGCAGGCGGTCGCGGCCTTGATGGCGTTGAGCATTGCGCCTCGATGAGTGCAGGCAGCCCCGGCGTTCTGCATGGCAACCGCACCTATCTGTTGCAGAACGAAGACGGCCAGATTCTTGAAGGCCATTCGGTTTCCGCAGGTCTTGATTATCCGGGCGTTGGTCCTGAGCATTCATGGCTCAAGGATTCCGGCCGCGTTGAATATGTGCCGATCCTTGACGACGAAGCACTGGAAGCTTTCCAGCTTTGCACACGCGTTGAAGGCATCATCCCGGCGCTTGAATCCGCGCATGCGATTGCGCAAGCTGTGAAAATGGCGCCGACCATGGGCAAGGATCAGGTGATGATCGTCAATCTGTCCGGTCGCGGCGACAAGGACGTTCACACGGTCGGGCAATTGCTCGGCATGGACATGTGAGGCCGAAATGAGCAAGGCTGTTGTTGACACCAATGCTTACAGACCGCGCGCCGCATGGTTCGACGGGCTGACGGAGTGTGGGTCGGCAACAATCAAGCTCAACATCATCGAAGCCGATCCTTCCAATCCGCTTGCTGAATCCGCTCTCGGCATTGCCCGCAGGCAGATCGCATCTGTTGCAGAAAAGCTCGAGCATACGCCGCATCTGGGTGCTGGCTTTGCCATTCTGCATCAGGGAGAAGAAAGCCTGTGGTTGCTTCTGCACTGGTGGCTGGAAGGTGGCATCGCAACGCAGATTCTCTGGCAATCCGAACTCATTGAAGAGATCGAATTTGTACCAGCGCAGCCTCTGTTGATGGCATGCGTTTGGGAGCTGGGAATCATCGACTTTGAACGGCGCGCCTGGATGGAAACGGCCATGTCAGGCCAGTCCACCGCCGAATATCTTACGCGCATTTTGCCACGGGGCACGGTATGACCACACGCATCGACACCAAATTCGCATCGCTCAAGTCCGAAGGACGTCCGGCGCTGGTTACCTATTTCATGGGCGGCGACCCCGATTATGAAACATCGCTCAAGGTCATGAAGGCGCTGCCAAAAGCAGGCGCAGACGTGATTGAGCTTGGGATGCCTTTTTCTGATCCGATGGCCGATGGCCCTGCCATTCAGGCCGCGGGTCTGCGTGCACTCAATGCCGGTCAGACACTGAAAAAGACGCTGCAACTGGCTGCTGACTTCCGCAAAGAAGACAACACCACGCCAATCGTTCTGATGGGTTATTACAACCCAATCTATATTTATGGCGTCGAGCGCTTTTTGGCTGATGCAAAAACATCGGGCATTGATGGCTTCATCATTGTTGATCTGCCGTCTGAAATGGACAAGGAACTCTGCATTCCGGCAACGGCTGCGGGCCTCAACTTCATCCGCCTGACGACACCAACCACCGACGACAAGCGCCTGCCAAAAGTGCTGCATAATTCGTCGGGCTTCGTCTATTATGTCTCAATGAACGGCATTACCGGCTCGGCGATTGCCGATACAAGCCGCGTTGCCGATGCTGTCCGTCACATCAAGAAAAGCACCGATCTGCCAATTTGTGTAGGCTTTGGTGTGAAGACCCCGGAACAGGCCGCCGCCATTGCGGAAGCTGCTGACGGCGTGGTTGTGGGTACTGCAATCGTCAATACCGTGGCGCTTGAACTCGACGAAAATGGCAAGGTAAAGGGCGACCCGGCAGCCGCTGTTACCAAACTTGTCAGTGCATTGGCAGCAAGTGTTCGCGCAACACGCCTTGAAGCCGCCCAATAAATCGTCCATTTAGGGCAGCAAGCACTGTTGAATAGTCTGAAGAACAAGAAACGGAAGCAAACGTCATGAACTGGATCACCAACTACGTTCGTCCAAAGATCAATTCGATGCTCGGACGTCGCGAGATGCCGGAAAATCTTTGGATCAAGGATCCATCGACCGGCGAAATGGTGTTCCATAAGGACCTTGAAAGCAATCAGTTCGTGATTCCTGGCTCCGGCCATCACATGCGCATAAAGGGTAAGGACCGTCTGCGTTTCTTCTTCGACAATGGCGAATACACGATGCTGGAAAGCCCGAAGGTTCCAACCGATCCGCTGAAATTCCGCGATGAAAAGAAATATATCGACCGTCTGAAAGACTATCGTGCGCGCACCGGCATGGAAGACGCGATCATCAATGGTCTTGGCACGATTGAAGGCCTGCCGATTGTCGCAACCGTGCAGGACTTCGGCTTCATGGGCGGTTCGCTCGGCATGGGTGCCGGTGAAGCGATCATTCAGGGCTTCCAGAAGGCCATTGAACTGAAACGCCCGCTGGTTCTGTTTGCAGCCTCCGGTGGTGCACGCATGCAGGAAGGCATCCTGTCGCTTATGCAGCTTCCGCGCACCACTGTTGCAGTGGAAATGCTCAAAGAAGCGGGTCTGCCTTACATCGTTGTTCTCACCAACCCGACAACAGGCGGCGTGACGGCTTCCTATGCAATGCTCGGCGATATTCACATTGCAGAAACGGGCGCACTGATCGGCTTTGCTGGTCCACGCGTGATTGAACAGACCATTCGCGAAAAGCTGCCAGAAGGCTTTCAGAGCGCTGAATATCTGATGGAACATGGCATGGTCGATATGGTTTGCTCGCGCCTTGAGCTGAAATCAACCATTGCAAGCCTGCTCAAAATCATGACCCGGCAGCCAGCCAACAGTGATGTGCCGGTAAAGGCACCTGCACCAAAGAAGCCAGAAGCTGACAGCAAGGCGGCTTAATCGTGACAGGAAAAGCGGATGCCGTCATCGAGCGGCTGATGCAATTGCATCCCAAAGGGTTTGATCTTTCACTGGACCGCATTCGCGGTCTTTTGGAAAAGCTCGGCAATCCGCACCTGAACCTGCCGCCTGTTATCCATATTGCCGGAACCAACGGCAAAGGATCGGCCACCGCCTTCTGCCGCGCGCTTCTGGAGGCAAGCGGCTTTGGCGTTCACGTCCATACCTCGCCGCACCTCGTCAATTGGCATGAGCGCTACCGCCTTGCCTCCAAAAATGGCGGCAAGTTTGTTTCCGATGATGTTCTGGCCGAGGCCATTGAACGCGTGGAAGCCGCCAATGACGGTCAGCACATCACGGTTTTCGAGATACTCACCGCCGTTGCCTTCGTGCTGTTTGCCGAGCATCCCGCTGATGTTGTGATCATGGAAGTTGGCCTTGGCGGACGCTTCGATGCGACCAATGTGATTGCGGAGCCAGCTGTATCGCTGATTATGCCGATTTCTATCGATCATCAGGCATTTCTTGGCGACCGTGTTGAGCTGATTGCTGCTGAAAAAGCCGGGATCATCAAAAAAGACTGCCCTGTCGTCATCGGTTTTCAGCTGTTTGATGAGGCACGCGAAGTGCTGATATCGACCGCTGACCGGCTCGATTGCCCGCTTTCGATCTATGGTCAGGATTTCCTCGCTTTTGAGGAACATGGCCGTATGGTTTTCCAGAACGAAGACGGTCTGATTGATCTGCCTCTGCCCCGTCTGTCGGGCCGTCACCAACTTGCCAATGCTGCTGCTGCCATTGAAGCCGTGCAAATGGCTGGTTTCACCATTACCGACAAGGCCGCTGAAAAAGCCATGATGGTTGTGGACTGGCCTGCGCGTATGCAGCGCCTGACCCATGGCGCACTTGTTGATCTGGCACCCACGGCATCAGAAATCTGGCTTGATGGCGGGCACAATCCCGGCGCTGGCATGGTGATTGCGGAAGCCTTTGGCGACCTCGAAGAACGTTCCACACGGCCGTTGTTCCTGATTACCGGCATGATTAACACCAAAGACCCTGTCGGCTATTTTGAGGCCTTTGCGGGCATGGCACGTCATGTCTTTACCGTGCCAATCCCGTCAAGTGACGCAGGCATTCCGAATAATGAGCTGGCGATCAGCGCGCAAAAAGCGGGGCTTTCGGCAGAACCGGTGCATTCGGTTGAAAACGCACTCAAAATTTTGCGCGACACATGGGCGCCTGATGAAGCGCCGCCCCGCATTCTGATTGGCGGTTCGCTTTACCTTGCAGGTGAAGTGCTGCGCGACAATGGAACTCCACCAAACTAACAAAAAACCCGGCTTAAAGGCCGGGTTCTTCTTATCATATAAACTATGCTGATTAAGCAGCAGAAGCCTTGATCCAGTCAGCAAGGCGGCTCTTTGGAGCTGCGCCAACCATGTTGGCTGCAAGTTCTCCGTCCTTGAACATCAGCAGTGTTGGGATCGAGCGAACGCCAAACTGTGCTGCGAGTTCTGGATTTTCGTCGATATTGACCTTAGCGATCTTAACCTGACCGGCCATTTCAGCAGCGATTTCATCCAGAGCCGGAGCGATCATCTTGCAAGGACCGCACCATTCCGCCCAGAAATCCACGACGACCGGCTCGCTCGACTGAAGAACGTCCGACTGAAAATTGCTGTTATCGACCTTTAGCGTTGCCATAGGGCTATCCTCATATCTGTTTGAGAGCGAAAGACTCATCAGGAAATCGCTCCTTTGACCATATCATGTGGCGTGTTGACTGCCATCCGTCAAGTTCTGGTTAGTAACCTTTCCTTGAGAGTCGCCAAGCGCTTTCAATGCTTCATCCATTGAAGCTTCTGGCAATGGCAGTAGATATGGCCCTTCGGTGAACAGAAGAGCGGCCTCGACGTCCCGTCCCGGATAAAGGGGCGCAAGCAATTCCCGATAAAGCGCAAGCTGTGCGCGATAGGCGAAAGGCACGGCTTCAATGGTCTTTGGCGGCGGGCGATTGGTTTTATAATCCACAATCAAGACGCGGTTTTCATCGACGCTGATGCGGTCGATCTGGCCCGAGACGGCATGATCTTTTCCGCCGAGATTAATCGTGCCCATGACCGCCACTTCACCACGCGATCCGCTGGCGAAGACCGGCGCAAACTTTGGATCGGCCAGAATGGTTGCAACACTCGCCCAGGCTTTCGCGCGTTCAGCTTCCGGCCAGTCGGCAGCAATGCGTGCCAGATAATCCTGTGCAAGCTTCTCGCGCTCATTCGCGGCCACTTCTGGCAGATATTGCAGCAGCATGTGGATCGCCGTACCGCGCCTTAACGCGAAAGCCGATGTCTCGCCGCCCTGTCCCAGAACCGGCGACAGCGTATCAAGCGGTGGCTCCTCATCCGCTTCAATCAGTGCCGATGCGCCCGACGGTGCCAGCGGACGCGGGAGACCCGGTTCCGGCTTTATGGGCTTCAGATAGTCGAGCGGCAGCGGCGGCAGCTCTGCCACCTTTTCAACTTCAGGCTCTGCAATCTCAGTGAGGCCGCGCGGCGTGTTGCGATAGCGTCGGGCGGCAACGCCGGATACCGGATGCACAAAGGTCTCTGCCTTGGTTGTGAGCGCATCTTCAACCAGCCTGTGCCATGTCTCGCCGCTTTCACGCGATCCGCGATAGCCACAGACAATCAACTTATCTTCCGCACGCGTCATGCCTACATAAAGAAGGCGGCGATATTCTTCTTCCGCACGGGCCTTCAGACCTTCGATCTGTGACGCAAGGAAGCCTGTCTGATAGCCCGCATTGGGTTGCCACAGATAGCCCTTCACATGCGGCCCATCATTGCTGAGATCAAACGGGATCAGCTTAGGCGCGCGTGTTCCGCTCCAGACGGCATTGCCGGGATCAACCAGAAACACCACAGCACCCTCAAGCCCCTTGGCGGCATGAACCGTCATGATGCGTACTTCATTGCGGCCCTGATCAAGCTCGCGCTTGATTTGCGGTGAGGCAGCGTCAAGTGTTTCCAGAAATGCCTGCATACCCGGCAGACCAGCGCGCTCGGCAGAAAGCGCATAGTTCTGAAATTCATCGATAATATCGCCCGCTTCCGGTCCAAGCCGCGCCAGAAGCTTACGCCTGGCACCATCCGCACTCAAAATTCGTGCATAGAACTCAAAGATCGGCATCCTATCGGCCATATTGCGCCAGCGGCTCAGCGTCTTATGCACGCCAATCAGCGCCGGGTCTTCAAGCGATGCATGATAAAGACGCTCAAACAGCGTTTCGCCGCTCTTGCGCGGATGAGCGAGTGCAAACAGCCTGTCATCATCCCAGCCAAATAGCGGGCTCTTGAGGAGAGAGGCCAATGACAAATCATCAGACGGCTGCAACACGAAACGCCCCAGCGCCATCAGATCCTGAATGGCGATGTGGCTTGTAAGCTTGAGCCGGTCGGCACCAGCCACCGGCACATGGCGCTCTTTGAGTGCGCGCGAAAGCGCTGGCATGAACTGATCGCGCTTGCGCACCAGCACCATAATGTCCTTTGGCGCAAGCTTGCGGTTCTGGCCCGGAATGGTTTCGCCGCGATCAAGCCAGTAGCGAATGGTTGCTGCAATCTGCTCGGCGAGTTTGATAGCTGGAGCTTGCAAATGATCGACCGGAACGCGCCAGTCATCTGGCTCCTCGACCACGTCCGGCGTCAGCATATCCCAGATTTCCACCTCGCCCGGCTCATTATCGCGAATGGCGGAGTGAACAGTGGCACCTGACAAGCCGCGATTAGCCTCGGGACGCGCAAAAACCTCGTCCACGGCCTGTAAAACGTCGGGTGCCGAGCGAAACGAGAAGTTGAGGCTGACGCGCTCGAATTTAAGCTCTGCATCCTGTGCCCGGAGGCTGACCGCCCGGCCCTGTGCAGCAAAGTCTTCCGGTACAGCGCCCTGAAACGAATAGATCGACTGTTTTTCATCGCCGACGGCAAACAGCGTGCGCTGCACGTTGCGCTGACCGAGGCCCGAGAAAAACTCTTCCGACAACATACGGATAACCTGCCACTGATCGGGGCTGGTATCCTGTGCTTCATCGACAAGAATATGATCAATGCCGCGATCAAGCTTATACTGCACCCATTGCCCTGCCCCATCACGCGCCAGAAGCGCCACCGTGCGGGTAATCAGGTCTTCAAAGTCGAGCAGGCCGCGCTTGCGCTTCAAATCATGATAGCGCTGCAGGAGATTATCAATGAGAGTAAGCCCAGCCAGATTTAGCCGGATAAGCCGCAGCTCTTTGATCTTGTCGAGACCAAGTTCAACACGCATTGCTGCGGCATTAAAATCTTCTTCAAAATCCGGCAGCAGCTTTTTGACCGCAGCCGAGCCGACATATGAACCGGATTTGGCTTCGCCGGTGGCTTTCAGGAAGGAAGCGCGCAGAACGGATTCCTTATCGAAGCTGCTTTTAACCTTGTCATATTGCTTGAGCTGCAACGCAAAATCATGTGCGCGTGCTGCACCCTTCTGGATCGACAAAATGAGATCAAGCGCATCGTCGGAAAATTCCGGCACCGGCCACATATCATCCAGCAAATCGGATTCGCGCGTGTTTGGCCGGAAACGGAAATGCCTGTGCAAAGTCTCGCTGCGCTCATCCGCATTGCCAAGCGCAGAAATGTATTGCTGCAAGCCATTGCGGCGACCAACAGCCTCATCAAGCAGTGCCTGCAAACCCATCTCGCCCGCTGCATGCATGACATCGGCAAAAGCGCTTGCGAGTTCCGGATCACCGCCGCCATGTGCAGTCTCAAGCAGGGTGCGTCGTGCTTCGCCGACAAGAGCCACCTGCATGAGATCATCCATCATCTCGAAATGGCCTGCAATATTCGCCTCAAGCGGGAACTGATGCAATATGGCTTCGCAAAATGCGTGGATGGTCTGAATTTTCAACCCGCCCGGCGTTTCAAGCGCGCGCGCAAAAAGCCTGCGTGCAACGGCAAGCCGTGTCGCTCCCGGGCGCCTGCCTTCGAGCTTGATAAGCCTGTCAGCCAAATCCTCTTCCGGCAACATTGCCCATTCGGACAATCGCGCAAAGACGCGGTTCTGCATGACGGCTGCTGCCGCCTTGGTATAGGTGAGACAAAGGATTTTTGACGGATCAGTGCCTTCGAGCAGCAGCCGGATAACGCGCTCAGTCAGAACGTGAGTCTTACCCGAACCGGCATTCGCCGACACCCAGACAGAGGCCAGCGGATTGGCGGCACTGGCCTGCGCGTCGATTGTTTCCTTTGGAATGACACGTTGTTTTTTCATTCGCCGCCCTCCCCGCCAGCATCACCACCAGCGGACCATTCCAGCACGCGTGCAAGATGATCATAATCGCCAGTCAAATCTGTCTCACGAAAAGGAAGCGCGCGGGAAAGATAACCCTTAGCCGGATTCTGATATTCAGCAAGCAGCTGCGCCAATCGTTGCCAAGCCTCTTCGCCAAGGGCGGGTGCGGTCTTTTCCGATGGAGGCCGACCGATCTTCAAAATCGATTCCGGCTTCACCTCTCCGCCTGCCCGCAAGCGCACGTAGGTCAGATCAGACGCTCGAACAGAACCCAGTTCGCGGAACGCACCGCGCACGAGAAGAGCGGCTTCAAGCGCCAGCTGTGGCGACAAGAGGACATGCGCCTGTCGTGGCGATGGCGTGGAGCCGGTCTTATAGTCGATCACTTCCGCTGTCCCGTCGCGCATCAGATCGATACGGTCGGCACGGCCCGACAAGGTGATGCCAAGACTTTCAACCTCACGCTTGTCCGACGAAATTTCAGCAAAGCGGGTCTGAACATTATACGCGCGTTCCCGCTCCCATTCGAGGAATTGCGGAATAAGTGCGGTAAAACGCGGCCACCAGACTGCTTCGATCTCAATGGGCAGATCCATTTCGCCAAAGAAATGTCGGCCAAACTCTTCAAGTTGCGCGCTCGCATCCGGCGCCAGCGGATCGATGCCCTCTTGCGTGAAATGTCCAAGAATGTCGTGAAAAAGCGTTCCACGTTCTGCGGCTGCCGGATCACGGATCAGCGGCTCCAGCGGACGCAACTTCAGAATTTTTTTGGCAAAGATCGCATAAGGATCGCGACGAAGGGTTTCGATTTCTGTGACTGAAAAATGTTTGGGCCGCGCGCTTACAGGTGGTGCCGGTTCCGGGCGTTTGACAAAAGGCACATCAGGCGCCTGATCGATTTCACGCGCCCAATGGATAAAACGTTGCCCACGCGAGCGCATATCCTTGGTCACATCTGAACCCAGCACCGTTTCAAGCCGCTGCAACCAGCGCGACGGAATCGTCGGCGCATTATCAGAACGCTGCGAACGTGACAGCACGACATGATCCATGCCAAGCGCCATCTGAAAATCATGTGCTGCAAGGCCGGTACGGCGCTCAGGTGGATCAAGCGCGATCATCGCCTTCATGGGGCGCGACATGAACGGGTCGTTGCGCGTCTTGGCGGGCCATGTGCCTTCGTTGAGACCACCGATCACCAACGTATCCATGGTCTGCAAACGCGCTTCCAGCGCACCCCAAATGAAAACGCGCGGATGGCCACCCGGATGCGGCTTGACGGTTTCGCCCGACATCAGAGCTTCAAGAATTGCGGGCCATTCAATAGCCTCAAAATCCAGTCCCGCTTCGCTCGCCACAAGCTGACGCAAAAATGAAGCCAGCTTCTCGCCATGCTCGCCGGAATAATAACGCGTGACGCTTTCGCTTTCATCACGCGCCAGATTTTCGAGCGCTTCCACAGTTGCCCGTGTAATCTCGCCAATATCCGTTCGCCGATTAATGGTGGCAAAAGGTGCAAGCGGCGCAACAGCTTCCGACAAGCTCACGCAAAGCGCGCGCGCCGCTTCAATCATGTCCGGCGTGACAGTCGCGTGCCATGCCGGTTGCCATGACTGGCTGGCGCTTTCTTCCATGCGGCGATCGAAAAAGGCGGGAAGATCGATGATCGATGCCCTGCCCGTACCGCCACGGAACGCCACCAGTTCGAGTGTTTCCGCAGCCAGTCGCCGTTCTATACGCTTGCCGCCAAGCCGTAGCATCGGGTGCTTGACCAGCGCTAATAGGGCCACAGGATCGCCGGGGTTGAACACCGTTTCGACCATGAGGCGCATCAGCGTCGCGGTTTCGATATCGCGCAAATGGCGACCGCCGGAATCATCGGCGTCGATGCCAAAGCGGGCGAGTTCGCCCACCACGCGGCGCGCGAGATTTCTATCGGCAGTGACCAATGCGGCAGTCTTGTTTTCATCGCTAATCGCATCGCGCAAAGCGAGTGCAACGGCCAGCGCTTCCTCGCGCTCATTGGCGGTTTCAATCAGATCGATCTTTTGAGCCGATTGCAGCAATCTTTGGGGCTGCATATCCGCATCGCGGTTCAGCAGGCTCCATGCATCCGTGGTTTCTGCCGGGCGCAGCGCTTCGCTGACCACACGCTCCAGCACACGTTTATTAACCGGCATATCTTCGATATGCTCGACATCTTCGCGCAATACGCCAATAGCCTGCAACAGCTTGTGGAGACCATATTGCGGATGGCCGAAGGTGGATGGATTATCATCCGAAGCCCCCAACAGGTTCCAAGCGCCTTCATCAAGATCACGGTCCAACCCCGGCAGAACCACAGCACCTTGAGGTAATCGGGCAATGACTGAAACAAGTTCGGCAGTCGCGGGAATAGAGCCTGTTGAACCAGCCACAATCACAGGCCCTTGCGGCGGATGATCACGCAGTCGCCGCACCTCGCCCCAGATCAGTTCATTGCGGTGCGCTGCCGGATTGGACAGCTTGCGCTCTTCCAGAATTTCCGGCCAGAGTTTCGTGACAATATCGAGAAAGCCAAGCGTGACCTGCCACCAGTCGGCAAGATCATCGGGCGCAATGCTGGCAAGCTCGCTCCATTTGGCATTGTCGGTTTCGACCTGATCCATCAGGCCAGCCAGATCACGCGCAAGCCAAATCGCGTCGGAGGTTGTTGCTGGAACCGAAACATCATCGACGCCAAACAGCGCCCGCACATGCGCAGGCAGCGATTCACGCCATGGACGAATGAGCCGCGCCAGCAGCAACAGCCGTTCAGCCTTGCCAATTGGCGGATTAAGATCGAATACGCCGCTTGTGGCAGCATTGAAAAAAGCCGCATCTTCGTCCACATCGCCGAGCGGGCGAATGGTCGGAAGGATCGCAGACTTTTTTTCCAACGCATTTTCAGACGCAAAACCGGTTCCCATTTTTGCTGAAAATGCTTGGGCCGAGATCATATCGACCAGAATGGAACGAAGCGCACGCGCTGCACGGCGCGTCGGCACATAGATCGTCGCATTCGCTAATGCCAGTGGGTCAGAGGCATTACCCGGAAAGCCTTCAATCAGGCGGCCTTCCAGAAGTGCCTTGGCAAAGGCTGGTAGAAAAGCTGTGCCGGATGGAATGGAAAAAAGCTTCGGCCTCGTAATGGTCATTCCACCATGCTCTCCTTACGCAATTGCGGAAAGCACAGCCTCCGCCTCGCCAATTGCTTCCGGTGTTCCCACCGTCAGCCAGTGCCCGGTCATGGGCATACCATAAAGACGTCCGGCTGCAATGGCTTCATCAAAATAGCGATTGAGCGATGAAACACCCGGCTCGGCTTTGGCAAAAATACGCGGATGAATGACTGCTGCCCCGGCATAGATGACCGGGTCTCCCGCGACATCACGCAGACGGCGCAAGCGGCCTTCTTCATCCGCAACGAAATCGCCCTTACCTTCAAAACCTGTTGCCTGATCGAGCCTCGCCGTCATGAGAAGAATATCCATGCGGGCATCGTCCCAGACATGCGCCAGCGCCGAAATATTCGGCTGCGCCTCATCACCAACCCAGAATGTATCAGCATTAAGCACGTAGAACGGCTTGCCGCCTAACTGTGGCAGCACATTGATGATACCACCAGCAGAATCGAGTAGCAGATCACGCTCGTCGGAGATCGTGATTTTCGGCTTTGAGCGACTGCCAAGATAGTCGATCAGTTGGTCGGCTAAATAATGAACATTGACGATTGTATTCTCAACGCCTGCATCCGCCAGCGCATCCAAGCCCCAATCGATCAGCGGCTTGCCGGAAACTTTAACCAGCGGCTTGGGCATGGTTTCGGTGATCGGGCGCATACGCTTGCCAAGACCTGCTGCAAGCATGATCGCTGTATCAGGACGTGTCATTGTTTCTCCAGCAATGCGAGATCATCAAACCAGCGGGCGACCGGCGCCATGACCGGATGCTTTAAGACGCGACCAAGATAGTCGTGAATGCGGGGCAGATGCGCGAGATAATGCGGCTTGCCATCACGCTCATCAAGCCGCACGAACAGACCCAGCAGCTTGGCGTTGCGCTGCGCACCCATCGCGGCATAGGCCGTGCGGAAAGCTGCTTCGTCAAACACATGGCCAAGCTTGCGGCGTTCATCGCAATAAGCATCAACCACTGCCTTTTCGAGCTCCGGTGTAATCGTCACGCGAGCATCAAGTGCCAGCGATGCGACATCATAGGCAGCAGGACCGATCATTGCGTCCTGAAAGTCGATTGTGCCAATCTTGTTTGCGCCTTGCGCATCCTCAAACCAGAACAGGTTTGGCGAATGATAATCTCGCAGCAGCAGACTTTTCTCGCAATCGGCAATAGCATCGAGAACTTTGTCCCATGCCGCTTCATAAGCCTGCGTTTCGGCATCAGTCAGCTTGCGGCCCATCATGCGCGGCGCATACCATTGCCCGACAAGGCTCACTTCCATAATCATCGCATCACGATCAAAAGGTGCAATGATGTGATCTGGATAGCCTGCAACAGGCGCATGGTCCGGCCACGGAACCCCATGAAGATGCGCAAGAAACCGTCCAGCCGCTTCATAGCGTTCAGCCACCGGCTCGCCCGCTGAAGCCCTGATGCCCTCAAGCCCAAGATTTTCGAGGATCAGCAGCCCTGCATCAATATCAACAGCGCGCATTTGCGGCACGCGCAGGCCATTTTTCGCAAGCAGATCATCAATGGCCACGAAAGCCTGAATATTCTCTGCAATATGCGCAAGCTGGCGATAGGACTTGCCGTTGCGCAATGGCGGATCGTAGGGCATCGCGGGCGCATTCATCAGAATTTCAACGCCATGCGCACTGTCGATAATCTCATATTTGCGCGGTGAGGCGTCGCCCTGCAAATAGCGGCGCGTGGCCCCTGCCCGGTCATTATTTTCCAGGAAAGTGCGGATTTTCAGCGTGCGCTCAAGACGCGAAATCGCAGCTTCTGTCCCGCTAATTGCGATGCGCCGCCCCGCCCCTTCATGGCTTAAAGTGACGGCAAAGCTCGGCTCTGGCAGAAAACCTTCCGCCTGCTCCGGCCATTCGGACAGCACAACACCATCTTCGAGAAACTCGACCAGTCCCAGCTCATCCAGCTCTTCACCATGCGAAATCCGGTAAAGATCAGCGTGAGCGACGGGCAAGCGCAACGCCTCATAGCTCTGCACCAGCGTGAATGTCGGGCTTGGCACTTCCAGTCCTTCATCATCGGCAATCGCGCGAATGACAGCGCGTGCAAGCGAGGATTTACCGGCACCAAGATCGCCCGATAAGGTAACGAGATCGCCTTTGACCAGCGCCAAGGCGAAATCCTCGCCAAAGCGTTTGGTTGCTGCCTCATCGGGCAGGAACAATTCAATATGGGTTATCTGGCCACTGATTGGGGTGCTCATAAAGCCCCATTTACCTTATTCGGCAGCAACACGAAAGCTGCGCGCTTCAGATGGGAAGCGACAAATTACTGTCGTACCAATATCAGCTCCGGTTTCGATTTCCACACGTCCGCCATGCAACTCAACAAAGCTCTTCACGATGGAAAGGCCAAGACCTACGCCGCGTCTGCGTCCGCCGTTCTGATAGGCCTGGAAACGCTTGAAAACCGTATCGAGCACATCGCCCGGCATGCCCGGACCGTCATCATGCACAGCAAACAGAATGTCCGTGCCATCGCGCACAACTTGCAGCGAAACGGTCGATCCTTCCGGCGCGTAATTGGAAGCGTTCGACAGGAGATTAAACAGCACCTGACGCACGCGATTGGCATCGGCTCTGAACAGCTCCACATCGTCTGCGATTTCGATATTGAGCGCGATGTCGTGCTCTTGCAGGCGCTCACTCACACGCTTTGCCGCTGCCGAAATTTCGTCCATCACAGCAACATCATCAATATCGAGCTGCATGATACCCGCATCGACGGTAGCGAGATCAAGAATATCGTTGACGATGGTTAAAAGAACGGCGGACGACGTACCAATGTGGTCAAGATATTCGAGCTGACGCTCATTGAGTGAACCAAAGGCAGGCGTTTGCAGCAGTTCCGTAAAGCCAATGATATTGGTCAGAGGCGAGCGCAGCTCGTAGGATACATGCTGAACGAAATCGTTCTTGATCTGATCAGCAAGCGACAGCGCTTCGTTCTTTTCCTTAAGTGCCCGTTCGACGCGCACCGTATCGCTGACATCGATGAAGGTCAGCATCGTCTGACCTTTTGGCAATGGCACCACTGCATAGGAAAGGATAATTCCGTCGTCCAGTTCCAGCTGCCCCATGCGCCCGTTGCGCTCATCAAGAAAGCCGGTGACAGAGGAAACAAAATCATCCCAGATGCCATCTCCGCCACGCTGACCGCAGAGCTTGGAAATGGTCGAAATATGCGTGCCTTCCACGGTAATTGCGTCAGGCAGCGACCAAAGATCGGCAAAGGACGGGTTGGAAAGGCGCAGACGACCATCGGAGCCGAACACCGCTACCGCTTCGCCAAGATGGTCGAGCGTTTCGCCCTGCACCTTGATGAGCGTGTTATAGCGGGCTTCAAGCCGGAACTGTTCCGTCATGTTCTCAAAGAACCACGTCACGCCACCCTGCGGATGCGGATTGGCAACGACACGCAGAGTGCGCGAATCGGGCAAATGCCACATATGTTCTTCCGGCTCGACAGCGCGATAAGCGGCAAGGAGCGAATCCTTCCATTTGCGCCATTCCGGCTGCTCAGGAAGCTTGCCTTCCGAGCGCAGTCGATCAAACAGCAATGTGTTGCTCGGATGCGTTTCAAGCCAGGCCGTATCAAGCGACCAGAGCGACACAAAAGCCTGATTGAAGAATTGCAGCTTCATATCGGGATCGAAAATCGCCACCGCAGTAGAAAGCTTATCAAGCGTTTCAGCATGGCTTTTCAGCGTGCGGCTCAGTTCCTCACGAATCTGTTCAACTTCACTGAGATCAAAACCAAGACCGGCAGAACCCGCTTCTGCACTCACATCCGTTACATCGAACACACGGCGGTCACCACGTATAATCGCTGGCAGTTTTTCATAGAGATCAGGCTCGGCAAAACGGTCACGTTCGAGACGCTGGCGCGCCTGTGCGCCAAAAAGCTCGCGACGCTCAGATGTGGCCTGTGTGCCGTCGACGGCATCCACAGCACGCGCATAAGCAGCGTTCACCCATTCCATGCGACCATCTGGGCCACGCAGCCAGACCGGCTGCTCAAGACGATCAAGCAAGTGGCGAAGCAGTGATAACTTTTCAGACAATTCGCGGTTCTGTGCCTGAAGCGCTGCGCGCTCTGCCTGAACACCCTGAAGACCCAGAAAACGCACAATGGCAAAGCTTCCCGAGGTTCGGCCATAGACGTCAAGCAGGGTTCCATTACCAGTTTCGACCGTCAAATCAAAAGCATGGGCCTGTTCGCGCAGGGCGGAAACCGCGCGTTCAAGCTCCGTCACGGATTGCGGGCGCAACCAGCGGCCAAAAGCGAGAAAATGTGAGCGATCCTGTGGCGCGCCACTATCAAAGGGCAATTGGCCGACAACATCAGCGCGCGCGCCATTTGCGTCCCAGACAATTGCGCGCTGATCTTTCAAATTAAGCAGCGCTTCGCTGCGTTGCGCCGCCAGATTCATATCTGAAAGGCGCGAGCGCAGCTCATTGTTTTCCTGTGCAGTTTTCGAGCGGTCCCGGATTAGCCAGCCAGCCGAGAGAAGGGCTGCGCCCAAAGCGCCCAGAAAAATTGAAAACTGGATGACTTCAAAAGCACCGACGCTGCCACCAAACGGCAGAGCAATACGCGTTGCGTTTTCAGCGCCTTGTGCAAAAGCTGGAACAGCCGCAACCAATGCGGCGAAAGAGACTGAAGCCTTCAGAACAACCCGTTTCAGAGGGCGGAAGCCAAGCGAAAGCGATGCTTTCAGGTGCCTGTCTGCGCTGATTGCAGATTTACTCCGCAAACTCCCCGTTAAGCCAAGTTCTGGCATATTTTCCGTGTCTCCGCCGCCCGGCTGTCGATCCTTAAAAAGGTGCTGCCGTATTTCAAAAAACGTCATTCTGCCTCTCTCACATCGCCAAATGCAAAGAGCCAGACATGTTTCGCAGATGAATACGCCACCCGTCTTCCACCCCAAATGGCAAAAAACGCTGAACGCAAACACCCGTCAAAACACATTGATTCGTCTTCACAATACCCTTCCGGGGATTCCGCGTGAAGCATGTTACGCGCAAAAATAAAGGCCGGGCAGTGTTAAACTGTCCGGCCTACAAGATGTAGCAGTATGGTTAACAGATAATTAATACCTGTAGTGTTCCGACTTGAAAGGACCCTGTGGTGTTACGCCAATATAAGCGGCCTGTTCATCCGAAAGCACGGTCAATTTAGCGCCGAGCTTGTCGAGATGCAGACGGGCGACCTTTTCATCAAGGTGCTTTGGCAGAACATAGACTTCGTTCTTATACGCGTCAGTACGCGTGAAGAGCTCGATCTGACCGAGAACCTGATTGGTAAACGAAGCCGACATCACGAAGCTTGGATGACCAGTTGCGTTGCCGAGATTGAGCAGACGGCCTTCCGACAGAAGGATAATGCGCTTGCCATCCGGGAATTCGACCAGATCGACCTGTGGCTTCACATTGGTCCATTTCAGGTTACGCAGTCCTGCAACCTGAATTTCGTTGTCGAAGTGACCGATATTGCCGACGATGGCCATATCTTTCAGCTTGCGCATATGATCAAGCGTGATGACGTCTTTGTTGCCAGTTGTCGAGATCACGATGTCAGCAGTCGAAGCCGCGTCATCGAGGGTTACGACTTCAAACCCGTCCATGGCAGCCTGAAGCGCGCAGATTGGATCGACTTCAGTGACCTTCACGCGGGCACCAGCACCAGCGAGCGATGCAGCCGAGCCTTTACCAACGTCACCATATCCGCAAACGACAGCGACCTTACCAGCCATCATCACGTCTGTGCCGCGACGGATACCGTCAACCAGCGATTCCTTACAGCCATATTTGTTGTCGAATTTCGACTTGGTTACGCTGTCATTGACGTTGATTGCCGGGAAGGGCAGGAGGCCCTTCTTCTGCAACTGGTACAGACGGTTGACGCCCGTGGTGGTTTCTTCGGTCACACCCCTGATCGCATCGCGCTGACGCGTGAAGAAACCAGGCGTTTCAGCCATGCGCTTCTTGATCTGTGCAAACAGAACTTCTTCTTCTTCGCTTTCAGGCTTGGAAAGAACGTCTTCACCAGCCTCAGCGCGTGCGCCGATCAGGATATACATGGTGGCATCGCCACCATCATCAAGGATCATGTTGGATGGCTCACCATCCGACCACTGGAAAATCTGATCGGTGTAAGTCCAGTATTCCTCAAGGGTTTCGCCCTTGATGGCGAACACTGGCGTGCCAGTTGCAGCGATTGCTGCTGCTGCATGATCCTGCGTCGAGAAAATATTGCAGGAAGCCCACCGCACATCGGCGCCCAGTGCCTTCAACGTTTCAATAAGAACAGCGGTCTGGATCGTCATATGCAGAGAACCAGAAATACGTGCGCCCTTGAGCGGCTGCGATTTGCCGAACTCTTCGCGCGCGGCCATCAGGCCCGGCATTTCGGTTTCAGCGATATCGAGTTCCTGGCGGCCCCAATCGGCGAGGCTAAGATCCTTGACGACGAAATCCTGACTTGCGGTCATCATCTGCTCCAATCAAATTGATTTTGAAGCCCCGAAATAAAAAATATCGGAGGAGGGGCTTCGACTGGCCATTTGATTAGCAGATCACTCGCGTCAGCACAACACGACATAAAGAGTTCTTTATGTGTGCATATCAACTTAGCGATACTTTTGAATATCAGGCTTCTTCGCCAAACTTATCGGCGATAAGCGCTTGAAGCCCATCAAGCACCGCATCAGCCTGTTCACCCGATGCACGCACTTCGATGCAGCAGCCCGGTGAGGCTGCCAGCATCATCAAGCCCATAATAGAAGTCCCGCCCACCGTCATGCCGTCCTTGCTGACGCGGACATGGGCATCAAAGCTATCCACAAGCTGCACGAATTTGGCAGATGCACGCGCATGCAGACCACGCTTATTGACGATCTCGAAGGAGCGGGAGAGAGCGCTATCGGCATCATATTCGCCAGTAACAACCACTGTGGGATGCATGAATTACTTTCCTGTCAGGACCTGGCTTGCAACATTGATGTACTTGCGTCCTGCATCCTGCGCTTCACGCAGAGCTGTCTTGATGTCTCCACCGATACGAACGCTGGAGAGCTTGATCAACATCGGCAGGTTCACGCCTGCGATCACCTCGATCTTGCCTTCTTCCATCACCGAAATTGCGAGATTGGACGGAGTTCCACCAAACATATCGGTCAGAACGATAACACCTCTGCCGCTATCGGCGCGGTCCACCGCATCCACGATATCGCGGCGGCGCTGTTCCATGTCATCTTCGGCACCGATACAAACGGTCTCGAAATTGTCTTGCGGGCCAACCACATGCACAACAGCATGGAGAAACTCTTCGGCCAGCCTTCCGTGCGTAACAAGCACGAGTCCGATCATACTTTAAAAGCTCCTGTCGCGTGCCCGCCGCTTACCCCTTCAAAGGCGCAGATGACACAAAAATCGCCGGAACCCAGCCGACGAGTTGTGCATCTTGGCATTGCAAATCTTGATAGCAAGTGAAAAATTTCACATTTGCCTTGAAAAAAGCAAAATGCCGCAGTGTTGGGCACTTCTTTCAGCGAAGCACTTATGGCCAGGTTGTATAAAACAGGCTTGCCTCGATAGCACGCGAAACTGCGTTAGAATCGCCGTTTGACGAGAGTGCAGGCAACAACAGACGCGGAATTTCGATGCCTTCAAATTGCCAATTCTCGCCGCTTGGATAGCGTTCCGCCTCTTCACGGCTCACCAGAATGACAGCAAGATCGAGTGGCGTCTGTTTCACATAAGCAACAGTGAAAAGACCTGCTCCACGAATTTCGACACCGCCAGCGAGAGAATCGGGAACGCTGGCTATCAGCTTATCGCCGTCCACATGCAGCAAAGTGCGGTCGTCAGAAACGAGTGAAGCCTGCTCCCCGCGCGCGCGCGCGCGCTCAATCAGCATCAATGCTGTCTCTGTTTTTCCTGCACCCGATTTTCCCATCAGCATCACGCCACGACCGCGTATTTGCGCCGTCGTTGCGTGAAGACCACTTTTCTGTTCTTCCGGCGTCATCTCACATCACGCGATAGCTGGCAGATCAACGATAAAGCGTGCACCCTTCATCTGATCCGGTTCATCATCATTGATGATATTTTCAGCACTCAAGGTACCGCCATGCGCTTCGATAATCTGGCGGCTGATCGAAAGACCAAGGCCGGAATTCTGTCCAAAAGCCTCAGAAGCCGGGCGATCCGTGTAAAATCGCTCGAAAATCCGTTCGATATTCTCGATCGGGATGCCCGGGCCGTTATCTTCAACAAGAACGCGCACCCGACTGCCTTCGCCGCTTAGCGTCACCACGATGCGACCTGTATCTTCCGGCACAAAAGACCGCGCATTTTCGATCAGATTGCTGATCACCTGTCCAAGACGAAGATCATGTCCTGCAACGAAGAAGCCCTTCTTGCCGGAAGGCAGCTTGCCAGTGTTAAAGACAATCTCGGTGCCGATCTTATTGCGTCGCACTTCGCGCGCCGCAAGAACCAGATTATTGAGCAGCGTCTTCATATCCACACGGTCGGAATGTTCACGCGCCAGTTCTGCATCAAGGCGTGACGCATCCGAAATATCGGTGATCAGACGATCAAGACGACGCACATCATGCTGAATGACATCAAGCAGGCGATTGCGGGAATTATCATTTTTCGCCAGCGGCAGCGTTTCGACAGCACTGCGCAACGAGGTGAGGGGGTTTTTCAACTCATGGCTCACATCGGCTGCGAAGCTCTCAATCGCCTCAATACGCGTATAAAGCGCGTCAGTCATCGCGCGAATGGACGTCGATAGATGGCCCACTTCATCCTGACGCTCGGAGAAATCCGGAATTTCCTCGCGGCTTTTAACGCCAAGGCGCACACGATCCGCAGCGGCAGCAAGCTTGCGCAACGGACTTGCAATGGTCGAAGCCAGAAACAGCGACAAGATAACCATCACCGCCGCAACAACACCAAACACGCGGAAAACCGCCATACGTTCGCCCTGAACGATTTTGTCGATGTCGTCGCCTTCGGTTGAAAGCAGGAGCACACCCAAAATCGCACGCGATTGCTGAATTGGTACGGCGACCGAAACCACCAGTTCGCCCTGTTGGTTGCGGCGCTGCGCTGTCTGGGGAGAGCCGCTCAATGCGCGCACGATTTCCTGATAGGCCAGACCATTGCCACCCGGCTGCTCCTGATAAAGCGGCAGGCCACCGCCATAAAACAGACGCGAGAACCACATGGTAAAGCGTTCCCATGTGCTCGGTGCATCCTCTTCTATAGCCGGCAGATCATAACGGAATACAGGACCGCCAGAAGCAAATGCAGGCGCATAAAGCGAGCGGGAATCCAGCAGCAAATTGGCGTAATGATCGTAAATGCGGGCGCGCGTACTGGTTGGCGAAATCAACTGACGCAGCAAGGGTGAAACTTTTTCCGGATTGATCGGAAATTCCCAATTGTCGGGAGAATCGGGCGAGGGGGTAATGCTTTGGCCTGCCTGAAGCTCCAGCAGCTTTTCAGGATCGATCATCAGTGAATTGGTATCGACCGTTGCCGATGCCGAAATTGCAGCGGCAATGATTTTGCCCTGCGTCAGCAGACTTTCAATCTTGGCATCGATCAGCCCCTCACGGAACTGATTCATATAAAGAATGCCGGAAACCAGAACGCCAAGTGCTGCGATATTCAGAAACAGAATGCGGCGTGTCAGGCTAGAAAACAGGAACTGACCGAGAAACCGGCTGAAAGGCGCAAAAAGACGACGCAGAAACAGCGAGCGTTGCCGCCGTGCCCTGCGTTCTCTCATCGTCATTGCGCTGTCTTTACGGGTTTCGGCGACCATGTCGCTGCAATCTTGCCTTCTGAAACAATCGCCAGACTGAAAATGTCTGGCGATTTAATCTCTATATCATGCTTCGCGGAAACGATAACCGACGCCATAAAGCGTTTCGATCATTTCAAAGTCATCATCCGTCGACTTGAACTTCTTGCGCAGACGCTTGATGTGGCTGTCGATGGTACGATCATCAACATAGACCTGCTCATCATAAGCGGCATCCATCAGCGCATCACGGCTTTTCACAACGCCGGGACGTTGGGCAAGCGAATGCAGGATGAGGAATTCAGTGACGGTCAACGTTACCGGCTCACCCTTCCATGTGCAGGTGTGGCGTTCCTGATCCATAACAAGCTGGCCGCGCTCTAGCGACTTTGCCTGCTGGCCTGTTGGCTTTGCGGTGCCGTCACGCGCTGCGACGCGGCGCAGAACAGCCTTTACACGCTCGACCAGAAGACGCTGTGAGAATGGCTTGGTGATGAAATCGTCCGCGCCCATCTTAAGGCCGAACAATTCATCGATCTCGTCATCCTTGGACGTCAGGAAGATGACCGGAAGGTCGGACTTCTGGCGCAAACGGCGCAGCAGTTCCATACCATCCATACGCGGCATCTTGATATCGAAGATTGCGAGGTTCGGCGGGCGGGTCATCAGACCGTCTAAAGCAGAAGCCCCATCGGTATAGGTCTCGACGCGATAGCCTTCCGACTCCAGAGCAATGGAAACGGAGGTCAGAATATTGCGGTCATCGTCGACCAGCGCAATTGTCTGCGTTGCCGAAGCTTCCTTCATGCGAACCTTCTCCTTTGTTTACCGCCCCGTTACAGCAGCGGTGCAAATCACCAAACGCCGGTAAGCGCGTTGATCGTATTACAGTCCTGCCGCTTGTGCAGTACAAATTAGGTACAAAATGTGGCAACGGCTCAACTTCCCGGCAAGACCACCGATTGGTTTTTTTCGCGATGGTTAGCGGTGTGGTTAACACAGTCGAGAACAGTTCCAGACTGTGGATAGCCATCATAACGTATAAATTAAACGATTTAAAAAAATTTCAAGATTTTTAAATCGATTAAATATTTGATTTAATTTGATTAATCTGTTTCTGACTGCCATCCCGTTAAAAAAAGACCGGGGCCAACCAATTTTTGAACCATATGGCGGAGAGACCATGAAAGAGATCGGCATCCATAATACTGCCGCTTCCATTTCCACTTCAGGATTGAAGGAACTGTCCGCAGTCTTTTATAATTTTGGACCGGCCCGGCTCTATGAAGAGACCATCCGTCGCGGTGAAGCAGAGCTTTCAGCACAGGGCGCACTTGTTGCAAAAACTGGCCAGCACACCGGTCGTTCACCCAAAGACAAATTCGTTGTGCGCGATGCAAACACCGAAGATCAGGTCTGGTGGGACAACAACAAGCCAATGACGCCTGAGGCTTTCGAGCTTCTCTATGCCGATTTCATCGAACATGCGAAGGGCAAGGAGCTTTTCGTACAGGATCTGATCGGTGGCGCTGACGAAGACAACAAGATCAATGCGCGTGTTGTGACTGAATATGCATGGCATTCGCTGTTCATCCGCAATCTGCTGATCCGCCCGGAAGAAGCAGCGCTTGCTTCTTACGTGCCTGAAATGACCATTATCGATCTGCCTTCCTTCAAGGCCGATCCTGCACGCTATGGCGTGCGCACCGAAACCGTTATCGCAGTTGATCTCACCCGCAAGATCGTGTTGATCGGCGGCACGTCCTATGCAGGTGAAATGAAGAAGTCGGTCTTCACCGCGCTCAACTATCTTCTGCCTGCAAAGGGCGTCATGCCGATGCACTGCTCTGCCAATGAAGGCCCGAATGGCGACACAGCTGTCTTCTTCGGTCTGTCGGGCACCGGCAAGACCACGCTTTCGGCTGACCCAACCCGCACACTGATTGGCGATGATGAGCATGGCTGGGGCGAACATGGCGTCTTCAATTTTGAAGGCGGCTGCTATGCCAAGACCATCCGTCTTTCAGCGGAAGCCGAGCCGGAAATCTACGCAACCACGCAGCGTTTCGGCACTGTGCTGGAAAATGTCGTGCTGGATGCCAACCGCCAGCCGGATTTTGATGACGTCTCGCTCACTGAAAACACACGCTGCGCCTATCCGCTCGACTTCATCCCGAATGCATCTGCATCGGGCAAAGGCAGCCAGCCAAAGAACATCATCATGCTCACCGCTGATGCCTTCGGCGTCATGCCTCCGATCGCCAAGCTCACACCTGCGCAGGCCATGTATCACTTCCTGTCCGGCTATACCGCAAAGGTTGCAGGGACCGAAAAGGGCGTGACCGAGCCGGAAGCGACGTTCTCGACCTGCTTTGGTGCGCCATTCATGCCGCGCCATCCATCGGAATACGGCAATCTGCTGCGCAAGCTGATCGCCGAGCACAAAGTCGACTGCTGGTTGGTCAACACCGGCTGGACCGGCGGCGCTTACGGTACCGGCAAGCGTATGCCGATCAAGGCCACCCGCGCACTTCTTGCGGCAGCACTTGATGGTTCGCTTAACGATGCCGAGTTCCGCACTGATCCAAATTTCGGCTTTGCTGTTCCGGTAGCAGTGCCGGGTGTGGATACCGCCATTCTCGATCCGCGTTTGACATGGGCTGACAAGGCTGCTTACGACGCACAGGCGCAGAAGCTGGTCGATATGTTCGTGACCAATTTCGAGAAATTCGAAAGCCATGTCGATCATGATGTGCGCGATGCAGCGCCAGCAACTCAGATTGCGGCCGAGTAAGAAAAATTGAAATCCTGAGGAGGAGGGAAAGCCCGGCTGAAAGGCCGGGTTTTTCTTTTTTGCAATGGATAGAGCGTGTCGCGCTTGATCGTATCCACCGCGCTCGCTCTATCCATTTGTTTTTGCGCATGTCTTTATCCCAAAACCGGTTCCCACTTTTGGGAGACATGCGTTAGAAAGCGGTGTATCACTCGTCCTTATGGAAGAAAGCCGTACCATTATCCGTATCACAAACCGCCTGACGATCCGCGAGGATCATCTTGAGGAGAGCTTTATCCGCTCGTCTGGCCCCGGTGGTCAGAACGTCAACAAAGTTTCGACCGCCGTTCAATTGCGCTTTCATGCAAGCCAGTCCGGTCTGCCGGAAGATGTGCTTTCCCGTCTTTTCAAACTTGCCGGTCAGCGCGGCACCAAGGATGGCGATGTGCTGATTGAAGCCAATCGCTTTCGCACGCAGGAGCGCAATCGCGAAGATGCGCGCGAGCGGATGATTGCGCTGATCCAGGAGGCAGCAGTTCCGCCACCGCCACCGCGCAGGAAAACAAAGCCGACAAAAGGCTCGGTTGAACGCCGCCTTAAAGCCAAGTCCGGACGCTCGGACATTAAAAAGGGCCGAGGCAAGGTTTCTTACGATTAAGCGCATCCTGCAAAACGGTTCACGCTTTTGAGGATGCCCGTCAAAACAAAGATCTAGAGTGCCAATCTGATTCAATCAGATTGGAACACAATCTAGAAAGTTGCGGTCACGATGACAGTGTCTGTATACGTTCCAGCGGCTGGCGCAGCAGCAAGCGGCCCTACAAATTTGGCGCAAACCTGATGATTTGTAATTACGTTGACATCATTGCCAATACCTGACCGGACGCTTTTATCATCCCAGGGCGTTTTGCAACCTTCCTGATATAATTTATACGGGAGGAAATTATTGTTGCTTTTTAAGCGAGAGATACCGTTCTCAGAATTACTACCCGCATTTATACTTATGCTGTATGGTGTCTCGTATGTGCATCGAACTCCAATATTACCGAATGCCGACGACAGATTTTCACCTTTGGTAGCTATATCAATACTGGATTGTTTTCCAAAATCGATGTCCTGAAAATTTTCCATTTGGCAATTTTTTGTAACAGTGGCAGTCGCGTTGAAATCGCTGATGATTGTTCCATCTGCATCGGCAATGCCAGACGCACACGAGGACGTGACACCGTTGATAAACTTATATTTGGTGACAAGCTGATAAGCTCCATTATAAACGCCTGAGCTCACACGATCCTGTTGTTGCCGGTCCAGATAGGTCAGCATTAGTCTTTGGGTTGCAATAGTGCTCTGGTTGGTCGGTGACCAGTTCGCAAAATGCGTCCAGCCAGCCGTTGATCCTGAAACATCATAATTTGCAAGCGGGATATTGGGATCACTTGCAAGTGCCATCCGCCAGCCAAGACGCGCATTCTTCTCATGCTTTTGATAAAAGATATTACTCGTATTGTCCCGATTACCATCCATCGCTTTCAGGTAGGTGCAAAACTGGACGCTGTCGAACTTTGCAGCGGAAGTACATTGATATTGCACTTCACTCGTGGCAGATGCAGCAGAATTGGATACAATATCAATCACGGTATTGCCGAAAGTGCCGAGGTTTTTAAGGACGCAGACGCCGCCGCTTGCAGCTGCGGGAACAGTCTGCAAGAAGATAGAACCTGACATTACCGGAATGAAAAGACTCAGAGACAAAGCAATTTTGACGCTCGAAGAAACGGCGCTGTTCGTATCGATATGCAGTAATTCTAATATCGTTTTCATTTGATGCTGTTTCATTGACATAAGACACCGGGAATTTCAGTTATTGCGCCCGTCACAGGCTTATAGGTAAAACTTGCCCGGCAAGTGCCAAGCCCGTCAGGCTGCGTAACTGTCACGCTGTTTTTGGGAGAAAGACCGGTGATCCATACGCGCCCGTCATATCCCATGACCGAAATCTTGCTATCGCCATCAAGCACAACCTCTGAACCCATCGGCACAGGCTGTCCTTTTGTATTGAGCAGGACAACATTTGCGGCACTGAGCTTTTTGGTTCCAAAGTCGATGACTGCACCAGAGCGATCAGCGGGCACGATAATGGCTTGCGTACTCTCCGGCTGGAGGTCGACAGGTATGTTGGTCGGATCAATCGAGACGGTGTTATCTTGATAGGATTGCAAATCTGGCACAAAAGCGTTGCCACGGGAATTTGTGTTGGTGACGTGACGCCCATTGAGCGAAACCTGTGCATGAGGCCCACCACCCTTAACGATGGCAAAGCCATCATCAGACTGGTTGACGAAGAAAATGTCATTGCCAGCAATAACCAGTGCGCCATCGACCGTTGCCGTAACGCGGCCCATGTCACCAGACTGGTCGAGCGAACCTGAAAACTGCCCAACAGGGGCGCGATAATCGGCTGTAGCTGAACGGCTACTTTGCCCCTTACGGCCTTCACGATCACGCAACGACCAGGAAATCGGATCTTCGCCCAGACGTGAGGATTTTGATAAACTCGTCACCACACTATCGTTGGAAGCATCAATGGAAGCGGTCATATTATCGCCAATAGGAACGCTCAACCCGACAAAAGCGCCATAATTGCGCTGCTTGTCCAGATTTGCATAACCCGTTGCAAACATTGAGACCTTTTTAAAGATGGTGCGCGACCATGAAGCATTTAAGATGCTTGCATCGTTGTCCTTATCTTTGCCGCGCACGCGAGAATAATTCACACCAATAGACGATGGATCAAACAGAAGAGGAAGGGATACACCAACAGTATCGATACTACGTGCGCGGGCAGACATGGGCGTTATTGCGCCATTATGCCGATCAACGGCCAAACCAATATCATAATAGTCACCAAAGCTGCGCGTGGTGCCCATATAAAACATATAGCCATTATAGCCGGTTTGATAATTGATTGACGTTTTGAAGCCAGTCTCAGTGCCTTGAGGATCGCTATATCGGCTGGCAGCCAGAGACTCGCCAAGCGCTCCGAAGGAACCCAGACTGCTGATCAATCCAGCACCGCCGTTAACCAGGCCTTTTGTTGCTTCAAAGTGCCCGTCGACCGTGAGCCAGTTTGTCAGCCCATAGCGTACACTGGCAGAGCCAGCGAAGTTCTGATCATATTCAAACGAGTTTTCACCATAATCCAGCCGGGGGAAGCCGAGTTCAGTTGAGAAGTCGAGAACACCCTTACCGATCATATCAGGCGTGTAATAATAGGAGCGCTGCACTCTGACCTCGCGGCCAAGTGCATCACGCATCACGATATTTGCCTGACCATCGCTGTTGACAAAGGGCAGACCGCTGAAATCAAACGGACCAGCGGGTACAGCACCAGAAAACACTTTGATATTATTAAGATAAAGATCAAGCGTTGAGGGCAGGGCAGCAGACCCGGACAAATTGGGCACAGGTGCCGTGATCAGATCAGGGCGCACGCCAAAATTACGTCTGAACTGAATGCCGCCAAAGCGCCAGGAAGAGCTCCACGGCAAACTGCCCGAAACACCGTCGCCTAACTGATAAACCAATGCATGTTTGGGGTCAGTATAGCGCCATGTACTGTCCAGACGTGTAAAGCCGTTGCTGAAATCGCGCGTTTTATCCACCAATGCATCGAACTTGCCGAGCGCCGATGTCGAGGTGATGCCATAGGGCGACAAAAGACGGGCATCGAAGGCCCCACTAAATGCCCTTCGCGATCCACCACCCCATCCCGATGCACCGTAGAGGCTGTAATTGACCACAAGCCCAAAATCGGATTGCACATGAGAAAAGTCGATTGGCTTGCCGCGCGAACCCAGATCAATCGTGTTCGGAATACGCACGCTGTCTTGCGCGCTAAAATCGATTAGCTGGTGCGGTTCATCATAGCGCCATTTGACGCCGGGCAGACTATCAAGATTGATCAGACCGTCGGGTCCGGGCTTAATAGATTGCACCTTAAAGCCAGCCGTTTGCAAATCGCCGGGCGTTGCGGCAAGCCGGCCATTGGGAAAAAGATGAAAAGCCGCAATCGCATCGGTCGTATGGCCATTCATCACCACGCCCAGCATCAGGGTCTGGGACTGCGTGCTTGCATCATCTGTTGGTTTTGCATGTGCAGAGAGAGCGGTGCCTGCCATCAGCAGGCACCAGATTGTAAGTGTATGCTTAGCGACCCGAGACCACGGCTGCCTGTTTAACAGCATAATCGTCTCCTGTAGCCGTAATATTGACGTGACTGCCGCTCTGTATGGCACCGGCAGTTGTCGTGAAGCGCATCGTGCTGCCGGGCAGAACATAGCCATTCAGACCATGACCAAAGCTGACATGCGCGCCTGTTGTGGCTACATCGAGATCAACGATTTTCGCGTGGCGCGTGCCTTTATTGGTGGCTTCAACCACCAGCTCCTTGCCTTTGCGCTCGACTTTCCATTGCAGATCAGCACTTGCTGATGAATCGGAGAAGAAAACCGGAAGCGAATAGCGCGACGCGAAATTAACAGTGGTGCTGCGGCGATGAACATTCACCTCAGGCAATTCGTCGATCACAAGCCGATAGCTGTCTTCGCGATTTTTGCTGGTCTCACCCATACGCACAACACGGATCGTATAGGCTTCATTGGCGGGTATCTTTGCTGCTGGCGGGCTGACAACAACATCGGTTGCCGGCGTTAGCTGCTCAACGCCCCCGACCTGTGCCCATTTATAAATACGAATCTGAACATTGGACGCGTCGCCGTCGCCATTGTGAAGCGTGACCGATGTGGTGCGGGCTGGTGCCGTGATATCCAAGGTAACGGGCGACACCTGTAGCGATGACGCCTGCACATTGCCCACGCAAACCAACCCGGAGACAGCCGCCAGATAACAAAATTTTCTGAACATGTTAAACTCCGGGGGAAGATCAGAATGAGACCTTAACGGTCACAGTATCCGTATAGGCACCAGCGGCCGGGGTGGCTTGCTTTAAGATTGTGCCGTAAACAGGATATTTCTGCCTACTTCCTGAGCCTTTAGCCGACACACCATTCGTTGTCTTATTGTCCCAGCCCCAGACTTTTGTTCGCGCTGCATCCTGATAAAGAGCATAGGACAGATAATTTGTGCCGTTTTTCATCCGTGGACCCTCCTGGCTAGCCGGGGTCAAAGGATTTAATCCACCGTTCAGAAAAATGCTATAAGATAGGTCTTTAGTGCATTGTACACCAATACCGTTACCATCTTCAGTTTGCTTATTGATAGCGGCCGTATTTGTATCGATAAGATTTCCAAAATCTAATGTAGCTTTATTATATCTTGTATCAATAGAACAAGATCCCACCACAGTCAGTCGAACTGCTAATTTTCCAGAAGCATCTGTCGCATGAGCTTGATGTATAAGTGCCGTTAATGCAATAAAAGTAGACAATGTTATTGTCTTTAATTTCAATGACACGATATTTTCCTTCATATTATTTGCTATTTAATTTTTAAATAAATTTATTTAGAGCCTGAATCATAATGAATGTAACGATATCAGGCTCTTGCGATGCGCCGGGTGAGCAGGCG
>NZ_JAMJWE010000020.1 GCF_023554105.1 Brucella sp. 21LCYQ03
CATGGGTCAATTCTAAATGGAAATATCACCCCAAACTGGGTCAGTTCTCAGCGGCAATCAACAAAGAGTCCCGAAGCATCGCCTTATCCAGCGACAGATCTGCAACGATCTGCTTTATTTGGGCATTGCTTCGTCGGGCAATTGATGCACTGGATCAATTGCTTGTCCGGCTTCAATCCTCGAGTTGCCGTAACCGCTACTTCTCAGATGGCATCAGAGCCGCATATTTCTTACGCCAGTTATAAAACGTGGAATCCCAAATACCGACCTTGCGGCAGACCTCACCAATAGGGATGCTACCCTCTGCCTGCTTCGAAACAGACGCAATCTGCGCTTCTCAAAACTTCGATGCTTTTATAAAACTCTCTTTCTCCCCGATAAGGAAACATAAGTGAAAAATTCCAATTCTGAAGGGCATAATTTAACGGCGGGAAGTCACATGTAATGCTCGATCATTATCGCCGTGTAAGTGATAATAGCGGCGTGACATAAAAGATCTTCAATTGAGAGACATTCAAATCGTTAATTCATTCAAATGAATAGCCGATCTATTAACGTTCGTTCTTAGTCCTCTAATATTTTCTTGACATAAGCCATCTATTTTTGAAGGGAAAGCCTACTCAAAACAAAGTTCTGAAATCACGGTCCCAAAACCCAAAAACATTGCGGTGAGGTTATTATATAATCACTCGTGGAAATCTGCCTTGGACGGAATATATGACTTGAGTTTTGCAGTAAGAAAGTTTAAGTGACGGTTGCAAGTTGGGGCGTAGCCAAGTGGTAAGGCACTGGTTTTTGGTACCGGCACCCCTGGTTCGAATCCAGGCGCCCCAGCCAATATAACTATCCTATGACTTAGTGGTTATGATTACATTTTCAGATATATTGGGGTCATTATTTTATATCCTGAGGATGTCTACCTAATAGTATCACAAATTTGTGGAAGTATAGGTTTTCCCGCAATCAGTCTGTTATGAAAATCCAGATATGACGCGGCGGTCAAACATCGGATTCGCTATCTTTAGCGGCTTGAAAATATTTTCTGTTGGCATCCGCGTTTTTTGGGACATTTTGTACGCAAGATTGACGCGCGTCATCTTGCGCCCAGCCTCAAATGATTTGATCATTGATTTGTACGATCGATTTGTTGCTGTTTAAAATTGTAAAAAAACGCGAAGTGCAATATCCTGGAAAAAACGCGCAAAAGGCTGTTCTAATCCTGAATTACGGGATGAGTGAACAATGAAGAACTTCAGTTCGCTGAATATAATGCGCGAAAGCTGGTTTTCATCATGTCACCGAGGTGGGGAGCGTCTGACCGCAGCCCGATTGATAAATGCTGTTTGTTGCATTCGGGAATGCGTGAAAAGTTGTTTTACTCTCGTACTGAAACTTCAGACTTTGAATGTGTCCTGAATGAAAGGACCACGTTAAGCTGCGCACCAAAAAAGACAAATATGGCAACATTTAACTCTTCATACGGATATCGACTGCATAATCTATATATTGGATGGTGATCTGATGATTGTTTTAGAATAAGACGTTCGCAAACCATCCGCCAGCTAGCCATCTTTATCTGATGCGCAATTATACAAATCAAATGAAATCGGTTTTAAAAGAATGCAAATTCCGATATTCGTGTCACTAAAATGTGATGTTTAACAAGGCTGTGCAATGTTTGAGTTTGATGATTCGCGATTCCGGCCTTTATGGATACGATTGCTGATATCGGGGAGCTGTCTCGCGTGGGCAGCTTTCGAAATTTCGATTGGCGCGGTCGGCTGGGCTATGTTGTTTGGCGCATTAGGACTTTGGTCTGCTTTTCGTTTTTTTGTAACTTATGATCCTGATAAGACTAAGCAGGACTAAAACAATCGCTGCGCCGCTTGTCATAGCGCTGCGTTGATAAAGTTAATATAATACTTGCTGAGGAGAGCGAGTTTTCGACTCGCTCTTTTGCTTTCTGAGCGCATGTCGTGCCTGAAAATGACGTCGCATATCCGTAATTAACATGATTTTAAAACACTATATCACATTTCAATCGTTATAATGTTATTGGGATTATTGTTATGATCTCAAAACGGTGTTACGTCCGGCATGTCTCAGCCCAATAAGGGCGTGTCTTAAAGACATCTGCATGGAGATTGCCAGTAAATGAATTCCGCTTCCCCCGCCTTTAACAAAACCCAGCGTGCAGTCCGCATGCCACAAACGCAGCTTCTTCGGGAGCAGGGCGAATGACAATGGTAGGTAATTACGCGCCGCTCGTTTTGGCTGGCGATACAGATGTTATCAATCTGCAATCTGTTGGCGAATATCTCGATACATGGGCAGGCAAAGATCACTTGCGCCTCGCAACAAGCGATGTGATCAAGGCAATTCTGGCTGGATCGGGTCGTCTCGCTGGTCGCATCGCGCGCGGCTCGCTTCCGGGTAATCCGGGTAAGCTGGTTGGCGTTAATAGCGATTCTGATCAGCAGAAGAGCATCGATGTCGGTTCGCATAATCTCTTCGTAGAACTGCTGATTGCGGCGGGCGCTGCGTCGGTGCTGTCTGAAGAGGCCGAGCTTCCGGTTCCGGGCAAGGCGGATGGTCTGGTTGCCGTCGCAATCGACCCGCTCGATGGTTCGGGCAATGTCGGCCTTGGTGCGCCGCTTGGCACTATTTTCTCGATTTTTCCCGCAGATGTTGATGAGCCTTTCTTGCAGCCCGGCAATCGCCAGATTGCGGCTGGTTATGTATCGTTTGGCAATTCGGTTGACCTCGCGCTCTCGGTTGGCGAAGGCGTGATTTTTGCGACGCTTGATCCGGTCAGTGGTATTTTCCAGATCACGCGGGAAAATGTGATGCTGCCTGAGCGCACCTCCGATCTCGCATATAATGCTTCTGTTTATCGTCATTTGTCGGCCGGAATGAAAGCCTATGTTGACGATTGCTATAACGGCAAGGACGGCCCGCGCGGGCGCAATTTCAACATGCGCTGGCTGGGTGCAGCTGTCGGCGACATGCATCGCATCATGCAGCGCGGCGGCATCTTCTTCTACGTGGACGATTCGCGTCCGGGTTATGAAAAAGGCCGTCTGCGCCTTGTTTATGAAGCTAATCCAATTGCTTTCCTCAGCCAGCAGGCTGGTGGCAAGGCGACCAATGGTTCCACACCGATCCTCGATATTATTCCTGAAACCTATCACGAGCGCAGCGCGCTGGTGTTTGGCGTTGCGGAAGAAGTCGATGTTCTCGGCGAATATTACGCGCGTTCGCTCTAGTTCTTTATTTCTACGCATGTCGTCATCGGAAAACCGGTTCCCACTTTTCCGCGACATGCTCTAATTAGGAGGAAACTCAGATGGCACGTATTACGCTCCGTCAATTGCTCGACCACGCTGCTGAACATAGCTATGGCGTACCGGCTTTCAACATCAACAACATGGAACAGGCGCTGGCCATTATGGAAGCAGCCGACGCCACCAATGCGCCGGTTATCCTTCAGGCATCGCGCGGTGCGCGTTCCTATGCAAATGATATTATGCTCCGTCACATGATGGATGCGGTAACCGAGATCTACCCGCATATCCCGGTTTGCGTGCATCTTGATCATGGCAATGAAGCAGCTACCTGCATGACCGCAATTCAGGCTGGCTTCACCTCCGTCATGATGGATGGTTCGCTCAAGGCTGACGGCAAAACTCCTGCAGATTGGGATTATAACGTCTCTGTTACGCGTCAGGTCAGCGAAATGTCCCATCTTGGTGGCATCTCGGTTGAAGGCGAGCTTGGTGTGCTTGGTTCGCTTGAAACCGGCATGGGTGAAGCAGAAGACGGTCACGGTGCAGAAGGTCAGCTTTCGCATGACCAACTTCTGACAGACCCGGATGAAGCTGTGAAATTTGTTCGCGAAACCAAGGTCGATGCGCTTGCAATCGCTATGGGCACTTCGCACGGCGCTTACAAGTTCAGCCGTAAACCTGATGGTTCTGTGCTTGCCATGAACGTGATTGAAGAAATTCATCGTAAGCTGCCAAACACGCATCTTGTGATGCATGGCTCGTCTTCGGTGCCGGAAGATTTGCAGGAAATCATCAACAAGTATGGCGGCAAGATGAAGCCAACCTGGGGTGTGCCTGTTGAAGAAATCCAGCGCGGTATCAAGCATGGCGTGCGCAAGATCAACATCGACACCGATAACCGCATGGCATTGACGGGCCAAATCCGTCGCGTGTTGCAGGAAGACCCAAGTGAATTCGATCCGCGTAAGTATCTCAAGCCGGCAATGGCTGCGATGACTAAGCTTTGCAAGGATCGCTTTGAGCAGTTCGGCACTGCTGGTCATGCTCAGTCAATTCGTCCAATCCCGCTGTCGGATATGGCAAAGCGTTATCGCGATGGTTCGCTGGACCCAAAGTTCAGCTAAAAGCTGGGCAAGACTTTAATAAAAAAGCGGCGGGGAAACCCGCCGCTTTTTTGTTTTCAAGAGATTAGGCGATCAGCACTTGTTGTACTTGGCGTCAACTTCGTTGATCGCATCAACATTGCCAGCCGAACGGCCCTTTTCGTCAAATGTCTGTGCAAGGAATGCATCAGCGATGGTCTTAGCAACTTCCGAACCGATAACGCGTGCGCCCATGGTGATGATCTGCGCGTTGTTGGAAAGTGCTGCACGCTCTGCCGAATAGGTGTCGTGCGTCAGCGCTGCGCGGATGCCTGGAACCTTGTTGGCTGCAATGCAAACACCGATGCCGGTGCCGCAAACCAGAATAGCGCGGTCATAGGTGCCGTCGAGAACGGCGGATGCAACGCGGTCCGAGAGGTTTGCGTAGAATGTGTCTGCGCCAGCATCCGTGCGGGAGATTTCGGACACTTCAAAACGATCTTTCAGATAATCTGCAAGAACCTTGGCCAGACCTTCGCCAGCGCTATCGCCTGCTACTGCTACTTTCATGATAATGCTCCTTAATTAGCTTTGATGGTTTTGGCGCATTTCGCCAGAATGTCGAGATAGCCTTCCACGTTCCATGCCGAACGGCCAATGAACAGGCCATCGATATGCGGGCAGGCAATGAGTTCTTCGCAATTGCCGGGATTGACCGAGCCGCCATAGAGACATGGCACGCGACGGCCGAGGATGCCTTCAGCAACAGCAATAATTTCAGCCTGTCGGGCATCTGCGTAATCTGCCGAGGCTGGAATGCCGTTTTCGCCAATCGCCCAGACTGGCTCGTAGGCAAACAGGATTTCGGCTTTCTTCTGTTCATCCGAAAGCTTAGAAAGTGCGCCGCGCACTTCTTTTGCTAACACTTCCGCAGCGCGTCCGCTTTCGCGATCTTCGAGCGTTTCGCCAATGCAGATCAGTGGGATCAGGCCGTTGCGAACGGCTGCTTCAACCTTGAGACCAACAGTTTCGTTGGTTTCGCCAAAGTTTGCGCGGCGTTCGGAATGGCCAAGCTCAACGATGTCGAGGTTGCAATCCTTCAGCATCAGCGGCGAAATTTCGCCAGTCCATGCGCCCTGATCAGCCCAGTGCATGTTCTGCGCACCAACTTTGACCGATGTATCGGCCAAAATGTCTTTGACTTCACGAACATAAGTAAAGGGTGGAATGACAAAGCGCTGAATATCCGCTGAACGATCGCCATCGGCTTCTTTCAGCTTTTCTGCAAAAACGCGGGCTTCGGCCAGCGTCTTGTTCATTTTCCAGCTCGTACCTACCCAGAATTTGGACATGCTCGAATGCTCTTTCTGCTTGTGTAAATGCGGTTCCGCAGAAACTATTCTGCGATTGTTAGTTTAATACCGGCTGGCTCCAGATCGGCGACGAGTGCATCACCGGGAGACTGATCGGTGATGATGGCGTCGAAGTCACCAAGATCGGCCATGACATGAAGTGCCGTGCGCCTAAAACGCTGGTGATTGACCAGCAGGCACGTGCGTGTTGCCGATGCAGTCATGGCGCGTTTGGTGCGAACGACATTTTCATCCATGTGATAGACGAGGCGTCCATTGACCGCAGGCGCGGAAATGAAGGCAAAATCTGCACTGAGCTTGGAGAGTGCCTCTTCGGTCAGAAGGCCAAAGAAAGCATTGAATTTTGCCGAGAAAACGCCGCCCAGCGCGATTAGGTTAATACCCGCTTCGCCTTTGAGATTCTCGATGATCACTGCATTGTTGGTGATTACTGTCAGCGGGCGTTTTTCAACCAACATGCTGCCAAGAACTGCTGCCGTTGAACCGTCATTGATCATCACGGTCATGCCGGGCTCAATCAACTCAAGGGCTGCACGACCCATCTGAATTTTGGCTTCATTGTCCTGCTGGACGCGAAAACGAAAATCGCTTTCAAACTGCGAGCCGGGATCCATCGTCGCGCCGCCGCGAACTTTGCGCAACACGCCAGATTCTTCGAGCGAGTCCAGATCGCGATGAATTGTCATTTTTGAAACAGCAAAACGATCAGCAAGATCATCCAGATCAACTGCATGATTTTCAATCAGCAGATTGATGATCGCCTGTCTTCTTTCGTCGCGTTTCACGAAAATTCCGATCTCAAAGCGTGGTTGCTTATGGAGCAAGCTTAAATCACAAAATCACATAATAATCCATATAAAATGTTATTTTGTGATGTTTTGTTGAGTGAGGCTCGAATTACTCCACAAGGGCTTTTGCAGTGCGCTCATCGGTGATCAGCCCATAAAGACGCCCGCTTTTGAGAACCGCGCGAATAGCTTCGGCTTTTGAAAGACCGCCAGCCAGACCGATGATGCGGCTCATATCAGCGTTTTCGACGGATGCGGCAATGGTGCGGGCTGTCAGCTTGGTATCAAGACGCGTGCCATTCTTATCAAAGAAGTGACCGAGCATTTCACCGACTGCACCATATTCAGCAATCTCTTCCATCTCAGCCAAATCAATCACGCCCGATGTGACGAGCTGTGCATGGGCATCAACGGTGCCGATACCAACGATTTTCAGTTCCGCGCGGCAACCCATGTCAAAAACGGTTGTGACGCCCTTTTGAGCGAGCAGCACTTCGCGGTCTTCTGCGGTATTAGCAAAGAAAGGCACCGGCATCACGTAGGCGGGTCTGCCGGTCTTCTCAGCAATGCGGTGCATCACGTCATGCGGGTTGGCGGCAAAATTTCGCGTCAAGCCACCGAGCAGCGAAACGAACTCCAAATCCTTAGCGGTCACGCGTGGCATGTGGCTAACCGCCGCCGAAAGCGTGCGGCCATGGCCGAGGCCGATCACTTCATGGTCGCCATGTTCAATCTCACGGCGCAGAAATTCCGCACCAGCATTGCCCAATGAGAGCAGGGGTAGGGCGTCTTCGCCAAGATCGGGTGCGACCTCGCAATATTCGAGGTTATATTTTTCGGCGAGTTGGTTCTCGAGGTCGATACATTCGGAAATATCGCCGTCGATGGTCACTTTAACCGCGCCATCTGCAACGGCCTTTGCGATCAATCGATGTGCTTTCACGGAAGGTAGTCCCAGCCGTTTTGCAACGGCTGATTGGGTCATTCCGCCAATAAAGTGAAGCCAGGCCGCACGAAGGGCTAAGGAATCCTCTGCATCTGCCATTTTTATGCTGCCTGCTCCCGATTCTTTATTGTTTTCTTGTGGTTATATTTTCAAATCTCCAGTGCCGGTGTCAATGTGCGGCGCCCAGAAGGCCACACTTTCCGCAATCTGTGGAATGACTTCGCGGTCGTTCGGATCACGTTCCTTAAACGACAACTCAAGGCAAATTTCATTGTCCACTGCGCCACCTTCGGCAAAAGCTTTCAGCAACGGTTCTGGCTGAATCCGGCCCTTGGCGTTGAATGCAGCCGTGAAAGGACGGTGACCGCCCTTATCCATAAGGCTTTGCTTGATGTGAATGATTGGCGATACTTTTGGCACCGCACGCGCCCATGCATATGGGTCAAAATCATCGGGGTTCGATGAGGTAACATCGCCATGATCAATGTCGGCCATCATCCACATCGGGATTGCCATATTGGCTGCCGTCAAACGATCCTGAAGCTTGATGCTTTCAGCGATTGTATCGCCAAATTCACGACCAATACTCATTGGCTCCCAGAAAACATAATCAAGACCAGCACCGGCAGCATGTTCGGCAACCTCTGCCCAGCAGTGGATAGCGATCTTGATCAGCTCTTCGCGGCGTTCAGGATTGTCAAAATCCTTATAGGTGAAAATCGCAAACTGTGTGCCGACGGACTTTCCGCCGAGATCGCCGATAATATCGGCAAATGTTTTGAACCAGTCGACATAATAGCGGCGCACATCTGCATCTGGATGGCCGAAGTGGTTGAGGCGACCATAAGGACCCGTCATGCCAGACGTCACGCGAACGCCAGTGCGCTGTAATGCCTTGTCCATGTCGCGGGTGAGGCGGCGAATGGTCGAAGCCTGCCAGCTCGGATTGATGAACTCGTGCGTCAGCTGCAAATCACGCAGGCGTAGATCGCGTGCAACGGTTTCAATCAGATCATCCGGCTCTGCAAAGCGATTTACAAGCGGATTGGTGTTTAGTGAAAGCGTAAGAGCCATCGTATCCTCGATTGTACTACAAAAGCATGTCGTTATCGGAAAACCGGTTCCCACTTTTCCGCGACATGCTCAGGCAGCAATTTTAGCGTTGTCGAACCAAGCGATGAATGCGGTCCGTTCGGCTTCTGTCAAATGCAGATAGTGCTTGGTGCGGCGATAGAGAATGTCGTTCGCTGTCTTCGCCCATTCTTTTGCAACGAGATAGCGAACTTCAGCTTCATAAAGATTGCCGCCGAAATGCTGACCAAGACCGGAGAGGTCAGTTGCACCAGCAACGACGTCTTTTGTGCGCGCTCCATAGAGGCGACCATAATGCAAGGCCAGTTTGCGCGGCATCCATGGGTAGCTGTCGCGCAGGCTGTTCGCAAAAGTCTCGAAATCAGCATTGGCGATTTCGCCACCCGGAAGCGGAGCACCATGAGTCCAATCACCGCCCATTTTCGGGAAGATGTGCTTTAAGCGATGCATGCCGCGCTCAGCAAGCTCGCGGAAAGTGGTGATCTTGCCGCCAAACACGTTTAACAATGGCGCGTCGTTGGTTTCATCAAGATCGAAAACATAATCGCGGGTGACAGCGGACGGGTTGCCCTTGCCGTCATCAAATAGTGGACGTACGCCAGAGAAGCTGTGCAGCACGTCTTCGCGACGCAGCTTTTCCTTGAAATAGCGGTTCACTGCAGTGAGCAGGTAATCGATTTCTTTCTCATCTGCGCTGACATCTTCGGCGCGGCCTTCATAAGCGACATCGGTGGTGCCGATCAGCGCCTTGTCACCTTCATATGGATTGATGAAGATCACGCGCTTATCGTGGTTCTGTACCAGATAGGCATTCGCACCGGCCCAGAATTTAGGCACGATGATGTGGCTACCCTTGACCAAACGCACATTACGCGATGAGTTTGAGCCAGCGACGTTGGTGATGACGTCAGTAACCCATGGGCCTGCGCAATTGACGATGCAACGCGCGCGGAAGCTGCGCACTTCGCCGGTATCGCGGTTCTTGGTTTCAACGATCCAGCCGCCTTTTTCGCGACGTGCCGATGTTACCGGTGTGCGGGTCAGAACGGTTGCACCCTTCTCAGCGGCACCAACAGCATTCAGAACAACGAGTCGGGCATCATCCACCCAGCAATCGGAATATTCAAAGCCCTTGGTGTACTGATCAAGGATTGGGGTGCCTTCCGGGTCGCGCTTGAGATCAAGCGTGCGTGTGCCGGGCAGCTTCCTGCGACCGCCAAGATGGTCGTAAAGGAACAGGCCGAGGCGGACGAGCCAAGCCGGACGATCCTGCGGGCTGTGTGGCAGAACAAAACGCATCGGCCAGATAATGTGCGGCGCTGCATTGAGCAGCACTTCGCGCTCGATCAGTGCTTCGCGCACAAGGCGAAATTCATAATATTCAAGATAGCGCAGACCACCATGCACTAGCTTGCCCGAACGCGATGAAGTGCCTTCCGCGAGATCGTCTTTTTCTGCCAGCACAACCTTGAGGCCGCGCCCGGCTGCATCGCGAGCCACGCCCGCGCCATTGATACCGCCGCCAATCACAAACAGATCGCAGGTTTCCGGTTCAGCCATCTCATGCTCCTTCGGATGCCGGAGTTCCGGCAAAATAATATGTCATCTCAGCCGATTGTCGAATTACCGATCGGCTGCAAGCTTGTCCCAGATCGGGGTAAGAGCCAGTCGGGCGTCCTTGTAGGCGCCGAACAGTTCTGCGTAGCGTTGTGCCTGTGCGGCATCAGGTGCTTCGCCAGCGCCCAGCAAAGGTGCAACCCACTCCGCAATGCAATCTTCCATGTTGGAATAAGCACCAATAGCAACTGCCGCCATCATTGCAGCACCGGCAGCACCTGCTTCCTCACGCGATGAAACGCGCACCGGCGCATTGACTGCTGCGGAAAGCGTGCTGCGTAAGGCACGTGAGCGTGCTGCACCACCCGTGATACGCAGCTCCGCAGGCATATCACCCATCGCGGCATAGCAATCGCGCGTCGCCATGCCGAGGCCTTCAACCACGGAACGCACGAGTTCCGGGAATCGGTCGCGGCTCGAAAGTCCGATAAAGCCAGCGCGCGCAAAGGCATTCACGAAAGGTCCGCGTTCGCCAGCTTCCGAAATATAAGGATGATAAAGCAGCGCGCCGGGGCGGCTTGCATTGAACCATTCATCAAGGCGCGGGATCAGATCACTCAGCGAGACTGGTTTGTCTGCTGTGGACATAAGATCGGCTGCGATCTGCAATATCCAGTCGATATTGATCGTCGCGCCCATATTGGTCTGAACCTGCGTGACGATGCCGGGAACTGGCAGCGCGATAACGTAGCCTGTACCTTCCGCATTCAGGTTGATCTCGGAAACAGGCTTCGCGCGCATATGCACGCCGGTAGAGCCAATCGTCGAGCAACCTGCATCGGCAGTGCCGGAATAAACGCCAGCGCCGAGTGCGGTCATCACCATATCGACATAGCCGAGACTCACCGGCGTACCGGCCAAAAGACCCGTTGCAGCGGCCGCGTCGGGGGACAAAGGATGCTGCGTCAGAGTGCCGTCTACGATTTCGGGCAGCAGATTGCGGCGCTTAATGAGACCGAGTGCTTCAATAACCACATCATCATATTGACGATTGCGGAAATTGCCGAACGTGAAACTGGCTTCTGAAGGGTCTGTGGCACGGACGCCGGTGAGGTTGAGATAAAGCCAGTCCTTACAATGAAGGGCGACTTCCGCATTATCGAGCAGTTCCGGGACGAAACTGTTCATATGCGCCATTTGTGTGCCTTGCTGGCAGGTGTTCAGCCCGGTGCCGGTCGCTTCAAAGCGCGCACGGTTCATCGGTCCTGCTGCAAGTTTCGTAACTGTATTGGCGGCGCGCGCATCGAGCCATATCCATGCATCGCCGACGGGCTTGTTGTCCCGCCCAACCAGCCATGTGCCGTCGCCCTGTCCAGTGACGGAAACAGCAGCGGTGCGGGTGCTTAGATTCGGAATTTTCTCTGCAAGACCGCGCAGAGCTTTGGCGCAATCTTGCCATGTCTGGGAGAGAGACTGCGTAACAGCACCATGTTCGCCGGTTTCATATTTGTTGCGGACAGCCGCCGAATCGAGTTGACGACCATTCAGGTCGAATGCCACAGCCTTGACGACGGACGTGCCCGCGTCGATGCCGATGATTATATCACCTTGACCACGCATGACTGAATTACGCTTTCCCAATGTGGTCCTTAACGGACATTTGGATTTCCTCCCGCGACGAAATTTGTCGCTTGCTGCCCATTGTTTTAATCAAAACAGGCTTTTGCATCTAGTTGAGATAACATAACGATACGGGCCTGTCTGTAAAATTTTTGTGCACAAGCATTTTTTTTCACCAAAAGGTGATAGCGGTGAATTTCACCGCATATAATCGGGGTTTATTTGGATACAAAGAAGTATTATTCAGATGTTTTAGGGTGGCTTAATTCTATTAAATTACTGTTTTAATTAACAAAAATTCTAGATTGCTCTCAGGGGAGTGCACTTTCTATTTTTCAGAGGACTGGGTGGGTATTCCAGCTTTTGTGGCGAAATTCGCTGGAGTTGTGTGTATTTTTGGTGTTCAAATGTGCAAAATGGAACGCGTTTCTAAAAGTCCTGATTGACAGTTATATGTCTTTATAACATGATTATTAGAGTTGATAACATGCTGCTATCATAGATCATGACGGCGGCATCTTTGTTTGAAGGCTTACGCGGAGGGGCGGCGCCGGCAACATGCGGAGGATTTATGTTTCAGATTTCTGCTCCTGTTTGCTTTGCCTCTTTGGCTGCACGTCATTTCGTGGTCGCTAAGGTTATGTATCATCCGTGCAGTCATGAGGCCGTATAGGTCTAACCGCATCATCCGTTTCTATAACGACAATCCGGCAGAATTTGCTGAAGGCGTTTGATAATGAGTACACAAGCTAATCAAGTTACACCAAAGCCCGCCAAATCAAGTCGCGCCGTCCTCTGGAGCGTGATCGCTGCGGTGGTGGTTATCGGTGCAATTGGATTTGACACGAAGGTCGTGAAGATCGGTTCTGATGCCGACGTGCGTCAGCAGGTCTTTTCGCCTGACGCGTATGGCGCGGCAGAGTTTCCAAAGGTTAAGGCCAGCGTTGAAGAACGTGCAGCTGATGCTGTTGAAGTTGGTACAGCGCTTGCCGCCGACAAAGACGCAGCCGGTAAAAAATACGGCGTTGGCAGCGTGAACCCGGTTATTCCGGTCAAGTTCACAGGCACTGTCGAAGAGCGCAAGTCCAACTACAATGTCATCAAGGTCGATGGTTTTCCTGAAGGCATGGCTATCCGCGTTCAGACGGGCCCAGCGGTGAATGGTACCGACCTGCGTGACGCGACGGGCACAATCGAATTTGGTCAGTTCAAGAACCAGATCGAATTCCAGAACGCTGGTTCTGCTCTCAACAATGAGATGAAGAAACAGGTTCTTGAAGGTGTTGATGTCGATAATCTCGTTGGCAAGACAGTGACGGTGACGGGCGTTTTCAAGCTTGTTAATCCTAAAAACTGGCTGGTTACGCCGGTGGGGTTTGAAGTAAAATGACCGTTCAAACCAAAGTTGAAGGCAAGCACGGCGAAGTCGTTCTTTCCGCACATGATGTTGCCAAGGCTTATGGGCGTATCAATGCGCTCAAGGGCGTGAACTTTGAAATACGTCGCGGTCAGGTCACCACGCTTTTTGGCGAAAACGGTGCTGGCAAGTCGACGCTGATGAAAGTTCTGTCGGGCGTTATTCAGCCGACATCGGGCACGATCATTCTTGATGGCGAACCTGTCACGTTCAATTCCTCCTCGGAAGCGCGTGATCGCGGTATTTCGATTATCCATCAGGAATTGAGCCTCGCGACCAACATGAATGTGCGCGACAACATATTCATGGGCCGCGAAATCCGTGGTGCATCGGGCGTGAACTTCGCTGAAGAAGAGCGCCTGACACGCGAATTGCTTGCAGAGCTTGAAGAAGACATTGATCCGCTAACGCCTGTTGAAGAACTTCGCCTTGGTCAGCAGCAGGTGGTCGAAATCGCACGTGCGCTTTCGGTTAATTCGCGCATTCTGATCATGGATGAGCCTACGTCTGCGTTGAGTGCTTCGGAAGTTGAAGTGCTGTTCAAGGTTATTCGTGATCTGACGGCACGTGGCGTTGCCATCGTTTACATCTCGCACCATCTCGAAGAAGCCTTGCAGATCACCGATCATGCGGTTGTGCTGCGGGACGGTGCAATGACTGCTTACGCCCCACGTGCGGACATTGATCTCGAATGGATCGTTCGCAACATGGTTGGCGAAAACTTTGATCTTGGTTCGCCTCCGACCGGATACGAATGGGGCGATACAGCACTTTCCGTTGAAGGTCTGACCGTTCAGGATAAGTCGGGCGATTTCGCTCTTGTCGACAATATGTCGCTCAATGTGCGCGCCGGTGAGATCGTTTGTATCTACGGTTTGATGGGCGCTGGTCGTACCGAGCTTCTCGAAACCGTTGCAGGCCGTCTGAAAGCAAGTTCGGGCAGCATTTTGCTCAACGGCCAGGATGTGGCGGGTCTGACGATTGCGCAGCGCATCGATCAGGGTCTCGTTCTGGTGCCGGAAGATCGTCAGCGCGATGGTCTTGTGCAGACGATGACAGTTGGTCGTAACTTATCGCTCGCCAGCATTGGAGAAATGACGAAAGGCCTTTTCACCTCCAAAAACCGTGAAAAGAATATCGTCGATCAGTCGATTAAGAACGTTCACATCAAGACGGATGGTGGCGAAGCCGCAATCGGTTCGCTTTCCGGCGGCAACCAGCAGAAAGTCGTGATTGGCAAGATGCTGGCGACTGAGCCGAAGGTTATCCTGCTGGATGAGCCAAGCCGCGGTATCGATATTGGCGCGAAGGCCGAAGTGTTCAGGCTTCTGGCCGAGAAAGCCAAAGACGGGTTGGCGGTTGTCTACACCACATCTGAAGTCGGCGAGTGCCTTAGCATCGCTCATCGTATCATTGTTATGCACCGTGGACGCATCTCGGCCGAATTTGGCTCTGATGTCTCCAAGGAAAAGATCATGGCCGCCTCGGGCGAATCCATGGTCGGCCATTAGAGCGCGTTTCGATCTGATTGGATCAGATCGGCGCTCTAAGCTTTTGTCTAAACGCGCATCTGTCCGAAAACCGTTTCACACTTTTCGGGATGCGCTCTAAAATAGTTATGGAGCACTGATAGAATGTCAGTCACGACTACAAAAGAAAAAGCGGCTCCGAATGGGGCGAAGCGGAAAACCAGCATCGTGCATTTGCTGCTCGAAGGTCGTGCGTTTTTTGCGCTGATCGCGATTATCGCGGCCTTTTCATTCCTTTCGCCTTATTATTTCACCGTCAATAACTTCCTGATCATGTCGTCGCATGTAGCCATTTTTGGCTTGTTGGCGATTGGCATGCTGCTGGTTATTTTGAATGGAGGTATCGATCTTTCGGTCGGCTCCACACTTGGCCTTGCAGGCGTTGTTGCTGGCTTTTTGATGCAGGGCGTCAATATTCCGGAACTGGGCGTTATTCTGTATTTCCCGGTCTGGGCAGTTGTCATCATCACCTGTGCGCTCGGTGCGTTTGTTGGTGCAATTAACGGCGTTTTGATTGCTTATCTGCGTGTTCCCGCCTTCGTGGCAACGCTCGGCGTGCTTTATTGCGCACGCGGTGTAGCGCTTTTGATGACCAATGGTCTGACCTACAACAATCTTGGCGGTCGTCCTGAACTCGGCAATACCGGCTTCGATTGGTTGGGCTTCAATACGCTTTTTGGTGTGCCTATTGGTGTTCTGGTTCTGGCCGTTCTCGCGATCATCGTCGCAGTCGTGCTTAACCGTACAGCCTTTGGCCGCTGGCTTTATGCCTCGGGCGGCAATGAACGTGCAGCCGAACTTTCCGGCGTTCCGGTCAAGCGCGTGCAGATTTCGGTCTATGTGATTTCGGGCATCTGTGCCGCAATCGCTGGTCTGGTTCTGTCGTCGCAGCTGACCTCTGCTGGCCCAACCGCAGGCACGACATACGAGCTGACGGCAATCGCTGCAGTGGTTATTGGTGGTGCAGCGCTGACGGGTGGTCGCGGTACAATTCTTGGTACGCTTTTGGGCGCTTTCGTGATTGGCTTCCTCTCCGATGGCCTCGTGATCATCGGCGTATCGTCCTACTGGCAGACCGTATTTACCGGCGCGGTTATCGTGCTCGCGGTTCTGCTCAACAGCATTCAATATTCCCGACGTTAAACAAAGTTACGGCTCCGCTCACCGTTCCGGGCGGAGCCGGTTCTTCGGGGGTAGCGAAAACATTCCACAACGGCGATCAAGCAAAATGCCTCGCCTTTTGGAAATGGTAACGCCGGTTTACCGGCCCGGTAAATCAGCATAGTGCAACGATAATCTTTTACGGGAGTGAGACATGTTTAAGAAGGGTATGCGCGTTCTTTTTGCTGCAGCAGCAGCATTGCCGCTTATCGCCAGCACCGCATGGGCTGAAGGTCTGATCTCAATCGTGGTCAACGATCCTTCGAACCCATATTGGTACACTGAAGGCGAAATCGCCAAGAAAACCGCTGAAGGCCTCGGCTATTCGGCTGTTGTTGGCGGCCACAAGGGCGACACCAACACCGAAAGCAACCTGATCGACACCGCGATCACCAACAAGTCGGTTGCGATCATTCTTGATCCTGCAAATGCTGACGGTTCTGTTGGTGCAGTTAAGCGCGCTGTCGCAGCTGGCGTTCCAGTGTTCCTCGTAAACGCTGAAATCAACCAGGAAGGCCTTGCTAAGGCACAGCTCGTTTCAAACAACGCACAGGGCGCAGCACTCGGTGCAACGCAGTGGGTTGAGAGCGTTGGTGATAAAGGCAAATATGTTGAGCTGTTCGGTTCGCCGTCAGACAATAATGCTGCCACCCGTTCGAACGGCTATGAAACTGTTCTTTCGCAGTACCCAGACCTCGTAAAGGCTGGTCAGGACGTTGCGAACTGGAACCGTACACAGGGTCACGACAAGATGCAGGCTTTGCTTCAGGCAAACCCAGACATCATCGGCGTTATCTCGGGTAACGACGAAATGGCTCTCGGTGCAATCGCTGCCCTGAAGAAGGCTGGTAAGCTTGATCAGGTTAAGGTTGGCGGTTTCGACGGTTCGCCAGATGCAGTTGCTGCAATCAAGGCTGGTGAACTTCAGTACACCGTTCTTCAGCCAGTTGCGATTTTCTCGGAAGCTGCTGTTAAGCAGGCCGACAACTTCATCAAGACAGGCAAGACCGGCGTTGACCAGGAAAAGCAGCTTTTCGATTGCTTCCTGATCACCAAGGACAATGTTGACAAGTACACTGCTCCATTCGTTCTGGAACAGTAAGAACTGACAAGATGGGGCGCGGTGTAGTCCGCGCCCCGTTTATACTTTTAGTACCGAGGCTATGAATCGGGACCGGCCAATAGGAAATTGGCGGGCTGGGGACGAGTGATAGGCATGGTTACAAGCACGAAAGCAAGCATAGACAACCTTCTGACAGAGCAGGTGCCCAACGATAGCCGGCACGCACGTCAGTTGGTTCGCCGCCAGCAAATTGCTGAACTGATTATGTCCGAAGGATCCGTTCGGATCGAAGATCTGACCGAGCGTTTTGCAATCAGTCTCATGACCGCGCATCGCGATGTGGATGAACTGGTTAGTCGCGGTCTGTTTCGTAAATCGCGCGGCATTGTTTCCGCAGCACCCACAAGTCTTATTGAAGCGAGCGACCTCTATCGCGTTGCGCGCCAGTCCGAAGAAAAGAAACTGATCGCTGAAGCCGCGATGCAATTCGTAGAGCCGGGTCAGGCTATTTTTCTCGACGATTCCACAACCGTTCTCCAGATGGTGCCATATCTGTCTGAAAAAGGCCCGCTGACGGTTATTACCAATTCGCTGATCCTGATGAACGAAGTACGCGACATAAAAGATGTCACGCTGTTGGGTCTTGGTGGTCAGCTTTACAACTGGTGCAACGCCTTTGTTGGCGGCATGACAATCCATGAAATTCGTCGTCTGCGCGCTGATGTAGTGTTCATCTCCATTGCCGCCATTACCGACGATCTGCTGTTTCATCAATCGCCGGAAATGGTGGAAACCAAGCGTGCGATGCTGGAGAGTTCAGCAAAACGCGTGCTGCTGACCGATCACACCAAGTTCGAGCGCCGTGCATTGCATAATTTCGGAGCGCTCAAGGATTTTGATGTGGTGATTGTCGATAGCAAAACCTCGCTCGAGCATGTTGAACGGATGCAGGCACAGGGCATCAATGTGGTCATTGCTGGCTCGAGTGGAACGAAAGAATAAGCCGCAAGGCTCAAGAATTTAGCGCATACATATCAGGAAATACCATCCATGCCGTCTTTGTTGGGAATCGATAGCGGACTGACCGTTACCAAGGCCGTTATTTTTGACGTTGATGGCACAACGCTTGCCGTTGCGCGCCGCCGTGTACCGCAATATTTTCCAAAGCCTCGTTATGTTGAGCGCGACATGGATGAGTTCTGGAATGCGACAGCCGATGCAATTGCAGAAGCCATTGCGAAAAGCGGACGCCCGGCATCGGATATTCTCGCAATTGCCACCACTGCGCATGGCGACGGCATTTATATGCTTGACCAAGATGCGCGTCCGCTTGGCAAAGGAATCCTGTCGCTTGATAGCCGTGCGGTTGACGTTGCCGAACGCTGGCTAGGTAGTGCCGTTGCTGACCAATCGATTGCGATTACCGGCCAGCTACCGCATGCTTCAGCTCCCTCCGCCATTCTGGCTTGGGTCAAAGAAAATGAGCCGGACCGTTATAATCGCATTGGTCATGTGATTGCCTGCAAGGACTGGCTACGCTTCTGCCTGACCGGTGAGGTCGGCACCGACCGCACCGAGGCTTCGACCTCGTTCACCGATTACAAAACACAGGATTATTCCAAAGACGCGCTCAAGCTTTTTGGCCTTGAAGCGCTTTGGGATGCGCTGCCGCCCATGTCGCGATCAGACGAAATCGTCGGTGGTGTTTCGCAAGAATGTGCCAGCCGTACCGGACTTGTTGCGGGAACGCCGGTTGTTGGTGGCTTGCACGATGTTACGGCTTCGGCACTCGGTGTGGGTGGGCTCAAAGTTGGCACGGTTGCGGTGGTGGCTGGCACCTATTCGATCAATGAAACGCTGTCGTCCGAACCTCGTGTCGATAAGAACTGGTTCTGCCGCAATGGCATCGCACCGGGTGAGTGGAACAATATGTCCATCTCGCCTGCTTCCACCGCAAATTACGACTGGTTCCTCGATAAGCTCTGCCCGGCAGAACGTCGTGAAGCAGAAGAAACTGGCCGCTCGATCCACGATATGCTGCGCCCGGAAATTGATGCAGCTTTGGCCAAGCCTTCAACAGCCCTGTTCCATCCTTATCTCTTCGGCTCGCCTTATGGCGCTATGGCAAGTGGTGCGTTTTTCGGTCTGCGCGGTTGGCAGGAGCGTGGTGATATGCTGCGTGCAGTCTGGGAAGGCATTGCCTTCAACCACCGCATCCATGTCGATCATCTGAAAGACGGCTTTGAAATTTCTGCTGCACGCTTGACTGGCGGTGTTTCGCGCAGCCCATCCTTTGCGCAGATGTTTGCGAATGTGTTGGGTATGCCGGTCACAGTCACCGATACGGATGAAGCCGCAGCATGGGGTGCAGCACTTTGTGCAGGCAAGGGCGCAGGCGTTTTCGCTGATGTTTACAGCGATCCGCGCGATCTGGATGCGATTGGCCGGACCTATGTGCCGGATGCGGCCCGCAGCGCGGAATATGAAAAGCGCTATGCGCTGTTCAAGGAAATAGCATCTGCAATGGGGCCAATCTGGTCCAAGATCGATGCCCTAACTGATTGAAATATAGCGAAGACAGTGAAATGAACGATTTCGTAAGCAGTGCCCAAATGAAGAGCCGCATCAGCCACCTCGAAGCTGACGGCGTTGATGTTCTCATTCTGGGGGCTGGCATCAATGGCGCAGGTCTCTATCGCGATCTTAGTGAACAGGGTGTGAGCTGTTTCATCGTCGATAAGGGTGACTTTGGTTCCGGCACCAGTGCTGCGCCTTCACGTCTCATTCACGGTGGCCTCAAATATCTCGAAACCGGCGAATTTGGTCTCGTCGCGCAATCAACTGTCGAGCGCAATATCCTGCTCAAAAATGCGCGACATAATGTTCGCCCGTTACCGACATTTATTCCGGTGTTCTCGTGGACCAAGGGTATTCCCGCAGCGCTTCGGACTTTGTTTGGCTCGACGACCGCTCCACGCAGTCGTGGCGCCGTGCTGATCAAGATCGGACTCGGACTTTACGATTATTTTGGTGCGCGTGAGCGCGTCATGCCAAAGCACAATTTTCTCTTCAAGAAGAAAGCCTTGAAGGAAATGCCATATATGACCCCCTCTATCGTGGGTGGTGGCATTTATTATGACGCATGGGTCAGTAAGCCAGAACGTCTCGTTTATGAGCTGGTGAGCGACGGACTGAAAGCCAATCCCAAGAGTGCGGCAGCGAATTTTACCTCTATTGTTGCGGCCAGCGATGGTGCCGTGAGCTTCGAAGGACCAGACGGCCCTGCTTTCACGGTTAAGCCAAAGATCGTTATCAATGCGGCTGGTCCTTGGATTGATCACGTCAATGCGGCGCTTGGCAAAGAAACCAAGATGATTGGCGGCACCAAGGGTTCGCATATTTTGATCGATCATCCCGAGCTGGTGAAGAGCCTCAAGGGGCGGATGATCTATTTCGAGGCGGATGATGGTCGTATCTGCCTAGTCTATGATTATCATGGGCTTGCACTGGTCGGCTCAACCGATATTCCAGCCAATAATCCCGATGAAGTCTTCGCCGAAGATAAGGAAATCGATTATTTCATCGAAAGCTTGCGTTCGCTGCTTCCAAAGCTGAAATTTGATCGCAGCCAGATCGTTTATACCTATAGCGGCATTCGCCCGCTGCCTGCATCCAATGCATCGGAACCGGGCCTTATCAGCCGAGACCACTCCGCACCGGTTATTGAGCCGGATGCAGACCGTCCTTTCGCGATCATTGCGCTGGTTGGTGGTAAGTGGACGACGTTCCGTGGTTTTGCCGAAGAAGTGGCAGATACGGTACTCAAGCGCTTTGATCGTGAGCGTGTGAGAACAACGCGTAATCTCACCATTGGCGGCGGCAAGGATTACCCGGCCGATGACCGGGCACGCGCCGCATGGGTGTCTAAGCACGCCAAGGAAACTGGGCTTGGTGTCGAACGTGTCGAGACGCTGTTGCACCGTTATGGCACGACGGCTTTGCCGATCATTCAGGATGAGGCAAAGGTTGGCGTTACACTTCTGCCTGATACAGACAGCATCAGCCGTGCCGAAATTGCGTGGATCGCACGCAATGAGCTGGTGGTGCATCTGTCGGATGTTGTTCTGCGCCGTACAACACTGGCCATTGATGGCGCGCTGTCGAATGCTAATTTGGCCGCAATTGCTGATATTCTCAGCGTTGAGTTTGGCTGGGATGCTACGCGCAAGGCACAGGAGCTGGAGCTTGTTATTGCTGAGCTTTCAAAACGCCACGGCATGACACTTGGAGATAAGCCCGCGAAACGTCGCTGATTCAGAAAAAACCGGGCCATGGCCCGGTTTTTTTTAGATGCTTATTGAACTAACCTCGTAGGGTGACAGGAAAATCATCTCGCCGTTTGGAACCGTCACAGTCTGTTCATGCGGGGTGATGTTAACCAGCCAAACCTTATTCTCCACCGCCATTGCCAGAACGTCAGATGGGCGCGAGGACTGGCATTGTTTCCAGCTTCTGCCCGCCAAATCAGCCAGTACTTTTACGGTATCAAACAATGGGCGCGTATGGCCCGCAGCCGTCGGCTCACCTTCACCTGCAATCAAACCGAACGGGCCGGTGAGCGCTGAAAGTGTAAGACTATCAAGACCAGTATTCAGGACTGAGATAGCGTAGGCAAAAGCGAAGCTTTCCGCGAACTTCCCATTATGGCGCGGGTCCCGATTGGCCATGGCAATGCGCTTGCCATTCGGGTTTTCCATGGTCCTGCTGCCATAGGGATTCTGGCGCATGGGAATGGTCGACGGCCCGATGCGATAGGGCTTGTCATCATAAATCGCACGCACCGAACGCGTGATGAAAGGCAGCGCTTCAAGTGTCTGCATGACGCTCAAATCATCTGCAGCATGCACAATAGGATTGGTGCAATGGCTGACAAAATCAACTAGGTCGCCGGGAACACGTTTGCGATTAAGCTCGGTGAAATAGCTCAGCATGCCACCGCCAAGTAGCACATCCGGGAAGGCTGCTCGTGCTGCCGCATAAACATCTTCAAGCGGCGGGCAGGGCGGCCATTCGCTGCCGGGCGGTGTCGATTGCCGGTCCATGGCTGGCGAAATCATGATCGCATCCGGTGTAAAACCAGCCGCTTTCATGTCGGAGGCGATGGCCTTCGTCTCATCAATGAGCGCTTTTTCGCACGGCAATGCAATTTCTAGCGAAACGCGACCTTTGTGATGCTTTGCAAGCGCTGCAAAATCGGCAAATGCTGAGCCATCATGACCCGCCAGTCGATCATAGTGAAACAGCAAATCCTGCGGCGCGATCTTTTGCAGCAGATCGGCTGCGGCGAGGCTTGCTCTGGCTTCTTCAGGCGTAATGATGATGCCGATATTGGGCATTGTGCCGCGTGCGTCACTCAACGTAATGCGCACGGGTTCAATGCTGTCTGCTGTGCGCGGAGCATTGTCCCTGCTGTCGCGAATGTTGAGCACAATGCGCTGATGCACAGGCTGCGCCGCTTCAATCTGGTAAGGCCATGGCAGGGCCAGCGGGCGCACATAGGTTTTGTAAGACGCATCAGACCAGTTGCGCTGGTCTTCCATCTCAAATGTATCGCCTTCCATGCGGCACTCGGCGAAAACGCCCGGCATTGCCTCATGGGTGATAGCGCGCATGTCCTTAAACGGCTGCCAAGGTTCAATCAGGTCGGGCAGATGCGTTTTGACACTCTGTCCATTAACATGTTCAACAGTGACAGGCGAACCGGCAACGCCGACAATCGGATGCAGAATGCAGAAACCGCAACGGTTTGTTTCAAAGCCGGTTGCGGTGTTTGCCACGGCGTCAAAAGTCAATGTGCCATTGCTATCAGCCTTAATACGGACATCGATAGCGAGTTGCGTTGCATCCGGGCCTTCGCAGCGTGCCTGATAGCTAACGCTAAAACCGTTAGCACTTTGCTCGACATTGAGATCGTGTATGTCAGGATTATAGGTTCCCCAATCCCGATCACGCACCAGATAAGAGACAGCGCGCAGAACTTCGATACCATCATATTTAATGGTGCGGAGATTGCCGTCGCTCAGATCAACTGACAGCAAGCCAGCTTTGAGGTGCTTTGGCGGAGTTTCAGCCTCACGCGTGCCATAAAGCAGGAAGGGATCGACGCGGCTCATTTGAGCAACGCCGTAATGTCAATACGGTTGCCGCTTGCAGCACTGTCATAGGCCGCTTCAACAAGCGCGAAAGTCTTGAGATTGTCTGCACCTGATGTCGAGGTTCCTTCACCCGATGCAAGCTTGTCTACCCAATGCTGCTGAATGGCAAAAACGCTTTCCTGAATATTGTGCCATGGGCGCGATGCCCACGAAAGCAGTTTTGGCGAAACATCGGAAACGGTGGTGCCGTTCGGTGTGATCACTTCGAGACGATAGCCCTGATAAAGGCGGATAGAGCCTTCCGTGCCGTCGAGTTCAATCAGCGTTTCCGGGAAAGGATCGGTTTCGAGCTTCGTTGCATAGCTCACATCGACAATTGAGGTCGCGCCATTTTCATGATCCATGAGAATGGTCGCAACATCCTCGCCCTTGATCTTCGGATTAACGCGTTTGGTGCGTGCGACAAGGCTTGTGACATCGCCCAAAATAAAGCGCGCAATATCAAGCGTGTGGATGCCGAGGTCTTCGATGATGAAGCGTTCGCCTTCAGCCAGATAAGGCTGGCCTGAGAAAACATCAAAGCCCGAGCGGAAAGAGAAACGGCCCCAGAATGGTGTGCCGATGACGCCGCTGTCGAGTGCTTTGCGAACGGCCTGAATAGGTGTCTGCCAGCGGAAGTTTTCGTGCACCATCAGCGGAATGCCTGCTTCGTTGCACACTTTCACCATTGCCTTGGCGTCATCGAGCGTTTTGGCAAATGGCTTCTGGCAGATTGCAGGCACCTTGTGAGCGGCTGCAAGTTCCACCAGAGCGCGATGGCTTGATACCGTGGTGGCAATATCGACGAAGTCGATACCGCCATCGGCGAACAGCGCGGTTGCATCCGTGTAGCGGCGTTCGATGCCGAACTGATCGCCGACAATCTTTAGCCGCTCAGGATCGCGGTCGCAGATTGCCACAATTTTGGCACCTGAAACGTCATTCCATGCATGCATCTGATTGATTGCGAAGAAACCACAACCGATGAGAGCGCCATTCAAGTCTGCCATTTTTATCCTGCTTTTGCCATTTGCATGAGTGTTACGCGCTGCTGGAGGCGGCGCTGTGCCTGATCGACCACCACGGCAATGATGATGACAAGCCCTTTGATGACCATCTGCCAGAAGGACGATACGCCCATCATAACCAGACCGTCGGAGAGAATACCGATAACGAAAGCACCGATGATGGTGCCGCCGATCGTACCGCGTCCGCCCGACATGGACGTGCCGCCGAGAACCGCTGCCGCAATGGCGTTTAGCTCAAAAGAGTTACCGGTTGCCGGATGCGACGCCATCAGTTCGGATGAGATGATAAGACCGGCAATAGCAGCACAGAAGCCCGAAAACATGTAAACGAACATCTTTACGCGATCAACGCGGATACCCGACATGCGTGCCGCACGTTCATTGCCACCAACGGCAAAAATCTGTCGTCCAAGCGGGGTGTAGCGTGCGATGTAGGCGGCTGCGAGTGCCACGACGACGAGTATCCAGATGGAAACCGGCAGGCCGAGAATGCTGCCCGCACCTAAGAAACCAAAGCCCTGTGTGCCGAGGTCTTCACGGCCGACGAGGTTTGGGAAAGTCTGGCCGTCCGATGAAAGCAGTGCCAGACCGCGCGCGACATAAAGCGTACCGAGTGTCGCAATGAATGGTGCAACATTGAGCCGCGTTATGAGCAATCCGTTGACGAAGCCTACGGCTACACCCACGGCAAGCGTGATCAGCGAAATTTCGATCACGTTGAAATACATCGTATAGCCGATGCCAAGGTCGATCCCGTAGATCAGCAAGCCACCCGCGACCATGCCGCAAAGGCCAACGATGGAGCCAACCGACAAATCGATGCCGCCGGTGATGATGACGAATGTCATGCCCATCGCAAGGAATGCGTTGAGAGCTACGTGCTTCGACATCAAAATGAGATTTGCTGCCGAAAGGAAGTTTGGCGCTGCGAATGAAAAGAAGATGAAAACCGCGAAAAGCGCGATAAATGTTCGCAGTTTCATCAGCGTCAGCAAAGCCGAGCCGCTCGAAAAGGTTGGGTCAGAGGCTGCCGTGGTTTTGGCTGTCATGACGCGAGTTCCCTTGTTTGTTGGTCATGGTCGTTGACATGTCCGTGGCCCTTGGCCGAAGCGGCAACAATGTCGGCTTCCGTCGCGTTTTCGCGGTCAAATATGGCAATCAGCTTCCCATTGCTGAGCACCGCGATGCGATCGGAGAGCGCCATGACTTCTTCCAGATCAGATGTTGAAAACAGAATTGCGAGTCCTTCACCGGCGAGCCTGCGCATAGTGCGGAAAACGTCGGCTTTTGCGCCGACATCAATCCCGCGCGATGGTTCGTCCATCAGCAGAACTTTCGGATTGGTCATCAGCGCTTTGCCGATGACAACCTTTTGCTGGTTGCCGCCTGACATTGAGGTCACCTCAAAATCAGGGTTGGGCGCTTTGATTGCCAGATCTTTGATGGCTTCCTGAATGGCCTGCTTTTCACGCCTGGGCGCAATGTGGAAAAAGCGCGCAAGACGATCAAGGCTCGCCAGTGTCAGATTGCTGGCAATCGACAAGATTTGCACCAGACCTTCGCGCTGCCGATCCTCGGGGATCAGCGCCAGTCCGCGACGAATGCGGCGGGTGGTATCGCGCTCGGTGATTTTTTTACCGTCGATATAAATCTCGCCGGTTGAATGCGCGTGCTGCCCCATGATGCATTCAAAGAATTCGGAGCGTCCGGCACCCATGAGGCCGTAAATCCCAAGCACTTCGCCTGCACGAACGCTGAGCGATACATCATCCACAGCAAGGCCGCCGATGGCGCGGGGCAGGGTAATGTTTTCGGCGCGAAACATTTCGCCGCCCATCTTATGCGTGACCGCCTTGGCAAAATCCTTGGCATCAGAGCCAATCATCGAACGCACAATCCATTGCGTGTTGATGTTTTTGATTTCTTCCTGACCGGTGATTTGTCCATCACGAAGCACGGTGATGTAATCGCCGATCCGCATCAGTTCTTCCAAACGATGCGAGATATAGACGATGGCCACGCCGCGACTCTTGAGATCAGCAATCACCTTGAAAAGAATATCGACTTCAGCCGCTGAAAGCGCGGAGGTTGGCTCATCCATGATCACAATGCGCGCATCAAGCGAAACGGCTTTCGCGATTTCGACGAGCTGCTGTTGACCAATCGGCAGGTCTGCGACCATGGTTCGTGCATCAATGCCCGCATCTAGACGGTCGAGATATTCATTGGCCTTTTTGATCTGCGCCTTGTGATCAATCCCGCGCAAACCCCGCGTGATTTCACGCTTGGCAAAGATATTTTCTGCAACCGACATGTTTGAAAACAGGTTCAGTTCCTGAAAAATCATCGCAATGCCACGCTTTTGCGCGTCGGCAGGGCTGTCGAATGACACTTCTTCGCCGTCGAGAATGATCTTGCCAATGGTTGGACGTTCAACGCCGGCGATGATCTTCATCAATGTCGATTTGCCAGCACCGTTTTCGCCGACAAGCACATTGACCGAGCCACGGCGCAATTCGAGATTGGCGCGCTTGACTGCGACAATACCCGAATAGACCTTGGATACGTCCTCAAGTCTGAGAACGATATCGTCCTTGTTTTTTGCTTCTGTTTCCATGGATCATTTCTCCATGGAAATTGAAACAGGGGTGAACAGCGGCAATTGACCCTTCGATGGCATTGGGAAAGCGCCGGTTGCAGTCACTTTTATACCGATAAGGTCTTCACGCGGTAGTTTTGTAAGAATGGAGTCATTGACGAGAATGTTGAATGACTTGCCGAATTGCGCCCATTCGATCTGGTTGCGGAACTCGTTGAAGTTGACAATCTTGAGAGCATCGCGGATCGCGGTGCCCCGCACTGTCGGCCCGATCTGAACGCGCGCATCAGCCTTGCCGTCGCCATTGCTGTCTACATCGACATAGGCAGCGCGCGATTTGGTTTCCGCGCCAACCACAGTGCCTTCAAGCTTGGTTGCGAAGGTCCATGGCGCATTGCCTTGCTTCTCGCGATGACCGAACTTTTCGCCAGCTGCGTCAAGGTTGGTATTGGCAGCATCCATCACTTCGCCAAGCGATATGGATTTTTCTGCGAAATAAGGAACGACTTTGGTTTCCCAGATTTGCGCAACCGCGCGATCCGGGTTGAAATTATCGCCGCGTGCTTCTGCGGCTTCTTCTGCTGTTGGCGTCTTGATGATTTTGCAGCCCGAAAGCGCGACGCCGCAGGCCAGCAGGACAATGGAAGCTGACTTCAGCACTGACATGAGAATATCCTCGATAGAAGAAATACTGTCGGGAGCGCTAACTTTGAAATTTGCGCTCCCGACCTCGCAAGCCTTGGGAGTTAGTCCTTCAATGCGAAGGTTTCGAGCTTGTCTGCATTGTCAGCGTTGATAAGAACGCAATCCATCAGCTGCTTTTCTTCAGCAGGACCTTTGCCAGTCTTGATGTACTGGTCAGCCTGTTCAACAGCCATCTGTGCCTGTGCGAAGGCTGGCTGAAGGACGGTTGCCTTGATGCCGCCTGCCTTGATCGAGTCGCGAACATCGTTCGAGCCGTCAAAACCAACAACGATCACGTCTTTGCGGCCAGCAGCTTCAAGTGCTGCCCATGCACCCATAGCCATGGTGTCGTTACCAGCGATAACGCCCTTGATGTCCGGGTTTGCCTGCAAAATACTCTGCATCTTGGTGAAGGCTTCTGGCTGGCTCCAGTTGGCCGACTGCTGCGCAACCATCTTCAGATCAGGATAATCATCGATCACATCGTGATAACCCTTGGAGCGGATACCAGCATTCAGATCAGCTTCACGGCCGAGAAGTTCGACGTAATTGCCGGCTTCGCCCATCAGCTTGACGAATTCTTCTGCACCGAGCTGCGCGCCCTGATAATTGTTGGAAACAATCTGCGACACTGCAACGCCGGTGGCATTGATTTCACGGTCGATCAGGAAGGATGGAATACCAGCGTCTTTTGCCTTCTGAACGGCAGCGATAGAGGCTTCCGAACCGGCATTGTCGAGAATGATGGCTTTTGCGCCACGGCCAATAGCCGTATCGACGAGCTGCGACTGCTTGTTAGCATCGTCATCATGCACGAGGATGAGTGTTTCGTAGCCAAGTTCCTTGGCTTTTGCTTCAGCGCCAACGGCTTCAGCCTTAAAGAATGGATTGTCGTGCGATGGCGTGATGATCGCGATAAGGTCTGCCGCCCAGGCTGGCATGACCGCTCCGCCAGCCAAAGTGGCCGAAAGAGCTGCGACCGCAAATCCGCGCGCAATTGTCCTACGTGTAAACTTCATGTTTTCCTCCCAATTAAAGCCCCATTTCCCAAGAGGCAGTGAAGGGAAAGCTTGCGCTCTCCCCGATAGATATTACGTGATGCGACGAATGCTTTCTGCAATCTCTTCTGGCTCGAACACGTTCTTCCAATCATCGCGCATCAGCGCTGGAATGCCGAATTCGATTGCCTTGTTGCATGCATCCGAGAACACGCCCTGAACTTCGCCAAAGATGACGGCGCCCAGAACATTCATGTGACCGAGCAGGAAGTCGCGTGCAGCTTCTTCAGGAACGCCGCGACGAACGGTTTCGTCCATGGCCTGCTTCATGACAACGAGAAGCGAAGCTGCAACGGTTTCCGAAAGACCTGGCTCGAGAATTGCGAGCTGCTCAACGGTGACGCGGTGCGAGCGCATGACAGGAGCCCAGATGACCTTGGCAACTTCTTCGCCGAGTGCATAAGCTTCTTCCGGACCCTGCATCAGAGCCGAAACGATGTGCTGCTTCGCTGCGATACCGCCGAAGAAATCGCGCTTTGCAGCAGGATCGGTTTCATCGTTGAAGATTGGCGGATGGCAAGGATGCGTGACGAAGTATGTCAGGTCTGCGCGTTCTGGCAGGTGACCGGCGAATGGTGCTGCTGCATCGAGTGCAACAACCATGGTGCCTGGCTTCAGCTTGTCAACGATGCCTGCTGCAACCTTACCGATGATGGTATCTGGAACAGCCAGAATAACGACTTCTGCGCCTTCAAGACCTGCATCAACATCGACTGTATCGATGCCGAGATCGTCCTTCAGACGTGCTTTACCGACTTCGCTGACTTCGATGTGGCGAACGTCAAAGCGCGAACCCTTGAGGTTCTTGGCCAGACGGTAGCCCATCTTGCCACCGGCGCCGAACAGAGCAATAGCTGTCATGATTGTAATTCCTTCCCGTAGTTTTGGTAGCTTAACTGGTATAACCAGTCAATGAGTATTCCAGATTTAAGCGGTGAGACCGTCACGAATCTGGCTGAAGTATCCGTCAGAACCGACCTGTCCGCCTTTAAGCGCAACTTGAAGACCGTTGGTGGCGGCATAGGTGCCATGTGCCGTGCAGAGCGGGGAACCCGGGGTCTGTGGCAATGGAAGTAGTGTTGTCAGCGCATCGACATGCAGCTCGCGCAACGCGTGGCTTGAGGTGTCTCCGCCCGCAATAACGGCGCGGGTAAGCTTTTCGCGCTCAACTAAGCTACGGAGAATGAAGCCAAGGCTGCGCGCCAGTTTGTGGCGGCTGCCTGCGATCTTATCGATTTCGGTTCCGCGATCAGCCGACGGGCCAAGCGCTGTGTTCAGAATAACGCTGTTACCCTGCTGAAGTGCCTGCTGACCCTGAGTGATGGCGGTTTCGATTGCCTGATTTCCGTTTTCGCCAAGCAGATCAAGCGGGTTGAGATCAATGCCGGTGAAACCGGAAGCCGTCGCATGACGGATTTGGCGTTCGGTCGTCGGCGACACGCTGCCCGAAACAACCGCGATGCGGTCGGCTTTGCCGGGAAGCGGAAATTCTTTTTTCGCACCGATCAATCCGGCTTTAGCCCATGCAGCGAGAAGCGCATATTCAATGCCCGACGAACCTGCAACGAACCAACCCATGTCAGGACGCAGACGCCAGAGCTGTTCGCCTGCCTGCAACTGGCTTTCGCGGCTGTCCACATCAAGCAGCAACATGCCGTCTGCATCTTTGACAATCGCATTTAAACGATCATCGGCATCGGCGGCGGAAAGTGCCACGAGATCAGCAAGCACGGTTTTTAGCGCTGTCTGCTGTGCGAGATGCATGCGCAGATCGGCTTCATGCATTGGCGTAACCGGATGACGGCTCATGACTGGATGACGATCAATGCGATAGACTTCGCCCTGATAAGCAGCAAACAAATTGCCGAAAGACGTGTAGCGCTTCAACTGCGGTGCACCGACAATCACCGGCACATAGGCCTGATCGAAGATCGCCTTGCCGATTTCGACCGCTTTGCCAATATTGCCGACTTTTGGTGCTGAATCGAATGTTGAACAGACTTTGTAATGCGCAATTGCTGCATTCAGGCTCTTCAACCAGTTGAATGCAGGTGTGAGATTTTCCTGCATCCATTCCGGCGTTTCGCTGCGGCTGGTGCCAGCAAGTCCGATAGCCTTGCAATGCGAAAAGCGCGACAGCAGCTCTTCATCCGGCACGTTCATGAACAAAACTGTGTCAACGCCATTGGACGCCATGGCCTCCATAACGTCGGTGGAGCCGGTGAGATCGTCGCCATAGTAGGACAGAAGAAGGTCGTGAGGTGCTTTTGACATTATTCGCCTCCCCCATTTGCGTTAACGGGGCCAAATTTCGCCAACGAAGCTGCAAGTTCAGGATGGTCCGTTGCGTAAGTTTCGAGCGGGATGCCAGCGACGGCCGCTTCCCACGCCTGCTGCACGGCGCGAACACCCGCAGCAGGGCCGCCCGGATGGCTGACGATGCCGCCGCCGCAGAGATAAAGCAGGTCCGTCGTGCGGCCCGTGCGTTCATAGGTTTCCGGTGCCTGTCCGCCCCACTGGCCGGAACCAGCGACGGGAAGCGGGCAATCAGATGGATCAAACAGCGGTGTGCTGACAGCCTTGAATGAATTGACGAAGCTTTCGTCTGGCTCCCAATATTTGACGCGGATGCCGTTGATCTGGAACTGATCGACACCGAGCAAGCGCCAGAACTGCTGATAGACGCGGAAGTCCATGCCAGCACCCGGATTGCGGGTCAAAATATCCCAGCCATTGCGGTGGGCATGCAGAACAAGGCCAGAGCGCTTGCGCAGGAAGCTCATGCCACCAAAGCCGACCGAGTTGATGTTGACCACCGCGCAATTGCCACCAGCCTCAAGCACCATGTCATGATTGCGCATCATCTCGTCAGGATCGGCATGCGAAATGCCGAAAGCATACATGACCTTTTTGCCGGTCTTCTGCTCATGATTGAGAATAAGCGGCATGATCGCAGCAATGCGTTCTTTGAGTGGCGAATAGGCCGGGCTCATCAGCTTTTCGTCGTCCTTGATGAAATCAACGCCCGACTCAATGAGTTCGCCAACGAGTTCCGCTGTCTCATGTGGACGCAGACCAAGGGCAGGCTTGACGATGGTGCCGATGATCGGGCGCTTTTCAACGCCGGTTAGGCGACGGCTTCCGGCAATGCCGAACTGCGGGCCGGGATGTGCAGTTTTAAAAGCTTCCGGCAGCTTCATATCGACAACGCGAATACCGGTCATGCCCTTGATTGAGTAAACACCGCCAACGGCTATCGTCATCAGTGCTGCAAGGTCGGTGCCGACCGCATCAAGCGGGAAGGAAATATCAACATCGGCGCGTTTGATCGGGCCATGTCCAGGTTCAAGTTCTGGCCAAGCTGGAACTGTTGCATCTTCAAGCGGACGAATTTCGAGCACACGCGCTGCAACGCGGGCTTTGAGTTCTTCTGTCTCGCCGGGAAGGGCGACAAAAGTGCCGGTTGACTGATCGCTGGCGATCTTGGCTGCCATCTGTTCGATGCTGCCGGTTGTCTCAATGCGATAGGTCAGACAGATATTCATCGGATTTTTTGTCGCTCGCTGCTTGTTTTAAAGCGCATTTTTCCGAAAACCGTTTCAAACTATTCGGGATGCACTCTAGTGTTCCACCCATGTCAGAAATGCTCCGACATTTATTCTCCACACCTACTCGAAAGTTTCTCCTCGCTTTCAAGGATGCGACTGAAGCGCTTGGCTCCGAGTGCGAACTGGTATAATGAGTATTCCAATATCTGCAAGTGGAAAATTGTTAGCCCATTCACGAGAACGTGGGTAACAGCTTCCTTTGCGGAGCCTGAGGAGGCATAAGGGGGGAATGACAATGCGCAGTGAGATAGCATGAATAAGCCAGCGGAACCGATTATTCGCCGGAAATTGTCGGACGAGGTATTCGACCGGCTAGAAAACATGATCACGTCGGGCGAGCTAGCGCCCGGCGATGAGATGCCGTCGGAGCGCGTCTTGATGGAGCGCTTTGGCGTCGGGCGTCCCGCGATCCGCGAGGCGATGCAATCGCTTGCCAAGATGGGGCTTGTCAGCATTTCGCATGGGGAGCGGGCGAAAGTTCTCAAGCTCACTGCAAGGTCGATCTTTCAGCAGGTTGATCCGACAGCCAAGATCATGCTGGCGCAGTCGATTGATTCCCTTGAGCATCTCAAGAATGCGCGTATTTTCTTTGAGCGTGGCATTGCGCGAGAAGCGGCTTTGAAAGCGACACCACAGGACGTTGCAGATCTGAAAGCTATCGTTGATCGACAGCGCGCGTCGCTGGGCGAGGCAGATGCTTTCATCTCTGCCGATATGGAATTTCACATTCGTATTGCAAAGATTTCGGGCAATCCGATCTTTGTGGGCTTAAGCGAGGCGATGCTCGCATGGCTGCGTGAATATCATACCCATATGCTGATCTGGACGGGTAAAGAAAACTTCACGCTCGTCGAGCATGAGGAAATTCTTGATAGAATCGCCGCCAAAGATGCGGATGGCGCGGAAGGCGCAATGCGTCATCATTTGGAGCGTTCGCGCGACCTTTACACGAAGTGATACACCGATCAGGTTTCAGGGATGTTTTCCCTGAAAATGACCTGAATGCGTGGCGGGTGCTCGTCGATCTGTTCATCTTTGATGGTGCTGATTAGTGCTGCCAGTGCTTCGCGGGCTTCCACACGCGGATTTTGGTCAATCACGGCATCCATCGTTCCGTTCAATAGCAGTCGTTTCGTGCTTTCGGTCAGTTCGTGGCCGATAAATATTATGGAATCGGATTTGCCGGAGTCCATCAGAGCTTGCCCAATCCCCTGATTGCCTGCTCCGATGTTGTAAATCCCGGCAAGGTCTGGGTGGCGTTTCAGAAGGGCTGTGGTTTCATTATAGGCGCGTTCGCGGTCATCTTTGATTTCTGTGAGTTCAACAATGTTAAAGCGCGGGAACTCTTCTGCGAGAACCCTTCGAAAACCCATTTCGCGCTCTTCATGGCCGCGATATGCGAGCGAACCGGCAAAGAGTGCGATCTTTGTTCCTCCCGCTTTTCCAAGGAAGCGCCCGAGAATATAGCCGCCCAAACGCCCCGCAGCACGGTTGTCGATGCCAATATAACGAGCGCGTGGAACGTGCAGAATATCGGATGCAATTGTGACAATGGGGACGTCTGCCTGGGCGAGTGTCCGCATGGCTTCACGCACGCTCGGATGATCCAGCGCAATAACGCCGACACCGTTGGTTTGGTCTTTCAGGCTTTCCAGTGCGCGCGCCAACGTATCTGGATTAAAACCTTCGACACTATGAATTGTCAGGTTGATTTCTGGGTTCAAAGCCGCTTGCTTGATAATTTGATCACGCAGATTGGCGATGAATGTGTTGGTTCCGGCAGGCAGCACAAAGTCGAGTTTAATGGTTTCGAGGGGTGCAGTGTTTTGATTGGTGCTTCCGGGCAGATAGCCAAGATTTCTCGCTGCTTCGAATACGATCTCGCGGGTGCGCTGTTTCACGCCTTCGCGATTGTTCAACACACGATCAACGGTCGCGCTCGAAACGCCTGCGGCCTTGGCGATGTCGGTTAGAGTTGAGCGCAAATCCATTCCCTCATAAAAATGATGTAAAATGATGTATTTAGATTTGAAAATCTTGCAAGTCTAAAGCGGTGGCGAGCTTCCGTTTTCCTCATGAATGAAAGTTTTGGCGATAATCTAACATCAAAAAACATCATCATAATGGTTTTCGATGATGGGTGGTCGCGTAATCAAGGCGCCCATGTACAAAAAAGATGAAAATTGATGGAAAATGATTTTTAATGATGTTGACACTGCTGTCATCAATCTTCATTAATTCTCACAATATCAATGGAGGTTGATATTTCTCATCATTCAGGTGGATTCGCATTTTGATGTGGCCCGATGAGAGAATTATAGCGGGAGGATTACATGAGCGCAGCGCAGGGCTTTACCCCTGATCCGCAGGTCCGGGTTCGGGCTTTCAAAATCGGATGTATTGGTGCCGGAATGATCATGGCTGAGTGCCATCTTGCCGCCTATAAAGAAGCCGGTTTTGCCGTTGCTGCAATTGCTTCACGCACAAAGGCTAAGGCAGCCGAAGTTGCTACACGTTGGAGCATTCCGACTGTACACGATACGCCTGAAGCGCTGATTGCAGATAAAAATATCGAAATTCTCGACATTGCCTATCCACCGGATCAGCAGCCAGCACTCATCCGCAAGGCGCTTGCACAACCGCATATCAAAGGTATTCTCGCGCAGAAGCCATTGGCTTTGACGCTTGAGGAAGCCATTGCACTGCGTGATGAGGCGGCAGCAGCAGGCAAAATTCTCTCGGTCAATCAGAACATGCGCTACGACCAGTCGATGCGTGTTCTCAAGCAAATCCTCGACAATGGCGAGCTTGGTACGTCGGTGATGGCGACAATTGAGATGCGCGCTATTCCGCATTGGCAGGGCTTTCTGGAAGAATACGACCGTCTGACGCTCTCCAATATGAGCGTGCATCATCTCGATGTGCTGCGGTTCCTGTTTGGTGAGCCTGACACTATCACCACACTGACACGCACCGATCCGCGCACGAAGTTTGCGCATAAGGACGGCATCACCGTTTCGACGTTGATGTTTCCAAGCGGTGTCATGGCTGTTTCGATGGAAGATGTCTGGTCGGGACCACGTGAAGAGGGCTTTGACAGCGATATTTATATCAAATGGCGCGTTGAGGGCACAGATGGCGTCGCAAAGGGCACGATTGGCTGGCCCGATGGTTCGCCATCGACACTGACCTACGCATCTAAAAAGACTACTGACGGCAAATGGGTGAGCCCAAAATGGGAAACCATGTGGTTCCCGCATGCTTTCATCGGTGTGATGGAGCAGTTGCAATATGCGATCCATTCGGGCGAGCCGCCTGCATTATCAGTGGCAGACAATGTGAAAACGGTTGCGCTCATCGAGGCGGGCTACAAGTCCATCGATGAAGGTCGCACTGTCAGATTGTCCGAAATATCAATTAAGTAAACGAGCGCATCCCGAAAAGTGTGAAGCGGTTTTCGGAAAAGATGCGCGTTAACAAATAATCTTAACGGGAGGAGTTTTATCATGATGCAGGTGGGTATTTTCAGTGGCTATTTTCCTTATTCGCTTGAGGAAACAGCTAAAAAAATCAGAGCGCTAGATTTCAATACTGTGCAGCTCGACATGCATTTCAAGGATATGGATCTGAGCGCTGGTCAGATCACGAAAGATAAGTGCGTTAAAATCCGCGAAACATTCCGCGATAACAACCTGCCGATTTCGTGCATTTCCGGCTATACCAACATTATTCACCCGGACAAGGCAGAGCGTGAGCGTCGCGTCGGTTATCTCAAAGAGATTATCCGCCATGCGCAGTATCTCGGTACACCCTATGTGATTTCGGAAACAGGCACATACAACACTGAGTCTGACTGGGTTCATCATCCGAAGAATAAGACCGAAGAAGGCTTTGAAGAATGCCGCAAGGTCATCGCTGACCTGTCGCAGTTTGCCTATGATCACGGCGCGGTGTTCCTGCTCGAAACCTATGTGAACAACGTTGTTGGCTCGGTGGAAGAAACCGTCAAAATGTTTGCGCAGGTCGACCATCCGGGCCTTGGCCTGCTGATGGACCCGACCAATTATTTTGAAACGCACAATATCGATCGCATGGATGAAATCCTCAATCAGGTCTTCGATACACTGAGTGACAAGATCAAGATCGGTCATGCCAAGGACGTTAAGCGTTCAGGCAACGACAAGACAGAAAAGCATGCCGATATCGGTGATGCTGATGCTGCGGAAAGCCATACATTCCGCGGTGTGGGCGAAATCGAATTGCCTGCTCCGGGTCTTGGTTCGCTGAACTACGATCTTTATCTCAAGCGTCTTGCACAGAAGCATCCGAACATTCCGATGATCATCGAACATCTCGATGAAGCTGACGTGCCGCGTGCGAAAAAATTCCTTGATGGAAAGCTGCGCGCGCAGGGACTCTAACACCGTGGGGGGTGGGCGGTCGGTGCTTGTAACAAGCGTTCGGACACTGGCCGCTTTCTGACTGGATGGGCCGCAAGCCGAAATATTTAAGGTTCGAGAATGGTGAAGCTTTTTGGTGAGACGCGGTCGCGTCGCGATATTGCAGCGAGCAGTGGTTCGTTTGCGCAATTCGCTGGTGTGCGGCTAATGGTGCTCGAAGATGGAGTGGAACGCGGCATAAGAATGCTGGAGTTCCGTTCAGGTACAGGTCTACACTTCACTGTTCTGGTTGATCGTGCGCTCGATATTGCCGATTGTGAATATCGCGGCATGGCGATTGGCTGGAATTCACCTTCTGGTTTTCGTCATCCGGGCTTGCACGAATATGAGGGTGAGGGCGGTCTTGGCTGGATGCGCTCGTTCTCCGGCCTGATGGTCACATGCGGCCTCGATCACATTCTCTTCATGTATGACGAACCGGCAGACCATTATAATTATAAACCGCGTGAAACGATCAAACATTCCATTCATGGCCGCGTAGGCACCATTCCGGCAAAACTCACAGGCTATGGCGAGCGCTGGGAGGGTGACGAATGTTATCTCTGGTGTGAAGGTGTTGTCACGCAAGGGACGGTGTTCGGCGAGCATCTTGAACTCACCCGCCGCATCGAAATCAAGGCTGGCACCAACGATATTCAGTTGACAGATCGTGTGATCAATCGCGGTTTTTATCGCACGCCGCATATGTATTGCTATCACATCAATGTCGGGCATCCGGTTCTGGCTGAAGGCTCGCGCTATCTTGCTCCCGTCAAGGACGTGGTGTGGGCTGCACATGCGGGCGACGACTATAAGAAACAGGGCGTTGGCTATCGCACATTGCCTGCGCCGCAAATGCAGTTTCATGAGCAGGTCTGGCAGCATGAAATGGGTGCTGATGCAAATGGCGAGGTGCCGGTTGCGCTGGTCAATGATCGGCTTGGCATTGGCTTTGAAGTGACCACCCGCAAAGATCAGTTCCCTTGCATGTATGAATGGCAGAACTTGCAAGCGGGACAATACGCACTCGGCATTGAGCCATCGACCAATCATGTGCTTGGGCATGGCGCGGCGCGTGATCGTGGTGAGTTGATCTGGCTTGAGCACGGCGAAGAGCGTCGCTATGACAGCACTTTCCGCATTCTGGGCGATGCCGCCGATATTGCCGCAAGCGAAGCGCGGATTGCTGTAATCGCAGAGCAGCCCAAATCCGATTATCCTGTGCCATCAGGAAATCATATTGCTATTGGAGGCCGCTCATGAGTGCTGAAGCCAGATTTTCTGTAGCGGGCAAAACCATTCTTTATACGGGCGCTGCCGGTGGTCTCGGACTTGAGACAACGCTTAACTTTCTGCGTGCTGGGGCAAAAGTTGTAGCGATAGATCATGATCCGAAGAAGATTGCAGAGTTGGAAGAGAAAGCTGCCGCCGAAAATCTGACTGGGTTGTCAATCCACGCGCTTGATCTCTCAGATTTGCAGGCACTTCGACCGGCGCTTGAAGCAATTTCGGCCGACGTTGGTGGCTTTGATGTCGTTATCAATAATGCCGCGATTTATCCCTCGAAGAAGTTTGAGGACTACACGCTTGAAGAAATGCAGACAGTGCAACGCATCAATGTTGATGCGGGAATTGTCTGTGTTCAGGTGGCGCTTCCGCACATGCGTGAAAACGGCTGGGGCCGTATTATCAATATCGCCAGCGTTACGGCCTATGGTGGTTGGGCGCAGCTTTCGCCCTATGTCCAATCGAAAGGCGCTTTGATCGGCCTTGCCCGCGCATGGGCGCGCGAGTTTGGCGCTTATGGCATTACGGTTAATGCGATTTCCCCGGGGGCATTTCCAACCGATGCTGAGAAAATCCATCCTGATCCTGAAGGCTATACAAAGTTTGTATTGGAACATCAGGCTGTCAAACGTCGCGGGTCGTCAAAGGATATTGCATCGGCTTTGATGTTCCTTGCATCCGATGATGCGGGGTTCATTACCGGCCAGACGTTAAATGTCGATGGCGGCTGGGTAATGCACTAAAGTGCAATTTGCGTTTACGTGGTTCGCATCATGGCTTAGAAAAAGACAAGACAATATCGTTACCACTCTTTTTGTAAGGGCTGTTTGATCTTTGACAGGCGAAAAGGCGCTTCCCAGAAAAAGCCGACGCAAAGGCTCCGGTGTTACGATGGCAGATGTGGCCGCAGCTGCGGGTGTTTCCATGCAGACCGTCTCACGCGCTTTACGCTATCCGGACACTGTCACTCCTGAAAAACGCGAGATCATTTACGCCGCAATCGAAAAGACGCATTACGTCCATAATCTGGCGGCAAGTCATCTTGCATCGCACAAAAGCAATACGGTTGCTGCGATCATTCCAACACTTTCCGCTTCGGTTTTTGCGGATACGATTCAGCATTTCTCGGATGTGTTAAATCGTGCCGGATACCAGATATTTCTCGGTAATACGGATTACAGTCAGGAGCGCGAGGAAGAGATTATCCGCAGTCTGCTCGGACGCCGCCCGGATGGTATTTTTCTTATTGGTACACACCACACAAAGAACAGTAACGCATTGCTCAAGCGTGCGCAGATCCCGATTGTTGAGGGCTGGGATCTGACGGATGATCCACTTGATCGGGTGGTGGGGTTTTCCAACGCTGATGCGATTGGTGAAATGGTCGATCATCTGCTAGCATCTGGCAAACGTTATATCGTTTTCGCTGGTGTTGTGCGCAAAGGCGATAACCGCGCTGCCGAACGCCGTGCTGCATTTGAAGTGAAAATGGCGACATGTTTTCCAGGTGAGAAGCCACGCATGACGATTGAAACTGAGATGCCGCTTGTCATGGCGTCAGGCATTGATTTGTTGAAGCTCGTGCTTAAGCAACATCCAGAGACTGACGCTATCATGTTCTCGAGCGATATTCTCGCTTCGGGTGCGCTGCTCGAAACGCAGCGTATTGGCGTTCGTGTACCACAACAGATCGCAATCACTGGCTTTGGCGATTTCGAACTCTCGAAACATCTGCTGCCACCGTTGACGACCGTCGCCGTACCTTCTGACGAAATTGGGCGCAAAGCAGGAGAGCTTCTTCTCGATGCCATGCGTGGCGAAACATCTTCGCAAAAGAGAATCGATGTTGGTTTTGAGCTCAAAATCAGAGCCAGCGGGTAGAAATCCCTAATTGCATCCGCGTTTTTCAAGACAACGTTTCATCTTCAATCGTAATTTTACTTAATAATGTTAGCGCTCACTCTAGACAAGTTGAAACTAAGTGATAGTTTCGCAAATAACGAATTACAGCCATGAGGATAGTGCTATGGGCGTTTTAACGGGTTATCGCGTACTGGATTGTTCAATCGCCATGGCGGGACCGTTTGCGGCGCAGCGTCTGGGTGATCTTGGTGCCGATGTGGTTAAGGTTGAGCCAACAACGGGTGAATGGCAGCGTCATGTCGCAGCCGGTGGTGCCGAGGGCAATCAGGTCAATGTTTCGTTTCTATCGCTCAACCGCAATAAGCGCTCGCTGGCAGTTGATCTTAAATCGCCTGACGGAAAACAAGTTCTGCTCGATCTGGTCAAAACTGCTGACGTTTTCTTGCAGAACTATCGTCCCGGTGTCGCCAAGCGTTTGGGCGTCGATTATGAATCGCTTTCCAAGATCAATCCAAAGCTGATTTATGTTTCGATTTCCGGCTATGGCGAGGATGGTCCTTACGTCAATCGTCCGGGACAGGATCTCGTTTTGCAGGGCATGTCGGGTGCAATGCTTTCAACTGGTCGCGAGGGCGAAGCGCCAACGGCGGCGGGTCAGTATCTCGTTGATGCGATTACAGCCTATACTGCTTTTGAAGGCGCATTAGCGGCACTTCTGCATCGCGAGCGCACAGGTGAGGGGCAGCTCGTACAGGTCAATATGCTGGATGCGATTACGACCATTCAGATGCAGGAGCTTTCTGTTTTCACCGTTGGCGGTAAACCACAGACGCGTTCGGCAGAGCCGCATGCGCATGTTTATATCCGCGCACCTTACGGTGCTTTTGCGACATCGGATGGCTTTATTATTGTTGCGTTTCCAAAGCTTAAAACGCTTGGTGAGGTTATCGGCGAAGATAGCTTCCTTACTATGAGTGACGAGGTTGATACCTGGGCGCGCCGCGATGAAATTTTTGCCAAAACGCGTGATAAGCTGAAGATGAAAACCTCTGCCGAATGGCTGGAACTGCTGCGTGCGGCAGATATCTGGTGTGGGCCTGTCTATGGTTATGGTGATCTGGTTGAGGACGAGCAGATCAAACACAACGGTACATTTGTCGAATATGAGCATCCGACCGAAGGCAAGGTGAAGACGCCGGGATTCCCAATCCGGTTTTCCAAGACTCCATCGACGGTCGATCGCGGTGCGCCGATCACGGGTCAGGATACGCGTGATATTCTGGCAGAAGCCGGGTATGCGACCGACAAGATTGACGCGCTTGAGCAATCGGGTGCTGTTGTTTCCGGGAAGCTCTGACATGCAGCTCATTAAAGCACTGACATGGGATCACCCCCGTGGTTTTAATGCGTTGGCGGCAGCGGCCAAGCGTCCAGAAATGGCAAGAGAAGGACTTCTGATCAATTGGGACAAACAGCCTCTTGAAGGCTTTGAATCACATCCGATTGCTGATCTTTGCGCCCGTTATGATCTGGTTGTTCTCGATCATCCACATGTGGGCGAAGCGCTTGCTGGCGATTGCCTGCTTTCGCTTGAAGAAGTCTTCGGCCCTGAAACAGTTGCGGAGCTTGGCAAAGCCAGCATTGGTCCATCCCTAAGCAGCTATCGTTTTGCCGGTAAACATTGGGCACTGCCACTTGATGCGGCAACGCAGGTTATGGCTTTGCGGCCCGATCTTGTAGCCGATGTTCCGGCCACATGGGATGAGGTGCTGAACCTATCGCGTGAAACCGGTAAGGTCGCGCTTTCGATTGCTGGCCCCCATGCCTGTCTGTCATTTCTGTCTATTGCGGCAGCTTTTGGCGAGCCGCCAGCAGAAACAGACCCTGACATTCTCGTTTCAGAAGATGTGGGACGTCAGGTCTATGATCTGATGGCAGAGCTTGCTGATCGTAGCCCTGCATCGGTCCGGCAGAAAAATCCTATCGGCATTCTTGGCCACATAGCCGAACATGACGATGTAGTGCTTTGTCCGCTGGTCTATGGTTATGTGAATTACGCGGCGCCACAGAGTGGACATGCAATCGCATTCCATAATGCACCGCGCGCAGTGGTTGGCGGGCGTCCCGGCTCGACACTGGGTGGCACGGGTATTGGTATTTCCCGTCGTTGCGAGGTGACGCCGGAACTTAAAGCGCATCTGTTGTGGCTGATGAGCAGTGAAGCGCAATCTGGCTTTATTCCTGATCACGAAGGCCAACCGTCGCGCCGCGATGCTTGGCATAGTGACCAAGTAAATGCCCGCTGGGGCGACTTTTATCGCAACACAGCCGATACGTTGGAGCACGCCTATGTGCGCCCGCGTCATGACGGTTATATTGCTTTTCAGGGCAAAGCATCGGCATTGTTAAGCGCTGCATTTGACGAAAAGCGCCTTGCCTCCGATGTTCTGAATGAACTTCAGGCTCTTTATGCCGCTTCTCGCGTGCACGGTGGTGAAAGGTAGTTTTTATGACCGAAGACGTTAAATTTGAAATCGACGGCGCAGTTGCTATTATCACGCTCAATCGCCCGCAAAAACTCAATGCTGTGACGCCAGAAATGGCCGATGCCATTGTGGCTGCCGTCGCTGAATGCAATGACAGCAACACCATCCGCTGCGTTATCCTCACAGGGGCTGGCGAGCGTGCTTTTTGTGCTGGTTCAGATATTCGCGAACTCGATACCTATGAAACGCCGTGGCAGTTTCGCAATCGCCCGGACTATTGCGATGCATTTCGCGCGCTTCTAAAGCCGTCGATTGCAGCGGTTAATGGCTATGCATTTGGTGGTGGGCTTGAGACCGCTATGTCCTGCGATATTCGAATAGCCTCGGATAATGCACAATTTGCAGCGCCGGAGATCAAACTCGGCTGGATCGGCGGTGGCGGAATGGCGGCACATCTTGCGCATTCTATTGGTGCATCCAATGCAGCGCTGATGATTATGACCGGTGATCCTATTTCCGCTGAAAAGGCCGAGCGCTGGGGACTTATCAGCGAAGTTGTTCCGCAAGAAAATTTGCTAAAGCGAGCGCGTGAAATAGCAGGTGTGATTGCTTCGCGTGCGCCTATTGCTGCTGAAACAGCAAAGCTCAATCTTAAGGCTGCTGTTTCGATGCCGCTCGAAAAAGCCATTGAATATGAACGCGACTTGCAAACGATCTGCTTTGCAACTGCCGATGCACAAGAAGGCCGCGCAGCGTTTAAAGAAAAGAGAGCGCCGTTTTTCAAACGCCGATAAGGCAGACTTTACAACAGCCCCGCGTATTAAAATGCGCGGGGCTGTTGTGTTTCAAACTCTGCCGGTGATTGCGGCATTGAGCAGGTCAAGTGCGCCTTGTTTTGTAAGCTCAATAGGATTGCCGCCTGCAGTCGGATCAACAATCGCCATATCGGCAATCAACGTTTTCCGGTCGCTATCCATATCGAGGTCTTTGATGAAGTCCTGCAATTTGTCTGGTACGCAAAGATCGCTACGGAGCTTCATGATTGCATCGATAAAGCCGTCAAATCCACCGTCAATACCAAGATAACGGGCAAGCCGTTCTATGCGCTTTTCGATTGCCGCGCGGTTATGATGCAGCACATAGGGCATGAAAACGGCATTGGTCATGCCATGATGCGTGTCGTAAAGCGCACCAATAGGGTGCGAAAGCGAGTGGATTGCACCAAGTCCTTTCTGGAAAGCTGTCGCGCCCATAGAGGCCGCAGCCATCAGATTGGCACGCGCTTCAATATCTGAACCATCAGCATAGGCTTTTGGCAGATATTCAAACACAAGACGGATACCTTCAACTGCAATACCGTCGGCCATCGGGTGAAAACCCGGTGCGCAATAGGCTTCCAGACAATGCGCCAGCGCGTCCATTCCAGTGCCAACCGTAATGAATGGTGGCATGCCTACCGAAAGTTCAGGATCGGCAATGACGGTCACTGGAAGCATTTTCGGGTGAAAAATGACTTTCTTGGTGTGCGTTGCCTCATTGGTCAGAACGCCTGCACGGCCAACTTCTGAACCTGTGCCAGCAGTCGTCGGTACTGCGATGACTGGTGCAATGGCCTTGCTGTCAGCGCGAGTCCACCAGTCGCCAATATCTTCAAAGTCCCAGATGTCGCGTGTTTGACCTGCCTGAAAGGCGATGAGCTTGCCAAGGTCGAGCGCTGAACCGCCACCAAAAGCGATAACGCCGTCATGTTTGCCGTCATTAAAAACCTGTACGCCAGCGCTAAGATTGCTCTCAACCGGATTGGCCTTCACATCGGAAAAGACTGCATATTTGACACCCGCTTCATCAAGGATTGCGAGTGTTGTCGCGACAACAGGGAGCTTCGCGAGGCCCGGATCGGTGACGAATAAAGGGCGTTCAATGCCGGCTGCTTTGAGAACCGCTGGCAGTTCTTTGATGCGGCCAGGACCGAAAAGTACCGTGGTCGGGAAATTCCATTTTGCAGTCAAATTGGTCATGTTGATTGCTTTCCAGATATTCAAACAGATCAGATTTTTTCGCGTAAGTGGAAGGACTTTGGCCGCGTTAGATTGCTGTAGCCAATAGGCGAAAGAGCGGCTCCCTTGCCAGTATCTTTCACGCCGGTCCAGACCAATGCGGGGTCGAGATAATCGCAGCGGTTCATGAAGACAGTGCCGGTTTCGATACGGTCGCCAAGATTTGCTGCGTGATCCACGTCCGTCGTCCAGAGGGAGGTGGTAAGGCCGTAAATGCTGTCATTCATGAGCGCCAGTGCTTCGTCATCATTGCGCACTTTCATGATACCAACAATAGGACCGAAGCTTTCATCGCGCATGACACTCATCTGATGATCGACATGGGTGAGCACTTCAGGCGTGATGTAAGGCGAACCGGCGATGTCATTTTCGACCTTCATATTGACATGCGCTTTGGCACCCTTGCGCAAGGCTTCGGCTTTCTGCTCGCGGATCAGATCGGCAAAACGTGCCTGCGCCATCGGTCCAAGTGTGGTTGAAGCATCAAGCGGATTGCCGACGACATATTCTTTGGTGAGGTCAATGAAGCCATCCACGAAGCGATCATAAACGGTCTCATGCACATAGATGCGCTCGATACCGCAGCAGCACTGACCGGAATTGAAGAAAGCGCCATCGACGAGATTGGCAATGGCATGATCCAGGTTAGCGTCGGGCAGAACATAGGCCGGGTCTTTGCCGCCCAGTTCTACCCCCAGCGACATGAAGGTGCCTGCGGCTGCTTTTTCAATCGCACGCCCTCCGCTGACAGAGCCGGTGAAATTAACATGATCAATCATGCCCGATGCTAAGAGCTTTTCGGTCGATGCGTGATCAAGAACGATATTCTGGAACACACCTTTTGGAATGCCCGCTTTCTCAAAGGCTTGCGCGAAGCGTTCGCCGGTCAGCAGTGTTTGCGTTGCGTGTTTGAGAAGAACGGTATTGCCCGCCATCAGGGCCGGGATGATAGTATTGACGGCAGTGAGATAAGGATAGTTCCAAGGCGCGATCACCATCAGCACGCCAAGTGGAACATGCTTTACATAGCGTCGAAAGCCGTCCTTCTGCGCTGGCACATAGGGTTTCAGCGCTTCTTCGGCGATGTTGATCATATATTGGCCGCGTTCCTGCACGCCGCTATTCTCGCCACCATAGCGCGTTGGCCGCCCCATCTGCCAGGCGATTTCAGGAATAATCTCGTCCTGCATTGCGGCAAGAGCATCGAGTGCCGCACGACAATGGCGTGCTCGTTCTGCGATGCTCAAAGCGGCCCATTTTGGCTGGGCCTGACGGGCTGCGGTGACTGCCGCATTTATTGCCGCGTCATTGGCATAAGCGCGTTCTGCATAAACTGAGCCATCAATTGGGGAGATAATTCTGGCTGTGCCGCTCATCGGGCAATTCCTTATGTATGTCACTTTTTTCGAGCGCATGTCTTTATCGGAAAACCGGTTTCCACTTGTCCGCGACATGCTTCAATAGCGTTCAAAACCGCGATGCAGTTCCCAATCGGTGACGCGGCGGTCATATTCGATCTGCTCCCAATGCGCGGTGTGGACATAGTGATTGACCACGTCTTCACCGAGCACTTCTTTGAGGAATGCCGAGTTTTTCAAAGCTTCGGCTGCTTCGCGCAAAGTATATGGAATTTCTTTGAGTTTGACCGCGCTATAGGCGTCGCCGACAAACGGGTCTTCCAGCTCCAGCTTTTCATCTATGCCTTTAAGCCCCGCTGCAATCAGTGCTGCAAAAGCCAGATAGGGGTTAAGATCGGCTCCACCGATGCGACATTCAATGCGAATACCTTTGGTGCCTTCGCCGCAAAGGCGGAAGCCCGCCGTGCGGTTGTCCTGACTCCACATGATTTTTGTTGGTGCGAAGGTTCCCGCCTGAAAGCGCTTATAGGAGTTTATATAGGGCGCCAGAAAATAGGTGTAATCGGTCGCATATTTGAGCTGCCCTGCCACCCATGAGCGCATGAGCGGGGTCATGGTGTTGGGTGCTTTAGGGTCAAAGAAAAGCGGTTCTTTTCCGTTCGCACTCCAGATGGAGTTATGGATATGGCTGGAGCTTCCAGCACGGTTATAGTCGTATTTGGCCATGAAGGTAATGCACTTGCCATGCGCCTCGGCTATTTCCTTCATGGCGTTTTTCATGATGACATGGCGGTCGGCCATTTCCAGCGCTTCTGCATAGCGAACATTAAGCTCCTGTTGCCCCGGCCCCCATTCGCCCTTGGAGTTTTCTACAGGAATGCCTGCGGCCCCCAGATGATTGCGCATGGCGCGCAGAACCTGTTCTTCCTTAGTCGTCAGATGGATCACATAATCCTGCACATAGGGCGAGGCGGTTTCCATCTCCTGCCAGCGCTTAGCGCGTGCGGTTTTATATGTCTCATCAAAGAGATAAAATTCCAGCTCTGACGCGAAATAGGCACGATAGCCGCGCTCGTGCAGGCGAGCGAGCTGCTTCTTGAGGATAGCGCGCGGTGAATGCGCAAGGTCTTGATGATCTTTATGTTCAAGCACATCGCAGAGAACAATTGCTGTCTTTTCCAACCATGGCGCCAGACGTAGACTTGAGAGATCAGGCTTAATAACAAAATCGCCATACCCTTTGTCCCAGCTTGCGGCTTCGTAACCGGGAACCGGCTCCATATCAATGTCGTCAGCCAGAAGATAATTGCAGCCATGAGTTTCATCATGCGCGGATTCCACGAAAAATTCGGCGTAGAAACGCTTACCAATCAGACGTCCCTGCATATCTACAAAACATGCAAGCACGGTATCTATCTCGTCATTTGCAACGGCGCTTTTTAGAGTGTCGAAAGTCAGCTGTTTGGCCATGTGTTGGTTTGCTCCTTCTGGCTTTCGATCTGGCTCAGGATGGTGGCGAGCCGTGCGGCCCATTGTTTCTGTGTTTCTGTGTTGGCAATTTCATCGTTGCGGAGTTCAATCATGACGCAGGGTGCGTTGCGCGGGCGCGCATGACGTTCCAGTGTATAATAGACCCGGTCAGCCGCTGAATAAGGCTCGTTGATGCCTACAGTCAGGCTTTTGTCTTCCGCAAGCGCCGCAATCAGTGGCTTTGCAATCCGGTCGTCTTCATCGTGAATGATGCCGATCTGCCATGGCCGTGAAACGCTGCGATAGATAGGCGTGAACGAATGGATCGTGACAATCCACGATGGCAATCCGTGCTTGGCGCGTTCCGTTACAACGTCTTCGATCTGTGTATGAAACGGCCGATGTGAAAGGTCGATGCGTGCAGTGCGTTCTATAGCGCTAAGATCGTGGTTGCCAGAAATGACGGTGGTTTCGCTAATCTCTGGTATCAGGTCAGTCGCATCCAGCGGGCGATTACAATCAATCAATAGACGTGAATATGTCGCTTCGATTAACGGAGCATCAAGTTTACTACTTAGGTGACGCGCAACTTCAACTGCACCGGGGTCCCAAGCAATATGCGCTTTCAATGCTTCAGCGTTTAAACCCAGGCTGTTGAAGAGCTCGGGTATGAAGTTGGAAGCGTGTTCGCAGATAAACAGCCAAGGGCTCTTACCGTTCCCATTCACAACAATAACAGGCGCGCACGAAGCCGTGCGATGTTCTCGCTCGTCCGTCATTTTCAATGTTCCCCGCGCTGTAACTTCTGTTACGTTTTATAATGACATGCGCTATTGCGGAATATTTGATACGCCGTATGATGCTTTGTCAAATATAATTTTGCAGGAAAAGAAAAAGAGCTGCGCGAATGGAAAATGCCGCATCGATGAGTGCCAGCATTGCGGAGTTGCTGAATGAGCGGATCGCTAGCATGCCTGCGGGGGAGCGCAGTGCAGCACAGACTTTAATCGCCAATTATCCTATGCTCGGGCTGAAGACTGTGGCTGAATTTTCAACACAAGCGGGTGTTAGTTCGCCGACGATTTTGCGCTTTGTAAACAGGCTGGGTTTTCACAGTTATTCAGAGTTTCAGGCACGCTTACAAGATGAACTGGCTGCGCAGTTGCAATCGCCCCATCATCGCAATGAACAACCTGCAAGCGCGCCTGATACGGCCTATCCGGCTGTCGAGTACACACTCGATAATATTCGGGAAAGCTTTCGGCATCTGGGTGATAAGCAGTTGCAGCAAATCGTTGCGGCGCTAAGCAATTCCAAAGGAAATGTCTATCTGATTGGCGGACGCTTCACTGATCCGATTGCGCAATATATGACGGCGCATATGTCGATCATTCGCCCGCATGTTTTCCATCTTGGCGGACAGGAAAGCATGTGGCGTGACCGCTTGCTGGATATGGGAAAACGCGATGTTCTCGTCGTCTTTGATATTCGTCGCTATCAGGAGAGCTTATTGAGCCTCGCTGAAAAGGCGCGCGGGCGAGGGGTTGAGGTTATACTCATCACCGATCAGTGGCTTTCACCAATTGCGCGCGTTGCCCGGCATGTGTTGGCCGGGCGAATTGCGGTGCCGTCAGCATGGGATTCTTCAGCATCGATTTTTGTTCTTGCCGAAACAATCATTCGCGAAATGACGCGGGTTCTGGAAAAAGACAGTGCGGCGCGTATCGCGGAACTCGAAGCGCTCCGGTGAGCGCCTGATTACTTGCCTGCCTTGGGTGCCTTAAATACGGGGCGCGGGTATGTTTTACCAAGAACGATACCCGCTTTTCGCAATATATCTTCGGGTGCGGCATAAGGCTTGTGAATCCATTTATTCGGGAGTGCTGCAATTTCTGGCACCCATTCGCGGACATAGCCGCCATTGGTGTCGAACTTGTCGCCTTGCAGGACAGGATTAAACACGCGGAAATAGGGCGCCGCATCCATGCCGCAACCTGCCACCCATTGCCAGCTTCCCGGATTGCTCGCAATGTCTGCATCTACCAGCGTATCCCAGAACCATTTTTCACCTTCGCGCCAGTCGATTTGCATGTTTTTGCTCAAGACAGAGGCGACGAGCATCCGCACACGGTTGTGCATCCAGCCCGTTGCCCAAAGCTGACGCATACCCGCGTCAATCATCGGAACGCCAGTATTGCCTTGTTTCCATGCACTAAAGGCTTCCGGGTTGCTCTGCCATTGAATATCCGCAAGCGTGTTCCGCATATCGTTTTCGGCAATGTCGGGTCGGTAGTAAAGCTGGTGATAATGGAAATCGCGCCAGATCAGTTCGGACAGAAATTTCTCTCCGCCCGTTTGCGTATCGGGGTGCTCATCCATCAGCGAGAGCGTTGCATACCAAGCCTGACGCGGGCTGATTTCGCCAAAGCGCAAATGCGGCGAGAGTTTTGATGTACCTTCGACATCGGGACGATCACGATCACCAGAATAATTGCGAATGGTCTCATCGAAGAAGTGATAAAGCTGATGAATGGCCGCCGCTTCACCAATCTCCCATAGGCCGTTCATCTTCTTTGACCAGAACGGCTGCTTATAGGCTTCTCGCTTGTGATCAATCCTGGATGGTTCTGCTTTCCATTCAGATGAGGGGAGAGGGCGGTTCACGCCCTGCTGCCGCAAGGTTTTCGCATAGGGTGTGAAAACCTGATAAGGACCGCCGCCGCCCGTCTTGATTTCCCAAGGCTCGGAAAGAAGATTTCCCGCAAAGGACTCGACATTTAGTCCCTTATCTTTGAGCGTTGATTTAACGATTGCATCAATGTCCCGCTCTTGCGGAGCATAACGCCGGTTCCAAAATACCGTATCAAAACCGTTTTCGTCGATGAGTTTTTCAATGATTTGAAGCGCATCGCCCCGCGCTACAACCAGTTCGACATTGCGCTCATTAAGGCCTTTCTCAAGCGAGTTCAGGCTTTGCTCCAGCCACCAGAGCACAGCCGCGCCGGGTTCACGCAGTTGCGGATTGGTTTCATGCACATAAAGCGCTGTGATCTTGCCGCCGAGTTTAGCGGCGGCATGAAAGGCAGGATTGTCGGCAATGCGCAGATCGTTACGCAACCAGACAAGCGCATTCGCAGTCATTGAGTAATCCTTATTTCACAGGCTTTAAGAGGTAATGTCCGACGCCCCAGACATTGCCGTTTTCGTGGCCAAACAATCCAGCCGTTGCCAGAAAAAACAGTCGCCAGCGGCGCTCCCAGAGACTGGCATCCTGCGCATAGACCTGTTGCAGAATAGGCCTGATCTGATCAATCGATTTATCGAAATTGCTCAGCCAATCCAAAGCAGTTTTTTGATAATGCCTGCCTGACCAGCGCCAATCCTGTTCCACAGTGAAAATATCGTTAAAGCGATGCGGCAGGTCAAAGGCTGGCATAATGCCGCCCGTGAAGAAGTGATGGGCTATCCAGTCGGCAGGGTTTTCATGATTGAAGCGATAGGAGCGATCGCGATGGGTGAAAACATGGATAAATAACTTACCGTCAGGATTAAGCCATCCGCGCACCCGCTCAAACAGTGATTTCCAGTTTGACATATGCTCAAACATTTCAACGGAAACAACACGGTCAAAGCGCTGGTCGATTGAAAAGTCGTTCATATCGGCGGTGATGACAGTGAGGTTTTTAAGGCCGCGCATTGCAGCCTGTGCTTCGATATAGGCACGTTGCGGCGCGGAGTTTGAAACGGAAACAATATGGGAGGCGGGAAAGTTTTCGGCCAGATAAAGCGATAGCGAACCCCAGCCGCAACCAAGTTCAAGAATATGCATACCATCGCGAATGTCGGCGTGGCGCACGGTTTCGCTCAATGCGTATGTTTCAGCTTGTGCAAGCGTAGTGTTGTTATTGTCCGGGTAATAGCAGCAGGAATATTTGCGCTGCGGTCCCAGTGCCAGTTCAAAGAAATGCGGCGGCAACTCGTAATGCTGACGATTGGCGTCATCAGTATGCGTGGCAACCGGAAAATCCTTCATGGTTTTGAGGAAATCCAGCTCAATTTGCTCTGGTGTGCCGGCCAGTCTCCGTTTGGTGCGACCGCACAGATAATCAATGCCCGCAAGTGTGATTGTATCGCTCAGAGGGACGCGCTCTGCCGCATTAATTGCATAGGCCAGCATATTCATGTTCAGACTCCTAGTTTTCTGGGGCCGGGGAAAAACGCATTGACGCGGCGTTGCAAGGCGCGGAATTTTTCACCGCGCGATTTCAGCATATGGTCTTCAAGCGGCGGGATGCCGGAGACATGAACGAGCAGCCAGTACATCTGGATGGGGGCGAGCAGCGACAACCAGCTCCATGGTGAAGCTGTGATCGCCATCAAAGGCCATGCACACCAGAACAACCATTCAAAGAAATAATTGGGATGCCGTGAATAAGCCCACAGTCCGGTTTCGCAGATTTCGGTTTTGGCGGCTGGGGTTTTGCGAAAATTTGCCAGTTGCGCGTCGGACAATGCTTCGCCAGCAATGGCGATAACAATAATCGCAACAGCGATGAGGTCAACGAAATGCGGAAAATAAGGACGGCTGACGGCTGCAAGATAAACGGACAAGACGAGAATAAACGCGGCAAATGCCTGAATTTGCAGAAACCAGAACAGGCGCTTTGAAGCATTTCCCCCCCATTCTTTCATAAGCTTGGCATAACGTGGGTCTTCGCCATGCGACAGACTTCGCTTGGCGATATGCACTCCAAGACGCAGCGACCATGCGAGGATCAGGATCAGAATAGCAGAGCGCCGTTGCCACGGTGTGTCGGCCAGAACAACGGCAATAACCGAACCTATGCCAACGGAAATTGACCAGATCGCATCGATCCAGCCGCTTTTCCCGGTCTTCCGTTCCAGCGCCCATGCAAACGTCATGATCGCAGAAAGGCTGATAGCAACAATCAAAAGCAGACCGGCTTGCATAGCGGACCTTTTGGTTATGAGTGCGTTTTACCTGATACAATACGTTTGGTTTTGCGGTTTGGTTTCCTAACACTCTCAAAAAAATGAAAAAACTTCTCTGCGCGATTGAACCAATTGCTTTTGAAAAACGTAAGACAATCAAATGCAGCAAAGATGCCGCTGGGAGAGAGACTTATGGACATCACGAATAATCCGGGCAGCAGCAGACGTCTGAAAGTCGCAATTATTGGTAGCGGCATTTCAGGGCTGTCGGCAGCATGGCTGTTGTCGCAGCGCCATGATGTTACGATGTTTGAAGCTTCCGACCGTATTGGCGGACATAGTAACACTATCGAATTTAACAGCGCTGTCGGACCTGTTGCCGTGGATACCGGCTTTATTGTCTATAATGAAGTGACCTATCCTAATCTGACAGCCCTGTTTCGTGAATTGGAAGTTCCAACTGTTGCGTCGAACATGTCTTTTGCGGTTTCGGTTGGAAATGGCGCTTATGAATATTCCGGCGGAACCGGACTTGGATTATTTGCTCAAAAGTCCAATCTGGTCAGCCCGCGCTTCTGGTCAATGATCCGCGATCTTTTGCGATTTTATCGCAATGCGCCCAAAGACTTATCGATGATGGGTGGTATTTCGCTTGATGATTATCTGGTGAAAAATGGCTATGGCCGGGCTTTTCGGGAAGATCATCTTTATCCGATGGCCGCGGCGATCTGGTCTACGCCCGCGATGGAAGTCGGGCGTTATCCGGCTGCAAGTTTTGTCCGGTTTTGTTGCAATCACGGCCTGCTTGCTTTGCGTGACAGGCCAATCTGGCGAACCGTCGATGGTGGCAGCCGTGAATATGTGAAACGTATTACAAAATCCTATGCAGACAGGATCAGGCTTTCGACACCGATCAAGTCGGTTAGGCGTTCCGAGAACGCCGTTGAACTGATTGATGCGGAAGGTGTCTCTTACGCCTTTGATGATGTGGTGATTGCCACCCATGCGGATCAGGCGTTGCATATGCTTGCTGATCCGAGTGCTGATGAAAGCCGTATTCTCGGTGCGTTTCAATATTCGCGCAATGAAGCGGTGCTGCATAACGATGCTTCGCTCATGCCCAAACGCCGTGCTGCGTGGTCAAGCTGGAACTATCTGACCAATGCAAAAACAGGACCTTCCCAGCCATCCATCACCTATTGGATGAACCGCTTGCAGGCACTGGGCCATGCGCCCGATACTTTTGTGACGCTGAACCCATGTCGCGCACCGCGTGAGGAACTGGTGATACGTCGGGAAATCTACGAGCATCCGATTTTCGACATGGCAACCGATCGTGCGCAAAAGGAAATCTGGTCGTTGCAGGGACAGCGTCGCACATGGTTCTGCGGTGCGCATTTCGGCTCCGGTTTTCACGAGGATGGTTTGCAGGCAGGTCTGGCCGTTGCCGAAGACCTTGGCGGTGTGCGCCGTCCGTGGCAGGTGGAGCAGGAGAGTGCGCGTATCGTTCGTCAGCCAATACCGATCAGAGAAAGGGCACTGGCATGACGAAAGTCTTCAAGTCAGCACTTTTTCCGGGGCATGTAACGCATGCGCGTTCACGGCCCAAAGTGCATAAGCTTGCCTATAAAATCTACTCGCTGCTGCTTGATCTGGATGAATTGCAAGTCCTTGATAAGAGGTTGAAAACGTTTTCGGTCAACCGCGTCAATCTGTTTTCTTTTTTTGAGAAAGACAGGGGGAATGGCTCGGCTACACCTCTGCGGGCGCAAGTCGAAGACGCGATGCGCGGCGCTGGAATTGAACCGGATGGTGGTGCAATCAGACTGCTGACCATGCCGCGGATTCTTGGCTGGGCGTTCAATCCGCTGACCGAGTTCTTTTGCTACAATCGGAGTGACGAACTTGTCGCTATCCTTTGGGAAGTCGATAATACATTTCATCAGCGCCACGGCTATATGATCCCGGTCGAAGCCACACAAAATGGTCGTATCGTGCAAAACTGCGACAAGGCCTTTTACGTGTCGCCATTCATGGACATGAAGCTGCGTTACGAGTTTGAGGTTTTGCCTCCGTCGGACACGCTGACAATCCGCATCAATAGCTTTGATGATGAAGGTCTGCTTCTCACGGCGCGGCATCTGGCTCGCCGGGTAGAACTCAGCGATGCAGCTTTGCTGCGTGCCTTCTTTGCGATCCCTTTTCTCACATTACGGGTTGTGGGCGGCATCCACTGGGAAGCGCTGAAAATCTGGCTCAAGGGTATCAAGCTTCGAAAGCGCCCTATGCCGCCACATGAACCAATCACACATATTCGTCACAAGACATCCCAGCAGAGGAACGAGGCCGCATGAGCCAGCTTGATGAGACTTCTCCTCTTCCAACACCAGTTACCCTAGGCCGTTTAACGTGGACGCCCTCCGCACGTCTCCTGCGCCGATTGCTTGATCAGGTGCGCTATGGACGGCTGGTTATTGTGCTGCCTTCCGGGAAATCGCTTGTTGCTCAGGGCAGCTTGCCCGGAGCAGACGCGAAAATCATTATCAATAGATGGCGTTCGGTGCGCCGTATGGTGACCGGTGGCGATATTGGTTTTGCACAAGCCTATATCGAAGGCGACTGGACAACGCCCGATTTGACATCTGTCATTCGCTTTGCAGCGCGTAATCGCGATACTTTGCTATCTACATTGCGCGGATCACGCTTTATGCGCCTTGTCCATCGCGTGGGTCATTTGCTGAATGCCAATACACGGCGCGGTAGCCGTAAAAACATCGAAGCCCATTATGATCTTGGCAATGATTTCTATCGCCGGTGGCTCGATCAGACGATGCTTTATTCATCCGCAATCTGGAATGAGAAGACGCATAGCCTTGAGAGTGCGCAGGAGTATAAGTTGCAGTGCATCGCAGACAAACTGGCGCTTGAGGGCGGCGAAAAAATCCTTGAGATCGGTTGTGGCTGGGGTGCTCTGGCAACATTTCTGGCGGAACATGGCGATGCACATGTGACGGGAATTACCTTGTCGCCATCGCAGCTTGCATGGGCCAATAAGGTTGTTTCTGATGCCGGACAGGCAGAGGCGGTTGATCTGCGTTTGCAGGACTACCGCGATGTGGAAGGACAATTCGACCGGATTGTTTCCATCGAAATGTTTGAGGCGGTCGGTGAAGCCTATTGGCCTGAATATTTCGCGACTCTAAAGCGTTGTCTCAAGCCGGGTGGTCGTGCGGTTTTGCAGATCATTTCGATTGAAGATGCGCGCTACGAAAACTATCGCCGCAAGGCTGATTTCATACAGAAATTCATTTTTCCGGGCGGCTTTCTGCCATCCGATAAAGTGCTTGAACGCGATGTCTTGAAAGCTGGTCTCGTTTTAAAAGAGATCGAGCATTTCGGTCATTCCTATGCACTTACTCTCGCCGAATGGCGTCAGCGCTTTATCTCTAATTGGCCTGCAATCGAACAACTCGGCTTCGATGATCGGTTTCGCAGACTTTGGGAATATTACCTTTGCTATTGCGAAGGCGGCTTTGAAGAAGGGGCCATCAATGTCGGCCTTTACACGATTGAGCATGCTTAAAAATCCAAACTACAGATGCAGGAGGCGTCGATGAAATGGATAGTGATGATTGGCATGACGGCACTGTTATTTCCCGTGTCGGCACAGGCTGAAGAAATAGACGGTAACTGGGCGCGCGGCGATGGCAAGGCGCGGGTCAAAATCGCGGATTGCGGCAAAGATATTTGCGCCACCAATACGTGGATCAAGCCGGGTACGGCCAAAGAAAAGACCGGCGACCGTCTGGTTATGAGCATTAACGAGACTGCAGATGGCCAATATTCTGGAACTGCTTTCGATCCGCAGCGCAATCTCACCTACAAGATCAACGTCAAGGTGAATGGCGACCAAATGACCACCAATGGCTGTGTGCTGGCAGGCCTCTTGTGCCGCGATGTCAGTTGGTCACGCATAAAATAAGAGAGTGAAGCAAGCATGAAGTCTTATATTGTTTCTTATGTGGTGACAGCCATAGCTTTTCTGGCGATAGACTCCGTTTGGCTCACCAATATGGCGAACGTGTTCTACCGTCCTGTGATGGGGGATATGCTTGCGCCGAGTTTCCGTTTGGCTCCGGCGATTGTTTTCTATGTGATATTCGTGTTCGGACTGGTCTTTTTTGCAGTCAGACCCGGTCTTCTGGCTGGTAGCGGTGCTGTTACGCTTTTGAATGGTGCTCTTTTGGGATTTGTCGCTTATGCGACTTATGATCTGACCAATCAGGCCACGTTGAAGAACTGGTCGTGGACGCTGACGATTGCTGACCTGATTTGGGGTACTGTCTTATCCGCTGTTTCAGCCTATATTGGCTATTGGGTAACATCCAAGGTTGTTGGATAGGCCGGAGTAAGTGATGCAAAAATTGGGACTTCTGGCAGTTTTTGCCTTTGTAATTATCGTCGTGGGAATGGTTATAGGTATCAGTTTTCCGCCCGGCGAGTGGTATGCGTCTTTGCAAAAGCCATGGTTCACACCGCCAAATGGAGCATTCGCACCGATTTGGACAATTCTCTATGTTTTCATAGCCATTGCAGGCTGGCGTACATGGTTAAGTGATACGGGTTGGCAGCGCCGTGGGCCGTGGTTTGGTCAGATGATTTTGAATTTTATGTGGTCGCCAATCTTCTTTGGCGCACATATGACCGTGTTGGGGCTTATCGTTATAATCGGCGTATGGCTGTGTGTGCTGCTGTTTATCATTCGTGCATGGCAACCAGATCGCATATCTGCACTATTGTTTGTGCCATATCTTGTATGGCTATCTCTTGCGACGGCGTTGAACGCAGCGATTGTCGTTTTAAATTAAAAGAAAGGCGGCATTTTTGCCGCCTTTCTTTTAAATCCCTATCAGCGGCTGCACCATCCGCATAAGCCAGCTTTGGAATTTCAGCGGTGCATCCGTGACTGCAAGGCAAATGCAATCGCTGCCGGGTGAGGCAATCGGCTGATGCACAAGATCGGCATCAGCTTCCTCGACATCGCCGCGTGCAAAAACGCCGGTCTCATCATAAAAACTGCCGCTCAACACCAGTGTCAGTTCACGTCCTCCGTGACCGTGTTCTGGCACAGGCTTACCCGCAGGAATTCGTAAAAGACGAACCTGTGTTTCCCTGTCGGTTGTTTCAATCGGAACTTGATAAGCGCCACGTCCCAATGATTTCCATTTCAAATCCAGCAGATCACCACCGACGTAGGATCGCAGCGGCTCGGGCAGGAATGCAGTACCTTCAGTTGAGGATGTTCGAATAGGCGCTGGTCGTTGTCGTATCTGAGACTGATTTGACAGTTTACGTTTAAGCGCATCCCATGAGTCCAACTTGATTTCATCGGGCTCACCCGTTTCAAGAAGTTGCCCGCCGATACATTCAAAATGTTCAAGTCGCGACCTACAGGCAGGGCAAAGAGCCAAATGGGTCGCAACGCCAATGCTCCAGCCTTCGGCCAATGTGCCTGCAGCATAAGATGAGAGAAGCTCGTCGCTTAAATGATGTTGGATATTCATCAATGTGCTCCCGAATTATCGAGGGCAGCGCGTAGTTTGCTGAATGCCAAACGCAAACGCGACTTTACTGTACCAAGTGGCAGATTCAGCTTTTTAGCGATTGCGCTATGCGTGCTGTCCTCGAAATAGGCCAGCTCAAGCAAAGTGCTTTGTTCTTCTGGAAGGCTTGCTATCGCAGCACGCAGCTCGATCGCAGATTGTCGGTCAACAATCACCTTGTCGGCAGCTTGTTCTTCATCGGGCACAAAGGCTGGATCTGTAGGGTCAAATTGTGGACGTCGCGCGCGCCGAACTGCATCAATACGCTGGTTACGTGCAATTGTGAAAATCCATGTGGACAAGGCACCCTTGGAGAAGTCAAACTGGTCTGCCTTATTCCAGACCGTGATCATTGTTTCCTGCATCAGTTCTTCCGCAGTTTGCGCATCAGCCGACAATTTTGACATATAGGCTTTAATGCGCGGAGCGAAATGCTTGAAAATCATTTCGAACGCATCCATGTCGCGCTGGGAACTGACCGCTAGCATCAATTCTTCCATGGAAGGCTGACTTTCAGAAGCAGTCCGCTCGGTCATTCTTATTGAATCCCATATACCCACATGTGGCCAAGCTAGAAGCTGTGCGTTCTGTTCAAGTTGCTTTTGCCATGTATCAGAGCGAAAGGAAACGTTTGTGTTCATAAAGCGTCATACGAAAGCTTCATAAAATTGGATCACAGCATTGACTGAATGGCATTATTTTTTACGGTGATTGTGTTATCTAGCCAGTTGCTGATCGGTTATTATATTGCCCAAAATCGCGCAGAAGTGTGGTGGCTTTTTCGCTGTCTACAGCTTTTGAAAAAGCGTAGCCTTGGCCAAGCTGGCATCCCATTTTTTGAAGAATATCAGCCAACTCGAGGGTTTCAATGCCCTCTGCAACGAGTCTGATATTCAAGTCTCGTGCAATTTGTAAAATGCCTTTGACGATTGCGACACTTGGATCATTCGGAGCAAGGCGACACACGAAAGATCTGTCTATCTTAATAATGTCAACTGGAACGGTAAGAAGATGAGCGAGAGCTGCAAATCCTGTTCCAAAATCATCAAGTGCTATGCGCACGCCCAATAGCCGAAGTTTTCGAATACCAGATGCGACCACGTCGTCACGCTGCCCGATATATGCGTTTTCCGTTATTTCTATAATAAGGTGGTGGAGGGGGACATCGTAGCGTGCAAATATTTTTGACACGAATGAAGCAAGATCGCCCACATAGAAGTCCGCCGCCGTAACGTTAACGCCGACATGTTGCACTGGCAGGCCCAAATCAAGCCATTGCCGAATATCATGCGCCACGATTGAAAGCATGCATTGGGTGATCTCTGATGCAATATGCACGTCTGAAAAAGATTCTTGAAACATGGACGCCGAAAGAATGTCGCCTGATGACGTTGACATTCGGCTTAATGCCTCAAAGCCAATTACTTCATTGGTATCAAGCCGAATAATCGGCTGATAATGGGCGGTAATGCGCTGTTGCTGTAGCGCTTCGCGCACTTCCTTAATCGCATTGCGTCTGTGAACAATGCGCGTACCGACATCAGCCTGATAGAGTATGAAACCACCACGCGCGTTTTCCTTAGCGTGGTAGAGTGCAAAATCGGCATTGCGGTGCACAATTTGTGGCTGTGTATCAAGTGCTGCCAACACCGCTCCACCAATAGTCACACGAGGTAGAATGGTCTGGCCATCATAATGGATTGGTGACGAAAGCGCTTTGAAAACGAGATCTGCCGCGTCATCCAGATCATAAAGCGCTTCATGATTTTGGATTATAACCGTGAATTCATCGCCACCCGTTCGAAACGTAATATCTGGCGCAAGTGACGCTGAGATGCGTGTCGCAATCGTGCGGATTAGAAAATCGCCGACTTCATGCCCAAACGTATCATTCGTTACCTTAAGATTATCAACGTCGATTACAAACAAAGCCCAGCTTCCAGGAAGCTCGCAACGCAGTTGCGACAGAGCATCATCAAATGCCGAGCGATTTGCGAGGCCTGTCAATACATCGACGGTTGCCCTGCGCTCGTAGCTCATAATACGCATCTCACGCAACATCGCGAGCTTGCAGAGTTTAGCACTTGAATTAATTATCTCACGTTCTGCGGTGGTAGGTGTATGCTTTTTCTGGAAATAGACTGCAAGTGCGCCGATGACTTCACCTGTATCATCGAGAATCGGTACGGAACTACATGCAAGGAGACCTAACGGTAAAACGAGCTGTTTATAAGCGGCCCATTTCGGATCATTCTCAATATCGGCGACCGTTACCGAAATGTTGTTGTAAATGGCGCTGCCACAAGAGCCGATTTCCGGACCGACAACAATTCCGTTCAGTGCATAGCTATAGCTTGTGGGGAGGTTTGGAGATGCGAGCATATGAATCATTCCCGCGTTGTCCACGGAACAGACCATGGCGCGGGAATCTTTTATAAGCTCTTCAATTCCAAAGCACAGCTGTTCTAGCGTTCGCTTAAGAGGCTTTCCCCTGGCTATCAGCTCGAGAACTGTATTTTGAAATTTGAGCACGAATTCCTCATATGTAGATGCGGCTGTTTTTTTAATTCTACACGTTTATATCATTTTTCAAAGAACAGTCTTCATCAAATAATTAATATATTTATTACCTAAATACATAATAGATGTTACGTCTTTTTCTGAATTTTTACTTAACAAATATTTTTGAAGTTATTTGCATATGATATTTCGGAACTTGCGTTACCACTTTTCTAGAGTGCGCCTTAAAAATCATGAAAATGAATTTTATTAAAAAAATCAATAAAAACAATAAACTATAGTAGTTCCAACGTTTCGGTCTAAACTGGAAATGATACGGAAAAACAGTTAAGCAAGATGGAAAGTTGATAGAAACCGTTGAATTGCTTTGAGCCTGCTTACATTCACCGCGCCCAGTTTGCGAGAAGCATAGCGTGAGCTAATAAAGGGGTGTTTATCGCGGCGTTCTATCAGAATTTAATTTTTTCTTTGCAGATTTAACGCTGTAAATAGCCGAGATGTTAGGAAGTAAACTGGAATGTATAATATTTTAACACCGATATATATTGTTCTGGATAAATTAATAAAATGCAGTAAAACTTAAAATATTTTTATCAATGTAATAGCCAAATTAAAAAGTTCTTTTGCCAAGAGATTTGTTGGCGTTCTAGGCCGTATTAAAAAAATTGATTTCAAAATAAGCTACAACGTGATTCAAGACTACTTTCTAGGGCGCAGTCATGTCACGCGGAGATATGAGTGATCAGGAATGACTTTTGATTGAAGGCTTGCTGCCGGCTGAGCGGGCCGAAAGCCTCGGCCTGCTTTGGATAATCGTCGTTATCTCAATGGTATGCCTTATGTTCTGCGGGTTGGCTGCCCCCTGGTGCGACGTGCATGAACGGTATGGCAAATGGAATTCCGTCTACGTCCGGTTCCGACGCTGGGCGGAACACGGCTTATGGGACGCGCTTTTGGAAACACTCGTCAAACTGGGCTTAACTGATAACTGTCAGGCGCTCCTTTCCATCGGATTGGCTTGAGGATCGCCCCTATGCCGGAATAAAGCGGTTCTATCGTGGTATGTTCAAGGCTGCTGGTTTTGACGATGTGACCCCGCATGTGCTTCGCCATTCATTCGCCAGCGTTGGGGCTGATCTGGGCTTCTCAGATAGTACTATTGGCGCGATGCTTGGTTATACAGGAAGCGGCATGGCAAGTGCTATAGTTCCGCTATTGGCAACTGTATTGGCAATGTGACGTGCAGGTTTCATAGATAACCCTTGCCTTTATCCTCATACGGAATTTCATCTGAAATGTCGTTCAGGAGTTCTTGCGGGATCAAACGGATATAGGCGTTGCCGATTTTAATCTCAGGGATACACCCGGCCTTTTTAGCGCCTTCGCAAATAGCTGTGACCTGTCTGGCGGTGATATCAAGGCGTTTGGACATTCATTGATCCGTTACAAATTTCAACCGTACGATTTGATCGTAAGGCTGCCCTGTCCCCATTTGGATTAGTGTCACGAAGACTTGGTGCATGGTGACACTGATAGGCGACGCTTAGGTTTTGGGATTGGTGAGATCGGCATAAGCCATTGTTATCTCTGGGGGTCGAATGGTGGGCGTAACAGGGATTGAACCTGTGACCCCTACAATGTCAATGCAATTTTTAAACGTTTCCATTTGTTTCCAGAAATTTCTTTTAAGTCGATTAAGTGATTAATATCAATGTCTTAAAGTTTCCATCTGTTTCCACTCGTTTCCGGCCATATTCCCATATTTCCATTTTTGTGGTGAGTATATGGTGAGTAATTCGGAAATGTGGGGGTCGCACGGTGCCAAAACTTACCAAGTCAATTGTCGATAAAGCTGAGCCAAAAGACAAGCAATATACGGTCTGGTGCTCCGATCTCAAAGGCTTTGGCGTTTCCATTAATCCGGCTGGATCACGTTCTTATATTGTCGATTACCGGACGGCTGAAGGCGCTCGCAGAAGAATGACAATCGGGCGGCATGGCTCAGTCACGACGGAAGAAGCGCGCAAGCTGGCGATCAAGACGCTGGGCGATACTATCCGGGGCGATGACCCTGCTCTTGAGCGTCGAACGCGCCGCACTTCTTTGACCGTCTGGGAACTGTGCAATAATTATCTGGCAGCTGCTGGCAAAGGACTTATCATTGGCCGAGGCGGTCAACCGAAAAAGCAAAGCACAGTTGCGACCGACAAGAGCGCCGTAGATGCCCATATCGGCCCATTGCTGGGCAAGAAGCTGGTCATCGACCTTAAGCGTGCAGACATAGCGAAATTCATCCGCGATGTGTCGGCAGGTAAAACAGCAAAGGCAACTGAGAAGTCGGGCAAGTTGCGTGGTCGCATTCGCGTATCGGGTGGCACTGGCATTGCCACGAGAACAACAGCAACGCTTGGCGCTATCCTTTCTTATGCTGTGTCCGAGGGTATCATTGAAACAAATCCGACCTATGGCGTGAAAAAGCCAGCTATAGGCAAGCGCGACAGGCGTCTATCACCTGCTGAATATAAGGCATTCGGACAAGCGCTGCGAGCTGCTGAAACTGATGAAACAAAGGCTTGGCAGGGCATTGTTGCTTTGTGTCTGGCTGCGCTCACAGGTTGCCGGATCGGGGAAATTGAAAATCTCAAGTGGTCTGAGGTCGATCTTGAAAACAGTTTGCTCAAGCTAGAAGACAGCAAGACCGGCAAATCTATTCGTCCGCTCGGCTCCCCGGCGATTGCCGTGCTGGATGGGCTGACACGCGATCCAGACAATCATTTTGTGCTACCAGCACCACGACTTGAGAACCGACCATTCGCGGGGATCAAGCGTTTCTATCGCGGGATATTCAAGGCCGCTGGCTTTGAAGACGTGACGCCTCATGTGCTGCGCCATTCATTCGCCAGTGTCGGCGCTGATCTGGGCTTTTCAGATAGCACCATCGGCGCGATGCTTGGTCACTCTGGCAGCGGCATAACCAGCCGATATACCCACAGGCTTGATAGCGTCCTCACTGCAGCGGCGGATAAGATTGCGCTCGAAGTTGATCACCAAATGGGGTTTGCATCGACCTGATGCAAAGTGCTAAGCCGTTGAAAAATTGAGAACTGCATCTAGCAATTGCCACGGTTTTGCCGTGGCATTTTTGCGTTTTTGCTGCGTTTTCTGTGCGTTGCGCTTTCCAGATCGTGCAGCGATTACAGGCTGTTACTTGCGTTCTAGCCGTCGCCACGTGCGTTGCCTTCTCGTTCTTCCTTAAGCTTGTTATACGTATTCTGAATTACATCATCTCGAAAATTATCGTTATTTAGTATTTCCTTAGCTTTTGTTGCAAGCTTATCAATGTCTACATGATTAAATTTTGGTTCAGAAATCATTCTCTTAAATGCATATGTCTTAGTATGCTCTAATGAAAGTTTATTGAATGACTTTATGCTGTTAAGTATTTTATCTGAGTATTCATCGATGACTTCTGAACTGTCCTCATGCTCCCATACAAACTCTAACAGACTTAAATAGAGCTCACCTAAATCTTGTCTATATTTGGACCTTAATTCCAACTCTCTTTCGGTGCTCTCGGACGCGAAAAGTCCGATTTGGCAGAGTCGGCGAATAGCTTCTGCTCGCGACCTAATACGGTTCTCAAACATCCAATCATCTAGCTCTTTCGCTTCAGCGGGCGACATCATCATTTGAAATTTGAGCGTTTTTTTATCGTCAGACATAGCGATCTCCATTGCTGAGCAAATAATGCCTTATCCACATGTACGTCAATAAACGGAAGTTCCGTCACTTTTCAGCTTGACGCAAGCGAGTATTCAGAAGATAGTTAATCCGTTACTAACGGAACTAACGGAGGTTTATGTGAAGGAAGCGCTTTCGGCCAAGGTTCAGATTATGATCGAGCCAAGCCTAATTAAGAAAATTGATGACTGGCGGTTTACTAACCGTGTGTCGTCACGCTCTCGTGCGATGCGAGAGCTATTGAAAACAATTCTCAGTGATGAAAAAGCAAAAGGCCCGGCAGAGGCGGCAACCTCTCCGAGCCAAGGCTGAAACTTCCCACCTCAAAATAGAAAGAAATCAACATGTCGTTGAATAGCACAACTGCGCCCAAAGTTCCAGACGGCCAAAGCGGGAACATCGCCACTATGTCGAGCCGCAAAATGGCGGAAAAATTTGATAGCGACATTCATCACATTCACATCCTATCGACTTTGGCCGCTGATGTTTTTGACGGACTAAGCCAGGACGATACGAAGGATAGCAACGGCTACATTGTCTTTCGCCTGAATTTTACAGAGATCAATCAATTTGATTTCTTGCTCAATGAACTCGTGCGCCGCGCTCGTATTTTGCATGACGAATTCCAAGTTGCGGATTTTGGAGGTGTGGCATGACCTCACGTCCAGAACCATGCACGCTTCTTGCTGCATCAGATTTGCTGTCCAGCGCTCAATCACTCGTGGATGCGGCTTTCATGGCGGCAGGCTCGCTCGGTAAACGGGAGGAAGCGAGCGCACTGCAACAGGTACTCGACATCGCAGACACTCGTTTAACGAACGCAATCGAGATTGCGGAAGCCATAAGGAAGGGCGGTGAAGAATGACCCTCATCCGAGTGACTATTGCAATTCTCATTCTCAAGGCTGCACGGCGCATTGCGTTTGCCATGTTCCCAAAGAACGGCGGTGCAAAATGAGCCCAGCAATTTACAGCTATCGCCGCCGAACGCTTGAGCATTGGATCGACCGGGCAATTGCTTTGCTCGACCAGATCGATGGCGACCCCGATTATGAAGATGATGAACGTGAAGACGATCCCGCAGAGCTGGGCATCGCTGATATGGGTGGATGGGTAGAATGATAGATCGACCACGCCTACGCCGAAAAGAAGTTCCTGATTATCTGCTGTTGAAGTTTGGCATCGTCTTGTCACGTTCCACGTTGGCAAAGCTCGCCACCAATGGCGGTGGGCCTCTCATGCAGTATTCAGGCCGCATTCCGCTCTATGCCAAGACTGACCTTGATGTGTGGGCAGATGCTCGCCTGTCAAAGCCGGTCGCGTCTACCGCCGAAAGGGGGCAGCATGGCTAAACACAACAACAAAGGCCGCAGCAAAGGCTGTCCGCCTTATGTGTTGATTGCCGCTAAGAACTGACCCGGGATTTCCACCGAGAATTGACCCGCCTTTTAATTAA
>NZ_JAMJWE010000200.1 GCF_023554105.1 Brucella sp. 21LCYQ03
GATTCCAATAAGCAAATCGAGCGTATTTATGCCATTCTCGATGATCTAGATAAATCGGTGCAATTCACACCTATATACAAAGCGCTTCGCGAAGGCTTTAGAGACGATACCATTCGAGTAGCCTGTTATACTGATCATCAAATCTTTGACCGGTACTATAAATACAAAAGAAAAAAAGGATACGAAAGATCTCAAGCGATAACGCTGAAAGATCTGCGGGATCTCAAACCGGGAGACTTTATCACACACATCGACCATGGTGTCGGGAAATATGCCGGACTGGAAAAAGTAGAGGTGAACGGAAAAACGCAGGAGATGATTCGGCTTATCTATGCCGATAACGATCTGCTCTATGTTAACATCAATTCCTTAAACCGCATTTCCAAATACACCGGTAAGGAGGGAGCTATTCCCAAGATGAACAAACTGGGGACCGATACTTGGGAGAAGCTTAAAAAGACGACCAAGAAGAAAGTAAAGGATATCGCACGCGACCTGATCAAGTTGTATGCCAAGCGAAAAGCGCAAACAGGAAACGCTTTCAGCCCGGATACTTATTTACAAAAAGAACTAGAAGCATCTTTTATTTACGAAGACACTCCTGATCAGGAGAAATCCACCGCAGATGTAAAGCGCGACATGGAGTCGCCGCACCCTATGGATCGGCTGGTCTGTGGAGATGTGGGCTTCGG
>NZ_JAMJWE010000201.1 GCF_023554105.1 Brucella sp. 21LCYQ03
GGGTTGGGCACGTAGAGATGCACTGGCATGCAAAAAGCTGGTATACACATCAACATCAGAAAAATGATCAGTACGACAATGTCATTCTTCACGTAGTTTGGGAAGGTGAGTGCGATATCAAACGAAAAGATGGCAGCGTCATCCCTACATTACAACTTAAGAATTACCTAGCCTCTACTGTACTTCCCTTATACTACAACATAATCCAAGCAAAGACTTGGGTGCCCTGTGCTAATCAACTTGAAAACGTACCGGCGCACATTAAGATTCAGGTTCTGGATCGACTGATCAAAAATCGGATGGAAGTTAGAGCAAAGGAGATATCTAATGTGTTGGGGCGTTATGCAAATGATTGGGAGAGGGTTGCAAGGTATTTGTTTGTGACCTCTTTCGGGACGAAGGTAAATAAGCAAGCATTTTCACGATTGATGGATTCTTTACCTTCTAATATATTAGATCGTTATCTGCATAAAGAAGTGGAAATGGAGTCTTTACTCTTTGGGCAGGCTGGTCTGTTGAAGCAAGATCTGGCAGATTCTTATTACACGATGCTTAAGCATACCTATTCGTATCTTCAGCAACTTCACCAATTGACACCCATGGAGTCAAGAGAATGGTTATTCTCGAGAATGCGTCCGGCTAACTTCCCGACTTTACGTATTGCCCAACTCGCAGCTGTATTTACGCAGTT
>NZ_JAMJWE010000202.1 GCF_023554105.1 Brucella sp. 21LCYQ03
TGTCGGCATCCCTGTACAGGATGCAATAGAAATGGCTAGTATACGACCGGCAATAGCAGTAGGTATGGAGGATCGAATTGGAAAAATTGAACCAGGTTACCCTGCCCGCTTCACCACTTTTGACCGGGATTTAAACGTATTTAAAGTGATTTCATAGGTAATGATATGCTCATCCCAAGTCATTTTTACAATTATTGAGGTCATCACCTAAACGAAATACATCTCCACATACTATTTATCATCAATACGCTCATATAAATGCTACAATTTACATCTTTCAGCAAGAAGTACGGGAATGTGAAAATTTTGGATTTAGGCGACTATCTATTGCCAGACGGAATAGTATGGTTAAAAGGGATTAATGGGGCAGGAAAATCTACGTTATTGTCTTGCGCTGCGGGTCTTCTTCCGTTTTCTGGTGATATTGCTTTGCGTTCCACAGGACAATCATTAAAAAAAGACAGTATAGAATACAGACAAAAAGTTAGTTTCTCGGAAGCAGATCCTATATTCCCCGGTTTTTTAACGGGTAAAGAGATTATTGCGTTTTTTCGTGCCGCTAAGGGAGGCAGCAAGCAACAGGCAGATGATCTTATAGCACTATTTGAAGCCAATACGTTTATTCATCAGGTTACCGCCACTTATTCTTCCGGGATGAACAAGAAGCTTTCGCTGATTTTAGCATTTATTG
>NZ_JAMJWE010000203.1 GCF_023554105.1 Brucella sp. 21LCYQ03
ACGAATCGCAATCCTAAAGACTACGTTACAAAGAAAAAAAAATATCATTCTTCGAGGGAAGAATGGTATTTTTGTTTATACTAGTCTTGAATAACATAACTGCATGTCAAATAAAAACGTAAAACTTCTCGAGGCATTAAAAAATAAAGGAAAGAGCATAGAGGCAGAAATGTCTTTTTTTGAACATATAGAAGTCTTGAGATGGCATCTTATTCGCTCTGTACTAGCCATTGCAGTGTTTGCCATTCTAGCATTCACATTCTATGATTTCGTATTTAACGACATCATTATGGGACCCAAAAATTTAGATTTTTGGACGTACAGAATGATGTGTAAGGTCGGTGACTTGCTCAATCTCGATGGTTTCTGTGTCGAGCGGATTCCCTTCAATATTATCAACACCGAGTTGGCTGGGCAGTTCATGTTACAGATAAACTCCTGCTTGCTCATGGCAGTCGCCCTCGGCTTTCCCTACCTCCTCTTCGAGGTATGGCTGTTTGTAAAACCTGCTCTAACAGATGTGGAGCGCAAGGGTGCACAAGGCTTTGTCTTCTATGCCACGATTCTATTTATCGTAGGTGCATTATTCGGTTACTATATCGTGGTGCCGCTCTCCGTTAACTTTCTGGCCAATGTCTCTTTAAGTGAAGAGATTACCAATCAGATTACCATCGATTCGTACCTATCTAC
>NZ_JAMJWE010000204.1 GCF_023554105.1 Brucella sp. 21LCYQ03
GAGTAGGAATGTCATATATATTTCGAACGCCTTGTGTGTTCTGCACTGGTAATGCAGTGAGCACATTCATGGCATAGCCGCCTAAAGCAGAAATAGTTTTGGTATCGGCTTGTATGCCAGCACCACCACTTCCATCAAATCCGGCAATACTTAATACGGTGGGGACTTTATATTTTTCCATGTTTTTAATCCGAAGTCAAAAAAATAAGTGAAACGGGGTACCATGGAAAATGGAAGCAAATCAAAGAGGATCTGTTACACGCTTTTCCCTACGCCGGTATGAGCCGAATCAGGTTCGAAGGGACTGTCTCAATTCTTAAAAGAATACCCCTAAAGCCATTCAAATATATCAAAATTTAACTCAATCACTGCATGCTTAGGCGAATAATAAAACTTTGGGTTATCCTTAAGCTATGACCAATGATATAAGGAGAATCTGTATTACAAGGTGCTAATTTTGAATAATAGAGTTGCATAATAGTTTGATATTAGTCAATAAAAAATGCGATTTATAGATATTTCTTTAATTTTATTTATTTTTCTTTAAAATAAAACTTTAAAAGTTAATTAACATTGAGGTAATATGTTTGTGCGATATTTGAATACCAACACAAATTATTTAGTATGAGGTATTATCTGGTTAGTATATTAATTTTTTTAGGCCTTATCTCTTCCGGTCAAGCTCAGATC
>NZ_JAMJWE010000205.1 GCF_023554105.1 Brucella sp. 21LCYQ03
ATTATTGATGAGATAAGGTGCACTCGGCATATTATCTACTTCAGGCTCCCAGGTTACTTGCTCCTGTCCATAGTTGAGCAGGATTCGGATTAATTCCCTTTCTTGCAGTATTTCGGACGATAGCTTAGTGCTTTGTGTGGTAGGTTGGCTTGGTGCAGCTCCCAGCTCTTCCGAACCCATCATGGCAGCGAAGAACTCTGCTGGAGGTTGATCACTAGCCGCTACCTTTTTCTCTTTGGCCGCCGACTTATTGATGCGCATCTTATTCAATTCCGACAAGAGAATACGCTCCTCCATATCCAACAAGGTGCTACATTGACGGATGTACAGCGAGACCTTAATTTCGTCGGGAATCAACGAGATACTTTCTACCACGTCACGGATTACACCGGCTCTTTTGACGGGATCATTGCCGGAATCCTTTAAGAGAATGTTGGTCTTGAAGAATACGAAATCTTCCGGGTGCTTGCTGATGTACTCTTTAAAATGTGCCGACCCGAACTTCTGCACATAGGAATCGGGATCGTGCCCATCGGGGAATAGCAATACCTTTACATTCAACCCTTCTTCCAGCAACATGTCGGTACCGCGTAGTGATGCCTTGATACCGGCGGCATCACCGTCGTAAAGGATTACGACGTTTTTGGTATACCTAGAGATTAGCCTAATCTGTCCGCTGGTAAGCGAT
>NZ_JAMJWE010000206.1 GCF_023554105.1 Brucella sp. 21LCYQ03
TCAATGCGGTAGGCAAAGTCTTGCAGCCATTTGTTCATCGCCCACCAAGCAATCGGAGATGCGATAAGGATAGCAAGGAAAACCACTTTTAAGAAATCTTTGGATAGCAAGGTGGCGATACTTGATACGGAAGCCCCCAATACTTTGCGTACGCCGATTTCTTTTACCTTGGTTTCGGCCACGTAAGCGATCATGCCGAATAAGCCCAAGCAGGAAAGGAAAATCGCTAACAGGGAAAATGTTAAAGACAGGGAAGCGGTTTGTTTCTGATCTTTAAACTTTTCGGCATAACGTTCATCGACAAAACGATAATTAAAGGGATAGGCCGGATTATACTTTTTAAGTGTATGCTCTAATTGAACCAGCCGGTCTGTCGTACTATGCCGTCCGTCTGTCCGTACAATCATATTAAACATCCAGTCATTGGAAGCATAAATCATTAATGGCGCTACATCATCATAGGGAGATCCTGTAATGAAGTCGGAAACCACACCGGTAATCACAAAGTTCGAGTCGCCCCAATTGAAGGGTTGGCCAATGGGGTTTTCCAGCCCCATCATTTTTATAGCAGCTTCATTTAATAAAATCGCATTGCTATCTGCGGCAAGTTGTGGATATTGAATGTCTCTGCCGTCTATTAATTTCAGTCCTAATGTTGGAATCATATCGGCTTGCGAACGAATCACTC
>NZ_JAMJWE010000207.1 GCF_023554105.1 Brucella sp. 21LCYQ03
TGCTTCGGTTCGAAAGTGCCATTTGCTAGATAGGCCAGATTCATCATCCCGTTAGTTGCCGTGTCGGTACGTACGGATACTTTTGGATTGGTAGCAGCGGCCTGCTGGGTTTCCGACTCGTTTTTTGCTTTATTCTTCTGTAATAAATAAACGATGCCCGCTAGTGCGGCGGCTATGATTAGTACTGTAATAATGGTGCGTTTCATTTCTATAAATAGTGGTTATATGATTCGTTCTTATTCGTTGATCTCAATTCTCCTTTTGCTTTGATAAGCTGTACTTCGGCAACTTTATAATCCAATAGGGATGTTGTATAGTTATTTTGCGCATCCGCGAATGCTTTTTCAGCGTCTAATAGCTCTGTTAAGGTAGCTAAGCCGTTTTTATAGTTGTTCTCGGTGTCGGCTAGCACTTCTTTGGCTAGCTTCACATTGTCTTCGTTAGAGCGGATTACTAATATGCTGTTTTTCAATTGTGATTTTGCATTTTCATTAGCAAGGTCTAATGCCAGTTTAGTATCCATGCGGTCATAGCGCAACGTTTGTAATTCTACTTCTGCCTGACGTACTTTACTCCGAGTCGCAAAACCATTGAAAATAGGGATATTAATGGTTAATCCAATGGCAGAAAAGTCGGCCCATTGCGACGATCTTGGGCTGGTCAAGAAAAAGTCTCTAGAGAACC
>NZ_JAMJWE010000208.1 GCF_023554105.1 Brucella sp. 21LCYQ03
GTGTCTAATTCTTTGACCAACTTATCCACATTGCTTTCCGATCCAGAGTTTTGGAAACGAATAAAGCCTTCTTTGTCGATAATGACTTTGGCTGGAATACCTTGAATGCCATAAGCGGTTACGGTCGCTTTCGAACGATCTTTCATTTCGTCGAATAATACGTGGAAGCTGTAGTTGTTTTTAGCGATAAATTCATCTACTAGCTCTTTGTAGTTTTCTTCCCGTTGCCACGTGTCGATAAATAAAAATTCCACTTCGTCGTCGTTAGCATATTTGGTCACTGCAGCTTGCATCCCTGGAAACGAAACGATACACGGGCCACACCAGGTTGCCCAGAAGTCTAATACCACGACTTTACCTTTGAAATCAGATAGAGAAACTTCCTTACCGTCACGATTCACTAGTGTAAATGCAGGCGCTTCCTCTTTCTTCATTTCCTTTTCATATTTCGCAAAGTATGCCTCTGTCATTTGCTTATCTAAGTCCGCTAGGTGTGCTTGAAAGTCAGCCTTGTCACCATGTACATCTTTGTACAATACCTGAGCCTGCGCCACGATAGTAGAATCTTTACCATTAGCTGCGATAAACTTTTCGTAGGTTTCCAATGCTTTTTCTTTCTCACCTTTTTGTGCATACGCATTGCCTAATACTTTTGCATTCTTCAAGGCGTAATAACCACCAA
>NZ_JAMJWE010000209.1 GCF_023554105.1 Brucella sp. 21LCYQ03
CGGGAAACCTTATCTTCTATTTGAAAAAAGTCACTTTTTTGCGGGCACAAACTCATTTTATGAAAATAGTATACTATATCGTATTTGCATTGTTGATGGCTCATCCGCTGTCGGCTCAGAACAAGTATGCCACAACCAATGATGGCAGGCGCGTCATTCTTAAACCAGACGGCACTTGGATCTATGCTAAGTATGAAGCGAGCGCGCCCCCTAACCCGACTTCCATCAAAAAAGGTTCAAGCGATAATAAGAAGAGTTCATCAACTAGGTCACCCACACGTCGATACATACGCGGACCTCGTGGAGGCTGTTATTATATCAATAGAAACGGAAATAAAACTTATGTAGATCGAAGCATGTGTAATTAATTAAATGCAATTCCCTCATTTTCCGTAACTTTGCTTGAATGAAAGCAGCGCATCTCATAAAAATATCCTGCCTAACAGGTTTGTATTTCTTAACAAATCTATCTTCAACTGCAAAATTTCCGGCTGAATCCCGAATGTATAGTAATACTTGTATAAGCGCTAATTATTCGGAAGAAGCTAAAGTTGTTGCGGAAGAAGAATTGATCGCATTCGCCAAAAAACTCTTAGGCATTAAATACAAATACGGACAAACCAGCCCAAGTGCCGGCTTCGATTGTTCCGGTTTTGTGTATTATGTATTTAAAGAATTTGG
>NZ_JAMJWE010000021.1 GCF_023554105.1 Brucella sp. 21LCYQ03
CGCCTGCTCACCCGGCGCATCGCAAGAGCCTGATATCGTTACATTCATTATGATTCAGGCTCTAAGGTATATATTGATACAGGTCTTAATGTGGCAAATATCTCATATTTTACGACATCTGCTATGATGACTGATTGGTTTTGTATGGTTTACCCATCATGAGGTAGATGCCAACTCTGCATGTCCTCCCGTTTTTTAAATGTCTCCTGCGTATTTGTGACGGTGAGCATGCATATTTATATGCACACTCACTTACGTGGACGAAAATGATTACTCGACCCTATCATTGTTTTTAAACTAATAAAATCTTGTTCGATTGCGCTTTAGGTTGAAGGCTTTGTAGCTGTAGGGACTGTCAGCCTTAATCTGGCTGACGGTGACACCGATGCTGAGAAAGTATTTGGCAGCAGCTTTAAGGAAGGTTATTGCCCTGACAACTTAATCATCCAAGAAAATATCCGTACAAGTGGTCAGGAAAGCATCATTAATGCCGAGATTGATAAACACGTTGGAGACGCGATGACTTCAGTCTTCAAAATCCGCTCCGAATTAACAACTGCCTGATATCTCGCGGCTAGATTTTAGACTTATAAACTGATGTGCCAGATTCACCTGGAGATCAGTTTGACAGGTGCGTGGAATTTGGGCCAGTTCTTATGATAACACTTTGCTGTGACACGATAGTGTCTGGTCTAATATAAAAGCGCTCAACCAGATTTCTTTGATGACAAACCGATGGTAAGAGCGCGCATATATCTCTGCCGTTGCTTTGGGTTGAAATGTTTGCCCATGCTTTAATTTTGAAGCTTTCTTCCTCATGCTATTAGTATCGTAAGCTTTGTTAGCGAGAAGTACTCTATAAGTCACTCAGCCTGTAAACAGTCGGCGATGAGTCCACGTGTCAGACAAAGAATGATCGGACGGCCTTCTGTATCAACAATTTCATAAATTTTGCTTGTGATGCCACTGCGAAAACGTCCAGTACAACCATCATCGGTATTCCTCTTTCTTCTGAGACTCCGTGCTGGGAAACTCTGATACTGGTACTATCGATCATCACTATATCTCCATAATAGCCGACAGACAAAACCTCCAGCCGCTGACCCCAAGCACTGGCAGGTGCCATCGAGTACTATGCAATCATCGACGCGTGAAATGCCACGAGGTTTGCAAAACAAAAAGATCGCAATAATTAGCCATTTGCATTGTGTTAGCTCCATAGCGACGACTTGACATCAAACGCCTCCGGTTCCGAGATTATTTGAAACACCGAGAGATCCAGTTAACTAATCTATTTATGAGTACACGGCCTAAACTAAATTTGGTGCAAGATACGTCCGCAAGAAGCTACGCGTGCGATCATTCTGAGGATTGGTGAGCAAGTCCTTCGGCTTGCCTTCTTCCACCACAACGCCACCATCCATAAACAGAATTTTATCTGCCACTTCTCCTGCAAAGCGCATTTCATGGGTCACGATCAACATCGTCATATGTTCAGCCGCAAGCTGCTTCATGACGAGATTGACCTCTTCAACCAGCTCCGGATCAAGAGCGGACGTCGCTTCATCAAAGAGCATAACTTTCGGCTGCATGGCCAGTGCACGTGCAATAGCGACGCGCTGTTTCTGCCCACCCGAAAGACGCGATGGATAGACATCGGCTTTGCTTGATAGTCCAACTTTGGACAGCAAATCGGAAGCAAGTTCACGCGCTTGGCTTTTTGACATGCCTTTGAGCTTGATTGGCCCCAGCGTAATATTCTCCATAACCGTCATGTGCGGAAAGAGATTAAAGTGCTGAAACACCATGCCCATCTGCTGACGAACAGAGTTGATATGCTTTTCAAAGGCCTTGCCGGTCAGCGGCTGGTTAACCTGCACGCCATCAAGCCAGACTTCGCCACCATTCAGCGTTTCGAGGTGGTTGATGGAACGCAAAAGCGTGCTTTTACCCGAGCCGCTTGGCCCAATAATCGCGATAATCTGTCCGCGTGAGACGGAGAGATCGATATTCTTGAGCACTTCAAGTGCACCATAGGCTTTGCGGGCACCTTTAACTTCCACCATTGGGTTCAGGGCGCTCATCGCGTAACCTCCACTTTTCTTTCGATGCGCCGCAGGCCTGCTTCCATAACGAGATTGGCAGCATAATAAAGTACGGCAGCAGTCAGATAAAATTCAAACGGGCTGTATGTCTCACTGATCGCGATCTGCGCGCTGTGCACGAGTTCCGCAATCCCGATAATCGACACAAGTGACGTGTCTTTCAGCAAAACGATCATATTGTTGCCGATCGGCGGAATAGTATTGCGGATGGCCTGCGGGATTATGATGTAGCGCAAGGTCTGGCCACGACTAAGGCCGATTGAACGTGCACCCTCCGTCTGCCCCGGATCAACCGTAACAATACCGGCTCGGAAAACATCGGCATTATAAACCGCAAAATGTAGACTCAGTGCAATGATCCCTGCAAAGAGCGCTGGAATATCGACGCCAACCTGAACAAGCCCGTAATAGATAAGATATAGCTGCAACAGCAGCGGCGTCCCCATGAAAAGCCACATGAAGAAGCGGATCGGATAGGCCAGAATTTTCGGTGCATATAGCACGACAAGCGCGAAAAAGATGCCAAAGACAAAGCTTAGAACGCTGGATGACACGGCCAGAACAAGCGTCCACCACAATCCGGCGAGAAGCAGTTCTGCATAGGGAGGAACGATAGTGAAGTCGAGAGCTGGCATTTAATCCTCCCTCAACGTGGCGCAAAACGTTTGTCGAGAAGATCGACAATCATAACGACGACATAGACGATGAGCATGTAGAGAACGGCCGTAACCGCAAATATCTCAAAGGGTTTATATGTGGAGCTGATGAAGCGCTGCGCCGTATAGGTGAGTTCCACAACAGAGATCGTCGAAACCAGAGCTGAACCTTTAACAAGCGCTACAGCATTCACGCCCAGTGGGCGGATCATCAGGCGCGCTGCCTGCGGCAAAACAATCAGCCGAAGCGTGCGTTCGCGATCAAAGCCTATGGAGCGGGCGGCTTCTGTCTGCCCTTTATCAACGCTTGAAATTGCACCGCGAATGGATTCAGCCATGTAGGCTGCAATGTTCAAGCCGAGACCAATGACGCCAGCGGCGTATGGCTCAAGTTCCAGACCGATCTGCGGTCCACCAAAATAAAGGACGAACAACTGAACCAGGCAGGGGGTGCCACGAAAGATGCTGACATAGGCACCGGCCAAAGAACGAAAAACGATATTATTTGACAGGCGACCAGCCACCAAAAGACCGGCAATCACAAAGCCCAGCAGAAGAGCGAGTACAGAAATCTGCACCGTGACCCACGCAGCCTCCAGAAAGAACGGGAGGACGCGCTGCATTAACGCTAGATCCATAAAACCACTCCGAAAACTCATATAAACCGGCCCATTTTACCGTTTATGATAAAATGGGCCGGGCTGGAAAACCTGTTAGCGAATATCGCTACCGATCCATTCCATCGAGATTTTTTCGTAAGTGCCGTCAGCAAGCATATCGTCCAATGCCTTCTGCATAGCGGCTTTCAGTTCTGGATTGTTCTTGCGGATTGCAATGCCGAGCGCTTCACGTGCGCCATCAATATTCGGAGTTTCGAGAATGCGCACCTTCTGGCCGGTTTCCTTGACCGCGATCATCACCGGAATGCTGTCCATGACCAGCGCATCAAGACGACCTGCATCAAGGTCGATCAGCATTTCTGGCAGACCCTTATAGGTACGAACTGTCAGGTCGCCCTGAGCTTTCGCCCATTTTTCATGAGCATCACCCATCGTGACGCCAACAGTCTTGCCATTCAGCTCTTCGAGCTTCTGAACAGGCGAGCTGTCCTTAACAACGACTGTACGTCCAGCATGGTAGTATGGGCCGACGAAATCAACAGCCTTTTCGCGCTCTGGCGTAATGGTCATTGAAGCCACAACGGCATCATATTTCTTCGCCAGCAGACCAGCAATAATACCGTCAAAAGGGGTCGTGACGATCTCTGGCTTTACGCCCAGACGGTCGGCAATTGCAGAACCAATCGCGACGTCAAAGCCAACAACTTCGTTCTGCTCATTGGTGAAGCTGAACGGAGGATACTGACCGCTCATCGCAATGCGCATTTTGCCAGCGTCTTTGAGCTTGGCAAGTTCATCCGCCTGTACTGGGGCAATCGAGAACGTTGCAGCAATTGCGACAGCTGCGACAGCAATCAGGCTCTTAATCCTGGAATTCATGATTTTCGGTTTCCTCTGGATTTGTCTTTTTGTTTTAGGGCTATGGTTTACCATCAACCTTCATGACGGAGCTTGGCACAGGCTTTGTTTTCAAGCATCCAGCAATATGTCTGCAAGCCCGACACATTGCCGGAATTGACCGGCATATTGTCGGCACTCTTGCCGCCAAATTTTTGCACCCAAACTCAAACACAAAAAGGTCGCACCCTTATCCCTTACGGATAAAAAGATGCGACCTTCAAAATAGCGAGTGAGCTATTTATTATTTCAAAGCGGCTGCAAAACTATCGCTCAATACGCTCAAGAGATGATCTGCATTGGCACGGCTGAACACCATCGATGGGCGCATTTTCAGCACGTTATCATGCGGGCCTTCAGTACCCATCAAGATACCGCGCGCTCTTGCGCCATCATTGATTGCACGCGCCAAAGCCGTTGCAGGCACTTTGGTTTTACGATCTGTCACCAGCTCAATACCGAGGAACAAACCGCTGCCGCGAACGTCGCCGATAATATCGAAGCGCTTCTGCATCGCCCGGAAACCGTCAAGCAGATAGTTACCGACATCAAGCGCATTCTCGCGCAGCTTATCACGTTCGATCACATCAAGAACCGCGAGGCCAGCAGCACAGGAAACCGGATTACCGCCAAACGTGTTGAAGTACTCCATGCCATTGTTGAAGCTGTCAGCGATTTCTCGCGTGGTGACAACTGCCGACATTGGATGTCCATTACCGATAGGCTTGCCCATGGTGACGATATCCGGCACCACATCCTGCAATTCAAATGCCCACCAATGGCTGCCCACGCGGCCAAAACCGACCTGCACTTCATCCGCGATACAGACGCCACCAGCGGCGCGAACCATCGCATAAACTTCCTTGAGGTAGCCTTCAGGCAGAAACACCTGACCGGCAACACTTGGAATGGATTCCGCCAGGAAGAAAGCCGGACTACGTCCTTCTTTGCGCATGGATTCAATATGCTCTGCGATATTGGCCGCAAAGCGCTTTGCGTGTTCCTCGACTGGCCAGTCTTCCGGAGCGTGATAGCTGTCAGGAATTGTGCCTTCATAAACATGAGCAGGACGGCCCTTACCGGCCTTGCGCTTATATTTATAGGGGCTGAGATCAATCAACTCCTGTGTGGTGCCGTGATAGGCCCAGTCGAGAACAATTGCTTCATTGCGGTTGGTATGGTTGCGCGCCATACGCAGCGCCAGACTGTTTGCCTCGCTGCCCGAACAGGCGAAAGAAGCAACCGTAAGACCTTCCGGCAATGTGGCTGTCAAACGCTCAGCATAGTTGACGATATTATCGTGCAGATAGCGGGTGTTGGTGTTGAGTAACGCCGCCTGACGCGCAATGGCTTCCACCACTTCCGGGTGGGCATGGCCGATATGACAGACATTGTTGAAGCAATCGAGATAGGCACGGCCTGTATTATCGATCAGCCAAGCGCCCTCACCGCGCACGAACTTGATCGGCTCAGAATAAGAGATTGAAAGGTTTGGCAGCAAAATCTGCTTACGCTTTTGGATAATCTCTGCGCGTGTGTAACCATCCTGATGGAAGGTTTCAGGCGGAATACCGGCCAGTTCAGCGACATCCGGGAACAGATCAGCCCAAACATCCAGATAGGCAGTTTCGCCCACACCCAGAACTTCCGTGGCAGTCAAATTGAGATCGGTGGTCATGCCGAAATGCAGATGCGGAGTCCATCCACCATTCTCATGAATATCACCCATATAGCCAACCAGATCACCGGCTTTGAGCTTCTGCCCCGCCTTCAGGCGATCCAAAGCCTCCTGCGCCATATGTCCCCAAAGGGTCACGAATGGCGGACAACCTTCCGGGCTATGCAATAGCGTTACCAGACCGCCATAGCCTAGCGGCTCGCGTTCGACTTCCACGCTTTTTACGACTGCATCAAGCGGCGTGTAAAGCGGGGTTCCAGCTGGCATAAACAAGTCAACGCCGAGGTGGTGGATACGACGCTGACCATCGATGAAGCGCGATTCGAAGGCAGTATCTGTATAAACGGTGCGCTTTTCGCCCCATGAGCCAATACCCAGTTCGATATTGTTTTCGGCGCAGAAATTATCCCACCACTCTGTTGCTTCTTTTGCACGCTGCTCAGCAGATGCGACCGTCATAAAGTGCGTTTCATCGCCATAAGGCACAATTGCCTTGGTCATGGTAGCCGGTGCAGGCTGCACGATTGGCGCAAAGGTTTTGTGGTTGTCGGAAATCCATTTGCGGATTGCGCCGGCACCGGAAATCGCATCAAAACCACAGGCTTTACGCAGAATAGCGGTGGCAAAGCGCGGATTCATCGCATCCATCTTGGCCAGCAAATTCCATGCCGGTGCTTCGCTGATAGCGAGATATGGATTGTCTTCTGTTTGATCGCGACGTGACGCCGAGAATGTCACGCTGGTGACAAGCCGCATCGCGATGAGGTCAAACAGAAGATCAACTTCTTCTTCTTTCAGCGGATATTTTTCATGGAAACCTGATGCAAGGGCTGCGGCTGCACCAATCGGGTCTTCCGTATCAAGCGCTGCATAAGCACAGGCAATCGCCACTTCTGCAATTAGCACCGTATGAACGGCATCGCCGAAATCGATCAGTCCAGCAATCTTCTCATTGTCTTGCTTATCGACCAAAATATTCCAGTCATTCGCGTCATTGTGAATGACCTGCGCGCGCAGACCTGCAAGCTTAGGCGCAACCAGTGTTTCAAAGCGAACTATAAAACGCTCAAGCAATGCCCTTTTGTCTGCATCACCGACAAAGTGCAGGCGCGTGCGGGCGCGTCCAGCATGACGCAGATCCCAGTCGAGTTCACGCACAGCACCCGGATGAATGAAGCCCTGAAGCGCATGATCCAGCTCGCCCAACGAGCGGCCCAGATTGCGCATCAGTTCAAAGGTGCGCGTGACTTGCGCCATTGGTGTGCCCGGAAGCCAACCAACCAGCCGCACGGCATGGTTTTCGCCATCCGCCGCCGTGACAGATGCAAGCATTTCACCGGAGAGACTTGGTTTGAGATAAGGCACAGCCAGTTTGGAGTTGCCATTTGCGAGATGACGGAAAAGCGCTGTCTGAAACTCGCTTTCGACCTTTGGCTCACTGGCATTGACGATTTTCAAAATCCAGCCTGCATCGCTCTCAGTTTTCAACCGATAATTGCAGTCCCGTTCGCTATCAAGCGCGGATGCGCTTCCCGTGACACCGAATATGTCTTTGGCGAGCTTTTCAGCATCAATTGGAGAGAACTGGGGCGCGGGATGAGTGAGATCGGTCATAAACAGTTTTCCGGGTTAGATTTGTTGTCGGCAGCTTGGCACGTCAACTATTTTCAGGCATCAAGTATCCTGTCGGGATAACCGGCACATTGTCGGAATAGACCGGCATATGTCCGGCACTGTGCCGGAACTATGAATGGAATTGGGATGCGGGAACTAGACGCCAAAGATCGCGAAATACTGGCTATCTTGTCGAAAGAAGCACGAATTGCGCTTAAAACGCTGGCCGGACGTATTGGCTTGTCGCGCAGTGCTACAAGCGAACGTGTCACCAATCTCGAAAAAAGCGGCGTTATCCGAGGCTATCGCGCAGACATCGGCGAGATCGATGCCAATGTCATCCGGGCCGCCCTGTTGATTAATCTGCGTCGAACGCCTGCACATGAATTGCTGGACATACTTGCCCGGCACCCTGAAGTGCGGCGCGTGTCATCAGTCAGTGGTCAGCTTGATCTCATCGTTGAACTTGAGGCCGCATCTATTGATGGTCTTAATCGCGTGAGAGACCTTCTCGCAGGTCACGATATTGTCGAAGATCTGACGACCGCCATTATATTGCGACGCGACATAGATCGGGAAATGAACTGACTTTCACGTTTCGTAACGCAAGCACGTCCTGAAAAGTGCAAAATTTCTTTCTGTGGTATATGCGCAAAAAACAGATAACACATTTGTCATAAGGAACTGTTGCCCCTTATCGTACTTACAAAGCATAAAGTTCTTTATTTATCTTACAGCAGCGATCAAAAATATTATCGTTCTCTGACATCTATATCCAGAGCAGCCTCGCCGATTAACGGCAACCTAACAGTTGATGGATGACGTTTCAGGATTTTACCTGCACCAACATCGCCGCGCAGATGAAGAAGTTTTGGCAACAAATGGAGCGGAATGAGTGCTGGCGGAAGTACCGTATTGCCGCTTTGAGAGATCATTGGATGTGTGCCAGCTGTAGCAACCATTTTTTTCAAATGCTGGCGGGGGACATTCGGCATATCGCCAAGCAAAACAAGAGCATGACTTGCGCCATGTTTTCTCACATATCGCAAACCCGCTTTAAGACTATCACTTTGCCCCGTTGAATTTTTAAGGAAAAGCGGGCGACAGCGTGTTTGCTTGAATAGACCCGCCACGACAGGATTACTTGTTACAACAACGCCGAAACTATAGGGCACGCCAAGCAGGGATGCTGCAACATGAGCGCTCAGCGGCTTTCCCCGATAACTTGACAGGAGTTTATCACGCGCACCAAAACGTCGTGACTTGCCAGCCGCCAAAACGATGACAGCTACTTTTCTGGTTCCACTCATTTCAAATCTTTTACGCTCTGCAATACATGCGCAAGTACAGACACGCCAAGTGTATAAGGGTCGCGCGTCGATGGGATCAGTCCAAGGGGAAATTTCAGCTTATCAGTATTCTCAATCGGGCAGCCATATTCAATCAATGCCTCGCAACGCGCCGAGTGAGCGCGTCTGCTACCCTGCGCACCCACAAAAAAAGCAGGACTGTCCAGTGCTTTCGACAAGATAGTCGGCTCGCGACTATGATCGTGGAAAAAGGTTACGACTGCGGTTCGCTCATCTGTCTTAACGCCATCCGGCCAGACATTTTTGACCAGCGGATTAGCCCACGGGAACCGCATCAGAACATCAGGATCAGGTGAAAACAATTCCACACGGCAACCAGCAGCCATGGCTAATTCTGTAAAGCAGATTGTTTCCATTCCGGTGCCAAAAACCAACACCCTGATCTGAGGCAAAATGGTCAGATGCAGCCCCATTCCCGTCGGATTGAGAGATAGTGTGCCATCATCAGCCAAAGTCAGCATCGCTGGCTTTCGTGTTCTTAAGCTTCTCTCAATATCGCCCAGTATGAGCTTATCAGGAAATGGAAATATCTGGATATCGAGCGCGCCACCACAAGGAAGCGGCAAATCCCAGTAGGGAGAACCACGGCCATATCGCACCTTCATAGCATTGCCGGTTTCCATTGCCGACTTTGCATTCAACACGACACTTTTATCGATACAGCCGGAAGACAGATTACCCCAGCTGCGACCGGAAGCATCGACAACCATGGCCGCGCCGCAACGTCGATAAGATGGACCTTCAACGCCAACAATAACCGCAAGTGCACACTTCTCAGCAGACAAAGCTGGCATCAAAGGAAAGTCATTTTCGTTGATGGAAGCGGCGCGCACGGCCACATTCGTATCTTTGAAATGAGCCTGTTCCGTTGGTTTCATTAAGGTTCACCATGACTTACGTGAAACATCTGTGCCTTACTCTCCGAGTGCCCGCTGGATATTTTCAGGCGTTACAGGCAGACGATAAAAACGCGCTCCAGTTGCGTGCGTAATCGCATTGCCAGTCGCGGCCACAACAGGAATCATCACCACTTCGGCCATGCCTTTGGGAGGCGAACTTTCTGACAGCGGTTCAAGATATTCCGCTGTCTGAGTCCAGACCGCTACGTCCTTACTGCGCGGCAGGGTATAGCGGTTGAAGTTCCATGTGCCATTGCCCGGACCGTCTTCATAAAGCGGAAGCTCTTCCATCAAAGCATGGCCAATACCCATCGCCACACCACCTTGTTGCTGACCGGAAACCAGCTCTGGCACTATGATATTGCCTGGATCAAGGATGCTGTGATGCTTCATGATTTCGACTTCGCCGGAGAACGTATTCACGTTGAGTTCGACGATACATGCAGCTGGCGTGTAGGTGGTGACACCTGCATTGTTGCGCTGTACTGGCGGAAAATAAACGCTGCTTCGCTTGATGAAATCATAGCCGCCAGTTGTCATTCGGGTTTTAAGTTCCGCCGAAGCACCATCACCATAGCGAACAGAGAGAAGATCAACAGGCAGTTCGCGTATGCCAATAACGGGTATATCGAACTTGGCCGTTGCCCATTCCCAGCGACTGAAACAGTGAAGTGAAACGCCCGTCACCAAACCCATTTCATGGGCTTTGCGAGCAAGACGTTCAAAGGATAGCGTTTCCATTCCGCCGCCACCGATACCACCCGCCGTAACACGCAGATCGCTTAGAGTGACAACGCCGCTGGCAATTTGCCCACCAGATGCACCTTCACTCCAGATGGCTTTCGCCGCTGGCCAGAATGTGTTTTCAAAGAGGAACCGCGCTGCCTGTTGCGTCCCGAAGCCCAGAAAATAAGCGCTATTGGAAGCACTCATTGGCGGAAGTGCATTGGGAACCCAAAACGGGTCTTTTTGCAACTCGTCCTGCTGTTCCTGCGTGGTCGTGTAAGGCGACCAGTTGCTCACCATCGGCAATTCGGCAAAATCGGTCACACCAAATTCGACCACATCCGGCACTTTGCCCAACAGATTGCGCACCATCACCTGCTGCGCAGTTGTGGCACCTGTGCCAATTTCCTGCACGCAATGGCGCATGGTCAATTTGCCATTTACATCAAATTCGAGCGTGAGTGCAGAGGTGTCCGCGCCTGATCCATAGTCCTTCTGAACCTGCGCAAAACCTACACCATAAAGGCGACCGGGATTGGCTTTATCATAGTCCGCCTTGGCTTGTTCGCGATTGACCCATAGTGGATTTTTAGCCACCAGTTCGAGCATTTCCACATTACGCAAATCGCCCAAAGGTTGCGCACCTTGCGTATTTTCGTCGCCCGCACGCATAGCATTACGAAGGCGAAGCTCAACGGGATCAATACCAAGCTCTGCTGCGATTTCATCAACCATTAATTCAGTAATGCTCATCACCTGAATGGTGCCATAACCACGCATAGAGCCTGCTTCTACGGCAGGTGTAGCAAGCGCTATCGAGGTGAGGTCTGACTTTGGAAAGTAATAGATCGACTGCGCAGCCGTCGCAGCGACCTGTGCCACCGAGAATGAGAAATTAGCGCGTCCGCCGCCGTTGCAGTTATAGAAACCCTTCATGATTTCAAACTTACCGGTCTTGCGATCAGCAACAATTGTCACGTCCATTTCGATAGAATGGCGCTTCAACCCAAGCTGGAACTGCTCATATCGATCATTGGCCAAACGCACAGGCAATCCATCACCGTAAAAACAGGCCGCAATCGCGTAAAACGGAAAGATAGAGTGATCTTTTGATCCGTAGCCAACCGTTGTTCCGGTCAGGAGTTTGATCGTCTCAACGGGGAAGCGCTTATTGTCTTTGACCATTGCGGCAGCAACACGCGCCACCTCATAAGGAGATTGCGCAGCCACAATCAGATGCAGCGTTTTCGACTTCGCATCATACCATGCATTGCCATTGTCCGGCTCCATTGCACTCGGATCAATGGATTGCGAAAAGCCGTGCCGTTCCAGCACAAATTTGGTTTCATCTTTACGTGCTTCTTCAATGGCCTTGGCGATATCTTCGGCGGCGTTCATGCCGCGTCGCATGGGTTCATAAGTCTCGCGTGCGACTTCTTCCGGATCGCGTACCCCACCACCGCCGCGATGTTTGGTCAGCACAGAAGCAGGCACGAAAACGCCGGTTGTGCTTTCTGATGGCCAGGTTGGTGTATCACCATCGAAGCCGCCAAATATAACCGCATCCTGTATCGGCGAATAAGCAGATGACGCAGACGGCGTATCACCGCCGATGCGAACATAACGCGCTGCACCGTAATTGGCTGGCGATTTAACGCCCGTTTCAGCGCCATAATTCACAATGCTGGTTTCAAATCGTAAAAGACGTTTTGCAGCATCAAAGCGATCAAAATCATGATAGACAAGCAGCGCTACTGGCTGTCCCAGAAGCGGTGCAGTTTGCCCCTTTGGCAGCAGAATAGTCTTGCCGTAAAATTCATCGGCCAGACCTTCTGCATATGGTGCTGTCAAGCCATCGGCTTCAAAGTCTTCATGCAGAACCAGACGATCAGGCTGAAGATCAACACCGAGAATAGTGAGATCAACGCCTTCAAAAGCTCGCTTTGCGTCCGTTGCTTTGATGAAAAAAGCATGGGCTTGTTCTTTGGGCCAGCCTTCGAGATCGCGGGCGCGATAGTCGCGCGAGAAGGTTTTTTCGCCAGTGACTTTACGAATAGCATCCCATCGGTATCGGGCATGACCATCCGTTCCGATCCAGTCTGATGGACTTGGTCCCGACTGTACTTCCAGTGCATGAGCGACTGGCAGACGTCCGAGCATCACAGTGATACCGGCGATTGTTCCCAGTTTCATAAAATTGCGACGTGAAATATTCGAACTCATCATTCCCCCCGGGGGTTGGCCCGATTACGCCTGAAATAAATATGCACGTGCTTATGATTAAGTTGGGCTCAATCAATTGAGCCCAACTCATGCGTTTTAATCGACAGCACTCTCTTCAGCTGCAACTTGCTCGGTTGTCACGGCTGTTGCCTGACCGCCCCATTCGGCTCTGATCCAAGTGATCAGGGCTGCAATGTCTGGGTCTTCAATCACATGGGCAAATGGCGGCATGGCATACATGCGTTGGCCATTGGTGAATGTCTGCGTAGGAATACCGTTGAGAACCACCTTGATCAGTGTCTGCGGATTATCCATCGCCAGAGTGGCATTGCCCTTCATCGCAGGGGCGACATTCGGAATGCCTGCACCATTGACACCATGACAGCCTGAACAGGCAGAAATGTAAGCCAACCTTCCGGTTTCCATCGGGCTACCCGGTTCAGGATTATGTGCTTCCGGTAATGGTGCAGGCGGTGGTGCTGCGGCTGCAATATTGCCTTCGTCATCGGTCAGCAGATAGGTGGCGACGGCCTTAATATCGTCCGCGTCCATCACACTGGTTGAGAAGTGCGTCACCGTATTCATGCCAGCAAAGGATGTGCCTTGCGGCGCAATGCCGGTGGAAAGATACTGGCTCAATGTCGCAACATCAAAACCATGCTTAGACAATGCTGCGGCTGTAATGTTTGGAACAGCCATACCATCCACTTCGCCACCTTGCAGCGGACGCAGGAAATCAACGCCCATCATAAGATTACGTGGCGTGTGGCAGGCACCACAATGCGCGAGACCTTCAACAAGATAGGCGCCGCGCGTCCATTCAGCCGAACGCAACTCATTCTGAGGAACTTCCCTGTTTGGGAAGTTCAACAAGTTCCAGAAATTCAGGAATGGGCGAACCGGCAATACAAACACACCCGTATTCGCTTTATTGGCAACCGGGATTGCCGGAATGCTCATCATATAGGCGTAAAGCGCGTCGAGATCGTCGGGTGTGGTGATATGCGTGTAAACATAAGGCATGGCCGGATAGAGATTACCCTTACCAGCGGCAATACCGTCTTTCAAAGCACGATGGAAATCGGCGCGCGTATAATTGCCGATTCCATGCTCTTTATCCGGTGTGATATTGGTCGAATAAATCGTACCAACAGGAAGTTGAATTGGCACGCCGCCCGCAGCCATTGGGCCTTGCGGCAGTGAATGACAACCAAAGCAGTCACCAGCCAATGCCAGCTCACGTCCACGCGGGATCAGGCTTTGCATCTGCTCTGGCGTCATGGCCTGCTCGGCCTGTGGTGCTACACTGGAAGTGCGAAAAAGACCAAACAGGATGGGTAGCGCAACCAGTGCACCCAACACGATGATGGCTAAGATCGAATTGCGCAATCTATGGCTTTTCATCGTTTTTCCCCTATCCGATCACGCAACCGGGTGTGGCAAGCGCCACATCGCGGATAGCTTCGTAATAACGCACATAGCCTGTGCAGCGGCAGATATGGACATCGAGTGCTTCTTCAATCGCACCTTCAAGATCGGCACGTTTGACAGGCTCACGCTTGAGCTGATCAATGAAAACTGTTGCCCCTGCCACAAATCCGGGCGTGCAATAACCACACTGGAATGAGAAATTATCGATGAAAGCCTGCTGGATCGGCGTCAGCTTTGTAACCTTGCCATCCGCATCGGTTTCAGCCTGACCTTCGATTGTGATAATCGATTTTCCATTGAAGAAATGGGCATCATAGATGCAGGTGCGGCTTTCAGTTCGCGTACCATCCTTCTGCACTTCCATAATGGTGCAGGCATGGCAGATACCCTGACCGCAACCGAAATGCGTGCCAGTCAGATCAAGATATTCGTGTAGAAAATCAATCATCGGCATGCCGACCGGAACCTGCACCGGACCGATTGCCTTGCCATTGATGATAAGAGAAAGTGGGCGTTTTTCGATGCTCATGATAAGGCCCTTTTTACTTTTTCCGGAGTTATCGGAAAATCATAGAAACGTTTTCCGGTCGCATGCGTAATAGCGTTGCTGGTTGCTGGCAGGATCGGGATCATGCCCAGTTCCGCCATGCCTTTGGGTGGTGAGGTTTCTGAAAGTGGCGGCAGATAATCCGTTGTCTGGTTCCAGACGGCGACATCTTTGGCGCGCGGCAGCGTATAGCGGTTGAAGTTCCAAGTGCCGTTGCCAGGCCCGTCTTCGTAAAGCGGCATTTCTTCCATCAGCGCATGGCCAATGCCCATCGCAGTGCCGCCCTGTATCTGGCCGGAAACAAGCTCAGGAACAATCATCGTGCCGGGAGCCATCATCATGTGATGACGCATGACCTGAACATGACCTGTGAAAGTATTGACGTTCACTTCGACCAGACAGGCGGCTGGCGTAACAGTTGTTGGATCAGCCCCGCCGCGCTTTGTCGGCGGGTAATAGGCTATCTTGCGTTTGATGAAGTCATAGCCTGCCGTAGTCATGCGGCTTTTGAGTTCATCGGATGCGCCGTCGCCATATTTAACCGCAATCGCATCAAGCGGTAGGTTTCGCTCGCCAACCGTTGGAATGTCAAACTCTGCCCGCGACCATTGCCAGCTGCTATAGGCATGGACTGCAACGCCGGTAATCAGCCCCATTTCATGGGCTTTTTTGGCAAGACGCTCAAACGGGATCGGCGTCATACCGCCACCGCCAATACCATCTGGGCCAACGCGAATGTCGGATAATTCAACGTTCAGGCTTGCGATGGCACCGCCGCCAATGCCTTCGCTCCAAATTGTCTTGGCAGCTGGCCAAAGGCTGTTTTCAAGCAGGAAACGGCCAGCCTGACGTGTACCAAAGCCGATATAATAAACCCCACTCGATGAGCTCATGTCCGGTATCAGCGCGGGTGTCCAATAAGGGTCGCTCTTCGCAAGCTCATCTTGCTTTTTCTGATCGGCGTAGCTTGTATGAAGCGGCAACTGCTCGAAGTCGGTGACACCGAAATCCACCACATCTGGTGCTTTACCCAGCGCCTGCCAAACCATGACCTGCTGTGCTGTGGTGCCGCCGGTGCCAATTTCCTGCACACAATGGCGCATGGTCAGCTTGCCGCTCGCGTCGAACTCCAGAACCAATGCCGTTGGCACACCGCTGGAACCATAGACCTGCTGAACCTGCGAGAAACCAACACCGTAGAGTTTGCCGGGATTGGCTGCCTCAAATTCAGCTTTGGCTTTTTCGCGGTTCTGCCAGATCGGATGCTTTTCGGCGAGATTGAGCATTTCCACATTGCGTGGATCGCCAGCAATAATGCCGCCTTGCGTATTGGGATAACCTTCCAGAATGGCATTGCGACGACGCAATTCGATCGGGTCAATCTTCAACTCATTGGCAAGTTCATCGACCATCAGTTCGGTGATAGCCATGGACTGCAATGAGCCGAAACCACGCATGGAGCCCGCTTCCACAGCGGGTGTTGCCATAGCGAGAGCCGTCAGATCCGACTTTGGAAAATAATAGATCGATTGTGCACCACGCGCAGCAACATGCGAAACCGCAACGGACAGATTTTCACGCCCGCCGCCGTTGCAATTATAAAAGCCTTTTAGAATTTCAAACTTGCCGGTTTTGCGGTCTGCGGTGATCGAAACATCCATCTCAACCGAGTGGCGCTTCATACCCATTTGAAATTGCTCATAGCGATCATTTGCCATGCGGATTGCATGACCTTCACCATAAAAACACGCTGCCATCGCATAGAACGGAAAGACCGAATAATCTTTTGACCCATAACCAACAGTCGAGCCGGTTAGCAGAACGATCTTTTCAACCGGAAAAAGCTTGTTGTTTTTAGCCAGCATTGCCACCGCATTGACGATGCCAGTCGGTGACTGCGTTGCAGTCATCACATGCATGGTTTTTGTGGCTGCATCATACCAGGCATTGCAATTGTCTGGCTCCATTGCGCATGGATCAATGGACTGCGAAAAGCCGTGGCGTTCGAGCACAATTTTATCGGGATTTTTGCGCGCGGCTTCTACTTCATCGGTAATGCCTTTGGCATAGTCCATGGCAATGCCCTGCGTATCCGGCTTTTCTTCCGCCCGATGCAAAGCTTCAATGAAACCGCCGCCGCGATCTTTTCGGATGATCGGCGGAATGGCGATTGCTTTATCCGGTGCATAGGGCGGCCAGACAGGCGTGTTGCCGTCAAACCCACCTTTAATGCCAGCATCCTGATAGGGCGAAAACACGGATGCATCGTAAGGCGTTTCGCCACCAATCCGCACATAGCGCGCAGCGCCATAATTCTTTGGTGGCTTGGCTCCGGTTTCTTCACCATAGACAACGACATCATCTTCAAAACGCAGCTGACGTTTTGCAGCATCAAACCGATCAAAATCCTTGTAAATCAAGATAGCGACAGGGTGGCCGAGAATAGGCGGTGTTTCACCTTTCGGCACAAGAATATTGTAGCCGTAGAAGCCCTTACCCATATTGGTATCTTGTGGAATATTCAGACCATCGCGGACGAGATCTTCCTGAAGCAAAACTTTGTCAGGCTGCAAATCTGCGCCCAGTATAGAAAGGTCAATGCCTTCGAATGTCCGGTCGGCCTTCGTCGCCTTGATCATGAAAGCGTGGCTTTGTTGCTTCGGCCAACCGGGGATATCGCGCGCGCGATAATCACGCGCAAAATTCTTTTGTCCAGTTACTTTACGAACGCCATCCCAACGCGAGCGGGCTTTACCATCCTTGCCGATCCAGTCGGTTGATGTCGGACCTGAATGCACTTCCAAAGCGTCTGCGGTAGGAACACGTCCAAGCATCACCGTAATGCCGGCAAAGGTGCCGAGCTTGATAAAATTTCGACGTGAAATACCTGACGCCATTGGGCGGCCTCCATACGATTCATGGCCCTCTAGCTTGGGATCTAGTGGAGCAAATTCATAAAAATCTAAGTTTGGGAGAAGGATTGAAGGATGAGGCTTCCTCCAGATAACCTCCTCAAACCATACGAGAAAACTTCTCGTATGGTGTTTTCAAAGCCCGAAGAAACGCTCAGTATTCAAGTTCTCTGCGCGTTGTGCGAGACTTGGCGTCTTCAGGGTTTTCTTTTGCGGCGCGTGCGGAATCTTCCTGTTCTTCAAAAAGAACACCACCGAGCGCTGCAACAAGGATCATAAAGCCGGTCCCAAGCAACCAAGAGAGATACCAAGGGCCGTAATCACCAAGGATGATGCCAATAAGGATCGCAATGACTGCGATGATCATTGCCACCACAAACCGCCAAAATACAGTCATCTTGCTCTCCTTAAAATGCGTGGTGCGACGTCTCGACATGGTCGGGGTCGACCTTGCCGCGCATCACCCAGAAAGCCCAGCTCGTGTAAACGACGATCAAAGGCATGAAGACAACCGTAAAGCCCAGCATCCACATAAGCGTCAGCTCGCTGGAACCAGAGTTCCAAACTGTGAGGCTGTGCGATGGGTTGGTGCTTGATGGCATCATGAACGGGAACATTGCAGCACCAGCGGTGCCGATGACGCCAATCCATGCGATGGCTCCGAGCCACCAGCCAAGCAATGCCTTGCGTGCAAGCAGTGCCACAAGCCCCAATGCAACACCGATATAGGTGAGCGCTGGAATGACCCACAGCACGGAATATTCATGGAAGTTGGACAGAAGTGCGCCCGGTGTGCGTTCAACCACCTGATGAAGAGGTGTTTGCGGCACGCCTGGATTTGGACCCTGCACGATCTGATAACCGTCCATGCCTGATACCCAGAAGCCACCAATTGTGAACAGCACCAGTGCCAGTATGCCACCGAATAGCGAAGCTTTACGCGCACGATCTGCAAGATTGCCAACGCCGCCGCTCATCAGCATCGCGCCGCCCATATAGATCGACAGTGAAACAGAAAGCAGACCACACAGGATTGCAAACGGGTTGAACAGTTCAATGAAACTGCCGGTGTAATAGGATGTCATCCGCCAGTCGAAGTTGAACGGCACACCCTGAATGACATTGCCAAAAGCCGCACCAAACACCAGCATCGGCACAAAACCGGAAACGAACAGCGTCCAGTCCCATGCGTTTCTCCAACGTGGCGATGGCATCTTACTGCGATATTCAAAGCCCAGCGGACGGACGATCATGCTGAACAATAAGACCAGCATAACGATGTAAAAGCCGGAGAATGCAGTCGCATAGACCAAAGGCCATGCCGCGAAAATTGCACCGCCACCCAGAATGAACCAGACCTGATTTCCATCCCAGTGCGGGCCGATAATGTTGAGCGCGACACGCCGTTCTGTATCGGTGCGCCCCACATAGCGCAGCAATGTGCCAACGCCCATATCCATGCCGACCATGATGGCGAGGCCCATCAGCAGAACACCAAGCAGCAACCACCATACAAGCTGAAGTACGAGATAAATATCCATGAAATATCTCCCGATTAATAAGCCGCAGCCGGAGCTGGTGCAGTTGCAGGGGCGGTTGTTTCTGATGCATCCGGTCCTTTGCGGATGAAATGCAGCATGAGAAACAGCTCAACGATGGCGAAGATTGTGTAGAGCAGAATGAAGCCCGACAGAGATACGATCATATAGGCAACCGTATGCGTTGAGGCCGAAAGCCATGTCGGCAAGACTTCATAGACCGTCCACGGCTGTCGCCCGACCTCGGCCACCAGCCAACCCATTTCGCAGGCAATGAACGGTACGGGGATCATCCATACGGAGGCTCGCAGGAACCAACGATTGTTGTGAACGGTATTGGTCAGCGTGAGAATGAAGGAAAGAACAAAGTAGCCCAGCATCAACAGACCCAGCCCCACCATGACGCGGAACGACCAGAAGATGATCCATACTTCAGGAATGGTATCTTTGGCGGCCTTATCGATATCAGCATCCGTTATGCGCGTGATGTCGCCATCAGGTGCGTAACGCTGGACGAGAAAGCCATAGCCGAGATCATCCTTGTGCAGATCGAACTTAGCCAGTGCTGCGGGATCAGTCGGATTTGAACTGAGAACCTGCATCGCTTCAATCGCCGGAATACCGTTTCGGATACGCGTTTTCGCACGCTCCTCCAACACATCCGCCGCAGGCACCGTCCCCTCAAGTGAGTGCGTCACGAGAATAGACAGCATGGCCGGTATTTTGACCGCGAACAGATTTTTCTGCTCGCTTTGCGATGGGAAGGCTATTGCATTGAAAGACATCGGCGCTTCTTCGGTTTCCCAAAGCGCTTCCATCGCCACAAGCTTGGTTGGCTGCGCATGCGCACCAACGAAACCGAGCGCATCACCGAGGGTCAGAACGCCACCGGTTCCGAGCACACCAAAGAGTGCCGCGATACGGAACGAACGTTTGGCAACATCCATATGACGATTGCGCAGCATGTAAAAAGCGCTGACGCCACAGACAAAAATTGCCGCCGTCACATAACCCGCAAGCACCGTATGCACGAATTTCGCCTGCGCATCCGGGTTGAAGAACATGTCGAAGAAGCTGCTCAACTCCATGCGCATGGTAACCGGATTGAAATCCGCACCCTTAGGACTCTGCATGAAGCTGTTTGCAACAAGAATCCAAAGCGCCGAAAGGTTTGAGCCAAGAGCCACCAGATAGGTAACGACAAGATGCTGCATCTTAGTGAGACGATCCCAGCCAAACACCATCAGACCGAGGAATGTGGATTCCATGAAGAAGGCCATCAGACCTTCAATCGCCAGCGCTGTGCCAAAAGCATCGCCGACAAAGCTAGAATAAAACGACCAGTTCATGCCGAACTGGAATTCCATGGTGAGGCCGGTTGCGACGCCCAGTGCGAAGTTAATCAGCAGCAGCTTCCCCCAAAACTGGGTCATGCGGCGATATACTTCGCGGCCTGTCGTTACATAAACCGTTTCCATAATGGCAACCAGAATGGTCAGCCCCAAAGTTAACGGTACAAAAAGAAAATGATAAAGTGCCGTCGCCGCGAATTGAATGCGCGAAAGATCAACTACAAGATCGTTAACCATAGTTAGCCCCCATAATGTGTCCCCAGACGGCTAAAATCACAAGCCTGATCGCTTACTCTTGTAAATCCTGAAAGCTATTCAGAATTTATTACTAGCAAATGTAAGCCAGTACTTAATATGAATTATGAATAATATTATTATTTCCATAATGTTACGAATTGCCGCAGGATAGCCACAATTGGGAAATTGATAAAATGGGCAGTCAATTAGAACTGGAAGGTATTCTGGATTAAGGACAACAAGTGTTTAGACAAGATAATTTATGCCTCCAACCAGATTGCAATCATTATTGCTTGTTGATCAGCAAACGGGCAACAGAGCGATATTGATATTATCAAGCTCAGTTTTTCGCTCCGCCTTCTTATACCTTAGTAGGGTAAAATTTATCAAAAATCTAATTTTTGCCGGGAAATCTTTCGTTCGGATTGCCGATAGTGAGCGAATATAGTGAATTTCGCTTAACAATAACTTGATTTATCAACTCACCTTTAATATCAGGAGCACGAAATTGTGTCCCTGAGGATTATCATGATCACTAACAAATTCGCGCTCCTTCTATCCGCCTGTGCAATTGCATTTACAGCCCCTGCATTTGCAGAAGTTAAGACCATCACCGATGTCATCGGCCGTGAAGTGAAGGTCGATCTTCCTGCAAAGCGTGTTGTCGTTGGCTTCTACTTTGAAGATTACATGGCAGTAGGTGGCGAAAAGGCTTACGACTCAGTCGTCGGCATTTCGCGCGAAGCATGGGAAGGCTGGGTTCCTGCTAACTGGAACATGCATGTAACGCATCGCCCTTCACTGAAAGACATCCCTGATGTTGGTGAAGTTGAAGCACAGACCTTCTCTGTCGAAAAGGTACTGAGCCTCAATCCTGATCTCGTCATTCTCGCAGACTGGCAGTACAAGGCACTCGGCCTTGATGCAGATCGCCTCGAAGAAGAAGGCATCCCGGTCGTCGTCGTCGATTACAACGCGCAGACCGTTGATCGTCACGTTGCATCCACGCTGGTTCTCGGTGAACTCGCAGGCACCGAAGACCGCGCCAAAGAAATCGCTGATATGTATTCCGGCGCTCTGAAGGATGTATCGGATCGCGTTGCCAAGGCCGGCAAAGACAAGCCAAAGGTCTATGTCGAATTCGGCAACAAGGGCCCTGCTGAATATTCTTTCACCTACGGCAAAAACATGTGGGGCGCGATGATCCCTGCGGCTGGTGGCGACAATATCGCAGCACCGTTCGTCGAGTGGTGGGGCCCGATCAATCCGGAACAGGTTCTTGCTTCCAAGCCAGACGTTATTCTGATTTCGGGTCGCGAAAACAACAAGGATGAAACCGCTCTGCCAATGGGTCAGGCCGTGAATGCTGATGAAGCGCGCGCAAAGCTCAAGGCCTTTGAAACCCGTCAGGGTTGGAGCGAACTGCCAGCTGTTCAGAACGGCAAGCTTTATGGCGTTTATCAGGGTGCATCGCGCACACTGTCGGATTTCGCGATGGTTCAGTACATTGCGAAAGAACTCTATCCTGAACAGTTCGCTGATATGGACCCAATCGCCAACTACCATAGCTATTACAAGAAGTATCTGCCGGTTGACCCGCAGGGAACCTTCGCAATCAGCGTAAAGTAATATCTGCGATTCCGTGCTTAAGGGTGCCACCATCACAATGGTGGCACCCTGTTTTGCAATTTAAACAGGCCACCATGACAACTCTCTCAAGGCATAAAGCAGCGATTGCCACCCACCGCGCGCGTGAGCGGAAACGCCTGCGCACGGTCATTATTTTTCTCGCAATCATGGCTGCGAGCCTTGTCTTTGACGTTGCAACCGGCCCATCGCTGCTGTCACCAATGGAAGTGATCCGCTCCTTAACCGGGATCGGTGAACGCGCGGCAATGACAGATTCTATCGTCAGAAACCTGCGCCTCCCCATGGCATTGATGGCGCTTGCTGTGGGTGCGGCCCTTGGCGCGGGTGGCGCGCAGATGCAGACGCTGCTCAACAATCCAATGGCAAGCCCTTACACATTGGGGATGGCCGCAGCCGCTGGCTTTGGTGCGGCTTTTGTTCTGGCATTAGGTGGCCTCGGCATGCCGGTGATGATCGCTGTTCCTGTGGGGGCTTTTGCCTTCTCTATGTTGGCAGCATTGTTTCTGTTCACGCTGGCGTCCATGCGACACATGAATGCGCAAACCATCATTCTCGGCGGTATCGCACTGCTCTTCCTGTTCCAGTCTTTGCTTTCGCTGATCCAGTTCTTGTCTTCACCCGAACTCTCTCAACAAATCCTGTTCTGGCTGTTCGGTAGTTTGACAAAAGCCACATGGCCAACCCTGATGCTGACGGCAGCGGTCACAGCGGTTTGCTGTGGCTTATTAATGGCCGATTCATGGAAACTGGCTGCACTGCGCATGGGAGAAATGCGGGCTGCAAGCCTTGGCATCAACGTGCGTCGCTTACGAATGAAAATTCTCATCATCGTTGCGATTATGACCGCCACCGCGACAAGCTTTGTTGGTGTTATTGGATTTATCGGTCTTGTCGCGCCGCACATAGCGCGCATGACAGTTGGCGAAGACCAGCGCTATTTCCTGCCAATGTCTGTGATCTCGGGCGCATTGATGCTGTCTGCGGCCTCTGTTCTCTCGAAATCAATTATACCCGGGGCTCTGTTTCCAGTCGGGATTGTCACAGCCATTGTCGGCGTGCCCTTTCTGCTCTGGCTCATCTTTGCGCCAAGATCGCGAGGCGCATGATGGAACTGAAAAACATATCCATAAAACGCGGCTCGCAAACGATCATATCGAGTGTTGATACACGGCTTGAGCCAGGAAAAATTAACGTCATCATCGGTCCGAACGGTACAGGAAAGACGACGCTGCTTCGTGCGATGTTTGGCGATTTGCCTTTGGAAGCAGGACAGATCGCATTTAATGATCGGACGCTCAGTACGGGTGTCCACCGAAGCGCCCGACTGCGCCAATGGCGTGATGCCATCGCCTATATGCCGCAAGACAGCACGACTGATGCAGCTCTGACTGTGCTGGAAGTGGTGGTGCTCGGACGGCTCGACAAACTATCATTGCACATCGATGATGAAACTCTCCATCAGGCGATGACGCGGCTCGAAGAAGCGGGCATTGCTCATCTTGCCGACCGCAATGTGACGTCACTGAGTGGCGGCCAACGGCAAATGACCATGTTTGCGCAAGTTCTTATGCGCGAGCCGAAAGCCATGCTTCTTGATGAGCCTGTCAGCGCCCTCGATCTCAAACATCAGGTTGGCCTCCTGGATCTGGTCAAGCGCGAGACACAAGCGAACAACTGGGTCACTGTGATTGTTCTGCATGATCTCAACCTTGCCTGCCAATATGCAGACAATCTGCTCGTGCTCTCTCAGGGCCGTCTTCAGGTTTCCGGCGCACCAGCCGATATCGTGACATCAGATCTCATTCTTCAGACCTACGGCGTTGATGCCGAAATCCTGCGTGACCGCGTGGGAAACCCCGTCATTCAGCCCGTTGCCAAAAAATTCGAACCAGCATTACAACACCAGGAAGGACTAGTCCTATGAAGTCGATCATCGCGGCTTTTGCATTGAGCCTCATTGCCACTGCGTCTATGGCAGCAGATCACAAGATCAAAATGCTCAATTATGGACAAGAAGGCGGCATGGTTTTTGAGCCGGGCTATGTGAAAGCAGAAGTTGGCGACACAATTACATTTATTCCGGAAAACTCCAGCCACTATGTACAATCATTCGCAGTTCCTGAAGGTGTGAAAGCTTGGAAAAGCAAGCTCGACGAAGAGTTCACAGTCACTGTCGATCAGGAAGGCGTTTATCTTTATTACTGCCCACCACATCTTATGATGGCAATGATCGGCGTCATTCAGGTTGGCAAACCTGTCAACCTGGACGCAGTCAAAGAAAAGTCCGCCAAGCTTCGCTCAAAGCTCGTCATGAAGGGTGAGCGTCTGGATAACTATCTTGGACAGGTTAAAGAATAAACGGAGCTGATAATCAAAGTTATGGTGTAAGCAATCGGGGAAGGTGTTTTCTTGGCACTCCTTCCCTGTGTTGCTAGACAGCAAATTGCAGCCAAACACACAGGTCTTGATATAACTTCACTTGATGTCTCAATAAATGCCATGCATTACTGCATCGTAGTGATTTTCTATAGCCGATGTACAATTGCAAGACTTTTTGCGGAGCGCAGCTTCGTCATGAATGATCACTATACCACGCCGCGTCGCGATAATGCCCTCTGCCCTGAGTTGACCAATAGTGCGCGTAACAAACGTGCGGCCTACACCAAGCATTTCGGATAATTGATCGTGGGTAAGCTCAAAATTATCTGAATTTGTTCGTGCCGAAGCCGAAAGCAACCATTTTGCAGTGCGTTGTGTAATCGTATGGGTTGCGTTGCAGGCTGCTGTCTGGAAAACTTGCGCCATCAAGCAATCAGAATAGCGTGCAAACCAATGTCGTAAAGCAATCGATTCGGCTTTTATTTGCTCAAGTGCAGCCGTTTTGATGCGATAAAAGCGGCCCGGATTACGAACAATTGCCGTCGCGTATGCCGGAAGACTTCCATTGGATACAATACCCCCGATTGCTCCCTCCCGACCAATAAGTGCTATTTCAACAGCACTGTTGTCATCGTCGACCCAGCGCTGAAAGCTTGCCAAAGCTGGGCCACAGGGAAACCATGTGTTCACAACATCATCACCCGCTTTGTGTAAAATCGTCAACGCATCAAGATCCATGGACATGGTGTGTGGGAGCAATTTCTTACGGTCACTTTCACTGAGCATCATCAGCAGCAGGTTATCTGAGAAATCTTGCATAGATAAAATACTCATTGAAATCATTCCCTTATTTTGCCTTGAAACTGTCTATAAGTGGACAGACGCTAAAGCATCACTATGTTACTTTTAGACATAACGCATATAGATGATTGGAATTACGATTTTGCAGGACATTGGAGTTATCCTTAGAACCGATCAATGGAACGAACTGTTTCTTACACCTGCCTCCTTTAGGCGTTGATAAAATCGGCTTCATGTTCAAACATTTGTTTAATTCAGCCATTCTAATTTGCCCATGTGAGAAAGTGTGTCGTTTATAATGTCCATGCAGGAACCTGTTAACCTCACAAATTGCGACCGCGAGCCTATTCACATTCCGGGAACTATCCAGGCACATGGTGCTATGCTCGTTATAGATTCCGTCAGTCAGCGATTATTGTATGCATCTGCAAACCTTGCCTCACTAACGGGTTACAACGGTGTTTTGATCCCTGGCACTGATATTTCTTTGATTACGGGTGATAAAAATGCGCATGATTTTCGAAATGCTGCAGCCAAAGCAAGAGAACCTGGTCTGTCTTCCATTATAATTGGCTTAAGATTTCCAGGCCGATCAACGCTTTTTGATGCCATCGTCCATTCACACAATGGCAATATTATCGTGGAATTTGAACCGGCGCCTGATCGTGGACAAACCGCAAGGCAAGCGCTAGATCTCACCCGGTCAGTTATCCACCGGCTTGGTCTTGAGGAAAGTGTCGACCGGGCAGCAACTGCTGCGGCACGGCTTGTACGTGCAATGCTGGGCTATGATCGCGTCATGGTTTACCGCTTTCTACACAACGGTGCTGGCCGTGTTATAGCAGAAGCAAAATCATCCGCCTTAAGCAGTTTTATGGGACAGCATTTTCCGGCGAGTGATATTCCTGTTCAGGCACGTAGACTGTATGTCAACAACACTATCAGAATGATTTCGGACACAGCATCCAGCCCGGTTGACTTGAAACCCGCATTGCTACCTGACCAAGAGCCGGTGGATATGTCGTTTGCACAACTGCGAAGTGTTTCGCCAATCCATTGTCAGTATCTCAACAATATGGGTGTTTCCGCATCACTGTCTATCTCTGTCATCGTTGACGGCGAGTTATGGGGTTTAATCGCTTGTCATCACGATACACCTAAAGTTACGCCGCTTCCACTTCGCATAGGTGCTGAACTCTTCGGGCAATATTTTTCTCTTCACATAGCCGCATGTGAGCGCCGGGCAACTTTGCAGGCGACTGCCGATACAAGATCTAAGCTTGATACAATTGTATCCCGGCTTGGTGTTAACAGTTCAATGCGTGAGGATCTTATTAGTCAGTTACCAGAGTTTGCAAAACTTGTTTCCAGCCATGGCGCGGCCTTGTGGATGAATGACCAGTGGTTTCAGACAGGGGATACCTTGGATGAAAAAACAACACGTGATTTGCTTTCAAACATTAAACAACAGGCTCCAGCTGAAATATGGTCAACATCGGAGATAAAAGCCTATCTTCCAGATTTTCATGGAAGCGTTGCTGGGATGATTGCAATCCCCTTGTCGGTTACGTTTGGCGAATATCTTATTCTATTTCGCAATGAAGAGGCTCATCAGGTTGAATGGGCGGGTGAGCCTGTAAAAACCGTACTGAAAACACCCTTCGGTGAGCGCCTCACACCACGCGGTAGTTTCGACACATGGCGCGAAGATGTTAAAGGCCGCTCTACACCTTGGACGAGTACAGACGTTTCCGTTGCCCGCGCCATAGCTACCTATTTGCGCGATGTCATTCTTCGTCAGAATGAGATTTCGGAGAAAGAACGTATTCGCACTGAACAGCGTCGCCGTGTACTCAATGCTGAACTCAATCATCGGGTAAAAAACATTCTATCACTGGTGAAATCCATTGCCAGACAAACGGGAATGGGTGCCAAAAATGTTGATGACTATGCACAAACGCTGGAGGGTAGACTGCGCGCACTCGCGTCGGCGCATGATCAATCTCTTGACGGAACGAAAAGTGGCTTTGTTGAAACCCTGGTTGAAAGCGAAGCTAACCTGTTTCGCGACAATGGAAATCCTGACAGGATCATCGTTAAGGGCGATCCGATCATTCTTGACCAGCGCGCCTATAGCGTTCTTTCACTGATTATTCATGAAATGATGACGAATGCTGCAAAGTATGGGGCGCTTTCAACAAGCGAGGGTCAACTAAATATTGAATGGTATCTCGAAGACAACGGCGATTGTACAATCAGCTGGAAGGAAAGCGGTGGACCACTTGTTGTCCTTCCTACTCGTACCGGTTTCGGGACAAAGCTAATCAAAAGCTCATTCGAATATGATCTGCGCGGCAAGGTTCACATCGAACATCAATCAAGCGGTCTATTCGCTACGTTTCGAATTCCCGCCACCTATGTTGGATCAGAAGAGTTCAGACCTGCGGAAACACCCCCATCACCAGCATCGTTACAACCTCAACTCAACGGCATTTCCGTTCTTGTAGTTGAGGATCAAAGCCTCATTGCTATGGATGTGGAGGATACGCTTCGTGTAATGGGGGCACAGGATGTAAGGCTCGTAAGCGACACGGACGAAGCAATCACTGCGCTCACATCATTTCAGCCACAAATTGCTATACTCGACTTCAACCTCGGGTCTGTTACATCAGAGGTTGTTGCCGAGCACCTTAGGGATCGCGGAATACCGTTCATATTCATGACTGGCTATAGTGATCAATCGTCTATTCCTGAACGCTTCCGAAATATTGAAGTCGTACGTAAGCCCATTAATAATGATTCTCTTGCGACTAAACTTGAACTTGCGTTGAGGTAACATTCTTTTGTAAATCGCCCCAGGTTTCTTCTGGCGATTGAGAGCATGCCGTTATCTGAAAATGGATTTTACTTTTCAGAGTTCGCTCGAGGTTAATCAAAACTCGGTTTTCGCAATCGTGTTGCGCCCGCTTTTCTTGCTCGTGTACAATTGTTGGTCAGCATGTTGGAGCCACAAAAATCCAGCCATATCAGGATGTGTGCGCGCTGATGCAATTCCGATGCTAAGCGTCACACTGGTGCTAACAGTTGAGCCTGGGTGCGGAATATTGAGTGACTGAACCTGAAGCTGGATTTCCTGTGCTGTCACAAGTGCGCTTTCCGGGTCGGCACCCGGCAAAACGCATGCGAATTCCTCACCGCCATAGCGAGCTGTCATGCCAGAAACTTTGTGAACTGCACGTGTAAGCGCTGCCGCAACCATAGCGATGCACCGATCACCTTCCGGGTGACCATAGGTATCATTGAACAATTTAAAGAAATCAATGTCCACCATGATGACCGACAGCCATGCCTCAACAGGGGCCAGACGCGCAATTTCCATTGCCAAAATCGCTTCGAGTTGTCTGCGGTTGCTAAGGCCCGTCAATGCATCTGTCACTGCCATTTGGGCAAGCTGATCCCGCAAGCGCTTGAGTTCAATATGGTTTGAAACACGCGCTTTGAGGACGATTGGATTAATCGGTTTTGTCACGTAATCAATCGCACCAAGCGACAGCCCACGAACCTCTGCCTCTTGGTCATCGAGGCCGGTTGTGAAAATCACAGGCACGTCAGCCAACATCCTGTCGTTCTTCAGTCGTGAACAAACCTCGTAACCATCCAGTCCAGGCATCATCACATCAAGCAAAATCAAATCCGGCAACACAGAACGGGCAACTTCCAGTGCCTGCTCACCTGATGTTGCGAAACATATCTCATAGTGGTCTTCCAGCACCGCGTTCATGATCTCGATGTTCGACACTTCATCATCGACGATCAGAATAGTTGCGCGATCAGACATTTGTTTTACTCCGGTAGTTTTTAAGCATGCCTCCCAAACTTAGGAACCGCTTTTTCAAAGACATGCATCTATATAGATTCAATGCTTTCGGGGGCCGATCTAAGGGGCGTCTGGCACATCCACAGCAAAAGCTTCATCCAAATTACGCATGGCCTCGTCGTAGTCGAGTTTGTCCAACGCAGTTTTTACGGCTAGAAGAGCTTGTCCTTTTTCTCCGGCATACGCATTTGCGCCAACCGTTTTCGACAGGGCATCAAAGCTTGAGCGAGCTCGCATACTGCGGCGGGTAAGATTGTCGCGAAGAGTCGTGATTGCCGACGCAATATCCGCTGACTTGCCATCCATATCCGTCTGTTCCGACGGTGTGGTTTGAGGCTCTTTCAAACTTGAAGCCGCTTTTAAAGCAGGTTTCATTGCAGCATTAAGTGCAGAAAGCGTAGGCTGAAGACCGACAAGTTGTTCATTGGCAATTGCCAATTCTACTTCAGCTGCAATGCGGGCAATGTCTGGCAGCTCAAGAGATGCCGCTACCCCTTTCAATGTATGAGAAAGACGGCGCGCGGAAAGCAGATCACCTTTAGCAATCTGATCCATCAGAGTTTCGATAACGTTTTCGAAATCGTCATGAAAACTAATGATGAGCCTTCGCAGCAATGCTCGCTTTCCATTCACGCGCACGAGTGCACGTGCAATGTCAAAAGGTGCTAAACGCTCTGGCAACCCAAAATTATCTTCAGCGGCATTCTTTGCCTGTGCGTGAGTTGCGGCAACTGCTGATTGGCGTGGCTTCATCCAGCGCTCCAGCGTACCAATTAACACAATCGGATCAATCGGCTTGGCGATATGATCATTCATACCTGCGTCCGCACACCTGCGCCGCTCTTCTTCATATGCATGTGCGGTCAGGGCAATAATTGGAAGCGCATCTGCACTCCAATCGCGACGAATATGGCGAGTGGCTTCCAGACCATCCATTTCCGGCATCTGAACATCCATCAGTATTGCGGAATAGTCCCCGCCCGATTGCGCAACGCGGTCACAAGCAATACGGCCATTTTCTGCGATGTCGACGTCCAGCCCGGCATCATCAAGTAGTTGATAAGCGATTTCGCGATTAATCGCATTATCTTCAACCAAAAGAATGCGTGCACCTCGCAAGGGTTCTGCAATCAATTCTGAATCTCTTGCAGCTTCGGCATATTCATTTGAAAGTGGGAATAATGTGTTGAGTGTTTGCAGTATTTGCTGTGCTTCAATAGGTTTTGGTAAATAAGCAGCAATGCCCGCACGAGAGGCTTTCGTCTTGAATTCATCACTGCCATAGGCAGTTATGAGAATAATTTCTGGTAGTTTTGCCAATTTCGAATTGGCGTAAAGATGACCTACCGTTTCTAAACCATCCATTCCCGGCATTTTCCAATCGAGCAAGAGCACGTCATAAGCTTGCCCTCGCTCCAATCCAGTCTCCAACGCACTAATAACTTCTGTTCCCGAAGCAACCAGATCCACGTTTATTGACCAGTCGGCAAAAATACCTTGCAGAATTTCGCGCGACGCAGAGTTGTCATCAGCCACCAATATGCGCAATTTCTGAATATGCGGCAGTGGCTTTTCGATAATAGAATGCGCGCGGTCCTCCTTGGCAAGTTTAGCAGTGACGGTAAAAATACTGCCTTTGCCAGGCGTACTGAAAACCGTAATGTCACCCCCCATCTGTTCAGCAATTTGCTTGCTGATGACCAAACCCAATCCTGTGCCACCAAAGCGCCGTGTGGTGGAACTATCGGCCTGAGAGAAGGAGCTGAACAGCTTTGATTGCTGTTCCGGCGTCATGCCTATTCCTGTATCAGCGACCGTAATCTGAAGATTATAGTCAATGGCCCCCTTGGACGTTCCACTGACGCGAAGCGTGACAGAACCATTTTCACTAAACTTGATGGCATTGCTCATGAGATTGAGCAAAACCTGACCGAGGCGCATTTCATCACCAACCAGGCGTTCCGGTACATCTTGATCAATGTGAAAATTCACGTCTACGTTTCTGGCGCGCGCGTCCGCGCTGGTAATCTGCAACTTGCGGTCAAAGAGTGCGCGCAATTCAAAAGGTCGATTTTCGAATGTAAGTTTACCAGCATCGTTCTTGGAAAAATCCAGAATATCATTAATAAGACGAAGCAAAGATCCGCTGGCAGTATTAATTTTAGACAAGTAATCACGCTGACGTTCTGTCATATCCGTACGCACCATGAGATGACAGAACCCAAGAATTGCATTAAGCGGAGTTCGGATTTCATGACTCATATTGGCCAGAAACATGCCTTTCGCCTTATAAGCCTGCTCAACCTCGGCGGAGCGCATTTCTATCTCGGCATTTTTGGCCATAATTTCATCGCGCATCTTACTGATGCTATTCACACAAGCCACAAGCATGTCTGAAAACCATACCAAGACCGCAGCTTCGAGGGCGACGATGATGGCGTGAATCATCACTCGGCGAAGATCTCCGCCCGTAGGGAATACGAGGAAGGGTAAAAAATAATCAAGCACGAGATGATGCAACGCGACCGCGATCGCTGCAATGATCGTCGCTCTGCGATCACACCAACCAACGGTTAGAGCAAGCATAGCAAAGAAATACATATGCATGTCCATTTGCCATATATGCCCACGCAACAAATAAAGCAGAATGGCGGGCTCCGCGACCAGTGCCACAGCAGAAAAAAATCGTGTCGCCGGTGCAATATCAGCGCGCCACCACATCAAATTATAGGCTGCAGCAAGAAAGGCTGCTGAAAGCGCCCCACCAATAACAGAGCCACCTGTTACATAGGCGATAGCGGCGAACAGCGGAACGTGCAGCCAAAAAAGCACGACCAGAAAACTCGCAAAACGCCTGCGGATATCATCGAGTTCGATAATCATGATAGATTAAGCCTCTGGGACTTTGAGATCAAAACAACTTGAAAGCTGAGATGGCTCAAAGACGAGCCATGCACCAGCGTCATAAAATGCCGAAACAGCATCTAAGCGTGCGGCGTGAACAATGAGAATGTTGGTGCGCTCGTTAAAAGATATAATTTGCGCATCTGTTTTGTTAACCAGGGCAACAGCCTCAGCCGCACCTGCCCATGGCTTCATCAGAACTGCAAAATCCTCACTTTCGCCGCGCGGCAAAATCATCGCGTAGGCAAGTGCGCCTAAACCAAAAAAAAACAGAGCAAAAGCTGGCAGAATCTCTCTCAAATTCCATGGACCCTGCAATAAAGAGAGGTTCATAAATATCCACCCGCAAATTATACCGCGCCTCTTATTAGAAGACTTTATTATATAAAGTTAAACATGTCTCGCAGTAAATGCTACTTTAATATTGCAGCTTCTACTTAAACCACAACCTTGTAGTCAGATCGCATTTTTATGCAGAATCAAAAACATATTTTAATCCCCAAAATTATCATTCAACACTCACGATACCGAAAAACATCAATTGAGCATCACACCGCCGTGAATTTCATTTGCAACGCATGGGAACACTTTGAACTCAACAATGTTAACCGAGTCAGCAGAGCAGCGATGGTCAATAATTGACAGATGTTGAATGTCTGAGAAGATAGATTTTGAGGGGAAGAAAAAATGAATAAATTAATGGCTACTGCGTGTATTGTTGCCGTTTTGATTGCCACACCCGGCTCAGCTTCAGCTGCAAATGTAGTCGTCAGCTCAAAAATTGATACCGAGGGTGGCGTTCTTGGCAATATGATTTTGCAAGTCCTGAAGGCTAACGATATCCCGGTGGTTGATAAGATTCAGCTTGGGGCAACACCAATTGTTCGTGAAGCAATTATTCAGGGCCAGATTGATATCTACCCAGAATATACGGGCAATGCTTCATTCTTCTTCAATAAGGCCGACATACCTGTCTGGAACAAAGCAGATGCAGGCTATGCTGAGGCAAAAAAACTGGATTATGACGCAAATAAAATCGTCTGGCTAACTCCTGCCAACGCGAATAACACCTGGGCTATTGCACTGCGTCGCGATGTAGCCGACCAAAATAGTTTAAAAACCCTATCCGATTTCGGAAAGTACGTGAAGGATGGTGGCGCGGTGAAGCTCGCTGCATCGGCCGAGTTTGTAAGCTCTGCCACAGCTCTGCCCGCATTCCAAACCGCGTACAATTTTACGCTAAAGCCTGATCAGCTAATTACTCTTTCGGGTGGGGACACAGCAGCAACAATTGCTGCAGCTGCGCAACAGACATCTGGTGCGAATGCAGCCATGGTTTACGGCACGGATGGCGGGATCACTGCAGCTGATCTTGTCGTTCTTCAGGACGACAAAGGCGTACAGCCCGTCTATTTGCCAACGCCAATTATTCGTGAAGCTGTTTTGAAAGAATACCCCCAAGTAACAGATTTGCTCAAGCCGGTTTTTGAATCATTCACGCTTGAAAACTTGCAGGAGCTTAACGGTCGCGTTCAGGTTGGTGGCGAACCTGCCGCCGACGTTGCGAAAGATTATCTCAAGTCCAAAGGTTTTATCAAATAGACGTTCTTAAATATGAGGTTGAGTGTTTGGATTTTTACCCGGCGGCTAAGGTCAATACCTTGCTTGCAACAGCTGATAAGGGTTTTTATCTGCCAATGAACGGGACATAGTATGCAGATAGCAATCGGCCGCATCACGTTATCCTCGCGCTTTGCAATTGATCATTTGGGACTGGCTGTCTCCCTCATCATGCTGTTGGCAATAATCTTTCAGCCATTTGCGCTTATTCGTCCAAACCGTATTGCACCGGCTGACTCTATCTATCTCTGGCAAGCTTTACCAATCCTGCAATCAACCCTGCTGATTTCTCTATTATTGCTCACATTCGGCATACTAGTTCTCCGCTCATCACCGGTAACTCGTCTGATTATGCTTGTTATAACACTTGTTGCGTTCGCTATTGGTATTGGTTGGAGTGCAACCTATCTCACACCCGCTGGTAATAATTATGCACGTGTTTCTCCGGGCGGATGTTTGTGGCTTATACTGTTCGCGCTCGCGCTCGCAATTGGCGATTCTCTGGTACGGATGCAACTAACACCCTTGATGCGTCTTGCTGCGCTTGGAATATTCATTTTGCTTCTTTTCGCATTTCTTTATACTGGCGTCTGGAATAATATTTCTATCCTTAAAGAATATGCTTCCCGACGTGAGGCTTTCAATAGTGCAATAACCACGCACGGATTTCTTGCCGTTGGATCACTGATTGCGGCTTTCATCATTGCCACTCCAATTGGAGTTTTCGTTCATCGCTTCAAGCGCTCGCGCGATGTGGTCTTATCCTGTTTTAATATCATACAGACTATACCATCCATGGCTTTGTTCGGTGTACTGATTGCACCAATGGCTTGGGTTGGGATCAACATACCAGGTGCAGCCAAAGTCGGTATTGCGGGCATAGGCCCTGCCCCAGCGTTAGTTGCACTTGTTGCTTATGCACTTTTGCCCATCATAGTCGCCACGGTTGCGGGCTTAGATAATGTATCCAAACCAGTTGTTGATGCCGCCCGAGGCATGGGCATGACGCGGTATCAACGTATGACCTCAGTTGAATTGCCATTAGCCCTCCCGGTTATTCTCACGGGCATTCGCATCGTTCTTGTTCAAAATATCGGCCTTGCAGTGATTGCTGGTCTGGTCGGTGGAGGTGGTCTTGGGATATTTGTTTTTCAAGGGCTCGCACAAACAGCGACCGATCTCGTTTTGCTCGGTGCCATTCCAACGGTGGCTATGGCCTTTTTTGCCGCAACTTTGCTTGATGCATTGATTGAAATGAGCCAAACTCACCAGCCTCAGGATCCAGCCGTTTGATTGAGATCTCAAACATCACCCGATTTTATGGCACACAAACCGCAGTCGATAATGTGTCTTTGTGCGTCAATTCGGGAGACGTAGCAGTAGTTGTTGGTACTTCCGGCTCCGGGAAAACCACATTGCTCCGCATGATTAACCGGCTCGTTGAGCCAAGCGACGGCATCATAAGAATTGATGGCAAAGATACCCGCAAATTTCCAGCACATGTTCTGCGGCGTGGAATAGGCTATGCAATACAGGGCCATGGACTGTTTCCACATCGGACAATTGCACAAAATATAGAAACTGTCCCTAAATTGCTTGGATGGGCAAAGGTTAAAATCTCCGAACGCGTCGATGAGTTGCTAACTCTGTTCAATCTCGATCCAGCAATCTATCGCAATCGAATGCCACATGAGCTTTCGGGAGGAGAGCAACAGCGTATCGGCGTTGCACGTGCTTTGGCGTCAAATCCATCAATACTGCTGATGGACGAACCATTCGGCGCGCTTGATCCTATTATTCGCTATAAGGCGCAAGCGGATTTGCTTAAAATACAACAGCATCACGGAACAACGATTGTTCTGGTCACGCATGATATGGAAGAAGCCATTCGACTTGGCACACGTATTGCAGTCATGAATGCTGGCAAATTACTCCAATATGCGCCTCCTGAAGAAATAATTACGCAACCCGCAACAACATTCGTCCATGACCTTTTGGGCGGCGAAGATCGCGTATTCCGTCTGCTGTCGCTCGAAAATGTCCTTCGCCTTATCGAGCCGGGTGAAGCACAGGGCGAAGCGATCCCAAGTGAAACAACGTTGCGCGATGCGCTCGGCATAAGCCTTTGGTCGGGCCGATCAGCATTACCCATCACTCGGAATGGCCAGATTATTGGGCGCATCACGCGAACGGCAATTGAGACGCATGCCCGGAGGGTTTCATGAAACTGGCCACAGTGCTGAAGATTGGACTGCTGTCTTTTCTTTGCGCTTTTATATTAAAGCCAGAGTGGTTCCATAACTTGCTGATACCTTTTACACGCAACAATTCACCAGCCATCTATACGCAAAATTCCCTTTTGGCACTGACGATAAGCCATCTCACACTGGTTGGTTTGGCAACACTTTCTGCAACAATTATAGCGGTAACTCTTGGAGTTTTAGCGACGCGCCCAAGTGGACGCGAGTTCCTGCCACTATCGCGGTCTATCGCAAACATCGGTCAAACATTTCCACCCGTTGCCGTACTGGCGATCGCTGTACCAATATTTGGCTTCGGCTCAGTTCCCGCTTTCATAGCGCTGTTACTATACGGTCTGCTACCCATCTTCGAAAACACGCTAACTGGTTTGAGTACTCTTGAGCCGTCGGTGGTTGATGCAGGCCGTGGTATGGGTATGACCAATCAGCAATTATTATTCAAAGTTGAGCTTCCACTGGCGCTCCCCGTTATTATATCAGGCATACGTTTGACAGCTATCATCTCGCTATCTACAGCAACCATTGGATCGACCGTCGCTGCGAGTACACTGGGTGAAGTAATCGTTGCAGGGCTTGTATCCGGGAACACGGCATTTGTATTACAAGGCGGCTTTATTGTTGCAGGGTTGGCAATCTTAATTAACGCAATATTCGTTCATATTGAACAAAGATTGAGAGCTAATGATTAAAAGTCATAGCTTCATTATATCAGGATATTCCTTGAAACATTAAAAACATTCAATCATTACTCTATACGACAGAATCTAGAAATTCTTCGAATTCCTTCCTGCTATTCAAGCTGTTATACTTTGGCAACCTGAATCTCCGATCTGGATTTAATCAGATCGGCGTTCTAAATATTTTTTAATACGTATCTCTTCCGAAAAATGCTTCAAACCTTTCGAGATGCGCTCTCTGTGTCAACAGGGTCTAGCTTCGGTTCAGAGGTTTTGTCAGGCTGAATATAAAGCGTTTCTGACGAAAATGCGAAATCTGCTCCGTGCGAATGAACGATTTCAATAATCTTGAGATAAACTTCTTGCTGAGCGTCGAGCCATTCGGCCCAACGCGTTGTCTTAGTAAAGCAATAAACCATTATATTGAGGGAAGAATCCGCAAAAGCATCAAAATAGACCAGCAAACTCTGTGTTTGGTCGATTTTCGCATTGCTTTTCAGCATAGACCTTATGTCGTCAACGACCCCGGAAATTTTATCGGAGTCTTCATAGCGCAAACCAACTGAAGTATTAATACGTCGGTTGGTCATACGTCCTGGATTTTCAACGCTAATCGTCGAAAAAGCTGCATTCGGAACATATAGAGGACGGTTATCGAATGTCGTAATCTTTGTAATCCGCCAGCCAATTTCGACAACAGTGCCTTCGATATTTCTGTCTGGTGAACTGATCCAGTCGCCAATGCTGAACGGTCGATCAAAATATAACATCACACCAGAGAACAGGTTACTCAACATATCTTTACCGGCTACGCCGATTGCAATGCCACCAACACCACCAAATGCCAGAAGCCCGGAAAGTCCAATCCCAAAATGCTCGCCGAAGAGCAGCACGATGAAAAGAAATATTGCCAGCTTTAATATGCGCGCAATCATCCGTGCCGAAGTCACGTCATTTCCACGGTTAATCTGGCCGTGAGTGAGACGATCTATCAGCTGGAAGATTTGCTGCATGGCGATCAGAGCCATGATGAAGGCAGATACCGTATTGATAACTTGAGGGGTAATAGCCGTTATTCTATAATCAGCAAGCAGCATATAAGCAACTTGTCTCAACGTCATGATAAGTCCGAACATGGCGATGACGAATGTGATATGGGCAAAAATACTTCTGGACCAGCCTTTTTTATGCCGGATAAGAAACCAGAACACAAAGGCGGCAATGGTAAAAAGCAGAATAATTCCAGCTGCTATCCAATATTTTGCCATTTTAGCCCCCCTTCATTCGCTCGTTATTGCCCTGCTGAAACTCCGGGCAAATTTGCGCTCGAACTTGATGTCAAAGCCCCGGTGAAGAACGCAAGATTAGCTGCTGCAATCAAAGAAGCCGCATGTGCATCCGTTTGAGCGAGCTTTGCGTCAAGCAACGAATTGTTGGCTTCATTGACAATGGTAATTGTACCAAGCCCGTTTTTGTAGGATTCAAGTGCTGCATCAAATGCTGTACCAGACGTTTGAACCAGAACACCTGCAGCCTTGTTGGCAGCCAAAGATGTTTTCAAAAGATTAGATGCAAGAACGATTTCGGCAACGGCATCGAGCTGTACCTTACGGAAGGTCTCGGACGCTGCATTTCGCGTCGATTCAGCACTTTTAAGCTGTGCCGCACGAAGTCCACTGTCGTATAGTGACATCGTAGCACCGACCAAGATTCCCGCTCCGGATGACTGATTGCCAATCGATGGCAAGCTGCCAGCCTCAAAACGATTGTTCGTGGAAGCCAGAGCACCAGCCACGAAAACTTTTGGCATGAATTCAGCCTGAGCTACTTTTATGCCCGACTTGCTTGCCTGCAAAGCAGCATAACTAGCAACAACATCTGGACGCCTTGATAAAGCCGCTTCGACGGCTTGCTGGGTGACGCCTTCAAACTTAGCGGGCAGCGATCTTTTCATCGAACTTTCGACATTGATGTCGAGCATGGCATTGACGCCCATCGATGCTAAAAGTGCCTGATAAAGATTTTGCTGTTGTCCCTGCGATTTCACAAGCCGCAATTCAGATTGTGCAACCTGCTGCTTTGCGAGGGCCAATTCAACAGTTGTAGCGCGCCCTTCATTCAGCTTCGCCTGCACCGCAGCGAGAACCGCTTTGCTGTTACGCATAGTCTGTTCAGCAATCCGATGCCCGGCCACAGCTGCACTATATTCATAGTAGGTGCGGGTAACATCAAAAATGACTTTCTGATGCATTGCATTAAAAGTCACATTCGCAGCGAAGGATACTTGTTTTGCAGCATCTGCTAATGCCACACGCTGGCCGAAATCAAAAACCAGCCATTGTAATGCAATCGAAGGAGCGACGCCCTTCAACGTTGTATTGACTGTTCGTTCACCTATGAGAGGAACGTCAACAGGCGTACTTGTCTTTTGAACACCACCAATCACGTTCGCTGTGATTATGGGCAGCATCGTTGCTTCTACCATACCTACAGCAAGAGCGGCCTGACGCGCCTTTTCCCAAGCATTGCGTGTGGTTGGATTGCTGCGCTGCGCAAGATCGATTAACTGCGCAAGATCATAAGACGAACGCGTATCAACAGACACGGGGCTGGAAATGAGTGCCAGTTCAGGGTTCGATGGAATACTGAAATCTTTTGCACCTGTAGTACTTTCAGGATGTGCATTTTTACTCTGAGCAGGTTTCCACGGCTGATCAGGCGACGCCGGAGCAAGCTTCAGCGCTTCTGTCGCACAGCCGCTCAGTATGAGAACAAAAATTGAAAGCAGCGCAACGGATTTCAGCTTTTCAGGTTTTTTCATACCTTGCCGCCTGCCAAAAGTTCTTCCATATGCGCAAGATGCTCATCGATTTTAGTTGCCCCCTTATTTTCTGCTTCCTCAAGAGAAACAGTATGACCTTCCGGTAGAATTTCGCTTGGCATATCATCAGACTTTATGCGTGACGAGAGTGCATTCAATCTCTCAACAGCATCGGGCATGATCTCACCAGAAAAGTAGACTTCCTTATTAAGTGAAGCAAGCTGATCAACAATGCCATCAAAGGCTTTTTCAAGTTTCTCTGAAGGACGAAGAGACGCAGGCTCGAACGGCAACAGATAAAAGCAATATCTCACGTCACTCAAAAGACGTTCCGTTTCAGCGACTGTTGCAATCATCTTAGATCGTTCATCTGGTGTCGCGGACGCAACTTCCGCCAATTTGTGGGCCGCATCCGAAAGGCGCTCGCGGATCACGGTAACAACTGGCGCAGGCCATATCAGTGTAGAAACAAGATAAACGGCGAAGTTTCCGACCAGAACACCGACGATACGGTCGCGTGCCGAATCCATATCGGTTGTCGGACCAAAGCCCTGTAATACGGTTAAAGCAAATGCGAGACCGATCTGAACCCCGCCATAGGAAACTTTTTCACTGCCTGCAGATACCCAAGCCGCAAGAAGAGCGACCGCAAAAACCAGAACCATCAAGCCGCCAATGGACTCCAGCTGCGGCATGAGAAATATAATTGACGCAATCCCAATAGCAGCCCCGATAAGACAACCCGTGATACGCAATGCCAATTTATGAATTGTATCGCCCGCGGTGCCAAGAGACGCGACATAGCAGGTCACCATCGCCGTATGGATACCTTGCCAATCAATCGCCGCGTAAAATACATAACAAGCAATTGCAGCCAAAGTGGTTTTAAGAGCGAAGCGCTGATAAATAGGGTTGGTAAAAGCATCGGCAGCAAAAAAGCTGTCACCGGCACCCTTTTTATAGTCTGTCTTCTCACTCCCCGATATATTGCTTAGCGCCTGCAAAATACCTGCCTCCTGCCTGTGGAGTGAAGGCTCAGGCGATATTTCAGGCGAAGGAAGTGGTGCATCTTTATCCAGCGCCTCAACAACTCTGTCGATTTGCCGAATGTAATGTTGCCGGTTTGCATCCGGCGTATCTGCAGGAAGAGAGGCCGCTGCAAAAAGCAACTGATACGATGCAGGAATATCGGTTTGTATTCGAGCTAGTCTTTTTCCAGTGGTTTGATGCAGTATTTTTACAAGCATCGAACGTTTATTCTCGTCGTCATTGGCTGCGGCTAGCTTCTCCCGCAGCCACGGATCCATCAAAGGATTTATACTTGAAAGTGCATTACGTGCCACCAAGAGGCGCTCACGCAATTCATCGCGCAACAATTTAAGACTCCACCGGCCAAAAAATAAGCTGAAACCCGCAATGACAAACATGGGCATAATGGCCATTTCCCATGCAAACCGCAAAGCAACAGAAATAACGCCATTAATCGGAACCTGACTAACTAGACTCAAAATGAAGGCAATAATCAGCGCGACAATGCTACCGCCCTCGCCGAGTTTACTGGCAGCACCAAGGAAAATAAAAATAAATGAGACGAGAATCATAACAAGAATGCGCAGCAGCGCAGATTCGATCGTCCATTGCAGCACGGGGACCATCAACGCTACCAGAATGGTAATCGCAATAACGGCGGCCACCGAGACAACGGTATTTTCAGCGCCATCGGCCTTCATCAGAAAAATGACGAGATAGCAACTAATTGCGGATTCCGGGATTTCGAAAAACATCGCAACGCCGGCAACAAGCGCGCACACCGCTGCCACGCGCCATGACGTTGCCATGCGCCCCGGAAAAGGCGCCAAATCCGCTAGGGTTTCGCGGACTGCATCCCAAAGTCCGTATTTAGCAATCATTGCCATTATGCACTGTCACAACGGCTGAGGCGCCAGAGCGGGTAAGCTCTGCTGGAGGGTCAATGAGCTTTACACGCACCGGAAAGCGCTGCGCTATGCGCACCCAATTCAGGTTTTTTGGCACATAAGGCAAATTGCGCGGTATGTTGATGAGATCCTCAGATGAAACACCCCATCCTATACCTTCGACACGGCCTTTAACCACGATAGAGCTATCGGCCAGAATTCTTACAGCAGCGCAATTGCCGACCTTAATGCCGCGAAGCTCTGTTTCAGGGAAGGTTGCCGATGCATACCAGCTCGATGTGTCAATCAATGTAAACACAGACTGGCCCGGTGCTATGATCTGCCCGGTACCATGATTTGATCCCACGACCCTGCCATCATGAGGCGCCGTAACGACTGCGTTGTCCAGATTATGCTTTGCCAATGCAAGAGCAGCTTGTCTTGCACGTACTAATGCCTGAGCGCTGTCAAGCGTTCCCACGAGCGTTGTGGCAGCCTCAGCCTGCTTAACCGCTTGTGTCAGACTGATTTGAGCATCATTGCGCAAGGTCTTCGCATCATCGACCTGCTGGCGCGTCACATAGCCCTTAGGACTGAGAGCCTCCAGGCGCTTTAGCGTCGCTTCAGCCAAATCGAGATTGGTTCTCGCACGCACCACCTGCTGATCGGCAATCATTGCATTTTGTGATTCAGCTTTCACCGCACGGCGTTGACTATCAAGTGCCCCTTCAGCCATTGCGAGGTCAGCGGCAGTTTGATCAACCAGAATCTGGAGTGGCACCGGATCAATGGAAAACAGCAAATCGCCTTTTTTGACAGCCTGATTCTCTTCGACATTAATGGAAATAATCTTCCCCGGAACGGTCGCAGCAATATTAACAATATTGGCACCGATAACGGCATCATTAGAAAGCGGATTTTTGTCGGCTTCACGTAAATAAAGCCACGCCATAACAACTGCAACGATGATTAATATCCCGGTAAGAAGGACACCAACGATGCTGAACTCTCTTTTACTATAGGGATTTTTTTCCATTCTTATCGACCATACACAAAAAGCGCGAGGCCACAGGCAATCGCAATAACGATTGCTGTATAGGCAGTCAGACGAAACGGAAGAACATCATCAAGACCAATGCGAATCATGACAACACGCACCAAAATAGTGATCACAACCGCAATCAAAAGACATAGCATCCAAGACGGAAAATATGCCCCCAATAAAGAAAATGACGGACCTGACACCGACGAGAATTCTCCGCTAAGTAGCCTGCTCACACCCCGCGTGTGATAGATTCTTATTTCTATTACATAGTTACGGGAAGGCTATAACGGCGGCAAGAAGCAAATACAATTAAATCCAATAATTGCTCAACGTTTGGCGTAATGCGCAAAACAAACCTGTTAACCTAAGCGAAGTTAAGCGTCACATTCTTTTCCGATACACGCCAATCCATCTGCACTATTAACGGTTGATAGAATATTTTAGAGAGAAATCTACTTGATACTGATTGAGTGACGAGCGACAGTTTATTTCGGAAGATGCGGGGCTGACTAAGATGCGTTTTAATAGCAAAAAACTGAACTTCGGTGAAAAATACGGGCATTTACACAATGGCAATCTTTGTCAGTGCCATAGCGCCGAAGCGCGTAGTATCAATGATCGCATGACAACCGCCATGTCGCGCCGATCCTTCATAATCGGTGCCGGTGCGATCGCGGCAGCAGCGGGATCTGGCTTGGCAAAGCCTGCATTCGCGCAAGCTCCCGATAAACCAATGTTATTGAAAAATATTTCTATTTTTGACGGCGTCACAGATAAGCTTGTCGTTGGTAAAGGTATTCTGATCAAAGACGGAAAAATCGAAGCATTTGTTGATGAAGGAAATGTAGTCAATGATGCAACTGTGATTGATGGCGCAGGCATGACGGCCATGCCGGGACTTATAGATATGCATTGGCATACAATGCTTGCTGCCATACCGATGACTGTCGCGATGACTGCGGATATTGGCTATCTTTATCTGGTCGCTGCGCAAGAGGCTGAAAAAACTCTGATGCGTGGCTTTACCACGGTGCGCGACGCAGGTGGCCCATCTTTTGCACTCAAACGTGCAATTGATGAGTCAAGATTTATGGGACCGCGCATTTATCCAGCTGGGGCCATGATTTCACAAACATCCGGGCATGGCGATTTCCGTATGCGAACGGATATACCAACCAGTCAACAATCAAATTTAAGTGCGGCGGAAAAAGCCGGAATATCCGCAATCGCTGACGGCAGCGACGAAGTTTTGCGGCGCACGCGCGAGCAATTGATGCTTGGCGCAAGCCAGATCAAAATCATGGTCGGAGGCGGCGTATCGTCTTTCTATGATCCACTGGATTCCATCCAGTTCACCGCCGCGGAAGTTCAGGCAGCAGTCAATGCTGCATCCGACTGGGGCACCTATGTTTGCGCCCATGTGTACACATCTGCTGGCATCAAACGTGCTATCGACAACGGCGTACAATGCATCGAACATGGACAGCTCGCCGATGATGAAACCATTCGTCGTATAGCAGGTGAAGGTGTGTGGTGGAGCATCCAGCCTTTTCTGGCAGATTCAGATTCCAACCCCAAAAGCGTACCCGAAGCGCGTGCGCAACAGATCCGTATTGCCGAGGGAACCGTACGCTGCTTTGAACTTGGTCAGAAATATAATGCTAAGATGGCATGGGGAACCGATGTCGTTTTTAACCCGCAAGGAACAGCCTCGCAGACGCGCCAATTGGCAAAAACCGCACAGTGGTTCGGCAATTTCGGAGCCTTGAAAATGGCGACCTCTACAAACGCCGCGCTTCTTAAATTGAGCGGCGACCGTAATCCTTATAAGTCGGCACTCGGCGTACTGGAGCCAAAGGCTTATGCGGATATTCTCCTGGTCGATGGAAATCCACTTAATGATATTTCGCTGATTGCCGACCCCGATAAAAACTTTCGATTAATTATGAAAGACGGCGTGATTTTCAAAAATACTCTTTCGTAAGCGTTACGGAAAATCGGTTAATCCTCGGAGCGATCCGAGGTGAACCGATCACGCTCGTATCGACTTTTCACTGGGAACTCCGGTAACCACGTCTCTCGCCGCATCATCCAAAGCTCATAAGTGGGCTTGAACTGATCGGGCGCATCCAGCGATCCGAGGTTGATTTCAACTTCATCGCCCGACTTTGAAAATACGGAAGAGCCACAATTCGGGCAGAAATATCGCCCTTGATAGCTGTTCGTTTTCCCCTCAATTATCACAGCGCTCTCCGGGAAAATCGCAGACGCATGAAACAATGCACCATGATGCTTACGGCAATCGAGGCAATGGCAGACACCAACCCTGTAAGGATTGCCAGAAGCTTCCAGTCTGACGCGACCGCACAAGCAACCACCAGTAAACTGTTTCATCTCTGCCTCTCCTCTGCGAGCCGATTACCGGCTTTTATCATACTAAAAGATAATAACCGTTTGAAACGATTCAGTTCATCATGACCGCGTGGAGAAGTGTGCGGAAGTTGGAGGAGAACATCCGCGCATATCAGCAAAAATGCTGTTGGGAGGAACCCTATGTCAGTGCAATCGAGCGCCAAGGCCGGCGCGCCTAAAATGACGCGTGAAGAAAAGAAGGTTATTTTCGCCTCTTCACTCGGCACCGTATTTGAATGGTATGATTTTTATCTATACGGAACACTTGCTGCCTTTATTGGCGCCGCGTTCTTCAATGAATATCCAGAAACCACCCGTAATATCTTCGTTCTGCTCGCTTTCGCGGCAGGCTTTCTTGTACGCCCGTTTGGTGCACTCGTGTTTGGACGCATCGGCGATCTCGTCGGTCGTAAGTATACGTTCCTTGTGACCATCGTCATCATGGGCGCATCGACATTCCTCGTCGGTATCCTGCCCGGATCGGCAACACTTGGTATCGTCGCACCTGCAATCCTGATCATCCTGCGCATGTTGCAGGGTCTTGCACTCGGCGGCGAATACGGCGGCGCTGCAACCTATGTGGCTGAACACGCACCAAACGGCCGTCGTGGTTTCTACACATCGTGGATTCAGACGACTGCAACGCTTGGTCTGTTCCTGTCACTGATGGTCATTCTGAGCATTCAGAACGTCATGACCACAGAATCCTTCGCCTCGTGGGGCTGGCGTATTCCGTTCCTTGTTTCGATTGTTCTTCTAGGTATTTCCGTCTGGATTCGTTTGCAGATGAGTGAATCGCCTGCGTTTAAGAAGATGAAAGAAGAAGGGAAGACATCAAAAGCACCGCTTTCCGAAGCTTTTGGCCAGTGGAAAAACGCGAAGATCGCCCTTATCGCTCTGTTCGGCCTTACTATGGGTCAGGCTGTTGTCTGGTATAGCGGCCAGTTCTACGCTTTGTTCTTCTTGCAGAACGTACTTAAGGTGGAAAACCAGTCTGCAAACATCATGGTTGCAACAGCTCTTATTATCGGCACCGGCTTCTTCGTTGTGTTCGGCTGGTTGTCAGATAAGATTGGCCGTAAGCCGATTATTATGGCGGGTTTGCTTCTGGCCGCGGTCACATACTTCCCACTGTTCAAGGCGCTTACACAGGCTGCTAATCCAGCACTTGCCCATGCGGAACAGACAATCCGTGCAACTGTTACGGCAGCGCCTGGTGATTGTAACTTCCAGTTCAATGCGACAGGTACGGCCAAGTTTACCAGCTCATGTGACATTGCAACGAGCTTCTTGTCGCGCAGTGCTGTGCCTTATGATGTCGTAACTGGTCCTGCCGGGCAGCCTGCAACCGTCAAGATTGGCGATGCAACTGTTACCTCCTTTGATGCAAATGCTGCAGGTGCGGATGCAAAAGCCAAGCAGGCTACCCTGACACACGACATCAACCTTGCTCTGCAAAAGGCTGGTTGGCCGCTGGTTCGTAGCCCTGCAAAGGTTGCAGACTCTAAACTTGATGCTTTCGTTGCTGCAAATCCAGAACTCGCTCTCGATGCAAGTGCTGTTCGTGCAGGCGAAAGCGCCAGCATGACCAATGCAGAGTTGGTCAAGGCAAACATCGTTACGCAGATCGAAGCAGATGCGGCGGGTGAGCCAAGTCAGGCTGTTTACACCATCCCGAATGCAGGCGCGTTCAAGATGGTTGCTGATCCGGCACAGATCAACTGGACAATGACAATCGCAATCCTGACCGTTCTCGTTATCTACGTGACCATGGTTTATGGCCCGATTGCCGCTATCCTCGTTGAAATGTTCCCGACCCGCATCCGTTATACCGGTATGTCGCTGCCTTATCATATCGGTAACGGCTGGTTCGGCGGTCTTCTGCCAGCAACGGTCTTTGCGATGAGTGCTGCCAAGGGCGATATTTATTATGGTCTCTGGTATCCGATCATCATTGCAACCATCACACTTGTGATTGGCGTCATGTTCGTTAAGGAAACGAAGGACGTCGATCTCAACAAGGTCGAGTAATCAGCGCCATTATTGAAACAGAAACGCCGCCTCTTTGGGCGGCGTTTTCATTTGTAGAGATAGCTCAACGATACTGTGCTTCAATCTCAATTAGCTTCTGTTTGCGCCAAAGCCCGCCACCATAACCAGTCAGCGAACCATCAGCCCCGATCACGCGATGGCACGGAATAAGGATGGCAATTTGATTGGCTCCATTGGCACGTGCCACAGCCCGTACCGCGAGCGGCTTCTCGACAGCTCTCGCAATCTCACTATAGCTTCGCGTCTGCCCTGCACGAATATTTTGCAACTCACGCCAGACATCGCGTGTAAATTCACTTCCATGCAACACAAGCGGCATATCAAACTTTGCAGAGCGACCATCAAAGAATGCTTCTAATTGCTGTTCCAACACATCATGTGAAGGATACCGCCCAATGCCGATTGATCCATGACAAGCTTTGTAAAGCTTCTTCAACTCCTGCGGTAACGCCTTGCGATCCGCAAACTCCAGCAAATGTAAAGCCGACTGATCACAGACTACAATCATCGTGCCAAGCGGGGTCTTGATCCAGTCGGCGCGCAACAAGCCGTCTTTTCGCAACTGAGCCGGTGGCATGCCAAGAATACGCGCGAAAGCATTACGAAATGCATCGGGCGATTCAAAACCCGCATCGACTTGTGCATCGATAACACGCTCACCCTGGGCTAGAGTTTGAAATCCTTGTCGCAGTCGTTCCTGCCGCGCCATTTCAAGAAATGTAATTCCAAAGTGCCGTCTGAAACTACGCCGCACAGTTGACGGGTCAAACCCCATTCCCGCAACATCATCTTCGCTCCAGCGACGTTGGGGCTGCGCTTCAAGCGCTTTCAACAAACGTTCAACCGAGGCATCCGCTTCAGCTGCGGGCTGCAATGGATGACATCTTTTGCAAGCTCGGAAACCATCCGCAATACATTCTGGGATAGACGCAAAAAAGCGGCAGTTCTCTCTGAGAGGCTTCCTTGCCGGACAAGTCAGCCGACAGAAAATGCCGGTCGAGAGCACGCCAACATAGGCCTTGCCTTCATAGGCAGCATCACGAGCAAGCAATGCGTCATACAAGGTGTTCAAATCTGGGAGTGTGTTCAACATGGAAACAACTCTTAGCGTTTCGACGCGAAATTGCAGCCGGAAATCGGGCGTTTATTTTTCGGCGCGAGATATTGCTGTGCAAATTTATTACTTTGACACTGTGGAAAAACGCGACATATCTATAGCATAAATATTCAACAACAACTGTTTGCAAACATCAATACGGGTGAGCGTTGCCTTCTGGAGTTGACACCGCGATCAGCGCTGCTGATGCTTTCTCTCACATGCGTATCATTAACGGCATGGGCATTAGTCTTTGCCTGTCAAGGCTGCTTATCTTTGCATCCAGATTTGTTCAGCATCCGAATAAGCATAAAATATCCTATATGCATATCGGCTGGGTAATCATTGTTTTTCTCTGGATCATTCAGTTCTGGTGGGACTACCTTTTTGAAAGCAGCACAAAGACCTATACTGTCTATACCTATGTTTTAGATTTGCTTTATGTATTCGGCCTTTTTTTCATGTGCGTCACTCTAACTCCAGATGACATCAAAGAGTATGGAGATTACGAAAGATATTTTCTTTCACGAAAAATATGGCTGTTATCGCTTTTGATACTGCTCAATCTTATTGAATTATTACGCAGTGCAGGCCCGAGCATTTCTATCAATAACGAGAATTCTCCGCTGGGGGATTTCATTTTCTTCACGATTGAAACTGCAGTGATACTGCTTGCTATGAAGATCAAGAAAAAAGGCTTTCAATATTTCTTTATCGCACTGCTTATAGCAGCGGTGTTTGCAGACTTCACAATTCAACTCGACTGAAATTAAAAAAGCCGCTGTGCAATCTTCACACAGCGGCTTTTTTACGAATATTCGTCAGCGATTAAACTGAAAGCGCCTTGAACTTGGCAAGGATTGCATCGCCCATCTCGGTCGTTCCGACCTTATTGGTGCCTTCGGACCAAATGTCAGCAGTACGCAGACCATCATCCAGAACGCCAGCAATTGCCGCTTCCAGACGATCAGCTTCATCAATCAGGTTGAACGAATAGCGCAGGCACATGGCAAGCGATGCGATCATTGCAATCGGATTGGCAACGCCCTGACCAGCAATATCCGGCGCCGAGCCGTGTACTGGCTCATAAAGCGCCTTACGCTTGCCAGTAACCCCATCAGCTGCACCGAGCGAAGCAGATGGTAGCATACCGAGCGAACCCGTCAGCATCGCTGCAACATCGGAGAGCATGTCGCCAAACAGATTGTCCGTGACGATCACGTCAAACTGCTTCGGCCAACGAACGAGCTGCATACCGCCCGCATCAGCCAACATATGCTCAAGTTCAACGTCCGAATGCTTTTCTTTGTGACGTGCAGTGACAACCTGATTCCACAGGACGCCCGACTTCATCACATTGCGCTTTTCCATCGACGTGACTTTGTTGCCGCGCGTGCGTGCCAGTTCAAAAGCCACATCGGCAATGCGCTCGATTTCGTAGGTGTCGTACACCTGCGTATCGATACCGCGCTTCTGACCATTGCCCAGATCAATGATTTCTTTCGGTTCGCCGAAGTAAACACCGCCGGTCAGTTCACGCAGGATCAGAATGTCGAGGCCTTCAATCACTTCCGGCTTAAGCGACGATGAATGCGCGAGTGCTGGATAGCAGATGGCCGGACGCAAGTTGGCATAAAGAGCCAAATCCTTACGCAGACGCAGAAGGCCAGCTTCCGGACGCACTTCATAAGGAACACTATCCCACTTAGGACCACCAACTGCGCCAAAAAGCACTGCATCAGCAGCTAGTGCCTTTTCCATATCGGCATCGGAAATCGCCTGACCGTGCGCATCATATGCCGAACCACCAACTAGGCCTTCGTCGGTTTCAAAACCGAGATTCAGACCAGAATTGAGGAAAGCGATAATCTTGCGGACTTCAGCCATTGCTTCAGGACCGATACCGTCACCGGGCAGGAGGAGGAGTTTTCTGGATGCCATAATGCCAAGCCTCTGTTTTTTATTGCTTAATAGCGGTAGAAAAATCAAACTCCGCCATCATAACCTAAAGTTCCGCGAGGGTTATAGAACCCCCGTGCAAAGCAAGCAATAATTGCCGCGCGAAATTTATGAAAAAGAACGGCGAATATATAGAAATTATATAACATCAAGGTTTAGCGCCTCTTCTTGGCAGATGACGGCACTACTGACGTGAGCCCAGCTATTCAATTGTCCGCGCTTCGGATGGAAGCATGATCGGAATGCCACCTCGAATTGGATAAGCAAGTTTAGCTTTTTGCGAAATCAATTCGCTGTTCTCCGCATCATATTGAAGTGGTCCCTTGGTGAGCGGGCACACAAGCAATTCGAGCAGCTTCACATCGAGATTGCCGGTACTTTCATTAGTGGTCATTTATAATTCCTTGGCACTGCATATTTTGCGGACACGTTCATTGCAGACGTGAGCCATAGTCATCTTTGGCCTTCGCCAACACCATTTCCGTAATAGCAATCAACGTTGCAGCGCGCGTTTTCAGATCCGCAGCTTCCAACAGCGCCTGCTTTTCAGCAGGACCAAACGGCGACATTATTGAAAGTGCATTCACCAATGTGTCATTGGCCGCGCGCGAGATGCTATCCCAATCCGCCTCCAGATTATGCACTTCGAGATAATCCTTAAATGCGCGCAAGAGCGCTTCACGGTCGATCTCTCCAACATCGTTTGCAGCTTCAAGATCAGTCAAAAATGGCGCTATCTTGCATTGGCGATAAGGCTTGCGGGAATGCACCTCCTCGAGAACCCGAAACCGGCAAATGCCTTGTAATGTGATCAATACGCGGCCGTCGCCCGTCTCTGAATAGGCCGTGATCCGCCCGAGACAACCAACCTGACTCAATTCAGGTTTGATTGTCTCGTCAAGATCATCGCTTTCGTCTTCTTCCTCGACATCATGAATGCGAGGCTGGATCATCGCGATAATCCGTTTGCCGGACAATGCATCGTCGACCATTTCAAGATAGCGAGGCTCGAATATATTCAGCGGTAGCTGACCACCCGGCAGCAAGAGTGCGCCTTTAAGTGGAAACACCGGAACAAGCTCCGGTATATCCGAAGCTATCCGATAACGGGCATTGCCCACTTGCATAACTATCTCCTTTAAGAAAACAGAAGCGACGAAAGCTTGCGGCGCGCACCCAAAGTCGCTGGGTCTGCATTGCCCCAGGCTTCAAAGAATTGCAGAAGCTGCTTGCGTGCACCATCATCATTCCAGCTACGGTCCGCCTTCATGACTGCCAGCAATTCATCAGCGGCCTCCACGCGTCGCCCCTGCGCATTCCGTACCTGCGCTAAATCATAACGAGCCTGAAAATCGTTGGGATCAGCCTGAACGCGCCGCTCCAGCTCTACCGGATCACCGATGAGTTTTACCTGATCCGCAAGAGCAAGCTTCGCTTCAAGCGCACGAACAGGTGCGGCATCTTGCTTATCCGCTGGCACAGTTGCCAATATTTCGCGGGCTTTCTCATCATCGCCAGATTCAAGCAAGCACGTCGCCAAGCCGACAATTGCATCAACATTATCAGGCGCTACTTGCAGAATTGACGAAAAAATCTGCGCTGACTGCACGAAATCACCAGCTTCAACCAGCTCTTTCGCAGCCGTAACTGCTTCAGTGATTGCTGCTTCCTGATCACTGGGACCGCTGATTTTCGCAATAAATTCTTTGACTTTAGAGTCTGGCAAAGCGCCCATAAAGCCATCGGCAGGCTGGCCATTCACAAATGCAATGACAGCGGGAATTGATTGAATGCCAAGCTGACCGGCAATCGACGGATGGTCGTCAATATTCATTTTGACGAGCTTGACTGCACCGCCGGCTTCACGGACGGCATTTTCAATAATTGGCGTGAGTTGCTTGCAAGGGCCGCACCATGGCGCCCAGAAATCAACAAGAACTGGCTGATTGCGCGATTCCGCGATTACGTCGGCCTGAAAGGCGGCTGTCGTCGTATCTTTGATCAGATCATGGCCGCCAACAGCCGAGGTTGATGTTCCAAAAGACACATTCCCGGTCAATTGCCCGCCCATCTGCGCACTTGTATTCGAATAAGGATTGTTTTGGCTTGTCATCGGATATTTTCCTTGGGTCTTTCAGCCAGCATATAGGGCGGCGGCAAACAATTTTCGATATGGCAGTTTGTATCTACAGCAATCAATGTCGAGCTGCGTTTCCGCTAAGTTGCAGTTGGTGGCTTCTGATCTATAGGGAAACCTTAGCATCTTCTGAAACAGCGAGAATACGGACTTCATGACCAGTGGACGCCAGAAAACGCAGAAGATCATCGCGCTTGATCGATGTTGTGGCTTCATTCGTCAAAGGGTGCCCATTAATAATGTCGTTTTTCATAAGAGCTGCATCGAGGACAATCTGAACATTGTGCTCAGTATCGTTCACTGCGCCAAACACGGTCACGCCTCCGGGTACGACACCGAGATATTCCATTAGTTTTTCCGGTTTGCCAAAAGAAACGCGGCTGGAAGCACCAATAATCTGATGGATCGATTTGAGATCGACGACAGCGTCTTCATCGACGGTTACGAGAAAGAAATTGTCTTTTTTGTCTTTCAAAAACAGATTCTTGGTGTGGCCACCGGCTATTTCGCCACGCAGACCTTGTGAATCGGCAACGGTGAATAATGGTGGGTGTTCAACCGTACTCACCTCTATGTCGAGGCTTTTCAGATAATCATGAAGTTCCGCCGACGTCATAAGCATAAGATATTACTTCCCAAATAAGAGACCAACTCAGAGCCCCTTTATAAAGCTTTTTGTAAGCTTAATCACACGTCTTAAAGAGGCAAGAGTCAAATTGTCCTCGTAGGATGTCGCAAGTTCATTCGTATTGCCACCGAATGGATACAGAGACATGCGAATGAATCGGAAACTCAATATAAATGTGCAATTCTGAACAATCTGATTCACATGAATTTCAAAAGAATACGCGCATTAAAAAGCTGAAAATGCGATTTCCACAATGTTTGGTGAAATATTTTTATTATAAATAACAATTACTTATAATGTTTTTTGATGTTCCTTTTACGAATACAGATTTTCCCTATTGCATTCCCTGAAGCGTTCAGCGATATAGCGCTTGCCTAACGGAAGCGACTTCTCCTAGAGAACAGTTTCCAAACTGAAAACTGGCGCGAGCGGGTGTAGCTCAGGGGTAGAGCACAACCTTGCCAAGGTTGGGGTCGAGGGTTCGAATCCCTTCGCCCGCTCCAGTTTCTCTTAAAATAGGCATCAAAATCCCGGCTCAGTCCGGGATTTTTGCTTTCCAAAGCCGCCCAAATCCTACCCACAGGAATAATTGAAATCGTAGCGGTCACCGCACGGTTACCGATTTGCGAAATGCACGCAAAGTTAAGTCACGGCGGCGGTGTTGTGAAATAAAATATGCATCCTTATTCTTAAAGCTCCCAAGGTATTTACATATACTACGATTTACTTTCTCTTAGACAATACGTGAATCACGTTATTCCTAATTCTTTTGGTGCCTTATAAACAGATTTGAGTTGCAATATGACAGACCTTGTTTCCAAGAAAACAAACGAACTGATCGACCCGCAGGCACAACTATTGGTGAATTTTCTCGATGAGATGGGGCTCCCATCGGACAATATTATCGCCAGTCAAGAGGAACGTCGCACCATCGGAGCAAACCTAGAAGGTCTAATCCGCGACCTACCAGCCGAGGTCAAGAAGGACGCGCGTTATCTTTCCAAGTTTGTTATCGGAGCTGGGTTTGGCCTGTTCGACTACTCTCTCAACGCGGTCTGGAACGAGGTCGTTCTGAACCTGCGCCGCAAGGCTACGGTCTACGGACTGGAGATTTTCTTCGATGCCGCTGTCGGAGGCAGCAAAGCTCGCGAACATTATAAAACAGAGGATGATTTGGCCTCCCTCAAGGATTCCGTACTTCTTGACACATGCCGCAAGTTGGAGTTGATATCCGACACTACTTATAAGAAACTCAAGCATATCCTCGATATGAGAAACGACATTGGCATCTCGCATCCGACAAGTTATGCAATTAACGCCTATGAGCTTCTCGGTTGGTTAAAAACTTGCGTATCAGAGGTTCTAAATGACAATCCGACCGAGGCTGCCCTTCAGGTACAAGCATTCATCAAGAATCTGCGAGAAGCGACTGATCCGTTAGACAATTCGAAGGTTCAGGCGATTGTGGGTCGATTCCAGCAGCTTCCGACCCATCTATGTGGAAACTTGTTACGTACGATGTTCGGACTTTACGTCGTGAACGCTACGCACCCCGTTGTGCGGAAGAACATCTCTCTCATTGCACCTGCGCTCTGGGCGACATGCCGTGATGAAGCTAAATACAAGCTAGGCATCGTTCTTGAAGGCTATAATGTCAATTTATACAAAGATAAACATGTCCTTGGCGAAGAATTCTTTAAAGTTGTTGGTGGGAACGCATTCCGCTCACCTTCTGAGCGTGTCATTATTGTTGATGAATTAATCACAGATCTTCACGACAAACATGATGGTTGGGACAACTTTCATCACGAGCCGCCAGTAGCTGCGCGGCTATATTCATATGTGCCAGATCAACAGTCTATTTTTGATAATCTCGCTCAACGTCTTTTTAAGACTGTACTCATGTGTCGTATTGGACGGGGTGTGTCATATTATGAAGGCGTTTCTCCGGGTGGCAAACAATACTACGACAATATTCTTTCTCTAGCCGGTGACAAGTATGCGGCGCATGTCATGGTTGCTTTGACTGACTTTGAAATCCAAAGCAAGCTGGGGCGCCCGCTCTGCTGTAAACATGCAAAAGCAGCGCTCACGGTAGTCAAGGGAAATGTTATCAATGAGCGGCTCTTAGAATGCCTCGATTATTTGATAGCCAATATAGAAACGAGTGCGAGTTGCGCATCGAGCTCTGACTTCAAGAAATTATCTGCTAACTACATAAACTGGAGTTAGCAGGATCGTTTTGATCACGATCTCTGAATCCTGTGGGCGTAGGTTACTTATGCCCACAGGATTGACTTTGGCTAACGTTTCATCCGCTCTGTATTCATAACTTTGTAGCATGAACGTCAAACCCACGCGCATTCTTGCTGTGACTGAACTACAAGAGGCCGCCGCGGCTCTTTCGTTCGATGGGATTAAATGTAAAGGTGAATAGTACTGGCGACAGGTGCTACAGAGCGTGGATAACAGGTCGGATTTGACAATTGTTTAGAGAAAAGGCATTCAGCTTTCTAAAATTTGAAGCCCTGAATCTTCAGCAATCCCGATAATCTTTTGTGGATCAGAACCGATTGCCCGACTAACCGCTATAAATTCCGCAATATCAAGTCTACGCTCGCCCTGTTCAAATTTTGACACGAAGGTTTGGCGCTGCCCAATCCGCTTACCAAGTTCGACCTGAGTGATACCAGCGTCCTTTCGAGCCGCAATAAGCAACTCGATCATCCTACTATAAAGGTCGGGCTGAAAAGATGACAATAGGACCGCCAGATTTGATAACTAGCAACCTATTTGAACCCGATTTTTAAATACCCCAAATTGGGGTATTTTGACATACTGGGCACGCTGTTTGATTCGGGAGGCGTGCTTGAAACATCAATACGTTGGGGACATAAACGACTACCGTAAATACGCTTTGCTTCGGGCCTTGTCGGCAGAAGGAACCAATTCGATAGGCATCTGCTGGATGTTGACGCCTGAAGATGGGCGTCCAGATGGGAACAAGCTCAGCTACTTGCGGCAGCCGGATGGATTCCGCCATTTCGACCCGGAACTGTTCGACATTCTTGTCCAAGCTGCGGGCGAGCCGGACCGCCGCCGTTTGCAAGTGATTGAAGACAGCGGCGCAATTCCGCAGGCAACCTATTTCAACGAGCTTCTGCCGGACGACACTATGGGGCGGCGAGCCTTCATGAGCCGCTGCGCCATCGCACTTGGCAACACCGATCTCGTGTTCTTTGATCCCGACAACGGCTTGGAAGTGTCTTTGAGGAAGGACCGGAAGAATTCGTCCAAGTACCTCTATCTAGACGAAGTCGTAGAATTCTACGGCACGGGCAACTCACTCTTAATCTACCAGCATTTTCCACGCATCGAGCGAAAAGCATTTATCGCACAACGCTCGGAACAATTACGCGAGGCAGCACCGGGTTGCTCAATATGGGCATTTACGACGGCCCATGTTGTCTTCTTTCTTGTTCTGAACCCAAGCAGCTCTGAGCAATTACTTGATGCAGCCGAAGCTGCGGCACATCGTTGGCAGCCGGGCTTTATAAAGGCCAAACATCTGGGTTTTGATGAGTTATCACGCGAATAATTGACGGGGATTTTCCGTCGTGTTTTTTTGAAAAATTTTTGTCTCAACGGCTTGGGAGTTAATTTGATGCCACTAAATTACTTTTTGCGGCCAGCTCTTGTTATATCGACATTGGGCCTTGCAGCCTGCGCTCCAATAGAAACCAAAAGCTCGCTTGTCACCCCAATAACGGCCAGTGTTATGTCTGCGGGTCCCGGCGACACTGTGATGAAATTACAATCGCGGCGCGCTCTGCCAAATGCGTTTGGGAAAGCAGACCTGTTCGGGCGAACCACGAATGCAGGCGGCACAACCGTGCGCTTTGTAGGCAGTCGTGGCGGTCAGGCGATGTTTGAGCGTACAGATGTAGATGTAGAAAGCAATGCAACAACTATGTCAGAAACGCCGCTGGTACTTCCACATACCACTAGAACCAATATCGACGGCTCGGTTGGCACCGCGCCTATTTCTGGAACGGCCACGTCAACGTCCTACCAGTTCGTTCCAGCGCGTGGATCATCCTCATATGCCACAGCGTCTCGTCCCATCCAGTTCAGTCTCGGCAAGGGCGAGAGCGTTAAGATCGTCGGAAAGACTTTGCGTATCGTTCGTGTTGGTGCAGCATCGGTGGAATATCGCATCGAATGATTTGCTTCATACCTAGGTATGTCTTCAAATTAATTCGCGAGGCAGACTGGGTCCCATGTAACTGTTGGACAACGCCGTTGTCGGGGGGGATGCGAAAAATTCGGCCCGCTCGAAATTAAAAGCAGTGCAGCCACGGCGGCTGCACCATGCAACGGGGACGCCACGCACAGGAAGGCATACGCGAAACCAGCAGGCACTGGGCCAGCTATATACATAGCGGACGGGTGGCAGCGCCCGTCCTTGGCCCGCCCCTGCCATGCAAACAAATGTGGCAGTGCTGCATCAATCGAACTTCGGCTAACAGATTGAATTTACGCGAATACTTTTGTGGAGCTTCTCTTCGTGTTTTCTTTTTTGGAGAAGAGACAGGAGAACACGATGCATATCATGGTGAGAAATAAGCGTAACGGCGCGGAAGAATGGATTCCATTGGAGCAGGCCGCTGAACTCATGCGGATTGCCGCCGACGAGATTGACGGTGCGCTGGAGGAATTCGGTGAATGCGAGGGTGGAGACTACATTGCCCTTCAACCGGAATAAGCAACAGCTAGAAACAATTAATTGAACAGATGGCGGGCGTCGGTTTCGACCGACGCCCGCTTTGTATTATCCAGCGTAAGCGCGATCTAGCGCTTCGATAGCAACATTAGCATTGCGGACAGCCTGCGTATAATGACCAAGCGTCACCGTTGGATTGGCGTGGCCTGCAATCTTTGCCACCAGTCCAACCTCGATTCCCTCCGCCTGCAATGTGGAAATGAACGAGTGTCGCGCCGAATGCGGTGTCACGTAAGGCACATTCAATTGCTTGAACGCTGGCACCCAAAGCCGCTTCCGAAAATTCTGGTATAGGAACGCTCCGCCGCCGCCAAGACGCGGCAACGGCCATGCCTGTAGCCGTCCCGGCCCCGGAAAGACCCGCTGTAATTCCCCTTTCCTACGTGGACAACGCACGCGCCACGCCAACAACATTTCGCGCAGCACCGCGCTCATTGGAACTTCTCGTGTTCCCGCTTCCGTCTTGGTCGTCTCGGTCAACGACCCGTCGCGCTCCTGAATGCGACAAATGCGAATAATATTCTTCTCGAAATCGACATCACTCCATAATAGACCCAACTGTTCAGACGGGCGCGTTCCGGCAAGAAACGGAAAGGCATAATAAATGCCGTATTCTGGATCTAGCTTGGCGGCAGCAATAAGTTTGGCGATATGTTCCGGTGTAAGAATAACACGCCGTTGACGCGTTCGGGCGCGCACAAGCCCGGTAGGCATGGATGGCGCACGAACCAAAAAGTCTTCCTCAGCAAGCGCCAGAATAGACTTGAGATGACTCTTGGCGCGGTTGGCGGTGTAGGTGCCGCATTGCTCAGCTACCGTCTTGTACCATGCGTGGATCATGGCGGTGGTCAATTCCGTCAGCTTGACATCGCCCAGCAATTTCAAGAAGCGGGCAGACTTCGGTGGAACGCCATTCTCCGTGTATTTTGCACGCTCTTGCGCCGTTCCGATCAACAGTGGCCCACGGATTGCACCGTTGACCACGACCTTATAGCCCTGAAACGTCGACGACTTCACCTTAGTTTCACGGTCTTCCAGCCAGTGATTAATGGCCTGTGATACAGTGGGTGCTTTCCGCTCATCCACATACCGGCCATCCATAACCTTTACCAATAGATCGTTGCGGAAGGCTTCAGCGTTCTTCTTGCGATTGAAAGCGCGGCGGCGGCGCTTGTTCAAGATTGGGTCTTTGTACTCACAATACCACTGCGGGTATTCGGCAATGGTTCCATCACTCAGCTTGCGACGACGCGTGGTACTAGTAATTGAGATATTGAAGTCTTTCATTTTCTTGCTCGCATTTGACAAAAATTGCGAGAAAAACACGGCGAAACAACCAGAACAATTAATCGTCAGTTGTTTGGGAAAGCCAAAAAATGGCTCGAATTGTAACCAGCCGTGTAACGTCTGCATATCGTTGAAAAGCGAGACCGCGAGACGACGCGGTCGTGAGTGGATTTGATTCCTCCCTCACCGAGGTTGAAATCGCCGCTCAAGACCTTTGCAGAACTCTCACGACAACTGGCGTTACAACCCAGAACACTGGCAAAGCGGAACGGTAAAGCTCAGCAGCAGTGTTCCAGTAGCCCACACAGACGGCCAGTCGTCCAGTAGGCAGGGCCGCCGTGGCGCAAAGGAATACTTAAGCGCCTCAGCCAAATGTAGCTAGTGTAGGTGGTGCCGCCCACTGACACCCACCTGCGGGCCGCTAGCGCGGTGTACAGTGTATAGCAATTTTTACTTCCCCCCTTAAGGGAGGTCGCATAGCTACACTAGCACCACCGCACCATAAGACTTAACGCAACCTCTGAAGCATTTCGTCCGGTTCAGGCATGTGTTCGGTTTCTTCTACCCAAATGCGGAGCGGACGTGCCTTATTGGTTCGCGGAAGCATTTCCACATGCAAGCCGATTGAAGCCATGCCATGGGTCAAGCGCTGAAGTGCGTTCGACAAATGAGATGCATTCTTTGGCAACTGTGGGTCGTATCGGTCCTGCTGGCCCTGCAGTTTTTCATGTAAATCACCCACTGTCCCTTCGTAAACGCGATCTGGCCCGAGATTGTCGAGCAGTTTGAAGAGCGCGAGAACAATTGGATGGTTGATGGTGTTTTCAATCGTCACCTCTTTCACACTGTCCTCAAGAGCGGCAAGGAATGCACCTTCCGGTAAGCCAGTGGCAGGTTCAGCAGCTACAAGCCATTGTGCCGCGTCCGCCATTCTGACGGTTGTTGGCGGTTCGACGCTGTCAAACCGACGTAAGGCCAAACTGACGATGTCGAACAGTTCAGCCAAGATACCGGGCAAAATTTCTTCAAAGCGCTTGTTGAGTTCTCGCTCGGTTCGCCGCGCACCTTCGGAAATTGTCGGCAATTTTAGAGCGATAGCGCGGTCCAAAAGATCGTGCTGGCTGGCAAACTCCCCTATACCGTTAATTATTATCGGGCGAGCGTTCTTGAACATGCGTTGCTCATCGTCTGCGTAGAACTTACGCGTACTGAAACCACCTCCTGTCAACATCGCACAAATCGCGTCAGATAAGTCCCATCGAACTGAGGATGTATTGTCATAAATAAGCAGCCAACTCTGGGCAGCCTGAATTGCCAGTGTGTGCTCTTCTCTTGGGAGGCGGGCTTTTTCCAGCGCATTCGGATCGATAATTCGCTTTACCAATTCGCTGATTTTACTCTTTCCGCTACCATGGCCACCACTCAAGAGCAGAACCATGTAAGGGTGAACAGGTTTCAGCGAAATCAGCAAGAATGCCAGAAGCAGAACCCAATTCTTATCGTCCAGTTGCAATAAATTCCGCAGGTCGGATAATCGTCCTCTGGTTTCATCCGGCAAAACCTGTACCACGAAACCAGCAGGGCGCTGAAAGTGTATGGGAGCGTTGTTGACGAGTTCCCACCCCTCTGCCGATATTCTGACGATAGTTCCATCAGCTTCGCCAGAGTCGTAGTAAACTTCTTCTTCGTTCCCAGCGATACGGACATTCACTTTGGACAGCGCGCCTTCGTAGTGGGCTTTAGCGTCCATCAGGTCCAACACTTCGGTCAGAGCATCGCGTGTTGATTGCCGCTGAGAACTGACCCAGTTTGGGGTGATATTTCCATTTAGAATTGACCCATG
>NZ_JAMJWE010000210.1 GCF_023554105.1 Brucella sp. 21LCYQ03
CTAGCGGCTGAGCATCATTCCCGGCACCAAAGATGAACAATGCAATGGGCGGAGCAATGTGCTCAAGCAAGATGTCTTGAGAAACACCTTGGTCAACGATCGCAGTTTGATGCGAACGCTTGTTCTCCAGCACCTGGTTTATATCCTGCTGCAAATTATAGGATATAGATGAAGCGGCTGGTGGTGAGCTTTTCTGCGTACCTAAATCCTCTTTAACCAGTAAAAAGGTACCTCGCTGTCTGTCGCGCTGGTCCAATGCGTATTGAACAGCGATTACCGCATGCGATCGATACTGAATTAACTCTCGTAATAAAGCGATGGGATTATAATCCTGCTCGGCATCGATATACTCAAACAGAATGTGCACGATACCATTGCAGCCTAATTGTACGCCAAAAGCGGCATCACTGTCTTTTGTGGTATCATAGGTAATGAGCTTATTTTCCTTTTGGTAGGCAGCCAAGAGCGCCCGATTTAAGGCATCACCTTCCAGGCAGCCACCGCTGATGGCACCTGTGATCTGTCCGTCGTCGGTAACCAACATCCTGGCGCCTGGGCGCCGATAAGAAGACCCCTCTACGCGCACGACTGTAGCCAGTACTGCCTGCTTGGCTTGGCTTCTTGCCTTATCATAAGCTTCGACTATATCGTGTATCTCTTTCATCCTTCAAAATTATTAGG
>NZ_JAMJWE010000211.1 GCF_023554105.1 Brucella sp. 21LCYQ03
AGCAGATCCCAATGCACCGGGCCTGATTCGGCAACGAAACTATGTGCATGCCGGATTTTCGGTACTGATGCTGCTGGTGATTATGATCTTCAGGATTGTGAATGATGACTCGGTAGTTAACGCGATTTTCACCGCGGCAGGGTATACATACGGTCCATTGCTCGGTCTATTTGCTTTCGGTATTCTGACTCGGCTAAAGGTACGCGATCACTTGGTGCCTATTATTAGTCTGGTATCGCCCGTCTTGATCTATCTGGTCATCAATACCAATTACCTCTTTACGTTGGGAACCTATCAGGTAGGTTTTGAGTTAATTATCTACAATGGATTGCTGACATTCTTATTGCTTTTATTCACTTCGCCTGGCAGGATGGCTCCGGAAACAAGTGCTCTGGAAGAAGTGCCGCAACGCTGATCTACACCACTTTGTTAAAATACGCTAATGATCAGCTGCTTTTTTGCGAAGAAAGGAAAAATCGTTTATGTTTGAATCTTAACATCTCTTCTACATGCATGACAGTTTAAATGAAACCCTAGCCTATATAAGACGTAAGATAGGCGACTTTCAGCCCGAGTTTGGCATTATTCTGGGAACGGGCTTGGGCAAACTCGTCAATGAAATCGATATCTCCCATCAATTGATGTATGCCAACATTCCTAATTTTCCGATTTCTACGGTCG
>NZ_JAMJWE010000212.1 GCF_023554105.1 Brucella sp. 21LCYQ03
CTCCAGGAAGTGCTAATTTGGCATACCCAAATGGTCGTGGGAAATCTAAACCGACCGGAATCTCCGTAGCTAATGCATACTTAGGAAGGCCGACCGCAGCAAACACAACCTTGGAGCCAGCATTCAATCCATCGCCAGAATAATCTAATGTATCAATCGTCGTGTTAGTATGAAAATGCACATCTCTATCCCATTCGATGCGTTCTAAAATATGTTTTAAGTAGCTTACAACATCATGGATATCCAATGTTGGATTATCCTCATGAGAAGAAATGAATAAATATTTTGCCAGGCTCAATTGGTTTTTACCCAAAATCTGATTGGCAATCGTCAGTAATTCCTGCGGGCGCTCTACCTGCTGGTACGGCGTATATCTTTCGCTGCCAATCGCAAACAAAAGTGGGTGCACACCAGCGGCGTCTACCGCATGCACGGCATGCAAACCATTAATCTCCATAGGAATTGCGGATCCGGTAATTTCGTGGATCAACGCACCAAAACTTGTATCTTCCTGCGGTGGACGACCGACAACCGTAAATGACCAAATAGGATTTTTACGGTGATACACGCTGTGGACTTTCATCAGTGGAAACGGATGTGTGAGTGAATAATAGCCAATATGATCTCCAAAAGGACCTTCCGGCTTAATTTCATTTGGATACACCGTGCCGGTAATCA
>NZ_JAMJWE010000213.1 GCF_023554105.1 Brucella sp. 21LCYQ03
AATGTTAAACCTTCTGCCAATTTCAACTCTGTTCCAAGGTTAGCCAGCAATCTATTCGTTTCCGAAGAATTTCTGTCCAAATCAATTAACACTTGTGGGTTCGAATATTGTAGAGCAAGAAGATTGGCACCACGTCCGATCGCATTTTGTTCTATATTATAGCTACCATCCCCGTTATAGATAGGCACGTTAGGCGCTTGTGTCATCGCTATACGTCCTACACCCGAAGAATTAAAAGCGCCGCCAGCAATGGAACCACTATTTGGGGCATTGTTGACGGTATTATTGTAGCTTACGTTTCCAAATAATTTTAACCAGTCAGTCGCTTGGTGGTCAATATTGAAACGTCCTGAACGTCTCTTGAAATTATTGGCTTCCAAAAAACCATCCTGATCGGATATACCAGCGGAGAAATAATAGACCGTTTTGTCACTTCCCCCTGAAACTGACACGTTGTGGTTTTGCGAAACTGCAGTTCTGTAAACCACGTCTTGCCAATCGACATCGACTAAATTTCCATTTTCATCGAAGCTTGGCAAAAATGTATTTCTAGGTGCGCCCGTGTAATTAGGATTGTTAACCAAAGCATTATCGATGGCAGCATTTTTAAAATCCATAAATTGCTGCGCGTCCAACATCTTCGGGAAGCGCACGGCATTGTTCACGCCTACCCATG
>NZ_JAMJWE010000214.1 GCF_023554105.1 Brucella sp. 21LCYQ03
GATAAAATACAATATGTTGTGAAGAATTGGCAAGTTGTATTGACCAAATAAGTTGTAGTCTTCATGAAAGCGTTCTTCTGGAATCTGCAAAAATAACTTTTCAATTTGAGGCGTCGCTTCATCCCAGGCCTGCAACAAGGCTTCCTTACTGTCGTAAGGCAAATCATGATCATACGGAGTAATCTCCTGATGTACGATACCATGTAGCCCCGGTACCGCCAAGCTTAATAATTCTTTGACAAGGTCAGCGAAAGTACGCATCTTTTCGACCTTAAAAGTGAATAATTGATCCTCTGGAAACTTTTCCAATACGTGGCGGGTCAAGTTACGATGTCCTAGCCAATGCTTTAATAGATCGTGTTTAGAGATAAGTGATGTACTCATGATGTTATTTTTAATAGTGTATATATAATTATCTATGTCACAAACATAGGTTGATGTAATGACAACAGTATGTCATGAGTAAAAACGTTTTTTACATTTATCAACTAAATATGTCTTACCAGCTCTTTAATATGTGAGTGAATTAAATAAGGTGTATGAAATAACTTTTAAAAAATAATAGACTAACTATTTGATAGTTATAACAAAATGTATACCTTTGCAAACCCTAAATGGGAGAAGTGTGTCTTGAGCGAAGCCCTACTGCTTCGATGGACGTTTAATTAATTTATTT
>NZ_JAMJWE010000215.1 GCF_023554105.1 Brucella sp. 21LCYQ03
AGCAATTAGTCATGCGCGGGGGTACAGGTGTTTTTACCGGAAGAATCCCATTTGCTTGGCTAGGGTACGCTTATTATAACAATGGGGATAGCTACGGCGCATTTGATAGAAGATATACGTATTCCGGCAATAATATTGTAACGCCAGTTACTGGTTCTGATCCAATTCGTGACGCCATGACAGGAGTGGGGGCAGCGGGATTTGTCCAGAATCAAGGAGTGAACCCTAACGATGTGACGGGTGCTACGCAAGTGGATTTGATTGATAACAATTTCAAGATGCCACAAGCCTCGAGAAGTCATCTGGCCTTCGACTACTTAACAGAAGATCGTTGGAAGTTTACATTAGAAGGTATTTATACTAGGGTGATCAGCGATTTGCAATTCACGTACGTCAATCTGCGGGATAATCCTATTTATTTACCCTACGATACAGACCGACAGCAACCTATTTACCGTCCGGTAGACGGTTCGCAGGCCATCAATCCATTGTATACTAATGCTTATTTATTGTCCAATACAAACCAAGGATATCGGTATAGCTTAACAGGGCAGGTTTCTAAAAGCTTTACACATGGCTTGGATATCATGACAGCCTACACGTACGGACAGTCCAAAGACAATACCAATGGTATCCGTAATTCTATGGAATCTAACTGGCAGTTTAATCAATCTC
>NZ_JAMJWE010000216.1 GCF_023554105.1 Brucella sp. 21LCYQ03
AATGCTAATAGCTTATACTTGATTAGCTTGTTACTGTTTTTACTTCTTTCACTTTTGGAGCGATCTCTTGTGCAGCATTTTCTTCTGGTGTCAAATCGTACATGCTTGGTGCAGCGATAAAGATAGAAGAATAAGTAGCTACAATAATACCGATCAAGATCGCAAAAGAGAAGCCTCTGATAACTTCACCACCGAAGATGAACAATACGGCCAATACAAAGATCAAAGTTAATGAGGTAATGATCGGACGACTTAATGTAGAGTTGATCGCTCTGTTGATGGTGCTACCTAAGTTTTCATTCTTCCCGAAAGGCTTCGTTAAGTATTCACGAAGACGGTCAAATACGACCACGGTGTCATTCACAGAGTAAGCTAATACCGTCAATAAAGCAGCCACGAAATGCTGATCAATATCTAAGGAGAATGGTACCAATCCATCTAATGCAGAGAAGATACCTAGCAATACGATACCATCATGTGTGGTGGAGATTGCTGCAGATACGGAGTACTGCCATCTGCGGAAACGAAGCAAAATGTAGGCGGCAATAATTAGAATAGAGAATACCGCAGCGTAGATTGCACGATCGCGAATGTCGCTGGCAATTGAAGGACCTACTTTTTGCTGGGATAAGATCTCATAATCGTTGGCACCTACTTGAGATAAACCTTCGTTT
>NZ_JAMJWE010000217.1 GCF_023554105.1 Brucella sp. 21LCYQ03
TAACTTATAAAAAAGACATTGATTTTCCTCAAGTCGAAAACATCAATGATGTTGCTTACGTAAGTGATTTCCGGAATATTGTTACTCCCTCGCAATTATTTTATATGGAACAGTTTGTGCAACATACTTATGCGCTCAATTACGCTCGATTTAACCTTTATAGTGGCACCGTTTTATTCGCCAACGCATCATTAACCCGATCCAATAACTTCCACACGCGAAACACACGTAATTTTGTGGATTATAATGAAACGGAAGATGTCCTATCTCCTGCTTATACAACCTTCAATTCGAACATCTCCTTTGAGCAACGTATCAATACCCTACGCAGCAAATTCAAACTAAGTGGAGGCTATGTAAATACGGAAAATTACAACTATATAAGCGGACTGGAAAATCGCTTTCGCACCAATATATATACCCTTAGAGGAACGTTGAACAGTACCTTCGAAAACCCCTTATTTAATTTTGACGCCGGTGTCTTTGCCTCCCGTCAAGCCACTGTTAATAGTTTATCCAATGCTGCTAATAGGATTGAACGCTGGGCCCCGCTACTTAACATGCACGGAAGGATCGGCGAGATTTGCAGGTACTTTATCAATAATTCGTATGAGCAGTTTAATGCTGGCGATACAAAACGTAATTATTATGATCTTGACGGAAAATTGTTGT
>NZ_JAMJWE010000218.1 GCF_023554105.1 Brucella sp. 21LCYQ03
TCACTTATTTTAGATGATGAGCATTTTCAAAAGCAAGCGAAAGGTTTCTCTCGTATTGGGAAGCGGCGGGGCACGAGGTCTAGTGCAGATTGGCGTTATTAAAATGTTGCTTGAAAAGGGCTATATCATCGATGAAATTATAGGATGCTCCATCGGATCCTTGATTGGTGCTGCCTATGCACAAGGAAAACTAGATGACTTAGAGGAGTGGTTGAAAGGGGTGACCCGTATGAAAGTATTCCAATTAATGGATTTTTCTAATCCGTGGTTTGGTATTTTAAAAGGAACAAAAGCCCTAGACTCTCTGAAATTGGTATTTCCCGACATCGCGATTGAAGATCTGCCTATACGTTATGTGGCCATTGCGACTGATCTTACGAATGAATGTGAAGTGGTGTTTGATAAGGGAAGTGTCTACGACGCCATACGTGCATCCATTGCGATCCCTGCCGTATTTACTGGTGTAGATTCTGAAGGTCGTTACCTGGTAGATGGAGGTGTGCTCAATCCTCTACCCATCAATTATGTTAAAAAAAAGAGGCGAAATATCGTTGTGGTAGTCAATCTCGACGGACGTCCTAATCCTGAATTTGGTGCTGTGGCGTCTGGTGGCAAGTATACCTCGGTAACCGTGTTGCAAGAGGCATACTTTGCTATGCGTCGGCGCATGAG
>NZ_JAMJWE010000219.1 GCF_023554105.1 Brucella sp. 21LCYQ03
TCGAACACATCGATTACTTGCACGATCAGGCAAATGAGGGGCTCGAATTTGCGAAAGTTAGAACTAGCAAATCATACAAGATTGGATTGGCTTTAGCAAAGCTAAAAACAACTATTATACCCAAATGGCTTTTCTCCCGTTAAGATCAATGTTATAACTTTTACTCAATTCGTATGCTGCCAGATAACAATATCGCCATAATTATTCCTGCATATAAGCCTACTTATTTTTCTAATACGTTAGAAAGTTTAGCGAATCAGACGGATACCGCTTTCAATTTATATATCGGCGACGATTGCAGTCCATTTGATTTAGAACCCCTTATTAAACCATATAAGGATGCTCTTAACATCACTTACTTTCGGTTCGAAAATAATCTTGGTGGTCAGGATTTGGTGGCTCACTGGGATAGGTGTTTAAGCCTCATGAATGGAGAGACGTTTTTTATCTTGTTTTCCGACGATGATGAGTTAGAGCCAAATTGTATAGAAAGCCTAAAGAAAAGCATTGAAGTTTATGAGGAGGATGTTTTACACTTCAATCTCCAAATTGTAAACGGTGTCGGTATGCCTTTAGGTTTACCGACAAAGTTTCCAGAAAACATGTCCTCCATGAGTTTTTTTGACCAATTATGCACTTCCGAAATAGTTGCCAGAATGCCTGAATTTGTG
>NZ_JAMJWE010000022.1 GCF_023554105.1 Brucella sp. 21LCYQ03
CCACGCTTGCACGGCTTCATCGGTCAAATTCTGTATCTGTACGGTGCCGGAATCCAACATTCCGGATGCCGCCGCGCCGAACGGTCCATTGCTTAAAGCTGACTGTAGTGCGACCGATTCGCCGGATATATTGCTATCCGGCGTCCATTCGAATATATTAAGGGTGCGGGTCGCGCCTTCCAATGCAGATAGTTCGGACGTAGCTCCGATCTCTCCAAGACCTTGATCCCTTGGGTGGCCCGCGAAACTTCCCTTATTTATGAAGCGATTATCGGTGTTTATATCATAGTGCCAGTCACCATCGGCCCTACGGTTTACCGCTACCGCGAGATGATGAATGCTTCCGGCCATTTCGATCGGCGCGGCGATGATAATTCGTTCCAAGACATGCGGATGCGCAGCATCGCCGGGTTCCCGGTGAACAATATCGCCCTGTTCGATGATCGATTTAATTGAAGGTATTGCACGCAAAAGAATATCGCCCTTGCGTCCTTGTGTGCTTTCGCGCCTGCCCTTGCCATTGAAGCGGACAGTTGATCCATCCTTCATGGTGGCTGTTACGCCATTTTCCACCAAGTTATCTTTGTACCATTTTTGGGCTTCGCGGCGCAGTACCGGAATATCATCGCCATTCTTGTAATTGGCCATGACTTCTTTGCCCGTCAATTTAATGACGGGTTGTTTTTCGGCTATCGATGCCTTCGATTGTGGCTCTGCACTTGGCGCTTCTTTTTTCTTCGGTCGCAGTGCCGCAAGAACGTTACCATGCTTCTGCCGCGTATCTTCCAGTTCGGCCTTTCCGCTCCATTCGGAGAGTTCGGCTTTTAACCGTGGTAGCGTTTTGGATATTTTTGCCAAACGCTCCTGATCAATGGCTGGGCGATCTGGCAAATTGCGGATGGTATTGAGGATACGCATCGATGCGCCAACCGGCGTCAGTTCGCCCACGTCTGGCAGATTAACTTCGTATTCGCTGGCACCTTTCAAAGTGACCACAAACGACGAAGCCAGTCCTTTTTCTAGATCAAGCTTGAACGGCCCCATCGTGCCTATTGCACGACTGGTTGCGCCAGCCGTTACCATGTCCAGCGCAATAGCTAGAATTTCTGCACCGGCTTCACTGGTTTTCTCAAAGGACTTTCCGTTGATCGTGGCGGAAAAATCACCGGAGTTAAATGCCTTCGCTGCGCTCGCATCTTTTGCCAGTGTGTCAGCGCGCGAATTTATTTCTTCCTGTTCGCGTTCGAGCTCACGGATATTCCGAGAGGTAGAATGTTGGGCTCGTTCATGTTCGCGCCGTTCGTTATCGAGACGCTTTACCTTACGGCGCAAATCCATTTCTTCGAGTATAAGCGGGTTGCCAGATGCAGCCGCCTTCATTTCCGCAGAATTTGCAGCTTCGCCGCCAATGTCTTCAACCGTGCGCTCTTTCACGTTGCCGGAGCGGAACTGCCCAATAAAGCGCGCCTTCTGCTCGATCGTCTGCCACTGCTTCGCATCGAGAGTACGTTTGGTTGCATAGCGATGAATTTCAATTTCGAAGCCTTGAGGATCTTCGGCGTAGAGTTCATTGCCCTGCCGAATAATGCGCCCCTCGCGCTGTTCAAGGTCGCTTGGTCGCCAAGGCGCATCCAAATGATGCAGGCCAACAAGTCTATTCTGGACGTTCGTACCCGCACCCATTTTAGGCGTCGAACCAAATAATATACGGACCTGACCGGAGCGGACCTTGCCGAATAACTCCTGCTTTTGCAGGTCTGTATTGGCATCGTGAATAAATGCAATTTCGCGTTCAGGAATGCCGCGCGCAATGAGTTTCGCTTTCAAATCGTCATAAACCGAGAATGACGACTCCAGCGCGGATATTTCGTCCAGGCTGATATTATCCAGCTTTGTCTGCGCAGCCTCATCACCGGCATCGGCTTTCCGCTGCAGTTCCATAAATTCGGCCCGCGCTTTCGCAACGGCCTTTTTCGGAGTTGATAGGTCGATGAATACCAACTGCGCACCCTTCTTGTGCGCCCACTTGTCATAAAGATTTTTAATGTTATCCGCAGCTACATGGACCTTCGATCCCGGATGATCCGGATACGTCGGGTCGATCAGGCGCATGTCCAACGCTGCTTTACGCGCGTCAGATGTGACCTTGAGCATGTTGTCAGCGCCCTTCTCGGCCTTTTTCGGAAGATTTTCAGAGCGCCAAACGATCGAACCGCTTGGATAATGTTCAATACCGTTCTCATCGACTGTAGGATTGCCGATAAAGTCGGTCTGATATTCGGATGGTTCGACCACATTCGCAGCAGGCTTATCGCCTTTCACACGCGGCAACGGCAGCGTTTTGCCGACTTCTGCAAGCTGGCGGCGAATATCATCGTTCGTAATAGTATCAGCAAAGACGCGATATTGCGTGACCAATTCTGGCATATTCACGAAACGGGAGAACCGTGTTGTGAGTTTGTATTTACCGGAAGCGGACAATTCAAAGTCGGTGACGACTTCGCCAAATACACGGGCCCAAGCATCGAAATGTGCAACGCCTTGCGCCTTGAGAGCGTCATAAGCGAGATAGCGCTGCACCGTGTAAAGTTCTGCCATCGTGTTTGAAATTGGCGTGCCGGTCAGAAACACAATGTTGCGACCGCCGGTTCGCTTCATGACACTCTGGATTTTCATGAATAGGTCGGCAGCTTTTTTCGACCCTTCCTTATTCCCCAGCCCCGCAACGCGTGTCATCGATGTAGCGAAGCCAAGATTTTTAAATTCGTGGGCTTCATCGACGACAAGAGCATCAACGCCCATTTCCTCGAATGTCATTCCGGTATCTTTGCTGCCGGAATCGAGCAGCTTTTGCATACGGGTTTGCAAGGCTTCGCGCTGCTTTGCCATTTGCTTAACGCTACGGCTCGATTTTCCTTCCGCTTCCTCCAGTGTGCGGATCGAATCCTCGATGTCGTTGACCTGCATCTGCATAAAGTCACGCTCGAACATTGGGTCAACGCCGATAAGACCAAACGATGAATGCGCGACAACGATAGCATCGTAATCACCAGCAGCTACACGCGCAAAGAAACGCTTGCGGTTGCCTGCTTCAAAATCCTTTTTCGTCGCGGCGAGAATGTTGGCGCCGGGATAAAGCTTGATGAAATCTGCGGACCATTGCTGCACAAGATGGTTTGGAACAACTACCATAGGCTTTTTCGCTTGGCCTGTGCGGCGCAGTTCCATAACCGCACCAATTGCGGCAAATGTCTTGCCTGCACCCACGGTATGGTCAGCAAGCGTGGTGGAAGATTGCAAAACGCGCCAGATAAATGACTTTTGGTGTGGGCGCAGTTCCACAACATCGTCACTGACTTTGCCTGGCAAAATCAAATGTGAACCATCGTAAACGGTATCGACGTGTGTGTTGTAGGTATCGTTGTAAAGGCGAGCGAGCTTTTCGCGGCGGGCTTCATTGTCCCAAATCCAGCGGTTCCACTCGGCTTTGACAGCTTCAACCTTTTGATTGGCGGCATCGGTTGCCGCTTCATCAACAGTTACTGACCCGTCAGAGTTCTTGTAACTGATCGTTATTGTTCGGGCGTTCAGAGCAGCTTCAACCACCTGCCGCGCGGATGCATCAGGCGTTCCCCAGCGAGCTTGTGCAACTTCGCTGGCGCGACCTGCATCAAGTTCCCAACGTGCCGTGCCGCGCGAATAAATCGCCTTGGCATGGTTCGTTTCCAAAGTGTCGCGCATAAATTCAGCAATGTCACTTGCTGGAATCCATGGCGCTCCGGCCTTAACGTCAATATCGACCGGATCAACATCGGCCGGAATTTTATCGCGCAGCGCCAGCACGTTTCGCTCATACGAAGGATCGAGCTTTGCTGCATCCTCGGCGCGTGCAAGCTTCTGCTTCACATTTCCGGACAGATAAATATCTGCTGTCTGGAAGCCACCATCGGGCGTCATGTAGATTTGGTCGCCCAACTCGGCCACCACTTCCGCTACCGGCTTGCGGTAAAGATCGAGAACGCGCGCCATATCCACATATCCGGATTCGGACATGGCTATTGCGAGTGCATCCTTCGCCGTCTCGGCTGTCTGTGGACGGCTATACGGTTCCTGAGTGCGGCGCTCGAAAATAGGTGCCTTGGTAGCGCTCGGCTTGCGAGCAGTTTCGCCGGTTTTCTTGGCGGCTTCTCGCGTCAGACCTTTATCATAGCTGTTTTCCAGCGCAGAGACTTGAGGCCAAGTTGGGTCATCCTGGAATGCGCGCCGATTCATTTCGGCGTTTATCGGGCCAAACTCTTTCACGAATGCATCGTAATCAGTGTTCAACTTGCTGCGCAGCGTGTCCAGTTCCGCGTCAGTGGTTGCGGGATCGATCTGAACGCGGCGCAACTGCGTGAATGTATCTCTCAGCGTTACCAATCCGGAGATACGTGATTTATCTTTGCCAGTTATGTCAGTGCGAGGAGTGACACGCGTGTCGCCCAACAAATCAGGCGCACGTACCTCGATATTACCGTCAGCATTGACCAGAAATGAGCCAACCGGTACGGCAACGCGATCAAGTTCACGATTTACCGCGGACTCCGTAATTTCCTCAATTGTCTGCGAAGGCATGATTTCAGACGGAAGCGAATTAATTGCTTTGTCCAGTAATGCCGGCAGATTATCGCCTTTGCGGGAAACAAGTGCAGGCTGTTCTGCTCCGTACATTGTGCCGTAGCGACCGAAATCACCCAGCATCATGTCGGGATTATCAACGAAGTATGCGTTCAAAGGAGTGTCGCGACCTTCGGCATCGCGGTAGTTGCCAACGTCAACCCACGAGAAATCTTTCTCTGCTTGCGGCGTACCGTCTGCATATTTTTGCAGAACGACAATATCGGTGGTCACTTCTGTGCCGGCATTTGCCAGAAAGGCATTGTTTGGCAGTCGTATCGCACCAACGAGGCGCGCCCGATCGGCGATATACCGGCGAGCGGCTGGGTTCGCAGCGTCAAGGAATGAATTGGTTATAACCATCGACAACACGCCACCGGGCTTGAGCGTATCGACCGATTTTGCGAAGAAATAATTATGGATTGAGAATTTTGCAGCTTCCTTGCGCTGCGCGTCATAAAGCCGTTCACTGCCGAATGGCGGATTACCAACTGCCAGTTCAAAATAATTATTCGGGATATGTAAATCCTGAAAACCTACGGGCGCTTTAATGTTGGCTGCTGGATAAAGCTGCTGCGCAATGCCGCCCGTAATATGGTCGAGTTCCGCGCCGGTGAATTGCGCACGATGCTTCAAATCCTTGGGGGTAAGACCAAGGAAATTGCCGGAACCAACTGACGGCTCAAGCACGCGGCCACCACGGAAGCCAAGCCGCTGCGCCACTTTCCATATAGCCTTGGTGATTTCAGGAGCTGTGTAATGAGCGTTACGTGTGGAAGCTTCTGCAGCGCGATATTCTTCGGGCGTTAGTAATTCCTTGAGGCTATCGGACTCGCGTTCCCAGCCTTTGGCCTTTGATCCATCCGGACGCACAAACGCCTGCTGTAAGCCGCCCCAGCCTACCCATTTCGCAAGAACCTTCTGTTCCGCATGTGTCGCCTGTCGCCCTTCCTCTGTAAGCTTTCGCAAGAGTTTGATAGCATCGACATTATTGCGGAATTTCGTCTTTGGTCCACCCTCACCTATCCCGTCAGCATCGGTAATGGTGAAACCATCCGGACGATTATGTGCAGGCGTGGCCGCTGAATCGTCTGGAGATACGCGTTTCTCAGGGTTTACAGAGTCGGCAAGGGGTTTCCCGCTTACAGGTCCATTGTCCTGCTGCCCTTCCGGGCTGCGCTGATCATTCGATGGCTCAAAGAGGTCTGGCCCAGTTCCGGAGCGCTCATTGCGCTTCCTTCCTCTGGTGGGAACAGATACTGCTCCCTCACCATCTGAAACGCCTCGTCCGGTTGGAAGCCGTTTTCCGTCAACTGGTTCATTTCCAGCGCCGTCTGGTTCGCCGCGTCGGTCAGTGCCTGGTCGAGCATCCCGCCCGCTTTCAGTTCCTTGTAACGGTTCGGCTGAAACTGCTTCCAATGCAGTTCCGCTTCTCGTTTCCAGTTCTGAAAGGCTTCCATTGTCTGTGTCCTTTAGCGTTGCAAGTGCGCTCTTAACGGCGTTGGCATCATCGGTGCCCGTAATGTCGAGCCCTGAATCCTCCATCATGTCGCGCGCACCGTTATACCACGCCCGAAGGAATGGGCGAAGCTTTTCAATGCTGGCATCCATATCCGCCGCTACGGCATGTGCAAAATCCGCAAATCGGCGTGCGCCGGCTTCGATATGGAAGGCCGCAAGCTCAGTTCCCAAGGCGAGAATTTCCGGATCAATGCCCGAATTAATTTGACCGCTTAACTTCGCACGCAGTTTCTTGCGAATTTCATCGGCTCGATCACGCGAGACAAGCTTATTAGATGCACCCCAGTCAGCCGCCGCCGTCACTTGACCGCTGTCGATTAGCTTATCGAGCTTTTCTGTGTTTTTCGGTTCGGTTGATTTTTCAACAGCAGCACGCTTGGCTTCTGCATCGTTGTGCGCTGCGCGCATCTCAGCGACAGTTTCCGTAAACTCTCGGCGCAATGTGTCCGCAAGCTTTTTGCCCTTGAGGACAATCTTTTCAGGTCCGCTGTCTTTTTCCAGCGTAACGGTAACGGTTGGTCCCTCACGGGTTTCCACCATGTATTTGTTACCGCCCGTGCCTCCAACACCGTAGGTTCTCGCTGCAGCATTCAAGAGGTCCGCATCACTTGCGTTGTTGCGGACGGCTTCAACAATTTCGGTATCTTTAAGTGGCGACTTTTCGGCAAGTTGTGATAGCGCGTCATAGACTGGTTCGCGATCCGCGCCCCATACGTCACTGTATGGAGATTCAGCGACTTTACGCTGAAAATCTTCACGGGCGCGTTCAATGTCAAACGAACGGGCCGGTTCGTCAACTTTGTTCGTCGCTTGGTCAACCGGACGGACTTCAAAGCGTTTGCCGTTTTCTACAACAGAATGCGTGTCAGACAGGTTGTTTTTTGTGACGTAAGCGTCTGCCTTATCACGCGTACCGAACCACTTCGGCGCAAATGCCTTCGTAGTATCGCTTTCTTTCGTCCACTTTCGGAAGCTACCAAGGTTTGTTTCGGTAACATCGCCCATGCCTTTCCAGCCGGGGGAATAGCTCGCCAAATAAGCGGCTTCCGCTTCTTGCTGGCTGGCATAACCAATCATGACCTTGTGTTCGTCAAATCGGCCATTATCAGGGTTTTTCTGATCAACAACGAAAACGGGAGCGGTGTCAGAAATATCAGCGGTGCCGGGCTTCACGAAAACATCGATGTGATCTTTATCGCGGCCAACAGTTCCCTTGATGTAGCCGTAGTGGCCTTCCATCGTTGTTGACCAGGCAGTGCCGTTTGAATCAACACCCTTGCGCTCGGAACCGGCTGGGTTCTCAATCGACAAATCCATGCCACCAAGGCGAACGTGGCCCTTGGCATAATTGCCAGCTTCTTTTTGCGCCTGAGTCGGTTCGGCATAATCATTATCTGGATGCGTTGCAGCCTGCGCAGCGGCAATGTCGATCGGCGCTTGGTCAGCTTCACTTTCAACCTGTCGCTGTTTATTCAGCGCCTGCTGAATTTTTGGCGATAGTTTATCGTACGGAGCTTTTGGGGAGCGCTTAATACCAGATTTGGTAAGTGTGGCCGCGCGATCCGCTTCGGACATGGAATTATACCATGTCTCGGTATCAACGCCTGTAACCTGTGGTGCAACGGATTCTGCCGCCGTATCGGTTGTGGCCGATGGCGGTTCCTCGACGGCAGCTTCAATCTCTGCAGGAGATTGCTGGCTCTCGACACGCTTGCGCATCCGATCGAGCATGACCGGATTGACGGTATGCATATCGACGGGCAGTTTTGAGCGCGCCTGTTTCCCGGCCTTTTCCACGCGGTAGCGATAATCATCAGCCAGCTTACCGGCATCTTCAAACGAAATACCAAGTTCGTCTGCCAGCGCACGCTGTGCTGGAGGCGATGCTTTGTCCTTGTCGAGTTCAGACGTACCCAGCAGGCGCTTGGCCATTGCGCGGTCTTGTCCAAGGTCGAATATGCGTTGTGACTGATCGTCTGGCAGACGTACGGTCTTATCGCCGAATTTGCGCACACGCGGTTCGTTCCCATCAATGTCGGGACGATCTACAGGAGGATTCCTGCGAAGTTCCTCTGCCTCGGCCTGTTTGTCGGTTGTCGCGTCGACATACAGATGCTCGATAGGAACCTGAATTGTCATGCCGCCGCTCTCACGAACGATAGCCTGGTATTCCTCGTCCTCGTAGACGTATTGCTCGACCTTACCGGTAACGCGTTTTAAGCCAGGCGCATTAACAATAACGCTCTGCCCTATCTTGGGAGAGTTTTCAGCGGAAACAATATTCTTCTGTCGATCGACAGGTGCAACACCTTCTTCAACCGTGGTTTCCGATGCGATTGGCGGCTGTGCTGGCAACTCGTCCTGCGCGTCTGCATCTCGCTCTGGAAGTGCATCGGTTGGCAACTGGCCCGGCTCTACCGGGGCCGCAGCTTCTGGAACCGCGATCGACGACACAGGAACCTGAAACACTTCCCCGACTTCATCAGTGATAACAGCTTCACCATCGGAATAACTATCAACGGTGCCGCGTATCGAACTGCCGTCTGGGAGAGTTACATTTACTGACGAACCAACGGTAGGAGCGCCCTTGGCAGATTGAACACTCGTTGCGGTTTTGCTGTCAGCAGGACGGATTCCGGCCTCTTGCGCCTGCGACAGTGAAATGAGGACGTTATCACCAATGACACGTTCAACTCCGCTCTGATCTATGACACGGCGCATACCGGCTGGCACACGATCCTGATTAGCGGAAATTTGAACAGTCTGTCCGTGGATTTCACCCACACCCAAGCCGTCCACGTCTGGATCATTCACGACATATTCTAGATCTGTACGTGAGGCGGATTCCTCGAACGCGCGTGAAAGCGGCCCTTTACGCTGCGGTGCTGCCTGCGGTTCCGGAGCCGTGGTCTGAATTGGATCGGAGGCAGAGGATATTTCAGAATTATTTAGATGAGGAGTTTTCGGGCTGATTGCTCCACCCGATGCGCCCATTCCAGCACCCATGGCCCCGCCTACGGCTAGACCACCTGCTGCTGCATTCGCGACACCTTCTGTCAGGTCACGATCAGGGTCAAAGGTCCTCATTACATAATTCTGTGCGACTTGGCCTGCCGCTTCTTGCGGCATTTCTTCCAATAAACCCTCGCCAACGATGCCACGACCAGCACCGGCAAGAATACGTTTTACTACAGAGCCGCCTACGCCCTCAGCGAGGATTCGGGCGAGAACCCGATCCCCCATGCCACCAAACGCGCCGGTTGCGACCCCGCCTAACAATAGCCCCTGTGTCGCCGCATCCGTGGTTAGCGTGTCGATAGCTTTTTCTAAGCTCATGTCGCCTTTTGTCATGAGCTCTTTAACTGCGGCGGAATTTTCAAGTGCTTGACGCGGTAAAGCAGCTATTTCATCGCGTACTGAACGGGCAGTATGTCCGCCGCCAATAAGACCTTCAGTAATTGCACCCGAAATAGTTGCTGTACGTGCTGCTGCAGCCGCAGCAGCACGTTGGGATGCACCACCAGCAATTGCGGACATATACGCGCCTCGTGCCAGTATTAGGCTCGGACCCATTCCTAATGCTGTACCAGGTAACGATTCAACCACCCCCGCGTAATAGCTACGTGGGTCCATCCATGCCGCGCCTGGTCGGCCTTTTTCACTATCCCACCAGTCTTTTTCTCTTGCCGACTTCGTTTCTGGCGTAAGCGTTTCAATATTTTTTTGAATGGTTTTAGTCAGATATTCTTCCGATTTCTGACCGTGCATCCATTCATCAATGCTATCGAGTGTGTCAGCGATAGGCACACCAACCTTGGGAATTGCTCTCACAACCTCCCGTGCAGCCAGTCCGAGCCCGGCCCAACCGGACGCTAATAGACGCTTCCCATCACCGATGATGCCCGATGATAGATTCTCTTCTTCCCACTTATCACGCCACTGCGCATATTCGTCTTCTGTCATCGCCTGGTATTTTCCGGGCTCTGACTTATTCAATTCTTCGAGACGCGCGTCGATCGGATCAGCCTCTACCGGCTGTTCAACGGCTTGTGCCTGCGGCTGCGGTTCTTCCTGTGCGACGGGTTCTGGATCGCCATCAAAACGGAAGTCTGCACCTGCCTCGATCGCTTTGCCCTGCGGCACATCATAACGCTTCACACGCGTGGCGCGGGCAGCTTTCAGCCAATCAGGAGCTCCGCCCATATTATTTGTTGAGCGGTTATGCATGTACCAGAAACCGTCTTTTGAGCCCTCCATGGGGAGCATATCGACGTGGATAATATCTGGTGTGTTCGAATAAGTACCGAAACGGCGAACGCCCCGCGCTTTCAACGACTGCACAAGATCAAAACGCTGCTGGCCGTTCATGCCCTTGAGGCTAATATCTACTGCCGTGCCGTGCGAATGCTGGCCGGGCTTTTTCTTTGCAGCTTCCACACGGTGCGAAGGTGAACGATAGCCCGATGTGATAACTAAGCCCTTGCCAATATCGCCCGACACACTCTGCAGCACAGATGCGAATGCCGGATTGATCTTTTCTTGCCCTGGATTGACGAATGCGAGACTGCCAGTCTGGGTGTTCTTGGGTTCTTCACGTTCAGGAACGAGATTTGCCAGCCCCCGGCGATTCCCACGCGGTTCTTCCAATCCAATTGCAGGATCCATCGATGCGACTTGGCGTGGCTGGCCTGTCTGCTTTGAATTGTAAAAAACATGATTGCCAATTCGTGCAGTCTGCGGCATCGAGCTTGCCCAGTCGGGGCTTATACCGTCCGCGTGGAAATGATCGGCTCCATTTGTTGGATCGCTCAATTCTCCTGTGAGAACGCCGCGTAAAATCTGCTCAGCTTCGGCGCGCACTTGCGGATTATTCTGCGCCTCAACTGCTTTCGGGCCGGGTGCATAGAAGCCTTCAAACTGGCTTGGTGCACGGACAATGTCGCCGATCGACTTGCCGCGAATATTCGCGCGATTGCGAATGGTGCTTGCCACACCAAGCATACCTTCGGGACCATCCCCAGCGGCCTCGGCGATGATGGTATTTACCGCGTCGTTCCAATCGCGCGCGGACATGCCCGGAATATCGGCTGTCTTCGCCGCCTGTGGCTGCGGCTGACTTTCTTGAGGCTGTGGAGCTTTCGTTGCTTCCGGCGCTCTCACGGGCTGATTTGACGCCTTCGGACCATCAAAGTTGATGCCGATAGGTTCAAGCCTTGCTTCGCGTGATGAATCTACAGATGCAGTTTGGATGGGACGCTTGTCATCCGTCTGCCGATTATCAGCGGCGGGGGAATTTTCTCCGGCCTTATCCAAGCCAAAGAAGGAATCAAGATCAGCGTTTGTATCCAGTGTAATAGCCATGACGTACCCTGCTCGGTAAGCACGTCATGCGCATTGGAACGCCGCGACTATATACAGCTTCGCGCGCGTACGCGAGAGGCTTTAGAAGCTGATCCCCACTGCACCGTTGCCTGCGGTCTTTTGAGGCTTTGTAAGCTGTTCCGGCCAATTGGTTTCCGGTACGCCAGCATTCAGAAGCTGCTGCTTTACCATGTCTGGGTTGGCACCTTGGGAAAGCTGATCAGTCGCATCTGCAATCGTGCTTTCCATTGTTGGCAGTGATTTCTTTGCAGGCGCGGCCGGTACTGCTGGAGCAGACTGTTCGGGAGTGGTGGGTGCTGAAATGCCGATTGCTTTTGACTGTTCGGGCGTGGCAATCGGCTTGCCCGTTGCAGTGTCGATAATCATGCGTTTCTGAGGCTCTGGGGTAATGCCCGGCGCAGCGGAGCTCGCACCCGACTTGGCCGTCTTTTTGTCCGATCCGTATTTGTCTGCTGCTGAAAGCTGGTCACGAACTGCTTGATCTTTCTGCTGTTCAGTCATCCCCGTCCAGTCTTCATCGAATTCTCTTGCTTTCTCCATCGCAGCGCGGGTGTCACTATACCGCTTGGCCTGTGCGTCTTCGGTTTTATCGTTGGAATATTCTTTATCGATCGACTTTTTCTTGCGATAATCCGTTATCTCGTCTTCGCGCTTCTTTTCTGCTGCTGCAGTAGCCGTCTGAGTCTGCCAAGCTGCTTCGGGATTGACGTAAGTCGCAATAGTGTTTGGAATATCCTGCAGGCGGATATTGCGCGTGTAGGATTTACCGTCACCATCAGAAAGCTGGAATTGATAGCCTATGGTTTTCCCATTCTGCTGAATCGGTGTGCTGCCCGTAAGCTTGTGATCTGTGTTCACATAGCCTTTCAACTGGCTGGCTGCGATTGCATCTTGAATAGCGCCGTCATAGTCGCCAGACTGAGCCTTGACCATTGCCGACCCGAAAAGCCTAGCCCCATTCTGTGCATCGTCTGATTTCGACCACTCGCCCAACGCTTTTGCACCGCTATAATCACCCTGTTCGACCAAAAGCGCCTGCTGTTTAGGGAGTGCGTATTTTTGATAGAAGGTCATGAAGTCGCCGTCCTGAACAGCGCCTGCGGCCTTTGCTTCGGCGAAAGCAGTCTTCGTGTCAAAGTTGATCTGATCTCGCTGCGCCTTTTGCGCTTTACGCTCCTTATTGGCGTCATATCTCTCACGGATCGACATACCAGTATCGAGCCCGCGAACAAATCCGGCTAGTCCTGCGCCAAAGCTCATGCTGCAACTCCCAGACCAAGTTCCATATTACGAGGGCGAGCTTTTGGCGCAACGGCCTTGGGCTTTTTGGCTCCAGCAATACCAATCTGCTTGGCAAGTCCGTCAACCTTCTTGGAAACGTCCTGAACGGCTTTCATCGTGATGCCTACTGCATCGATGATTGGAATGCTCTTGCCATCGCCCTTGCCGGTCGCCTTCTGGAAGTCTTGCGCGTAAGTGCCGATGTGTCGGCCTTCGTCCTCAACGCCTTCCTTATAATCCCATTCCTCGATCGGCATTTTTTCAATGGCTTCCAGTGCTTTGCCGTCTTCGACTGGCACCTTGTTTTCTTTTACGTTTTCATCAGACATAAACATGCCCGCGATGCCGCCAAGTGCTTCGCCAATGCCGCCAAAAAGACCGGAGTTGGCCTTGTTCTGCGCCTCCCAGGCACTGACCTGTGTCGCGTACTGCTGATTGAGCGTCTGGCCCATACCGGCATAACCTTGCATCGCGCCTGCATAACCAGAATTGACGATATTGGAGGCCTGCATAGACTGCGCGTTAGTGCCCTGATTTAGACCCAGTGCGCCGCCACTCGCTCCCAAGCCCAAAGACTGTGCCTGCGCAGACTGTGCCGGAAGGCCGCGGCCAAGGTTCGCCACGTCAGCTTTAAGCGCAAGGCCTTTGTCTCGCACAACCTGCCGTGCGTTGTTCTTTGCCCCCGCATCAGCCAGCGAATAGGCCATGTCTGTTGCTCGATCAATGCCAGCATACCGCCCGGACGTTGGGTTGATACCCAGCGAAGCGGAATCGCGAAGCCCCTGCTCTTTGGCGGAAGCCTGCGCCGCCCGCACGTCTGCCGATGCGGTTGCAGCCGCCTCGGCCTGCTTTTCAGGCGTGGCGTAATTGGTTGCTTCTTGAATGAACTGATCTTCGATCGGCTTGAACGTATTTTCATATCGTTCCCGATCGGATTTAGCCCATGCTGCCTGTTGATCGGCAATACCAAGTTGCTGCTCGGTAACGCGTTTCGTTAGGGCGTCGAGTTCTTTTTGACGCTCCTGCGAAACAGCGAATGACTCCTTGGAAAAGGCAAGCCACTGTTCACCAGTCTCAGCCTGCTTTAGCGCTGCACGGCCAATGTTTGGATCTGGATCGGGAGCGGAGGAAGAACCTTTACCCATGATGTGAAACCTCGAATTAATCAGGTGTCAGCACATCATGCGCCTAGTCAGTTCGTTATAATCGACGTGACGATAAATAGCTAGATCAGTCCGATCTGCGATAGGACCAAACTGTACCGGCCGCACCCGCTATTAAAGTGAGAGCGCCAATAGTGGCCGTATCAAATTTCATCATCATAGTGATAAGCAAAGCCGGGATGGCAAAATATGCGCCGATCAACGAATGGCCGATGATTACAAAGAACCAATCACTGGCCCGCTCACTTCTGAAAACGAGAAACGCAATTATTCCGATAGCAAGGATGCCCCAGATTGACGGCATAGCCGCCCACTCTGCTATATCGCTTTGCCAGATATTCGCGTCCATTCACCTGCCCCTAAAATAGCGGTAGCCAGCGACATTCCTCCCGCAGCATCCCGAATAATACCAAGTCTTCACCACTCTCGGCGGCTTTGCGCAAGAGTCCTTCACGGGCAAAGCCCGTTTGCTTGCAGAAAGCAAGTGAAGCATGATTGTTTACGGAAATCAAAGACGTCAAGCGTCGAAAGCGTAGCTGCTGGAATGGATAGGCAAAAACCATGTGCAGATATTGGCGAGATAACCAGTTGCGCGAGCCATCTGAAGCAACATGTATCTGGCAATCATTATCAGAAAAGGTGTCAAAAACCGTCACGGCTGTGATTTCACCATTTTTGATAGCGGTAATTGTCACTGCATCTGGACGGAAATTGCTTATACCAATTTTCTCTGCAGCCCAGTTGCGATATTTTGGACGGCGCGAATGATCAAATTCAAGGCTCATTTGAGTATTCCAAGCGTTCGCAATTTTTCTTCGGCTTCATCGGCGGATCGCGTCACATAATATGGCACGTCCATTAATTCGCACCACTTTTGAAAATCCGATTGATTGCCGCTTTGTGTGCCTTTCGGCGCTTTCATCTCGATCGCAGCGCTGCCACCATCCCACAAGAACACGTAATCCGCTGCTCCGCTGATCATGCCAAGCGCTTTGGCAATTGCATAGCGCAGACCTGCATTCTTACTGCCGCCTGCAACCTCATTGGGAATATGCGTCCACACAGCGTTCAAACGGCGCGTAATTGTCCATTCTCGCAGTCTGTTGGCAAAGTCGATCGAGATTACATCTTCGGGGCCGAGCTTCACCTTTGACAAAGTTGGGCGCAACATCAGCCTTAGTATTGCAGGTGTCATGCTCGCCCAAGCCGCTGTTTCAGCACACCCGAAAGCGTCTGCAATATCTGGTGAATCTGGCGCACATCATCAGCGAGGGCGTTGTGCTGCGCCATCGTAGGAGCGGCATTAACTTGAGTGGATTTCAGCTTGTAAGAATAATCCGCGAGCTGCTGCAAGTCCTCAATGCGGATGGCAGCTTTAATTTTCTCTGCAGGCGAGCGACTTCCCGCGAGAACTTCAAGTTTTTCAATCTGCAACTGGGTAAGCAAAGTCATACGTTCGCCCTCAATTCATCCATTGTCGTTGACATGACAATTTGTGACACGCTGACGTTGGCGCTCACATCGAGTTCCCATTTCGTGGCTTTTACCGCCGGAAGCCGTTGAGCCGATCCAGTTCGCGTGATTGTGGCCACCAGCTTGTCATCGGCATAAACACCCACACGGACGTTCCCCGGTGGCGTTGGCAGGCGTAGAAGATTGTCACCGGCGCTTGGAACATGATTGAGCGGTGCGGCGTTCAAATCGCCCAGGCTAATCTTGGACTGAATAAGCTGCTGATTGCGGGCTATGACCTGCGCCCTCGTCGCCTCATAATTCTTGTATTCCAGCGGCGATACAAAATCGATCGTATCAACCTGAATGGCGGCGTAGCTCAAGGGCATCATCGTATGGAAGTCTTTGGATTTCCAGTAGTAGGATTCCTTGTCACCTGTCGGCGCGTCCATTCGGTAAATATCGTTCTCACCCTTGGCGAGAAAATAAAGCGCACTGGTTTCAATCTCGAAATATGCCGCTGAAACTGCGGTATTGGTCCGGATTAAATATGGCGTGGTGCCAAGATCGAGAAACAACGCGCCGCGCATCTGTGTACCGTTCGCGTCTGCCGTATCGTAAAATGCCACGTATCGACCGGAAAGCTGACCGCCAATAATCGTCGCGGGATCAATCGCAAGCCAGTCATCGCGGCTCATAATATCGCCTGAAACCAGACGCGCCTCCCCACTGGCCGTAACTGCCGCCAGTCCTTCATTGGACGGATAGGCAATTGCAAAGCCAAGATCGACAATGCCACGCGCATTAATGCAGGGCAGATTGCTTTCGAGCTTCACCATTTGCATTGTTTCGGGTGACGATCCGGACGCAAGATATGGCTGGGCCTTGGTCATGATGATCAGCGAAGTGCCCACTGCACCCAGCCCCATAATGTCGCTATCGGTTGTCAGTACGTATTTTTCAGGCCAAGCATGGGGGCGAAATGGCTCACAAAAATACAGCTTCTTGCCGTCGAATGCTGCCATCATCCCATTCGGCATGGCAATGAGTCCGCTCAAGGTATCCGGTGGCGCGTTCCAAGCGACAGATGGCAACATTTCCTGAAATGCATCGACGGCGATATTATCAACGAAGTTATTGGCCGACGCCGCGCGCTCCGCGATAAAATAGAAATACGTACCGGTGCTGCCAGTCTGGGAACGGTAAATGCGCTGCTTTGTAATCGCCCGGCCCGCAGGTGGCGCTTGAAAGCCTGAAAGCGTAACAGACTGTCCCGGCTTCCAGTCGATTGCTGCGGAAGCTGGTGCAGGCTCGGATTCTTCGCCCATGTCGGTAACATAGGTATAGGTGTAGATGCGCGTCTGAACATCACCCGTGCCAGTCCCGCCTAATGTGGCTGTAACAGCAGCCGTAGGGCGCGCAACGGCCAAATCATAGACGGTATTTGCAATGCGGAGTTTCGGCTTACCATCGCCGGTGTAATATAGCCGTTCGTCCGCGACCGGACCTTGAGCAGCATGGACAGTACCGGGCCATGAAAGCCATTGATTTCGGAATTTATGGATTGTCTTGGACGCTGCGGAAGCAATCTCTGTAACCTGTACGGCGCTGTTGAACGGAGTGAGCCCGCCATCATCGAGCCGTGTATTAACCGAGAATTGAGCCCCAGTTGCAGGCAAGAGGCGTGAAATTAACCGAGGCTGCTCGCCCGTAAATGCACCAAGCTTAATTGTAGGCATGACTATCCTCTCGAAAGAGGCACATCATGCGCCGGTGAATTCATTATACGGGCTTCGTTGCAAGTCGCAAACCCGGAAAAGATATGGAGTGCGGTTGAGAAATCATTTATGAGGACACAGCAACTGGGTGGGACACTGTGAACAAAAATCTTGTAATTCAAGCATTGAGGGGCATAGCCGCTCTTGCTGTCGTGATTTTTCATGCGAGCGCGTTGTTGGCTGATTTACCCGAAGACAGTCGGCGGGCCATATACGTGCCAATGGCGCTTGCGGGCGTTGATCTGTTCTTTCTGATAAGCGGCTACATTATCGCAGCCTCAGTTTCGCGTGTGCAAAGTGGCTGGAATGCTTCCAGCGAATTTATGCTAAAGCGCATTATCCGCGTATGGCCACCTTACGCAATTGCGACCGCTATTTTTTGCCTAGCCTATTTTATGAAGAACGGCGAAGGCGCAACGTTCGCGGAAATAGCTCGTAGTCTCGCATTTATCCAATTCGATAATACGCCTTCCCAATATGGCTTCGCCGCCCTCGTTGTGGGCTGGACTCTTAATTATGAAATGTTCTTCTACGTGGTTGTGGCTGCAGGCTTACTCACCCGCTATCGATGGGCGTTTATTCTCGCTGCGTTTGCCATTGCACTCATAGCTATTCCATTGTTGCAGCAGCCCGACTTGTCGTTTGTGCAGCTAATAAACGCGGAACGCGTTGATGCCAACGCATGGGTTTACACCAACCCTCTGTGCTGGCTCTTTGTTGCCGGTGCCGCCATTCATTATCTGGAACAGAAGCAATTGCAGGTGAAGAATATGTATGTCTTCTCTGCGCTCGCCACCGTATCTCTCGCATTTTTGATGGCGTGCTATCTATCGCCATCAATGACCAGACACGGACTGACAGGAATGGGTCTTGCGGTGCTGCCAATGTTTATGGTGTGCGTACTCTCAAGGGGATTAATTGAGCGATTTGTACCGCGTTGGCTTGTGTATTTGGGCGATACTTCGTTTTCGCTTTATCTCACGCACGTAATCCTATTGAGCGTGGTAAAAGCAGCTTTGGCCCCATTTATCGGCGAAGGCTATGTGCTTATGACGGCTGCGGTGGCCGTCTCAATAGCAGTGGGTGCGCTCTATTTCTCGATCATAGAGCGCCCAATTTCGGCGTTTTTAACCTCGCAGTTAAAGGTTCGCAGTTCAGGCCCAAAAGGGGCTGCTGCCTAAATTGGCGGTGCCAGTAACTCACTGGCCCGCATTTCTCCGAAAAGTTCAGTCGCCATCTGTACAAGCAACGGCCATAGCTCATGATCGGATCGGAAGGTCTTCGCCGTCATAAATATTTGGCGGGTGCGAAACGGCTGTGTGGACATAGCCGCTTCAACCTGCTCGGCTTCGTTGTTCGTCATCCGTTCCCAAAGTGTCACGGATGGAACCACTACCACTGCAGGTTCAGGCTCTGGCTCGACAATCGCTATTCCATTCCATACTTTGCCGTAGACTGTGCCGCCAATACCTCTTGTAAAGCCAAAGTCTTCATCGATCCCGATTAAATGACCCGGGATTTGTGACGCTTCGTAATCAATCTCCATAGAATAAACTTCTCCATGGCTGTTGATCGCAATATAAAAAGCGTGAGGATGTTCTTTAACAAGGTCAAACCAATCCGCCCCGTTAGCATCCCTAAGAATTAGAATTGGTACGGATTGACCACTGCTATCCTCGGCAACAGAGTTCTCAAAAGTAAAGAAGCCAAAATCTCGCATCACCAAATCCCCATTGGTCGCCAGCCTTGCGACGGAATACTTCTTTGTGGTTGACGTGAATAAATATCTATTACTTCAACGCCACTTCTTTTCGATATCGAAGTCACTACGTACCCACTCTCGCCAGAGGTTGCTGAAGCTCCTCCGGTGGTGTTCATAGCTGTGGAAATAAGACCGATTATCCTAGTGTCTTCAACCCTTGCACTAATTCTGGTGTTTGCAGCATCCAAATCAGCTTGTCTTGCTAGCCCAACAACTGTATTAGAACTTTGATGCCTCATATATGGTATGCCTGCGTTATTATTAGCAAACCCTGCAAAGTTAGCGCCATCCCCCGATATTTTCCCGTTTAGCGCGCCCTGTGTAGCAGTACTGATCGGCTTATCCGCGTCAGAAGTATTGTTAACATTGCCTAAGCCAACATCACCTTTAGTAATTGCAGCCTTGATCCAGCTTTTGATGTTGCCCCATGTCCACCTGCGTAAGGTCGACGTGCCAGACAAAACGCCAGTGAGCGTGTCGCCATCAGCAATATTGTCACCGCCATTCGCACCTGCTACCGCCGCACCTACAGTGGCTGTGGTTGCCTTGTCACCAATCTCGCCCAAAGCTCCAGCTGTGAGACGAACGTCAATTCGTGTCCCGGCTGCAAATGCCTTCGCAATCGTGCCTTCCTGCGCACGCTCGACCGTAATAATTGCACCTGCACGAGCAGTCGCGCGCACAATTTCCATGTTTCCAGCACTGTCAACAATTGTAAGCGGAAACCAATCACCCGGTGTTGGTGTTGGGAATTTCCCTGCGTCGGCATTATCGATTGAAAGCGTTGTCGCGCCTGCCGTAATGGCACCTGCGAGCAAAGACGTTGCATTGTTGGTGAGAACAACCGCCATTATCGGCACTCCTTAATGCGAAGTCGGAAGCATGTGGCCTTAGTTCGGCCCTGCAGCGTCAAGACTGTGAGATTGACTTGTGCGGTGTCGCCCGTCGCGCCACCTGAAATCCATATGCGTGCTGTTCGATCGGTATAGTCATAGCGATCTACAACAGCTGTGCTGCCCTCTATTTCTGAGGATAGGCCAGTGATCCGGTCATCGCTTGTAAGCCACTCGTCGAACGACACATCGTAATCAAGCACGTCTGACGGCGATTTGATGAGGGTTGTAAGGCTCATGCGTTATCCTTGGTATCGGGAGTGCCAATGTTGCGCGCGCGCTGCGGGACAATCAGTTCGCGATTATCTGGCGCGACGATAATTGGTGAAGGCTCTGTCAGGACAGACATGCTCCTGACTTCTTCAAACATTTGCATGGCGCGTATTTCTTCGACCGGCGTCATTCGGAAATGTGGCATCTTGATTGTCGCTAGCAAAGCGATTGTGCTTGACGTGCGAATAGTTTGGCGGGTTGTCGTTGCGGCGATACCTGCGAGCGCGATACGCCCGATTGCTGGCAGGCCAACACGCCGCACTGCGACAGCACTTTTGTTAAACACAATCCGATCCCGACCGTAGATTGGAGCAATCGCACGCAGATTTACTGAATGCCGAAAAAGCAAACTGGCAGCGCCCTTTGCGATTTGTCGTCTCGCGGCAGAAGCTCTTTTATAGCGGAATTGAAGAATTGCCTTAGCCGATGCCGAGCGTCGATTATGCGATACAGCGGCGCTATTCATGACAATAACCGATTGCCCTGGTGCAGATCGTCGGCATGTAGAAACTACAATGCCTTTCATCTGAAGCATCCCAGATATGTTTGCGGAATATCTCTGGCTTGCATTGCTGGAATGTAAGAGCCGGATAGAGCCATTTGCATTAAAAGCTTGGCGACGGTGCATATCGATTGTACCGGAAAAGCTTATGGCCATATTCCCTTCTATGGCGGATCGATGTGTAGCGCTGAGTGAGCAATGGACCTGCATAGAGATTTCGCCGGTAAGAGCATGTACGATTGTGCCTTCGTTGATTACGAAGACATTCAATGGTGCTCCTGCAATCGTACCGGCACTATTCATCAATCGACCTCAAGCGTGAGTTCGTTCGGATGAACGACAACTTCGTCTGTTGGGTTGAGTGTTTTGTTGAAGGTGAGCGCACCGCCCCAAAGACAGTTTCCTTCGACTGCTGCATCCCAGATCGACCAATGTGTGATGGTGACGGATGCGGCGCCATCCTGTGTCGGGAATAAAAGCTGCTTCGCATTCTTGGTGGCCTTGGCCGCTGCTGCTGCAAATCCGGTTGCGATTGCGGCACCCTGCGCAAAATCAAGGCGGGTGTAACCCGGCCATGCTGCAAGCGTGATTTCGTTGGCACCATTCAAGCCGGGGTTAGCAGTGTGGAGAGCGAGAAACACGCGCTCTGGTGCAGGGAATGCCACACCGCGAACAAGAAGGTCGATCAGCTTATTACCGGCGTATGTTGTCGCGGGCATGGGTTCCTCACAAATAGCTTGGGGTGGAGCGCTTCGGTACGCGCAATTGTGTCTTGCTGGCTTTGACAGCTTCCTTGTCCAGCCATGCGGAGAAACGAGACAGGAGCGCTGTACCCAATTGCGGGTTCTGATATTCGACATCGGGCAGCAACATGATTTCGCCGGCCGCACCGATTGCCAGTTCACGTCCGTACTGACGAATGATGCTGTCGGGCAGCAAAGTGGCCTCTGCATCTGGCTTCAAAACCATTCGGAGTCGAAGCTTGCCGGGCTGCACTGGATAGATGCGCACTGAATCGGTGTCGAGCTGGGTCACATATCGCGGCGTGTTCACCTCGCCGGAATTAAAATCCCAGTTTGGGTATCTGTCATCGAGATAGCCAGGCTTAACAGCTTCGAGCGCTATATCGTCGAAATATGCCGTCTCGATGCGATCAAGGTTCGCGTATGGAATGGTGCAGACATATTCGTCGGGCTGATTGGGCCCAAAGGTAATTTCGTCGTTGTCACGCCACACGGGAATCCGCTCGCAAAGCACGGTGGCTTTGTCGATGATGTGGCGCTCTGCGAGTGGGATCGGTGCAGCGGGAACACGTTCGCGCACTCTTACCACCAAGTCGTCAAGCTGCATCATACGCATTACGATCCCCTTCTCGCGTTAGGGCTGCTCGATGCTTCGACCTGTACTTTGATGCCAAGTGCCTGCGCGAATGCCTGATAGTGCATACCTGCACGTCCTGCATCGCCGCCGGTCGCATCTTTCGACTGTGCGCGGTAGCAGACATAATCAATCAAAGGCGTCTCGTATGGGTCTGGTAGGCCTACGTCCTGATCGTAAGATGATAGTTCCGCGTCATCCCCCGTTGCCTCGATGCGAGGAGGTACGACAGCGAGCGCAATGTCCAGCTTTCCGGTGCCGTCATTGTATGGATACACATGAAACTCTGTGGGAACGTGTTCATCAAAGAGATAGTGCTGCACCGCTGCACGCTTACGGCGTGCTGAGTGCCAGTCCGGATCGGCTGCATCCATGAGGTTGAATGCGATCGACGTAACAACCTTGCCCGGTGTGTCGTCTGCATTCACGTTGCGGCGCGCGGACAAGAACATGATTGGTCGCGCATCGCCATCTGTCGGTAAGCTTTGTTTAGTGCCTTCAACAAGATTGACGATGCGCGTCTGTGATGACGCAGAAGGCTTGGCGATCAACACCGCACTCACCGCGTCATTTATCCAGTCGGCCAGTTCCGACAGCGGCCAACGCACAGCTTCCTCGTCAGTGAGGAGCTTTTGCGCCTTCCTTATGATTTCACTGGCCTTAACCATTTGTTAACCAACCTTACTCGCCGCTTGGTTTCGTCGCTGCGTCAGCTTTCTTTGGGCGTCCGCGTGACTTTGGAGCATCTTCCTGTTTCGGCTTTTCGACCTTAACTGGCTCTGCTGCTGGCGTGGTTGTGGTTGTTGCAGGTGTTACCGGATGCTCGGTCGTACCGGCACCTGCACCGGAATTATCGCCATTCTGACCGGTTGAATCTGTCTTATTCAAATCTGTATCGGTTTCAGTGACAGTTTTATCGCTGCCTTCGCCCGATCCATCGCCCTCGCCACCTGCAGGATTGGCGTTGCCGTTCTCAGGCTGAGTGATGCCAGGCGTAAACGACTGACCACCAAGAAGCAGCGTGGTTTCTAAGCCGTTGCCATCATCTTCGTCGTCGTCATCGTCTTCTGGCTCACCGCCACCCAGTGGTGACAAGGCAGTGCCGGTCATGGCCGGATCGCCAAGAAGCATATCATCGGGAACAAGCCGGTAATGCTCTATCGAGATAAGGCAACGCACATGCAGTTCGTCGGCGACTTCGGCAACAGCACGACCGTATCGATCGTTCTCGAAATTGTAGGCCGTACCGCCGATATACACATCGGTTGCGGGACCAAGCAGGCATTGAATACGAGGCATGGTGATTTCTCCGGGACTGATTAAGAAAAAGCGACCACGGCGGCTATTCGTTCGCCGTGGTCGCTATCACTCTGACGTTTGGCGCTTCTCGCCCCGTGGATTAAGCGACAACGGTTAGAGTAATGCCGACCGTGACCGCCGCCGTTGGCGCAGTCGTGATCTTCAAGCCGATGCCGTGAGCCGTATCCTTCTGCGGAACACGGACGGCGCTTGGTTTTGTAGGACGGAAAAGGGCTGTGCCTTTAAGTTCGGCGGCAGTGGCAAATTCATCGCCAATCGTGCGCTCTGTATCTTCGGAAGCCCAGTCGCCCGAAAGCACACCAATATCGCCAGCAATGTCACCTGTCACATCGACGACAATATCAGTCGGTCGCGTGGTGGCAGGAAGGCAGGCAATCTCCGCAATGTCGCCAATCGCGGCAGTTGCTGGAATGTTGATGGTGTAGCGATGAACAACCGCCTCGCCCGCTGTATTCGGATACGGGACAGGGGTTAGGCCTTTTGCTGCAGAACTCTTGAGGTGTGCCATTGGCGTTGCTCCAATTTTGATTACTGAAAGTGAATGTGCCGCCCTTCATGGGCGGCTCAATTCATCAGGCGGCTTTTGGCCGTGTCGCGTAGGTATCGAGTGCCTGCACGCCAAAATCGCGATTGTTGAAGCGGGTCTTTTTCACACCAAAGATGATGCCAGCAGCAACGGTTGGTTCGTTACCGTAATCCTTGGTCTCTTCTTTCCAGGAGAAACGCAGACCACCGGTAGAGCCATAGGCAACCACACCCGCCTGACGGCCAAGGAACAGCGCGCGAGCGGCTGGGAGGTTTGAACCTGCGCCGTAGTCATCAAAGCGGATGACGTTTTCATGGCTGTGCAGCACGCAATTGTTGATCATGCCAAGGGTGCCCTTGAAGATCGGGTTATTGCGGCCTTCGGCAGCAGCGGCGGCTTTCTGGATTTCAAGCCAACCTGCCGTGGACGATGTGCGCAGGTCGTATTCCTGATATGGCGACATGACGCAAACGTAATGCGCTTCACCGTTAATCTGAACCGGCTGCATATTCGCATTTTCAGGGTTCTGCGACTTCATCATGCGAGCCTGCACAACTGCGCGCTCGATAATATCACGGTCCATTTTCATGGTGTTCGTGATCGTCGCTTTGCCTTCGGCCGAACCGGCATAAATAATATGCCCGCCATCTGGCGCTTGAACTGGGTTCTGCGCATGGCCTGCATATGTGGTTTCTTCGGTGAAGTCTTCGTTGATGCCGCGTGCACCTGACAGATAGACGAAATTCACTTCGTCCATGTACTTGGCCCAATATTCAGCAAGACGTTCTTTAGCTGTCTTACGAAGGTCGTGGGCGGTGCGCTTGCGGCTCATCTTGCCACCAGCCGACACGGCATGGCGCAGCTGATCGATCTGGATTTTGTCCGAATAGAATTTCAGACCTTCTTCCTTGCCCTCAATGCGGTTGTCGCCGGGTGTCGGCTTCTGCTTGAGCTGGGCGCAAAGGTCGAAGTGGATCAAATCACCGGCTTCGGACTCAAGATCGGTCAAGCGCTGGATAACAGCGTTGTCGTTCTCGGACACGAACTTGCGCTCAAAATACGAACGCTTGATGATTTCAGTGAAAAGTGCGCCCGACCAACGGGCAACGGCGCGGGCATCGCCAAACGGAATTACGGTTTTCATGACGTGTTCTCCGGATTAATCGGTCAGAAGCACGTCATGCGCAAACTGGAGCAATGATTACTCGGAAAGCATGTCGTTTGCAATATGCGATTTGGGAATGATTTTACGCTCTAACTCACTTCGCATGTACGCAATTGTCTACATTTATTCGCTGTTAATGGAGCGATTACAACTTCCCTCGCCCTGCTGTTTTGCTCTAGTGTACTAGAGCCAATAAGGGGCTAACATGAGGAAAGTAGGGCGATGGCCGTTATCAAAATAGAGCATATTGAAATCACCACTAAAAGTGGCTTGTCAGGTATGATCACTGGTTTACAAGACGATCAAGATTTGTTGGTGGGTTATGTAACCACACCTGCGTTGGGCAACGTGCGCATGCAATGGAATGATTACGGAAAAGCTCGTAACCAAACAGATCAATATGACCTGCAGAATAACAAAGAAGATGACGTGGTTGAAGCCGTCGATACTGCGAAAAAAATCTTCCGGAGATGAACAAAAGCCCCTGTAGTGAGCAGGGGCTTTGAGGTTTGTTAATTGTCCGTTCGAGGAATTCCTCTCGGACGGATGATCGCCGCCGCTGCTTTAACATCCTTCGCCACTTCCACCAAAAACTCATAGCTAACTCTGCCTAGTGGTGAAGTGCTTTTGAGATCGAACATCATATCTGACTGAACTTCATTGTATTCATCCAGAATAATGTAGCATTTCCTTTTAAGACCGATATTTTTGCGCTCCTCCTTAGGAATTTCCTTAAAGGGCCTGCCATCATCGGGCTTTTTAGAAGTAATTGGGAATAAAAATAGCTTTTCTGGCTCATTGCTTGTGATTACAAGCAATAAAGTTGGACGATATTTTCTTCCGCTTTCCTCTCCTCTATCCGCTTCACGGCCCCAAAGGTATCCGTGATCAAGAACATCTCCAACTTTGTATTGCATTCGTTATGCCATCCTTCTACTTCGGGGAATTGCTGATGATTTCATCTAAGCCTCCCATTAATTGATTAAAGCTGTCGTCCGGCGCATTCTCCAAGGTGTAGGCCTTGGGTTGTGCGCGTTTGAGTAGTTTTTCCCACACGTCACGGGAAACTATTACGAGTTTCTCCTTTCCTCTTTTTGTCAGAGCCACTGGCTCTGCTAATGCTGCATCCAGAATGTCACCGGATGCTCGGTTCATTTCTGAGAAGCTGTAACTTTTCATCTAAACTTGATCCTTATTAGGTCACTATTAGCTTTATCTAGGTTTTTACTTGTCTTATTTAGCTTTTTCTAGGTTAAGATTGGTTTTTAAGCTGTTTTCAAGGTTTTACTAAGCTATCTGATTTTTCGAGATTTATCACAATTTTCATACTAACATATGCAATATACGTACTTCGCATAGAATATGCAAGATATTAATTCAAATATTAATAGCACCAAGGGCCGCAGACTGCAGCCCTTGGTGGTCAGTATGGGATTTACAGCAAGTTCGGCATTTTGCTCAATATGGACGTGGTTTGCCTGTTATCCCGCGCGTGAACCGTGCGGGAATAATTCCATCATCCAAGATGCGTATCGGGGAAATCTCCGTCGCGAAAACAAGCTTGACCGCACGGCCTTGCTTGTCCTCGACCTTCACAACAGCCGCCTCCCCGATTTGGACGGCCTGACCTATCCGTACTGATAGAGCCAGCATTAACCACCATACCGCAGATATTCATCTGTTTCGGCTTCGCTCATTTTAGCCAGAGCCTTCTCATGAGCGATCGGGTCAGTCTTTGCCATACGTGCGAGAACTGCGAAGCGGCCATTGTCATCTGCAGCATCATTCACGTCTGATGAAGGCACGCTGTTGAGATTTGGGGGGATTTCCCACTTCGGCTTTGGAGGGTTGGTCGGCTTAGGCTTCGGGTCGCCATCTTTGGGAGCAGGAGGCGCATCGGATTTAAGGCCCAATTCCTCCTGAATTTGTTTGTGCGCTGCGCGGATGATGGACGGTGAACGAGGATTGTTGGATTGCGCCTGCAATTCCTTAACCTTCTCGTCCAGTGCATTGTATAAAAGCCCGCCCTTTTTATACATCGGGTTTTCAGTAAGGAAGCTATTCACGTCCTGAAAATATCGATTATCCGCTTCTTCAATCGCAGTTTCGGCTTTTGCCTGCTCTTTTACGTGCTGGCGGCTTTCCGCATTTAACGCTTTGAGTTGTTCCTGGTATTCATCGCGGGTCAACTCGCCATCATCAAACTGCTCAAGCAGGGCGTTCTGCTGTTCCTGGTTGGCGTCTATTTTCGCCTGCAGTTCTTTGACCGTGTTGTGCGCTTCATAAGGATACTGAATTTCATCCGCTGGATCGGCTTCGATAGCAGCATCCGTTACAGCCTGTGCGGCTGCAGCGCCCTCATCAATGGTACCCTCATCAGCGAGGGTACCATCATCTTCGTGACCGTCATCGCCATCATCACCTGCACCGGCATCATCATCGCCGGTCGTAGCCAATGCGGCATCGTCGTCATCATGATTATCGGCGTTCTCATCCTGCTCGGCTTCTTCTGCCAGCATGAGGTCGTAGCCTTCGCGTTCTGCCGGTGTCATGTTCGCCAGCAATTCTTCAGTCAGTCGTTCGCTCATTGAAATCTCTCCACGGAAGCGATGGGTGGTAGGGGCCAGTGGCCCTTAAATTTATTGCTGGGGGCTCGTCTCCATGCCTTGTGGTAGAGATGGTGGTTGTTCTGGTTTAACGGGCGCTGGCGGCATGTCGCCTTCCGCCGCGGGCTGTTGACGAAATATTTCTTGTTGCGCCTGCTGTTGCTGTGCTGCAGCCGCTTCCCGCGTTTGGGCGGCGCGAAGCTGATCGCGCGCGCCCTCCTCCGCTTCTGTGCGAGAAACAAAGCCGCTTTCATGCAGGATGTTATCCGCCAACGGCAATGTTTGTGGTGCTTGTACGGCGGTCGTGGCCGCTGCCAGTGCCTTCGCTTGCGTATCCACTTTCGTGGCAACATCCTTCTCGACTATCGACCGCGCTTGCGCCTCTTTAAGAGCCGCCTCGGCGCCTGTTTTACGCATACCCAACATAACCTGCTCTTTCGCAAGTGCGGCTTCTTCGGCGGCGGCTTGCTGCCTCGCTTGTTCCTCTGGCGACACATCGTCCGGATCAGCATCTGGATCGCGCTGCCCGTTGATCTGTCTCACACGCGAAACCATTTCTTCAACGTTAGGCAAGTCAGAGGTTTCGAGAATGAGATCGAGCATCGCGAGCGTAACGTCCGGTGGGAAATTACGCATCGTTTCCATAAGTGCGGTAAAGTTTGCAGCGCGCGTTGTGGCTTGCCAGTCTTGCTGTGACAGCACATAGTCAGCCTTGGTGCGAACAATATCGTTTTCCGGCAACCCATCATTAATATCGATGTATTGCGGCGTTCCGCGCTGATTGGTAATGCGGAAAGCCTTTTTCTCGGTCATAAATTGCTCAATGTTTGCAAGCTGCTTTTCACCGCGTACTTGCTCTGCAAACATGAGGTTATCGAAGAATTTGGCGGTAGCGAGAGAGCCTTGTTCCTGACGTGCCATGATAGCGCGCCCTGATGTGGCATTTGTCTTTCGGCCCATAAGCTCGTCTGTGACGCCTGACGCTTGCTGGATCATAGCAATGCTTCGGCTCATAAGATCAAGATGGCCTTGAGAAAGTTCTCGATCAGCATTGAGCTTGAGTTCTTTGCCTGCCTTTTTGACGATAACCGCGTCTGGCCGCGCGGCTTCCTCTGCCAGTTCGTCAATGTCCTCGACTGCACCCTCGTCCATGACAATTTTGTTGGAGGAAAGGATATGCAAGGCCTTGGAAGCCCGTTTGTTCACATCGATCTGAATATCTTTCAGCCGGCGAATAAGCCCATAAGGCAAATTGTTTTTGCCACGGCGAAAGCCCCAAACAGGGGTAAGCGGAAACTGATTGTGACGATAAGGAGAAGGCCCGAAATAAAGCATTCCAGCCGTCGAGAATATCGCAACATTCATACGCATCGTGCCGCTTTTCTTTACGACTTCCGATTCTCCGCTTTCAATCGCTTCTTGGTGAGCCGGTGAAAGAGGATCATATATTTCACCGGAGAACATTCCCCCGCGCAATTTTTCGGTTTCGGCAGGGATGCGTATCCAAGCTTCAATTACGCGCGCACGCTCACGCTCGTAAGTGCCGATAGTCGAACTGGATGTGCCAAAGTGCTTGTTATGATCGAGCTCTATTTCGTGCTGATCGGTCAAGTCATCTGATAATTCATCTAAGCCATTTACGCCGGGTGAGCGCTGCGCGGATGCGTCCAGAATACCAGCGCGTTCGCTGAATATCTCTTTGATCACATCAAGATCGAACCAACGCATCCGGAAAATATATCGAGCGTCCGACAGGTCCGGTTCCATAGAGGCGCTATCGTGTAAAATGTTACGCCAGTTCTCATACCGGGTGTAAAGTGGCTCGCCGTCTGTGTCCTCCTGGAAGCCGTCCTCCATCCAGCCCAGGCCAACACGCACTGCATCCTCAAACGCACGCGAGCGGGAAAAATTAGAGCGGTTCGCGTCCGCAAGATATTTCATCAACTCTGTCTTGCGCTGTGCGGGCTTTCCGTCATCCTTACGGCGGGGTAGCACTTTGAAATCGGTGCGTGTGCGTTTTTCAGAGCCTGTGATCCAGTCGATCGATGCGCTGATGACATTGTAAACGAGTGGAATTTGTCCGCGACTTTCAAGCACTGCCGCATCTTCAGGGTTCCACTGTACGTTGTCGTAAATGTCTTCTTCCTGCGCCATCTCGCGCCGGTTTTCGTGCTGCCGATCCTGTTCTGTGATAAACATGGACATAAGCATACGATGCAATTGCACCATTTTGGCGCTATCGAGCTCATGGGCCCGAACCGGTTCATTGGCTTTCTCGCCAGTTGGAATGGGCGAGTCATATTTCTTTCGGCGGACAGAGCCATCCTTTGCGTTGAGATCAAACATAGTCTTTGACCTCAATTAGCTTGGACTTGCCCGTGCTGTTATTGATCTGCTCGATGAACGCGACAGTTTCCCGGTCCATAGGCGGGAATGGGTTCATGCCTATAAGATCATCCAGATGATCATGGATAAGCGAAGCAATGCGAATGAAGCCTGATTTATCTGGCGATAGGCGTAAATGCTCGATGAAGGTCGCGGCCATAGATGCCGCTTGTGTTACATCGCCGTTGTCTTCGTCCCAAATCCAAGCCTTATCCAATGTGATAACGCAAGGGATGGTGAAATCGTTATATTCTTCACCGCTGCGGATAAGGACAAGACACGGGCGAATACTTCCGCCCATGCGCAACCATGATCCGATTAGGGTAATGTCGCCGCGCTCATACGTGAAGGCGCGCGCTCTCAGGTCGAGAACCGGCGATGACATTCAATGCTCCTCGGTTCGGGGCGAGAAGCTTCATTATTGTGAAGCACAAACGCCGCCGTGTAAATAAGAAGCTATTTGGTCAAACTGCCAGTCCTCCTGATCGTGAGCGCCGTGGGCGCTGTTGATGCTGCGTTACAAGTGCATCGCCTATTTGCGCCTTTTGCATTATCGCATCGGCGGCGTGCTGGTGTCCATTTTGTGCTGGTGTGCTTGTCCAAACACTATGTCTAGAGTTCCATGTCTTCTGGTATCTCTCCAGATGTTTAATCCCTGTAGCACACATCTCCTCATCAAAGTAATAGCGGCCAAACTCTGTACGCAACATATTGATCGCCTGCACCTTGTCGTCAGTACGCGGGACAATCTCAATATTTTTGAGCGAAAGCTTTCCGAGCATATCCGCATATGTTTCCAGCGCGAACGTGCTGATACGACGATGCGCACCATCGTGCGGAAGATAATGAGCCGCGTAATTATAGGGCTTTTTCATGACTTCTGCGGCGTAGAAAGCGGGAGCCTCGCCGTTGCACTCGAAATAATCGATAAAATAATAGTTGTTGCCGACAACCTGCATGAACCATATGGCGGTATCGTCGTCGGTTCCAATATCCCAAAAAGTGTAAACGGGCCGCGATGGGTCCCATTTGTGTTTTCCAATGCGACCTTGCCTGCGCGCATGCGAAATGACTTCTGCAAGAAATTTGCCGTCTGCTGATTGCTGAAATGCTTCTTCAAGCGTGGTCGGGAACTGCGACCACATCATTTCCTGATCGCCAGAGAACTCAACATCGCGCTGTTGAACGTACCAAGCGCGTTTGCGCAAAGGTATCTCGCGGCCTATCTCTGCTTCCATGCGGTCGAAATACGCATGATCCTTCGGCGATATTGTTATGTGTTCGGCGTCATCGAGCTCGTATTCTGGCGCGTCCCACCAAGACGCGAAGTGCAGACGAAAGTCCTTGCGCGTTAATTTCCGCCCGGTTTCTTCAACCGCCTTCGCTTGCATGACCTTTGTTGTAAAGTCACCGTCAGAGCCTTGCGCAGTGGATTCCAGGATGATGGTGCCGTATTCCGCTGCCGGCATTGCACCCGATTGAATTTCTTTCGCCTGGTCCGGCTTTTTCGCACAAATTTCACCATACTCGGATACATGCAGCCATGACAGCGTGCGACCGCGTGCGGTTGTACCGATAATCAGTTCGGAGCCGTTTTTCCATTCAAGGCGCTTTTCATTGTCCACCTTCAACGGCACGCGATTGAGCAAGAGTTGCGGCAAGCGGTCGTAGGCGAACATGATCTTATCGTTTCGGATAGCCAACGCAAGATCTAGATCAAGTGCGATAATCGCGGCTTTGGTATTCTCAACAAACAGGCAGGCATCAAGGATCATAAGCTGCACAAGCGTTGAAAAACCACGCTGACGTGCTTTGGGTATTATGTTCCGGTACCAAAGGTTTCCCAGAAACAATTCTTGCACTTCATTCGGAGTGAAGATTACCGTGTCGCCGAATTTATTGCGAATGTAATAGAGGTTCCGTATCCGCCAGTTGGGATCGGAAATCAGTCGTTTCTTGTCTTCAAGTGGCAACTGATCGAAGGGGTGCAACGTCAGTCATCCTTCGGCGTAAACGATCGGCCGGAAATTTCCTGCCAAAGCTCGGCCACTGGATCATCGGTGCTTTCTTCTTCCTTCTTTTCACGCCAAGCGCCAATCGCCTTCCCGATGAAGTCTTTCAGGCGCAGACGGTCGACGAGTTTCACTTCGACTATTTCACCAATTTTTTCCTTTTGCTTCTTGCCGTCCTCGCCCATTACCATTTCGAACTTCTCGAAAATCTTGATGGATTGCAGGAGCTCCGTGCGAAAGATTTTCGGCCATTCTTCCATCGGGCGGAAACAGCGCGTGCCCGGCTCATAAATCTCGATCATGTCGAAGCTGTTGAATGACAGCAGCTCTGTAAGGAACTGTTCGGCATTCTTTTTGAGGACGCGTTGAGACTCCTCAAACAATTCCTGTATGCGTTCATTGACCACGTAATAGCCAAGCAAGCGACTGCCCTGCTGTCGTGCCGCCTTTTCGCTATATCCGGCACGAATTGCAGCTTTCGTCGCATTCATGTCCTTCATGTATTCTTGAGCAAAGAGCGCCATCTGCCTGTTAAGCTCAACAGGCTGGTGCTGCTTTGCCTTCGGTTCAGTCGCAACGGTTTTCTTTGGTGCCGCCTTTTTTGCGGGCGCACGCTTGGCGGTCATTCTAATGGCTCCATCGCCGCAACAAGTAATCGCGCCTGGCTAACGAGAATTTCGTGCGTGGCGCGCAACAAGGCAGCATCAAGGGTAATGTCGGGGGCTGTTTCTTCGCGCTCTCGTACCAGCGCATCGAGCAATAGCGCCAGCGTAGGGTTATTGGCGTAAACCGGATTATCAGCCATAAAGGCTGGTACTGTTTCGGTCAGCCATTGGTCCGCTGCTGGCGCTGCTGTCATGACGGTCAGCCCATTCCGAGCGCGTCCATGTAAAGCTGCAGCATGGCTTCTTCTTCCTGTCGCTCATGATCTTCCTTCTTGCGAAGACGAATGATCGTGCGCACAACAGATGAGTCGAAACCGCTGCCCTTTAGCTCGGCGTAAACTTCCTTGATGTCGTCGCCGATGGTTTTCTTTTCTTCTTCGAGACGTTCAATACGTTCGATGAAGGCGCGAAGCTGGCCGACAGCAATGGTTTGGGCTTCCGATGTAATATCGTCGCTCATAGGCCCAATTCTCCACGGGCCTGTCCAATCCGTTCCATAGCGCTCAACGTGTGGCGGCGGGCCTCGTACGCACGGCTTTGTAAACGTTGGAACAGCGCAGTCTCACAATCTTCTGCGTAACACCCTTCCAAGGTTTCAACTGAACCAAGCAAATCATCCAATAAGCTGTGCACAGCCTTAGCTAAAACAACGGAATGGTTAAGTGCATCGTTAACGGCCTTAATCGGTGTTTGATCGGAATCGACCGTTGCCATATCCCGGTGTTCAGTTTGTTTTGCCATTATTTTCTACCTCTTGAATTTATGCCTTTGATTTGCATGCCGACACGTTCGGCGATGCGGTGACATTGCTTTTCTGATCTGCTGGTGGACTTCCTCCTGTTGGGCTGTTTGTATTTCTGAGGTTCTAGTATCGTGACGACGATCTGCTGTTCGGGATCAAAAACAGCCGTAAAATTTTTCGTGTCGATCGCCGCAAACTTGTTCTCGATCGCCACCGCAACCGTGGGGATCATTATGAGCCTGCGCACTTCGTCGATTGTCGTCTTGGCGCGCTTGCAGTGAATAGCCGCGCGAATAATCTCGGTCGTGCCTTTTTCAGTGGGTATTGCCACGCCAAGAATGCGCTGCACGTAACGAGTTACAGCGTGGTACGTGACTCGATGCAGAATGGTTTCGACAGGGGGAGCGGGTCTCATTGTGAACGCCCCGCAACAAGACTTCTAATTTTCCGCTCATGCTTTTGAAGCCAAAGCAGCGTGTCGCGTATGCTTTGCTGTGTGTCACGCCGATATTCGGCATCCTTAGACCCACGGCTTCCCCCGATGATCCGGTCAATCTCTTGCAATTGGGCTGTCAAGGAACGTTTGGCGGCCACCGGATACCTTCACCTGTCATTGAGGAATGGCGGCAAGATATAGGTGATTGACGATACATACAATATCGGCAATTAACGATGTTAATTCAGTGACATATTTCCAGTTACAAATACCGCAAATATTTGCTATTTATCGCTTATGGATAATTCGATGTGGCGAGAGCGCCTTCAAGATTTGATGGCGAAACGAGGCTTGACTATGCGATCCGCGTCAATAATGGCGGGGAAGAACCACTCGTATATCTATGCTCTGCTTCAAAGGAAGCAGGAGCCAAACGTCGATTCTCTGGTAGAACTCGCCAATGCCTTCAATGTAAGCCCTATTTGGCTGATTTTTGGCATGGAATTGGACGAAGACACCGAACGTCTGATGCTTAAATACCAGTCTTTAGACCCGAAACGCCGGGAGATCGTACGGGACATGGTATCTGCTATTGCGCCAGAGCCCCAAGCTCCGACAGAGAAGAACGATTAATCAGTAAGACTATCAATCAGAGCGCCGATTCGGCGCTTATCTGTTACTGACATTTTGGTCAGCACATTAATCATATATGCGAGTTCGTTAATCCCTCCATCTCCTCCTTCGCTCTGCCCTGCGCCCTCGCTCTTAGCGGTCATGCGGTCTGCGGTAACTCGGTCGATACTCAAATACATATTGCCTCCTGCCGTCCTGTAATCCCCAGACGCCGCCCTTAGTTTATCCACTATCGGTTACGTCGATCTTCGTTACAAGCTATGCTGACATGTTCACGTTCTGTTTACACAGATTTGCAAATAATGTCGTCAATTGACGATATTTCTTGTTGCATTCTATCGTCAATTGCCTATACAGTGCAAGCCATAACTGGTGAACTTATCGTCAATTGGAGATGGTCATGGACCGAGGATTGGCGGCGTCAAATCGCGGACGCCCAACGGGGACTTGCGCCCAAAATTCACAACCTGATTTCTTTCAGCTTTACGGTGAACAACTTTCCGCTCGTGCAAATGATGAGCGCCGTATGAAATACGTTGTTGCCACTCTTATTTTGATGATTTTGTTTCTTGGCTTTTCGGCCATCAGTTCGATAAGCGCGCCTTCTGCAATGGATCGCTGCCAGCAAGTATCGAGCTTTGAAACCTGCTTTTCGACACTCAACCGATAACCAGATGCTGTGACAGGGCTGTCCGACCCCAAGCCCCCCCGCCCAAAGGACTGTCTTGTCACCGCGTACCGCCGGTAGTGTCAAATACTCCCCCGTATCCCTCTGACACTATCGGCGGTTCTCTTTTCAGGAGAGCCGCATGTTGCAGAATATCACCCCCCTCAAAAGTGATGCTGATTTGCTGAAAGCGATCAACGAGTCCGTTGATCAAGCTACCGGCGAAGGCTCAGAGCGTATTATCACGCCAGAGCAATCGCGATTGAAGTTCGCGCCCCTCAAAGCAGAACCGACCCCAAAGGAATTCTTGGCACAAGAAGCAGCGATTGCGCAGCGCCAGTTGGCCGTTGTCGAAAACAACCGTGCCCGCCTTGTTGAGCGTTATTCCGTTAATTCCAAGCACCAGAAAATTATTCGTGCCGAACTTGCAAAGCTGGAAGCCGATCAAAAGTCAATTACCGCTTGTATTCGCGCGAACGACAGAGCGGCTGCAATCCAGCGCAAGGCTATATTCGATCTGCAGGAAGCCGGGCGATGATCTGGGGGGCCTTGCCGGATGGTAAATTTGACCTGGTCGCTGCTGATCCGAATTGGCAGTTCAAGGCCTTCTCCGACAAGGGATTGGGCCGCGCGCCCGAAAGGCACTACAATACCGCAACGCTAGACGAAATTTGTGCTCTGCCTGTTGCAGATGTGGCCGCAACCGACTGCCACTTGATGCTGTGGATCACAGGCCCAGCGCTTGTTGCAGGTTATCATGGCATTGTGCTGCGCGCTTGGGGCTTTGAACCGTCTGCCATCGCGTTCGTGTGGGTTAAAAACCTCAAGCACAACGACCTCAAACTGACGCCGGAAGATTATCGCGTTCGTAAGGACGGGATTATCGTCTTGAAGAAGCCGATCGGACCCAGCGATTTTAAAATGGGCCTCGGCCACACAACACGCCAGAACGCGGAATTTGTGGTTCTCGGTCGCAAGGGACGCCCGCGCCGCCATTCAAAAGCAATTCATCAATTAATCGTCGAGCCATTGCGCGAACATTCTCGCAAGCCGGAAGCCTTTTTCAAAGCCGCAGAAAAATACGCCGCTCCTGATGCGCGCCGCCTGGAACTGTTTTCGCGCCAAGAGCGCAAAGGCTGGACTGTTTGGGGTGATGAAATCAACAAATTCACGGAGGCCGCATAATGCCTGCTTACCGTTCGCCCGCAGAAGGTGAAATTCGTGAAGCTGTGGTGGCATATTTGCGCCAACAGCGCCCCAACGCTCGTATCATTCATGAAATCAACACGTCTCTCGGCGGAACGCGCATTGATGTGCTTGCAGTTGATCGCGCTGAAATTATCGCAGTTGAAATTAAATCATCGAAGGACAAGCTTGATCGCCTTCGCGACCAGATGGACGGCATGAAAGGTGTTGCTCAACACGCCATTGCAGTTCTGCATGAAAAATTCCTCTCGCAAGAATACGTCACGAACCGGTGGGCCGCACACTTCGAGAGCGAAGGCACCTACTATCAAATGGATCTTCCTGGTGAGTACCGGCATATGCATCGCACTTGGATTTATCCTCAACGCAACCGCGCTATGCATGAAGATGGCCACGACAGCCAAGCACGTTGGCCGGATTTGGATTCCAGCTTGCAAAAGCCGTTGCCTGACAGTGCTCTTTGGATGCTTCACCACGCGGAGCTGCTCGCCCTTTGCCGTAGTCTGAATATTCAGAGCGGCAAGAGGCCCACTTGCGAGGGGATGATTACCGCACTCCGTTGGAATGCAACAGGTCGTGAACTGACGCTTGGCATTTGCAGCGCGCTTCGGGCACGCGAATGCATCGAAGCCGATCCAGCCATAATTGCGAAGGCGGACGCAGCATGAACAAGCCCCAGTCAACCGACAGCTTTTTTACGACGATCAATGAGTTTGATCCGCAGGTTAAGAATTTCCGTGCGGAGCCCAGCGAAGAATTGATCGAAGCAGCAACTCGACGCTTAGCGGCATTAAAAGGCCCAATGTACGCCGCTGTTCGCATGCAGCGGATCGCTGACATATGCGCTGGCGTCCATGTCATGCCGATCGAGCATTGGAACCGAAAGCCTGAACCTGCAGGTCAGCCAGTGCCACCAAAGCCGAAAAGCTGGAAAGATGTGATCGTGGGCGCGCTGAAAAAGCCGACGATGAATTATCCATTTCTTATGGGCTGGCTATTTTGCCTTCTGTTCATGTGCGCACTCGATCTTTTGAGGCTCGCGCTATGAGCCAGTTTGACCCCGACGAAATTCTGACCTTGGCCGATGCTCGCGACCGCATTCTAAAAAATGCGTGTTCCACTGCGCACCTGCGCAATCAGCATAAGGCCGGTCGCCTCACCCTATTGAAGATCGGGAAACGCTACTGCGTAACCCCTGCGATGCTGAAAGACTGGTTGCAGCTATGCCTAAGAAAGCGCTCCCACCTCGCCTCTACTTCAACCGAAGTGAAGGTGTCTGGATCATCCGCGATCGATCCTACGCAAAGCGCACTGGATGCGCTGAACATGAGCTTGAGCAAGCAGAAAAAGCCCTCGCGGAATACATCGCGCTCAAACACGCCAACCCAACCGAAACCAAACGGGCGGACAGGATCGTGATAGCGCAAGTGCTCCTGACATATTCGCAAGAGCATCTGCCAGAAACTGTTGCGCCGCGATCGACGGCGTACGGACTGACTGCATTGTCCCGTTGGTGGGGAAGGAAACTACTTTCCGAAATTACGAAACAAACATGCAGGGAATACGAGACACACCGTCTTTCCGGACCTCGCCCGGTTAAGCCAGGCACAATTCGGCGCGAGCTCGCAATTCTCCTTTCGGCTCTGAATTTCTGGAACAAGAATTATGGTCCCGTGGATTCGCTGCCTGTCGTTCACATGCCGCAACCCTCCCCTGCCCGCACACGTTGGTTGACAAAATCCGAAGCTGCTCGCCTTCTGGCCGGCGCTCTCGGATGGAGTTGGAAAAACGGCAAGTGGTCGCGCGACCGCCAGCGCATTAATCGTCACATGGCACGGTTGATCTTGCTCGGCATTTACACGGGTTCGCGCCTGAATGTGTTGCTGACGGTTAAGTGGGAGCGGAACGACCGCGCCGGCTACATCGATCTGAACGAAGAAATCATGTACCGCCGCTCCGAAGGCCAGCGCGAAACAAAGAAACGCCGCCCGCCTGTTAAACTCGGCCGGAAAATCCTGTTCCATCTAAAGCGCTGGAAAAAGCTCGACATGGCCGAGCAGGCGCGGATCGCTGCGCAAGCTGGAACCAGCAGCCAGATTAATTTCTTCAACACCATCATCCATTGGCATGGTGCCGATATTGCTGACATTCGCCATGCGTGGAAGCAGGCAGTTCTTGCCGCCAAGCTCGATACAAAAGTTACGCCTCACACCATGCGCCACACCCGCGCGACATGGCTCATGCGGGCCGGTGTCGACATGTGGGAAGCCAGCCACTCGCTTGGCATGTCAACCAAGACGCTCGAAGCGGTCTACGGCCACCATCACGCCAGTTTCCAGTCTAAAGCGGCGGAGGTCTGACATGGACAACGTTTATATCGAAATACGATTGACGGACACTTTCAGCGGCCAATTGAAGACCCACGGCAAGCATTTCTCGCCCGAACTGACAGTGGCAGTTGCAGCGGAGAACCTTGCCCTAGAACTCAGCAATGAAATTCCCGGAACACCCTGGTCCGACTTCCAGACTGTTCAAGTTGTGCTCCGACGCGGAGCTAATGCCGTCCAGTGGCGCAGCGAACCAAACGCGACTGTCACCGACTTTGTTTCAGGTATGAAACGGTGTGGTGCTCGTCTCGACGAATGGATTTTGCAGTGGCGTGAACGCTGGCGTGTTCGACGGGAAAAACACGCCGCATTGAAGCACGTATCCGAGGCAAAGCAATGATGCGCGCCGCTGCCTTTTCCGCCGAAACCCCTTCTATCCTGTACGCAGTTTGTACGGCGTTTGTTCGGGCAATTTCCACCCCTTTGAAAACACACGAAAAAAGCCATTCAAAACGGCTTCCCCTAGTCCATGTGGTATATTGTGGGGGTAGCGCACACCGCGAAAACACCGCGTCAGCAAGCGCAACTCACCGCAATACACCGCCCGAAAAATGCAGAACAATTCCTGTACGGAAGGGCGATAAAATGACCGCCAAAAATGCCCCCGAAAACGGGGCAAAAAAGCCCTTTATTTTGACCATTGATCAGACGCCAAGAGAGCCGTTCCGGCGCATCTGGAAAGCGTGGCAATATCGTGCGCCAAAGCGTCACTATCGGCTCATTTTAAGCCCGGTAGAAAAGTCTCGAAATCACTGCTCACGCATCGTCGGTGACTTCACTTCTGTGAAGAATGCGAACGCTGCCGCTGTGATGATTGAGAGCCCCAGCCTCTACACGCTGCTGATTTTTAATTCCCGTGCGGAACTCATTGTCCGTGACGCTGGCACCAATCCTTTGAAGATCGAGCGCCCTGTCCGCAAGAAACGCATCGCGTCGAAAACCGATGCCAGCGCAAACATGCACCGCGCAACCACAATCGAAAAACTCGTAGGCCTGAATGAGCGCGTAGTGCGCAAAGGCGAATATCGGAGCCGCTAAATGACCGAAGCAAATCCAAAGGCTGAAATTGCCGTTGAACCATCGCACGCTTGGTTTGAATTTGGCTTGATGACTACTCCGGCTAAAGAAGTCGATCCACGCGAATGGGTTGGCTACGAGCGCCAACAGCTTGTTTTCAACAGCGAGCGTTCACCACACACAACGGTAGTTTTCCCTGCCAACGATGGCCGAAAAACACTCGTTGTCACTCACGGCATGATGGTTCGGTGCACCGAAAATGACCAGTTCGTTTTCGCGATTATTAAGCTCGACCAGCCCTGCGAAATTCAACCAGACATCGGACTGCAAGTGAAGGTCAAGAACGCCATCCCAATCCAATCTGTTGCCAACCCCATCACCATAGGAATGTACCCATGATCGTATTGCGGATTAAGGCAATAGCCGCCGATCGAGGAATTAATCTTACCACCCTTGCGGATCAGGTCGGGATCAATTTCTCACATTTTTCTCGTATCACGCATAACAAGCGCAAAACCATATCTTACGATCTGTTGGAAAAGCTCTGCTTTGCGTTGAATTGCACGCCGGGCGAATTGATCCAGTATCGCCCTGACGTGAAGGCGGGCAAATAATGGTTGCCCTGCTTTCTTTCCGTCGCCTGGCTAAAGGTCCGAACGCTCGTATCCATATTTATTCGGGAACGCTTCGCATCGGTGAAATCGTTCCACCTGTTAAACACAGGGCGTGGCAGTGGCGGATTAGCTGGGAACTCGCTCAATTCGTTTCGGCTTTCAGCTCAAGCCAGAGTGAAGTGGCGGCGATAAAGGATGCAACCCAACACTGGGAAGCATTTCTTGAATCAGCTTCACTCATCAGCGCGCGACACATCGATACGGAAGTAGACGATGTTGAACGCGCCGTGTTGGGAGCAATGTTTCTAGATCCCGGCCATGCTCTCGATTATGTGCATGACCTGCATCCGTATCATTTTCAGTCTCTACAGCATCGCAACATTTATTCCGTGCTGCGCGGACTGATCACAATAGGCGTCGATATTTCCACCATTACCGCAAAGCCTTTTCTTGAAGGCATGAGCGATAGCGGCACCGGCAACGCCTACACGTACCTTTCCCTCTGCGCCTCTCGCATCGTCCTGAAAGATCGGATCAGCGATTTCGTGCGCGTCATCATTTCCTCACACGACGAAAGAGAGATTATCTATGCATAGTCATAAAGCAAAGCGTCTTGATGGTCTGCCTATCGATTGCCAGCACATTACAGTTTGCGTGCCAGAGGGCCATGATCCTGCGCTGCCTATTCCGCTGCGTATCCATGTCGATCATGAAAATCCTAACTGCTTTGCTACGGCTGACGGTAGGCGCGTTTTTGTGGACCTTGGGTGGGCCGCAAAATCAATGCTGATGGACACAGATGCATACAAAGAGCGAACCCGCCGCCGAATGGTTGCGAGCCGCTTGATCAATGCCGAAGTCGTAGCAGGGTTCAAAGGCTATGTTACCTGCACCGGCGATGAAGACGACTATTTCGATAGTGTCGACTCGCTGATCGAGCGCTACAGCGAACTTGTAGAAAGTTCGGTATCCGGCGAGGAACCAAGCGCAACTGAAATCCAGCAGGCTCTCCCCTCTTGGGCCTTTTGCACCACACAGCAGACGTTCGACTTCAACATTGAGTCTGCTCTCGAGTGCTACTTATCGGACAACCATCACGAAAGCGCGCACGACCTGATCAAAGATAAGGACTGGTTGATTCAGTTCTGGAAATTCTGGAGTTCCAAGCAGTCCGGCATATCAACGTTCTTTATGGATACCAGCCGCATTGTCGTCATCGATCCCGATCGCTTCGCAAAAGAACGAGAGGAGGCTGAGGCCTTCTTAGCGGAAATTGCAGCATGACCGGCCCTCTCCTCCTGCTCAAAGTCGCGAACGGTGGCTGGATAGTTAAGCAAGTTCCGGAACGTGATAGCCCATACTCTGACATTGCAGTTGGGGCGTTCTCAAACACGCACGATTTGCTTGGTTGGCTCTCAGCAGAATTGCCTGACGTAGTTACCCCGATCGTCCAACTCGACGATAGGGGGCGCTCATGACTGACCGCACTTACAATCGTCGTGAACGCCGCGCATCACTTGCAATGGAAAAGCGTGGCTTGGCTGGCAATTGGGGAGATTGGCGTAAAACCAATCTTCCACGGGGATTACCCGGCGGTAACGGTTGGTGCAGAGATATTCGCACTGGCTACGGCAACAATCTTTATGCCGTCCTGGTGCGACCTTTCACAGACGAGAACGGCCAGACCGTACATCACTGCGCAATCCGAACTGCATCAAACTTGGAACCGCCGTGGCGGGATATGCAGCGGATCAAGAATGAGCTTTTCGGCGAAGAAGCAACTGCGATTTCCGTCATGCCGAAGCAATCCGAATTAGTCGACGAAGCCGACATGTATCACATGTGGGTTTTGTCATCCGATCTCCCCTTTTCTCTCAAGAGGTAGCACTATGAGGCTCCCTGAATGGCTCAAAAAGGCGGACTTCGATCGCTTGCAGCAAATGGATCAGGAGGACGCTTTAACAGAAATCGAGCGTCTTAAATCGCTACATCGCGGCAAAAGACGCGCCTACTACGCAGCAAATCGGGAGCGGAAACGTGCAACGAACAAGCAGTGGCGGGAGAAGAATAAAAAGAAAGTTAAGCAATACGCCAAACGTGTCATGGGGCGCATTTACGCTGATCCCGAAAGACACGCTGCACACAAAGCTGCAGACATTGAACGCAAGCGTAAACAGGGCGTTTACGGGATCGACCGCACCACACCAGAAAAACACAACGCAAAGCAGAAGCGCTATCGGCTGCGCTGCAAAACCAAATCGCTCGCACAATCTGACCCCTCTGCCATGCGCAAGCTGATCCGCGTTCATGTGCCTGGCTATCTCATGGCCGCTGCGCAGATGGACGTCATCAATTCCGTCATGGTGCAAATTCTCGATCGGAAAGTGCCGTTCAATGAGCTCGCAGCTTGGGTGAAAAAATCAGTCACCGAATACAACCGCCAGTTTGATCATTTCAAAAACGTCTCGATCGACGCGCCAATAGCCGGAACCGAAGGCCTCACGCGCGCCGATCTAATCGACAGCGAAGCATTCCATTTTTAGAGGACAGACAATGACCATTGAAAAACTCACCCTCCCCGAATTTCAAGCCCGTTTAGAAAAGCAGGGCGTTGCCAAAGAGCATTTGGCGTTCAAATGCCCGATGTGCGCCTTTGTCCAGTCAGCACAGACATTTATTTGCGCCGGCGCTGGCGAAGATTTTAGCGCTGTTGAGAAATACACCGGCTTTTCGTGTGTAGGCCGGTTCATGGGTGCGGGACCGTCGCGCAAAGAGCCTGACGGGAAGCCATGTGACTGGTCACTTGGTGGACTCTTCAAACTTCACAAAATGGAGGTTGAGGTACAAGAAGGCTTGTATTGGCCGGTTTTTGAAATCGCATCACCTGCAGAAGCTCAGGCGCTTTTCGTTTTGCACTCGGCATGTGCGGAAGCTCAGAAGTCAGTGGACGAAGCGTTGGGCTTATCTCCTGAAAAGGTGGCGTCATGAAGAACCGTATTATCGATCTCAACAACCACCTTTTCGCGCAGCTAGAACGTCTTTCGGATGAAGAACTGACAACAGAGCAGATTAATGCCGAAGTGAAGCGGACTGACGCTATCGTGGCGATCAGCGAGCAAATCATCAGCAATGCTGATTTGGCTCTCAAGGCAGTAAATACAATCGCCATTCGGGGCGAAAAGCATAAGCAATCGCTACCCATGATCTTCGACAAGTCGAAACAGATTGATGGAATTGCCGAATGAAGGGCGCGGCTATTCCGTATTCCGTTGAGGAACTCGCTTGGTTGGAGCTCAACCATAAAATGCCAATCAGCGATTTTACCGCGGCATTTAATCAGCATTTCAACCGCAATGTGGCAGCACATAACCTTCATGCACTGCGCAAACGCAAGGGATGGAAAACCGGACGTACAGGTCAGTTTCCGAAAGGCAATGTGCCCGCCAACTTCGGCAAGAAAATGCCATACAATGCGAACAGCGCACGCACGCAGTTCAAAAAAGGCCAGATACCGAAGAACGCGAAATATGTCGGGCATGAACGCGTGACCCCAGATGGATACGTCGAGATAAACGTTGACGAGCGGAACCCCTATACGGGCTTCAAATGCCGCTATGCCCTAAAGCACCGGTACCTTTGGGAAAAGGCTAACGGACCTCTACCTGACGACTTCATTTTGAAATGCAAGGACGGAAACAAGCAGAACACTGATCCCTCAAATTGGGAACCCATGCCGCGCGGCACCCTCCCCTTTATGAATGGACACCGTGGCTTCAACCACGATGCTGCACACCCTGATGTACGTCCCGCCATTCGTTCGCTGGCGAAGCTAAGGCACGCCACCAAAAATGCACGAACAAAGATGAGCGCAAAATGAAAGACCACCCTCTCCTTTTCAGTGCGCCCATGGTGCGCGCCAATCTCGACGGACGTAAGACGCAGACGCGGCGAATATTAAAGCCACAACCTTCATTCCCGGATAGCGTCTTTCGCGGTTATTTCGGCGTGTCCGGAACAAGGGCGTTGTTTGACTCCCATTCCAACACGCTACGCGACACGATCCGAGTTCCGTTTTCCATCGGCGACCGTCTATGGGTGCGCGAAGCATGGTGGATCGCCACACGCTATAGCTATGGAACAACGCCGGGCGGTTGCGAAGTCCCGCCTGCCCCGCTCGCATATCGGCGTTCTGATCCAGTACATTACGCTGCAGACGGCAACCCGCCGAATTGTGCCAATAAGCATTACGGGCCCAATGGACTGCGTCCCGGATCGGGAGCGTTCGCCGCTCCTGATCCATATGCCGTTTGGATTAAAAAGCCATCCATCCACATGCCCCGTTGGGCTTCTCGTCTGACCCTGATCTTTACCGGCGTCAAAGTCGAGCGCTTGCAGGAAATTAGCGAGGAAGATGCAATTGCGGAAGGTGTCGAAAGAAACAGTGACGGATGGCGTGATTACCTGATGCCAAACACCCAATGCTGCGCCAGCGCGATCAGAAGTTTCCAGACACTTTGGGATTCCATCAACGGACACAAAAAACGTGTTTCTTGGAACGATAGCCCGTGGGTGGTCGCCTACACGTACCAGCCAATTTTCAAGAACATCGACAAGCATGAGGTCGCGGCATGAACATCAATGATAATCCGACGGTCAACCGCTATCTAAAAGTTAAAGCCCTTGATCTTATCGACCACGGGTTGGGGCGCCCCACGTTCCCGCTTCAAGAAACATACCGGAACTACTTCGCCATCGTCGACGATCTGGTCACTCTGCGCAAAATTTTGATCGTAAAACAGCAAGTATTTGCGATACAAAAATGGCCGTAATAGGGTCAGACGGGTGCACCAAACACGCTCGCACTCAGATTAAGGTTACAGTTCCGCCTCTGATTTAGCTCATATCCACCCCTATCAAGGGATCTTCATGCTTATAGCCTGCCCCATTTCCATTCAAGAGACCAGCTATTCCAACAGCATGTTTTTCAAAGAGTTTTGAGTTTTTTTCAGCAATTCGCTCATAGCTTAGTATATCATTCTGTCGAATTAAGCTTCTCATCATGGAATCTGCTCGGACACGATATTTAAAAAGAAACTCCGGGATGGCCACTCCCCCAAAACCATAGCTAACCATACGAATCATAGATTCATAATCTTCCATACCCACAAACATATCGGGATCATTTCTGCCGCAACGCAAAAAGACATCTCTTTTCATTACAGTGCTCGCGGTGTTAATAGAATTATGAAAAAGTATGTATGGAGGCTCAGTATTCCACGATATCCAACCATTATCGGCACCTTCGAATGAACGAACCCAGCATCCCACGAAACCAACGTTTCCATAATTATTGAGGATCCCTATCGCCTTGGCGTAGTAGTTCGGCGTAGTGACGTCGTCAGCATCCAAAAAGGTCAGAAACTCCCCCCTAGCTAGTTCTGCACCTCGATTACGTGAATCGGCCAGTCCTTTATCGCGGATATGCTCAAATCTAAAGCGAGTATCGCTACTATACACTTCAGCGAGCCGGTAGAACTCAGCAATACTGTTTGAATCAGTACTTGATGCGTTGAGAACGAGAACTTCAATATTTTCGTACGAGACTTGTGCGGCACTTTCCAGTGCATCCTCTAGATAACGTCCCAAATTAAAATACGGGATCACTATGCTAAGAAGGCCATCGATCGATGACTCCATACCGTGATCGGGTATACTTCCGTTCAAATTGCTGACTCTCAGAAACGGAAAGCTTTTCCTATTAGACACTGGCACGTGACCAGCAATAGTTTTATGGACAGAAGCGTCCTTTTTGTAGAAATAGCGCTGATCGCTGCACTCTGTCGCGACAGTCGCTCGAGCTTTGCGTCCCATCTCTTGCCGCTCGGAGTCGGTCAATTTAAGAGCACGAGACAATGCTGCACTAAGCCCGTCAACAGTTGAGTCAAAAACATATCCGTTGACACCATCATCGATAAGCTCAGCTTGACCGGTATTATTGCCAGTCACAACAATCTTCTCCAGTGCCATAACTTCAACAGCTGCATATGCGAAGTTCTCAAACTCTGACGGAACAACAACCAATTTTGCCGATCTCAAATGTTCAAGCGCCTGTTCTCGCGGCAGTAACCCCGTAAAAGATATAGTTCCTTCCGCTATAAGGTGCGAGAAACGTTTTTCAAGGAAGGAACGCATTCCACATCCTTTCGCGTGAAAGAAGGAATCCCCCCCCACAATATTCAATCTCTCATTACCACCATTTTCACGGTAAATCCGATAAGCTTCGAATAGCTTAATGATACCTTTTAAGTACTGAATTCTACCAAAATAATAAATACCGCCATCATTGATTTGATCATCAATAATGGCGGGCATCAGAAACGGGTTTCTGATCAATTCGGTGGAAGTATCTTTCAATTCGAACCCGAGATGGCGCACCACGTTATCACTTGGAGCCCAGACAACATCTGCGCTTTTTATGCAAAACCTCTCCATCTCCGACATCCAGAAATCTGGAAAACGTAGATTTGTTTCGGCATTATAGGTTCTAGAAATGTAACTTGGTGCATGTAACGTAATCCCAAGAGGGCAATTCTTGAACGGCGAGGCACCAATCAACTTGTCCATGGCTATGAAATACGAAATGCCCATATAATCCTGCGCTTCGATCAGGTCAGGCATTGGCGATTTCTCGAGCCAAGCATATGAGGCCATTTTGAATGCAAAAGCGACTTTGGCAGCATGGTTCAATTCTGGAACCGCGGTGCTAAAATAGTCTACATTAAAGCGAACAATGGTTAGCTTTCCAATCACCTCGACGCTTATTTGGTCGATGGAAAGGTGATGTGGGACTAAGACCGTAACATCATATCCCTTGGACGCCAATATGCGCGCTGCTTCGGCACAATAAGTACCTATGCCACCTCCTGCGTGCGGCGGATATTCTGTTGTCAGTATCCAGTATTGCATTATAAAACCCCAAGTATGACACGCTTTTCAAAACATCAATTGTAACTCTATTTTGACATGTATCGAAGCGCCCTTCCTGCAAATTTTCTGGCGGCAGAAAGAACCGGGCCAAGTATAGGTAAGCTATATACTCTAAAATACTTTCGCACGGTACGAGCGCTGCGTGACCCCCAAAAAGGCTCCATATACGATAGTTTAGAATTTAGCTCAGTGCACATTTCTTGAAGTCTAACAATCAGATTGTCCCGGTCTGAAATCTCGGTGGACAATTGAAGTATCTTATTAGAATTTTCTAGGACGCTTTTTGAAAGAATCTTATTATTTGATTCAGATATTTCTACTTTCTCTAAAATTACTCGGTGCTCTTTCAAATTTTTATCCAATTTGTTCCAGAGCGACAAAATTGGCTCACGCCCAAAAGAAAAGAATGCATGCGATGCTGGTGTTGACACGTGAGAATTCGAGCACACTGCAAGAAGATAATAATAATCAATGTTTGACAATTGCGGTGATAAAGACAAATCCTCATTGAGTTTGCTTTGCTCCACCATTGCATCAAATTTCTCGCTAGATCCCCGTGTTTCGACAGGGCAGAGGACTGATCCCAAATTCAATTCTTGAGTGAAGACATTCACATGTTGAAATTTTGCTTTCAAAGAATCTTGGAATTCCGCAAGCGACATTTCATAAAGATGATATGGATTGGCATAATTTCTGCGACGGCCCACATCACCATCAGGTGTTGAGATGAATAGGATGCCATCTGGGGCCAACACCCTCGCCAACTCGTTAAGAGCTACTTCAGAGTCACTTTTCTTTAGATGCTCTATAGTTTCGAAACAGCAGATTACGTCGAAGCTAGCGTCTGGGAAAGGTAAGGAACGGATGTCGCCAACATCGAAACATAATTTGGCTTGATTTTCATATCGCGTTTTGCAAGTTGCAATGGCGCTTGTGGCGATATCTACTCCTGTCACATTCGCTGCGACAGTAGCCATATAAGAGGAACCGTACCCCTCACCACAAGCGCAATCAAGTACTCGTTTTCCTTCTGCAAATCGTCTAGCGAGAGTATAACGCTGAACATGAAAAAGAAATTCTGGCCAATCAGGATCCACCAAACTAAGACGCTCTTCTGACAATTACTTCTCCCAACCGATTGTATTTCACGGACCTGTCTTTCAAGCCATTAACTTCACAAGGATTGAATGTACCGAGGTGCAAGTTGGCATTTTATTGCCGCATTATTTCTTTTATGTCTAGCCACTTGGCCACGGCCAACGTTTGAGGATATTTTTTATAGCCCTCAAGTGCACCATCTCTATCCTGAGTACCTGCAGAATGGACCATCAGACCAACCATCAAGCCGAGCGTATCAACTACAATATGACGCTTACGACCTTTGACCTGGTTTCCCGCATCACAGCTCCGTATTCCGCCACTTTTGGTCATTTTTACGGACCCGCTATCAATCACGCCAACGGTAGAGCTGGGCTATTTGCCGGAGAACTCGCCTAACACTGTCACCGCTGGAAAAACTGATGCAGCGTGCTCCTAAAGATAAAAAGGTGAAATTTGAAAGCTGACGCCCTCGCCTGTCTCAAAGATGGCAGCGCTGATTTGAATGAGCGGATATCCGTCATCGTTAGCTGCGGCAACGCTCATTGCATCATCAGCGCACCGGAAAGCCAAAACACAAATGGCGATTGCCAGTGCTGGCAGGACCGCATGAAGATGCAGCGCTTTGCTTTTGCAATGAACCGTTATCGGGATCAGGTCGCAACAATCACCACCGCCGAACAAAGGAAGGCGCGCCCTTGAGCGATCAAACATTGACAATTGACGGCTTTGTCATCCTCCCTCCCCTCTCCCCTTGGGATAAGCAGAAAGGCGACCTTATTTACCGCGATCAAGCGCCTGGTACGTTCGGCGAGACACCGGAACTAGCTTGGCGAAAATTCATCGGCCATAACGGCAACTTGCTTGACGTTCCGACTAAGATACAGCGGTATCATGATAGAGGCTGGCGTTTGTCCCCTGCCCGCATTACCATATCTATGGATTTCAGCGACGTTCCGTTGCCGTCAGCAGCAATGAGTTGACTGCAGTCAACTTTTCCATACGCGCCTGCATTAACCATTCGTTAACTTTAAATTTCTTGCCGCGCTTACAGAATCGGGTCTAAATGCGTTTATGTTGTCAACATGACAAAAAAAACGCATGTGCAGGAAATTCCGATGAACTTAGCAAGCAGTGTAAGCGAAGAAATTACAGAGGTTGATTTGCTGGTTACGCAGCAAGCCAATGATCTTTCGGAAATGCTGCACGAACATCGTTTGGCTATGTTTCCGCCAAATGCTCAAAAGACCTTACGCCCTTTTCAGATTGCAGAAGCTGCTACATATCTCGGAGTGACGAGCGGGTATCTGAAAAATCTTTCGCTGGAAGGTAAAGGGCCGCAACCGCTTGTAACAACATCAGGTCGTAGATCCTACACAGCCGACCAGATGCTGGAACTTCGCCAGTTTCTTGATGCAAACAGCAGAACGCCCGGCAAGTATGTTCCCAACCGCCGAGAAGGCGATCATCTGCAGGTAATCTCTGTCGTCAATTTTAAGGGTGGCAGTGCAAAAACTACCACCACCGCACATCTTGCGCAGCATTTGGCTTTGACCGGCCATCGTGTGCTGGCGATCGATCTTGACCCGCAAGCTTCACTTTCGGCGTTACATGGTTTTCAGCCAGAAATTGATCACAATGAATCACTCTATGAAGCGTTGCGCTATGACGAAGATCGAAAGTCACTGCGCGAACTGGTCAAGCCTACGAATTTCCCTGGACTCGACATAGTTCCAGCAAATCTCGAACTGCAGGAATTTGAGTACGACACGCCTTTGGCCCTTGCTCAAAAAGATGGGGCGATGGGCCGTATGTTTTTTGGTCGGCTGGATGAAGCACTTGCTGATGTGGAAGGGCAGTATGACGTGGTCATCATCGACTGCCCGCCGCAGCTTGGTTACTTGACGTTGACCGCCCTTTCATCATCCACCGGCGTCTTGATAACTGTCCATCCGCAAATGCTCGACGTTATGTCGATGTGTCAGTTCCTGTTAATGCTTGGCGAAGTAATGGGAACCTTGAAGCGGGCAGGGGCAAATATGCGCCTTGATTGGCTTCGCTATTTGGTCACTCGCTATGAACCTACCGATGGCCCACAGAGCCAGATGGTTGCCTTCATGCGATCAATTTTCAAACGTCATGTAATGATCAATGAAATGCTAAAGAGTACCGCCATTTCTGATGCCGGCATTACAAAGCAGACGCTCTACGAAGTTGAACGCTCTCAATTCATTCGCTCGACCTACGACCGGGCTATGGAGTCTCTTCATCGTGTCAATGATGAAGTAATGAGCCTTATTCATCAGGCATGGAGGCGATAGTGTCACGCAAAAATCTCCTGTCCTCACTGACCGACGCTAAAAAGTTGACTGCGGTCAACTCTACGGAAAATGAACAGCCTGCGGCACCAAGCGATAATAAGTTGACTGCAGTCAACTCTCCGCAACTGCCACCAGCACAGGTTCGTAACCGCAGTCGTGGCGCTTTTGGTGCAATCACACGCTCGATCGACGAACTTGCTGAAAAGGCGAAGGCCGCCGACGAAATACACGCTCAAATGCTACAAGGATCAGCCGTCATCGAGATTGACGCTGGCCTGATCGATGTATCCTTTGTTGAAGACCGAATGGAGCAAGACGGAGCCGCTTTAGACGAACTGATTCAAGCCATTGAGGAGAGGGGGCAAGATAGCCCGATCTTGGTGCGTCCGCATCCAGAAAGGGCAGGGCGGTATATGGTCGTTTTCGGCCATCGCCGCTTGCGCGCCGCCAAGGCTCTTTCTCGACCCGTTCGTGCTGTCGTAAAAGAGCTCTCCAATCGTGAACACGTTATTGCTCAAGGGCAAGAAAACAGCGCTCGGTCCAATCTATCATTTATTGAGAAAGCAGTTTTCGCATCAAATTTGATAGCACAGGGCTACGATCGAGATGTTCTTACGTCAGCGCTTGGAGTTGACAAGACTGTCGTATCCAAAATGCTGTCCGTAATCGACGACATTCCCACAGAAGTTATTCATGCGATTGGCGCGGCTAAAAACACTGGCCGGGATACCTGGTACAAAGTCGCACAAAAGTTGCGCATGGAAAACAACCGCGCAGCAGCGCTCAATCTAATTAATGATGACGCTTTTAAATCAGCGGATAGTGATCAGCGCTTAGAGTTGTTGACGACTCAGCTTGCGGATCAGAAAGCCGAAACAGCGCCAGCCAAAACCGGGCAAGTTAAGCATTGGGAATCGGACGACCGCGCCCTTAGCCTGACAGTTAAGCGCACGCGATCCGCATCAACAATTTCGATCAGTAAAGCGAATAGCCAACAATTCGCTGAATGGATCGGCGACAATATGGATGAACTTTATTCAAGCTTTATCCGGAGCAGGGGAGAATAATCGGGAAAGAAAAAGCCCACCAAACATTTCTGTAGTGGCAGGCCTATTCTCATACTTTGGACGGTTAGAGAATCGCACTTCCACGAAAAACTGTCAAGAATTGTAGCGCCTTTTCGGTGATTGGATTTTTGCGACCTTTTTACAGGGCGCAACCACACTTGAATATCGGCAATCACCGACAGTCTTTTGACCGAATTAAACAACCAAGGGGAGGTTGCAGCAATGAACAATACCATTTATCGTCAATTGCCTATACCTTCGCCGAAGCAGTGTTCGGGTTCGTCCGCGCGCCCGTTCCGAAGGAATAGTCTCAACTGGTGGAGATCAATCATGAAGGCATAAAAAAACCGGCACAAAGGCCGGTTGAGTTTAATGTCCAACACATACCGAAACATCGGGTGTGAAACAAAAGTCAGTTTTGACATTAAGCATTCTCTGCATTTTTGCAAGTGAAATCGCGCTTTTGCGCCACGGGTTTTTGCGCCTTTAGAGCAAGGAATTGTCCCGTGTCGATAAGAAATTACGATATTTCGATACAAACGGCCTACGACCGGGCGCGTGAGCTTTTCGCGCGCGCGCAGACGGTTGAGCAAATAGCGGCTGTTTATAGATTGGTGATTGACCTCGGATTAACCGCGGCTGGTGAAGAACCAGAAGCGCTTGATCTGCTTGATCGCGTCTCGCGCAAGCAGCAGGAGATTCACGCCCGCACGTATCGCACGCGGGGGAGGGCAGTGGGCAGTTTTTTTCCTAATCGTCCTCGATCTGGAATACCTCGAAGCCGCGCCGCATCTGTCAAACGCGATCCAGAGCGCACCGCGCGTAAGCGGCGTCTCGCTGCAATGTCCATTCTACCTCCATCCGTGAGCGAGAGCTTCACAGAAGGCGAAAGAGCAGCGCTATCTATTATCTCCGAAGACTGCCGCGAGAAGGGCTACTGCGATGCGTCAGCGAAGGAAATAGCGGATAGGGCAGGGGTTCGGGTAACGACCGTCAGAAACGCTTATAGGCAAGCGAAAATTCGTGGACTGATAGAAATCGAAGAACGCTCAGCAGAAGGCCGTTGCGGCAAGCATCGCCCGAATATTTACCGGATCACATGCCTCATCTGGAAAAAATGGATTACGAGCCCAGTACGGAGCGCACGCAAGGGTGTCAAAATAGGGCCAACCTTAGAGAACAATAATAATATTCAGTATGACTTTTTGGGAAAAATGCATTCTCGACCGTTGGAGTCTGTACCCAAAAGACGCTTTGGATAGCTTGGCAACACCCACGCCCAGCCGATAAGTTTCAAATTGCTTTAGAATATGAAGATCAGACAGGCCTTTCGCCCATCTGACCATAGAGCTATGTCAGTATCCATACACAGCGTAGATTAAAGCGGTGATTAAAAACGCCACTGAAATCCATGCTGTGATTATGCTTACGCGTTGGGATACCTTGGAGAAGTCCTGAAAAGCGAACTGGCTGAATCCACCGGCGATCAATGAGGCCGCGACAAAAGCCCAGGCTGTCTCACGACCAATAAAGCAAATCAACGCGGCAGCAGCCAAAAAGAACAACCCGGAAAAAAACATGGCCACAAAGCTTTTCTTTGCAAGCAGTTGAAGCTGAAGTTCACGCTCATACCCAGACATTATATTTCCTTTCAGTTCCATAATAGTTCTTATCTGATCTAAGTAATTGATATTGAACGATTATTTTTTACCGCCGCGCCAAATATCGAGCAATTCACTGATAGCCGCTGTTGGGTTTTTGCTGGCTCGAAAGGCATAAGCTGCGAAATTACGTCCGGTCAGCGCCAATACAGCAGCCACGGCTGCAGCATATGATCCGTCGAGATTTAATAGGGATCGTACCGGTTCCTCAAAAACAACCGCTATTAATGTCCCCATGATGAATGTGACGGCTCTGCCCGCCCATGTCATGTCGCGTTGCATGATCGCTCCTATTACCGAAAAGGCTAGGATGATCGACCATTTGGCGACAGGAACACGCTGAGCCCATTCGCCCCAGTCCATCATCGGCCCCACCGCGTTTGTGCGACGTTTTTCACCGTATGCCCGCCCATATAAAAACCAGTGTAGATCGCAGTAATGCCGAAAAGAACGTTGTAGTCTGTGTGCGGGATTTCCGTTCCGGCAATCGAATTTACAATTCCAAGGATGACCGTTTCCCAAATCCACATGAAGCCTAGCAGCCACATCCATGCAGGACGCCAAGCCCACGTCCACCACGCCTCACCGGATTTATCCATTTCAGCACGCATAAGTTCGAGCATCATTCGCTGGCTCTCATTATGTGCACGAATGATTTCCGGGTCTTGATCGACAGCTATCACGGCGGCATCAAGCGTTTCGCCTGGCACGCTTGGAATTTGGTCGATAGGCACACCAAGTTTGCCAGCGATAGAGTCAACGACAGTACCTGCCAGCCCGCCAAGCGTTGGCCCCAACTGCGATTTAACAACGTCTTTTACAACGTTGGCACCTGTGCGCGCTGCAGATGCGAGAATTGCATCAAAGATTGCGTTGCTCATGCCGCTGCGCCTTCAAATGACTTTGCACGGGATTTTTCGATCATCGATCGAATTGCGAAATACGCAATTATTATTACGCCTGCGGAAACTATGCCGCCGACGAGCCAGCTACTGATAATGTCCGCGTTTGACGTGACCACATCGACAGGAACAGTCTCGGGCGAAACATAAGTGCCACCGCCGCCTACTACGGTAGCTGCACCGCTTACATTCTTGCGGTTGTCCGCCTTACTTGCGCTTTTCGTCGCCGCATCCGCATCTTTTTTGAGCGTGGACACAACTGTGTTTTTACTCGCTCCCTGATGTTCGAGAGCCATTTTCACGCCTTTGGCTTCGACATCGGTAACGCGATTTACCCAGCCCTTACCAAAAACAGCGAAATTTTTGAGAGCGCGTAAAAACGAAAGCCGTTTCGCGCACATCTTGCGAACTGTTTGTACGTCGGTGCCCCCGATCGATTCCTGCAACCATTTTCGACCGCGCGATACGCCAGAATTGACGGACGAGTCGTAGGTGCAAAGGTCAACTCCGGGGTTGAGCTTATTGCAGCCCGCCGCCAACCAATATTCATGGTAGTAAATTTCTTCTGCCTCGGCGCGAGTGATCTGGCGCACAGGCTTGGGCTTCAAAATGCCCTTGGCCTTATTCCAGGCGATCCATACTTTTTCAGTAATGCCGTACATGGTTTTACCGCCTGGGTCGGCGGCATGGTTAGACCATCCGCCTTCCCAAGCTGCGGTAATCGCGTTGCATCGCAGAAAGACAGAATACGCAGACATAAAGGTGCATCCCGAACTGGTGGAAACGGTTGCACGTCATGCGCTTCTGTGAGGCGCAACTTATCACAAGCAGACGCTTGCGCAAACGAATTATGGAACTAGAGAGGGAAAGAAGGGCAGTATGCCCTTCCTCATCAATATAATCGTTCAGGCAATTTAGAACGAAGCTGGCGCCCTAATTCCTGATTGGTAATAAGCGCCCCGTCATCACGCAGCTTCGCATTTCGCCTGCGGGTTTGGATCGAGCGGCGAAGTGCATCTTGCGAAATTTGGACGGCCTTGTGCTGCGGCGAAGAATTAAACTTTTTGATCTTGGCCATAACCTCTTGGCGCGTATCAACGTCTTTCATCTCAATGGCTGTCGCAAACTCATTCATCAACTGACGGCGCTTTGCCGCAATGCGACTTTCTGCATTCTTGAGTGCACCTGAACGCGACCACGCTTCCGAAACCCTTGCAGGTGTGAAACCTACGCCCTGACGCGCCACATCGCCCCACGATATATTATCGACAGACACTACTTCGTCGCCGCGTGCCGATTTAACGCCTTCCGTGCCATAGCGATAGGCTTTCATAGGATCTCGGATTGCTTTCGGTACGAGGTATTCTGTGCCGCGAGCATAATCACCTTTGAGAATACTGCTTGCTCCTCGCCAAGCGTCACCTGCCATGCTGACAGATGCACCAAGAGAATTCATTACCCAATACTGGAACTCGTCCTGACCATCCAAGTCACGGTTCGGCGATCTGAACCATATATCTGACATGCCGATGCGGTTTGTGAGGTCTATGCCAGCCAGATGACCAAGTGGCCCTTTGAGAACCATACCGCCCATTGTCGGTCCAAGCGTATCTACGACCGCAGCAGCCACTTTTTGCTCGAAGTCGAACGGATCATCATCGTCACCGAAGAACATTCCAAGGATCATCATGGCCGCATTGAAGCCAAACACGCCCGTAGCGCCGCTCATGAGGCTCATCATACCGAGGACGCCCGATAGCTGATAAAGCGCTTCCTTGCGCGCCTGTGGGCTTTCTGCTTTCAATGATTGATGCAGGTCGCGGGTTATGCGGTAAATCATATTCACCGAATAAGAACGGAAAACGAGCGCAACCTTTGCAAAGTCATTTTGCATGATGCGTGGCCGGCTACTGTTCGAATAATCGAAATGCGTTTTCCACGTAAGGTCGTGCGCAACTTCAACTGCTTTACCTGTGCGCATCCCGCTGTCACGGGCAAGGCGATAAGCAGCCAGCGCCGTCACTTCACGGTTAATCACTTCGGCCTTGTGAAACAGGTATGAAATTTTCGCCATGATAGATGCACGTACGGGCGAATAATTTACGCCTGTATCACCAACGCCTGCGAGGTCATGCGATTGCGTCCGATCGATCAAGCCTGACTCATAGAAGTCATTCAGTGCGGCTTGTTCGTCAGCCGTGAGGTTCTTGTGTTGAACACTGCCTTTGCCCCGGAAAAGGTCACCAGATGCGCGCAAGAGGGCTGCGGTAGCCTTTCCCGTGCCGAACCTTGCACCCATGATAGGAATACCAAGCATAGGCGTCTGCGACAGGTTTACGAGGGCTGCGGCTGGCGTAGCAGCCAAATACCACACAAAGGCCGTGCTGTTTATTGCCTGGGCGAAACGTGAGCCCGTTGGGTTCATCACCCATTTGTGCCGCTTGCTCAATTCGTTCGACAGCATACCGGCCTTTGTCGGGTTTGCCATTTCCTGAGATTGTTCTGCGGCGGTATTCACCAGCTCGTTGAGTTCAACGCCATACTTTAGCCGTCCCATTTGGTGTGCAGAGTGGAACATGTGTGAGGCATAGGCTCGCATAGCGTCCGAAGTGTAGCCGCCAGTTTTCTTACGGTGTATCTGGCGCTTACGGATCGACATATCAGGCATGGTCTGCAAATAGCGCTGCCAAATCTGATCAAGCATTTCAGCGCCAACATCGCTATCAATATTCGATTGACCAATGATGGCCTGAATATCAGCTATAACCCGTGGGTCCATGGCCTGACGTAAATCAGCGCTGTTCGTTTTGATACCGACTATCACGTCAGCATTCGGATGCTGCTTCCGAAGATCAGCAGCTTCACGGTCCCGATCGGCACTGCGTTCGTGAAGCGAGAAATGCATCACTTGGCCGTCAATATCCTTCACTGTGACGAAATAATCGCCGAAGCGGGCAAGCGGGAAATACGGACCGTCAACACGACTGGTTTCAAGCGCCTGGCGCATTTTCGTCAGACGCGCTTTCATCGACCATTTTGCCTTCATGGTCGTGGCTTCGTATGACGCATGCGCATCGTCTTCAGCCTTTTTCCGATCGGCTGGGTTCATACGTTGCTTCGCCAACAACTCAAGCTGCTTACGGTATTTCCGCTCGGCCTTGTTCTGCGCAATCTGAAATACCTTTTTCAGATTATCGACAATGATGCCGTCTAATTCGCGCGTCTGTTCCACGTAGCTGTCGCGGACTGTTTCATAGAGCTGCTTGCCAGCCTCTGGAAGTGCATCGAATTTCGCCTGCAATGCACGGTTCTTTGCAACGTCTGCCGCGTCATTGTCGATCGATGGATCAAAGCCGGCTATTGTTGCTTCGTGCATAATATCGGCCAGCGTTTGCGCGCGGTCTTTTCCGAGACGATTATACTTTCGCCACTGCTGCACAATCTTGTCCGCCTGCTCATTCCTGCGTCCGCGATAGGAATCAAGCTGCCGTTTGACAGTCAGATAGTCGTTAATCGCTGAATGGCCCTTTTGTGCCAGTTCGGTGAAGTAATTGAGCGGAATGAGCGCCAAGCCCTGCGGCGTCAAATCCGTAAGGCGACCTTTCATTGAATCGACAGCGTTGCGCACATCTTCAACTTTCGGAGAAGTGACGAGAGAAAACTTGGCGTCACCTATTGGTACGTCAGATTTGCCCCTGCCCGGTCCATCCGGATTAATCTCGGAAGATTTTAGGGCCGCGACTGCCAAGGCACGCAACTGTGCAGGCGTAACTGCGCCAAGCTGCTTGCCAAACCGGCGCAATATCCAAGCTTTCATAGCGCCGGTTATTTTATCGGCCCATAGACGGATAGTGCGTGGCGACTTTTCATATTCTTCGATCGCATACGCGCCGAGTTCTTCGGCAGAAAGCGCATCGTCCATGCGTTTTCCCGTTCGGCTTTCCGCATTCTGAACACGTTGCAACGCCCGGTCATAAAATTGCCGCGCGGCCCCAGTCGATCGGCCAAACCTATCCCGAATTTCACCAAGTTCACTAATCAAAGCGTCCCACGCTTTTGTGCCAATCAGACGTTTAGTGCCGGAATGGAACGCTTCGTGTAGAAGCACTGCATTCGCATTTTCTGCTGTGAGAACTGCGCTGTTCAGAATGATGGTGCCGTCAGGGCGGGTCCACGCTTGCACGGCTTCATCGGTCAAATTCTGTATCTGTACGGTGCCGGAATCCAACATTCC
>NZ_JAMJWE010000220.1 GCF_023554105.1 Brucella sp. 21LCYQ03
TGGTAGCTTGTTCTTCAAACTGTAGTTCGAAAATAGATTCTGTCGTATTTTCTGATTGCCAGATATTGATAAAATTATCCACCAGACTAAAAGGCCCATTATTAATGACATCCTCCGCTAATCGAGCGGCCTCCGTGAAATCATTACTAAAAAGGCTGGCATGATACAGCTGAACTTTAGCCAGTAATCCTTTTGCTGCCCAGCGCGAAGCTCTTCCTTTTTCTGCCAGACCTGAACCTGCCGACAAAGGCAAGAGCTCCACTGCCCGATTGAGATCGGCTATAATTAGTTCATAAATTTCTTCTGTATTTGCTTGGGCAACGTATACATCCGTTTCTTCACTGGTAGGTTCTATCTCTAAAGGGACGTTCCCAAATGCCCTCGCCAAAAAGAAGTAATGCAATGCTCTGATAAATCTTGCCTCTCCTTCGTACTGACTTTTTCTTTCATCACTGATTACTGCGGCATCCATCTGCGGAACTAATGCAATAATTCCATTGGCAGCATTGATGGTCGCATAGGTAGCTTGCCACATGTTTGCCAGCCAGATATTGGAAGGCGGCAAGGGCTGAGGTGTGGTACCACCGGCATCCAGAATTCCGTGTGTGGCAAAATTTTCAAATTCTGGAAAACTGCTGACATGCGCCAGGTGATTGGCCCAAAACTCTGGA
>NZ_JAMJWE010000221.1 GCF_023554105.1 Brucella sp. 21LCYQ03
TAAGGCTGGCAAGATCAGCCTTCATACCGAGCCCGGCAAAAGTGTGGCGCTTGGCGCAGAATTAGCGACTATCGAACGATGAGCGGGGCAATAATGCCCCTTGTATAAAGCAAAAAGACCGGCGGATTTTGAAATCTGCCGGGGTTTAAGCAAGATATATTTTGGTAAAATATTATTGTAAGTCTCGATTTTAAAGGAAGGCTGTAAAATAGATGCCGTCAGGAGCGCCTATTTCCAATGTTTTTATCCGTTATGCGACGTTTTATTTTTCCCTACTCAGTTTCCTGTCTCACTCCTCGATCATTTATGTTGGAACGTGGCGTAGACGTTGATCCTGCCAAACTGAAGACGTTGAATTTTGGATGAGACACGGCTTAAAATAGTATTAGCGCATCACATGTTTACGTAAACCGGTCCTTCGCCGATATTTTTTCTACGGCGGACGAAACGGACGCAGTTCCTGTAAATATCACATGTTTACATAAACCGGTCCTTCGCCGCCTTGTGGCGGAACCCAGTTGATATTCTGGTTTGGGTCTTTGATGTCGCAAGTTTTGCAATGTACGCAGTTCTGCGCATTGATCACAAAACGCACATCTTTGGCCTGCGGATCAGCAGCAGAATTGCCGTCTGCATCCACCCATTCATAAACACCAGCTGGGCAATAGCGT
>NZ_JAMJWE010000222.1 GCF_023554105.1 Brucella sp. 21LCYQ03
GATGTAAGCGTTGGGTTAATACCTGGTGATCTTCGATTGTACGTGCGATATTGAGTTCGTTTTGTTGTTTGAGATGGATCAGTTCAGATTCGCTATGACTTTTGTACAACACTTCATCTAGGGTATGAAGCTGATTCGTATATTGTTCAATCAGGCCTTTAGCCACCCCGATTTGCTCGATAATGCTTTGCAATCTTTTTTCAAAACGAGCGACCTCATCTGTTTTCTGAATGGATAAGGAGCGGAGTTGCTTTACTTCAGACTCTAGGTTTTGGATGGTCTCTTCTGTTTTTTTATTTTTTTGCTTTTGCTCCCCGAATAAGGATTTATCTTCCGGAGAATAGAGTGGCCACTTAAAGCTGTTCCTATGGGCTGCCATTTGTCCCTGCAATGCCGCTAGGTCCTTGTTAATCTTTGCTTGTATTTCTTGCTTATTCTGCGCTGTATTGGCTAATCTTGCCAACTCATTAGCGACTTGTTGTAGGTGGGTTTGCTGCTGTTTGAGCACCCGTTTTTGTTCCAATACCTGTGCTAAGTCTGATGTCGCCTGCTCGCTAGACATCGGTTCTGGGTGCTCTAATGCGCCACATAATGGGCAGGGTTCCCCGTTCTGCAAACGATGTGCAAAATCTCCTAAGCGCACTTGTACTTGCAATTGTGTTTCGTGCTCC
>NZ_JAMJWE010000223.1 GCF_023554105.1 Brucella sp. 21LCYQ03
AAAAGGCGGTAGTATTACCAAGACGATCGACGTAAATGAGCTTTTCATTTCTTACAAATGCTTCAGACAATTAAAGCAGCCAACATATAAATCATTAAATAGTTCCAAGAAGCTCGCGGAATTACTTAAAAATATTTGGAACACAGATGATCTTATTGTACGAGAAAGTTTCTACTTACTTTGCTTTTCACAAAGGATGGATCTTATTGGGTTTTACGAAGTTTGTGATGGAGGATTTGATTGTATAGCAGTTGATGACAGATTGTTATTTACTGCTGCATTGCTGTGCCGGGCCTCATCCATCGTGATCGCGCATAACCACCCGGATCTCTACGGCCAAGTGATGCGGATATAGCTTTCACTAAGTGCATAACACGCGCAGGAAAAATACTATCAATTAAGATGCTAGATCATATCATACTTACTTCAGAAGATCACTATTCGTTTCTGGATAACGGAGACTTATAATAATTCCCTGGTTGCGTAGTCTTCCAACAAAATATGGACGCCTCGAAATAATTGGTCCTCTTCAGACACAGGGCAAAGGGCAACCTGAACTAAAGGCGAATAAACGTGAACTCATAGCCAACTAACAGTGAACCTATGGCCAGCTAATCGCGAACTAACAAGCACCGCACTAAGGTTATGAAGTCCGTACCAAGGGCGG
>NZ_JAMJWE010000224.1 GCF_023554105.1 Brucella sp. 21LCYQ03
TGACATAATTTCAGTAACACAGAACTAAAAATCCAAAGGCATATATTTTGATAAAGCATTGGTATAAAACGACATTAACATGAATTTTAACAACTATACGATTAAAGCTCAAGAGGCCATTCAGAAGGCTTCCGAGATTGCAGGCGGAAATCAGCAGCAAGCGATTGAGCCAGTACATATACTGAAAGGACTGATGACGGTAGATGAAAATGTCGTCAATCATCTTTTGAAAAAACTACAGGTTAACATTAATTATACGGCTGCGGAACTAGATCAATACATTGCAGCTTTACCGAAGGTTTCGGGGAGTAACATATACTTGAGCAATAGTAGCAATAGTGTATTGCAAAAAGCGCAAACCTACCTGAAGGAATTTGGCGACGAATTTGTCTCCGTAGAACATTTGCTGTTATCGCTATTGAGCGGTAGTGATAAAGCGGCTTCTTTACTAAAAGATCAGGGTGCAACGGAAAAGGATTTGAAATTGGCCATCAAGGAGCTTCGTGGCAGCAATCGGGTCACCGACCAGAATGCGGAGGCTACTTACAATGCCTTAGGCAAATATGCCCGCAATCTGAATGAGTATGCAGAATCTGGTAAGCTGGATCCGGTGATTGGCCGTGATGAGGAGATCCGCCGGGTGATGCAGATCCTTTCTCGCAGGAC
>NZ_JAMJWE010000225.1:0-370 GCF_023554105.1 Brucella sp. 21LCYQ03
CTAGATTCATAGACTACAAGCCGCCGAATTGGCGCTATATTATTGAAAATGTTTTTTGAACAATTTAATTATTCTCGCGAATGTCTGATACTCCTGTTATCTCGGTGATTATACCAGCTTTTAATGCGGCAGCTTATATAGCTCAATGTATTGAAAATGTAAAATATCAGACTTATAAAGATATTGAGGTGTTAGTAATTGATGATGGTTCAATTGATGAAACAGTTACAATTGCGAAATCTTTCAATGTTAAAGTTATTAGTCAAGGTAATAATGGCGTTTCAGCCGCCAGAAACACAGGTTTAAAAAACGCGGTAGGTCAATACATACATTTTCTAGATGTAGATGATCTTATTAATCATTGTTTTTA
>NZ_JAMJWE010000225.1:380-666 GCF_023554105.1 Brucella sp. 21LCYQ03
AAGAGCTTTTGAATAGTGCCTCTACTTATAATGCCGATGTCGTTTGCTGTAATGTTTACCATGAAAAATCTTCATCTTGGTCGCACGAAAAGACTGGGATTTTTGTAGCTTCCAATGTCGAAGATAAGATGATGTTGGCTAAAGTAGGAGAAGATGGACACTGTTTTAAATACCTGTTAAAAAAACAATTTTTATCAGACCATGCCATTTATTTTGACGAAACTCTTTCTATTAGCGAGGATTTGGTGTTCTCTATTCAGGCCGTATACTCTGCTAATCGTGTAGT
>NZ_JAMJWE010000226.1 GCF_023554105.1 Brucella sp. 21LCYQ03
GCACTAATGCCAATGATTTACGTGCTGGTGGCCCATGGCTATGGGCATACTCACGTAATCCGACCCTGCCATTAAAAAATGAAGATGGTACTTGGCGTTACGACCAAACATCTACCAACGAAGTAGCACGTTTATACGAGCAAACCAGCCGGCGTCAACAACAAACCACGACCATTTCTGGAACTATTGGCTATGAAATCATCCAAGATTTAAAATTTAATGTATTCGGATCCGTCCAGCGCAACGGATGGAATGATGGTGCTTATGCCACTTTAGCATCCGAGCCTTCCTTTAAGAATGAGCGCGGTTTATTGGGTAACGCTTATCAGGCTTCCAGATTAGAATTTAAATACGCAGTAGAGCCAACTATCTCGTTCAATCGCATGATCAATGATGTACACTCTATTAATGCGGTAGCCGGATATAGCTATCGTTACGATGTAAATCAGCAGTTTGACGCCCGTAACATAGGATTTCAAAATGATATATTTCAGGAGAATAACCTAAATACGGGTAATGGGCTTATCCGCGGTGCTGCTTCCATGGGTAGCTTTAAGAACGATAATAAGGTTATTGGATTTTTGGGTCGTTTGATTTACTCTTTTGATGGCAAATATAGCTTCCAAGGTACTTTCCGTCGTGACGGATCGAGTCGTTTTGGTAGAA
>NZ_JAMJWE010000227.1 GCF_023554105.1 Brucella sp. 21LCYQ03
TGTAAGGTGATCCGCCGCAAAGGAAAACTATTTGTAATCAACAAAAAGAACCCTAAGTTCAAGCAACGCCAAGGGTAGTATTAACATAATCGCTAAAGTATTATATGGCAAGGATATCAGGTATAGATTTACCTAAAAACAAAAGAGGAGTTATCGGCCTTACGTACATTTTCGGGATTGGTCGTTCGACGTCTGAATATATCTTAGATAAAGCAGGCATCAGTCACGACGTAAAAGTCCAAGAATGGGATGATGATCAATTGACGACTATCCGTACAATCATCAACGAGGAGATTAAAGTAGAAGGTGCATTGCGCTCTGAGGTGCAGTTGAACATCAAACGTCTGATGGATATCGGTTGTTACCGTGGTCTTCGTCACCGTAAGCACTTACCACTTCGTGGTCAGCGTACTAAAAACAACTCTCGTACCCGTAAAGGTAAACGTAAGACTGTTGCAAACAAGAAAAAAGCTACTAAATAAGAATTAAGAAATGGCTAAAACTAAAAAAGTTACTAAAAAGCGTATTGTTGTTGTGGAGCCAGTGGGTCAAGCCCATATTAGCGCTACTTTTAACAACATTATCGTAACTTTAACAAACAACCAAGGACAAACGATCTCTTGGTCGTCTGCCGGTAAAATGGGTTTCAGAGGTTCTAAAAAGAAC
>NZ_JAMJWE010000228.1 GCF_023554105.1 Brucella sp. 21LCYQ03
ATGATGGCTCCAGCAGCAGGTTTCTATAGCTCCAAAGATGCCGGACAAGACGAAGTTCGTCTGGCCTATGTATTACATCAAGAAGAGCTAAAGAAAGCTTTGGTTTGTTTGGAGAAAGCTCTAATTGCTTATCCAGGGAGAACCACGATAGCAGAATAATAGGCTATTCCGTAATACAAGAAAATCCTACTGAAAGTATTATTCAGTAGGATTTTCTTGTATTAAGCTATCGGTAAGAATACGTTTGATGATGCGCAAACGATGGGTATACGTTTTCAGCTTGGCATTATAGATCCCGGTCGTATCTATCTGATCAATGCGTACATTAGCGGAGGCATGCAAGATTGATTCCGGATCTAACAAAATACCTACATGAGTAATATGTCCTTCTTCGTTATCAAAAAAAGCCAGATCACCTACTTTAACCTCCTGCAAAAAATCGATAGTTTCTCCCTGCAATGCTTGCTGGGAAGCATCTCTGCTTAGAGAAACGGCAAAATGCCGAAATATCAATTGCACTAGCCCAGAACAGTCAATTCCAAAACGGCTTCGACCTCCCCACAAGTACGGTGCACCTAGATAGTAATCGATCAATTTGGGAAACTCGTCTTCAAAATCAAGTAGAGAAGGTTTTCGTATAGATCCTTGTATTAAGCAAGTTTGAT
>NZ_JAMJWE010000229.1 GCF_023554105.1 Brucella sp. 21LCYQ03
CCGAATAGGGAGTGGGGGGCAGACGCCCCACCTCCATCATTTCAAATGCCTTAGGGTAACCTAAGGCATTTGCCGTTTATAGTAATCAATTTTGTTTGATGGCGCGTGGTGTTATTGTACCACTGCCGGGTCGTGCTTATGCTTAAACATAAAGGAGAACAAGAAGGCCACCAAGAGAGAGTAAGCAGCAAAGCAAAGCCATATTTCTGTCCACATCATATTACCTTGTGCATCTAACAAAAAGTGATCGATGGCATAACCACTGAGACGGCTACCTAAAATAGCGCCGAAACCGTTGGTCATCATCATAAACATACCTTGTGCTGATGAGCGGATGTCGGGCGTGGTAGACGTTTCTACAAAAAGCGACCCGGAGATATTGAAAAAATCAAAGGCCATACCATAGACAATACAGGATAGTACGATCATCCACAAACCGTCTGCCGGATCACTGTACGCCAATAGCGCAAAGCGTAATACCCAAGCCAACATGCTAATAAGCATGACCTGCTTAATTCCAAAACGTTTTAAAAAGAAGGGGATCGCCAGAATGAAAACCGTTTCTGAGATCTGAGAAATGGACATGATGATGGTCGAATTGCGCACGATCATCGAATCCGCGTATTTCGGAAACGATTCAAAATGCGAAAGAAAGGTATCTCCAT
>NZ_JAMJWE010000023.1 GCF_023554105.1 Brucella sp. 21LCYQ03
TTATCACGGGCACGCCGACAACCGCGTTTGACGGCACTGTCACGATCAAAGTCACCGATGCACAATCGAAAGAGGCCAGTCACGACTTTACCTTGCGGGTTGATCCGGCTGATCTGAGCGTGACCACGAGCGTACTCAAAGCAGGCAAGGTCGGAGAAGACTATGGTCAGACCCAGACACTGAGTGCATCCGGTGGTGTTGCGCCCTATACGTGGTCTGCAAGCGGTCTGCCGGATGGCTTAAGAGTAGAAGGCAATCTTATCACGGGCACGCCGACAACCGCGTTTGACGGCACTGTCACGATCAAAGTCACCGATGCACAATCGAAAGAGGCCAGTCACGACTTTACCTTGCGGGTTGATCCGGCTGATCTGAGCGTGACCACGAGCGTACTCAAAGCAGGCAAGGTCGGAGAAGACTATGGTCAGACCCAGACACTGAGTGCATCCGGTGGTGTTGCGCCCTATACGTGGTCTGCAAGCGGTCTGCCGGATGGCTTAAGAGTAGAAGGCAATCTTATCACGGGCACGCCGACAACCGCGTTTGACGGCACTGTCACGATCAAAGTCACCGATGCACAATCGAAAGAGGCCAGTCACGACTTTACCTTGCGGGTTGATCCGGCTGATCTCCCTGAAGCACAGTCGTTTACTCTTAATGTTCAGGCGGGAAAGACCGCTTCGATTGATCTCACCACTGGTGCAGTTAGAGGTCCGTTTACGGACGCAAACATTGTAGATGCTCCAGATTCTGATGTCGGACATGCACAAATCAATAGAAAGGGAAGTGCATTTATACTCTCTTTCACTGCGTCCGTCTTTTATTCCGGGAAGTCCGAGCTGAAATATACGCTGTCAAACGCCTATGGTGTTTCTAAGCCTGCTGTGGTTGTTCTCAACGTGATTGCAAGACCGGATCCTTCAAAAGACCCAGAGGTTATCGGTTTGATTAATGCACAAGCGCAAACTGCTGTACGTCTTGGAACCGGGCAAATGGCAAACTTCCAGCGACGTCTCGAATATCTGCATGACGAAGGTGAGTGCCGCCAAAGTTCTATTAACCTTAGTCTTGAGGGGAGCAATGGTCAGGTCCGTCTGGGAAGCGGTGCAATCGCCGATAGCAATGCCGCAACTGGCTCTGCAAACGGTTGTGGGACATTTCAACAAAAACTTGCGATGTGGACCGATGGGCAAATTAATTTTGGCCGTACTGATAATGACGATCTGGAACAAAAATACACGAGTACTGCAGTCAGTGGCGGAGTTGACTACCGTTTTTCACCAAGCTTCGTTGGGGGAGTGGGCTTCGGTTATGGTCGCGATACAACGGATATAGGGGCACATAATACCCAAAACAAAGGTCGCCTTTTTGCTTTATCTGCTTACAGCAGCTACCACACTCGAAATGGCTTGTTTTTAGACACGCTGATGGGCTTTGGCTGGTTGAACTTCGACAGTGATCGTTATGTTTCTGCCACAGGTGGAAGAGCATTTGGAACGCGCAAAGGAACCCAACTCTATGGTTCTGTTGCGGTAGGATACCAGTATAGAAATGAACGCTGGTCGTTATCACCGTATCTTCGTACTGACATAATGCAGACTACGATGGATCGCTTCAGTGAAATGGGTGCGGATGATTTCAATCTCACTTATGGAGCACAGAAGCTAAAAAGTCTTTCAGTGACGATTGGCGCGAGTTTCAACTATAAAATTCCATTCGAAAAATTTGTGCTGACACCTCGCACGCGGCTCGAATTTACACATGATTTTTCCGGATCAAATCAAGCAAGAATAGGGTATGTGGACATGGGTGGAATTCTTCCATATTCGGTTGACATTGACCCTATGAAGTCAGACCGCCTTGCGCTCGAAGCAGGTCTGGATGTTGCAACTTATAACAATTGGACGTTGGGTATGAGCTATGGAACGCGATTTTCGCCCGATGCCAAGTCGATGCAACATGGATTCAGGTGGAAAGTATCAAAACGCTTCGACTAGAGCACATCCCGGAATGAGTGAAACCAATTTCCGAGTAAGATGTCCGTATTCCTAATTTTTATAGAGCGCCGATCTAAATGAAACAGATCGGCGCTCTATTATAAAACTGTCAGTGTAAGCGACTGTTAACCACTGCGCTTTGTCTTGGTTATAAAGGCATCGAGTTCTGCCTGTGTACCGGCTCCTTCCATTGGCCCACGGACGGTGACATTACGAGCACCAGCTGCGCAGGCATAAGTCAGTGCGGTATCTGGCGCAAAACCCAAGCGTCGACAGGCAACATAAGCGCCGCCAAAACAATCGCCTGCTCCTGTAGGATCAACTTCATCGACAATAAAAGCAGGCTGGTGCAAGCGCGTTCCGTCGGATGAAAAGAGACTGGCTCCGTCTCCGCCGCGCTTCAGCACGATTTCCTTTACACCCAGTTTGAACAGATGTGCAATTGCCTCGTCTTCACCCTCAACACCCGCTGCCAATTCGAGTTCTTCGCCAGATGGCAACAGCAAATCGGTCATTGAAAGTAGCCGTGCAAAAAAATTGGACGTATCGTCATCCTGTTTGATTTCTTTGCGCAGATTGGGATCAACTGAGAGTGTTCCTCCACGCGCTTTGATGATCGTAACGGCTTGTTCGATAACGGCGCGGGCGCCAGGCATGGATAATGCCGATCCCATTACATGAAGATGCCCTGACCGTTTGGCAAGCTGTTCTACATTCGATGTCCAGCCAAAATGTGAGGCGGCTGAATGAACAATATTGAAGACGAAATCACGCGATCCATCGGAGCGATAGCGCACAAACGCACTCCCCGTCGGAAAGTCGGGATCAATTGAAATGCCTGTGACATCCACGCCATCCTGTTTGAGGCGGTGCATGTTTACGCGCCCAAAATCGTCGTCACCAACGCATCCAATCATGGCGGACTGATTTCCCATGCGCGCACATTGTGAAATGAAAATAGCCGGAGCGCCACTTGGATAGGGGCCAATCAGTGGCTGTGCATCAACAAAACCGTCACCAACAGTTGTTGCAACGATCTCTACTAATATCTCGCCCGCACAAATTGTCGGGCCGAGATTGTCGGGGGAGAGTATTGGAGAGACCATTCTGTTTAACTCGCTATGTCGTGGACTAAGTCGCTTTGGGTAAGAGAGATGGCAGATTAAATAATCCGAGGGGATTTTGAAGCTATAAAGCTAAAAAGTGCTCAAATAAACGCGATTGTCCTGTCATCACTTAGGCAGATGGCGGAAAATGGAGTTTTCTTTCTGTGCTCTTTTGAACGGAGTTACGCTAATTGTTATTTGTGTATCGTCATGCGGGGAGCATGGAAGTTTGCGTTCAGCGCCGCTATGGTCTGCAGCAAAATATTGATGGAGAATTGCGTTGAAGATTTTTGTTTTTGGCAGTGTGAACGTCGATGTCAGCGCCAGAATGGTCGCTCTGCCGCGCCCAGGCCAGACAATTAATGCTTTGGGGTATGGAATTGGTCTCGGCGGTAAGGGTGCTAATCAGGCCGTCGCTGTGGCAAAACTTGGTGGCGAAATTCGCTTTATTGGTGCTGTCGGCAATGATGCCTTTGGTGAACTGGCAATCAAAGAGATGCAACAGTTTGGGCTGAAAACCGACAGTGTCCGGGTAATTGAGGGTGCCGATACTGGTATCGCAATTATTCAGGTTGAGGAAGCCGGGCAAAACACGATTGCCGTTTGTGCTGGTGCAAATGCTCAATGGTCTGTGTCTGATGTCGATGCCTATAGCTCAGATATTGCAAAGGCAAAAATCACGCTGTTGCAGCGAGAAATCCCTCATGAGGTCAATCTTGCAGCCGCAAAAGCTGTCAAAGCTGCGGGAGGCACTGTGTTGCTGGATCCCGCACCTGTGGGCGATGCGAACCGCATGGCCGATCTGATTTCACTGAGTGAAATTATTTCTCCAAATGAGACCGAAGCTGCTGAAATCACAGGCATTGAACCAACGGATATAGCATCCGCGGAGGCTGCTGCGCGCAAGCTTCTTGAGCGGGGACCAAAGATCGTGATCGTGAAGCTCGGCGGGCGCGGTTCCTTGCTGGTCAGTGCCGATGAGGTGAAGCATTTTGAACCATTCAAAGTGCCGGTCGTCGATACTGTTGCGGCTGGTGATAGCTTCAATGGTGGTTTTGCTGTCGCTTATTCTCAGGGTCGATCTTTGCATGACTGTATCCGTTTTGCATCGGCTTCTGGTGCGATTGCAGTGACGCGTGTGGGAGCCGGTCTGGCTGCCCCGACTGCTGCGGAGGTAGCCGAACTTTTGGATAAACAGCAATAAAATGAGAAAAAGGCCGTAAAAGCCAAGGCAAACTTAGCGCAATATTGTGAATCCTGCGGTTATTTTGTGGCGATTATTTGTCATTAGGCGTGCCTGGACTTATCGTTCAGGCACGCTCATGCCTCAGTCAAGCGTTGTACAAACCCGTTTGACCTGGAGGCAGAAGATGATCTATTAAATCAAATAGCAAATTTTTGATTCTGATAAAGATTATTATATTTTATAGTTGTTATTTATAATATCCGCATATTATAAATATGCAATTCTTATACAGTAATTAATAGTAAGAGAAAATTTTATTATTCATGAAGTCTATGGGTGTTTTGTCGAATATTCGCGCGCCAGCAGTTTATGTTTTCTTAATAACACTTTTTGGAATATTATAATGTATATTGTATCGTATCGTCTACATTCCATCCGCAGTATTTTGCTTTCGGGCGTGGCCGTTGGAACGCTGCTCTGTGTAGCGCCTGCTTTGGCAGATAATTTGTGTGCAGGGACCAATGATTATTGCTTGCAAGATAATAATTCAACAAGCGTTCAGCAATACAGAAGCAACCGGACTGCTAACATTAATTATTTTTCTACAAACATAAGCTCCAAAAGCCAGAACGACTTTAGAAGCTCTATGATGTCGGCCACGACATCTCAAAATGCTGAAATTGTTGTGGATACATGGACTGGTTCTACAAATACGGATTGGTTCACCGGGTCAAACTGGGCTTCGGGAAGTGTCCCTTTAGTTGGTAGTGTTAAAATTAGTGGTACAACAGCCGCAACGTCACCAATCATCGACGGCCGAGCGGCGCAAGCCGATTACCTCACCATTGGCAGTGGTGCAGACGATGTGTTGAAAAGTGGCGGTCTCACTATACGAAACGGCGGTACACTTAAACTGGGCGGTGCTTCGCTTGATAATCTGGACACCAAAACAAGCTTCATATCCGGAAGTGATCCGACTGTTACTGTGACAGGTAAAGGTTCAAAGCTGACGGTTGATAGCTATTTAAATATTGGTTCTACTGAGAATTCAGAAGACAAGGGCAATGGACATCTGAACATATTAGATGGTGCTCAAGCGAGTGTATATGGGCTGGATATAGGCAGTGCTTCATCGCAATCCACGTTGAAAGTGAGCGGAATTGGTTCTGAATTGACGGTGGGTAATGGCGGTCTCTCGCTTGGCTGGGGCAGTGGAAATTCAATTATTGAAGTAACAGATGGCGGGAAAATCGTCGGTCCAATAGGCGATTTTCGTAATGCGTCGCTCACCGTAAGTGGGCAAGGGTCTCTTGTCAGCCTGTCTGTTGTCAAAAATCTTGTGTCAAAGAGTGTGCCTTCGCAGATTAACGTGTTTGACGGAGCGACCTTTGAGCTGACGGGGATTGGAAGTTATAGATTTGCTGGGCCCACAATGATTAGTGGTGTCGGATCTATTTTAGATAATAAAAGTACAGATGCCGTTTTTGTCATTGCTAATGATGATGATTCTTCACAAAGCAGTCTGACCGTTTCCAACGGCGGAACGTTCAAATCCCAGACGCACGTAACGGTGGGGGTTGGAGTTTACGCTGGTGCACTCAATATCGGTGCTGCTCCCGCTGATGCCGCGGCAGCACCGGGCAATGTTATTATTCAGGGTGGGTTATCTGTTCTCCCAAGAGGGTCGATTAATTTTAATCATACTTCAGATCATTACGTATTTGAAAACACAATAAGTGGTATTACAGGGGGTGCTATTAATCAAATATCAGGTACAACTATACTGACAGCAGATAGTGATTTTAGTGGTACTGTCACAATTACGGGTGGCACTTTGCAGTTCGGCGATAATGGCGTTACCGGCAGCCTGGGAAGCGGTGGCATCGTTACAGGAACTGATGCCGTCCACAAAGGTACATTGGCTTTCGCGCACTCTGGTACTTCTACCTACGACAAAAACATAACAGGGACAGGGAGTGTCAAATTCACTGGTTCCGGCACGACGATTTTAACCGGCAATAACACTTATACCGGTGGCACTGTGTTTGCTGGTGGTGAGATATCAGTTTCCGACGACCAGAAGCTTGGCAATGTTGAGGGCGGATTAACCTTTGATGGTGCTACTCTGAAAGTGGTTGGCACCTCGATGACATCAACAACACGCAACATAAATTGGGGTGCCGGAGGAGGTAGTTTTGATATTGCTGATGCGGACAACACGTTTACCGTTTCACAGAATCTGGAGACGGGCGGCTCTTTGGCCAAGCTTGGCGGTGGGACGCTTATTCTGACAGGCGATAATACCTATATTGGCGGCACGACGGTATCGGCGGGTCGTTTGCAGGTCGGTGATGGCCATGAGAAGGGAGGCATTACAGGCAATGCCTTAATTGCTACCGACTCTACGCTTGCTTTCAACCGCTCAGGCGCTGTGAATTTTGATGGCAAAATCAGCGGTACAGGGGTTTTGGACCAGATGGGCTCTGGCGCACTTACCTTGAGCGGTGATAATTCAGGCTTTACGGGTAGTACCATGGTTAGCAACGGTACACTTGTGGTCAATGGCACGCTTGGTGGTGCTGTCGAAGTAGCTTCCGGTACCTACCTTGGTGGTAACGGGAGCATCAAAGGCAATGTGACGCTTGCTCCGGGCAGTGCAAGTCTGATGGGACGAGAAGATCAAACGCTGACTTTTGAGCATGATCTTACTCTTGTTGCAGGAAGCAATGTCAATGTGATGCTGGGCGGGTCGACTACCCAAGGTCTGTTTGACGTCCACGGAAATCTTACACTGGCTGGCACTTTGAATGTGACCGATATGGGTAGTTTTGGCCCCGGTTCTTACCGTATCTTCGATTATGATGGTACTTTGACAGACAATCACATGTTGATCGGCTCTGTACCGGGTGGCGATACTTCAAATATGGCGATTGAGACCAAAGTCGCTCATCGGGTTAGTCTGGTCAATACGGCTGGCGTGACGGTGAATTTCTGGAATGGCGACGATCCGGCCAAACATGGAAATGGTTTAATCAACGGCGGAAATGGCATATGGAATAAAGCCAATGAAGATTGGACAGATAAAGACGTGCAATTTGCCCTTAAATGGACAACTGGCCAGTTTGCGGTCTTCACCGGCACGGCAGGAACCGTCACGGTAGATGATAGCGGTGGTAGCGTATCTACAAGTGGCATGCAGTTCGCAACCGACGGTTACCGAGTTGAGGGCAATGCAATAATCCTGGCGGGCGACACCACGCCAATCATCCGTGTAGATAAAAATGTCACGGCCACAATTGCGGCTGAATTGCAGGGTTCGCATGGCCTGCAAAAGACGGACTTCGGTAGGCTCGTGCTGACGGGGGCTAACCATTATACAGGTGGCACCACTGTCAATGAAGGTATTTTGCAATTGGGTGATGGCGCCGCCTCGGGTAGCATTGATGGTGATGTCGTACTGGCACGCACAGCCTATGGTTATGGTACACTGGCCTTTGATCGTGCCGATGCGATCAGTTTTAAAGGCGCCATCAGCGGCGAAGGCGCGGTGTTGCAGCAAGGCAAGGGGACCACGACTTTTGCTGGCAATAACAGCTTTTCCGGCGGATTAACGATTTTGAGCGGTACGGCTCAGGCCGGTATCGCAGACAATGCTTTTGGTTCTAGCCGCCTGACAATCGACACAGGCGCTACCGCTGATCTTAACAACTTCAACACAACCGTGCAGGGTTTGCTTGATGGCAAGGACGGCGGCGGTACTGTTGCACTGGGTTCAGCTACACTGACCCTCAATCAGGACTTTGACAGCATTTTCACCGGCACTTTTTCCGGAACTGGCGGCGTCGTCAAAAACGGTGCGGGATCACTGACACTTTCTGGCACAAGCAGCTATGGCGGTAACACGCAACTCAATGACGGCATACTCAAACAAGGTGCAAAAGGAGCTTTCAGTGGAGCTTCCGCCTATTCCGTCAGTTCAGGCAGCACGCTTGCGCTGAATGGCTTCGATACTAGTATGACTGCACTTTCCAACAATGGCCTTACCGATTTTGGTGGGACAGGTGGGACAGTGTTGAACATTACCAAAAACTATAACGGCAATGGCGGTACACTTGTGTTGAGCGCTATGTTGGGTGACGACAATTCAAAAACCGATATACTGAAGATTGGTGGTGACACTTCTGGTACGAGCACGGTAAAGATCATCAATCGTGGCGGTATCGGCGCGCATACCAATGAGGGCATCAGGATTATTGAGGTTGCAGGTCAGTCCAATGGCAGCTTCAACCTTGCAGGTGACTATACGACGAAAGACGGCCAGCAGGCAGTCGTCGCTGGTGCCTATGCCTATTCTTTGCATGAAGGCGGTGTCAGTACGCCCTCCGATGGCGACTGGTATCTTCGCAGTGAACTCAAAGACGGCACCGGACCGATTATCAATCCCGGCGTTCCGCTCTATCAGGGCGTAATCGCTGCGATGCAAACGCTTAACAAATTGCCAACCCTGCAACAGCGTGTGGGCAATCGCTATTGGGACGGTGCAGCTAATCCGTTGATAGCTCAGGGAGCTGATGCGATTGGCACACCACTCGTTTCTGCTGCAGATGCTGGCTCTGTCATTGACCAGCGTGGCATCTGGGGACGTGTTGAAGGCGCGCATAGCCACTTTGAGCCAAATAATTCTGATATGAGACAGGATATAAATACCTATTTGATGCAGGCCGGTGTCGATGGACAATTCTATGAAGGTGAGACGGGCAAACTGATTGGTGGCATAACCGGCCAATATGGTAATGCGCATTCCGATATTTCGTCAGCACAAAGTGATGGTGACGTCGAAACCCAGGCATGGTCGCTTGGTGCAACACTGACGTGGTATGGTGATCGTGGTTTTTATGTCGATACCCAAGCACAGGCCAACTGGTATGACAATGACTTCAATTCAACGACTGCTAATAAGAGTCTTGCAAATGGTCGAAAAGGTTTTGGCTATGCTTTGAGTGCAGAAGCTGGTCAACGTATCGACTTAAACAACAACTGGTCGCTGACGCCACAGGCACAGCTAACATGGTCTTCAATAAGCTTAAATAGCTTTAATGATACATTTGGTGCGGCGGTTGATTTGGGCGATGGAGATAGCCTAACGGGTCGTATCGGGATTTCGGCCGATTACCGTAATGCATGGCGTGATGCTGACGGTACCCTTTCTCGTGTAAATCTTTATAGCATCGCTAACCTCCATCGAGAAATGCTGGGTGATGTGAGCGTGAAGGTTGCAGGTGACAAGTTCAACACAGAAAACGATAAAACATGGGGTGGGGTCGGGGTCGGTGGCACCTATGCCTGGGCTGATGACAAGTATGCGGTGTATGGTGAAGGCTCTGTTAATACATCACTCAACACCTTCGCTAATAGTTATTCCCTCAAAGCAACTGCGGGCTTCAGAATAAAGTGGTAAGTTATCAGCTGAATTGACCTAAATATTACCGAAAGGCCTTCGGGCCTTTCGTTGTGTTGATCTCAATATATTATGCTCAAAGCTCGTTCGATCGGGTTCTGGTTTTTCCAGCCGCCGAGTAAGCTTTGATGTTTGAAGGCTTTTTGATGGTTGGCTTTGTTGTGCATGCGATGACGCTTGATTGTAATACGAGCCGCAAAATCGGAAGAAAATGATGGCTGAGCTGGTATAGCGATAGAGCTATGAACGGTGCACCGCTTGTTTGTTTCGCTTCAAATTGCCTGCGCACTTCAGTCGCAACAAGCCCTGGGTCATGTTGACAAAGTGAGATAGCCATATTTTGACGGCTGCGATAGCGAAGAATGCCTCGAAAGATTTTCTGGTTTTGTCGTATCAAGCGGCAATGCGACGGAATTGTTTTGGTCTGTTGAGCATACGCTCGAGGCGGTTGCGATCTTTGTAGGCTCGGAAGTCACAGGCGGGCGAGTTTTTCCGGTACGCTTTTGGTTGAATGAAGGGCATTATTCTGCTGCACAAAAGGGCCTTCCGAAAACTATCGCCATCATAGCCTTTATCAGCCAGCAATAGTCTGGGCTTCTTCACAGGTATAGACATCAAGTCTGCGACAGCATTGTAATCCGAAGCTTCTCGACCTGTCAGGATAAAGCCAGGAGGGCATCCCTGAGCGTCTGTGCGGGCGTGGATTTTGGTCGTAAAGCCGCTGCGTGATCGACCAAAAGCCTCCTTATAAGCCCCCTTTTGCACTAGCTGCCTGAGAATCGCCGCGAATAGTTGTGCTGTCAATCATATGTTGACAGTTATCAGATAACGACGATTATCCAAAGCAGGCCGAGGCTTTCGGCCCCGCTCAGCCAGCAGCAAGCCTTCAATCGGAATTCATTCCTGATCACTCATATCTCCGCGTGCCATGACTGCCTCCTAAAAGACAGTCTTGAATCACGTTGTAGCTTATTTTGAAATCAAATTTGTCAATACGGCCTAGGTCGAAGCATGTGGGCATAACTGTGCCGAAAGTTGAACTGCGTTCTTTAATCAGTCTTTTTTGTAATAACGTATTTTTTATAAATTCTATGGAATGGATTCACACGTGAAATAAAATACAGGTTTATTTTTTATATTTCGAAATTCGCGATGAGTAACGACCGAAAGGCCAACCATCGCGAAATGGCGTTTCAACAAATCTATATGTTAATGCCGAAAATGCCAACACAAGTGCAACAGCAAAAACGGTAATTATTGTTCCAAGCCCGTTTTCGAGGATCAGTATAGTTGTTCCATCGGCATGAATTGTCGTTGGAATTTTAAGGACGAAACGAAGTATTTGTGTAACTATCCAACCCACAATTGCGTGTGTGAGGTACACACTATAGCTTACAGTTCCCAGCCAGACGAACACTTTCCATTCAAGAGCACGGCGAAGCCGTTCCTGCTGTCTCAAATGTGCCGTGGCGACTATAGTGCCAGCAAACAAGAGTGGAAATAGAATTTCTGCGCGGCTACCGCCGAATATGCTCACTGCAATGATAATAATAATCAGGGCAGCAGCTGCGAACAGAGTGTTAATAAGCTGTGGGAGTCTGACAGAGACAGTCGATGCCAAAGCGCCGAGAAAAAAGGCGAAAATACATCGAACTATGGCTACTGTCAGTTCTGTTTCTAGCTCTCCTCCCGCGAGGGCAATCAACGTTAAGCCTGCGGTGAGTACGATTAAAAGGCACAAGGTAGCCGTGAAGCGAAACCGGGCGACAAGAAGTGCAAATAAGAGATATGTCCAGAATTCTACAGATATCGACCAGCTGGGTGCGTTGAAAGTGGTTTTGTTGAGTATGACACCTTGAAGCAGAAAAAGGTTAGCCAGTAATGCATCTCCGTCGTTGGTTGAGAATGCTGCAGTATTAGCTACGATGCTGGTTCGTTGCTCGAAAATATATTTCAAACATTCAATGCCAAGGAATATGAGGAGCGTAAAAAAGTGTAACGGATAGAGACGCCAAAACCGCCGTTTTTGAAAGCGACCGATATCGCTCGCCGACGATAACCTATCAGCGTAGTTCAGTGCGATTACATAGCCACTCAACACAAAGAAGAAATCTACCATCAGATAGCTGTGGCGAATAAAGGAATTCTCAGTGAGTATGCTACCATAATGAAAGTGATGAAGAGTAACGGCCAATGCAGCAAATCCACGCAGGGATTCCAGAGCCAGTAGTTTTGGTTTGGTCGCCATCGGGAGTCCCTAATTCGTGATCTTGCTGATTTCTTTATACATTCAGCAAAACTTCAGGCTTTCCATCGGCTGCCGCCGTGTGTGATAGTGGTCATGCCATAACTTCCAAGTGCAAAGAGAAGCCACATGGCATCAGACCTGTTTAGTAGAAAAGTTTCTAGCATTCCGTCATATGTCATAAAAACCACTATCATTAGAAAAAAGTCGGCGATTGCGCGATTTTCGGGATACCGATACGCTCGCAGGTAATCAACTAGTGGTTTAAGAACAAGCAAGATTATCATGAGGAGCCCACACGGCACACCAAACATAAGAATTGCATCAAGATATGTGTTGTGACCTGAGACAATGCCACGGACATCCCAGGCGGCTTCAAAGTTGCGTTCTGCACCGGTGACTAGTGGTGATTGCCAGAACCCATAGTACCCGTACCCGTTTAAGAGCCGTTCTGGCACGTGTTCCAATCCGAAATTCCAAATTGCGTTCCGTCCCGTAAAGGTCGGATCCTTCAACAAGAAATTGGTGAGATTGTACAAGGTTGAAGAGAATACCGTTCCGATTGTTAGACAAAAAATTATTATTGTAAAAAGGAGGTGGACGATGATCGTAAGAAACGCTGAACCAAAAAGGCGCGATAAGAAAACAATACCGATAGCAAGCGGAAAAAAACCTGCAGTGGTTTTTGAGTTCGTCTGAAGCACAAAAATTGCAGACAGAACGAAAATGGCAAGGCCGCGAAACCTCACTCCCACACGCCAGCAATAAATGCCGAATATAGCCAGCATCGAAAAAACAGGTGCCGCAAAATTCTTATGTGAGATGTGTCCGCGCCAAGAACCGATGTGGCCACCTTCCAAGCCCAGCTGTGTGTGGGTAGCAATGTGTGGAATCAGAATTAAAGCAGCGTAATTAATAACAATTATACCCAATATCGCATTTGAACCTGCTCCGACAAAATCCTGCTCTGAGCGAGGAAGCAAAAGAATACCAGCAACTACGATCATTGAGCACAGTGTGAGTGCGAGACTACGCATTGAAGCTGCAGAGTCTTGCGCATAAAAACATGACCAGAAGGCAATGATAAAAACAATCAACCAGCTCATAGGTAATGAGCGCAATAAAATATGGCGATCAACGAGCATAAGCAAAGCGCATAAATATAGGACACCAAGAATAGAATACCCTAGAGAGTTAATAATATTGCTGCTTTTCTCTTCAGAAAAAAAGTCCCCTTGAAATGGGGTTAGAGTAAAAACAATGATAAAAAAACCAAACCCCGAAAGAAAAATTGTTATAAAATGGAGCCATTTTATTTGATTTTCCGCATTTGTTGATGAAGAGGTCATGGCTTGGTCATTTTCTAACGGGTACTTCAGACATAGATTGCTTTGCGCTAAAATTTGACAATTAGCTAGCCTTAAGGCGCGCGTTTAAGCGCCAGCCCTAAATGAGAAAAAATATTTTATAAACATGCTTTTGTGCCTGTGATATCTTTTTAATTTTAATACCCTTTCTTCTTGATGTGAATTCAGATATCAATTTTAAATAATACAATCATAGTCAAAAATGAACTAAAAAAATATATGCCAGAACTACAAATCATCATATTTTATATGTTGATGGAGTATTTACATAGTCAGAATTTTGATAAATGAATAATTTTTTAATTGCTAATATAATTAATTTTCTGTTGCGGTGTTTTTTATTTTTGCATCTTATCAATATAGAAAAGGCGATGCGCATCATTTCAAAGAATAATATATTATTTGTCCATAATTAGGATGATGAGTAATATTTATTACATCTGGCCCCGTTTTACGACGGTTATTTTACCGGTGCCAGATGTAGGCGTGTTAAATATTCAATTTCAACTACCTATATTGAATAACTAATTTTTGAATACCCGAATTTATTGAAGTAGTGAGAACATTAAATCAAAAAACCTCTTGGAATCGACGTCTGTGGCGACCGATACATTATCGGGCAATTCGCGTTCCCCCCAATAATCCGCGACTGTCGCGCCAAAAGTGTAGGTGCCGGTTAGGTCAATGGCGACATGGGCACGGCGTTTTTTGATGAGCGTCGGATCGATGATTGCAGCTATTACCAACGGGTCATGCAAAGCCCCTCCAACACCCATCTGGCCGCGATGAAGCTTCTCGTAGAACTTCAACCAGTTCAAAACAGCCTCGCCAAGCGGGGTTTCAATTTTGCGTAGTTCTGCAAATTGTTCTTCTTCGACGAGAACTTGCATAGTCACATCCAGACCGACCATAGTCACGTCAATATCGCTATCCATGACAATACGCGCGGCTTCCGGGTCGCAGAAAATATTAAATTCGGTTGGCGTGATATATTCTGTGCGCCGAAAAAATGCCCCGCCCATTGACACAATTCGCGAGATATTTGGCTTTAGCTCAGGGTATTTTAACAAAAGCATTGCAATGTTGGTCAATGGACCTGTCGGGGCCAGAGTGATGGGCTCTGAATTTTCCCGGAGCAACTTTGCCATAAAATCCACGGCGTGCATATTAACGAGTGGCATGGTTGGCTCTGGAAGGTCTGGGGTGCCTTCCAATCCGCTGGGGCCATCCGCGGTGCCTAGGATGAGTGGTCTGGTTAGCGGCGTTTCGCAGCCGCTAGCTACTGGCACGTCCTTAGCGCCAATGAATTCCAGAATGCGTAATGCATTGATAGTCGTGCGCTCCAGTGTTGCATTGCCGCAGACGGTGGTGACGCCGAGCAGATTTATTACATCAGATTTGTGTGCCATCACGAGCGCGATCGCATCGTCGTGCCCTGGATCGCAATCCATAATAACAGGAATTTGTTTCATTTAATCGGTTCTTTCTCAGAATCAGCCAAGATGGGCGATGGATTTCTTGAACAGGTGAAGGAACTGGCGACCATCCAGATTGCGACAGATGCGCGTTGTTTGCGGGCCAGAAAATGGCAGGATTTGACGACCGGTGAACGCTACTGTTTGCCCCCGCACCAGTCGTTCACTCAGTGCGACATCGACAAAGACCGGCTGGGTCATCTCGAAAAATTCAGGATGCAAAACGGCTGAAACGGCGATGGCATCGTCCAACGGGAAGCCCACGAGCTCAAAGAATTCACGCCATATATCGATGTAAATAGGGAAATTCTCGCAAACATAATTCGTGATGCGGTTGTTTGGGTAAAGTGAGGCGAAATCGTGTAAGTCATCCCGCGTCAGCATTGAGGCTGCGACACGATTGTCCTCACATACGTCAAGCGGTACCAGTATCGTTGGTGCGCCTGAACGAAGGACGACGCGAGCGGCTTCGGGGTCGGCCCAGATATTATACTCTGATACAGGCGTGATATTTCCCGGTGTTGAGAAGCAGCCACCAAGAACCACGATCTGCTTGACCAGCTTGGCAATATCCGGAGCCATTTGCAAAGCCATGGCTACATTCGTTTGCGGGCCAGTTGCCACAATCGAAATCTCGTTCGGATTGGCTCTTACCAGATCAATCATGAAATCAATGGCATGCTTGTCAATGGGCAGATGCGTTGGTGTTGGGGCAGGCGGGTTGAACCCTTTCAACCTTTCACCAAAACGCTCTTGGAGCTGTTTTTCAAAGTGGACCGGCGCGAGCATATCCTCACGGGAATTGCCGACTAATGGCCGATATGCACCCTTGGCAACCGGAACATCTTCGCGACCTGCGAGTGTCAAAGTATTCAAGACCACATTCGTTACTTGCTCAATGTCACCTGCGGCACCAGTTACCGATGTGACGCCTTCCAATTTGATGCCTTCACAGCCTAATGCGAACAATATTGCGAGAATATCGTCTCCTGCTGAATCAACATCCAGAATTATACGTTCCATACTGTGATTTTACCCCTGTTGAGGACGCTTCAGCAGCGCCATACTTTGCAATGTTTCCTTGAAAAATTTTGGCCTTTGACGGTAGGTCAGCAAGAATAGCGCGCCCAGAGTGACAACATAGGGCACCATCAGAACGAGATATGATGGAAGGCCGAAGGTTTGCAGTCGCAGTGATAACGCATCGGAAAACCCAAAAAGCAAACAGCCGAAAAGGACCTTTACCGGATCTCCATTGGAGAAAATGAGCACTGCCACCGCCATGAATCCGCGGCCGGCAGACATATTTTCCGCAAACATTGTAATATAGCCCAGCGAGAGATGTGCACCAGCAAGGCCTGCGAGAACGCCACACAAAAGCGATGCGATATGTTGCATTTTGGCCGTCTGGATCCCGATGGACTGAGCAGCTTCGGGTTTTTCACCTGTGACACGGATATAGAGGCCGAGCTTGGTGCGATACAGTATCAACCAGACTAGAAAAACCATGAAGAACGCGAGATAGACGAGCGGTGTGTAGCCGGAAATCGCTTTGCCGAACTGCCCCAATTCTTTTGCATAAGGAAGATGGATTGCTGAGAGGCCTACAATATCTGGACTAACAATTGAACCGCGTGTACCAAAAATGGCCTTAGTTAGCGAAATTGTTAGTCCGCCGGCTAGTATGTTCAGTGCAAGGCCTACTACAACTTCATTTGCCCGAAATGTAACAACCAGCAATGAGAAAATCATCGCGACGATCACCGATGCAAGTACACCAATTAACAGTCCGCCAAGGGCTGATCCTGTCCAGATTGAGCCGAGTACGGCAAAGAAAGCACCCAGAAGCATCTGCCCTTCCAGCCCAATATTGAAAATACCCGCTTTGGTCGTGAAGGCGCCGCCCAGAGATACGAGAAGGATGGGTGCGGTGGTGCGAAGCGTTGCGGCCAATAAGGATATGGTGAATATCTTTTCTAAAACTTCCACCGGCGCTCTCCACTGAAATTACTGCGGTTGCGAAATAGGATTCGTGCTGAGACACAAAGGATGATGAGGGCCTGTATGACGGTGATGATTTCACGAGACGCCCCGGTTTCCACCTCCATCAACAATGATCCCGATCGCAGAGCGCCAAAGAAAAGGGCGGTACCAATCACCCCTATCGGATTGCCATTAGCGAGGAGTGCAGCAATTACGCCATCGAAGCCAAAGCCGGGGGCAAAGCCCTCCATAAAGCGATGGTGAACACCCAGCGTTTCTATACCGCCAGCCAATCCGCCGATTGCACCTGATGAGAGCAGGATCACGAGTACGTTGCGTTTGATATTCACACCACCATAGGCTGCAAACTTAGGGTTTGAGCCCATTGCCGTCATAGAATAGCCTGCGCTGGTATGTTTGAGAAAAAGATGGAAAGCAATTGCAAGTAAAACGCCGATAATGAGTCCCACATTCAGGCGGGAAAACTCAAACAATTGCGGTAGATAGGCTGTGGGTGCCACGGGGTCTGTTTCAGACCAGCCGCCAGGCCTTTTGAAGACCGAAATTGTCAGGAATGAAGTCAGCAAGATTGCAATATAATTGCTCAGGATCGTTGAGACGACTTCGTTTGTGCCATAGCGAGCACGAAAGAATGCCGGGATTAATATCCATAAGCCTCCAGCGACAATGGCTGCTGCAATCGCGGCTATCATGTGAACAAATGGTGGCATGGTGAAAGCAAAGCCAACCCATGCAGCAGCAAAGCCGCCAAGATAAAGCTGTCCTTCCACACCAATATTGAAAAGACCGCCACGTAAGGCGATGCAGGCTGCGACCCCACAAACAATGATCGGCGTTGCTTGTAATAGCGTCCCCGCGATGCGCTCTGAGCTGCTGAATGCCCCCCTCAGAAGGGTGGCGAATACGTGTAAAGGGTTTTCACCCACGAGCAAAATTATGACTGCTCCGCCAGCAAGCGAGATCACGATTGCGAGAAGTTGGCCCAGCGTGTTTTCAGCCCATTCGGGTAGGTGCTTTTTGGACGTTGATTGAGGTACTGCCGCAGGATCGTGTCGCGCTGTCATTGGAATATCCCTTTTGCGTCGCTGGCTTTAGAACCTGCCATCAGATAACCAATTTCATCTTCAGTGGCGGTTTCCGGGTCCACTTCACCCGCGATCGTTCCTGAAAACATGACGAGTACGCGGTCAGCGAGTTTCAGGATTTCGTCGAGTTGTACAGATATCAGCAAAATTGCTGCTCCCTGTTCGCGCTGGTTCATAATCTCGTCGTGAATACCTTCCATCGCGCCGATATCGACACCACGTGTGGGTTGATCCACAATCAAAAACGGGCAGTTTTGCGAAAATTCACGAGCAAGTACGACCTTTTGCATATTGCCACCCGAGAGCGTTCTGACGATCGTTTTGGGCCCTCTTGCGCGAATATCGAATTTGCGGATCATTTCCACTGCTTGTTCTGTAGCATAGCCCCAGTTCACAAGCCCTTTTGAAGCCCAGGGTGTCCGGTGTTGGCGCCCCATCAGAAGATTGGCAGTAATCGTGTCGTCTGCGTTTACACCATAACTCAGACGGTCGCCTGGAACATGTGCCAGACCTGTTTCCCGAACAGCGCGCGGTGTGTCCCCGCTAATATCTTTTTCCTGCAATGTAATGTTGCCGTGAGATGGTTTGCGCAAACCGGCAATCACCTCGGCAAGCTCGGTTTGTCCATTGCCATCAACTCCCACAATGCCGACAATTTCCCCGGCATTGACGCTGAAACTCACATCCTCAAGCACCGGCATTCCTCGTCCGTCACGCGCATAAATTCTGGAAAGCCGCAGTACTTCTTGCCCGTGACTTAAATTGCGGGGACGGCGAGAGAAATTCACTTCACGCCCCACCATCATTCGCACAAGTTCATCTTCAGTCATGTCTTTGGTTGGCTTGCTACCCACAGCCTTGCCATCGCGCAGAACCGTGATCGTGTCGGAATGTGCCATGACTTCCGACAAATGGTGCGAAATAAAAACAACAGTCATTCCCTGGTTCGCAAAATTTCTGAGAATTTTGAAAAGTTCGCGACTTTCCTGAGGTGTTAGAACGGCTGTGGGTTCATCAAGAATAACAATTTCCGCCCCCCGAGCCAGTGCTTTGAGAATTTCTACGCGCTGTTCCGTACCCACAGATAATTCGTTGACTAATTTTGTGGGGTCGACTTTAAGTCCGAAAGTCTCCGAAATCTCACTTACGCGTTTGATTTGAGCTTTGTGATTGATCAACCCTTTTTTCGTTATTTCCATTCCAAGAAAGATATTTTCAGCCACGGTGAGGGATGGGACGAGCTTGAAATGCTGGTGTACCATTCCCAATCCGCAATCAATTGCGGTCTTCGGTGAATGCATCACTGTATCTTGGCCATGGATGCGAATGAGGCCTTCGTCCGGCTGATAAATGCCGAACAAAATATTCATTAGTGTCGACTTTCCGGCGCCATTCTCGCCGACGAGTGCGTGAATTTCACCTTTTTTAACCGCCAGGTTGATCCGCTCATTTGCTGTCAGTGCGCCAAATCGCTTCGTGATACCCTGAAGCTCGATTGCATAGGTCATTGATCATCGCTCCGAAAATCGCTGCTTTTCCAGAAAGACGCATGCAGTTTGACCCGCAACGGAACCATGCTGCCTACGCTTGTTGGAATCCGTCGCAGACTTGCGACGGATCACTTTGCATTTTCGATTATTTATTCATCTGAACAGCGATGGTGCCGTCCGCGATGCCTTTGCGGATTTCTTCGAGCTTGGCTTTGACATCCGCGGGCACCTGATCTTTCAGTTCATCACAGATTTTCAGCTCAACGCCACCGGATTTAACGCCATAATCGTAAGCGCCCGGCTTGACTGGGTTTCCCTCAACCTCGCCTTTGATCAGATCATAGACAGCAATATCGGCACGCTTGAGCATTGAAGCAAGCATCGCGCCGGGAGCGGTTGGGCACTGATCAACATCAACGCCTATCGCATACTTATTTGCTGCGCGGGCGGCTTGTAATACACCTTCTCCTGTCGGACCTGCCGCTTGGTAAAGAAGATCAATATCTTGACCATAAAGTGCCATTGCCAGCTCGCTGCCCTTTGCGGGATCGTCAAAGGTACCGGCGAAGACACTGTTGACAGAAACATCGTTTGTAACGTGTGACACGCCCTGTTCCATGCCAGTGAGGAAGTTTCGAATGACCGGAATATCACGACCACCCACGAAACCAACTTCGGAGGAACTATCAAAGCCTTCCACCTGCTCAGATGTCATCAGCCCAGCCAGTGCGCCGACCAGGAACGAGCCTTCTTCTTCAACAAAATCAATGTACGTCATCGTTGGGCTTTCAAGCACGCCATCGACAAAGACAAATTTTTGATCCGGATAGGCTTTGTTGGACTTTTGTAACGCATCCACCAATTCCCATCCCATGACGAAGATCAGATCATACTGACCGTCTTTTGCAAGATTGTTGAATTGCTCTTCATAGTCTAGCGCACGATTGCCGGTATCTACGATCTTAAGGTTTACGCCAAAATCATCCTTCGCGCGCTCCAGTCCCTTGACGATCGAAATACCAAAACCCTGAGAAAAATAACCTGAAATCGCGGCAACGTTGAGTTTATCTTCTGCAACAGCGCTGGACAGTAATCCCATGCTTATAAGTGTATATGCAGCGAGAGTCTTCAATCCCATTTTCATTCGGTGTTCTCCCATTTGGTCAAGGTTTGTGCTTGACGACATTTATTGTTTGTGTACGAATAAACTGCGAAAAGAAAAATTATCTGTCAAGGCATATTTGAGGTAACGGATGACAGGACAGAAAAATAGAATAACGAAGGGAGAATCTGTTCTCGTAACCGGTGCTGCTGGACTGCTGGGCACATATGTTACAGGCGCGTTTGAGGCCGCGGGTTACGAAGTTTTGGGTGTCGATATTGCGCAGCGTGGTAATCTCAATGTGGTAATTGCAGATTTAACGCAGCTGGACGTGGCGTTGGAAGTGATAAGAGATGTTGATCATGTGGTTCACATTGCCTCGCTTCCGCGTCCTGTCGGCTTTGCTGCGCAGGATGTTTACCACACCAATATGTCGTTGATGTTCAATGTCGTTGAGGCGATGGAGCGCAATGAAATCAATAGTTTGATTTATGCATCCTCCTTCAGCACGATTGGGCTTCCCTTTGGCAATAAGCCACCTTTGCCGGATTATTTTCCAATTGATGCGCACCATTCAACGCGTGCATTGGACATTTATGCGCTGACGAAATTATTGGGTGAACATATTGTAGATTATTGGGTGGCTCGTACCCACGGTAATGCTGTGAGCATCCGTATGCCGTGGATACAGGACGCTACAATTTTTGCGCGTGACGTTTTGTGTCGGCGTGATACCGAAGATGCAAAGCTGGATCTTTGGGCCTATGTGGATGGACGCGATGCTGCACGGGCATTTGTCTTGTCAGTGCAAGCTAACCTTATGGGACATAGTCGTTTTTTCATATCGGCGAATGACAGTTATTCGGAACACCCAACTGCTGAGCTTCTTAAGGAGTTTTACCCAACAGTGCCTGTTAAGGAGCCGATTAACGACTTTCAAAGCCTTCTGTCCAATAAAGAAGCGAAAATGCTTATTGGTTTTGAGCCTCATCACAGTTGGCGTGAATATGGGCCGTTCAAGCAAGGAAAGCCTCTTTAATGCGCGATTTTTTAGGAAAATCTATTCTGATAACGGGCGGTGCAGGTGCCATCGGCAGTGCTACTGCGAAGCTCTTCCTTGAGCGTGGCGCGGATGTAGTGTTGGCTGATATAGATGAAGCCAAGCTTGAAAGCGTGGGCATCCAACTTTCTGCTTTTGGAAAACTATCAACAATCCCTGCGGATTTGGCGGATGAAGCGCAGGTGAAGAAGGTAATAGATTATTGTACTAGTACGTATGGAATTCTAGACGTTGTTTTTAACAATGCCGGCATCGCCGGCGCTGTGCGTCCCATTCATGAGTTGAGCAGCACTGACTGGGACCATATTGTTCAGGTAAACCTGCGTAGCCAGTTTCTGGTCCTTAAATATGCTGCCACGCATATGGTTGAGCAGAAGACGGGTTCATTGGTGAATATGGGCTCATCCATGTCCGATTGGGACGTTCTTTCGGGTGGTGCCGGATATGTAGCGACGAAGCATGCTGTATTGGGATTAACAAAAGCCGCTGCACTTGATCTCGCGCCGTATGGGGTGAGGGTCAATGCAGTATGCCCTGGTGTAATCGAAACAAGCCTTGGGGTTCCGGGGCTTGAAGGCGATACGGTAGAAGAAACTTCACCTGCTGCACGGTTTGCATCAAAAATACCCTCCCTTCGTATAGGGCAGCCGGAGGATGTAGGCGAGGTCGTTGTTTTTCTTGCCTCGGATAAAGCCCGTCATATCAACGGTGCAGCTTGGCTTATTGACGGGGGGCAGACATTACAAAGCTATGCCAACGGCCCGGATAATGGCCATTATGGTGCCAAGCGTTAGATCAATTGAACTTGTCAACGATATGCGGAAGCTCTCCGCCAACGATAATCAAAAGAGGTGAACTATGTCGGTCGATGTATTTTCCGCACACAAAGCAGAAGCTTCATTCGATTTGCGACCGGAAAAAGCTGCGGTGATTGTGGTGGATATGATTAACGAGTTCTGTAAGCCGGGCGGCAAGATGGTTTTGCCTGGCTATGAGATACTGGTTCCGCCTCAATTGGCTGTGATCGAGAATGCGCGTGAGCACCATATTCCGATTTTTTGGGTGCATGACGTGCACCGAAAGAATATGCGCCGTGAGCGTGAATTTCTCAAGCGCAGCCCGCATAGTGAAGAAGGCAGTTGGGGGACTGAGATCGTTTCGGAACTAAAGGCGCGAGAAGATGATATTCATATCACCAAACGTCGTTATTCGTCCTTCTATCAAACGGATATTCATCTGGCACTCAAGGATATGTTGATTGAGCAGGTAATTGTCTTTGGGGTTGTAACAAATATTTGCGTCCGCTCGACCGTCGCGGATGCCTTCTTCGAAGGCTATGAAGTCCTTGTTCCACAGGACTGCTGCGCAGCTACAGGAGCGCGCGAACAGGCCAGTTCGCTCTACGATATCGCCACTCATTTCGGCGTAGTATGCAATTCCAGTGATATTGTTTCAGCTCTGAGAAGCGGTAAGCACATTGAAAATATTATCAATGATTGAGGTTCGGGTTGGCTGAAGAAAAAACAAAGGTAAAGCCTGCGGTGACAACACGCAAACGCGCGCGCAAGGCAGTGGATTCGTCTGAAGCTGAATCGACATTGAATCGCGATGAAGCGGCAATTGCATATGCACGTAGTGGATATGATCTGGACCGGCATGCCGCTTTTGCTGTGCGCAAGGCGCATCAAAAGGCCACGCTGATTTTCCAGAGCATCATGGGGATGGATAATCTTTCTCCTCCGCAATTTGCAGCATTGGCGACTATTTTAAAGCATGGGGCGGTTTCTCAAAACCATCTCGGTCGGATGACGTCAATGGATCCTTCAACGATTAGTGTTGTGGTTCGTAAGTTGATTAAGGATGGGCTGATTCACCAGAGCAAATCCAAAACAGATCAGCGGCTTAGCGTATTGACACTGACGAATGATGGATTGCGTTTTACGCTCGCGCGGTTGAAAGACAGTATGGAAGTTGGGGAGCGCTTACTTGCTCCGCTTAGTGATGCGGAAAGACATTCTTTCCTAGAGATGTTGTTTAAAATTGGTGCTGACTCTGAGCCATAAGCCAGTTCCAGTAACCGTGATTTACCAAGACTAGAAAGTAGTAATGTCGCCGAGGTGCTTTTCGGCGATGGGCCTTTGTTGCTTGCAATTACTAAAAATAAGAAGTGGGAACATAGATGAGCGATCCGAAACGTACTGTTATTAAAAATATCGGGTTGGTGCTGAGCGGCGATATTACCAATCCAATTTTGGATATTGATGCAATTATCGTTGAGAATGGTTTGATCGATCAGCTTGGCAAAAGCCATGAAATCGGGTTGCGGGATGATGATCGGGTTATTGATGCAAACGGATCGGTTGTTAGTCCCGGCTTGATTGATAATCATGTCCACCCGGTTGCGGGAGACTGGACTCCACGTCAAAATCAGATTGGATGGATGGATTCGACGGTTCATGGTGGCGTTACCACCATCATTTCTGCTGGCGAAGCGCATTATCCTGGCCGACCCAATGATGTTGTTGGCGTCAAAGCGCTCGGGATTGCGTCTCAGCGCGCGTTTTCGAACTTTCGTCCCACAGGAATGAAAATTCTCGCGGGAGCACCGGTACTTGAACCGGGCATGATAGAGGAAGATTTTAAGGAGCTGGCTGATGCCGGTGTTCGCCTGATTGGAGAAGTCGGGTTAGGGCGGGTAAAAGATGGTCCGACTGGTAAAAAAATGATTGGCTGGGCTCGGAAGTACGGCATGACTTCCATGACCCATACTGGCGGCAATTCGATCCCTGGCTCAGGCCGTATCGGGGCAAGTGTGGTAATTGAGGTCGACGCTGATATTATCGCGCACATTAACGGCGGACCAACCGCGCTTCCTTTCGAAGAACTTGAAGAAATTTGTGAAAAGAGTACGCGTGCTATCGAGATTGTCCACAACGGGAACCTCAAGGCAGGACTTTATGTTCTGGATATTGCCAAGAAGCGTGGTGAACTTGACCGTGTTGTCTTAGGAACTGACGGTCCAGCGGGTTCTGGAGTTCAGCCTCTAGGTATTTTGCGCACAATAACTCACCTCGTTTCTCTCGGTGATGTGTCCGTCGAGACAGCATTTTGCTTTGCGACAGGGAATATCTGCAAATTCCGGAATCTTCATGATCGTGGTATAATTGAAGTCGGCCGCAGCGCCGATCTGGTGTTTATGGATCAGGCTACTGGTGGCGCTGGTAATGATTTCGTTGAAAGTATCGAACTCGGTAATCTGCCGGGCATTGGTATGGTGATGATTGACGGTGAAATCCGTGTTGGACGGTCACGAAATACACCGCCCTCCGAGAAAGCGCCAATGGTTGTTTAAAAAAGAAAGCAGACGAAAGACCGCTTTCCTAATGGTCCCGCTGTTCCAATCTCAATCGATACCGTTCTCACCCTTAATCTGGTCTTTGGTCAGGCCGCCGACCCGAGGCAAAGGCCGACCTGAATTGGTTATTGAAATTGCCACCAGGATTTCATCATCTCTTGGGGCGTCAGGGATACGCACTTCCATTCCATCGAAATGGCTACGAACTTTTGCGGCATCCTTATGCCCTAGGGGAATGTCGATGGGGGACCCCATAGCTGCACGTTTTTTGGATGAGGGAATGAGTGCTGGACCACCGCCCAGAACCTGACGTAAAGGTGCACCAAGACGCGGATGCAGGATTGCAGCAGCATGTTCCAATTCGCCTTCCGCACCTACAATTGCCGCTTTACCGAAGCTTTCGGCATCTTTACCAGCAATGCCGAGAATGCTCACGGCGCGATTTGTCAGCAAGTCGCCCAGTTCTTCACCAATCTCGCTAAGAAGAGATAAGTCTTCCACATATCCTGATGCGTAGGGATTGGCGATCACCGCAACGGATGCTGCGCGCTTGGTGGGTTCTGTAAGTTTTCTACCGCCCTCAATGTGGGTCTCTTCAAGGAGCGTTACGACTTTTCTGATCCGGGATTTCATCTCAGTCCATCTTCTCCATCTACTTGATCGACGGCAAGGCCGCCAGCTCGCGCATGTACACGTGATCCTGTTGTCATAGAGAGAACCAAGAGTAACTCACTAGCGCGCGGAGCATCCGAAATTCCAACTTCAATAGCGTCGAAATGCGAGCGAACATATGATGCATTTACGTGGGTAATGGGGATATCAATGCGAACTCCGGGGGCTCCGACCTTTTTGCTGGACGGCACGATTGCTTTGGGATTGCCCAGAAGCTCGCGCATCGCATAGCCGCCGGGATTATGCCAGAGTGCACCGTGTTCGAGTTCTCCTGCGCTACCAACTATAGCTCCTTTGCCATAGCCTTCAATTTTCGACGCGTCGCCACCAAGTGCATTTAAGAGCTGCGTCGCCATTTGTATCCCAAGAGGCTTTAGATCTTCCATAAAGCCAACGATGTCTTCTACGTATTTTCCAGCAAATGGATTTTCAATCACTGTCAATATTGATCCGCGGAGCACTGGTGAGGAGCGAACCGGGCCGCCCTCGTGATAAATTTCCTCGATCTGTATTAATGTTTTACGCAATTTGATTGGAAACATGTTTGCCCTCCAAAGTCTAACCACCCAAATAATTACAGACAATTGTATGAGTAGCAACAAGTTTGTAAAATTATAGAATGTCTTTTGGTTTAGAAGACCGAAAAGATCCAGAAAAATAATTAACAAAAACAGTAACTTGTAGGATAATATAGTAAAAATTTTGGCGCTGTCCCAAAAATGAATTTTCCAATTTTTGAAAAAATATAAAATATTATATGTAATAATACAAAATTAAACGATTTTTTCCGTCCGATGGAACGGCCTTTGTGCTCGTTTAGGCCTATGAGAATAGCTGGGCTTCAGGTTGCAGAAATCGCTATTGAGGTCTTTAGTGCAGCCGGTGGCAGGCTTGATCACCAAGTAGTGTTAATGTGATCAATCGCCTGCGATGCAATAAGAGGCCTTTTTTGTCTGAGATATCTCTCCATGACTCAAAGTATGTTAAAAGTAACTAAATTATACCGAGGAGGAAGTCGAACGATTAAGCCAATCATCTAGTTCGATTTCGGCTCGTTCCAACGCGCTATAATTCAAAAGCTTTCGTAATAGGGCAACGGTCACTGCACGTGAGCGCAAGTTGAACCTGCCCTCTTCCGGCTCTCCCTTTTCCTGATAGACACCAAGCTTTTCATAGAGTTGCTGCAATCGGTTTTGAACGCTTCTGAGCGACAGGTTACGACGACGCGCAATAACACGATCGGTTAAGCCAAGCGCGATATCGATCAGGATTTCATATTCGCTTTCACTAAAGCCACTGGTATGGCCGAGGCTTTTTTGCTGCAAGCCGCGCACTTCACGGTCGATCACGCATTGCGCTTCGACAAAAATACTGCGGAGTGCCAAGCGCAGCTTGTCGTCGGAAGCCGATTTCAGCACATAACCATAGGCCGCACCTTCCGGTACGATACGCGAAACACCGCGCACATAGGCTTCATCGGCATAATTCGACCAGAACAGAATGCGGGTTTCCGGATTTTCTTTCCAGATGGTGCGTGCGGCTTCAATGCCGTTACGCCCGCTCATCTGCAGGTCCATCACAATATGCGCTGCACGGTGCATTCGGGCCAGCTTCTCACCTGTTGAACCGTTGTCTGCTTCCAGCACATCACTGCATTCGGGCAGTGCTGCGCGGATTGCTTCGCCCAGATAGGTACGATGCAACGGATCATCCTCCACGATCAAAACCTGCATCTTACCCTCCAATTGGTTCATACATTTCCGGCGGCAAATGGATCGTTACGCACGTACCGCTGCTGTCGGTATTCTTTCTGATGGCAAAGCTTGCAGAAATGAGCCGTGCTCTAGTGCGCATATTATCGATGCCATGGCCGATCCGCTGCGCCTGACGATCCATGCCAATACCGTCATCCATAACTTCAACGAGAAGCCGACCACCCTTATCGCGCAGACGAACGCGGATTTCTCCAGCCAGAGCATGACGGATCGCATTGTTGATTGCTTCCTGCACAATGCGGAAAAGCGACGTCGCGACCGTCTCTTCAAGCCTGTCAGTCATGCCGTCGCTTTGGTCTTCCAAAAACCACTCAATCGCAGCGCCGCTTTCGCGGATCGAGCGGTCAAGATGGTTTTCCGTTGCCTGCGCAAAGCCGAAAAGCTGAAGCACCGATGGCTTGGCCTCTTCAATGATCTGGCGAAGATCCTGCATGCAATGTTGCAAGCCACGAAAGAGGGGTTCAAGCTGTTCGCCGGACAAATCCGGCGCGCGGGTCAGACGCTCCACATGCCTCGCTAAACGCGTGAGATCAGCCAAGGTTTGATCATGCAGGTCCATGCCGATACGATGACGCTCAGTCTCTAAAGCTTCGGTGAGTTTCAGCGCGCCAAAGCGCAAGCCTTCTTCTCGCGCCCGTGCTTCTGTCTCGACAATCGCCGAGCGCTTGGCCTGTTCTGCGGCGCGGATTGCGAAGAAATAAGGTGCCAGCAGATCAGCAATTGATTGCGCATTTTCCACGTCACGCATCGAGTAGCTGCCAGTTTGCAAACTCGAACAGCTTAAAGCGCCAATAATGTTACCCTGTGCTTTGAGCGGCACATGAAGACGACCTTTAAGGTCATGCTCGATGATCGGCGTCGAAAACGCACCGTCAAAATGAAAACGTGAATCAGTACGGGCATCATCCGTCAGCAGATATTCAGCTTCACCAGATAAGACCGTGCGGATAGGGCTTCCCGACAGAAGTGCAGGTGGGTTGCGGCTCCATGCCGTTTCAATCCCGCTTTCATAGGCAATGTGAAACTTGCCATCGATCATCTTGATGCAAACATCGAGATGATCATAGGGCAGGATATGATTGATCTCGGCAGCAACGGCCCGAATGATGGAATCAAAATCAAGCTGGCCAGCCAGCAATCTGGAGATATTCAGATAATGGTCCAGCAGGCGCGCAGGCGCTAGTTCCAGCAAGCGACTCTCCTCCTCAAGACAGATTGCTCAGCTTTTATAATACGCCACTGCTCCACCAGTGCGTCTTGCGGGATCCCGCAATTTTGCTGCGTTAAACCGCATGTAGGTTGCTTTGATCAGCCTTCACAGCGCAACGCATTTATTCCATCTTCGCTTGACCAGAAAATTGCCCGCAAGACAACAGGAAATGTTGTGGGTGTGCTGGTGCCGTTGAGGAGCGGCGGTGCGGGAGGTTTCGCGCCACATTCAAATTCAAGCGATCCGAAGGGCGTTATCGTTCTGCGGAGCGGATATTCGCAACTGGGAGGAATGATATGAAGCTTGGGAAAATTCTTTTGGCATCCGCCGCACTCGCCACATTGATGGCAAGCGGTAGCGCATTTGCCGACACATCATCGAAAAAGATCGCATTCTCCAACAATTACGCCGGTAACTCATGGCGTCAGGCCATGTTGCAGAGCTGGGACAAAGTGACGAAGGAAGCCGTCAGCGCAGGTGCAGTTTCTGCAGCCGATGCTTTCACCACCGCTGAAAACCAGGCCACCGAGCAGGCAGCGCAAATCCAGAACATGATTTTGCAAGGCTATGATGCGATTGTCGTTAACGCTGCTTCACCAACTGCATTGAATGGCGCGATCAAAGAAGCATGCGATGCGGGCATCACAGTCGTTTCGTTCGACGGCATTGTCACCGAGCCTTGTGCATGGCGCATTGCGGTTGACTTTAAGGCCATGGGCGAAGGTCAGGTTGATTATCTCGCAAAGCGTCTGCCTGAGGGCGGCAATCTGCTTGAAATTCGCGGTCTTGCAGGCGTTTCCGTTGATGACGAGATGCACGCAGGTATTCAGGAAGGCGTGAAGAAGCATCCGAACTTCAAGATCGTAGGTTCTGTGCATGGTGACTGGGCCGCAGATGTTGCACAGCGCGCGGTCGCAGGCGTTCTGCCAAGCCTGCCGAAGATCGACGCCGTGGTAACACAGGGCGGTGACGGTTACGGTGCTGCACAGGCCTTTGCCGCTGCAAAGCGCGAAACGCCGATCATTATCATGGGCAACCGTGAAGACGAACTGCAGTGGTGGAAGCAGCAGAAAGATGCGAACGGCTATGAAACCATGTCAGTTTCGATCGCGCCGGGCGTTTCAACACTCGCTTTCTGGGTCGCACAGCAGATTCTAGATGGCAAGGAAGTCAAGAAAGACCTCGTCGTTCCATTCCTGAGCGTCAGCCAGGAAACGCTCGATAAGGATCTCGGCAATACCCAGAAGGGTGGCGTTGCGAATGTCGAATATTCGCTGGAAGACGCACAGAAGGTCATCGCAGAAGCGAAATAACGCGTTTCTCCCAGGGGGTGGGCGTGTCTCATGCCTGCCCCTCCCTTATCTCCAATACAGTTCGGATGCATGTCTCATTCTATCGACAAAGGCGAAGTCGTCGCCGCACGCAATATTCGCGTGCAGTTCGGTGCGGTTAAGGCACTGGATGGCGCTGAACTTGTTATCCATGAAGGCGAATGTGTTGGACTTGTCGGCCATAATGGCGCGGGCAAATCCACCATCGTCAATGTCATCAATGGTGGCCTTACCCCGCATGAAGGCAGCCTCTCTTATCACTGTGAGGCAGGCCATGGCGTGGCGACTGCCCGCAAGAACGGCATCCGCTGCGTCTTTCAGGAGCTGTCGCTTTTCCCCAATCTGACAATTGCCGAAAATGTCCGTATCATGCAGCGCGACCTTACGGGCGCGAACTGGCGTGGCAAGGCTGTCGATCTGATAGCCACAAAGCTCAGTGAGATTTTCCCCGGTCACAAGATCGACTGCGCTGCAACCGTTGATGAGTTGTCCATTGCCGAATGGCAGATGGTTGAAATCGCCATCAATTTCACCGCCCCCGGCACACCGCCAAAGCTGGTTATTCTTGATGAGCCGACCTCATCGCTCGATGCGGGCATTGCTGCACAGCTGATGGCCTATGTCCGTCGCTTTGTGGGCACAGGCGGTTCGGTGATCCTCATTTCGCATATGCTTGGTGAAATCCTCTCAACATCCGACCGCATTGTCGTGATGAAAGACGGTAAGGTCGTCGCCAACCGGGCAGCAAGTGAATTCACCAACCGCAGCCTTGTCGAAGCTATGGGCAGCGTCGAACGTGAAAAAGCGGCACGCCGCGCGGCAAAAGCCGACACAACGGGCACAGCTGTTCTCTCTGCAAAAAAGCGCCCCCATGACAGCAAGCCGTTTCAGGCTTTCAAGGGCGAAGTTATCGGCCTCGCTGGACTTGCCGGTCATGGCCAGACCAAGATGCTACTCGATCTTTATTATGCCCGTCGGCCAAACTGGCTGCCTGCACGCAATTGCGAAATTGCCTTCGTGGCCGGTGATCGAAGCCTTAACGGCACATTTCCGCTCTGGAGCATCCTGCACAATCTCACCATTGGTTCGCTTGATCGCCTTTCATCGCTGAAGCTTGTCGATCAATCACGCGAAGATCAGCTTGGTGCGCAATGGAAAGACAAAATCCAGATCCGAACACCGGATATGAGCAATCGCATCTTGTCGCTTTCCGGCGGCAATCAGCAGAAAGTGCTTTTTGCGCGTGCGCTTGCCACCACTGCCAACGCCATTCTGATGGATGACCCCATGCGCGGTGTTGATGTCGGCACCAAGCAGGAAGTCTATGAAATCCTGCGCCATGAAGCTGAAAATGGCCGTACCTTTGTCTGGTATTCCACCGAAATGGACGAGATCGAACTGTGTGATCGTGTCTATGTCTTCCGCGACGGTGCAATCGTGACAGAATTGGTCGGCGACGAAATCACGGAAAAGAACGTGCTTGCTGCATCCTTTGAGGGAGGACACGAATAATGCGTCTCTCCGCTTCATCTCTCCGCCTGCTTACGCCGGTTTTCTCGCTCGCTTTGCTGCTGGCCGCTGTTTTCTACATGCAGCCGCGTGCCATGAGTTATACCGGCCTAAACCTGCTGTTCAATCTCGCAGTACCAATTGCACTCGCAACGATCGCACAGATGCTCATCATGGCGGTCAATGATCTTGATCTTTCGATGGGCACATTCGTAAGCTTCGTGGTCTGTGTGGCTGCGACCTATCTTAATACCGATCCGGTCATCGGTGTTCTGATTCTTGCAGCAGCAATCGCAGCCTATGCAGCACTGGGTGCCATCATCCACCTGCGCAATCTGCCCTCCATCGTCGTCACTCTTGGTATGAGCTTTGTCTGGGGCGGGCTTGCCGTTCTGCTTTTGCCGTCACCCGGCGGTCAGGCGCCTGACTGGGCGCGCTGGATCATGACGACTAAGCCGCCATTTGTGCCGATGGCGATTGTTGCAAGCATCTTGATTGCAGTTGTCACGCATTTCATCGTCATGCGCACCACCTTCGGTGTTCTCATGCGCGGCGCAGGCGGTAATACCCGATCCATCGAACGCGCAGGCTGGTCTGTCACCGCTATTCGCGCTGGAACCTATGCGCTTGCCGCTTTCTTTGCAGTGCTTGCGGGCATCGCGCTTGTCGGTCTCACCACCTCGGCAGACGCCAATATCGCGCTGCGCTATACGCTGCTTTCCATTGCTGGCGTCATTCTGGGTGGCGGTGAATTTGTTGGGGGGCGCATCTCACCGATTGGTGCCGTCATCGGCGCACTGACGCTCACGCTTGCGGGTTCATTCCTCTCCTTCATGCGTATCTCACCTGACTGGCAGATTGGCGCGCAAGGCGGAATCCTCATTCTCGTGCTGGCGCTTCGCCTCTTCCTCAACCGTCTCGACCGCAAGGGGAAAAAGCAATGAGCGCAGTCTCCGTTCTCACAACTCGCCCATGGATATGGTCGTTTATCGCGACTATTACGGTCTGGATCATCACTGTGGCATTTACCGGTGGCGCGGGTGCCGTAGGGCTTTCTCATGCGGCTTTCACCTTCGCATCGTTTTCGGTGATTGTCGGCCTCGGGCAGATGTTCGTCATCACGCTTGGTCCTGGCAATATTGATCTCTCGGTACCGGCCACCATGACGCTTGCCGCAACATTGGCATTGAAGCTGATGGACTCTCAAGACAGCATGGTGCTGGCAGGGCTTGCGGTTGCACTTCTGATCGGCCTTGGCATTGGCATCTGCAATTATGCGCTTATCAAGCTGCTGCGCATTCCGCCAATCATCGCAACTCTGTCGATGAGCTTTCTTATCCAGTCGACTGCCATCTGGAGCAATCGCGGTCTGCGCGTAAAGCCGCCGGAAATTCTGGCTCAGTTCACCACCTCCTCTGCCTTTGGCATTCCCAATGTTGCAATCGTGGCGCTGCTCCTGTCGGTGTTAGGCTGGGTGCTTCTCAAGAAAAGCATTTATGGCCGCTGGATTTCAGCCATTGGACAAAATCCGTTTGCAGCACGCATGGCAGGGGTTCCAGTCGATGGCACACGCTTCGTCACATATCTGCTTTGCGCAGTTCTGGCTTCGCTTTGCGGCTTTCTCCTTGCCTGCTTCTCGGGCGGTGCGGCACTCAACATGGGAACCGAATATCTGCTGATGTCGATTGCAGTTGTCATCATTGGCGGCACCGCGGTTGCAGGTGGCGATTCCAACATCCCCGGCATTTGGGGTGCTGCACTCTTCATGTTCCTCATAGTCTCAATGCTCAACACCTATGGCTTTGGTGCCGGTGTCCGTCTGGTCCTGACAGGACTCACCATTATTGCGGTGATTTTCCTGGCGAGCAGCCGCAGACCTGAGCGTTAAACAGCATTCCCGGAGTAGTATCTTTGTCTCAAAATCATTCGATTTACGAAATTCACGACGAGCGCTTTCAAAATCTGATCATATCGAGCGCTGATCTTGATGAACTTTATAGCGATTGTCGCTGGGCCGAAGGCCCGGTTTGGTTCGGTGATCTAAACTGCCTGCTTTGGAGCGATATTCCGAACCAGCGTATTTTGCGTTGGGTTCCAGATGGTGGGGTATCGACCTTCCGCCAACCATCCAATTTTGCGAATGGCAATACGCGCGACCGCGAGGGACGACTAGTCTCGTGTGAGCATGGCGGGCGTCGTGTCACCCGTACCGAACTCGACGGCAGTATCACCGTGCTTGCCGACAACTATCAGGGCAAAAAGCTCAATGCGCCTAATGACGTCATCGTGCGCTCTGACGGCACCGTCTGGTTCACCGATCCAACCTACGGCATTATGGGTGATTATGAAGGCTATAAAGCAGAGCCTGAACAGTCGACCCGCAATGTCTATCGACTTGATCCTAAAAGCGGTGATCTGACTGCCGTCATCACAGATTTTGTGCAGCCAAACGGCCTCGCATTTTCGCCCGATGAAACAAAGCTATTTGTGGCCGACAGCGCCTATAGCCATGACGAAAAAGCGCCCCGTCATATCCGGGTTTTCGATGTCGTTGATGACGGCAAGCGCGTAACTGGCGGCAGGATTTTCTGCATGATTGATAACGGCCTGCCGGATGGCTTCCGCTTCGACACAGACGGCAATCTATGGACGAGCGCAGGCGACGGCGTGCATTGCTTTTCGCCTGAAGGCAAACTTCTTGGCAAGATCAAGACGCCACAGACGGTCGCAAATGTCACATTCGGCGGCCTACGTCGCAACCGCCTTTTTATTACAGCAACAAAGTCGCTTTATGCAGTCTATCTCGCAGTAAATGGTACTTGAAATATAATGGAGAAATTTCACGGCAGTTTCATGTCGATTTTTTCCTTGCTTTGGCTAAGTTGTCGTGAATACGAACTGTCTGAACGGCATGTTTGTGAAGGAATTATAGTTCGATTTTTGGAGGCAAAGTTAGGGATATGTCCGAAGCTGCTTTGAAGAAATGAGAGCTCGGTTCTATTTCAGTACGATGGTTAGATACTGGAAGAAATTCTTAGGCACACGCCCTACGATTCGACCTTTGCTCATCAAAGGCTCGACGCGAATGGGGGTATTTCGCATGATCTATGCTGGCCCCAACATGATGAAAGTTTCGCTTTTGCTCACACCTTGAAGAGAGCGGATTGTGGAGATTACTTCATTCAATTCTGAGATTGTTGAGACTTCGAGCTCGGCGATGACATCCCAAATTCCATTGGTGTTGCACAGGCTGGTTAAGCCGGGGACACGCTTAATTGCGGCAATGGTGGCTTTGAGCGATGCGCCTGACATTTCGATCAGCATGAAAGCGCGGATTTGGTCTTTTCCGATGTCATCGCGAACACGCACGGTAAAGCCCTTGATGTCACCGTTGGCCATCAAACGGTCGAGGCGTTTTTGAGCCGTGGCGCGCGCAACGCCAAGGAGTTCTGCCAGCTGTGGAACGGAAGCGCGGCCGTTGATACGCAATTCTGTTATCAGTCTCTTATCAAGCTCGTCCATCGTTCCCACTTTCTTTTTCGTAATTATTTCTGACTAAATCGTCAGTTTATTATAAAAATAATCACTTTATATTCTTTTTTGTCAATGAGATTGTAGCTAATGATTTCATCCAAGGGGAATGTAAAAGTGGCTCCTAAAATGCTGCAAGCAGGAGGAGTGCTGCACAATTCCCCGTTCAGGCCGGTTACAAGGCTGTGAAAATTGCGTCAACAGCTCCATTCTGAGCTTTCGTAGGGAACATTGATAATGAAAATGGCGAGACTTATTTCCACGGCGCTTGTTGCGCTTGGTATCTCTTTCTCCGCACATGCGGCAAAAGCCGATGATCTGGAAAAAATCCAGAAGAACGGCAAAATGACAATTGCGCTTTCTGGCGTGTTTCCACCTTTCAGCTTCGTCGACGAAAACAATCAGGTCGTCGGATTTGACGTTGACATCGGTTCCGAAATTGCGCGCCGCCTGAAGGCAGAGCCTGAAATCGTAACCACTGCCTGGGATGGCATTATTGCCGGTCTGGTCACTGGTCGTTTTGATACGATCGTTGGATCCATGGGCATTACTGACGAGCGCAAGAAAGCCATTGATTTCGTAGGGCCTTATTATCGTTCCGGTCTGGCGCTGTTTGTGCGCAAGGGTGATACGGTTAAGTCGCTCAACGAGCTTGAAGGTAAAACCATTGGCGTGACGCTCGGCGAAACTTCTGAAAAGTGGGTTCGTGAGCAGGGCAAATATGAAGTCCGCACTTATAAAGGTCTGCCGGAAATGCTGCTCGATCTAGGTTCGGGCCGTATTGATGCCGTTGTCGCTGATGACGTTCCGGTTCTTGTTGCAATCAGCAAAAGCAATGCGCCAATCGATCAGGTTAAGGACGACCAGCTGCCACGCTATGATATTGGTATTGCCGTGCGCAAGAACAATCCAGAACTGCGTGATGCCATGCAGAAAGCTCTCGATGACATGATGGCAGATGGCACATACAAAACCATCTCTGAAAAGTGGATCGGTGCGGATATCCGCTAATCTTAAATTTGGTTGCGAGCGGCTTATTAGCCGCTCCACCTTCGATACATTCGACAGCACTCTTGTTGTCGCTCAAGCTTCCCCCAGCTTTTGGCTTTGACATAGTGTCAGGCAATCGTTCGGAGAATGCTTTCGTTCCTAAACTTTGTCATATGCATCTTCTGGCGCCTTGCTGGATTGATAAGATATGGCAGATGCTTCCTGAGTTGGAGCAGAAAGGTTGAAGGATGGATATCGCACTCATTGAGCGGATTTTTCCCTTCATTGTTCAGGCAGGGTGGGTCACAGTTGAGCTGACGGTGGTGTCATTGCTCATTGGTCTCATTGTTGCCAGCCTGTTGGTGATTGCCAAGTTTTCGCGTTATGCGGCCATTCGGTGGATCGCAACCGCCTATATCAGCGTCATGCGTGGTACGCCGCTATTGGTACAGTTGTTCCTCGTTTTTTTCGGCGGACCGCAATTCGGCTTCGAATTTACGCCATTTGTTGCTGGCGTGATTACAATGGGTTTCAATATCGGCGCCTATATGTCTGAAGGCATGCGCGGCGCAATTCTGGCCGTTGATAAGGGGCAGAATGAAGCGGCACGCTCGCTTGGTTTTAGTCGTGTTGGAACGATGCGCCTTTTTATTCTGCCACAAGCTGCACCCTTGATGATCCGCTCGCTCGGCGTCAACACGGTGATTTTGACGAAAAGTACCGCACTTGTGTCCACAATTGGCGTGGTTGAACTGACTTATACCGCACAGCGTTTTGTAACTTCGACCTATAAGCCTTTTGAGGTTTTTGCTGTGGCGGCAGCAGCATATATTGTGATTATCGCTGTCATTTCTCTGATCATTCGCGGCCTTGAAATCTACTTCAGTGCAGACAAGAGGGCAGGGGCATGAGTCTCGATTTTACCGTTGTTCCGCCCTATGCCGAACTGATGCTGATTGGTTTGACTTGGACGGTTCTAATAACGCTGCTGGCTGGCTTAATTAGTATTGTCTTGGGAATTGTCATTGCAATTGTAACGTTGCATGCACCCAAACTGATCAGTCTGCCGATACGTGGTATTGTGTTTCTCTTCATGGGGACGCCACTGCTTTTGCGGCTTTATCTGCTCTATTATGGCTTGTCGCAAATCGGCATTATGGTGCCAGCTTTCTGGACCGGCGTCTTTGGCCTCGGTATGCACTACGCGGCTTACAATGCCGATATTTTCCGTGCATCCCTCCAAGCCGTTGATAAAGGACAGATGGAAGCCGCACGTTCGCTCGGCTTTGGAAGCGGCGCGTCACTGCGCTATTTCATTATCCCGCAGGCGATCCTGACTGCGCTGCCGCAGGTCGGAAATAACAGCATTATCTTGCTCAAGGACACAGCCGTTCTGTCGGTGCTTGGCATCACGGAATTGGTACTGAGTGCACAACGTGGCATCAGCGAAACCTATCGTCCTTTTGAGTTCTACTTCGTTGCAGCCGTCCTCTATTACCTCGTCAATCTTTTGATGGAATGGGTTTTGAGTAAAGCGGCCAAGAAAGCGGAAGCTATCCGATGAACACACCGACCCCTATGATCGAACTGCGTCAGATCAGAAAGTCCTATGGCGATATTAAAGTGCTGAAAGGCATTGATCTGACTGTAGCCAAAGGTAAAATTGTTTCCATTATTGGCCCCAGCGGCTCAGGCAAAAGCACGCTTTTGCGTTCCATCAATATGCTGGAAGAGACCAATAGCGGCGAAATCTGGCTAGATGGGCATCAGGTCAATCGCCCACTGAAGGGACGCGCTTTTGAAAAGCACATCAACCATATCCGTCAGGAAATGGGGATGGTGTTCCAGCAGTTTAATTTGTTCCCACATCTGACTGTCCTACAGAACATTATGGTTGGCCCAATGAAGCTGAAGGGCTTGTCCAAGGCTGATGCACTGGAGCGTGCCAATAGTCTGCTTGCGAAGGTCGGGCTTGTCGATAAGGGCCATTCCTATCCTGCACGGCTTTCGGGCGGCCAGAAACAGCGTGTTGCGATTGCCCGCGCATTGGCTATGCAGCCAAAAGTGATGCTGTTTGATGAAGCGACTTCAGCACTTGATCCCGAACTGGTTGAAGAAGTGAACCAGGTGATGAAGCAGCTCGCAAGCGAGCATATGACCATGCTGATCGTCACTCATGAGATGCGTTTTGCCGCTGAAGTCTGCGATCATGTGATGTTTATGGATGGTGGTGTGGTGGTTGAACAAGGTTCCCCTGATCAGGTTCTGTCCAATCCAACGGAAGAGCGCACACGCGCATTCTTGCGCAAGCATCTGTCTCATTAAAATTTGAAATTAATGCCTTAGAAGCGTGTTGCGCTGATCGCGAACACGCTTCGATCAAAGGAGATTTGATCTATGACTGCGAATATTGCAAACGGCGCGTCCAACGCCGTAACGATGGCGCACAACCATATTAATGCGCAGCATGTTGAAGAGCTGGCGCTGCGTCTGGTTGGCTGGAATAGCGAAACCGGAACGCCGGGCGAAGCGACATTCTCCGATCATCTGGTTTCTGTATTGAAGGAAATTCCATATTTCCAACAGAACCCTAATAATATCCGTACGGTTGCCAGCCATGGCGATCCGTTGACGCATAATGTCGTCGCATTGGTGCGTGGCAAGGGCAAGCAAACGCTCGCGCTGGCAGGCCATTTCGATACCGTTGCAACCGATAATTATCACGAGTTGAAGTCCCTTGCCTGCGAAAGCCTCAAACTTAAAGATGCCCTGATAGCGGATTTATCCAGGCGTTCGCGTTCTGCACAGGAAGAGCGTGCATTGGAAGATCTGCTAAGCGGCAATTTTCTTCCCGGACGCGGTATGCTTGATATGAAAAGCGGCCTTGCCGTTGGTATCGTTTGCGCAGAAAAATTTGCGGAAGATGAAGACCGCAGCGGCAATCTCCTGCTTGTCTTTACACCCGATGAAGAACGCGAAAGCCGTGGTATGCGCTCAATGCGCAATGCGCTGCCTGCAATTGCGCGTGACTTCGATATTGAAATTGCAGCAGCAATTAATCTCGATGTGACGTCTGATCAGGGCGATGGACAGGAAGGCCGCGCCGTTTATGCTGGAACCATTGGTAAATTGCTGCCGTTCGCATTGGTCATCGGATTAAGTTCGCATGCGAGCTACCCATATGAAGGTGTCAGTGCGCAGGCTATGGCTGCGGGTATTCTGGCACGCTTTGAGGGTAATGCCGCTCTTGCTGATCGTGACGAGAATGATATTTCGCCACCGCCAATCTGTCTTGAAGCAAAAGACTTGCGCGATGGCTATGAAGTCACAACACCGGAACGCTTCTGGATCGCATTGAACTGGCTTTACCATGCCATGACAGCAGAAGAACTGTTTGAGCGTTTCAAGAGTGAAGTTTTGGCAGGCGCCACGCAAGCAGTTGAGCGCTTTGCTGCTCAGTCCGAAGCTTTTGGCAAGCTGATCGGTAAGCGTGCGGGTGCAATTCCGGCTGCACCGAAGCTCATCACATTCGAGCAATTACGGATTATGGCTGCGGAAGTTGCAGGCGATAAGTTCGAGACACTTTATAGCGAACAGGAAAAGCGCCTTTCGCATATCGATAATCCTTTATCGGTCAGCCGCCAGTTGACTGAATGGCTGGTTGGCGTGGCGCATCTGTCTGGTCCGGCAGTCGTAGTCGGCTTTGCTGGTCTTCATTACCCTGCAAGCCATTTGGATGAAAAGCAGACGAATGACCGGGCATTCAAGCAGGCGATTGACGCGACGATGCAACGGTTCGCAAATTTCCCGGATCAGGCATTGGTCTGGAAGCCTTATTTCCAGGGTATCTCGGATATGAGTTTCCTGGGGCAGGCGACGCTGGGTCAGGATCTCGTTTCACTCAATACGCCAGTTGCACGTTTGGTTGATCATCCGGCAAGTGATGCTTTGCAGTTCCCCGTCGTTAACATCGGACCATGGGGACGTGAGTTCCACCAGAAGCTGGAACGCGTTCACGCGCCTTACGCCTTTGAAGTCTTACCGCAGGTCGTGTCGATGATCGCGGAAGAGTTTTTGTCGAAGCGTGCCTGAAGTTCAGCACCAAACCATCCGATAGAGGATTAATAATATGACCATTGAAAAGCTGAACATCGTCCCTTTCGTCAGCGTTGATAATATGATGAAGCTGGTTTTGACCATTGGTGTTGAAACTTTCCTCAAAGAACTGGCCGAGGTGATTGAAGAAGATTTCCGCCGCTGGGAACAGTTCGACAAAACACCACGTATCGCATCGCATTCTGACGAGGGTGTGATTGAGTTGATGCCGACGAGCGATGGTACGCTTTACGGCTTCAAATATGTTAATGGTCATCCAAAAAATACCAAAGAAGGTCGTCAAACTGTAACCGCTTTTGGTGTCTTGTCGGATGTGGGCAATGGTTACCCGATGCTGTTGACCGAGATGACGATCCTCACAGCATTGCGCACCGCCGCAATGTCGGCAGTTGCTGCCAAGCATCTTGCACGGTCTGATTCAAAGACCATGACAATCATCGGCAATGGCGCACAGAGCGAATTTCAGGCATTGGCATTCAAAGCGATTGTTGGCATCGAAAACCTGCGTCTCTTTGACATTGACCGTTCTGCAAGCGAGCGTTGTGCGCGTAATCTTGCGAATACCGGACTTTCAATTTCTATCTTTGGCACCTCACAGGAAGCTGTAGAAGGCGCTGATATTATCACGACTGTGACAGCAGATAAGCAATATGCAACGATCCTGAGCGACAATATGGTTGGACCGGGTGTGCACATCAATGCTGTTGGCGGTGATTGCCCCGGTAAGACAGAATTGAACAAGGATATCTTGTTGCGTTCTGATATCTTTGTCGAATACCCGCCGCAGACACGCATTGAAGGTGAAATTCAGCAGCTTGATGCCGATTATCCGGTTAAGGAGCTGTGGGAAGTCATGACCGGCGCTATTGAAGGTCGCTCGTCAGAACGGGCGATTACTCTGTTCGATAGCGTCGGCTTTGCGATCGAAGATTTTTCGGCACTTCGCTATGTCCGCAGCAAGCTGGTTGAAACCGGCTTGTTTGACGAGCTTGATATGCTTGCTGACCCAGACGAACCGCGCGATCTTTATGGAATGCTGCTCAGATGTGAAAAGGCACAGGCACAAGCTGCTTGATGACAGCGGGGTCTGAAGTTTCAGACAGCTATTCCAAATATTAGTTTTAAAGCGCATCCCAAAAATCGTTTTACATTTTTTGGGATGCGCTCAAAGGTAAACTACAGCTTTTAGATTTTTGAGCAGAAAAACATATTCGGTGCACGCATATAACTTTCCAACAAGCGGTTTTCATGTTGCAGCGTCTCTAAAGAGGGAGCTTTGCGTATCCCTTTGATAGGATAGGTCCGGTGGGTCTTCCAGTCGGCGAGCCGCCAGCTGGTTCCAACGTCAGCTCATAAAGCTGCTCACCACGGGGCGGTGGCAAATCTGGTCCCTTAAGCTGAGCCGAATGCGCGCCGTCAAGTAAACCAATTGAGACAGGCCCCATTTCCTGTGAAGGTAGGGTCCAGACCTGAATGGTTTTACCTGATGGAATGTCAACATTGTTCAGCAGCCGGACTTGCGCTCGTTCATTGCCAAAATCTTCAACGATTGCCTGAACGCTTCCTGCCTCATCAAGCAAAACAGCGATAACAACCGGTTCTACAGTTCGGGTGAGTGACCATCCCAAACCAACGGCAAGCAGGAGCGAAGCAGCTGATGCCGAAAGTGCTGCAAATCGCCAACGACTGACAGAATGCCTGTTATCGTTAGCACTCTTAATAAGTGGGATTGGTGTAGCAGGTGCATCTGGAAGATGATCTTGAATGGTTTCCCAAACATGCTCTCCCGCGATCATTGGCGTAATAGATGTATCAAACACCAGAAAGCGCTCGCGGCTGCTGCCGACAGCGGCTTTTAGCTGTTCGTTGTGGCTAAGCTTGTCTTCAACCTGAGCCACTTCGTCCGGGTCCAACAGGCCAAGTACATATTCGTCAGCGATTTCTGCGATATTGTCGAATGATTTTATCATGTCATACAGGCCCGCAATGCTGTCAGTCCGCGTCTTACCCAGGACTTAGCCGTGCCTAAGGGTATCTGTAATCGACCAGCGATTTCCCCATGTGTGTAGCCGCCGACATAAGCCATAATAATTCCATCGCGTTTGGCTTTATCCAGCGAACCAAGACAATCCTTTAACCGGCTTGTCTGATCAAGCTGATGCCACGCAGATAGAATTTCATGCGACGAGTGCGCTTCTTTCAAGGATTCAACGTCATCAACGGTCTGCTCGCGCTTGCCATCGCGTAATGCATTCAATGCACGATTACGCACAATCGCATAAATCCATCCCCTCGCAGAGCCCTGATCGGGCGCATACTGGTGTGCATGGGTCCAGATGCGAATGAGCGCTTCTTGTAAGACCTCTTCGGCAAGTTCACGGCGGCGAAGAATGCGGTGTGCAACCGCCAGCAAGCGCCCTGCTTCCTGATCAAATATCGTGCGAAGCCCCGAACGATCGCGCCGTACACAGGCAGCAATAGCCTTTTCCAGTTCACCCGGCTGATCGCCCATCCCGCAAATCTCCTCGCTCTATATAGTTTAGCCTCAATTCCTATACGCCGGAAACAGGCAAAGAGATGCATTGTATTTTTTATTTTTCTTATGTGCATCCAAACGGGTGTCCTCGCGTGTCTAACAATCAGAGGCTTAGAAATCGACGAGTTGTTGATGGCTTCGAATTGGGAAAACAAAGGAGAACAATGATGCGTATCATTCAATTGGCACTGGCTACATCCACAATTCTTGGCGTTTCGATTATTCATGGCGTTGCAGCACCTGCCATTGGTCTTATTGGTGACAAGACACTTGTGGTGTTTGACACAGACGACGGCAAGGTTACCAAAACAATGGAGGTTACGGGCGCAGACAAGCTGGTCGGCATTGATTTTCGACCCGCCGATAAGACCGTTGTTGGCGTTACCGAGGATCAGCGTATTGTCTCAATCAATCCTGAAACCGGAGCCATTACAGAGATTTCCAAAATGAACGAGATGCTCCCGCTTATGGAAGGGCAGGCTGTTGTGGTTGATTTTAACCCAATGGCAGATCGCCTTCGCTTCATGACCGGGACCACCAATCATCGTGTTCACCCCGATACAGGTGAAGTAACCGTTGATGGTAAGCTGGCCTTTGAAAAGGGCGATACGGGGGAGGCCGCTGGCTCTAAGATTGTCGCTGCCGCTTATACCAATTCCATTGGTAAACCTGAGAAGACCGCCATGTTCAATATTGATGCGGGTGCAAAAACACTTGTGCAGCAAACCAAACCAAATGATGGCACTCTTAAGACGATTGGTAAGCTTGAGATCGAAGGCAGCCCAGAAACTTATGCCTTCGATATTCATGCAATGGAAGAAGGCAAGAACGTAGCTTATCTTGTTGCAGATAACACGATTTACACCGTCAATCTTGAAACCGGCGCTGCCACAAAGGTGGGTACTATTGAGAAGACCGATAGCAATGTGCGCGGCTTAGCAGTGATGCCAGCCTCGTAATTTGCGATTAGGGGCCGGTTTAAAACCGGCCCTTATTTCAGCTTCTTGCGTTATCCAAAATTTGACGTTCTGTTTGGTTTGCAATCAAGCTTAAATCTGTATTTGCACCCGCAAATCTCTCTATGGCCGCAATCACAAGATCCCGTGCCACATAATCGGATTTATGTCCCATGCCTTTGATCACAATCAGCGCGGATTGCTTAACGTCTTTAGACAGTTGTTTTGCGTGAACCTCTGGCGATACTATATCATCTGTGTCGCCGGTTATAATGAGTGTTGGCGCAACGATCTGCTTATAGTTTTTATGCGTTTTTTCCGCCCATCCGCAAAGTGCCGCCAACTCCTGCGCATTGCGACGGAAGGCGCGTGGACGCAAGGCCTGCCACGCTTTTGTGCGCTTGGTGTAATCTGCGGGATATGTATCGGGTGCGAAAACGGATTTCATTGCGGTTTTAAGGCTGAGTAAACCCAACGTCGGCACGACAATCAAGCTGAACAACCTGCCGAGTACAGGCAGTTTGGCTATATCATTATACCAAGCAATTCCGCCAACCCATGGATAGACGGCGGGGGAGAGCAAAATCAGGCCGGATACGTGTTCTGGATGACGCAAAGCCATAGCGGCTGCGACTGCTCCCCCATAGGAATGGCCGATAATTGTTGCATGTTCTATGCCGCGTTTTTGCATCAGTTTTGCAATCGCGTCGGCTTGAGCGTCAGGGAGAATGTTTTCAGGTGGCCCGAAATCTGACTGCCCGTGTCCTGGTCTGTCAACGAACAGCATATCTATATCTGCGGGGTGCTTACTTTTGAATGAGTAAAGCGGATCGAGCAGGCTGGTACTGGCACCATGGATGAAAACTACTGCACCTTTGCGCGTGCCTGAACGAGAGGATAGGAGAAGGCTGTTGAGCCGGTAGCCACCTATATCAATCAGAACGGCGTTTACCGAATTGTCCATTATTGATCCCCAAAAGGAAGAGGCTGCCGACCAATTCAGTTTGGAGGGAGCGATTATGCCATATGCAATGGCTTTAGAACGCTAATAGCGTGATAAAAAGCAACTAAATAATGGTATGGATCAGTTCGCAAATTTGTGAAGATACGCTGGCTCTCGGAGCTTGATCCGATCTTCATTCACGGAGGATCGATGAGATTCTGCTTGAAGTAGAAATGTTAGAGCGCCGATCTGATTCAATCAGATCGGCGCTCCAAAAGCTACCATGTCCTGCTTTGTTTAGAACTTGCGGCTGAAAGAGACTTTCAGGTTGCGTCCCGGCATAGCCGAAATTCCGTCGCTCAGATAAGGCTCGTAATTTTTGTCGAAGACGTTTTCCAGAGCCAGTCGTAATTCAGAATCCTTCATGAAGCCCTGTGTTGGCGTCCAGTTAAAGAATAAATCATGCACGGAATAACCTGGTGCCTTCGGCCGATTGTAGCTCAGGTCTCCCTCGACATGGGAGGTTCTGTCTTGCTTGTCGACAAAGGTGCCGGTCCAGCCAAAATTAATATCCTGATCGGGCAACTTATAACCCAGTGTTGTGACCAGCGTTGTTGGCATGATATCGTTAATATAGCTGTCTGGACCCTTGATATTGTTGAGTGTGCCTTCGCGTCGGCCAATCATGTAGGTCAGGCCGACATCTGCAAACATGAAGTTGTTTTCATAATGGGCTTCAAGTTCAATGCCTCGTGTATAGTAGGATGGCATGTTCCAGTAGAACGGCGCTTCACCTTCCTTCAAGTTCGCATTGTTTTTGCTACCCACGCGCCGCCCAACCGGGTTGGAAACATGGTTGTTGAAGAAAGACCCGCGCACCATCAGCATATCACCATCGGTAAACAAGCTATTGATCGCCGTATCTGCACCAATATTGATCGTGTTGTTGCGCTCAACGTTCAGATCCCGGCTTGTGCCGGATGTCTTGGTCTGAATGCTCTGTGTTGAATAGATTTCATCAATGTTGGGCGCGCGCATGGCATAGGCCCAATCGGCAAACAGACGCGTTGCTGGCGTGATCTGGTATGATGCGCTTACGCCCGGGGTGAAGCCATGATGCGAGGTGGCCGAATAATCGTGACCGGCGGCAGGGTTATTATAACGTGGGGCTGCATTCGGAACGCCTTCTGAGCGCACATAGTCATACCGAACGCCGGGTGTGATAATCAGTTTGTCGGTGATTGTAATCTTATCGCGCACAAAGAACGACGTCACATCCTGTTTGCCGGCAGGCATGATCCACGGTGCATAATAACCGTAATTATATTGCGCCTGCTTTTCATTGGCCTTATCGAACATCGTTACATCACGAACGTGATGGTTATACTGCACACCATAATTCAGGCTGTGGTCGATTCCGCCCAACTCGAAATTCGAGGTGTTTTCAGCCTCGATATGAAAGTCTGAATATTTGGCATCGTTTTCGGTGCCGCCGAGTGATGCAGTGCCATTGACGCCGGGAAAGCGCTCGGCATGCATGTCGGTCGATGAATAGCTTGCCATAATGCGCGTATTCACCAGATCGCTGTCGCCGTCATAGGTATGTTCGACAACGGAGGTGAAATCTTTGAGTTCACGCCAAGCGAGGAGCCTTTGGATCGCTGCCTTGTACGCAGGTGTACCGGGCACCAAAGCATTGCTGCTTGGCTCAAACTGACCGCGAATGGCGGCGAGCGGACCCCAGTTTGCGCTTTCTCCATAAAGAACAGAGGCTTTTACCGCATGACCACCGTATTCGCCGCTGAGCTTGCCGGAAAAGGACGTCAGTTCGGAGCTGGAATAGTTGTAAACATCACCACCGCCGATACGCATATTGTCGCCCTTGCGCCATGTCAGGCTTGCAAGACCATCAAAATTGATGCCGGTGCCGAGATTGGAACGGCCATAAACGGCGCCGGTTTCTAGAAACTGCTTGTTTGCAGTCTGATAACCGGTCTTGCCCCAAGCGCCCCAGTTTTCACCATCACGCAACATGTCAGCCGCGTCTTTGCTCTCAAGCTTGATCGTGCCGCCGAAACCGCCATTGCCGTAACGCACGGTGGTCGCGCCCTTTTCGATTTCAATGCGCTTGAGAAGCTCAGGTTCCACAAAAATTGTGCCCTGATCATATTTTTCAAAGTTTTTCGGAGCGCCATCAAGCAAAATGCGAACGTCAGTTTGGCGTGAAAATCCGCGGATTGCGATTGACTGGCCTTCCGTGCGCACACCGCCAAGCATCGAAACGCCCGGTGTTCTCTTCACAAGTTCTGGAATGGTTGAGGCCTGCGCCTGTTCGAGCTGTTCGGTTGTGATCTGTGATATACGCGGATCAAGCTCGGAAAAATTTACGCCAGTAATGTGGGAGATGTTGATTGTATCAAGCTGCAGGCTACCATCGGTTAAGGGGACAATTGCATTATTCGCAGAAGTTTCGCGCTCCAGTCGAACAGTTTTGCTGCCAGTGAAACGGTATTGGATGTCGGTATTGCGCAGCAAAGTGGAAAGCGCTTCCACTGGCGTCATCGTTCCATTAACGCCTGATGTATTCAGGCCGCTGGTAACGGAAGCATCAAATGCGATTTGCAATCCTGTCTGAACAGCAAGGCGATTGAGGCCGGTTGAAAGTGCACCTGCTGGAACGTTGACTGCAACAGCCTGCGTTGTTGCTTGCGCCATGGCGGGCGCGCTCAGAAGTGGTGTCAGAACTGTACTGCTCAGAAGAACCGAGGCAAAAGCAGTGCGTGCGCAGGCAATGAGAATGCGCGAGGAGGGGCTTTTCATGTCGTATCCAGTCTCAACGTTCAAGGCGTCGAAAATTTCGGTGTTGCAGCATTTGCGCGTGTTGTGCGCATTGCCTTTCAAAAACTGGACGAATGAAACGCGTTGTGTGGGACATTCTTCTGAAAATTAATTATGAAGAACTGTAAGCAGCGTACCCACACGAACCGCTTTCAGATCAAATGCCTTGATAAAATCATCAAGCGCTGTTGACGGCGCAGACAGATCAAATGTGCCGGATATTCGCCGTCCAGCCAATTCACTATCCGCAATCATAACCCGACCGGGGAGATGGCGCGCAATATCTTCGATCACATATCCAAGCGGCTGATCTTCAAAGATAAGCCGTCCGTTGCGCCACGATGCGGCGAGTCCCGGATCGACTATGTTAACATCTCCAATGCCGCTGGCACTGTCGTAGAACACGCTGTGTCCCTGCTCCAGACGCAGGCTCTCCTGAGAGCTGATGGAGCTCTTCGTGGCGCGGGTCCGAACTTCAACAGCATGTTCGGTTACGACGACATCGGCACCCTGATCTTGTAGTTTTATATCAAACTGCGTGCCGAGAGCTGTTACTTCGCCATTGGCGGCGATAACGGTGAACGGGCGCTGCTTGTCGGGCGCAACAGTGAAATAGGCTTCGCCACGCAGGAGATAAACCCGCCTTCTTTCCTCTGTAATGTCAAAAGAAATTGCCGAGCTTGAGTTGAGCTGAACAGTAGAGCCATCAGAGAGTTTGACAAGCGGCATTTCGCGACTTGCCGACATGGCGTCTGCACGCAGGCGCATGGGGCCGTCAAGCGCAATAAACCCGCCCGCGATCCCTATAAACAGGATCATTGATGTGACGGCAGCCCTGACGGGAAGGCGCGGTCTTCTGGCCGCTGTTTTCGCAAAGTCCGTATCCTGAAGCAGCAGAAAGCGTGTATCGCTGAAAACGCGTGATGCTTTTGCGAAAGCCGCTTCGTGGCGGCTATCTTTTGCGCGCCAGACTGCACATGCTTCGACCCGCGCGATATCTTTGGGCGATTCCTGAAGCTGCATCAGCCAATCGACGGCCTGTTCCCTAATGTGGTGTTCGGCCTTGTCTGTCTTGTTCGCCGATACGCGCATTATGACTGCTCCAGTTCATCAAGCCTGTAAAGGCAGTGAATGAGCGCCTTACGAAGATGCCTATCTACCATGTTGCGGGTAATTCCAAAGCGAACGGCAATTTCATCGGGGGGCAGATTTCCAATGCGGTGCGCAATGAAGATGCGGCGCTGACGATACGGAAGCTCCATGATCGCATTGCGCAGGCAATTGAGGCGCTGCGGCATATCCAGAGCAATGTCGGGATCAGTATCCGCGCTGATGATATTGGCCGCTTCTTCTGCTGTGCCTGAAAAGAGTCTGGCTTCCAATTGCTCGCGACGAAACCGGTCGAGGCCAAGATTGATCGCCGCACGCGTCAGAAATGCGCGAAGGGAAGATTTTCCTTCAAGATCGGTCTTGCGATCTTTCAGCCTCACATAAAGGTCATGAACAATCTCATTGGCATTTGAAGATACGTGTCCGCGCCGACGAACTGCGCGACACAATTCATCGTAATAATCTGTAATGGCCAAATCAACGTCTGCAATCTCTTGCAGCGGAAAAGCCGACGGCAGGCTGGATTTCTCAGATTGGTTCAAGGCGGGCACCGGATTCGTGTGGCGGCACTATAATGATCTGCTTATTCAAACGCAATAATATATGAGCAATATACTCATCTTATGTGCTGCGTTGTTGCTGGCTTGCACTGCGGCGTTTTCGTGGTGGAAAATTTACAGACTCATAGTGAGCGTTATAGGATTCACTCAATTTTACTCTTGTAATTTGGATTATACATATGTATTCAGAATGAGAGTTCGCTATCGGGCCGGAGGCAGAGGAGCCTTCCCGGGTGATCTTTCAAGCAGTCAGACGGGAGGAAGTTTCGTCTGATTTCCAAGGGAGGAATTTATGAAGAAGCTTGCTTTGCTGGCGGCTGTTGCTGCCTTTTCGTTGCCTGTTTCCGTTATGGCGCAGGATGCACCAGGCACTGTCAAAAAAGACAGCTATCGCTTTGTCATCGTGCCAAAGGTCGTGCACCCTTGGTTTGACAAGGTGAATGAAGGCGCGCAGCAGGCTGCGGCTGCCTTGAAAGCGCAGACTGGCGCTAATGTTGAAATCGTCTACTCAGCACCACAGAGCGCAGACGTTGTTCAGCAGAACCAGATCATCGACAGCGCGCTTGCAACGCGCCCGGATGGTCTCGCACTCGATCTGCTTGATCCATCGGGCAATCGCGCATCGCTGGAAGAAGCACAGAACCAGAAAGTTCCGCTGGTCCTGTTCGACTCCGTGCCGCCTGAAGGCATGAGCATCACCCATATCGGTTCAGATTTCTGCGAGCAGGCCAAGATTGCTGCCCGTCGTCTGGTCGAAGTGCTGGGTGGTGAAGGCGAAGTCGCGATCATGATGGGTGTGCCAACTGCGCCAAACCATTCGATCCGCGCTGATTGCCATCGCGAAGTGTTCAAAGAACATCCGGGCATCAAGGTCGTTGCTGAAGGCATCGACAATGACAGCATCGAAATCGCGCAGCAGCAGGCAGCGGCCATCATGCAGGCCAACCCGAACCTGAAGGGCTGGGTTGCGTCGGATGCGGCTGGCCCGATCGGTATCGGTCAGGCAATCGTTGAAGCTGGCAAGCAGGGCAAAGTCACGCTGGTTGGCCTCGATAATCTGCCAGAAATGCTCGACATGATCCGCAATGGTGTTGCTGACAGCTCGTCCGCATCGCAGCCTGAACTTCAGGGTTACTGGTCGGTGATGACGCTGTGGGCACAGGCAACCGGCGCTCCCGTTCCTGGCTATATCGACACCGGCAATGCATTCCTTACCAAGGAAAACGTAGGCAACTAATCCGTTCTGGTCTTGTTGCAGGGGCACGGGTTCTCCCGTGCTCCATTCTTTCCTGTCCTATCGACTTTGACCGGCAACTCGTCGGACAAGCAGCGATAGTTTTCCAAGGTGTCCATCATGGCTTATCTTGAAACAAGCGGATTAGGCCGGGACTTTCCGGGCGTAACCGCGCTGGATGGTGTTGACCTGAAAATCGAGCTGGGTCGCACACATATTCTTGCTGGCGAAAACGGCGCCGGCAAATCAACACTCGTAAAAATTCTGACCGGAACCGATAGCGCTTCGCGCGGTCAGGTGCTGATCGATGGCCGCGATCCCGTTGCTGATGCAGCACTTTACAAAAACGTCGCCTATGTTCCGCAGGAACTGACGCTCTTCCCGCAGATGAGCGTTGCGGAAAATCTGTTCATGCCGTTCAACAGAACTGGCCATGGCGGCTTTACCGTCAACCGCAAGGTTCTGCTGGAAGAGGCAAACTCCTATCTCGACCGTTTCGGTATTGAGGCGCAGCCGGATGATCTGGTTGCCAATATTTCTGTGTCCGATCAACAGCTTTTGCAGATTGCGCGTGCCTGCACCAATGAGCAGATGAAGGTGCTGATCCTTGATGAGCCGACCTCGTCGCTGACGCGTGTTGAAGTCGAGCGCGTCTTCAAGGTTATTCGTGGTCTTCTCGATCGCGATCACGCGATTGTCTTCATCAGCCACAAGATGGAAGAAGTCTTCCAGATTGGCGATGATTATACCGTTCTGCGCAATGGCACGAAGATCGAAAGCGGCCATATCAAAGACATCACCGAAACTGATCTGATCCGCGCCATGTCTGGCCGCGATCTTTCCTTTGATGAGCATTTCCGTCCGTCAAAGCCTACCACTGAAACAATCATGGAAGTACGCGGACTGTCCGGTTCGCGTTTTGAAGACATCAGCTTTGATCTGCGCAAAGGCGAGATTCTGGGCTTTGCCGGTCTGGTTGGCGCTGGACGCTCCGAAGTGATGCAGACGATCTTCGGTTTTCTGAAAGCCAAATCGGGCCAGGTGAAGGTGGAAGGCGAAAGCTGGGCACTCAATGATACCTCGCGTTCAGTTTCCGGCGGTATGCTTTATCTCTCGGAAGAGCGCAAACATCACGGCATTCTGCCGCTTCTGTCACTGCGCGAGAATATCGGCATTTCGGTGCTGTCGCTGACCAGCGGCAAATTGGGTATCTCCGACCGCCGTGAACGCAATATCGTGCAAAAGATCATCGATGATTACGGTATCCGCACATCTGGCATGGGCAAGCGCATCTCGCAGCTTTCGGGTGGTAATCAGCAGAAAGCCATCATCGGTCGCGCCATGGCGACGCGCCCGCGCGTGCTCATTTTTGATGAGCCGACCAAGGGTATCGATATCCGGACCAAGTCCGAGATTTATCGCATCATGAAAAATCTTGCCGAAGAAGGCGTGGGGGTCATCCTCGTCTCCTCGGAACTCAACGAACTGCAGAAATGCGCAAGCCGTATCATCACCATGCATAACGGCCATATCACCGGTGAGTTCTCCACCACCGATACCAACAATGAAACACTCGTGGGCGCGATCTTTGGAACAGAGGTAAAAGCCGATGCAAACTAATCCCCTTTCCAATCTCATCCGCACACCGCTGGCCGGTGTCTTCGTGGCTCTGCTCGTGATTTTTGGCCTCTCGGCTATCATGTCACCTTACTTTCTTACGCCTTACAATCTGTCGGTTGTTGCGCGTGGTCTGGCCTTTGTCGGCCTCATCACCATTGCACAGTCGATGCTGATGGTGCTGGGCGAGCTTGATCTCTCGCTTGGCGTGATCGGCGGCCTTTGTGGCGTGGTGTCCGGCATTCTGATGGTTCGAATGGGCTTTGAGCCTTATTCGGCAATGCTGCTGGCGATATTGCTTGGCCTTTGCCTCGGTCTGTTCAACGGTTTTCTCGTTACCTTCCTGCGCCTGCATTCGCTGGTGCTGACCATCGGTACGGCGGGCATTTTTGGCGGTGCCAATCTTGTGTTGACCCGCGGTGTTGCCATCACCGGCATTCCGCGTGATGTGCAGTATCTCGGCCGTGGGGATATGTTCGGAATTCCGGTACCGTTCATCATCATGTTTATTGCACTGCTGATCGCGACTTTTGTGATGCTGAAAACCCCGTTCGGACGTTACATGTATGCCATCGGCAATAACCGCGACGGTGCACGTATGCTGGGTATTCGCGTGGATCGCGTTCGCCTGATGGTATTCGGAGTGGCCGGTGCTATTTCAGGTCTGGCCGGTGTGCTGATGGTTGCGCGTCTTGGAACCGCACAGCCTTCGATTGGTGATAGCTGGGTGCTGGCTCCAATTGCGGCATCGGTTATTGGTGGCGTTGCCACGACCGGCGGCATCGGCAGCCCAATTGGCGCGATTTTTGGTGCAGGCATTATCGCCATTATTGAAAACATTATCGTTCTGTTCGGTGTCTCCCCCTATTGGCAGGGCATTGTTTCGGGTGCAATCGTCGTGTTGGCCATCTCGTTTGATGCTATCTCGCGTCGTTATCTGCGCCGGGATGCGCACTGATCAGGCAATACGTTTTAGAAAGCTAAAATTATGAATGAACAAGTCAAAACGAAAAAGCTGATCAACGCGCCTGAAAACATCATTGCAGAAAT
>NZ_JAMJWE010000230.1 GCF_023554105.1 Brucella sp. 21LCYQ03
ACAAGCAATACCTGAATCATGATACATTTACCGATATCGTCACTTTCGACAGCTCAGAAGAAGAGCATGTGGTATCCGGAGATATATTTATATCCGTCGACCGAATTCAGGAAAACGCGCAAAAATTTGATGTGCCGGAGAGCGATGAACTGCATCGCGTTATTATACACGGCGTACTGCACCTGTGTGGATATCTGGACAAAAAAGCAGAGGATAAAAAACTGATGACGGCCAAAGAAGACCATTATTTGGGAACCAGAGCATTCTAGTAGATTTTGGGTCCAACAGGTTTGGTCCTGATCTAAAAGTAAAAAGGCCTGAATTAATAAATAATTCAGGCCTTTTTATCAAAGCTGGGTAGACTAGAAGCGCTCTAATTGAGAGAAGAAGAAATCTCCTTCAATAGCCGCATTCTCATCCGAATCCGAACCGTGAACAGCGTTCGCTTCGATAGATTTTGCATATTTATTGCGAATAGTACCTTCATCCGCTTTAGCTGGATCGGTAGCACCGATCAATGTGCGGAAATCCTCTACTGCATTTTCTTTTTCTAGGATCGCGGCTACAATAGGTCCTGAAGTCATGAATTGCACCAACTCTCCGTAAAATGGACGCTCTTTATGTACTGCATAAAAATTACCTGCCGTTGCATCCGAAAGATGTA
>NZ_JAMJWE010000231.1 GCF_023554105.1 Brucella sp. 21LCYQ03
GGTAGGTGGTGGGCCCACCGGTGTAGAACTTTCGGGAGCTATTGCTGAAATACAGCTGCACATGTTGAAAAAAGATTACCCAGAACTATCCAAACATGAGATGAATGTGTATCTCGTAGAGGGATTGGGCGAAGTATTGGCAGCGCTTTCTGATAGATCATCTCGCGATGCCGAACGTTACCTCAAAGAGCTGGGTGTCAAAGTGATCCTAAACACCGTGGTAAAAGAATACGATGGGTTAACGGTAACGTTATCTAACGGTGATAAAATCCCAACTAAAACTGTGATCTGGGGTGCTGGTGTTAAAGGGCAATTTCCGGAAGGAATCAGCCCTGAATTGCTTCAGCGCGGAAACAGAATCAAGACGAATGGTCAGTGTCAGATCATCGATATGCCAGGTGTATATGCCATTGGTGACGTAGCAGCTACGGTTACAGAAAAAACACCTAACGGCCTTCCTGGTGTCGCTCCTGTCGCACAACAACAAGGAAAATATGTGGCAGACCACATTTTAAGTATTTTGAAAAACGAAAACAACACCGAAGATTTCAAGTACTTCGACAAAGGATCTATGGCTACTATCGGGCGGAATCGTGCAGTAGTAGATATGGGCAAAATACACTTGAACGGATTTCTAGCTTGGTGTACCTGGATGTTCGTCCAT
>NZ_JAMJWE010000232.1 GCF_023554105.1 Brucella sp. 21LCYQ03
ATTCGCCCCAATGGGTAGCATCGTTTGTATCGGTAGAGTACCACAACTTAGCAGCTTGCAACTCACGGTTCATAAGGTTTGCAATTTCAGATTCTTTGAAAGCGACCTTATTGTTTTCGCGCAAACGCTGAAGTAAAGCAAACGCCCGTTCCTCACCTGTGTCGGCCGGTTCTGCAAATAGCTTCACCTTACCTAAGTTCATGAATGCCACACGCCTGGTGACAATGATGTCCTGAAGGGATAATGAAAGCCTTGCAGGATCGATGTAAGTAGTTTGCGTTGTAGGCGTCTGACCATCGGCCATCATCACCGGCTTGCCATCCGCCCCCATCACCTTCTTGACGATCGCCTTCTTCTTCCTCTTCTGCTCATCGTGAATAGCATGATCATCGGGATTGATCTCCGGCTTTACCTCATATGTTGGCGCAGCTCTTTTCCCCATTTCTTCAATGAGTTTGGGTTGAACCACTGCCTGTGCTTGCTTAGTCTCTTTCATAATTTCCTGCTTGCTATGGCGTGTCTAGCTAACCAAACATGCCTATGATCGAATCGTCGATGTTGCTTTCATTGTTGATGCCAAAGTTCTCTGCGATCCCTGTCAAACAATCCTGAGCATCATCATGCGGATTATTCCCTTTCTTGGTGTAGGTGGTAATGTGCTTA
>NZ_JAMJWE010000233.1 GCF_023554105.1 Brucella sp. 21LCYQ03
GTAAATGTTCTGTTCCAATAATGTCGCTCTTGAAGATTTTAGCTTCCAAATAAGTGACTTTAAGAACTTTTTCTGCCTGCTTTGTTAGCGGTACACTGCTAATGGGAGTGCGGGACATTGAAGAACCTTTAACAGCTTCTTCAATGGATTCACGCACGGCGGCCATGTCCAATCCAATGTTTTTCAAAACATGAATTGCTACACCATCCCCCTCACGTATCAATCCCAACAAAAGATGCTCCGTGCCGATATAGTCATGACGAAGACGCAGGGCTTCCTCCCGACTATACGAGATCACATCCTTTACTCGTGGTGAAAATTTAGCTTCCATCTATAAACCTTTCTAATTTTGTACTATCGTAAATGTAAGTAAAATAACAAATAACCCTTACGTTAATGTTTCAATAAATTTATCAACAATCGCGCCACCGACCCGAAGGGATCAAAATGGCAGTAATTGACTTCAAATCGCTATATTTGTCTGAAATAAGTTACTATTTTGCTATGTCAGACGAAAAAATAATCTTCTCGATGGCAGGGGTCTCCAAGATCTATCCGCCATCCAAGCAAGTACTCAAAAATATCTATTTATCCTTTTTTTATGGAGCCAAAATCGGGGTGATCGGATTGAATGGTTCTGGGAAATCATCCCTATTAAAAATC
>NZ_JAMJWE010000234.1 GCF_023554105.1 Brucella sp. 21LCYQ03
GACCAAAAGTACGCGTAATATGGCCTGCCGATTCGGACAATGCAGCAGTACAAACCGCCGGAACATATACGGTGGTGGGCCGTGTACCGGGAACCGATTTACAACCAAAAGCACACATTACGGTAAAGGGCGGTAAAAAAGCTGCGGCTCCTCGCCGTAGTTTATCGGCATTTGCCCTAAATGAAGTAACACTCAATAATGGCTCTCCAACCGAGAAAAGCCCGTTCGTAGCCAACCGCGACAAATTTGTCTTGACCTTAGCGGAAACTAATCCAGATGATTTTCTATACATGTTTCGCAATGCGTACGGTGTGGAGCAACCAGTTGGGGCAAAACCTTTAGGGGTCTGGGATAGCCAGGATACCAAGCTACGTGGCCACGCAACAGGACACTATTTAACAGCCATTGCGCAGGCATATGCCAGTACTGGATATGATCCAGCACTGCAAGCCAATTTTAAACAAAAGATCAACCGAATGGTCGAAACACTGCACTCGCTTGCCCGTTTATCTGGTAAGCCACAAAAGGCAGGCGCTACTTCGATAGCCGACCCACGCGCAGTACCTACCGGTGCTCAAAAGGATGAATATAACTCTGACCTAAGCGTGGAAGGCATTCGTACTGATTATTGGAATTGGGGCGAGGGCTATATTAGTGCCTATC
>NZ_JAMJWE010000235.1 GCF_023554105.1 Brucella sp. 21LCYQ03
TTACTGGAAATTGGTAGAGCACGATTGTTATGGATACACCACGGATTCTCAGCATACTTTCCCAGTATGCTGGATGCTATGGGCAGTAGGGGAATCGAAACTCGTGTATCCGTTTTCTGGCGATACGTAAAAATCCATTTTTCGCCGTCTATACCAATGCCAATATCCGTTAGTTGAAGTTTATGTACATCTGCGTAGGAAAGTCCTGTATAGCAACTAAACAGGAAGAAGTCACGTACCTGTTCCAGTCTTTGCGTTGTCAGCTCTTTCTCGACAATACGGCTCAATTCATCTGAAGTCAAAAAAGTTCTGTTAACGGGCTTAGATTGAAGCTTACGACCATCAAAAGGATCAGCATCAATCCATTTATAGCGAATGCAGATTAGAACGATCTTTTTAAGATTCTTTAAGTGTTTATTGGAGGTGTTGATGTCATTAAGCTTAACAGATCGAAGGTAGAATTCGAAGTCATCAATAAATGTCTGATCTAGTTCTTTCAGGTCGACATCAGATTTGTGGTAAGTAACTTCTATGAAAGTTTTAATGTGCCTTAGGAGTACCTGATATCGTTTGAGCGTACCTACGGCATACTCACCATGCTGCACAAGCGTTTGCATTTTTTCATTGTGGATCTCAATGGCATAACATAAGGTATAGCCGGT
>NZ_JAMJWE010000236.1 GCF_023554105.1 Brucella sp. 21LCYQ03
GCTCAATCCATCGATAAACCATTGATCTGTCATCGTATTACCGGCACCGAACGTTTCCATAATGATGCCGCGAGCGCCGCAATGCAAAATTTGCCGGACAGTGGTACGGTTGATACCCGGAAACAACTTTAAAACGGCAACGCGGTTGTCCAGGCTGGTATGCATAATGAAATTCTGACCACTATTATCCAGCAGTGCGTCTTCATAATATTGAATATGTATCCCCGCCTCGGCAAGTACCGGATAATTCGGAGATCGAAATGCTTCAAACTTCGCAGAATTATATTTGAACGAGCGATTGCCTCGAAATAGCTTGTTGTCAAATAATATACACACCTCTTGCACAATGGAGCGGCCATCGCGTTTGGCAGAGGCAATCTCTAAAGCCGTCATCAAGTTTTCTCGCGCATCGGTTCGGATTTCACCTATCGGCAGCTGAGATCCCGATAGGATAACGGGTTTTTGCAAACCTTCCAGCATAAAGCTTAGGATAGAAGCCGAAAAAGACATGGTATCTGATCCATGTAAGATCACAAATCCATCATAGAGCTCGTAATTCTTCTGCACGATTTCCGCCATCTCTAACCAGATGTGCTCCTTCATATCGGAGGAATCAATAATGGGTTCAAAAGAATGCACGGTGATCTTATAGTTGAGCCAAG
>NZ_JAMJWE010000237.1 GCF_023554105.1 Brucella sp. 21LCYQ03
CCAATCGGGTGTGATGTTAACAGCATCGCATAACCCTAAAGAGTACAATGGGTACAAGGCGTATTGGAACGATGGAGGACAATTGGTGGCACCTCACGATAAAAATGTGATCGACGAGGTTAATGCTATCCAGTCGGTTCGCGACATCCAATTTGATCGTAAGGCAGAGCATATCCACTTGGTGAAAGAAGATTTCGATGAAACGTACATTCAGGCCAACAAAGCATTAAGCATCAATCCGGATATCGTAGCCGCACAGAAGGATTTAAAAATTGTCTTCTCTCCTATTCATGGTACAGGCATCACGCTAGTTCCTAAAATTTTAAAAGCTTGTGGCTTTGAAAACATACACATTGTAGCAGAGCAGGCGGAGCCAAATGGTAATTTCCCGACGGTAGTGTATCCAAATCCGGAAGAAGAAGAAGCCATGTCTATAGCGATGAAGCAGGGTAAAGAACTAGATGCCGACATCGTGATGGCGACGGACCCAGATGCGGATCGCGTGGGCTTAGCTGTAAAAAACCATGCCGGCGAAATTCAACTGCTTAACGGCAACCAAATTGGTAGCTTATTGACCTATTATGTGCTATCTGCACGCAAGGATAAAGGGCAACTGCGAGGAAATGACTTCGTCGTAAAAACCATCGTGACTACCAATTTG
>NZ_JAMJWE010000238.1 GCF_023554105.1 Brucella sp. 21LCYQ03
GTACCACACGTGGGTTGCTTGCATCACGCAAATAGCTGGACATGCCGTCGAAGCTGGACAGCTGCACATCTATCTCTGCTAAACTTCTCGTGTAACTAGCTGAATTTTCCAGCAGAATTCTGCTCTGTTCAGTCATATCTGCTAATTGAGTACTTTGCTTGTACCCAGAAATGCGATCTTCAACTCCTGCTAATTCTTGGGTAATCGCCGTTAGTCGTGCATTTATAAAGGATAAGGTAGAGTCTGCCACAACATTTTTGTCGTGCAGATTTCGTTCCATATATTTCTTGATCAATTGTTGTAGTTGCTCTTCACCTCGTTTAGGCTGCGTGCTACTCAATGTCAAATCTATCGTGGAAACGTTTTTGTTGGTTACAGAAACCTTTAATGATCGCATCAAACTGGCAACAACTGTTCCGACAGGTTTTACAGTAAAGCCGTAGTGATTGGACGCTGTGCGAGTATTGCTCTGGTTAAGTAACACTAAGCCGACACCCTCAAGAAGAAAGGGTTTACCCAATTCGGCTTCGATCGTTGTGTCACTCCCAGACAGCACAATTCCCTTTCCTCCGGAGTACTCCACTTGATAATTAAACGATTCGCGAATGGAGTCTGGGTCAGAAAGTAAGATCAGACGAAAGGGCGCATTGTAAACCGGCC
>NZ_JAMJWE010000239.1 GCF_023554105.1 Brucella sp. 21LCYQ03
TTAAGAAGCCGCCATTTAAAGACATCAACCAATTGTATTCTGTACGCACGTACTTATTTTTCAATACCTTAATCAGTAGCGCTACAAACAGAATGAATAGACTGATCGGAAAAAGTAAGAACCATTTGTTCGCAAAATACAAGCTAATACGACTCAGTTTTGAAGCGTCTTGCGTAACATAAAAAGCCAGTAACATCACGAACAAAACAAAAAATAATCGTAATATTGACTTTGCGACGATCTTGCTAGTGGTATGATTTTTGGAAGATGGAGTCTTCATAGCAATGAATAGATTTTAAGAATGATCAAAAATATCAAATTTAGTATTATGCGTAAACAGGTAATTTCGATATTATCGCTTTTAGCGATTGTCTTTGTGTTTGGCTCATGTGGAGCGCCACGTAAATCTGCAGGTTCTGCTACAGCAGAATCCGGGCCAACTGCAGCACAATGGCGTGCAGGAGTGAAAGGCAAGTGGGTATTAAATACCGTAGATCGGGAAGATATTCCTGCGGCTTACACCGTAAAAAATATTTTTGATGAAGCACCGGTAGAATGTTTTGTAGGCAGTATTTGGGAATTGCCAACTGGAAATTACCGCGGAAGCATTGAATTTAGAAGTGAAGGCACTTTATGCGCTAATGGAGCTGTTCGTAACAT
>NZ_JAMJWE010000024.1 GCF_023554105.1 Brucella sp. 21LCYQ03
TGTAAGCAATCCGATTGAATCATAACCTACTGAAATCGCTCAATCCTTTTTGGAACAGGCTCTTAAACTCTTCGCTGATCCTGGCCAAACTTCTTGCAGACAACCCCGACGAGAACTTGACTCAAGAACAGGTTAAGTATGCGCGAACCATCCAGTCGTCGGGCAATGATCTTCTCAATCTCATTAATGACATCCTTGATTTATCAAAAATCGAGGCCGGTCACGTCGAAATTCATCCGGAAGTCACGCCTCTTGCACGCCTTTCGACAGGTCTGAAGCAGCTGTTTCAGCCGTTGGCAGATGAAAAAAACCTTGAGCTTGTTATCGACATTGATGACCGTCTACCGAAATCATTTGTCACAGATCCTCAGCGACTGGAGCAAATACTTAAAAATCTTCTCGCCAATGCCATCAAATTCACTGAACGTGGACAAGTCGCGGTGTCAATCCGACTACAGGCAGGGGAACAAATCAGCTTTTCCGTAAAAGACAGTGGCATCGGGATATCCGAAGACCAGCTCAAAAGTATCTTCGAAGCATTTCATCAAGCGGACAGCACGATCAGCCGAAGATTTGGCGGCACTGGACTTGGTCTGTCTATCTCAAGGCAGCTTGCCAGACTGTTGGGTGGCGCAATCAGTGTGGAAAGCACCCTGGGACAAGGCAGCAATTTCACCGTCACTTTGCCCCTGCAATATGACCCTAGCGGTAACAGCGCGTTGCCCCACACGCTGATTGTTGCGGCGGGAGAAACACCAACGAACACGCCAGTTACATCCAAGGGCTTGCCACAACCTTTTCATTTGGAAGACGATCGGGATGCGCTCACTGGTGATAAGCGTGTTCTTCTGGTTATCGAAGACGATGACACATTCGCCGCAATTGTGCGCGATCTGTCTCGTGAGATGGGGTTTCATTCTGTTGTGGCCCGCACAGCAGAGGAGGCCGTGCGCTTAGCGCGTGAGTTTTCGCCAAATGCTATCGTGTTGGATGTTGGCCTGCCTGACGAGTCCGGTTTATCAGTTCTCGATCGGTTAAAAAATGACGTGCGCACCCGTCATATCCCAATCCATGTCATTTCTGCGGGCGATCATACCAGAACCGCTTACGCGCTTGGCGCTGTTGGTTATCTTAACAAACCAGTCAGTCGTGAGGAGCTTGTTGATGTTCTGAGCCAGCTGCAAAATCGAATAACCAAACGTGTACATAAGGTCCTCATCGTTGAAGATGATGAGCGGCAGCGTGAAGCGGTTGCAAAACTTTTAAGTTCAAGCGATGTTGAGACTACAACTGCCGGCAATGTGGCCGAATGCCTCGACCTGCTGCGCGAGCAAACTTTTGATTGTATGGTGCTGGATCTTTCTTTGCCCGATGAATCAGGCTTCTCACTGCTTGAAACACTTAGCAATGAAACTGCCTACGCATTTCCACCAGTAATTGTTTATACCGGAAGAGAACTTTCCAGCGAAAGTGAGCAGAAACTCCGGCGGTATTCCAAGTCAATTATCATTAAAGGTGCAAAGTCCCCCGAGCGACTGCTCGACGAAGTCAGCCTTTTCCTGCATCAGATCATTTCTGAATTGCCCGCAGAACAGCAACAGATGATCCGCAAAGCGCGTCATCGCGATGCGATGCTTGAGGGTCGTCGTATTCTCGTCGTTGAGGACGACATCCGTAATGTTTACGCACTCACGAATATTTTGGAGCCGCGTGGTGCCCAGGTCATTATTGCCCGCAACGGCCAGGAGGCTATCGAAGCACTCAATCGGTCGCTCGAAAATGCTGAGGCACGTATTGATCTTGTGTTGATGGATGTGATGATGCCTGTCATGGATGGATTGACAGCTACAAAGGAAATTCGTCGAAATCCAGCCTGGAAGAAACTGCCCATTGTAACGCTGACGGCCAAAGCGATGCCTGATGATCAGCAACGCTGTATTGAAGCCGGCGCAAATGACTACATGGCGAAGCCGCTGGATGTTGATAAACTCCTGTCACTTGTTCGGGTCTGGATGCCCAAATGACAGGGCCACTTGAACACGGCTCCGCTGAAGAAATTGAGATCAGACTGTTGTTGGAGGCACTGTACCTTCGATACCATTATGACTTCCGCAGCTATTCGCTTGGTTCGATCAAGCGTCGGCTTCGGCAGGCACGCGAACAGATGGGCTTTGCCAGTTTTTCTGCGATGCAGGAAAGTGTGTTGCATGATGCAACCATACTTCCGCATTTGCTGCGCTACCTCACAGTTCAGGTCAGCGATATGTTCCGTGATCCAAGCTATTTTCGAGCCATTCGCGAGCATGTTGTGCCGCATTTGCGAACGTATCCCTCACTCAAGGTTTGGATTGCTGGATGCTCGAGTGGCGAGGAGCTTTACTCCATGGTCATTCTTTTTCGTGAAGAGGGTTTGGAGGAGCGAACGCTCTTTTACGCTACCGATATTAATCCGGAGGCGCTCCAAGCGGCCGAGGCCGGTGTTTATCCGATTGATCGCGTGCAGTCGTTCACTTCCAATCACCAGCAATCAGGCGGTTTGACATCGCTATCTGACTATTATCAGGCTGCATATGGCAGGGTCTCGTTTGATAGGTCACTGCGTCGAAACGTTGTGTTCTCGGATCACAGCCTTGCGACCGACGCTGTTTTTGGAGAGATGCACCTGATTTCATGCCGCAACGTGCTTATCTATTTTGATCACGACCTGAAAAATCACGTGCTGGGCTTGTTCAAAAGTTCCTTAGCCCATCGTGGATTCCTGGGATTGGGGGCAAAAGAAAGCGTTCGCTTTTCTCGTTATGCGGACACCTACGCTGATTTTGTGCGTGAGGATAAAATTTATCAGAAGGTGTCGTCATGACGGTCTCCGAAACGCAGGCCGTGGTCATCGGTGCGTCGGCGGGAGCGTTTGAGGCATTGTCGGCGATCCTGCCCTCTCTGCCGGTCACTTTTGGATTGCCTGTGATGGTCGTGGTGCATCTTCCGCCAGACAAGCGCAGCTTGATGGCTGGACTTTTTCGGCATAAATGCATACTGGCGGTGGAAGAAGCTGAAGATAAGCAGCCACTGTGTTCTGGCACAATCTATTTCGCACCACCTGATTATCATATGCTTGTTGAAAGGGACCAAACACTGTCGCTTTCCAAGGATGCACCAGTCCTCTATTCCCGTCCATCTATCGATGTTCTTTTTGAAAGCGCGGCCGATATCTTCGGGCCCAAACTGCTGGGCATCGTGCTAACAGGCGGCAATGAAGACGGTGCCAAGGGTTTACAGTCTATAACGGCGGCGGGCGGCAAAACACTGGTTCAGGACCTCAAAAGCGCCTTCGTACCAACGATGCCAGAGGCTGCTATCCGCTCTTGCCCGGATGCCAAAATTTTATCGCTTGAAGCGATAGCGCAATATTTGAGAGAGGTTTAGGTCAACACATGGAGCCCATTTCGTTTCTTCTCGTTGACGATCTTGAGGAAAATCTTATCGCCTTGGAAGCATTGCTTCGTCGGGACGGCTTGAGGATACTGAAAGCCAATTCCGGTGATCAGGCACTTGAACTGCTTCTTCAATACGATATTGCTCTTGCTCTTGTTGATGTTCAGATGCCTGGGCTCGACGGTTTTCAGCTCGCAGAACTTATGCGCGGAAACGAGCGAACACGTCACGTTCCAATCATTTTCGTAACGGCGGGTGGTTGTGGACAGCGCCGTTTTCAAGGTTATGAAGCCGGTGCGGTCGATTTTATCCAGAAGCCCATCGAACCGGATATTTTGCGCAGCAAGGCTGATGTTTTCTATGAACTCAATCGGCAGCGCCAACAACTTGCCTTACAACGCGATGAATTGGCTCTTCAGGCAGCGGCCTTGCGTCAATCAGCATACGAGAAGGATATTGTTCTTCAAGAGATCAATCACCGCATAAAAAACTTGTTTGGTTTGACATCCGGCTTGATATCGCTGAGCGCACGATCCGCAGAAAATATTGACGAGTTGGTCTCTGACTTGCGGTCTCGAATGCAGGCGCTTGCGCGTGCGCATGAACTGACCCTTCCCGTACCCGGCAAGAATGAAACCGCCGAAAGATCTACCTCGGTCGTAGCGCTGATTGAAGCAATCGTCGCACCGCACAATAGTGAACAACAGTCGGCTGTTAAAATCACTGGAACGGACGTTCCGCTTACCGGCAAGGCGCTGACATCTCTAGCTCTCTTACTGCACGAACTGACTACAAATTCGGCAAAGTACGGCGCACTCTCTTCGCCTGAAGGCCAACTAGCGATAGATGTTAATCAGGACGAAGAACTCCTCCATCTTTATTGGAGAGAAATCGGGGTTAGGACGCAATCGAAACAACCTGAGCGTCAAGGATTTGGGGCGACACTTGAAAAAGCCACTGTACAGGGCCTGAACGGAATGATCTCGCGTGAATGGTGCCCAAACGGATTATCGTTGGTTCTCAAGGTTCCATCATCCCAACTCAACACCGCATAAATATGCCTTTGGGAGCATAATTTGACAGAAAATGGCACTTTTAAGGGCGCGCTTTCGCTCAAAGTAGGTTGACTGTCGTTGTTGCATTTAAAGGAATTTCAGTGATAGAGTAAACAATCTCTTATTGGCGATTATGGTTTGATTATTCATATAGATACCGTAGACCTTCTCCAAGCAGCTGGTTTGGTCGTTTTAGCAAATTTTTTCATTAGGTTGAATGCGGCCTTATTAATGGACGCAATTATACTGTGAGGTTCAAAAATATTTCCAATAGAAAGCCATTGTCGTTAGCGAATTGGCTCTCATTGATCATGAAAGCAGTTTTGATACCCGGAATTTCACTGGCGCTGAACAAATTCCTTTGAAGGCCATGTGTTTGTTGATCTTCCTAGGCCGTAGACTCAAAATGATCTGATCCAAATTCTAGCTGCCGCCAATTTGACGGTGGCGAGAAAGTTCATCGGGTCTTTATCATAACGGGTGGTGATATCTCTGAACTGTTTGAGTTTGCTGAAGAAACGTTCAACGAGATTGCGTTGTCGGTAAACCCATTGGCTGAAAGGGTAGCTTTCCTTCCGATTGCTCTTGGCCGGAATATTGACCCATCAATGCCGTTGCTTTGCAAGTGCTCGTATAGAGTTGGTATCGTAGGCCTTGTCCGCCAGCACGATCGAACCCTTGGAGATTGTCTGTAACAATGGTTCCGCCATGCGGCCATCATGGGCTTGGCCCGCTGTGAGTGCGAGGCGGATCGGCCGACCATCGGCATCGACAACTGCGTGGATTTTGGTGGTCAAGCCGCCACGGGAATGTCCCATGCAGCCATCGTCTTGATCCCCCTTTTTCTCGTCGCCGCATGTCGATGAACGCGGACACAGGAACTGTCAATCATGACGATATCGCCATCAAAAGCTTTGGAAATTTCGCCCAGAACATAATCCCAGACACCCGCTGTGCGCCATCGCACAAACCGGTTGTAGCATGTGGTGTACGGACCATATCGATCCGGAACATCTGCCCACGGGGAGCCTGTCCGAAACTGCCACAATATACCGTTGATCACACGCCGGTCGTCAACGGGGGGCACGCCGCGCGGCTTATTTGGCAAGAAGGGTTCAACAATATTCCACTCGAAATCGGTGAGATCAAAACGGCGGCGGGTCATAAGAAGCCTCCAAATAAAGACTTCAGTGAATCAAAATCAGATCAGTTTGAAAGCTCAGTTTATGAGTGTGCGGCCTAGTAGTAACTAGATTTAAACGGCAGGCAAGCTGCGAGCCAAGGTCGCCTGAACGTTGGGGAGGGTATGCATAGTTTTATGCAGACATACTTTCGATAGATTCCGAAACCATCACCTTGTGCTTGACCGCACGTTGCGCCTCTGCCAGCTTGCGGCAAACAGGGGGTGAGTATGGGCATGTTCATAAAAATTATCGGAATACTGGCATTAATCCCCGGATTGACGATTGCTGTTTTCGGTATTGCTACGACTGGCACTGACAGGCTTGTTCTCCTGTCTTGCGGGATTAGCTTATGCTTATCAGGCTTGGTGTTGATCTGCCTCGGCATGGTTATAGAGCATCTCCACGATATGAAGAAAACGCACGAGCGCTTAATCAAGCTTTTGGATGAGCGCAATTAGGCCGAAAAGCTAAAAGGCCCAATTCTTAGATGCAGCATAGATATTATACTTTCATTAATCATACTGCTGTGGATGCCACGAATTTGCCGCTATTGCATTAGGTGTGGCTTATTTACTACAGACTTTAATACCTGATCCTCTATTTTAGTTTCTAGAGTTTTTCTAAAGGGCTTGGAGAGATTAAAATGAAAATTTCAGCGATTTTGTTTGCTTCGGCAGCTATTTTTGCAGGCGTTTCGGCAGCTAATGCAGCTGACGCCATCGTTTACGACGAACCAGCACCGGTCATTTCTGCGCCTGTGTTCTCCTGGACTGGCGGCTATCTCGGTGGTCAGGTTGGTTGGGGTTGGGCTAAGTCCAGCTTCGACGTAGATGGCTACAATATCGGCCACATGAAGCCTGATGGTTTCCTCGGCGGTCTATACGCTGGTTATAATTTCGATATGGGCAATAACTTTGTCTTGGGCCTTGATGGTGATGTGACTTTCAATAATCAGAAAGACAACATTTCAGAGACGTTTACAAATGGCGTTGATAGCCTGACACTCGGAGCTGAAAGCAAGCTTCGCACTTCTGGTGCAGTCCGCGCTCGCGCAGGTTTGGCAATGGATCGTTGGCTTCCATACGTTGCCGCAGGTGTTGCGATTGGTAGCGTTAAGAATACCGTATCTGCCTCTGGCGTTATTGATGGTCAACCTTTCGATGTATCAGAGTCCGAAAGCAAAACACACGTTGGCTGGACTGCTGGCGCTGGCGTAGATTACGCTGCAACAGATAACGTCATTCTTCGTCTCGAATACCGCTACAGCGACTACGGCAAGAAGAACTACACGGTAGTTGACGACGTTCTTACAGCTCGTAACAAGTTCAAGACCAACGAAGTTCGTCTCGGCGTTGCATACAAGTTCTAATAACTGGCGACTTCCAGTTTCGCTAAATCGCTCAGAGAAATCTGGGCGGTTTTTGTTTGTAGATTAGAGCTGCAGCATAACTGTTGGTCCAGATTATGGAGAATTCTCGTGCAGACTGCCACCGGTCTGATGGGCCAATTACGGTCCCGACCGGATATAAACTAGTCACACTTGAAACATGCCCTTGGCGTTATATCTACACTGCCAGAAACGAATGAGGTGGTGAGATGAAGCTGAAGCATTTGGCTATTATGACCGCACTGGCTGTTCTTGCGATCTTGACTGCTTGTAAAACCACACGTCACGATCTGGCGTTGGTACCAGTTCATAATTTCGATGCAAATCGGTATTTGGGGAAGTGGTATGAACTCGGTCGTGTTGAAAACCGCTTTGAAAAAGGAATGAACCATACAACGGCCCGGTATTCGCTAAACGAGGACGGATCGATAAAAGTCGTTAATGCTGGTTACGATCCCGCCAAAGGCAAATTCAGAAGCTCTACTGGCAAGGCAAAGTTTGCTGAGGGAGCAGACGTCGGTGCTTTAAAAGTTTCCTTCTTTGGCCCGTTTTACGGCGCTTATAATATCGTGGCGCTTGACCGCAATTATCAATGGTCGATTGTTGCAGGGGATAATCCGAAGAAATATTTTTGGGTGCTATCTCGCCAGCCCAATCTTACAGCTGCGCTGAAATCTGAGGCTTTAAAGGTCGCTAAAACGCTTGGTGTTGATCCATCAACTATCATTTGGGTGAAGCAGTAATTTTCGATTGGGGATGCGGATTGTTGATTGCCGCTGAGAAGTGCCCCGGTGGGGGTGCGGATAAAAACTTGGACTGGTTTTACGTCACAATGCCAAGACTGTTTCGATATTCGATTGGGCTTCGAGCGCCAAGCGATATCTTGATCCGTTTCTCGTTGTACCACCGAATGTAGCCATCAACTTCATTGATAAACTGCTCGAGTGTGGTGTTCTTCCAATCGCTGGGATAAGAGAACTCTGTTTTCAGCCTTCCGAAGAAGCCTTCGCACGCAGCGTTATCTGGGGAGCACGCCTTGCGGGACATTGAATCCACCAGCTTCGCATGACTAATCCTCGATAGCCAACCCGGCCAGCGATAGTGTGCACCACGATCAGAATGCAATATTGGCCGCTCATCTCTACCGGTGAGAGTTTCTATGGCGGTATCGAGCATCATATTGACCAATTCCGCATCTGGTTTCGTTCCGATAGACCAGCTTATGACCAGACCATCGAAGCAGTCGATGATGGGTGAGAGATATACCTTGCCAGCTGGGATATGGAATTCAGTGATATCAGTCAGCCATTTCTCGTTTGGGGCTGAGGCCTGGAAGTCGCGATTTATGAGGTTCTCAGGTGGTTTTGTTGCAAACTTTTCGTCAATGGATGAGGTGATAGTCTCTCGGCTTTTAATCAGCCGAGTATTTTAGATGTTTAAAGGCCGCCATTTTGATCAATCCGTCATCCTTCTGTGTGTTCGTTGGTACCTGGCTTACAATCTGAGCCTTCGCAATCTGAAGGAAAGGATGGCGGAACGTGGCATTGATCTCGATCATTCAACCGTCCATCGTTAAGTCATCTGCTTTAGTCCAAAACTGCTTGAACGTTTTAATCGGAAGAAGCGTCAAGTCACGCGCAAATGGAACCTTTATGAGACGTATATCAAGGTCAAAGGTGAGTGGCTGTACTTATATCGTGCCATCGATAGCAATGGCGATACGGTTGAGTTCTATTTTGGCCAACATCGTGATCTGACTGCCGCTAAACGCTTTATCCGCAAGGTACTGGCCCACCATGGCAGGCCAGTGCACATTACCATTGTTAGAAGCGAGACCAACAGAATAGCTATTTTGCAATGTGATGCAGAGAGCCGGCTTAGACAGACTGGCAAACCGATTACCATTCGCTCCAGCAAATATATGAACAACATGATTGAGCAAGATCGCCGTCGCATCAAACGACGCACACGCTCCATGCTGGGTTTCAAGTCACAAACCGCAGCGTGCATAACGCTCGCCGGTATTGAACTCATTCACATGACGCGCAAACAGCAAGGCGTCTTTTCAGCAGCAAATGCACGCCCAATCAAACAACAATTTGAAGCACTCGCTGCATAACTACGTCCAGAGTTAAGACATGCTCCGTTCAAATCAAATCTTTGCAACAGAGCCGTTTAATGTTATGCTTTTCAAATAAATGGCTCACTAACGATACAAGGCCCGGTCGTTCAACCGGGCCTTTGTTTGTTTAAGCGCCGTAAGGCACCCAGATGTTTTTGACCTGGGTTGCTCTTCTGAGGTAATCGCGGCCCTGTGCTTCGGCTGTGTTGTTCCAGTTTGGCAGACGGCCATTACTGACCCATGTGGCCTTGAGGTTTCCTGCAGAGGCCTTTTCGACCATGGCGCTGCCTTCCTTTGAGCCGAAGTACCAGAGCGCTGCCACTTCATCATGCTCGGCCAGTGTTTTGGTCAGCACGTCACGTTCACCAGTGACGATGTTGACGACACCGCCCGGGACATCGGACGTATCAAGCATCTGATAGAAATCACCTGCGATCAGTGGATGACGGCTGGACGGCACCACTACCGTACGATTGCCCATGGCAATGGCTGGCAGCACGAGTGAGATGAGTGAGAGGAGCGGTGCCTCATCCGGGCAGACAATTCCCATAACACCCCATGGCTCATTCATGGCGAGAGTCACATGGCGTGATTTGGTTGCGTGCACCGCCCCGTCAAACTTGTCAGCCTGTGCTGCATAGTAGAAGCTCCGACGCAGCGACGCTTCGACTTCGTCGGTCGCTTTCTTCTCGCTGACACCAGTGCTTTCCACAAGGCGTTTGATGAATTCACCGCGGCGTGCGTCAAGATTTTCACCAAGATAATAAAGCACCTGCGCTCGGTTATGCGCTGTGGCACTGCCCCAGCCTGATGCCTTGGCTGCGGCTTCAACCGCATTGCGTATGTCTTTGCGGTTGCTGATCCCGGCCTGACCGATTACAGCACCGCCCTTGCCAGTAACCGAATAGCTGTAACCGCTGTCAGGACGCGCCTGCTTGCCGCCAATATAGTTCTTCATCGTGCGGTCAATGCCGCCGATTGCGATCTTTGCCTCGCTGAATGGCAAAGCGGATGGTACGAAGGTTTCAGCCGCCCTGGATGAGTCAAGCGCCTTTTCCCAATCAGCCGTGAGATATTCGTAAAGCCCTTCACGCGCACCTTCACGGCCATAACCGCTTTCGCTATAGCCGCCAAAGCCTGCACCCGCATCGAGCATATTGGTACAGTTGATCCAGACAACACCAGCTTTCACCCGCGCTGCAAGATCAAGCGCGACATTGATGTTTTCCGACCAGATCGAAGCTGCAAGGCCATAACGTGTGTTGTTGGCAAGGGCGACGGCTTCGTCCGGCGTGCGGAAGCTTGTAGCAGCGGCGATAGGGCCGAAGATTTCCACCTGACAAACCGTTGCCGCTTGATCAACATCAGTGAAAAAACCGGGCGCGATATAATTGCCCTTGGCTGGCAATGGGTTTGGCGTCTGCCAAAGCTGGCCACCTTCCTCAATGCCCTTTTGAATGAGATCAGAAATGCGCTTTACTTGCGTCGGTGAGACAATCGCGCCAACATCGGTGGATTTATCCAGCGGATCGCCAACGCGTAAATTTTCAAGCCGCTTTCTTAGCTTGGCATAAAAGCGATCAGCAATGCCTTCCTGCACCAGAAGGCGCGAACCCGCACAGCAGACTTCACCCTGGTTAAACCAGATTGCATCGACCACGCCTTCAACGGCTGCATCAAGATCAGCATCTTCAAACACGATGAACGGCGACTTGCCACCAAGCTCCAGAGAAAGCTTCTTGCCAGAACCGGCAATCTGCTCACGAATGATGCGGCCCACCTGTGTTGAACCAGTGAACGCAACCTTATCGACGTCATCATGACCGCAGACGGTAGCACCTGTTGTGCCATCGCCCTGAACGATATTGACCACACCCGCAGGCAAGCCAACTTCATGGCAGATTTCCGCAAAGGCAATCGCTGTCAAAGGTGTGAGATCAGCAGGCTTCAACACCACGGTATTGCCCGCAGCCAGGGCTGGCGCGATCTTCCATGTCAGCATCAAAAGCGGAAAGTTCCATGGGATCACCTGAGCGCAGACGCCAACTGGCGAGAAGCCCTTGAACTCGTCTTCCACCATCTCTGCCCAACCGGCATGATGGTAGAAATGGCGAACAGCCAATGGAATATCGATGTCGCGGGTTTCACGCAGCGGCTTGCCATTGTCCATGGCTTCGAGAACCGACAAAAAGCGTTCGCGCTTCTGGATATGCCGGGCGATAGCATAAAGATATTTGGCGCGCTCATGACCCGAAAGCTTCGACCATTTGCCAAAGGCGCTGCGTGCGGCTTTCACCGCCTGATCAACATCTTGCTCTGTGCCGAGCGTAATCTCTGCAAGCTTGTCGCCATTGGCTGGATTGCTCACAGCAATCACCTTGTTGCCTTCCGGCTTGACGAAAGCGCCATTGATATAATGGCCAAACGAACGGCCATGCTGTTCCAGCCACTGCTTCACATCGCCGTTTGCTTCAGGGGAAGGTCCATATTCCATGGTCTTCAGAATGTCCTTGATGGGTCGCATTTTATAAATTCCTCACGAGCATTTCCAGCAAAAGTGCGAAGCGGTTTTGCGTAGGAGAATGCGAAATACCAAATTTAAGCAGCGGCGTGACGGTTGGCGCTCGAATAGCGTCCGGTCACAAAGTGCTCTAATTGCCGTTCAATATCGCCAAGCATCGACGAAGCACCCAGGCGGAACAGATCCGGCTCCAGCCAGCGATTTCCGAGTTCCTCTTTCATCAAAGTCAGCCAGGCGAGCGCATCTTTCGCAGATTTCAGACCACCGGCTGGCTTGAAGCCAATGATCTGGCCAGACAGTTCGCCATAATCGCGCAAAGCCCGCACCATCGTCAGACTGACAGGCAGCGTTGCATTGACATCCTCCTTGCCGGTCGAGGTCTTGATGAAGTCAGACCCCGCCTGCATCGCAACCATCGAAGCGCGATAGACATTGGTGAGTGTATTGAGATCGCCGGTCGCAAGGATAGCCTTCATATGCGCATCCCCACAGGCTTCGCGCATGGCGGCAATCTCATCATAAAGCGCTGACCAGTTTTGTGTGAGCACATGCTCGCGGGTGACCACAATGTCGATCTCATCGGCACCCTGCTCAACCGCATAGGTAATCTCGGCCAAACGCAACGGCAGCGGCGTCAAGCCTGCCGGAAAGCCGGTTGCAACGGATGCTACAGGAATACCGGAGCCTTCCAACGCCTTAACCGCATGCGGTACCATGGTGGGATAAACGCAGACGGCACCCGTCGTGATGCCTGCATCAGCCAGGCCCAGCGCTTCCAGAATATCATCACGCACCGGACGGCGTGCCTTGGCGCAAAGCCTGCGCACACGGCCTTCGGTATCGTCACCGGCAAGTGTGGTCAGATCAATGCACTGGATTGCGCGCACAAGCCATGCCGCCTGATATTCTTTCTTGATCGAACGACGCGAAGCGATCGTTGAAGCACGGCGCTCCGATGCACTCCGGTTCACAACAACATCTTCAAACCAGTCAGGCCGTAAAGACGTGCCAGTATTGCGGGGAAAGGTTTCACTCATTTTATTGTCCGTCTGTAAGGTTCAGGAACGTTCTGGCGCGTGGTCGCGGCAGAACGCTTCAAATTCATCGGCACTGGCATAGGCTTTTTGTGTTCCGGGCCGGGTGATGGAGTGCGCGGCATAAAGTGAAGCTTTTGTGAGCGACGCTTCCACATCGCCAGTCTCAGCGTAAAATCGTGCAAACGAGCCGATAAAGGCATCGCCTGCACCGGTCGTATCTTTCGGCGTCACTTTGACCGGTGGGATACTGACGATTTCGCTTGCGTTGATCATGCGTGCGCCACGTCCGCCAAGTGTCACGATAACGGTGCGAATGCCACGCGCGATCAATGAGCGCGCAGCAATGACAATCTGATCGTCCGAGTCTGTTGGCAGACCGGATAGGAGCGCAAGCTCGCTCTCATTGGGAACAAGAAATGTCACTTGCCGGATAAGTTCTGGATCGAGATCAGCGGCAGCAGGTGCTGGATTGAGAATAGTTTCGATACCGTTTTCTGCAGCGAAGGCGATGGTGTGATAGACCGTCTCGACCGGCACTTCCATCTGCATGAGGATCAGGCCACATTCTTTAAGGTCGCCCGCAGCCTTGTCTACTTCGGCGGGCAGAAGATCAGCATTAGCGCCCTTGACGATAAGGATCGAGTTTTCGCCCGAAAGCTCAACAAAAATTGGTGCAACGCCGCTCGACTTGCCAGCAACCTTTACGACGTGTCGCGTATCGACGCCAAAACTGTTCAGGTTACGGATTGTGTTGTCTGCAAAGACGTCATCGCCAACCCGCGTCACCATCATGACATCTGCACCCAGTCGCGCCGCCGCAACGGCCTGATTGGCACCCTTGCCGCCGCACCCAATCTCGAATGTCGGTGCTTCAAGCGTTTCGCCGGGGGCGGGCATACGGTTCACATAGGTGATCAGATCCACCATGTTGGAGCCGACCACTCCGATCCTTCTGGTCATAAGACAGTTCCTTCGAAATTTCACAGGGCCTTGATTTTGGCTGCAAATTGTTTTGCGGCTGGCTGATCAAGATAACCAACGCGTACGGGGAAGATGGCGCGTTCGCCTGATGCAAGTGTCCGCACATTATTCTTGGCTTTTTCCGCGAGATAACCTTCCGGCTCGCAGGTGGACGGCAGTGCAAAAGCTGCAACCTGCGCATCACCATTGACGAGAACCCAGCGCACGGTTTTTGGGAAAGCCTTGACTGGATAGGAAATTGCAAAGCCGTCGCCATCTGCAAGCTGCATCATTTGATGTGTTTGGCCATCGGCATCGGTCGGAAGACCGCGAATGTAAAACACCTGTTCTGGATCATAGCGTTGCGGCTCATCCAAGACTTCCATCGCGGAAGGATCAGCGGCCAGTTGATCGATCAATGCGAGGTAGTCGTCATTGGGCATTACATGAGCAGGAACAGCGGTGCGCACTTGTACGTTCTCTGACGTAAAAGCGACCGGCTGAATGATGCGCGCAGCTTGGTCATAGGCGAAGTTGACATGGCACATATACATCACCTCCATCGGCGCTGATGACAGGTTTTCAACGTCCATCGTGATGTCGAAAAGCGTGTCCTGTGCATGAAGGCGAATGCTTGGGCGGGCAAGATAATGCGCGCCAAAGCCCATCAAATATTCATATTCGCCAGTGACTTCGACATAAGCACCGCGTTCGTCGGTGCCAAATAAAAGCCCAGCCTTGTCCATCTTCGCGCAGGCAATTTCCCCATGCAAAAGGTGGTTATCCTGTGGCGAAGGGCAACCATTGCGCAGGATGCCGCTATGAAAAGCAAAGCAGCCATAAGTCTCGACAATGATGGTTGCCGGGCGCGGCATGGAGAAGCTGTTGCCCATGGTGAGATCGACACCGTCGAACTCAGCACCCCAGACCATCTGGCCCATAAAAGGCAGTACGATGAGATTACCGCGTTCGTTTTCGATCAGCAGCGCTTCGATGCCGCTTGGATAGCGAAACGCGGTAACGCTCAAACCATCCGCACTGGCAATGATATGCGGCTGCTCGGCAAAATCCTGACGACGAAGATGAAGTTCGATGTCTTGTCCAATGTTCTGCATGAGATTATCGGCCCTGATTGCGCGAAGCATTGATCGCAATGACGACGATAAGGAATGCGCCCCAGATGAAGTCGATCAGGTGGTTGGAGAACCGCATCATCTGGAAACCGGAGGAAAGAAGCATCAAGGCGACCAGCGCAATTGCGATGCCAAGCACTCGTCCTTTACCGCCAGCCGGATTGGTGCCACCCAGCACTGCAATCAAAACCGCCTGCAACAGATACGAAGCGCCGTAATCAGACTTTGCCGCATTGGTGCGTCCCGACAGAATAATCCCGGCAAGCGAGGCGAGAACGCCGGTCAGCATGTAGGAGTAAAGGATCATGCGTTCTTTGCGGATGCCGGCGAAAACTGCCGCGCGTGGGTTTGTGCCGATCAGCATCAAATTGATACCGAGCGTGGTACGGGTCAGCAAAACTCCGACAAGAATGCAAACGGCGACGAACAGCAGGAACGGTGCGGCAATGCCCATGATCTTGCCATTGCCAACCCAGTTCCACGCTTCAGGAAAACCGACAATCGCAGGACCACCTGTGAGCACCAGCGCGAGCCCCATCAGAACTTGTCCAGTGCCGAGCGTTGCAAGAATTGGTGTGATGCGAAGTTTCGCAATCAGCAGGCCATTCACGAGCCCGGCTAACAAACCGATCAGCATAGCGATCAGAATACCGATAATTGTATAGAACAGCATGCTGGAGCCGGATGTTTGCGCTGCCTGCACCATGCTTGAATGGAAATAAACCCCGGCCACAATGCCTGCCAGATTGGCAATGCCAACGACGGAAAGATCAATGCCGCCAGTCAGCATCGCGATCATCATGGCGATGGAAAGGATGCCCAGCTCCGGCATGATGTAGCTGATGGATTCAAAATTATAATAACGCAGGAACTTGTCCGGGTTCATCCACGTCATCAGTGCGAAAACAAGCACGGTGATGACAATGAGCTGGATGATATTGTTGTCTCCGCCAAGGATGCGGCGCATGTCGAAAGATTGTTTCATGTCGCTTTCTCCGTTCAGGCGATGCTTTTGCGATCACGCCATGCCGTAATGGCGGTAGCTGCGATGATGATGAGACCGACCACGACGCGTTGCCATGTCGTGTCGACCTTCATGATGATGAGAGAGTTTTTGACCATCACGAGCATGAAAACGCCCATGAGTGTACCGAGTACGGTGCCGCGCCCACCAAAAATGGATGCGCCGCCGAGAACCACGGCTGCAATCACATCGAGTTCGAGACCGACGAAATCACGCGGATTGGCAAGCCAGATCATCGATGAATGCAGAAGTCCCGCAAAACCTGCCAGCGCACCAGCCACGCAATAAACGAAGAAGATCGTGCGGCGCGTGTTGAAGCCCACCCGCTTTGCTGCTTCTGGTGAGCCGCCATAAGCATAGACGCTGCGCCCAATCATCGTATGGCTAAGGATCAGGTGGATCATCAGAGCGATGGCGAGATACACAACGAACATTGCGGTCAGGCCGAACGTGGTACCTGTGGCCGATGTCAGCGAGATCACATCAGTCTTGCCGAACTCAATGAGTTCTTTCGGCATTTTATTGATGTTGACGATGCTGGTGCCGACGAGACCCAACACAAGCCCGCGCACGATGGAACCGGTGCCGAGCGTCACAATCAGCGGGATCATCTTAAAGCGGTGAATGATGAAGCCGTTAAACGCACCAAGCAGCAAACCGATGAGCGTTGCCGCAACAAACGGGATGAATACGCCATCATAACCAAGATACACCATCGCGCGGACGGTCAGATACATGGCCGCGATGGCGAAGGCAGTGAACGATACGTCGATGCCGCCAGAGATCATCACCAGCAAGACGCCGAGCGCCATGATGCCGATCACGACGTTGGAGCGAAGAAGGCCGAAAATATTATCCAGTGACCAGAAAGCCGGATTAATAAGGCCGATGGTGATCATTGCGAGGAGAAGCACACAGGCAATGATAAATTCGGTACTGCGAAAGAATTTCATGTGCCGGTTCCTCAATTCAACGTCTTGAGCCGGTCATTGACGGCATCTTCGGTCATGTTTTCACCGGAGAGTTCATCGACGAAACGTCCACGATGCATCACCAGCACACGATTGCAGTTTTGAACCAGTTCGGGCACGTCATCCGAAATCATCAGCACGGCCAGACCTTCATCCTGCGCAAGTTTGCGGATGATGTTGTGAATCTGAGCTTTCGAGCCGACATCGACGCCAACCGTCGGGCCATTGAGAATGAGGATTTTGGCACCCGTCAGAAGCCAGCGTGCCAGAACCACGCGTTGCGCATTGCCGCCGGAGAGATGATTGACCGGCGTATGCGGACCCGGCGCAACAATGCTCATTGCCGAGAACATATCGCGGGTGGTCGCATCCGCCTTTTTGCGATTGATAAACAAGCCGCGTACGAATTTATCGATTGAGGTAACAATGATATTGCGCTCAATCGATTGTGTCAGAAAAAGCCCTTCCGTGAGACGGTCTTCAGGCACATAGGCAACGCCGCAGGCGATACCTTCCTGAACCGTTTTCGGGTGAACGGACTTGCCTTCAATCTGTACCGAGCCGGTGAAATCAGGCTTCATACCAAACAAGGCCAGCGCCAGCTCTGTACGGCCTGAGCCAATAAGACCGGAAATTCCAACAATCTCGCCTGCATGAAGTGTCAGGCTGGCATTTTCTACGGAACCCGCAACAGTCAGATTTTCGACTTTAAGGCTTGGCTTATCGGTTGCGCCCTCACGCGGCGTCCAATGATAGCTGTGCGCAGTCAGTTCCTGTCCAGTCATTGCATGGGTGATGGACGGTTCATCAAACTCGCTAATCGGGCCTTCAGCAACTTTCTTGCCATTTCGAAAAATAGTCAGCCGTTCGCTGATTTCCAGCATTTCGCGCATCTTGTGGCTAACGAAGAGAACAGCGATACCCTGTGCCTGAAGATCGCGCACGATCTTGAACAGCGCATCAACTTCGTGCCTTGTGAGAGCGGTTGTTGGTTCATCCATGATCAGAAGCCGCGCATCAGCCATAACGGCGCGCGCGATTGCGACGATCTGCTTACCGGATGTTGGCAGGCTATCCACATCGGCATCCAGATCCATCTGAATACCGAGACGGTCAAGCGCCTGCTGCGCAAGTTCGCGCACGCGCTTCCAGTCAACGGCTTTGCGACCTTCCATGAGAAACGTATTGATCGCCAGATTTTCGGCAACGGTCAGGTTTCCGAACAGGGAGAAATCCTGATATATAACCTGAATGCCGTGGTGCACGGATTTGACAGGATCAAGCTTACCGACGACCTTGCCGTTGATCAGGATTTCACCGTCTTCCGGTGTATAAACTCCGGACATGATTTTGATTACAGTGGATTTGCCGGAGCCGTTTTCGCCCGCAAGACAGTGAATTTCGCCGGGCTTTATTGCAAAGGACACGTCGTCCAGTGCCTTGACGCCGCCGAAACGCTTGCCGATATGGCGCAATTCGATCAGATTTTCAGTCATAGAGGCCTCATGCAAGGCTGCAAATGCAGATGGAATGGGGAGAAAGAGGCACGTGCCTCTCCCTCCTGTTCAGAGCCGATTAGAAATCGTACTGATCCATATTTTCCTTGGTCACACCGACCCAGCCTGCACCATAAAGCATGTTTGGCTTGGAAGCATCTGGAGCAAGAAGGCTTTCATAGCCAGGAAGACCCATATTCAGGCCAGCCTTGATCTGGTCGTTCTTCTTTTCAAGTGCCGCAACGGCCAGCATGTTCATGGCATAGCCAGCAACTGCCGGATCCCAGAACTGGATATACTGAATATCGTCGTTCTTGATATACTCGCCAGCAACTGAAACAAGGCCTGTTCCTGCGAAGAACACTTTGCCCTTAAGACCACCTTCTGCAATCAGACGACCTGCACCGGCCGAGGTTGGCATTGGAGCGCCCAGAATACCGGTAATGTCTGGGTATGCAGTCATTGCTTCTTTGAGCTTGGTATAGTCGGTGTTGGCATCGTCATAGGTTTCGAGACGCTCGGTCACCAATTCCATTTCAGGGAAGTTGGCCTTTTGATACTCAACAGCACCATCAATCCATTCCATCTGCGATTTTGCAGTCAAACCGCCAACGGTTGCAACATACTTGCCCTTGCTGCCCATCGACTTGCCGAGTTCCTTCATCAGGTTCGCGCCATAAGCCTTGTTGTCAAAGGCTTCGATGTTGAAATCGACGTTCTGAATGTTTGACGCTTCGTGGCTAATGACGACAATGCCACGATCACGCGCCTTCTTCAGTACAGGCTCGACTGCTTCGACCGAAAACGGAACGATAGCGATGGCATCGACGCCCTGAGCGATAAGATTTTCAACAATCTGCACCTGAGCAGCGGCGTCTGCCTGACTTGGGCCAACCATCCACACATCATTGCCGGTATCCGACTTGAACTGCTCGACGCCATCACGCATACGGTCGAACCACGCAATGCCGTCAACTTTGACCACGGTCGCAATGGTGTATTTCTTGTCGTTTGCGCTCGCGATCAGATCTTTGTTAACCTTGGATGTGTCGACTACGCCTTCAGCGAAAGCATGTGGCATGGCAACAGACATGGCGATAGCCATGGACGCGATAAATTTCTTCACCGGTATTTCCTCCCTGGAAACGATAGCTCCCGCTGGAACGCAATTGCGCAAACGGGATTGGTGACCATTGATTTTACGCTGATGCTTTGCATTCTTATGCTCACACCAGAGTCTCCTCCATTGCAGCTAACGTTTGGGATGGCTGCAAAATCCTCTCTCCGACAATGGCTGCAAGAAATTTCGATGCTTGCAACCAAAGCTATTGTCGTGTCCTCCATATGAAACAAACCATAATGTTATGATCGTATCATTATGTTTGGATCGTTTCATATTATTGTTTGACCTGTCAAGTGTAATCCATCACAATTGCACAAACTGGTGGGGCGGGTTAAATCAAACCGCACCACAACTGAAATGGGGAATCAGTGAGCAGGATCAGTCGAAAAGATGAGCGGATCGCAGAAATTGCTGCTCTCGTAGAAGAGGTCGGGGTGTTACGTCTTCGGGATGCAGCCATAAAACTGGGCGTTTCCGAAATGACGATCCGGCGCGATATTAGCCGCGATGCGGGACCACTCAATTGTTTGGGTGGTTACATTATCCCTGTGCAAGATGGCGTAAATGGCAGTGATTATATCTTTGATCTTGAAAAAGATTGTCATGCGAATGCCAAAATTAAGGCCTGCACTGCAGCAGCGGCTCTCATTGAGCCCTATGACACAGTTTTCATTGATTGCGGAACCACGACACCGCATCTGGCGCATCTCGTTCCACAAAACCAGAATCTTACCGTCGTCTGTTATTCGTTGAATATTGCTGAGATACTTTCACGCCGAAGCGACGTTCGTCTTATTGTTCTGGGGGGCGTTTATCATCCGGAAGCCGCATCTTTTTCGAGTGACGAGGGTATTGAAGTGCTCAAACGAATAAATGTCAATAAGGCGTTTTTATCGGCCGGAGGGGTCGATGAAACCCATGGCGTAACATGTTCTCATTTTCATGAAGTGCCGGTCAAACAGATGGCTATGCAACGTGCTTTACAGAAATATCTGGTTGTCGATGAAAGCAAACTCGGTAAAGTGCGTGCCGCGCGTTTCGCTGGCGTCGCTGACTTTAACAAGGTTATTTACAAATAGAGGCAGCTCTGACTGGCTATCAGCATCAATAGGCTTGCGTTCAACGTAAGGGGAAGAGCGGATAATGAATTGACAAACTTTGCCAATTTGTGAATATGGCTTGTAGAGATAGGAGAGTTTGATGGCAACGATGAATGTATCGCTCCCTCACCTTATGAAAGAATGGGTTGAGGCTCAGGCCAAAACAGGACGCTATTCGAACGCGAGTGACTATGTTCGCGACTTGATCCGTAAGGATCAGATGCGTGGCGATAAGATCGCAGCAATGCAGCAATTTGTCGATGAGGGCCTACAAAGTGGAAACGGAGCTCGTTCGCGGGATGATCTGTTTGCTATGGCAATTGCTAACGCCGAAAAATCTCCGAAACGCAACTGATGGAATTAAAACTCTCGGTTCAGGCGGAAGAGGACATCATTGCTATCGCAGAGCACGGCATAGCAATGTTCGGACCTATTCAGGCCAAACGATATCATTCGGACTTGTTTAACACGTTGGAGCTGATTGCCAAAAATCCACAAATGGCACGCGAACGGGGAGAAATCTCTCCACCTGTTCGTATCCATCCGTTTAAAGCTCATCTGATTATTTATCAAATTGAACAGAGTGGAGCCGTATTTGTGATTAGGGTACGGAATGCATTTGAAGATTGGATTAGCGAACCTGTTGATTTGCGCGATGGATTGAACCACCTTTGTGTTCCTCGGTGACCCAGTCAATTGTGAAAAATTTGCTGCCATTTCAAGATCCTAAATGTATTCCCGTGGATCACAGTAAGACGCAAAAATGGGTCAAATGACGGCAGAACTCGACAAGTACTCAAAGCATTCATCACCAGTCTGTCAAAGTAAGCATTTCGCCATGGTTTGATCCTTCCTTTTGGTTTTGAAGGTTTCGCTGACGCCAACTGATGCCAGCCGTGTAAAAATGCGGAACTGCACATCTGCTGTAGTCAATTTCAGAACACGCTACGAATGTCAGTTTTTCGTCACAAACCATCTTTATCGGCTGTGATCTAATGCGCGGTTAAGAGGCTGACTTGTTACGATATCTGTTGCTTTTACTAATGTTTCCAACCAACGCGGTCGCAGCTGAACGCTGTATCAAGGAACCTGAGAAACACTTTTTATTCAAAGGGGATGAAGCTGAGGACGGTAAAACGGGTCTGATATGGAAACGTTGCGCGGTAGGTATGGTTTGGGATCCGGCGAAAAATACCTGCGGTGGCCAACCAGAATCTTTAAATCAACAAACTGCGAAAGAGGCTGCGGCGGTTGCCGGGCAAGGGTGGCGGGTTCCGACGGGAGAGGAGTTGGAAACGCTCCTTGTTTCCAGTTGCGATGGTCCCAGGATTAACACCGTTGCATTCCCCTCAACCGAGGCATCGAACTTTGGTGAAGGGGCAAAATTCTGGACTTCGACCGAAGCAATGCCCGGTCTGTTCTATTACTTCGATTTTTCGAACGGGTGGGTAGATATGCATTCAGCGGGCTATAGCCTTTCGGTCTTGCTGGTGAAAAGCCAATAGAGTTTTATCGCTAACCGTTGACACTGTTGCCACCGGTTTATTCGGCCCCAACCTTTTTATGCGGTTTTACGTGACAGTGATAATGCGGAGATATCAATCCGTTGCACTGCCTTTTCAAGAGAATGATTGTTTAAAATGAAGCATATCCGCCCGCGCCAATATTTTCTTTGCGTGATTGTGGGCGCGGTCTGTGCTGCATCTTTGAATATAAAATCTGGCAAAGCTGCCGAACCCACCGATATGACAGCGGAAAAGCTTTTAGATATCTGTACGTCGTCCACCGCACAAATTGCAGGTAAGAAGGGCGACGTGCTTGGCTGGCAAAAGATGACAGACGCCGAAACAGACGAGTTGCGTGATGCTTTAATCGGCTATGATCCTGATTCAGTCGAAATTGTAGGATGGCAAAACAAAACAATTGGGCGGCCTGATATTCTATGGTTTGCTACTCGCACACCTCGTCTTAAACTGTGCTCATATTCGAGCCGGAATGCGGCAGGCCTTCTCGACGGTTTATCGAAACACCTCGGAACACCTGAAAGACTCGAAAGGGACAATACCGCAAAAAGCATCACTGCTTCATGGTCAAAAAATTCGCTCGAATACGACTTTTTCCAGGCGCGTTCCTCGGCAATTGTTACGATCGGCTCACAACGCTGAAGCTATGAGCTGTGAGCGGAGGCAGCCGGACTTTTCTTTCTGCCTTTTTTTACTACTGGGGGAGGCCCTCAGCAGAGGGTGGGTTGTAGCGGTATGGAAGAAGCCGGCGACATAAGCTCATTGCCAGGATGCAGAGCGGCAGCTTTCCATAAAGCTCCTAATCCAGATCAATAAATACAATCTGACTTTTGGATATTTCCTCTTAGATGATTTTAAGCAGCATCAACCTTGGCAAATGCCCGTGCCGTTTCCTTTAGGAAGTTGCACGGTTAGTCATACGCGGTGATCCAAAATGGGCTTTTAGCCTCGACATACTCTCGTCATAAAATCTCTCAAATCAGACTTATAAACGTGTCGGTATCGTGAGCCCAATGCGCATTATCACCGCATGTTTCATTAATATCGTGACAAATTCCAAATTATCAACAATATATAATTTTATCTATATTTTGATTCTGGCTGACGGAAATGTGCGGATTCGCATAATGATTTCGGCCATATAAGAGGAGATTTACTGGATGAAGAGCGCAATTTCTATAGAAGAAGCTAAAATTATCTATAATTTGCCGTTCAATGACCTGCTGTTTCGCGCTCAAAATGTTCATCGCTCGCATTTTGATCCGAATGAAGTTCAGATGAGCAGACTTCTATCTATTAAAACTGGCGGCTGCGCTGAGGATTGTGGCTATTGCAGTCAGTCCGCGCATTATCCGACCGGCTTGAAAGCTTCAAAGCTGATGGAGGTTGAGAAAGTTCTTACGCAGGCGCAAAAAGCCAAAGACGAAGGTGCAACGCGTTTTTGTATGGGCGCAGCGTGGCGCAGCCCTAAAGATCGCGACATGGAAACGCTTGTGGCGATGGTGGAAAGTGTAAAGGCGCTCGGCATGGAAACCTGCATGACGCTTGGCATGCTGACAGAGGTACAGGCAGAGGGTTTTGCGAAGGCGGGTCTCGATTACTACAACCATAACATCGATACGTCTGAACGGTTTTATCCAGAGATCATCACCACCCGCAGCTTTGATGACCGTCTGAATACCCTTGAGACAGTGCGTATGGCTGGCATCAAATTATGTGCGGGTGGGATTCTGGGCATGGGTGAGACAATTGATGATCGCATTTCCATGTTGCTGACATTGGCCAATTTGCCTGTGCCGCCAGAAAGTGTACCGATCAATCAACTGATCCCTATTCCCGGCTCTAAACTGGCCAATGCAAAACGGGTCGATCCGATAGATTTTATCCGTACAATTGCTCTGGCTCGTATTCTGATGCCAACTTCGCATTTGCGCCTTTCTGCAGGGCGCACTGAAATGAGCGACGAGATGCAGGCGCTTTGTTTTTTCGCGGGCGCAAATTCGATCTTTATTGGCGAAACTCTGCTGACGGCGGATAATCCCGGCGAAGATCATGACACAGTGCTTTTTCAGCGCCTTGGCATTTCACCCATGCCGCTGGAATGGATGTCATCGGAGTCTGTGGTGCGGCCATGACTATGCTTGCTGACTATGCCGCGCGGCTGGAGACGCTCAGGCGGAAAGCACGATTGCGGAGCCTCACACAAACGGGCGGAGTTGACTTCACGTCTAATGATTTTCTGGCGCTTTCTAGTGAACCACGTTTGAAAACAGCGATTATCGATGCCATTCAAAGAGGCGTTCCGTGCGGCGCATCAGGCTCTCGTTTGCTGCGGGGCAATCATGCAGAACACGAGTGTCTGGAAGTGGAGGCCGCCACCTTCTTCGGTGCACAACGCGCACTTTATTTCGGCAGCGGTTATATCGCTAATGTAGCGCTTTTCTCCACTTTGCCGCGACGGGATGACCTGATCCTGTATGACGCGCTGATCCATGCAAGCGCCCATGAAGGCATTGCCGCAAGTAAGGCAAACTCTATCAGCATAGCGCATAATGATGCTGATGCTTTTGACAATACCATCCGCAACTGGCGTAAAAGCGGTGGGAGGGGACGTCCGTGGATCGCGGTCGAAAGCCTTTATTCGATGGATGGCGACAGAGCACCACTTGCTGAGCTTGCCGAGATAGCCGAACGCTACGAGGGTTTTCTCATCATTGATGAGGCACATGCAACCGGCGTCGTTGGCACTGGCGGAAAGGGATTGGCTACTGAGCTCGAGGGCCGCGAAAATATACTCGTTTTACATACATGCGGTAAGGCGCTTGGAGTGTCCGGCGCATTGCTTGTTATGCCCTTGATACTGGCTGATTATCTCATCAATCGTGCGCGTGGATTTATCTATTCCACGGCCCCATCGCCATTGATGGCAGCGGCGGTACGTGAGGCCTTGCGTATTATCGCTGACGAACCGGAACGGCGGAATGAACTTGATCATCGCGTTACCTTTACCGCTCAAGCACTAACGCAGTGTTTTGGTATAGCGCCGAGCGGATCGCATATTCAGCCGATTATTATTGGCGATAATGCAAAGGCTGTGAGAATTGCCGAAGCACTTCAGGCGCATGGCTTTGACATTCGCGCCATACGCCCACCGACAGTCCCGGAAGGCACGGCGCGTCTGCGCCTCTCCATTACCCTCAATGTCGATGAGCAACAGATCGCACAGATGTTGGACTGCCTTGCCAGTCTCATGAAAGAAACCACAAAATGACCATACGCTTTGTTATGTCGGGCACGGATACGGGTGTTGGAAAGACAATATTCTCAGCCGCTCTGACAGGGGCTCTTCATGCGCATTACTGGAAGCCCGTACAATCAGGACTGATTGAGGAAACCGATAGTGAGATTGTTGCACGTTTGAGCGGTGTGCCGCGTGAGCAGATTTTGCCGGAGGCCTATCGTCTAATTGAACCCGCATCGCCGCACCTTTCTGCACGGCTTGAACAAGTGGAAATCGATGAAGCAGCACTTCAACCACCAGCATTAAAAGACCCGCTCATCATTGAAGGGGCCGGAGGGCTGTTGGTGCCACTCGCACCAAAACTGCTGTTTGCAGATGTTTTTGCCCGATGGCGTATTCCTGTCATTCTTTGTGCGCGAACCTCCCTTGGTACAATCAATCATACATTGCTATCGATTGAGGCATTGCGCAGTCGTGATATTCCGCTTCATGGTGTTGTCTTCATTGGAGATGAGAATACTGATACGCAATCCATCATCACCGATATTGGAAATGTGAAACAACTCGGTCGCCTTCCTATTTTGGGAGAGCTGACCAGAGATAGTCTCAGTAATGCTTTTCATGCCAATTTTGATCTGGCCTCATTCGTGGAGGCAGGTGTTTGACACAGTCCCCCGTTTGGCATCCATTCACGCAACATGCGCTGATGCCGCGCATGAAACAGATTGTTGCAACAGAAGGCGCATATCTTTTCGATGATGAGGGCAACCGCATCTTTGATGCAATCTCATCCTGGTGGGTCACGACACATGGCCATCGCATTCCACGGATCTTGAACGCGATCCGAGAAGCAACGGAATCCTATGATCAGATTATTTTTGCGGAATTCACCCATGAACCCGCAGAAACCCTTGCAAAAGCTCTTCTCGAGTTAACGCCCCCAGGGCTCAAACACGTCTTTTATTCGGACAGCGGTTCGACTGCCGTAGAGGTTGCTATCAAGATGGCGCTTGGTAGCTTTCACAATCGTGCTGCTGCTCGTGATCGTATCGTCGTGATGGAACATAGCTATCATGGCGACACGATCGGTACGATGTCTGTTGGTCAACGCGGCGTTTTCAATGCGCCCTTTGAGTCTTTACTTTTTGGGGTGGATGCTTTGCCATTCCCAAATTTGGGTCATGAGCAACAAACTCTGGACAGATTTGAAGCACTTTGCCGTTCAGGAAAAATAGCCGCTATTCTTGTGGAGCCACTGGTGCTTGGCGCTGGCGGCATGAAAATCTACGATTATTCGGTGCTCCAATCGCTGAAGCAAATTGCAAGCCGCTATGGAGTCTTGTTCATTGCAGATGAAGTGATGACCGGATGGGGACGAACTGGCAAACGGTTTGCCTGTGATCACGCTGGTGTCACGCCGGATATTCTTTGTACTTCCAAAGGATTGACAGGCGGGGCTTTGCCACTCGCGGCCACCCTTTGCACGCCTGAGATTTTTGAGGCGCATTTATCGCATGATCGAACAAAGACATTCTTTCATTCAAGCTCTTACACTGCCAATGCGATTGCTTGCGCGGCAGCTGTGGCGAACCTGCAAATCTGGCGCGATGAACCAGTAGAAGGCCGCCTTGATACGATTGCAGCGCAACATGCCCATCATCTGCAACGTTTTGAAAATGATCACAGATTTACCAGTGTTAGACAATGCGGCACCATTGCTGCACTTGACGTCGCGGTGCCTTCAGATGGTTATCTGGCTGAAATTGGACCGCGCCTACGTCATCTCTTTCGGGAAAGGTTCATTCTGCTCCGTCCGCTTGGAAATACTATCTACCTGATGCCGCCTTACTGCTCGAGCGCAGAAGATATCGCGCTCACATATGATGTCATTGATGAAGTTGTATCGCTGGCTTTAGCGGAAATCATGCAATGACGGCACTTGCCTCGCGTCTTGCCGGATTTGGTCATTCCGTACCGGCCCGGATTGTCACTAATGTGGAAATCGAAAACCGCCTCGGGCTCGAAAATGGCTGGATCGAGCGTCGTACCGGCATAAAATCCCGACACTGGGCAACTGAAAGCGAAACATTGAGCAGCCTTGCTGCAAATGCCGGTGATATGGCACTCGAACAAGCTGGGATTGCGCGCGACGCGATTGCGCTTGTTCTACTTGCGACGTCTACACCAGATCATCTGTTGCCACCTTCCGCACCACTTCTGGCGCATAAGCTGGCACTGAAAAATGCCGGTGCTATCGATCTTTCCGGTGCTTGCTCTGGCTTCCTTTATGCGCTGTCACTTGCCGATGGCTTTGTTCGCACACAAAACAAACCTGTACTCATTGTCGCTGCCAATATTCTCAGCCGAAGGATCAATCCAGCTGAACGCGCAAGCAGTGTTCTGTTCGCAGATGCTGCTGGTGCGGTGGTTCTGGCACCATGCAATAACCTACAGTGCGGACTGAAAGCGACAGCACTGAATTCAGATGGAAGCAATTATGACCTGATCACCATTCCGGCAGGTGGCAGCAATACACCGCTTTTGCCCCACATCCCCCGGGACGAATTTTTGATGACAATGCGTGATGGACGTGAGGTGTTTTCCAGAGCCGTTGAATTGATGACCCAAACATCATTGGAGGTCATGAGTAATGCCGGTTTTACAGCCTCTTCAATTGATCACTTTATTCCTCATCAGGCCAATATCCGTCTTTGTGATGCGGTCAGGCACAATCTCGGATTTGATACTTCCCAAATGATGAGCACCATCAGAAACTATGGAAATTCATCTGCTGCAACCATCCCGCTCTCACTATCAATTCTTCATAGACATAATCCTTTAAAGTCTGGTCAGAAATTATTGATGACCGCTGCTGGTGCGGGAATGAGTGGCGGTGCGACCCTATTCGAACTATGAAAGAGTTACAGGGGGGCTCCTTAGGAGGACTACCCACTATGGTTTTGAATAAAATTCAACGAACATCCGAACGGGGCCGATGATTTCGACCTCATGCGGTTGACGTGGTTGGATCAGGCCAGGTTTTCCTGATTCAAGCACCGTTTCTGAAAACGGTTCAAGAATTCGATAGAGCAACCGCCCTTCAATTACATGTATTAATGCCCACGAACCTTCCTTTGTTGTATGCTTTTTTTGAAGTGCGGCTGGCAATGTGTTCTGATCAAATTCGGGCGAACGGCCATAGGTAATGACGTCATCTGGAAGATGAACGAGTTTTGTGGTTTGTGATACCATTATTCATTCTCCTAACTGTCGACCGAAACCCTTTCAGTTGCAATCAAAGGCACGTCAGCTTTTATAGAACGCATGCGGACAAACAGTATTCATATCTCATATTAACGCAATGCAATCCCGGCAATGTGTACCAGCGACGAACGCGCATAATTTCAATGGGGCTTTAGTCAGTTGACTTTCTCACATCTTAGGTGCGCAGTTTGGTTAATAATCGGCTAACCGTTTCAATAGTCAATCCCAGATAGTCGGCTATATCGTTGCCCTTCATAGGAATGTGAAATTATGTGTCGTCACGCCATGATCGTTGATGAAATTACATAAGGAAGGCAGCAATTTTTCTCTCCGGTTCAAATGACCGAGCATGACTTGAAGAAAATTTGAGGTAGGCAACGTTTCCGGCGTCGCCTTCATACGTTTTTCGCGAACTCCCGGGATTATTTGGAACAGCTTATCAACTTCGCCGTATCAAACGCTAATAACACAGACGACTCGTTAGCTTCCACGAATTTCATATAGCGATTGAGATTAAAACAGGCCGGTGTATGTCATTGCAAACAGGTTGTACGCGCACGCCGGCCTGATCGTGTTCAGTTACTGAACCTCGCTATCGAGAGCCTTGACGATCGCCTCGGCAAACGCCTTGGCAGAGGCTGGGTTCTGGCCTGTAATAAGACGGCCATCGACGACGACCTTATTTTCGAAGATCGGCGCTTCTTCGAAAGTTGCGCCCGCATTTTTCAGCGCGCTCTCAAGCTCGAATGGAACGATTGCGTCGTATTTGCGGGAGATTTCTTCTTCCGCTGTAAAGCCGGTGAGTTTACGGCCTTTGATAAGGCTTTCGCCATTGCTGAGTTTTACATTCAGAAGGCCTGCGGGACCATGGCATACCGCACTCACGATACCGTTGCTCTCGTAGATTTTCCGCACGATTTCCTGAAGGTCGCTATTGTCTACAAAATCCCACATTGGGCCGTGTCCGCCAACAAGCTGGACGGCGTCATATTGAATTGGATCGACATCAGAAAGCTTGATGGAGTTCGCAATCTTGTTGCGATGTTCCGGATTAGTCCAGAAATTGAGTGTTGCCGGATCCTTGAGGTCAAAACCGTCAAACGGCGAAAGTCCTCCCTTTGGGCTTGCAATATCGAAATCGATACCGGCTTCATCGAAGACCTCAACAGGGTGGGTGAGTTCCGGGAACCAGTAGCCACCAACAAGTTCGGGCGTCTTCTTGTTGAGGCTTGAGACGACAATCAGGATTTTCTTTTTCGCATTGTCTGCCTGCTGTGCAAAGGATTGAGCTGGTACCGCGATGAGAGCCGCTACTGCGACGCAAATGCCGGCCAAGTTGTTAAAGAGGGACATATATCTTCCTTCGATTGTTTAATACAAAACGATATATGATTGGATCGACTGCACGGCATAAGTGGGCTATTACTACATGCACTGTTTAGAAAAACGACTTAATGTAAACAACATCATTAAATCGCGTTCTTTTTGGAAGTGATAACAATGGCCGGATTTTCTGTCTTATGACGCGAAGTGACACATTTGATGGACTATCGGAGTTTCTGGCGATTGCGAAACATCAAAGTATTCGAAAAGCAGCCCTTGACCTTGGTGTGACGCCAGGCGCGATTAGCCAGGCTCTCCAACGTCTGGAACGCCGACTTGCCACGCCATTATTTCACCGGACGACTAGAAAAGTATCTCTGACAGAGGCAGGTGAATTACTCTTAGGGAACATCGCCCCGTGCGCATCAATGATCGAAGCGAGCCTGGAAGAGACAGCCCAGTTAACGGACGAGCCCTCCGGAACTCTCCGGCTCATTGTAGAGCGACTGGCACTACCGCATGTAATTGAACCGATACTATCCGAGTTCCGGGAAGCCTGGCCACAGTTGAAACTCGATATTACTGTCAGCAACAGGCACGAGGATTTTGTGCCAAACGGTTACGATGCAGGAATTCTGATCGGATCTTACATTGCACAGGACATGATCGCGGTGAGGATTTCTCCAACATTCAATTGGGCTGTCTTCGGCTCACCCGATTATTTCCGGAAATACGGAATCCCGCGACATCCTCGCCAACTTACCGAGCATCAATGTATCCGTTTCCGAAGACCGGAAAAAGGCGATGTCTACAAGTGGGAGTTTGTAGAAGAAGGTCAAACCTTACGCATTGAGCCAAATGGTCCCATTACCGTCAATGATGGTGAACTCATGCGCAACATCGCCTCACAAGGGCAAGGATTGATCTATTCATCGACGTTCCATACGTCCCGTGAGCTTTCGAGCGGTGCGCTAGAACCGGTGCTTCTAGATTACTCTCCCGGAGGAGACGGACTTTTTCTATATTTCACTAAGTCAGCGCAACGTCAGCTCAAGCTACGCGCGTTCATCGAAATATGTGCGAAATTGCGCCGTTAGTCGACCATTCTCAAGAACCCATTTAATTGGCAAACACCACCATGTCCGGCTCGGGCTGGAGTAAGTGAACGTTGCGCAGACATTAAGCCGCTTCTGATTTGTCGCAAGCTATTGATTGATTTAAACGTATAATGCGGTTGAATTGTTGTTTAATTTCCGCTCGGTGGCTTGTCCCAATAAAAGTCATTTCCGGACAGCGACGCTTCAAAGTTCTGATCAGGTCCAGGGATGATGGAATGTCCAACGGACTGGTCGGCTCATCCGCTATCGCAATGTCGGGTACGTGCAATATTAGTCGCACAAATGCCAATCGCTGACGTTCGCCACCGGAAAGGCTGTTATGCCATGGCTCGTCCAGCTGTGATATGAGATGTGTAAGTCCGACATCGTTTAAGGCAGCAATAATTGCCTCGTCGTCAAATGGTTTCAATCGCGGATAAGAAATAACGCGCCTCGCATTGCCATGCGGAATATAAGTGGTCTGAGGTAAAAACATTACATTTGCGCTCAGCTCGAAACCTCCTGAGTAATAAGGCCACAGGCCAGCAAATACGCGAAGGAGTGCGGTCTTTCCCACACCGCTAGGACCATCGAGTAAAAGCCATTGTGATGCGTGAACGTCGAACTGAATATGATTGAGCAACGCTCGTTTATCTGGCGTAAAAATCGAGAGATTCTTTGACGATAGTTTGATTTTATCGTCTGCTGGTGCCATGAGAGTTCTGTCGTCAATAGTATCCATTGATTTGCTGAACTCATCCAGGCGAGTGACAACTGCAGACCACTCGCTGATGTCTTTAAAGTTACTCAGGAACCAGTTAAATCCAGCCAGAACGGCGGTAAATGCGTTTTGGGCCTGCATCATATCACCGAGCGTGATGACCTTCCCAAGATATAAAGGTATAGTCGCAACAAGCGGGACAAACCACGCAATTCGGAACTGCAAAGCAGAAAAAGAATCCAACTTGAGTTGCTGAAAGATTAACGCTGTCCAGTTTGTTTGGATGTGTGCGAACTCGCGGTCCATTCGATGTATCTCGGCAGGTTCACCGCGATGAAAGGCAATTTGTTCGCCATATTCCCTGACCCGCAGGAGGGTGGTGCGATAATCTGCTTCACGATGCTGCCGATCGATATTGAGCGGCTGCAACTTACGTCCGATCAGTTGCATAACCGTTGTGGCGATCAAGGAATAAGCAAGAGCAATCCAGACCAGATAGCCATGGATTTGAATATCCATGGAATATAATCGCACGGTTTGAACGCCTGATATCGCCCACAAAACGGTAATGAACGCTGATAATCTTGCGATATTGAGAACAAGATTTCTTATAAGGCGACTACTCACCTCAGATAGCAGAGCAATATCTTCTGCAATGCGCTGATCTGGATTATCCGGCTCTTGTCCAAGGCGTACTTTATAATGGGCATGCGCATGCAACCATCGCTTTTGGAAGGCTTGTGTCATGACAGTACGCCATGAAAAGAAAAGCTTCTTCCCAAACCAGCTGCTCAAGATGATGGTCGCGACAATTAGGAAAATGAAAGCAATATACTCAAGCACAAGAGGTTTGAGTAATCGCCCGTCAAACACCGTTAAAGCGTCGTAAAACTCTTTGTTCCAGGTATTGATCCAAACGCTGACCTGAACAAAGGCGAGCTCGAAAAACAGCGTCACGAGGAGCAATAACCATAGCCCAGTTGCTTTGCGGCCTTTCCAGAACGGCAAAACGAGCGTTACAAAAGCAGAAAGTGTCTTCATAACAATTGCATTTCAAAATGAATGCGCACGGTTGTCGCGAGCCTCAACGTCTGTGCCACCTTTGGATATATTCAAAAGGTGGCACGATCAGCCTTGTTTTTACTTAAAAGGTCTTTTTGAGAGAAACCTGGAAGTTTCTTGGGTCACCATAAGTGTTGTATGTATTCGTCCCGCCGACGCGTGTGCGGTAGGTTTTGTCGAATACATTATTGACCGAAAACGTTCCTTTTAGAGCGTTTCCCTTTCATGATGGATCGTATCCGCAGGATGCAAAGTAATTTTGGGCTTCTTGTGGTTCAATAAGCTCGACGATTTTGCCAATCCTGTCCCAAAGTCCGTTAACGGTACGCTCTGCGGCCTTTCGTAAAAGGGCTTTCAGCTTTGAGAATGCTTTTTCTATTGGATTGAAGTCTGGACCGTATGGCGGCAGGAACATCAACCTCGCGCCCGCCGCCTCGATTATCTCACGCGCGGCCAGCCGTTTGTGACTGGAAAGATTATCGAGGATGACAATATCGCCCGGCTTCAATGTCGGAACAAGAACTTGACCAACATAAGCCTCGAACCATTCACCATTGATAGGTCCATCAATGACAAGAGGCGCGACCATTCCTGTGTTTCTTAGCCCGGCAACAAGCGTCGTGGTCTTGCGATGACCGTGCGGGAAGCCCATTCGCAGCCGCTCCCCCTTTAGACAGCGCCCATGCGTACGTGCCATATTAGTTGCAGTCCATGTTTCGTCGATAAAGACTAGTCGTGCAGGATCGAGATCGAGTTGCTTGTCGAACCAGGACTGGCGCATTTCCAAAAGATCCGGACGGCTTTGTTCTACCGCATGGCCAGTCTTTTTTTACGCGTCTGGTCGTGTCGGATAAGGAAGCGGTGTAACGCTGACTTGCTGATAACAATACCTTGGGCAGCCAGAGCGTCACGCTACTCGAATAAGGTGCCGTCCCGGTGTGCGCTAAGCCACATCATGATGAGATCAGCATGGGCTTCCGTCTTGTGGGAATGACGGTCACCGCCAATCGGACCGGGATAAACATTGCCCTTCTCAATTTGCAAGTTCCGCCAGCGACTGACACTCGCCGCACCAACGCCAAACCGTTCAGCAGCCTCCCGATGCGATGCTCCAGCCGAAACAGCAGCAAGAACACGGGTACGAAGATCAACAGAAAGAGCCTTTGACATATCTGCCGACCTCCATCGGCAGATATGTTGAATCAGAAACAAGCTGCTTTGCAAAGCCCGGCCGATTCATTCTGATAGGGAAACGCTCTAAACTGGCACTGAAATCATAGCCGACTTGCAGATCAATCAGTGCATACGAGTCCTGATACCGGACAGGTTTAGCCGCATTGTCTGAAGTTTTCGAATAAGCAACCATCCCCATGCCGAAGGTAAATTTATCTAAATTGGCGTGCTGAGGTCTGTATTGCTGCCAAAGTTTAAACGAATGTTCTGGCAGCCAGTTGCTTATTGGGGTTCCCTGACCGGAGGTAGCTTTAACCAGTTCCGTATGATTGTAAGTATAGCCAGCCATGCCCTGCCAACCCGGCATGATCTCGCCGGATATTTCCACCTCAAAGCCTTTGCTTTCCGCTTTGCCAGCATTCAGGAAATAGCCAGGATTGTTGACGTCCTGGTATGAGCGATTAGTGTCTTCGATGTAAAAGACGGCAGCAGAGGCTTGCAATTGACCATCGAGGAACTCACCTTTTAAGCCGACTTCATATTGCGATCCGATCCGCGGGTCGAGAATGCCGCCATCCGCTTTCTTTTGCGTCTGGGGCGCGAATATGTCTGAATAGCTCACATAGGCATTGATGTTGTCGGTGAGCTTGAGAATAGCTGCGGCATAGGGCGTGAATTCGCCTTTAGCCTGCGCTCCCTGCGACCAGTCTGTCGGTGTACTCGGTATAACACTGCGCGATTTTGAATCGAAATATGAAACCCGTCCACCCAACATGATAGAAAGAGGATCGAAGACATTGATTTTGGTTTGTCCATAGACACCCGATTGGTCTTGTTTGGATTTTGTTCCGCTGGTGAAGTCGCCAAATGGCTCTGGCACTGTTTGATCAGGGCGGAAAATATTACCCGTCACACTTGAATAGGTGACGCGTTTACCCTCGGAAATCCAGGATGCATAATTAGCTCCCAGCAATACCTCATGTTCTTTGCCCATAAACTCTATTGGGCCTTGAACGTAGGCATCAAGCGATTGCCTGTCATATTTCCAATCGTTCCAACGGCGCGCATAAGGTGCATCGCCCGATTCACTGATCCCGCTCGTTGGATAGGCATCTTTGAATTCCTGTTCCTGTAAACGGCGGGTGTAATTGATCTTTGCAGTCCAGTTGTTATCGAAATGGTGCTCAAGGGCGCTAGAATATTCCTGTGTTTGCCAGCGATTGTAAGCCCATTGCGGATAGGGGTTGGTTGAACGCGGTGCGTTAATAAACAGGCCTGTTGCGGCATATGCCGGAAGACCAGAGAACGACGGCCCGTCATCATGCTGATAGGTCGCGGAGAATGAAATCATCGTTTGAGGTGTGAGGTCGAATTCGACTAAACCAGCCCCAATCCATTTCTCATCATGGGCATGATCAAAATAGAAATCTCTGTTTGTGCCGGCAAAAATGCCACGTGCACGCAAGCGCTTTTCCGCGTCAACTGGCCCCGTCACATCAAGCTCAAGCCGCTTATTGTTCCATGAGCCATAGCTGGTAAGAACGGACGCACCAAATATATCGCGTGGTCTTTTCTTCACAAAATTGACCACACCTGAGGGACTGCCTTGCCCCATCAATAATCCTGCAGGACCTTTGAGAACTTCCAGCCTGTCATATAAAACCATATCAATTTGCTGATAGCCGTTTAGTCCACCGAGTGCCGGAGCGCCATCGACCATCGATTCTGGACTAAAGCCACGTATGTAATATTGGCTTTGTTCTGCAGTGTTGGAGATCATTGTAACGCCCGGAATGCGGGCCAGCGCCTGATCGACACTTGTAAGCTGTTGATCCTCGATCTGCTGTCGGGTCAGAACTGAAACCGATTGGGGAACATCAATTCTTTTGGTTGCAAGCTTGCCCGCGACAGTCACTGCATCACTGGTATAGGAACCAGTCTGATCTGTGTCAGCTGTACCAGTTATAACAATTGTGTCCAGCAGGACTTCATCGGGACTGTGTTTGTCTGTTATCTTTTTTGCTGTTTGACCGAAGGCGGGAAGGGTCGCAAATACCACGGCAACTGCCAGCGCACTGACAGAAGTCCTTAGAATAATCTTATACATCGCATATCCATGAGCACCTGCATTCACGCATATCATTGCGAGAGCAAGCGTAGTAAAATTTCATTTGGCAAGCAGCGCTGCGTTTCGGTTCGTTCAATTGATGCCGAGCTTAAAATTGAAGTCGCAGGACTGTTTGGTTAAATCAAAGAAGTGCGAGAAGAGCAGGTGGTGCACGCGGTGCTGCATCATGCGTTAATGGTTCAGAGAAGATCGCATCGTCATAAGACAGAAACCCCAATCGTTTTTGAGGTACAGGCTCATTACTAGCTGTTGCGGGAGCAGGCAGGATTGCCCCCGCACAAAGACGACAGGCTTCGCAATTCTTTCCCGAATATTTATTACCCGGATGTGAGTTATCACCATCATCCCAATCCAATATACAGATAACCGGCATACTGCCATCTGGCAGAACGTATTGGGAAAGCTCTTGAAATTTAGTGTTTGTAGTAGAGAATACTGGTTGATGGGCAAAGCCGACGCAAATCAACACAATTGCGCATAATATTCGCAACCATGAAGTTTTAAGTATCTGCGTATTGAATGCCATTGCCCCGAAATCGTTAAATTATCAAGGCCGTGCAGCTTAAGCTTCCGTCCGTGATGTCCCTCTGCGTCAGGAGCTTTATAGACTTTAATTGCACTTCACTTTGATTTCGAACAAACATTCCACTTTTAAAGCCTGTTCTAAAAAGCGGAGATGCTACTCCAACAGTATCATTTTTTTTGGTGAGGTCATGTCGACTTGCAACTTTTGCAAATTATTTTTCAAAGCGTGTGGAGACTTGATTCGACAGACGTCAATTAGTGCAGAGGTTTTTGACTGTCACTCTGGAAATGTGCGGCGTCTGGATGCTCCGGATTTTTAGAATAGCTTTTTTGTGGTAGCATAAGTTCGAAATTGCCATTTTTGGCTTGCTGCATCTAGTAGTTGGACCCTTTTCATGAAGATCAATTTATGGTATGAATTATTCACACCGTGCTAGATGTCATTGAAAAGAAAAGTAGAATGGCGAATATCGAAAAACGTACGATTAGCTTGCCTAGTGAGCAAGCAGCCTTCATCGAATCCAAAGTCAGGAATGGGGATTACGCCTCAGTTAGTGAGGTTGTTCGTGCTGGCATCCGTGCATTAAGAGAGCGGGATGAAGTGATTGAGCGCTGGCTGCATAATGAAATTGCTGCATCGTATGACGGAATGAAATCCGACCCTTCTCGGGCGGTAAGTGTCGATTCTGCTTTTGCTTCAGTTCGCAATCGACATGCTGAACGCATGAAAGTGCGAAAGTGATCAGTAGGAGGGTTATCTTATCGCCGGAAGCGGAGGCAGATCTTCTGGCTCTTTATGACTGGATAGCTGAAAGAGCTTCGCCTCAGACAGCGCTCGGATACATCGATAGGCTTGAAAATTATATTCGCGGCTTCGACTACGCTTCTGAGCGTGGCACTTTGCGTAACGATGTACGTGAAGGACTGCGAACCGTTGGCTTTTAACGTAGAGTTACGATCGCTTTCAATGTCACTGAGCAAGAAGTTGTTGTGTTGGGCTTCTTTTATGGCGGCCAAAATTGGCAGCAAGCCTTATTTGAACATTGAAGTCGGGATCATCGTTTTCGGCCGGTTATTTGGAAAGAGAGCCGAGCGCGTTTGCTGGGAATGGGGCGATCCGGTTCTTGACTTTAAATCAGTAAACCGCGTCCGGCAAATAACATATTGAAAATCTTGCGCCGCTAACGTGCTGAATAAATTTTGCCGACGATGGCCTGAAGTATAGCAATCGTTCATTGAATATTGCAATTGATAATGGATGCTTTCTGCGTGCAAAACGATACGAGCAATTTGTAAAGGGTCGGTAACTCCGCTGTCGTAGACGTGGTATATTTGTTTGGCTAATCTTTGAGCATTGATCGGACATTGAGTTGTGCGGCCGAGTTGACGGTAAGTTTCACGATACGCTTCCTGCATAGCGCTGAACTGTTGGGGATTAAATGTGCCAACAAATAGTCCAGATCGAAACGGCATATTAGTTTTTTCGATTTGAGCGACGAGTGTCTCTGACTAAATTAATACTCCTCCCGTGTTCAGCAAAGGTCTAAACGTCATTACTCGTCGGCTTTGATTTGTGCATGTGAAATGAGAGCGAAAATAAACGTCCCGCCAAATACATTGCCAAACAGAGTGGGAATGCCAAAACGCAAAACTGCGTCTGTGAAGGAAACTTCGCCAATCAGCAGAAGAAAAATAACCTCAATGGAACCGACTATTATATGTGTAAAATCGCCGATGGCTATTAAGTAGGTGACGAGAAATATTATTGCGAAGTGTGAAGCTTTTGTGCTGTGCAACATCCATACAAGCGTAGCGATCAACCAGCCAGATATTATACTCTTTCCAAACATTTCTCCTGCAGTGTTTTCCATTAAATGATGCCCCATTGCTACAAATGAGCGTAACGTGTCATCAGAAAAAATGGGTAGCATGGCAAACGCGGTGGCTGCTATTCCTCCTCCAATCAGATTTCCAGTAAGTACAACTCCCCAAAGCCTGGCAACCCGCAACAAATTATGGACGCTTGGTTGGTCCATAAATGGCAGCACAGGTGTTATAGTATTTTCAGTGAAAAGCTGCTGGTTAGCTATAATTACTATGATGAAGCCGACCGTATAGCCTGCTGAGCTTATCAGAAACGACATTTCGGACGCTGGGAGGTTGGCTTCGAGGATGCCTCTTGCCATCATAGAAAAACTCATCGATATGCCAGCGGCGATGGCCGACCAGAGGAGTGCGAGCACATCACGCCCGAGCTCTTTCTCGCCGTGTCTGCGTATCAATTCATGGATCGCCGCGGATTTAGATGGGAGTGCTTCCTTCAGCGTCTCCGCGGTTTGCTCGGTACTAGTGTTTTCAACCATGTTGTGCCCCATAGAGCCGATGATTGTAGCTGGATGATTAAAGTCACTTTTGAAGAGAGAAGCAGTTTAATATTTCAAAATAACTTGCCAAATAGACGCGTGGTTAAAGTGAAATGATTCGAGTCAACCGTTACTTATTACATGTCATCTTTGGTAAAAGACAAAATAAAACGTCGCGTCTCGCAAATTTAAGATATTTGTCGGTTCCGCAATTGGCCTCTATCAGTAACGTCTCATGATAACAAAAATTACGAGACTTAACTTGAAACCTTCAATAAACGTTTGTTTTCTTCGATAGCGCCCATAATAAATTCTTTAAATTTATCATCAGTTGACGCCTCAAACTCCACTTCATAAATACGTATTTCGTTTAAGAGCGTTGAGATCATGTATTTCTTTTGAGTTGGATCAATCTTTTTACTTACAGATCGTAACACGTTACGCAAACTATGAATCTTCCCCATTAAGTAGGCGCAACCATCTTCGACCACTCTGTATTACATTCGTTTTTGGCAAGCGCCCCGACCACTGCAACATAATGCTAATCATAACCAATCGTTCCCAGTGTTCGGCGATATAATTCGGCTATTTCTTAGGTATATCGGCCCCGAAGTGCGTGCAGAGAAGCCGTCATCACCGCTTCAAGCCCGGAAGGCTCGAAGCGCAAATCGACATCGCCCGTACCAAGCAAGCCTGTTCGAATAAGTTTTGTTCCAAAACCTCTGCGGTCTGGAGTAAAAACCTGAGGTCCACCGATCTCTTTCCAATGCAGCATCAATGAATCAATGCCGGTTTCATTAGAAATCTTCAGATTAACAACCACCCGTCCGCCGGGTTCTGAAAGTGCGTCATACTTTATAGCGTTCGTTGTCAATTCATGAATTAACAGCGATATCGATGCGACCCCTTTCGAGCCTACATGGATGTCCGGACCGCTTACATCCATATTGTCGCTCACTCCCAGAGCGGAGCCAATGCTTTCAAAAATATCGGATAGATAGCTCTGTGTGGTATTTTGTAGACGCAGTATCTCATGCGCGTGGCTCAAAGCGTTCAACCTCTCTGCAAACTTGTGACGCTGATCCGTGTTGGCGTCGACAAAAGTTTGGTTGGCGATCGAGCTGACGATACTGAAAGTGTTCTTAATCCTGTGAGCAAGTTCTCCATTAAAGACCAGTGCGCGTTGTTCCGCTTCGACTTTTCCCGTTGTCTCCACGACAGTATCAATCATGCCGCCGATCTGACCGTCTTCTAATCTTATAGGGCTATAGCAGAACGTAAAATAGCACTGCTCAAGAAAACCATTCCTATTAACTGTCAGAGGGAAGTCTTCAATAAAAGTTGCCTCCCCAGCATACGCCTTGTCGACGATTGGTGATATCTCAGCCCAAGCTTCTGCCCATATGTCTCTGAATGATTTCCCCATACAGTTTTCCTTGCCTCCAAGGATAGGTCGGAAAGCATCATTGAAAAATGTAATGTATTGTGGTCCCCAGACGATAGCTTTAGGAAACCGTGAAGCCAGCATCATCTGCAATGCGGTCTTAAGGGGTACTGGCCACGCGGAAGTTGAGCCGAGAGCGCTATTTGCCCAATCGTACCTCTGAATTTCTTCGACAGATTGTCCGTCTGCGTGGAGAAACGCAAAACTGTTTAACATCATCATCTCTTTCATATCTGGCTAGCAAGAGAATTGATGAGCATCAGTTGCTGCGTATAATCGCTATTTTAGGTGTCAACATCGCTTTGGAGCGAATGACTTTGATATCATTCAGTTTAGTACGAACTTGTCGGCACGCACGAATGGGTTACGATGCTTTCCAGCTAGTTTTACTGAATGTAATCGGTGACCACGAAATTGTTTATGTTCCAAATAGGTGGAAATTACGGTGGTTTGAACGTTGAGCTGCATGATGTACGCTTTTCGATAGGTGATACTATTCAAGATTATTACGATGACTTGCGTGAACAGTAGCGGGCAGATCCCAAAAGTCTCCATGTTGATTGTTGGGGGAGGTAGCTCATGTCGATGGTTACGATACAAGAATACTGCCCAAATCGAAAATTTGGAGCGAAAACAAGTTGTTTTTTCTCAATCTTGGTGGCTACGATCCTGCCGAGTTCGGTGAACTACACAAAAACATGTGGCTGCTTATGCCAGATATTGCTTCAGCGAAGAAGAGAGCACTCGTAGAGGTTAAAAATGGGTCACAGCCACATAAAGGTAAGATTTTAGGGGTAGAGAAAACGTAGAACCTGAGTAACGACAAAATAAAAAGGCCACTCTATGGAACTCATTAGATCTACAAACCATATTGCTTGTGCTTAATTCTGTAGATACTTGAAGATTGGCAAATAATTTCACGGTGAGGTATTTTGTGTCAAGAATTTTAAATAACAAGATGAGTGTGCGATTAATCGTTAGATATTGGCTTATTTAACCCGTCCGCCTTTTTCATCATGAAAATCTTCTATCTTCTTAGCCTGGGTGAAAGGTGATTTTGTTAAAATCTCGACGGGTTCAGGTATGTGTTGACGTCTGAGGGTGACGCACCCGCAAGGCGTGTATCGGTTCATGCGTCACAAGCGTTCGTTTCGAGCTGAATTGTACAAAAAGCTCAATATTCTTGGTATTATTCCGAAGTGAATTAGTTTCGTCAATAAGTTATTTTGTGGTTGCTGGCCTCAGAGGTATCTGAACTTTGAACTCTGAACACGGACATACCCCCTCTGCGACTCAAGCGGATCATAAAAGCTATGCTAGGATGCCATTGTTTTGAGGGGCTCTGGTTTCTTGCCATCTGGTAATATGACTTGGAGGTGTTCATAGACTAGCCTTGTGCTAAACGGCTTTCTAACAAATACAGCGCCATCTGGCAGGTCATTTTCAGCGGGGAGCATCATACCCGAGGCGATGAGTATACTAATATGGGGCCAGTTTTTAGAACACTTGTTCGCTAGATCAAAACCAGTGAGTTCACTCGGCGGCATCTGCACGTCAGTGAATAGTAGCTGAAACCTGTTTGCATCACTCTCTAAAAGTTCCAGCGCTTCTTCAACATTGCTCGCTTCTTTCACACGAAAACCAGCCGTTTCAAGGATATTAACAGCATCCATACGAATGATCACATCGTCATCAGCTACGAGAGCATAAGGCGTATAATTGTCGGACATTGAAATTCCTTGTTTTGGTGTGCAGGCTATCAACAAACCAATAGCCGAAACGATCCTTGATTAATTTATTTTTTTATACGTGTTTTGAAACCAATGTTCCAAGCGCGAGTGGCGTTATTCCAGCAGATGCATCATCACTTGACTATCATCACGCTGTCTGCGGGTATCTCGATTTCAAATGCCTCCCCGCGACACAATCAGCCCGGAACGTTTAATTTTCACCGCTAAGGGAAGGAACGCTAGCGTCATTCCTCACTTTCGCACGTTCCGGTTTAGTAATCCTGACGTTCTATGACTGGAAGAGTTTGACGATATTCTAGCGGAGCTCATCTAAGCGTCCAATTAAAGCTTATTACATCTAAACTATTGACTTATTTGAATTAAAAACCCCGCCGAAGCGGGGTTGCTTGTGCTCTATTAGTTATTTTTTCGGCGGGCTGACACGGTCGAGGAGTTTGTAAACAATCTCTGCGCACTCAACAGTTGACTGGTCTTCAGCGCATTTCACATCAACCTTGTATCCTTTATCTTCAACACGGATGTGTGCTGATTTATCAGGGGCCGGGCGAGGACCACCGCGCGGTGACGGTGGCGGCGGGGGCGGGGTACCAGGAGCGGCGGCTTCTGGTGGGGCAGGTGGCTTTGGTGCCTCCTGAGCAAAAGCGGAACCGGAAATCATAGCGAAAGCAGCGGCAGCAATAAGAACACTCTTCATCGCATTACTCCTAAGGGTGTGTGCGCTGTGAAACCTTTCTATTGGTTATTAGGTTTCATTGTTTGCTGGTGAATTCCGTGGGAAATTTTCAGCAAGAAAGAGCCCCGTGTCGCTGATAAGTTCACGGGGCTATTTCTTAATTTGGCATGTTAGCCGCAGCTTGTTTGAGTGCGCTTGCCATTGTTTCGCAGAGCTTCGTTTTTTCGATACCATATGTGTTGAGTTTCGCCAGACTTTAAGCCAGATTTCTATTTAGGGCTGAACCACACAAAGATGGAGATCGACAAAGAGTTCAACAGAATACCTGCGCTAGATGTGATCAATATCAAACACAAAACCGGGTCAAATTCAGGCTAGATTCCACAGCCTCTGATGGCAGCGAGCTCAACTTTTGCGTTGAAAGCTGGGCTATGGTTTCGGCGTGGTCGTCTCACGATGATATCTCCTGATCCCGGCATCTAAGCCGAACTCAGTTAGAAATTCCACTTATCCCAGCTGTGCAGATTTCCGGAGCCACCTCTAAACTGACTTACATAAAATATACAAAAGCTAACTAACAACAATTCCAAACTTTTTAAGCTCGTAAACATGTAAATTAAGAAACAATTGGATCCTTAATATGGCCTTTCAAAACAGCTGACTTTTTTTGATCGACCCACATCGGATTATGGAGGAACCTAAGCCAATCGCCCGCGTTTTGCTCAGCCTAGTCAGTGGCAACACCAGGGAGAGATGAAATGGCTACAACTGAAAAATCTTCAACGAATAACAAATCTCAGAAAAAGGCCGTTGCAAAGACAGCGCGTGCGTCAGGAGCCAAGACCGCGAGCGCAAACGCTGAAACGAAGAAAAAGCGAGCCCATGCCGTAGCGACAAAAACAGCGGCTCAGAAAGCAAAGCGTTCATCGAATAAAGATGAAAAGAGCCTTTCCGATCTGTTTGAACACGCACTCGGTGATATCTATTACGCAGAGAAGAAAATCTACAAATCTTTGCCAAAGATGATCAAAGCCGCCGATCATCCCGAACTAGTTGATGCGTTGACTTCTCATCGTGAAGAAACTGCCACACACATCGAAAAACTTGAAACCATTTTTGAACTTCTAGGCAAGCGAGCCAAAGCAGAAAAATGTGATGCAATTGATGGAATCCTTGAAGAAAGTGAAGGCCTTCTCGAAGATTTTGGCTCCAGTGTTGCAGTTGACGCAGCCATTATTTTTAGCTGTCAGGCTGTAGAACATTATGAAATCACCCGCTATGGCTCGATGAGTTCATTCGCTGAAGCTCTTGGTTTAGATGAAATCAAAACGCACATCGATGACATCTTATCTCAGGAGAAGGCTGCAGATAAGGCCTTGACGGAACTTGCTACGGAATCCGTGAACGCAGCAGCCACAGAATATGACGACGAATAATATTTGATTACAAAAAACTGGTCGGAGATTATTCGACCAGTATTTTCGTATATTAATCGAATTTTTGATATATGTTAAAAGACTACCCAATCTTTATCTGAATATGATTTTTTTTGCTTGCCGTGTATGCTGCTGCTTCGAAATTATCATTAAGCTTCGAAGCTCGGTAAGCCATACGCCCACCTCTGGTTCGACCAGCATCATCGATTATGGATTCCGCAACGATTTGACCTAGGTCAGCGGCGCTCGTAAGACCCTGCACGAATGGCTTTTTATGAAGCAGGTAAGAGACTGCAGGTAGGTATAACCCACGAATAGGTTTTATTCCTGCTATAAGTGGGCGGTACTGATTATCAACATCGATGCCACCTGTACGCCTCTGATTTCCTTTAGATGTCTTTGTGCGAGCAGAAGTTACGAGACCTCTTTTTTTAAGATATGCGAACGGTATATTTTCTGCGGACAATGTCTTTTGACCAGTTGCATCGATGAACGTGTTGAACGCTAATTCTTTGCCACTAAATTTTACAACCGTTTTTCGCTTATTATTAGCAGTCACAATTTCTGACTGATCACCAAGAGCAACGATCCGCAATCTCTTTGCTTCATGCAGTGCCAACAGGCGTTCTATCGAGATGTGGGGCACAGTTGCGTAATCGTCAGCGAAAATACTTTTAAATGATTGGTTGAATCTGGCGTAGTCCTCGGTAGTAAAATGAGCTACTGCCATCTCAATTATTTCATGTGTAATCAGAACTGCGTAACGCCAAGTTATGCTATGTTTAGCGTCATAATTTCGCTTAGCTTCATCCAGGTTGAATTTCGCCCACACGAATGGGTCTGTCTTATCCCTTACGCCATAATATGCTGTCGCGAATGTATCGATTGTGAGTTCATCCAAACGTATTAGCTGCGCATATTCAGGATCAGCAATTGCCAGTTCTTGTCGGAACAAATCGAACACATCATCGAGCAAACGACTGCTGCCAAGTGAGATCCGATCGGTTACCGCCTGCTTAGTACAGATTAATGGATCTTCATAAGGAATTGGAAAGTAAAAATCCGCTTCTGGCAACAGACCCTTTCGAGACATCATTGTAACTTCAAACTCAGCATGGTCGTCGCCGATTTCATACCGAAGTTGGCCGTCAGGCATCCTGTTAAATTTTCCAAACTTTGTTGCAAGCGTCATCGCCGCGTCGATTGCGCTTAATGATGTGCCTAATATGCCAATCTTTTCGCTAGAAATTGATTGTAGCGCAGTCGCAGGCCATGGACTGTCGAAATAGCCAGGCGAGGATTCTTGCACCGTTGGAAAGCTGTGACCAGTGGCTGCCATGACATAATCGAAAAAATCAAACTGAGGAAGATCACCGAATTTTATTAGGAATCCGCTTCTCTTTGGAACGATGTCTAAAACACTACAGGATTCTCGAACACGTATGTTGTGCCCTGATAGCATCCCATCTGAAATGATTGTTTCAAACTGCTGACGTAAATAGTCACCGACAACAACCCGTGGGTAAAAGGCGCGGTCAGAAATCGCACACCGTTCCAATTCAAGTTCCTTGAGATATTCATCAGGCTGGTTTTTAAGCCATGAAGCAAGCGTTTGGGGAAGATGAGGGATTTCGATGCTCGGTATATTGGACATCATTGCATCGTCGTTGATGCCACGCTGATACGGAGTTCCCTTACCAGCTACGTCCGAGGCTTCGAAAATTGTAACGTCAAATCGCTTATGGGAAGTAATAAGTTTTTGCAGAGCAAATATACAAGTTGGACCAGATCCAATTACAGCTACCCGTTTACGCATCTCGAGCTCCAGGAGCGCCAAATGCGCTTCGCACCTAATAAACGGATTGGCTCAACGGCTGTTCCATCTCAAAGCCAACGATCCAAAAGAATTATTTCCGTTGAGCAGCTACTCGAATTCACAAGTCTTGATGCAGAACAAAGACGGAGGATAAATTAGAGGAGGCGTAGGAAGGAATAAAGAAAGGGCTGGCGGCTTCCAACCCTTAGACTTTTCGATTTCGAACGGCTAATGGCTGGTCTTCAAGGTCGATGATTATCACTTTAAGAAGCTGTATATGGTACACATACGGAACAAGAACTCATCATCACTCATGTGAGGAAAACCACCACTTTTCGGCGTCTCATTCTACTCCAGCTTTGCCTTCGACTCTTACAGGAACATCGTAATATCCTATATGGTAGTCATAATTGAAATATTGGACTTCATAAGCATTTTATATCAAAGCATGATCAGCAGGATGATACGGATGGATTTTGACGATCTAATCCAGTTTTAAAGAAATCTCTTAATCAACCTGAAGATGGCAGATTTTCTTGGAGAAGCTACTCCAAGTGCACCAATTCGGCTCATTGAGAATATTCCTAACTGACAATCAATACCTAGGTCCCAGACGTGGCACGTGGCCCATATCCTTTTTTGTGGAATGAAACTCGTTACGCAGCTGGCTTACTAACTGAGAGTTTATACACTAACCCCTCGGGTTTGAAATCCAGAAGACTTTCGCCGCCGAAGTAGCTCGCTGCCACCCGCTTGATTAAGAGGGAACCAAAGCTTTGCCGCGTCGGAATTGTCACCGCGGGCCCGCCACTCTCTACCCATTGAAACTCGAACTGCCCACCGGTCAGATACCAACTGATAACCACTTTACCCGACTGATTAGACAGTGCACCATATTTAACAGCATTTGTTGCGAGTTCGTGGATCGAAAGCGAAAGGCCCAGAGCTTGTTGTGGATTGAGGCTGTAACGTTCTCCCACAATTTCAACGCGCGCATCTGGACTTTGATGGGCACCAAGAGCTGCTTTTACAATTTCGCCAACATCTGCTTCGGTAAACTCGGTCGAAGTCAGGATATCCTGCGCACTCGCAAGCGCTTGAAGGCGGCTATTTATGATTTCCTTTGCTGTCTCGACCGTTTCCGACAGGCGCAAAGTCTGCGCAACAATCGCCTGAACGACTGCAAACGTATTTTTCATTCGATGCGCCAACTCGAAATTGAGCAACCGCAGTGTTTCTTCCGACGATTTACGAACCGTGATGTCCGAGGCAGAGCCCATCCAACTGTCAATTTCGCCGTTATGGTCGAAGAGCGGCACAGCCCGCGATAACGCCCAACCACGTGATCCATCAACCTTCTTCACCATATGCTCGATGTTATAGATGTCCTTGGCGGCAATGGCTCGACTGATTTCGTCCCGCACAAGCTGCTGGTGCTCGTCCGGTATATACGCTTCAATCCATTCTTTATTGGACTGCGTATTATCGCGGATGAACCCGCCACCTTGTAGCTGATCCAGTTCGGACCAGTCAGCATTGACTTTATAACGCACCTCCGATGACGAACGGACAAGTGCATCGAGTTGAGCTGTCAGTTTCAGGAGGCACTGACGCTCCACATCGCGTACCGATTTTAACGTTTCCAATTCAGCTTGTAAGGCGGAATTCCGCGCCCGCAGGAACTCAATATCTGCCTCACGGGTGGAAAATCCTGGCGTCTCATCCATGGTCACGAAGTGGTCACTTTCAATAGATTATTTCTCTGTTCTAGTAAATTCAATGATAGCTGTCGAACACATAACATACCCTACAAATGTTTGACTTAGAATCGACGCGGAGCTTGCCTGAAATTGAACAGAACCGCTTTCAACCCATTGTAAGATAACTTCTCCAGAGCCTAACTCGCCACATCGGGCCAATTAGCTAACAAAGTTGCTAAAAGTCAGTATTATCGCGGTGTTCGGGCAAACCTCTGAAAGCCGACAAGTCAATTTGATGCCAGCCGTTAAAGGTCTGCCGTGATCTCGGTGATGAGGGTCGGGTGTTTGGTACTTCGCTCAAATTTGAACCAGCGTTTCATTTTGCAATACTCTACCTACACCGTTGAATAAAGTTTGGAAGTAACAGATTTAACTCGTCGATCTGGTACTCATGTAAATAGAAATTTGGTTCGATGACCCCTAAAGGTCAGCCTCAGTTCGTTAAATTTGCTTGAGTTAGTACGGCCCTGAGTTGTTCCATCATAAACGGCTTTGACACCTGAAACGCATTGGCTAAACCTGAATTTGCTTTGGCATTGTTATTGCCACTTGTGAAGATGATGCTCACATCGGGCCATTTTTCGTTTACCTTTTGTGCTAGTTCTATTCCTGACATTCCCGGCAGCCCAACATCAGTCTGTTGATTGCCGCTGAGAACTGACCCAGTTTGGGGTGATATTTCCATTTAGAATTGACCCATG
>NZ_JAMJWE010000240.1 GCF_023554105.1 Brucella sp. 21LCYQ03
GGTAGCGATCAGGTTTGGCGTCCACGTTATACTCCTAATATTTTTGATTATTTCTTAGGTTTTTTATCAACGGAATCTAGTACAAGGCGTATTGCCTATGCCGCCTCTTTCGGAACGGATGAATGGACATTCAATGATCAGGAAACCATCGGATGTGGGGGTCTATTACAAAAGTTTAATCATGTTGGTGTACGAGAAGATTCAGGCGTCATATTATGCCAAAATAAATTTAGTACATCGGCCACACATGTTCTAGATCCTACAATGCTTATTGAAGAAAGTTATTACACCAAATTATTCACTCCATCAAATCCGGATAAACTCGGCAAGAAATTGTTAGTGTACGTCTTGGATGAGAATGAAGACAAAACTCGTGTAATAAACCATATCGCAGAGACGTATAGTTTGGAAGTTTCGCGTGTAAATAGTGAGATAGAAAACAAATCAATACCCCTAAAAAATCGTGTGGCGCCACCTACAGAGGAATGGGTAAAAGGCTTTTATGAGGCATCTTTCGTAGTGGCCGATTCATTCCATGCGTGCGCATTTGCCATCATATTCAATAAGCCCTTCGTAATCTATGGAAATCCAAAAAGAGGGCTAACTCGTTTTACATCTTTATTAAAAATGTTTGAGCTCGAAGACCGATTAATTATAGA
>NZ_JAMJWE010000241.1 GCF_023554105.1 Brucella sp. 21LCYQ03
CTTCTGAGTAAGTTGGAAAACGAATTCACCCCTTTTTAAATATGAAAATGCCCACGTTGTGGGCATTTTTTTTAGAGAGATTTGTCGATAACTAATCGATCCAAGCCAGTGCACACGACAGTGTGTACCACAATGAACCTAATACCATCGGCTACTAATCGATAAGAAAAACATAAATCTTAATTACCAGAAGAAATGAGAAAAAATCGTAACCTCATTAAAAGCATCTTATTCATGTTTTTTGTGATCGCAGTTGCACTCCACCACGCCCATGCACAAAGCAGGCAAGTGAAGGGAAAGGTAACTGCTGAAGGAGCACCGCTGGCGGGAGTGTCTGTTCAAATACAGGGCACACAGCAGGGAACAGCCACCAATGAACAAGGACAATTTAGTATCACGGTTACCGCAACGGACGCATTGATCATCACCGCGATGGGATATCAACGGCAGACGATCAACTTAGCCGACCAAACGGCTGGTGCAAATGGAGAATTTACGCTCAATGTAGAGATGCTGACCTCAGGCGGAGACGCATTGGAAGAAGTAGTCGTTGTAGGTTTTGGAACACAGAAGAAAACCAACTTAACCGGCTCCGTGGCCATTGTAGACGCAAAGCAATTGGAGAACAGACCTGTTCAAAGCGCTGTGCAGGCATTACA
>NZ_JAMJWE010000242.1 GCF_023554105.1 Brucella sp. 21LCYQ03
AGAGACAGAGGAAGAAAACGCCGCGTTGCTGGTGGGCATTTCTTCCATTTTATCGCTAATTTTGGTTCCCATCTTGAGTGTACTACTCTTCTAGTCACAGGCGAGCACTTGTATTTCATCATTTAAAATAAACAGTTCATCTACATTTTATTGTCGTTCGAAGCATCGTGGCCTAATTTCGGTCAAAACGATGTGTCATGCGGTTTATATTTATTTTCACATTCCTCTTTGCCAACTTTTACACCTATTCACAAGAAATAGGCGATCTCCGATCTCTAGAAGGTTATGTCCAAAATTCCAAAAGAGAGGCTATAGCGGGGGCCAATGTATTTATCGACGGTAGTTATGATGGTGCCAACACAGACCATTCAGGCTACTTCCGGTTCAGCACAACACAAAGAGACTCCATACTGCTTCGGGTAACGGCCTTGGGGTATAGCCAAGATTCTATTTGGCTGCAACTACCGCTATCAAAGCCATTGGTCATTTTCCTGACGGCAGATCAGCATATCATTCCAGAAGTTCTTGTCAAAGCTGGAGAATTTCGGATTGGAAATCAAAGTGGCGCAGCGCTCAGCCCATTAGACATTGTATCTACTGCCGGCAGTATGGGCAATATCATCGCGGCTTTGCAAACATTGCCTGGCGCCCAAGTGGC
>NZ_JAMJWE010000243.1 GCF_023554105.1 Brucella sp. 21LCYQ03
TATTGGCGGCTTTATTTCCCTTTGGGTTACGGGCACCATTTTTGGAATTTCTGCCGGAATAGGATTTATCATTTTATTCGGCGTAGCCACTATTGATGGTATTGTACTGATTGGTGTAATTCGGGACAATCTGAATCGGCGATACAGTCTTATCGAAGCGATTCAACAAGGAGTGAGAAGTCGTATTCGTCCAGTGGTAATGATTGCGTTGATGGGTTCTATGGGTTTACTTCCGGCAGCATTGTCTACAGGCATGGGATCAGAAATACAAAAGCCGCTGGCCATTATGATTGTTGGAGGTTTATTGATTTGCTTGATTCTTTCGTTTACCATTCTACCAGTAGTTTTCTATTTTGCCCATCGTAAAACGCATCGATAGCGGGCTATTTATAATGATTTTGTTATCTTTAGGGCAATTACAAAAAAGATACTATGTCATCTAAAATTATTTATACAAAAACAGACGAAGCGCCATTGTTGGCCACTTATTCATTCCTGCCGATTGTTCAAGCATTTGCGAAAACAGCCGATATTGAGGTAGAATTGAAAGATATTTCCCTTGCAGGAAGGATCTTGGCACATTTCAATGATTCTTTGTCCGAATCTCAAAAAACACCAGATGCTTTAGCAGAGTTAGGCCAACTGGCTACAACGCCAG
>NZ_JAMJWE010000244.1 GCF_023554105.1 Brucella sp. 21LCYQ03
GCCTGCCTTGGTAGATGCCGATGATGATTTCAGTTACGTGATTAAATTTCGCGGAGCAGGGCAGGGAAAGCGTGTTCTGGTGGCGGAGCTCATTGTAGGCGAAATCGCTCGATGGCTCGGTTTGCGTATGCCGGAAATGGTATTTGCCGAGTTGCACGAAGCATTCGGCAGAACAGAGCCCGACGAAGAAATTCAGGATCTTTTGAAATTTAGTGTTGGCAAAAATTTAGGTGTACACTATTTGAATGGCGCCATTACTTTTGATCCTAATGTAGAGCAAATCACCGCCATGGAAGCTTCCAAAATAGTGTGGTTGGATGCGTTGATTATGAACGTAGATCGAACGGTGCGCAACACCAATATGTTGATCTGGAATCGGGAGCTTTGGCTAATTGATCATGGCGCTTCGCTCTACTTTCATCACAATTGGGATCATTGGGAAGATCAGGTGGCAAAACCTTTTATCCAAATCAAAGACCATGTATTGTTGAAGCAGGCAACTCAAGTTCGGGAAGTGGATGTACAGTTTCGGGCCCTGTTTACGGAAGAAAACTTGTGGAAGGTATTATCTGCCGTACCAGATGAGTGGTTACAGGAAGAGGGACGATCGGCTACGGCAGATGAAGTTCGGCAGATATATGTTACTTTTCTTTCC
>NZ_JAMJWE010000245.1 GCF_023554105.1 Brucella sp. 21LCYQ03
GACAGAAAGGCTCTACCCGATGTGGAGACGGCGTCTTTACAGCAGTAACTTTTCCCTCTACTAAATTCTTTTTCTTGCGAAGCAGTTCTACGTCAACGATATCACCTGGTATTGCCTTCTCAATAAACATTACCAGTTCGTCTTGTTTCGCCACGCCTCTTCCTTCTTCGGCGATGTCAATTATCTCTATATCAGAGACAAATTTCTTGTCCTGAGGTATTCTCTTTCCCATTTGGGCACAAAAATACGCTTTTAATTTTATATGTGACTGTCGGGAAATGCCTAAGGCGAGGATGTGCCTTTATGGTTTCAGCAACTGGAGCAACTTTTTGCTGTGTAAATACTCAAAGTGCCTTTGTTCTAAAAAGAAGTTTTTGTCCAGAATGAGGGTTGTTGGTAGCACCAGTTGTTCATTCCTGGCGCCCAGCAACACGGCCAGATCGTGGTATTGGCCCCTTCTTTTTTTTACGGATTTATTGGTGAACAGCTGCCCGTCAAAGAAAATGCTATCTGTTGTTTCTACATCCAGCTGAACCGCATAATAATATTGATTGATTCGAGTGATTACAGCTGGATTTGTAAAGACCTCTCGTTCCATCTTTTTACAATAAACACACCAGTCTGCTTGAAAAAAAATCAATGTTTTTTTAGGCTC
>NZ_JAMJWE010000246.1 GCF_023554105.1 Brucella sp. 21LCYQ03
CCAAATACTATCCAAGATTCACCCTTCGCTACGAAAACAGGGGACAGATTGGCCAAGCGCGACTACCGGATGATACTTACGCGCAATTTGATTGGAGAGAACATTATTATGCAGCGAATGTACAAATACCATTCTCCATATTTAGGCAGCATATGATCTATAGCTACGGTGTAAATTTAGGCAGCTCCTATCTTAAGCGATACGATGTGAATATGCAACTCAATAATTTTAATGAAGAGATTGCATTTCCATTGAATTACCAAGCTTATTTCAACCGTAACATGCGACGCAGTGTGATGGATTTGCAGCCCCGGTGGGGCCAAAATTTCAATATAACATATCGACATTTACCTTTTGCCGCTGAGGCCATAGATGGGCAGATTTTTTCGATTAGAACAGGCTTCTTCCTCCCGGGATTGATGCTGAATCATGGTCTGCAAATACGAATGAGCTTTCAGCATAAAACAGGCTCCTATTTATTCAACAATGACATCCCGGTAGTCAGCGGTTTTGGGTATTTCCCATCTCCTAGAGTGGACAACACGGTATTGCTATCGTACCGATTGCCGATCGCTTATCCGGATTGGACTGTAGGACCACTGGTTTATGTAAAACGCATTCAGGCACGCCTTTTTTCTGATTATCAAAATATAC
>NZ_JAMJWE010000247.1 GCF_023554105.1 Brucella sp. 21LCYQ03
TTATTTGAATCTCTTAATTTTAGATACTTTGGACCAGTAGACGGGCATGATGTGAATCAGTTGGCCAAAACCATTGAAGATCTAAAACACATCCCTGGACCAAAACTATTACATGCCATTACCGTAAAAGGTAAAGGATATGCTTTGGCAGAAAAAGATCAAACCAAATGGCATGCGCCAGGTTTGTTCGACAAAATAACAGGAGAAATTAAAAAAACTGTTTTCGAAAAGCCACAAGCTCCGAAATATCAAGATGTATTCGGACATACGCTAGTGGAGCTAGCAGAGTCAAACAAAGCCATTATGGGAATCACTCCGGCGATGCCAAGTGGTTCATCCTTAAATATCATGATGAAGGCCATGCCAGATCGTGCATTTGATGTAGGCATTGCCGAGCAACATGCCGTCACGTTTAGTGCTGGTTTGGCTACACAGGGTTTAGTACCATTCTGTAATATATATTCTTCGTTTATGCAACGCGCCTACGATCAAGTCATACACGACGTAGCGTTACAGAAGCTCAATGTAGTATTTTGCTTGGATCGAGCAGGCTTGGTAGGAGCAGATGGTCCTACACACCACGGCGCCTACGATATTGCGTTTATGCGCAGTGTACCAAATATGATCGTGGCTGCTCCGATGAATGAAGAAGAG
>NZ_JAMJWE010000248.1 GCF_023554105.1 Brucella sp. 21LCYQ03
ACAGCAGTTGCGGGTTGGGTTTTAATGGAATCGACAGAAATCACCTTAACTCCAGATACACTTACTTGGCGCAGCACTTCTTCGAGAGGCTGATGATGAATCTCATCGATCACCACGTTCTTGGCCTGACCGCGTTTTAAAATTTCCAAAATGCTTTCATAACCGTGCTTATTCCTGGACTTTCGTACCGGAGCAAGCGGAGCAGGAATGCCTCCAGCCATGATACATCCGAAAAAAGCCAGCACAAAGTCGGACTCATCTTCAGCAATCAAAAGCGTAATATCTTTGGGAGTGATATCCGAAGAGAGGTTATACGCTGCCTGAAGACAGCTTTCTTTGAGGCTTCTACTGGTGAATTGCTTTTTTTCATTGCCATAGGCATCCAGAAAGATTAGCGTTGTTTCGTCCCCTTTTTCTTCTGGATAGCGCAGCACCAGATCAACGACAGTCATTTTATTATCCATAGCTAAATAATTACATGTAATTGGCTTGTTATTATCGATCCGTTTTTAGCAGTTCCTTTTAGTGTGAATGTAGCCGAAGCGGTAAGACTAACATCCTTTGTACCGGATTCGATCTGAGCTACTGGGATATCATCTCCGCTCGGATCCAAAGTAAGCTCGTCAAGATTAGCGGTTATCCACGACAACTCG
>NZ_JAMJWE010000249.1 GCF_023554105.1 Brucella sp. 21LCYQ03
ATAGGCGCATTGATTGCATTTCTTTCGGCAAAGCCGCGTACCGTCATATTAGCGGAATTGATATCGCGTAAATAACGTCTACGTTTAAGAATTGTTTCCACGTAACCATTTTCCTTTGCCGTTTCTATTGTCTTAGACATATAGTCGCGAATGCCGCTGTATTGCGTAAAATACTGATCGATGATTTCGGCTGCCTCTTTTCTAGAAATATTAAGATTTTGAGAGAGACCAAAGGCAGACTGGCCATATATGATACCAAAATTGACCGCTTTTGCATTACGGCGTTGATCAGAAGTTACCTCCTCTAGCGGTACTCCATATACGCGCGCTGCTGTGGCACGATGGATATCCTGATTCTTTTGGAATGCTTCCATCATGTTTTTATCCTTACTCAGCTCAGCCATCAGGCGCAGTTCAATCTGCGAATAATCGGCAGAAAGTAAGACATGATTCGTGTCGCGCGGAATAAAGGCCTTGCGGACTTCACGACCACGTTCGGTACGGATTGGTATATTTTGCAAATTTGGATTGGTTGAGCTCAATCGTCCAGTAGCTGCCACGGCCTGATTGTACGACGTGTGGATCAATCCGGTGTCTGCATGGATAAGCGTTGGTAACGCATCTACATACGTGGATTTTAGCTTTTGCATTTG